>CAVVSP010000025.1:0-110433 GCA_963750845.1 uncultured Acidobacteriaceae bacterium
CATCATCGAAGCTGATCAGTGCGGGCTGGCCCGGCGCCGGCTTGGTGAAGTTGGCGACATTGTAGATCACCGGCCGGTGCCCAGCATTTTTGACTGGCCGACGAAATTGCTCATCCAGGCGCCGCCGGATTTGTTGTCGCGCTTGAAATAGTCGAAATACATCAGCCCCAGTTTGGAGCCGTCCTGGTCGAACACTTCATAGACCATCACATCGGGCTGATAGACCGGGATGTCGGTGCGCTTCTTGAAGGTGATGCCTAGAGCTGGGTGGCGGCATAGAAGACGCCGTCCTCCAGCACCTTGTGCAGTTCGAAATAGGGCTTGAGTGCGTCTTCATCCAGATCGTAGCGTCCTTGCGGACCTTTTCGGCATAACGCTGCCAGTCCCAGGGCTTGAGATCGAAATGCTTCCCGTCCTTGTCGATGGCGGCCTGGATCAGTTTTGCTTCTTCCGCCGCCTTGGCGCGGGTGGCCGGCACCAGCTGGCTGATGAATTTGTCCACCGCCTGCCGGCGTCTGGGCCATCTGGTCGTACAGCACATAGGCCGCATAGTTGGGATAACCCAGCAGCTTGGCTTTCTCGGCGCGGATCACCGCCAGCTCGGCGATGATGGCGCGGGTGTCGTTGGCGTCGCCCTTTTCGGCGCGGGTCCAGCTGGCGTTGAACAGCTTTTCGCGCACGGCGCGATCCGCCAGCGAGGTCAGCAGCGGCTGCTGGGTGGTGTTCTGCAGCGGGATGACATACTTGCCGGTCAGCTCGCGCCCCTTGGCCGCCTGCGGCCGCATTGGCGATTTCCGCGTCCGACAATCCCGCCAGTTGCGCCTTGTCGGTCATCACCAGCGCGCCGGCCTTGGTGCCCGCCACCAGCTTCTGCTGGAAGTCGGTTTCCAGGCTGGCATCCTGCTTGTTGATCTGCTGCAGCCGCGCCTTGTCCTTGTCCGACAGGTTGGCGCCGGCATGGACGAACTGGCGATAATAGAGCGTCAGCACCTGCAGCGCTTCGCTGTCCAGCTTCAGGCGCGGCGCGCTGGTCGTACAGCGCCTTCACCCGGGCGAACAATTTGGGATTGAGGTAGATGGCATCGTTATGCGCCGCCAGCTTGGGCGCCTCGACGGTCTGCACCTTGTCCAGGGCGGGATTGGTGTTGGCCTGCACCACGCCGAAGAAGGCGTTGTTGACCCGCTCCAGCATCTGGCCCGACTGCTCCATCGCCACGATGGTGTTGTCGAAGGTGGGCGCGTCCTTGTTGTTGGCGATGGCGGCGATCTCGGCCAGCTGCTGCTTCATGCCCGCCTCAAAGGCCGGCTGGTAGTCGCTGTCCTTGATGATGTCGAAGCGCGGCGCCTGGTACGGCAGGGTGCTGGGGGCATCGAACGGGCCGCCAGCGGCGTAAGCGCGCGCCGGAGCCGCAGAAAAAGCCGGGCCAGAGCCAGCAGCAAAGCCGATCAGATAGTGTGGCGCATGTCCGTCCCCGCGAAAGTCAGGAGGCGGATATTACCCGGCCATGCGGCGGCGACGCTAGATCAACCCGCCGTGGCTGCGGATGGCGGCGGTGGCGACCTGGACATCCTCGCGGATGCCCTGGCGCTTGTGTTTGCCCAGGATGAGCACGGCCTTGACGGTGCGCGCATATTCGCCCGGCTGGGCGGCGGCGCATAGCGGTGACCTTGGCCACGTCGATCTTCACCGCCGCGCCGTCCGGACGGGTGAGCTTGACCAGGTCCGCGCCATGGCGCCGGCTTCAGGCTTCTGGTGATGCTGCCGACATAGGCGCGGGTTTCGGCCGGCAGCTTGCCGCCCTGCTGCCAGCCGGCCGGGACCGGCATTGTAGGCGGCGAACATCGCGGGAAAGCCATAACGCTGATGCAGCCAGCGCAAATAGGCGGTGCCGGCCATGATGTTGTCGCGCGCGTCGAAGGGATTGTCGCCCAGCTGGTGCTGCGCGGCCATCTCGACATAGGTGCCGGGCAGGACCTGCATCAGGCCCACGGCGCCGGCGTGGGAGACGATCGGCTGGTCTTCGCCCAGCATGGTGCGGCCGCCGCTTTCATGCGCCATCACGGCGCGGATCCAGGCCTTGGGCACATGGAAGCGCTGCGAGGCTTCGGTGATGACCGTGTCCCAGCGGTTCAGCAGCTGTGACGGCCTCATGCCGGATTCTTCGTCATAGGCCGAAGCGGCTGCGCGTCGGGTGGCATCGATCAGGCGGATCAGCATCGGGCGATGCGCGGACATGGCCGTGCGAAATGCGTGGCGGGATTTTGCGTCATCCAGGCGGCGGCGGCGATCAGGGTGCCGAACACCAGCGCACGGGCGAAGCCGCGCGGCGAAGGCTTCAGGCAGAAACAGATTGAGAATCGGACACAGTGGCTCCCAGCGGGGTCAGAGTGAAGGAACTTGGCGAAACTTCGGAACTTGCGGGCGCTCAAACTTTTCAGTTATGCGCGGAACCAAACGGCTCCACGCGTGTATGCACCCCAGCAACGCGGGACATAACTTCGTGTCCGCGCGAAAATTCAAGTTGCAACTTTCGGAACTAAAGTTCCGGAAAGTTTCAGCGCGCCTGCGCGGTGCGCAGATGCGCCTCAACGCTTTGATATCGCCGTTATTTTGCGCCAGCACGGTAAGGAACTGGCCCGCTGCGCCGGCGCCAGCCAAACGCCGGCAACGCCGATATCCAGCAGCAGCGGCCTTGGCTCCATCGGTCTTGACGCGGAAATCGATTTCCATCGGTGTCAGCGCCCTTGCCGCCGTGATGCTGGTGGTGACGACGTAATCGCCGGGCGCGCGTTCGCGCGATGACATCACGCGCAAACTCTGTCCGGCATAGCGCGCGAAATAGGATTGATAGAGCGCCTCGGCATGATCCTGATAGGCGGCGACATAGGCATCCAGATCGGCCGGCGACGCGCCTTGCGCGTAGCGTCCCAGCATGAACAGCGCCACGCGGCGCACATCGGTCAGGCCCAGCAGGAACGCGGCGAAACGTTCGCGGCGCTGTGCGGCACTGGCGGCCTGATCATTGAGGATGTCGAAGCCCGCCTGGATATTGGTGCTGACAAAGTCTTCAGCCGAATTGGCCGCCCAGGCGGGCGAGGTCATGACGAAACAGCCAGCGCGCCTGCGCTGAGCAGGAGAATTCTGCGTTTCATTGCAGTGATCCTTCGCCGACCGCGTATGCGCGGGCATTTGGCCCCTGCCGCTACTATACACCAATCGGGCCCGAAATGTGACCGCCGTGCCGCCCTTGAAACCATTGCCAAAAGCGCCAAGTTTGGAACCATGACCGCGCTGTCCGTCCTGGATCTTTCGCCCATCAAGCAGGGCTTCGATGCCGCCACGGCGCTGCAGCGAAAGCCTGGAGCTGGCGCGCCATGCCGAAGCGCTGGGCTATCGCCGCTACTGGCTGGCCGAACATCACAACATGCCCGGCATCGCCAGCGCCGCCACCGCGGTGGCGATCGGCCATGTCGCGGCCGGCACCAAAACCATCCGCGTCGGCGCCGGCGGCATCATGCTGCCCAACCATGCGCCGCTGGTGATCGCCGAACAGTTCGGCACCTTGGCGTCGCTGTTTCCCGGCCGCATCGATCTGGGACTGGGGCGCGCGCCCGGCACCGATCCGCGCACCGCGCAGGCGTTGCGGCGGACATTGCAAGGCGGCGTCGACAATTTTCCGCAGGACGTTCAGGAACTGCTGGCTTATCTCGCGCCCAGCCGGCCCGGACCAGCTGGTGCGCGCCATTCCCGGCGAAGGCACCAATGTGCCGGTATGGATTTTGGGCTCCAGCCATTATGGCGCCCAGCTCGCGGCGGCGCTGGGCCTGCCTTATGCCTTCGCCTCGCATTTCGCGCCGGCCGATCTGGACACGGCGCTCCAGCTTTATCGCCAGCAGTTTCGCCCCTCGCCCTATCTGGACAAGCCGTATGTGATGCTGGGGCTGAACGTCTTCGCCGCCGACACCGATGAAGAAGCGCAGCTTCTGTTCACCTCGCTGCAGCAGGCTTTCATCAACCTGCGCACCGGCCATCCCGCGCCGCTGCCGCCGCCGCTGGCCGGCTATCGCGAGCAGCTCGATCCGCGCCTGACCGACATGCTGGACAGTGTGCTGCGCTGCGCCATCGTGGGCGATCCCGGCACCATTGCCGAAGGATTGGGCAGCTTCATCGCCGCACCACCAGCCCGATGAATTGATGGTCACGGCCCAGATCTTCGATCCGGCGGCGCGGCGCAAATCCTACGAGATTCTCGGCCGAAGTCCATCCGCCCGCCAGGGGCTGACGCGGCCTTGCGCCGCTGGCCCACCCCCGTCCCGCTGCTAGTGTTACCGCCGAAAAACGCCCTCATCAGAAGGGTTCTGGGAGGATCACATGCATTCCATCAAATGGGCCGCGATGGCCGCTGCTTGGCGCTGACCATCGGATCGGACGCGCTGGCCCAGACCCAGGCCCAGGCCACCGCGCCGGCCGCCGGCTCCAAGAACGTCGTCGCCTGGGCCGCCAAGCCCGCGCAGCTGCCGCCCTATATCGCGCCCAACAAGCTGGTCTATCGCCTGGCCGACGTGCTGGCCGCGCACAAGGGCAAGCAGAGCTGGCAGCAGGAAGTCTTCCTCAGCCGCGACTTATCGGCGCCTGGATTTCCATGGCCCGGGCGAAAAGACCAAGACCCAGTTCTATGCCGATGACCGCGTCTTCTGGGTGGTGCAGTCCGGCCAGATGAAAGTGACCATCGAGGGCCAGGAGCCGTTCATCGCCTCCAAGCACTTTCTGATCCAGGTGCCCAAGCGCCTGCAATACAGCATGGAGACGGTGGGCAGTGAGCCGGTGCTGCGTTTCGAGATGCGGCCCGCCGGCGAATCGCCCGACTATCCGCTGACCGAAACGCCCACGCCGGTGAAGGGCGTGGAATATATCAAGGCGGTCTATAGCGGCCATGGCAACTATACGGCAAGGTCAACATCCCCTATATCGATTTCGAAAAGCAGATCGTGCAGGGCGGCGAGAAGCGCGGCGTGTGGCTGCGCGACGACAACAACTATGTCACCATCCTGCGCTCGGCCAAGGGCGTGCCGACGCCGCCCGACAATGAGTGGGGCCACTTCCACGCCAACTTCCCGGAAATCTGGCTGATCATCGAAGGCACCCAGCAATTCCTGGTCGAAGGCGAAAAGCTGGTGACCGTCACCGATGGCGACCTGGTCGAGGCGCCCACCGGCCGCTGGCACCGCGCCATGCCGTATGGCGACGGCCCGTCCACGCGCCTGGCCTACATTCCGCGCCCCGACAATCTGCACTGGTACCAGCCGGAGCAGGCGCGGGCGGCGGCAACTGACAAGAGAGCCGCTGAGACGCCATTGATTGTGACAGGGGCGGCGCGCCAGCGCCGCCCCTAATCATTTGTTTTCATTGACTTTTCCGGCGCAGCCGCCGGCCGCTTGACGCCCCGTTCAGGGCATAGCAATCAAGCGGCCAAACGGGGGTCTTCAGTGCTGCGTTTTTTCCAGGCCTTGATGCCGCGCGAGGAGAAAGTTCTTCGCCCTTTTCAACGCCCATGCCCGCACCCTGGTGGAGGGCGCCATCGCGCTGCGCGACCTGCTGGAAGGCGGCGCCGGCGTGGCCGAGGCCTGCCGCCGCATCGTGGCCCATGAGAACCAGGCCGACGCGATCGCCCGCGATGTGCTGCTGGGCGTGCGCCGCACGCTTCATCACCCCGTTCGACCGCGGCGACATCAAGGACCTGATCGGCCAGCTCGACGACGCCATCGACCAGATGCAGAAGACCGCCAAGGCCATCACCCTGTTCGAGGTGACGAATTCGAGCTGCAGATGCGCCAGATGGCCGACATCATCCTGCGCTGCGCCGAGCTGACGGTGGAGGCGGTGGGCCTGCTTGTGCGCCATGCGCGAGAAGCCAGGCGCGCATCAACGCCATCGCCGAGGAGATCACCCGGCTGGAAGAACAGGCCGACGAGCTCAACGACCAGGGCATCAAGGCGCTGTATCACAAGCACAAGGGCGGCGACGCCATGGCCTTCATCGTCGGCAACGAGATCTATGACCACCTGGAAAAGGTGGTGGACCGTTTCGAGGACGTCGCCAACCGCATCAGCGGCATCGTCATCGAGCAGGTCTAGGCGATGCTGCTGATCTCTGATCCTGATCGCCGTCGCCCTGGTCTTCGACTTCCTCAACGGGCTGCATGACGCGGCCAATTCCATCGCCACCATCGTCTCCACCCGCGTTCTGTCGCCGCGCTATGCCGTGGCCTGGGCGGCGTTCTTCAACTTCATCGCCTTTGCTGGTGTTCGGCCTGCATGTCGCCGCCACCATCGGCACGGGCATCGTCTCGCCCAGCATCATCAATGACCAGGTGATCTTCGGCGCGCTGATGGGCGCCATCGTCTGGAACGTGGTGACCTGGCTGGCGGGCATCCCCTCCTCCTCCTCCCATGCCCTGATCGGCGGGCTGGTGGGCGCGGGCCTGTGCAAGGGCGGCTGGAACGCGATCGTCTGGCCGGGCCTGGGCAAGACCGCCGCCGCCATCGTGGTGTCGCCGGCCACCGGCTTTGCTCTGGCGCTGCTCCTGGTCCTGCTGGTGTCCTGGGCCTTCGTGAAGGCCGCCGCCCTTCTGGGTCGACAAGATCTTCCGGCATGTGCAGTTCCTCTCCGCCAGCGCCTACAGCCTGGGCCATGGCGGCAATGACGCCCAGAAGACCATGGGCATCATCGCCGCGCTGCTGTTCGCGCACGGCATGGAAAGCGGCAGATTCCATGTGCCCTTCTGGGTGGTGCTGGCCTGCCAGGCGGCGATGGCGCTGGGCACGCTGTTCGGCGGCTGGCGCATCGTGCGCACCATGGGCTCGCGCATCACCCATCTGACGCCCGATGCAGGGCGTCTGCGCCGAGACCGCCGGCGCGATCACCCTGTTCGCCGCCACCTACCTGGGCATTCCGGTCTCCACCACCCACACCATCACCGGCGCCATTGTCGGGGTGGGCGCGGCGCGGCGCGTCTCGGCGGTGCGCTGGAACGTGGCCAAGGACATTGTCGTGGCCTGGATCGTCACCATGCCCGCCGCCGGCCTGATCGGCGCGGTGTTCTATCTGCTGGCCGCCGCCGGCCTGACATAAGCGAAGCGGCTCGACACAGCGCAAGATAGTTAACGGCGCCGGAACCACCCGCGCCCTTTCTGTTTCACGGCACGGATCCGATTTGGGCCGTAGACGGATGAATGTAGGATGGCTGCGGCGAATCAGCGGGGGCGGGGCTTATGGGCGAGCCTCTTTTTCGCGAGCATGGCAAGCAGGTGGCAGCCTTGTGCTGGCGCTGTCGCCGCCGGCATGGGCTGGAAGTGCTGCTGATCACCTCCCTCAACTCCAAGCGCTGGATCATTCCCAAGGGCTGGCCGGAAGCCGACCTGACGCCGGCCGAAAATGCCGCCCGCGAGGCCTTCGAGGAAGCCGGCGTCATCGGCAAGGTCAGCGCCAAGCCGATCGGCAGCTATCACTATCTGAAGGAAAGGAAGGACGGCGGCGGCGTGCCCTGCAGCGTGGATGTGTTTGCTCTGGCGGTCACCAAGCAGCTGGATGACTGGCCGGAAAAAGGCGCGCGCGACACTGGCGTGGCTGCCGCCGGACCAGGCCGCCGCCAAGGTGTCGCGAGCCGGGCCTGCGCCAGCTGCTCAAGGAATTCCGCAAAGCCATGCCGCCGCAGAAAGCGCGCCGCGCCGGCAGCCGCTTAATCGTTCACCAGATCCAGCGGATAGAAGCGGCCGCGTCACCTTGGTGAAGGGGATGCGCCGCATATTCACGCCGGTGGGCCCGGGCGTGTCGGCCAGGAAGATGCGCGCCGCAATAGGCGCATAGGAACCGCGGAAATGCGACGGCGAGCGCACGAACACCAGCGCCGGCGCTTGCCGGGTTGAGCCCCACCGATTTGTGGATGCCCAGATCCCATTCAAAATGGGCGATGGATCGCGGCCCACCACCAGCGAGTTCGCGTCCGCCTTGTCCAGCCTCCAGGTGGTCGGGTGCGGCACATTCAGGTTGAACGACGGTCCGTCCAGCCGGTCAAAGCCCCACATGCCCACGATCTTTCCCACCACGTGCGGATCCAGCTTCGCGTCAGAGACTGCCGAGGCGTCCACCACCAGGCCGCCCTTTGCCGCCACCGCGCGCACCGGCAGATCGATCGATTTGCCCGACTTGCCTTCCACGTGCAATGCCAGGCTGTGGGCCAGGCTGGTCGAGTACACCAGCGGGGCGCCTTCCACCGGCAGAACCACACCCGGTCCCTGCAGGCAGCTCACTTCCTTGGCATCGATGGCATGCAGCGGCGGCAGTTGCGCTGTTTCCACCGCGGGCAGCGCCACCACAATCACCGACTTCGGATTGTGGAACGACGGCGGATTGTTCAGCTTCAGTTCCAGCGCGTCGCCCTTGGGAAAGGTCAGCGCCGGAATGTACTGATACTCCGCCGTGCGCAGGCCCTCCAGCAGCTTGGCCATATCGATCACCGCACCTACATAGGCGCTGTAGTAGCCGGCTCCCGCCGTAGGCGAATAAGAAAGCTGCTGTGCCAGGTCGCTGCCCGGCCCGCTGGTCAGCGCCGACACCATCGACTCGTGCCCATCGTTCATGACCAGCGCTTCGCTGTTCTGCGTCAGGCACTGTTCCTGTTCAACGGACGGCCGTTCGAAGCACTCGTCTTTTACCTTCAAAGTCAGGCTGCGCGCCAGCAGCTTCGACGTAGCCTCCAGCGCGTGCGGATCTGTCTCGGAGGTCTCGCGCACGCTGTTGAGATAGGTCTGCACCCGCCCCCGGTCCAGACTTGCCTGGTTCAGATCCTGCGATGCCCGGACGAACGAACCGGGACGTCCGCCACGGCATTGCGCAGCGTCTTGAAGTCACCGCCGGTCTCCGGCGCCAGGAACAAAAGTGTCTGCTGCGCGTCTGCCGGGACCGTAAAGTGAATCCCTTCGCTCGATACCTTCTTCTGCCACGTCTCTTGCTTCAGAAACCAGTTTTCGGGCGGCGGATTCGTCGCGCCGCGCAGGAATGCCACCACCAGCAGGTAGTGCGCCGACTGCGAGGCCGGCAGGTCGGGATGCACCCACACCTTGTCGCCCGGCTGCAGGTTCGGCACATTGGCGATAGGCAGTGTCTTCCCCCCACGGGTCACACGCATGTCGATGCGCGGCCCATTCAGATCAAACGGCGCCGTGGGGGTCTGCGCATGCAGGCCGACGGAGGCTGCCGCCAGGAGCACTCCCGGCATCAGCCAGGCTCCCACACTGTGCTTCAAAGACATTCTTCTCCTGTCAGGTCAGAGGCTCGGCAGTACGGATGCACCCTTCCTATTGTAAAGAGGGTCGGTTGCATCGACTGCATATTGCACCACAAATAGTGCAGAAACCGGGTCAGGCGGGATACGTCGACATCTACGAACTGGCCAGTTCCCGCCGACAGCCACCTGCTGGCTTATTGGCTGCTGCCCGATCCCACAAAGATCTGCTGGGCTGCCTGCGTCCTGGTGTTCGGAGCGGAGACCTGTACTTTCAGGTTCACGATGTTCTTCGCGCCTGCAGGCGGTTGCACCCGCAGTTCGTATTGATTGCCCAGCTTGCGGTTGATCTGGTCCAGATAGGGCGTGAAATCCACTGGATTGCCAAAGCCCTGGTAGAAGAAATCTCCTCCCACCGTCGCGCACAATTGGGTCAGATAATTCTGTCCGCTGTTGATGCCCGCCCCGGTGCGGTCGGCAAAGCCGGCGTTGTGATAGTAAATCGCGTACACCACCACCTGATTTCGGATTGCATCCCGGACGGTCGCGCCGAGGTACGGATTCGATGGGTCGTAGCGTAGCCCGTTATACCGGTCAATGCCGTCGGTGATCATCACCACCTCGCGCCGCTCCTCCGGAGCATGCGCAGGCCACCTCTTGATCAAATCGCTCAGCGAGAAATACGGGCTCCCGTTCGCTCCCGGCGAGGAGATCGGCAGTCGAAGCGTCTGCGCCGTCTTTGCGTGGTCCGTCGTGAACGGAGCTATCAGTGGGGCGGTTCCGTTCCGCATATAAGAGACGGCCATTTCGGTGGTCGGCGGTTGCTGGCTGATGAATTTCTGCAGCTCCTGCAGGTGCAGCCCCAGGCTGGAGCGCGCACCATCGTCGATCAGCAACACCAGTTGAAGATTCGGATGGGTGGCATTCGCGCCGTAGAAGGTCCAGTCCGCTACCTCCGCAGTCTTGTTGTTCACCTTGACCTTCACGGCAGTCGCCGGAACTGGCGCGGAGAGTTCGCTACTGCCCTTCGGTTCCACGGTCACGATCGTCGATGGCCTGCTGACAGCGTCCTGGGCCAGCAGGGGAGAGAAGGCAGGCAGTGCCAGGCCACCTAATCCGAGAGAAAACACCAGGGCGGCAGAAAAAGAAAAAGTCCGATTCATTCGATTTACCTCGCGTACACATGCTTCCCGTTGCGTGAAAGAAAAATCATCCGGCACAAGACCGAATGCCGGCTGTTCAGCACCCTACAGCAACAACACCACATGGTGCAGACCCAACTACGCTCTAAGGAGTCGCGTTCTCCCCCGCAGGATGCGATTGATTGTTCTAAACTCAATCGCAAAAGGGGAATGGAGTTTCCCCGAGGGGTTCATTCCTCAAGACTGCCAACCGGCTGATAACTCCTGCCAATCCCAACCGCCGCATCCGGATGCGGTCTGCTGCGGTGACATGTGTGAGGCAGGAAATGAACCTATATCTCTGGGTAGCTCTCGGCAGCGCCATCGGTGGATGCCTGCGTTACGCGCTCGGCCGCATGGTGCTTGACCAGCACACTAACTTCCCTTGGTCCACCATTCTTATCAATGTCGTCGGCTCCTTCGTCATCGGCTTTTTCGGCACACTGACTGTGACCGGTAGCCGCTTCCAGGCGCCGGAATCCATCCGTATCTTCGTCATGATCGGCCTTTGCGGCGGCTTTACCACCTTCTCGTCTTTCAGCCTGGAGACATACGATCTGCTGCGCACTGGCGCGTGGGGCAGGGCATTGTTGAACACAGCCCTCTCCATCCTGCTCTGCGTCGGCGCCGTAGCTCTCGGCCACGTTCTCGCCTATCAAAGCAGCCATTCGATCGCTATCGCGCAGACGAAGGAAGAGGAATACACAGGCTGAAGACCAATCGGCTCCGCGTTACCGCAAGTCGAGATTCGGTTGTGTTTCGGTGCGCTTGGAGGAAGTTACGACTTACGGCCGATAATCGAATCGTGATTGCGTCCCGAAAGTTTCCCGGACCGGCAGGGACGCGCTCTTGCTAACCTCCCGGAAGCCCTCTCGCCAGCTCGGCCACTGAGGAGTCCAGCCCAGCTCGCGCTTGATCTTTGCATTCGATACGCCGCGTATCTCGTTCATCACGGTGACCAAGTGCTCGCCGATCAGCAGTCGCGCCATCCAGGCGGGAACACGGCGAGGCGGCTGCGCGTGTGCACAATGCGCAAGGAACGACAGCCACTCCGAGACCGGGGCCGGTTCGTCATCGACCACGTTGTAAATGCCGCTACTGCCTGACTCGACTGCGGCAGCCGTCGCACTCGCCGCATCGTCGATGTGTACGAACGACCACACGCCTTCGCCGTCGCCAACCAGCGGCAGCTTTCTCCGCCGCACCGCCTGCACGGTGGAACCATCCTTCGCGATCGAAGTATGCGGTCCATAGAACCAGCCGTAGCGCAGAACCGTACCCGTGACGCGCGACTCCGACAGCACCGCCCGTTCCAGCGATTTCAATGCGTCGAGCGTCGTCCGCAGCCGCTTGGGCGGGTCGGGGTCCAGCGCATCTTCCTCGGTCTTGAACTTGCTCTTGCCGTTGCCCTTGCGCCCATACGTCCAGCCGGCAAAACTCTGCGCGATGAAATGCGTGGCGCCCACATCCACCGCGGCAGCCAGCAGATGGCGCGTCCCCTCCGTTCGCAACAGGTTCGTCAGGGCGAAGTCTCGATCGAAATGCCGCATGTCCAGCGCGGCGGGAATCGCGGTGAGCTGATGAATCACCACCTGCGGCCGCACCTCGCGAAAACAGCTGAGCACCGCCGTGGCGTCCAGCGCATCGGCCGTCCGGGGCTCCGCCCCAAGGGAGTGCACCACCTCCACACTGCGCGGACGCTGCACCATCCCCACCACATCATGACCGGCGCGCGCCAGCAGCGGAATCAGTGCCCGCCCCATCGCACCGGAAGCTCCCGCTACCAGGATTTTCATGGCTCTAAGTGCTTATACGGAGAATTCATTGGGCGGTTCCGTAATATCGTGCGGTTCCGCAATATTCGGGCCCGCGCCGTTTCGTCCAGCCCTGGCGGAATCACCCCGGAATCAATTTTGCCGATTCGCGAAATGGGCGTGATGCTGGTCGATCACCGCAAGCACACGTTCCGCCATGTTTTCGGCACGCCACACGAAGTTGGCTGCCACATGCTGTGGAAATAGTTCAGCCGTGGTCTGCCGCCACAAATCCAGCCAGCGCTCAAAGTGATGAGCTCCAATGCGCGGCAGTAACTTGAGGTGCGCCATCATGGGATTGCCCTTGTAGCGGCCGGTAGCCAGGATCAGTGATGACCAGAAGGCGCACATCTTTTCGAGGTGCGGCTCCCACGCATCGCCCACAACCCGTTCGAAGACGGGGCTCAGAGTCGCGTCCCGCCGAACGCGCCCATAGAAAGTGGCGATAAGGACCGTAATCTGCTCTTCACTGACGGAATCGGGCACCAATGAAGGAACTGGCATTCTTTTATCCTAATTTCTGAAGAACTCCGGCGGCGCTGACTTCTGTCATAACCGGCAAATGTCCGGAAATGTCCTGAAATGTCCCTTTGGTATCCTTCCCGAGAGCGCGCGGCAGTTCAGCACACATAACAGGAGCCGCATGGCGACCACAGCACCCCCAGCTCTCGAACGTCCACTCTGCGTCGACCTTGACGGCACCCTGGTCAAGTCGGATACGCTGGTCGATTCCTTGCTGCTGCTTGTACGCACGCGCCCGCTCGATGCTCTCAAAACGCCGCTCTGGGCGCTCCGCGGCAAGGCCAATCTCAAGCGCGAGGTCACCGCGCGCGTCACCCTCAACGTTGAGCACCTGCCCTACAATCGTCCCCTGCTCGAATACCTGATGGCCCAGCGCGGCGAAGGCCGCAAGCTCTATCTCGCCACCGGCGCAGACTCCGGCCTCGCCGATCGCATCGCCCGCCACCTCAACATCTTCGAAGATGTCCTGGCCTCCGATGGCGCAACCAATATGACCGGCGGCAACAAGCTCGCCGGCTTCCGCAGCCGCTTCGACGGTGACTTCGACTACATCGGCAATGCGCGTCCGGACCTGCCGATGCTGACCGCCGCCGCCACACCCATGCTCGCCAATCCGGACCTCGGCCTTCGCATCGCCATGCGCGCCCGCGGCGTCAAGCCGCAGCACACCTTCACCGATCGTCGCAGTGGCATCCGCGCATTCATCAAAGCCATCCGCGTTCACCAGTGGGCCAAGAACGCGCTCATCTTTCTGCCGCTGCTGCTCGCCCACCGCGTGGACACCGCCACCGTCGTCGCGGCCGTCATTGCCTTTGCCTGCTTCTCGCTCTGCGCATCGGCCACCTACATCGTCAACGATCTGCTCGACATTGAGGCGGACCGCCTCCACCCGCGCAAACGCAAGCGCCCCTTTGCCTCCGGCGATCTATCCGTTGCCACCGGTATGGCCATCTCTGCAGTCTTTCTTGCCGCGTCCTTCACCGGAGCGGTGCTTCTTCTGCCGCATGGCTTCCTCCGCTGGCTCATCCTGTATGCCGTTACGACGCTCGCATATTCACTTGCGCTCAAACGCATCGTTATCCTCGATGTCGTCGTGCTGTCCACGCTCTACACCCTGCGCATGCTCGCCGGCGCCGCCGCCACCAAGACCTACATATCTCCCTGGCTCGCCGCCTTCGCCGTCTTCATCTTCCTGTCGCTCGCCATGGTGAAGCGCTTCAGCGAATTGCAAAACGTTCGCAGCGCGGGCACACAACTCTCCAACGGCCGCGGCTACCTGCTCAACGATATCGAGCAGATCCGCTCCTTCGGCACCTCCAGCGCCTTCGCCTCCGTCGTTGTCTTCTCTGTCTACATCGGCCAGCCGGAAACCCGCGGCCTCTATCATCATCACGACCGCATGTGGCTCATGACGCCGCTCATGATCCTCTGGCTCTGCCGTGTCTGGCTGCTCGCGTCACGAGGCGAACTGGATGAAGACCCCGTGGTCTTCGCCCTCACCGATCCCATGAGCCTGCTGATGGGCGTCGGCGCCGTCGTCATCGCCCTCGCCTCGATTTAGCGAACTAGGCGAATGAATTGGCAAGCCAGGATAAGAGCAGCGATGTCCGGAACCGAACAGCAATTCGCAATATTGAACAGCCAGGCCCTGCTCTCCCGAGGAAACTGCTTCATAAGTCGCGGGAATCCGTGATTTTGTAACCCGGACCTGTAGTTTGAAATTGGCGCGCCGATTGCAACTAGAAGTGAGCGACTTAGAGCCTGTTTCAAGTAACGGAGGCAACGATGGCGCAATTTGAGCGGATACGCGATGTCATCTCCGGGCCCTTTAACCCCTCCATCCTGCAGGAACGCACCGCCGCCGGATGGCAGGTAGTCTCTATCGACTGGCGGCGCGAGCTGCCCGCCAACGAAGCGCCATCGGAAGGCGCCTTCCATGATGAAATCCCCTACGGCCTCCGCATCTCCGACGACTGCACGCGTCTCGAAGTCGACCTCCGCGAGAATCAGATCCTCATCCAGATGATGGATCTTCTGGTGCAGGATTTCCCTTCTCCAACATCGCCAGCGACCTGAACGAAAAGGGCTACCGCACGCGCGAAGGCAAAATGTGGAGTCAGGTTTCCATCTTCAACATGCTGCCGCGCCTGATCGAAGTCGGCCCACGTCTTTTCTCCACGGAAGAGTGGGAAGCGCGCCGTCACAAATTCTGGAAATCGGCCTGACCGGATCCCGCCCGCCGCACGCTCGCGCTCAAATAGCAACGGATACTTGAACGAGCCGTGCTTGCAGGTGCCGTCAGCTACCTCTGCAGTGGGGCCCCGCCTTTCTCACCTCGGACAGCCTGATACGCTAGTCGTGCCAGGACTCCACATGCCAGCCAAGACCGCCTCCCCCGCGCCTCCCCTGTTTGAGTCATGGGGGCGCTATCCCAAGCATCACGCCGACGTCGTCCCGCTCTACTGGACGACCGATTTCCCGCTCCCCGCGCAGCCCCCGGATGTAGCCCAGCCGGCTATGCTGCCCGTCGGGATGGGCCGCTCATACGGCGATTCCTGCCTGCTGGAAGGCGGAACGTTGCTGGCTGCCCGTGGGCTGGACCGCTTCATCGCCTTCGATACCGCAACCGGACTGCTGCGCTGCGAGGCCGGTGTCACACTGGCCGAGATCCTCGATTTCGCCGTCCCCCGGGGGTGGTTCCTGCCCGTCACCCCGGGAACAAAATTCGTCACCGTCGGCGGCGCCATCGCCAACGACATCCACGGCAAGAACCACCACGCCGCCGGCACCTTCGGCTGCCACGTGCCGCGCTTCGAGCTGGTCCGCTCCAACGGTCAGAAGTACGAATGCACCGCGACGCAGAATCAGTCACTTTATGAGGCGACTATCGGCGGCCTGGGCCTCACCGGCCTCATCACCTGGGCCGAGGTGCAACTCCGCCCCATCGTCTCACGCAAGATCAAGCAGGACTCCATCAAGTTCAATGGCCTGAATGAATTTTTCGCCCTCTCGCGCGAATCCCAGCATATGGAGTACACCGTCGCCTGGATCGATTGCGTCGCCACCGGCAAGAACTTCGCGCGTGGCATCTTCATGAGGGGCGATCATTCCGATCAGCCGGAGGAGCTGAAACCCTCCGGTAAGCCAAAGCTCACACTGCCTGTGGATCTGCCGGCCTTCGTGATGAACAAGGCCACCATCGGCGCCTTCAATACCGCGTACTACGGGAAGCAGCTCGCCAAGCAAAAGACGGGGCTGGTCGACTACGAGCCATTTTTCTACCCGCTCGACTCCGTGCTCCATTGGAATCGCGCCTACGGCAAACAGGGCCTGTTGCAGTTCCAGAACGTCATGCCATGGGAGCCCGGAGAATACCAGGAAGGCTTCACCCAACTGCTCAAGGCCATTACCGCGTCTGGACTGGGTTCATTCCTTGCGGTGATCAAGATATTCGGTGACGTCAAATCGCCCGGCATGATGAGCTTTCCCGCTCCCGGCCCGATGATCGCCCTCGACTTTCCCGTACGTGGCGAGCGCAGCTTCGACCTTACCGACAAGCTCGGAGACATCACTGCCGAATACGGCGGCAAGATGTACCCGGCCAAGGACGCGCGCATGACCGCCCGTCACTTCCAGCAGTTCTATCCCCAGTGGCAGGAGTTCGCCCGGTATATCGATCCGGCCTTTTCCTCCGCCTTCTGGCAGAGGGTCACCGCGCTTGGCTAGCAGGCAGGTCTATCCCCCGAACCGGATCCTCGTCCTCGGCGCCACCTCGGCAATCGCCATGGCGGTGATGCGGCAGCTCGTGACCCCATCCGCTCACTTCTTCCTGGTAGCCCGCTCCAAGGAGAAGCTCACCGCAGTGGCCCAGGATTTGCTTGTCCGCGGCGCCCCCCGGGTGGACATGATCGTCGCTGACCTTGACGACACCCAGGCCCACGCACAGATGCTGGCCGTTGCCACGTCCCAACTGGGCACCGTCGATCTTGCCCTGCTCGCACATGGTGTCTTGGGCGACCAGCCGGCTGCGGAGCGGGATTACTTCGCCGCCGAGCCGATCCTGGTCACCAACTTTCTCTCGGCCGTCTCGCTGCTGACCTGGCTGGCGAATTACTTCGAATCGCAGGGCAGGGGAACACTGGCCGTCATCAGCTCGGTGGCCGGTGACCGTGGCCGCAAGAGCAACTACGTCTATGGCGCCTCGAAGGCTGCGCTGGATGCCTTCCTCTCCGGCCTGCGCAACCGTTGCGACCGTTCCGGGGTGCAGGTGCTCACCATCAAGCCCGGCTTTGTCGCCACGCCGATGACAGCCCACGTTCCAAAAAACCGGCTCTTCGCCACTCCGGAGCAGGTTGCAAACGGCATTTTGAAGGCGATTCGGACACGCAAGGATGTCGTGTATGCGCCCTGGTTCTGGCGCCCGATTATGGCCATCATCAAAGCTGTGCCGGAGCGGATATTCAAAGGCAGGGACTTGTAGCAATCAGGACTGAATCGGTCGTGCAGCCCGTGAGTAGGATGTGCGCGTCACATCTGACACGGAGGAAATCGACATGATCGCAATTCACGACGGTCAGTGCGGCGTCTGCACCCACTTCGGCGAGCATAACCAGTCCGATAAGCAGGTGCTGACGCAGATCCTCAGCAGCAAGCAGGCTCCGGAATCGCTGGTGGAGGGATGCGGCCTGCCGAAGAATGCGGCCTTGCACCTGAGGGTCACAGCGGTAAGTGGTTGCGACGGATTTCAGCCCGCCGCACGAGCGTAGTCAGAATCAGCGTCGTAGTAAACCAGCAAAGGCCGCCTAAGCAAGGGCGGCCTTTGGCTTGCTGTTACGAAACTTACTAGGACGCTAGATTTCCTTTACATAGACCTTGCGCGCGAGTCCGATCTTTTCGAGTAGCCAGATGGCGTAGTAGTTCGGATCGAATTCATACCAGGCCAGCCCATGCCGCGCTGACACTGGATGGGCGTGATGGTTGTTGTGCCACCCCTCGCCTCCGGTCAGCAGCGCGATCAACAGGTTATTGCGGCTGTCGTCGTGGGTCTCGTACCGGCGCGAGCCCCACATATGTGTTGCGGAGTTTACGAGCCACGTCACGTGCAACCCCAATACCGCGCGCAGGAAGATACCCCAGAGCACGCATGGCCAGCCGCCGATCGCCAGCAGCATGAGACCGACGACCGTGACGGGCAGCCAGTGATAACGATCGAGCCAGCGGTAGTAAGCATGCTGAGTTAAATCCGGGGTATAGCGCTGCAGGGCGGGATCCTGGTTATGCAACGTGCCATGCAGGATCCAGTCCATGTGCGACCACCACTTGCCGTCACGTGGCGAGTGCGGGTCGCCCGGCTTGTCTGTGAGCTGGTGGTGCAGCCGATGGATAGCGACCCAGTAAATAGGGCCACCCTGCAGGGCCATGGTTCCGCAGGTAGCGATGGCATATTCCAGCCAGCGCGGCACGGCATAACCGCGATGGGTAAGCAGCCGATGGTAGCCGATGGCGATGCCAACGTTTTGACCGAAAATCCAGAGAACAACGAACGCCGCGAATGCCTTCCAGGAGAAGAAAAAGAGGGCAGCAAAGGCGAGGACATGGAAGAGTCCAAGAACGATGGCGAAGACCCATTTCAGCGGTCCGCGGTTCTGCTGGGGCATGTGACCATTGGCGGCTGGTGGTCGGTCCGGAAGCGCCGCAGAGGTCGTAACCTCATCTTCTAATTGGGTTTGCGGGGTCATTGATTTGAGCTTAGCGCGAACATGCCGCGGCAACTGTAAGAGTTCGGTCATGGTTCGAATCGTCGGCTGAGGCGTGAGCACAAACCCATGGTCCCGCACGCCGAGGCTTTTTGATAATTATTAGCGTTTAGTGGCCTTGGTGCCTTGTATGTGCCGAATGGGCCACCTATACTCGTAATTGCGACCGTTGAGGTAGGGATTCGACGGAACTGGCCGACCAATGCTCAGACTTACCAAAAAAGCCGATTACGGGCTGATGGCGCTGAAGTATCTGGCGGAACATCCCGAGGTGCCTTCGCAGAGCGCGAAGGATATTTCGGAGGCTTATGGAATTCCGCCGCAATTGCTTGCCAAGATCCTGCAGCGGCTGACGAAAATGGGACTTCTGCGGTCACATGCGGGAATTAATGGCGGCTATTCACTCTCTCGGGACGCAGCGACTATCACCGCGTTTGAAGTAATCCGCGCGATTGACGGACCGCTGTTTATCACATCCTGCGGTCCCAGCACGGGAAGCAGCCGCTCCTGCGACCTCTTGGACAGTTGCACCATCAAAGAGCCGTTGAGCAAGGTGAACGACACAATTTCAGATGTACTGAAAGCTATCCGCATCGCCGATCTGGTGGACGCTATCCCTTACGACCGGCGCATCCATACGAACGGCGGTCACGCTCGATCGCTGGTGACACTCGGCTAGCACAAGAATTCGATAGGCCACTTGCAGTGGCAGGAATAGAGAACGACGGATGAGCATGAATACCTTCGACGATGATGTGACGACAGTCCCGGCCGCGACCGCCAATGGCAACGGCGCGAAGGGCGTGAAGCTGCCGATTTACATGGACAACCATGCCACCAGCCCCGTGGATCCGCGGGTGCTGGAGGCGATGATGCCTTACCTGACCGGCATCTTCGGCAACGCGGCCAGCCGCAATCACTCCTTTGGCTGGGAGGCCGAAGGAGCGGTGGAGAAGGCGCGCGAGCAGGTGGCCAAGCTCATCGGCGCAACGGCGAAGGAGATCATCTTCACCTCCGGCTCGACCGAGAGCAACAACCTGGCGCTGAAGGGTATCGCGGAGATGTACCGCGAGCGCGGCAATCACATCATTACCCAGGTTACGGAGCATAAGGCGGTGCTCGACACCTGCAAACGGCTGGAAAAATCCGGATATCGCGTGACTTACCTGCCGGTGAAGGCCGATGGGCTGATCGATCTCGAAGACCTGAAACGGGCCTTCGACGAGAAGACAATCCTGGTCAGCATCATGTTTGCGAACAACGAGATCGGCGTGGTGCAGCCGGTTGCCGAGATCGGCAAGCTGTGCCGCGAGCGCAACGTGATCTTCCATACGGATGGAGTGCAGGCCGTAGGCAAGATTCCGGTTGACGTGAACAGCATGAACATCGACGTGCTGTCACTGACCGCTCACAAGATCTACGGACCGAAAGGAGTCGGTGCTCTGTACGTCCGCCGCCGCAACCCTCGCGTGCAGATCTCAGAGCAGATCAACGGTGGAGGTCACGAGCGCGGCATGCGCTCCGGCACGCTGAATGTACCGGGTATCGTCGGTCTGGGCAAGGCTTGCGAGATCGCCGGTCAGGAGATGGCGAGCGAAGGCGAGCGTCTGGGGAGGCTGCGGGATAAGCTGAAGGCGAAGCTCGAAGGTTCGCTTGACTACATCCACGTGAACGGCTCAATGGAGCATCGCCTCCCGAATAACCTGAACATCAGTTTCGTTTACGTCGAAGGTGAATCGCTGCTGATGGGAATTAATGATGTTGCGGTTTCGAGCGGTTCGGCATGTACCTCTGCAACGCTTGAGCCATCGTATGTATTGAAGGCCCTTGGACTGGGCGACGATGTGGCGCACAGTTCCATCCGCTTCGGGTTGGGCCGTTTCAACACCGAAGCCGAGGTCGATTACGTGGCAGATAAGGTGATCGACATTGTGAAAAAGCTTCGCGAACTGTCGCCGCTGTACGAGATGGTGAAGGAAGGCATCGACATCTCGAAGATCGAGTGGCAGGCGCACTAAGGCGAAACGGATTTTCAAGGCACAACGGTATTGAGCAGGATCTGGAGGAATAGAAATGGCATATAGCGACAAGGTGATCGACCACTACAACAACCCGCGCAATGTCGGGCAGATGGACAAGACCAGCGACGCCGTTGGTACCGGCTTGGTGGGTGCGCCGGAGTGTGGCGACGTGATGCGGCTGCAGATCCGTGTGAACCCGGAGACGCAGGTGATTGAGGAAGCCAAGTTCAAGACCTTTGGCTGCGGCTCCGCGATTGCCTCCTCCTCGCTCGCAACGGAATGGGTGAAGGGCAAGACTGTCTCCGAAGCGATGGAGATCAAAAACACCGACATCGTGAAGGAGCTGGCGCTCCCGCCAGTGAAGATCCACTGCTCGGTCCTGGCTGAGGATGCGATCCGTGCCGCGATCGGCGATTGGAAGAAGAAGAATGGCGTCGGCGAGACGGCCGCTGCTCCGGCCGTTGTAGCGGCGAAGTAAGCGATGGCAGACGCAACGACAAACTTGCTGCAACCGGCAGATACTACTGCCGGGAAGCAAGGGGTGGAGCTTACGCCGCGTGCTGTGGCACACGTGCGTTCCGCGATGGCCAAGGAAGGTATCTCGCCCGGTGAAGGCGGACTGCGCCTGGGCATTCTGGGCGGCGGCTGCTCCGGTCTCTCATACAATCTTCGTTTCGAGACGCAGCCACGCGAACGCGATCGCGTCTTCACCTATGACGGTGACGTTCGCGTCTTCATCGATCCGAAATCGTTCATCTATCTGAACGGCATGGTGCTGGACTACGAAGAGACCTTGATGCGGCAGGGCTTTAATTTCATCAACCCCAACTCGAAGAAATCCTGCGGCTGCGGGTCCTCGTTCACGACATAGGTTTTGTTTGATGTTTGCTTGTGCAGCTTATGCAGAGTCATGCCCAAAATTCGATCGAGGCTGATACCGGTCAAACGTATTTTGCGATGTTCAGTCTGCCGCGCAAGCTCACCATCGATGTGGCTGCCCTGGAACGCGAGTTTTACAAGCTAAGCCGCCGGTTGCATCCCGACCTGTATGCCCGCAAGAGCTCGGAAGAGCAGGCGTGGAGCCTGCGCCAGAGCTCGCTGCTGAACGATGCCTACCGCACATTAAAGGAGCCCGTGGCGCGTACTGCCTATCTGTTGAAGCTCGAGGGCGTGCGTATCGAAGATGAAAACAGCGAGACGCGGGATATGCAGACGAAGCAGAACCGTGTTCCCGCGGATCTGCTGGAAGAGGTCTTCGAGTTGAATATGCAGCTCGAGGAGATGCGGGCGAATTTGAAGATGGGCGAGGACGACGCGGCGCTGCGCAGCGACTTGTTGCGCGCCCAGATACAGTTCAAGGGAATGCTGGCGGCCGTCGACGAAGATCTGCGTCGCGCCTGGGACGCGTGGGACGCTGCACTGGATGCGGACATTGCAGCCACGAAAGGCAAACAGAAGGACGTCATGGTTGCGTTGCTGGATCGGCGCAGCTACTTGCGAAATCTCCTGCGTGAAGTTGACAGTGTGCTGACCCCGCAGACGGCTAGCGCCGCGCAGGCGGATGTCTAAGACGAAATGGACGAGATGGCAGAGATAGAGACAGCACGCGTGGTCGGCATCGACCTGGGGACTACGAACTCACTGGTCGCCTTTATGCAGGGTGATCAGCCACAGGTGATTCCCGGCGACGACGGATCGAAGCTCGTGCCCTCGGTAGTGGCCCTGCCCGCCGCTGGCAAAGAGCGTGTCATCGTCGGCAATGCGGCGCGCACCCATCTGCTGGCCGCGCCGGATCGTGCTGTTTATTCCGTCAAGCGACTCATGGGTCGTGGCATTGATGATGTCGCGGACGAGCTGAAGCTCTTCCCCTTCCGCCTCGCACCCGACACTCAGCCAGGCGAGGTGTTGCGCATCGATGTGGGCGGGCGGCAGTACACGCCTCCGGAGATTTCGGCTTTTATATTGAGGCAACTCAAACGCAATGCGGAGCGGTATTTCGGGGCCCCGGTTACACAGGCTGTTATCACCGTTCCTGCCTACTTCAACGATGCGCAGCGTCAGGCCACGAAGGACGCCGGCCGCATGGCTGGTCTTGAAGTGCTACGGCTGGTGAACGAGCCCACCGCCGCCGCGCTCGCATACGGACTCGATCGGCAGAGAGATGGCATTGTCGCGGTCTACGATCTCGGTGGTGGCACCTTCGATATCTCGATCCTCAAACTGCACGAAGGCATCTTCGAGGTAATTGCCACCAATGGCGATACACACCTTGGCGGCGACGATCTGGACAACCTGCTCCTCGCCATCGCGCTTGACGAGATAGAAGCTGAGGAGAATATCCCTGCGCGGCAGCAGCCGGAACTGGTGCAGGCGCTGCGTAAGGCGGTCATCGATGCGAAGATTGCGCTTTCTTCAAGCGAGAGTACGCGCCTCGAGGTTCCGCTGTCGAACGGCAGGCATTATCGCCGCGAGATCACGCGCTCACAATTTGAACAGTTGATCGAACCGATCCTGCAGCGAACCGTCGAACCGTGTCATCAGGCATTGCGTGATGCCGGATTGAGTGCCGCGGAGATCGGTGAGGTGGTGCTGGTGGGCGGATCGACGCGCATTCCACGCGTTCAGCAACTTGTTTCTTCGATCTTCGATCTCCCGGCGCGCGGAAAGCGGCCACATACAGAGCTGAATCCCGATGAAGTTGTCGCGCTCGGAGCGGCGGTGCAGGCCAATATTCTGTCCGGAGGCTCCGCTGCCACCGAGGAGATGCTTTTGCTGGATGTCACGCCGCTGTCGCTCGGGATCGAGGCATTGGGCGGCGTTGTTGCGAAGATTATCCAGCGTAATTCGACCATCCCCGCTTCAGCCACCGAGCATTT
The DNA here is from genome assembly GCA_963750845.1 of uncultured Acidobacteriaceae bacterium. Taxonomy (GTDB): domain Bacteria; phylum Acidobacteriota; class Terriglobia; order Terriglobales; family Acidobacteriaceae; genus KBS-83. Next base: position 23,455 of record CAVVSP010000025.1, read on the forward strand.
CACCACCGGTGTTGACGGTCAGACGAATGTCGCGATTCATGTGCTGCAAGGAGAGCGCGAGCTGGCGAAGGACTGCCGGTCGCTTGCCCGCTTTGACCTCAAAGGCATTCCGCCGATGACGGCGGGGTTGCCGCGTATCGAAGTGAAGTTCCTCATCGATGCCAACGGATTGCTGCATGTCTCCGCCATTGAAGCACGCAGTGGTAAACAGGCAGAGATCGCGGTGAAGCCGAGTTATGGCCTCACTGACGAGCAGGTGGAGTCGATGATTCTTGAGTCATTCGACAATGCCGAGGCAGATTTCCAGGAACGCCAGCTCATTGAGGCGCGCCATGAAGCATCGACGATTCTCGCTGCCGTCGAGAAGGCGCCAACGCATCCGGCATGGCAACAGTTGACCAATGAGGAGCGTTCGACGATAGGCGAACTGGTCATAGAACTGGAGATTCTGCGTGACGCAGGTGATCTCGATTCACTGCGCCGAGGCACCGATGCACTCGACCAGGCTACACGCCGCTTTGCCGAACTGATGATGGACGTTACGGTCTCATCTGCGTTGCATGGCAAAACCATGGATGCCGCGGATGAGAAAATAGGAGATGGACCGTCCGCGCCGCATCCGATCGCCCCGGCGGATTTTCGCTAGCGTATTGATTTACCCGAGAACGAGAGACACATGTCAGATCAGAATCCGCAACCGACCGTTGACCTCAGCAAACCGCCTGGCCCGAAGATGGTGCGCGTCACCTTTCTTCCGGAAGGCCGCACCGTGGAGTTTGAGTACGGCAGCATGCCCTACGAGCATCATGGCAAGCCGATGTCATTTCTCGATGTAGCCGAGAACTTCAACATCTTTCTCGACCATGCTTGCGGCGGCTCGTGCGCATGCACCACTTGCCACATCTGGGTGAAAAAGGGTGCTGAAGATATCTCCGAAGCCGAGGACGATGAGTTGGATCGCATGGAAACGGCGGCGGATGTGCAGTTGAGTTCGAGACTCGGTTGCCAGGCGGTGATTACCGGTCCCGGCACTTACGTGGTGGAAATTCCAAGTTGGAATCGCAACTACGTTTCTGAAGGCAAGCCACTCGCACTGGCTGAATCGAAACCTTAGACGAGAGACGGGGAGAAAACATGCCGCAAGAGCTGACCTGGAATGATTCGGAAGAGATAGGGATCCAACTGCAGGAGAAGCACCCGGAGATCGATCCCTTGACTGTTCGGTTCACGGACTTGCATCGCTATGTGACGGAATTGCCAGGGTTTGCCGACGACAAAACAAAATCGAACGAATCCAAGCTCGAGGCCATTCAGATGGCATGGCACGAAGAATTTAAGGACGCTTCTTCGAATACTTAGTCGGCTGGTAGCTCGCTCCCATACTTGCTTTACTGCGGTTGCGTCGCGGATACCGGAGATAAGCCAGAAGTTAGCTGCGCTTGTTGGAACAGGCGATATCCATCCCGCGTTCGTACGTGGTACTTTTGCAAGTCCTTTCCTGCAAGTTTCACCGTGATCCTTCGCCACCCCCGATTCGGATTTGCGGCCGGGTAGTAACTGAAAGTGTAGATATGCGCCAGATCGTCGCGAATGGAGGCGAATGCGCGAGCCTCGTCTTTCCAGCTTTTTGCGAAATAGGCTTTCCCTCCGGTCGCCTTGCTCATGCGTTCAAACACAGCGGTAGATACCGGCTCCGACTGGGCGGCTTGAGTGCTGATCATATAGATGATGGTTCCAGTGGACTGCGCCAATTCGGCCACATCCTCCGGAGGCACGAGACTGGCATTGTCCGGGCCGTTGGAGAAGACCACGATCACCTTGCGTCCCGTGTAATGAGCCGTATCCTTCACTGTCAGCAGCAGACAATTGTAGAGCGCAGCGTCGTCGCCTGCGACCGTGCTGCGCACTCCGCGCAAAACCTGATCGCGATCTGGTGTGAGCGTGGCTGCCCGGGAAAGATCGCGGCTATAGGAGTAGAAAGCGATCTTACTTGCATCTTCCAACGACCGAACAAAATCGGCAATGGAGTCCTGCGCGATGGCAAATCCCCGATACATGTAGTTACTGGTATCGAAAAGAATGAAGACATTTGCTCCGGTAAGCTGCGAGGCCTGAATTTGCCGGGGCGCATTCAAAGGGTGAGGCTGGGTGGGTTCAACCGTATTGATCGCGGCTGGTGTTAAGGGAGTATCGGCGGAAGGCGGTTCGTCTATCAAACTGCGAGTGGGGCCATTCCCCTCTTCAAACGTCGCGATCTTCTGCGGGATTCGATCTTCGCTGATGATGAAGTTCTTCGGGTCGAGGCCGCTGATGTAGCGCCCCTTACTGTCGGTAACGGCGACATTCAGTTGCACGAGGTTGACGTTGATAAGGATCCGCCCATCGTCCTGTGCGGTCGCCCGGATTCCAGCATTCGAGCAAAGTCCAAAAGGTATCAGGAGTAATAGAAAGTATCGTTTTCTCATAGTCCCTTCCAATGGCCCTCTTCCGTGCACGTTCTACCAGTTGATTAGTGACCGGGGGTATCATTCGTGACCTGCAGTGAAGCAATCTTCCCCTCGCGAAATTCCTCGCCAGTCTCCTGCATAGCGCGTTGTATTGCTGACCAGTCCTCGAGATCTGTCGCAAAAATTTTCGCAACCATGCGGCGCGTCAATTCGGGCGCGAGGCGATTGAGCATAACGGGCGAGTAGCCCATTTCATCCGCTAGGCGTGCCCAATAGAGATTGGTGGAATCCCAGGACTCTCCAAACAAGCGGCTGGCATCTCCTCCCGAAGCAGGGAAGGGTTTTACGCTCAACAGTTCCAGAGAATAAGTTTGGGCGAGCGTAGGATGGGGTACGCCGAAATCCTTCGAAAGACGCTCGGGATCGATCTTTGTTGATTTCTTGCGCAAATGTTCCAGCTCGCGATTCGCCGGACCCAATGACGTAAGATCTTCATCCGCAAATCTTTTCCGGAATTCAGAAGCTAGATAGAAAGTGTCCGCCGGCAAGAGCGACGGCGCAGAGGCGCTGCGAAAGGCCAGATCTGTCTGTTCGAGGCGCTGCGGGGACATGCGTTCAGAAAGAATAGCCTCGACCTTATTTCGCAGTTCTTCGTTTGTTAGAGACGCCGTTAAGAGCTCTTCCCCGGATCGTTGATAAAGAGTCACGGCATGAAGCTCATCCGGACTTATGTTCCACCATCGCGGTAGCGTTGCACTGACAAGAAGATGCGGCACCACTTCCTTCCAGATCAGAGCCTGAACATTTTCAGGAGCGATGAAATCCTCCTCAGTCATCGCCAAAGCGTAGGGCAGATCGGCGAGCGAACCGATCAGGTACGCACCGCCGCCGGCCGGCGTGCCAATGCCAAAGAGCTCCGGAGTTTGCCACGGGCGTTCTGCGCCGATGATCGAAAAGCCCGAGAAATCATGTGAGCGTACAAAAAGAGGATTGTTATGGAGGATTTGCGCGCCAGGCGGTTCGTAATACGCATAATTCAGACCTACCAGGGTATCTCTGACAAAAGGGGCAAGCTGGCCTCGGGCAATTTCAAGTTGCGTATGAGAAGCTGGCGCCTTCAGCACCTTTGTCAGGTCAGTTCGAATCTGGAGTTCTGCGTGTCGGCTGCTGTAGATTGTCGGAGCCCATTCGATCTTCTCGTTCCTGGTGAAAATCTGCTGCGGCATCTCAAATCCATGGAGATCTTCGGCGAGCGGGATCAATCTGCCGCCGACGGCCGCGCCGTGCTCCATCTGTCGCATTCCATCGCTGAGAGCGAATAGGGTATCAAGCGAGACCAGCCGTTGATCGTCGAGCACAGCATGGATTCGACTGGCCATTTCTGCATGCATGCGCCGACCGTCAGAGCTGGTCTGCTGCGGACCTGCCAGCAGTTCCACCATTTCATCCTGCGAGTGGTTCTGTTTTCCGGTCGTGACGAGGGAAAGCTCATCCAGCGAATTGTGGGCGGCATCGAGGAGCTGCATCGACGAAGAAATTCCCGCGAAAGCTCCGATGATCCTCTGCCACGATTCATTCATCTGGTTCTTTGGAATCTCGCCCTGCCGGGCCAGAACCTGCCAGAGACCAATCTCCGCCTGAAATATTCCTAATGTATTGCCACGAAGCGGCAGGTGCGATATGCCATCAATCGAATCTGCCACGTTGACGAAACGGGTCATCGATTGGTCGTTAAGCTCCGGAAACTCGGAGAAGATCAGATACCACCAGTAACGCTGAGAGTATTTATCCGCCAAGACCCGAACTGTCGGTGCAGACAGACGTCTCCCAGGAGGACGGACGCGGTCCAGCTCGCTTAACGTGAGGTAGAGATCCAATGGTCCACCTTCGGTTTGAACGTGCGAAAAGGCGGCCATTGCTTCTAACAATTGCTCGGGACGGTCCCAGCGGTGAGCACGTTTGCCCCAATCGTGAACGATCTTTACATTCGTCTTCTGCCCCAGGATTTCTTTCCAGACATTCAGATCTCCTGGAACATGAGGATCACCGTCCTTCTCCCATTGCATTCTGGTGAACAGGACCAAAAGCGGCGTGGCCCTGCGGAAAACGGCCTTGGCTGAATACTCATCCGAGCCGGGTGGTCGAAAAGCCTCGTACAAATGTTTCAAACGCGGGACTTGGGTGAGGTGTATCTGCTGCGCCGGATCGACACGGGCAAGTGCATCAAAATACAACGCCAACCAGCCATTGTCTTTCGCAACCAGATGGCTGACAAAGTCACCTGGAGACGCGGGACTTGCTCCCACTAAGTCCTTCCAGGCAGGTTCAGCAGCGGTGCCGCCGGGAAGCTGCACCCGTCCCGAACGAATGCATATCTGGCTTCCATAGAAATCCAGCACTGGACCATAAGGCAGCAGTTTTCTCAATCCGGGGGAACGCCGCAGCGCCATCCTGGTTTCGCCGTCGTTCTTAGCAAAGGCCCAATAGAGGCGGGCGACCGACGGATCGTGCAAGAGCACATCAATCAAATTCCCGTTGCCCTTTTCTTTACTGCTGCCAAGCGCGACCCAATCGCTTTCAGTGAGCAATACCGGGACTTTTGAAGTGGGAAATGGATAGGAAAAGGGGACATTCCTCCGGACAGCCTCTTCCAGGTCCGCGAGTGGGAAGCCTGAGTCGATCGTGAGAAAGGCTCTTTCGGTGTCCGCGGCTGCCAGAAAAGCGCTTTTCTGACCGCACCCCGCCCTGAGCCGGTAGCCAAGGATTTGAAGTAATGCTCCGGCGTGATCGCAATCGACTCGAATTGAGCCGTTTGAACCGGCCAAGGCTTGAAGTTCTCTGGCCTGGCGCATGTAGCGGTCGACCAATATCAGGAACTCAGTTGGCTTACCGCTCTGGTAACCCTGTACGAATACGTTGCGCGCCAGTAGCGGCAGGACTTCCTTGGGCGGGACCTTTTGGCTGATACCGGCCATGCGCTGGAACGATCGCAGAGGGCCGGGAATGGTGACGGTCTGTTCTGGTCCGGCAGTTCGATCGTTTCCGGAACTTATGGAAGAAGTGCCAGAGGGCGTCCCGCCCAAGCAGGTTGCAGCGCTAAGACACAGATAGAGGAAGGCTCCCAGGAATGCGGCGAGCTTGCGAAGAGGAGAGGTCATTGCAGTTGCCTCTTCCGAACTGTGGACGCGCGACATTCGTGCCGGGTATACAGATCGCCTGGAGTTTGGGGGCGGAAGCTCGAGGACCGTCGATCCGTGCAAACCTGGCGTTACGTCGCGCTACTTGCTTTGTCTCCCAGTTCCACGTCCGAAAAGATATACCAGTGGTCGTCGCCGTCCAAGGTCTTTCGTAGAACTCATCTGGAAATGACATTCCCGTGACATTGTCTTTTGATGCAGTGAATGCTGCGCATTCGCTAAAACGATGATCTGCAGTGGGTTTCGCGCGATGTGAGTCAGGAAACGACGTTCTGACTTTCATTAGCGCCAAGACCGACATGTGGGCGATATGCACTGGGAACAGGGCAGCAACGCCGCACATACGTCTAATCGGCGGTCGCCATTTGAACTGATCCAGCCGGAATACAAGCAGAACGCGATCAGACTCAACAGCCAGAACAGATGTGCGAATCGCCAGTTTGAAAACCTGCCGACCGCAACCGGCAGAGCCAGGTATCCCAATTTTGCAGGCTCGCGCTCGGAAGGCCTGGCTGTACGTCGTTAGGGCGGTCGGAGGATAGCGCGAATCGAAAAGACTCCAGAAATGCGAGTGGCCCGGATTCTTTGGTTCGTGAGAAGGACTGAAATTTATACAGTCGTTCGTTGGCTGCCAATGAATGCTGCGTTCCGCATACATCCATACAAATAAATGACAAGTTAATAACAAGTGATGACGGGGTTCTCTTCATACTCGGCTTCAAAGCACCACCGATTTTGAGGAGACATTTCAGAGACAAGTGTATGAAGACCGCCTCGCCAAAACGCTATCTTGCTGCATTCACAACTGCGTTTCTCCTGCTGGCGAGCGCGTCTCTCGGTCAGGCCCCAGGAACCGGTGCGATCTCGGGCGTTGTCTCCGACCCTGCCAGTCGCCCGGTTGCGAATGCGGATGTCCTGGTGGTGGACGATGCGACGCATCTATCGCGTGCAGCGCAGACCACGTCGGAGGGGGTCTTCCGTGTGCCGCTCCTCCCGCCCGGAACGTATGACGTTACTGTGAAAGCGCCGGGATACGTCGCGCATACCTCTACTTCTGTTCTGGTGACGGTGAGTGAAACGAGCTCATTGACCGTGACGCTCGCCGTTGCAGGAGCGACCACGAATATTCAGGTAAGCAGCAACACCGACATCACGGAGCTCGAAAGCTCGACGTTGGGCGGGCTTGTCAACGAGCGCGCTATCAATACTCTGCCTCTTTCGAGCCGGAACTACACACAGATACTGGGTCTCTCGCCGGGTGTGATCGCTGATCTGCCGACCGCGACCGTGCTGGGTAACGGGACCCAGAACGTGGCCTCCAATGGAGCGACGCCGACGGCAAACAATATCCAATTCAATGGTATCGATGCCAACAATCTTCAGGAGAACTCTGCCGCGGTTGCCCAGAACTATGAAGTAGGGACCGCGGTTCCGGCGCCGGATACCATCGAAGAGTTTCGAGTGCAGACTGCAAATTACGATGCGTCGTATGGGCGTGGAACAGGCGCAAACGTGGATTTGGTGAGCAAGACTGGAACCAACAATTTCCACGGCGGTGCCTGGGAGTTTGTTCGCAACAACATATTCAACGCGAATGATTTCTTTTCAAAGCTCGCCGGTCAACCCCGAGCGGACTTGAAGCAGAACGAATTTGGCGCCTCGGTCGGCGGGCCAATCCTGAAAGGCCGCACGTTCTTTTTCACGGCGTACCAGGGAGTGACCCAGGTGAACGGCCTGGGCTCTCTGAAAACCGCTGAATTGCCAGTTCTGACTTCCGATCGATCGGCCGCAAAACTGGGAGCGCAGTTCTGTCCGTCGGGACACCTGAACAACAAAGGTCAGCCATCCACCGGTTATCTCACAACTGCGGGCGGAACTCAGGTTGCTTGCGATGGGTCGAACATCAATCCCGTTGCACTAGCGCTCTTGAATGCGAAGCTGCCGAACGGCCAATTTGCCGTGCCTAACCCGCAAATCACGCTGCCGCCGAGCAGCGGAACAGATGCTTCGGACCAACTGCCGCTTGGGCCAATCGACATTTTCCCCACCGTCGCACTACCGCGAAGACCAGTTCACAGTCAATCTCGACCATACACTGAATCAGAAGAATACGTTGGCCGGCCGGTTCTTCTATTCACGTTCGACAGTGAATCTGCCGTTTGCTCCGAATGGGACAAACCTTCCTGGCTGGGGCACAGATGCGCTGAACCGCAACACAATGTTTGTGCTGGCGGATACACATGTCTTCAACCCGAACCTAGTGAACATCGCGCGCTTCGGTTATATGCGATTCGATGGGTTAGTGACCCAGGAGAATCCCGCTCTCCGCGCAAGCGGTAGGAATCGGCACGCCGACAGGGCAGTCGAGTGGCCGGATCGAACATGCCGGCGTTGACCGTGGGCGGGTTCACGATAGGCGACGGCGGTACCCCGTCCGATTGGTCGGTGACGAATTCTTTCATCTGGCAGGACACGGTTGCACTCACCAGGGGCCGGCACAGTATGCGCTTCGGAGCGGAGTTCAAGCGGCACAAGTGGACGAGAACCAGCCACAGCAGGTGGATGGCAATCTGATGATCGCCGGCATCGAAGACTTCCTGGTTGGGCAGAGCGCGGCGCAGAACGGCAGCCCTCTGGGCTTGAGCAATGTGGGACTCAGCATCTCCGGAGGCGGCATCTTCCGCCGGGATGAACGTTACACGAACTTCGCCGGCTTCGCGCAGGACGACATCAAGCTGGTACCGCGACTGACGGTGAATGCGGGCTTGCGATACGAAATTTTCGCCGCGCCGACGGAGATCTACGGCAGACTGACAAACTTCGATCCTAGCCTTGCCACAAAAGGGCCGATTCCCGCATCCGGGACATTCAATGGCTTCACCGTGTCGTCGAATTTCCGCGGCACATTGCCGCATGGGGTCGTGCGAAATTCGTATCCCGGGTTTTACAAGACACCGTATGGGAACGTATCCCCGCGCCTGGGATTGGTCTGGCAGATGACCGAGAAGCCGATCCTGGTGCTGCGCGGCGGGATTCGGCGTGTACTTCGACGAGCATTCGGGCAATCTCGCGGAGTCCACGCTGGGACAGCCGCCATTTGCTTTGTCTGAATTCAATGGCGGGACCGCCCAATGGCGGCGCATCGCTGCACGACCCGTTCGTCGGATGCTCGAGTACCGCCCAGCTCAAACTTTCCGGTTTTCATGCCACTTGTGCCCAATGGCACACCATTCATTCAGGGAAAGAATCCAAACATCAAAGACGGCAAGACGTATGAATACAACCTGAATCTGCAATATGAGGCGGCCGCAGCTATCTTTTGCAGTTGGGATACGTGGGAACACGGTCGGTGCATCGGCCAGGGTCAGATTGAGTTCGACCAGGCATCGCTCGCCAGCCCGCAGAATCCCGTCAATGGCGAAACGACAAACTCCATCAGCAACGTGATTGCACGCATGCCGATTCAAGGCGTGAGCCCGGGATCGTTGTTTACGGATTCGATTTTTGTTGCGAACTATAACTCGCTGCAGGCCAGCGTCACCAAGCGGATGGAGCATGGGTTGCAATTGCAGGCGAGCTATACGTGGTCGAAGAACCTGGACGAGGTCAACGGTGAAGGTGGAACCGATGTCTTCGAGGTGCAACTGCCGACCAATAACCAGCTTGACCTGCGGAATTCATCCTATGGTCTGGCAAATGACGACCGCAGTCAGCGGCTGGTCGTGAACTTTATCTGGTCAACGCCGAGGTTTGCATCGGCGCCCGCCGTGGCGCGATATGCACTCACAAACTGGCAGCTGGCAGGCATCGGCGTGATTCAATCCGGCGCCGCATTGAGCGTATTCGATGGCAATGCTGGCTCGGTATACGGACTGCTCGGCGGCCAGGTTCGGGCGGAACTGGCCCCCGGTGGACATCCCGAGACGCACGGATCGTTGTTCTCGCGCGTGGTGGGGGCCAACGGCGGCGGGCGCTATCTGAATGCCAGTGCATTCATGCGGGCACCTGAGGTGGCAAATGGAACGAGCATCGCCGATGAAGACTTTGGCAACAGCGGCGTCGGCATGGTGCGCGGGCCGGGACAACACAACCTCGACCTGGCCATTGAGAGAAGCTTTCCGGTGAAAGAGAGCCAGAGTTTCCTGTTTCGGACAGAGTTTTTCAATCTGACGAATACGCCCCAGTTCGGCAATCCAAACACAGGCTTGGGTTACGGAAACCCGTTGCTACCCGCGGTTGCCAGCCCTTCGTTCGGCCAGATCAACAGCGAGCAGGGCGGTCCGCATCCTCGCATCATCCAGTTCGCAGTGAAGTATTTGTTCTGAGGCAGGCGTGCTGACCACTCGTAGAAACGGACGGCGATGACGATTGAAGAGATTGAAGCTGCGTGCGATGCATCGCACGTGCTGGATTTCTCCCGGCACGTGCTGGATGCTCCTCAGCTTTCGTTGACGCGGACATTTTATCCGCTGGGGTTCCCGGCGGAGCTCCGTACAAATTCAGCCGAGATGCTTGATGAGGCCGAAGAAAAATGGGGGGTCTTTGAGAAACGGTTCGACACGGAGACGATTCGACTCGATGTCCACGTGGTTGAGAGCGATTCGACCGAGTGCCCACCCACACCATGGTGCCAGATCATGCAGCCGCTGGTAGTGACTGTCGCCGACAACAACAATTACAGTATTGCCGACATATCCCTGAATAAGACGCAGATGACACTCTCTACTGCGGCTCTGCGAAACAAGGCCTATTTACGGTGCTTTTTCCTGGATGGTATTGTCGGGTGCCACCTCGCAACGCGGCATGCAACTCCGTTGCATGCCGCGTGCGTAGCGCTCGACGGTCGCGGCGTGCTGCTTTGCGGCGACTCAGGCGCAGGCAAATCAACGCTGTCCTATGCATGTGCGCGGGCTGGATGGACGTATGTCACCGATGACGCGAGTTTTCTGCTGAATTCCGGCACCAAGCGGTTGGTGACTGGCAATTGTCATCAGGTACGCTTCCGTCCTTCGGCGGCGGAGTTCTTTCCCGAGGTACGGGGGCTGGAGATCACGCCTCGCGCTGCGGGCAAGCCTTCGATCGAGCTGCCCACTGCGCCGATGCCACACATGAATCTCTCCCAAAGCGCGAAGGTCGACTTCATTGTCTTCATCAATCGACGCCCGGGGACGCCGCAACTTCGGCCGTATCGCGCCGACGTGGCTCGATACTTCATGCGACAGACGCTTTTCGGGTCGCCGCAATCCCTCGCCGTGCAGTATGAGGCGATCGAGCATCTGTTGAAGGCAGAAATATTCGAGCTCCAGTATAACGACCTGAACTGGGCGATTGACCGGCTGCAGCAGTTGATACGGGATGGCTTTTAATGGCGTTCTTAACGCAGCCCGAGCCGAGCCCTGGAAAGTCTGTCTCTTTCTGGCGGAATCCATTGCGGATGGATTCGACAGCAGAAGCTGAGCCGCAGATTCTGGGTGTTCTTCGCGGCTGCATTTTTCTTCGACGCGGGATTCGCCATTTACTTCTTCCTCTTCAACTTGTATCTGCTGGACCATCACTTCAGCGATCGATCGATCGGGCTTATTGGGGGTGCGATGACACTCGGCTCCCTGGTGGGGATTCTGCCCGCAGGTGTGCTGGCGCGAAGGATCGGTGTGCGGCCGCTCCTCGCGTTTTGCTTTGTGGCCGCTCCACTAGCGGGCGTTCTGCGAACCGTGTGGATGTGGGAGCCCGCGCAGATCGGCCTGGGGTTTCTGGCAGGAATCGCCATGTGTAGCTGGGGTGTCTGCTATCTTCCGGCAGTAGCCCGGCTCACGACGGAAGTAAACCGTACCTCGGCATACAGCCTGATCTTTTCAGCGAGCGTTGGTACCAGCATGCTCGGCGGCATCGTGTGTGGCTATCTTCCGCAGTGGCTCAGTACGTCTGGCATCAACATGCATGCAGCAGATGTGAAGCGCTTGATCCTGCTGGCTGCCTGCGGCATCGCACTGGTGGGCCTGATTCCTGTGCTACGTCTGCGGATTCCTGTTCAATCGCCTGACCAGCCAACGACCGATATTCAACCGACGTGCGGGCGCTGGACAGCCCTCTGGGAAAACAATCCTTTTCTGCTGAAATATTTGCCGTTGATGGCGCTTTGGTCGGCGGTGACAGCCGCCTTCACTCCTTTCGCAAACGTGTACCTCTCACGCGATCTGCACGTTCCCATGGACCGGATCGGGTTGACTTTCTCCGCGATACAAGCAGTGCAATTGTGCATGGGCGTGCTGACGCCACTAGTCTTTCGTGTGCTTGGGCTGGTGAACGGCATTGTTGCAACTCAACTGGTCGCCGCTTTCACGCTCGCCTCCATGGCCGGAGCTCGACACGGAAGATTGGCAATCGCACTGTATCTCGGTTTCTCAGCGGCCCAGTGGATGAGTTCTCCCGGCCTCTACAACCTGCTGATGAACGAGACGCCGGATCGCGACCGCAGTACAGCCGCCGCGGCGACACTCTTCTGCAATGCGCTTGCTGGATCAGCCGCAACGGCTGGCGCGGGCATTCTATTCACGCAGTTCGGATACCCACGGGTGTTGTTGGGAATTGCAGCCATGGCGGCGGTTGTAGCTGTTCTGTTTCGGGTACTGATTCCCCGGCGCAGGAACGATGTTCCATTGCTTTCACAGATGCAGTCTTCCAGTCTTTGAAGCGAAAAGGATCGACGAAATGAAACAGATGATTGTGGCTCTGCTTTGCGTGATGGGCATCGGTATTGCGCATGCTGCAGATCTGCAACCGGGGCAGGTGCAACTACTGTGTCACCGCACGGCGAATGAGGATGTGCCCGAGAATACGCTGGAGTCGTTGGATGAGGCAGCTCTGTTGGGATGCGATGTTGTCGAAATCGATGTGCGGCGGACCCTGGATGGAAAGATCGTGCTAAGTCACGACGGCGTTTTAGAACGGCTGACCGACGGCATCGGCGATACAGAAACGAGCTATTACGACGATTTGCGGATGCGCGATGCAGGCAGTTGGATGAACGAAAGCTTCGAAGGCATGCGAATCCCACTCTTTGAAGATGCACTGCGTCTTGCTCGCGAAAGAGACATACGATTGATCTTGGACATCAAGGACAAGGGCATAGGGGCTGACGTATTGCAGTTGCTGCAGCGCGAAGGCATGCTGCAGCGCGTGCGGTTCGGCGGTGAGTGGGCGGAAATAAAGCGGATGTATCCACGGGCAAATGAGAACGCACCCGTCTGGGTGCAGCCGGGAGTGACCGCAGAGCAGGTGAGGGCATACCATCGCAATGGCAACGCAGTAATCGCAAATTTCTCTGGTGCCAACGGCCATGAGATGGATTTGGCCGGGATGAAGGCGGCAGTCGCAGCCGGAGTCGATGGCATCAACGTGGACTATCCGCGGCTCGGTGCGGACGCTGTCGGAAGACCCGTAGAGCGAAAATTAGCTGCGCTCATCGCCCAGGCAAATTCCGGCGAAAGCCTCATTCGCGCTGAGGCGATTTTAGAGTTGTCGCGATATCGCGGCTTTGCTCTGCAAAACGAGTTCAGCGACTGGTTACTCGATCCGGACGATCACGTTTCCAGAGCAGCGGCCCTTGCATTGGTGATGGCACGACCCCGGCCCGCGGCGGGCGTTTTTGCCGGAGCTCTGCAATCCATGAATGCGGATGCTCGTGCAAATGCTGCGTGGGCCCTTGGGGTTCTGCGTGCTCCAGCAAATATGCTGCTGCCACTCTTGGAAGATAAAGACCCGCATGTGCTTCAGGAGACGCTTGTAGCGCTCTCCCACATGCCCGGCGAAGTGAAGGCCGAGACACTGCTGCCACTGCTATCGCATCGTGTTCCAGAAATACGGGGCGCAGCAGCGTTGGCGTTGGCACGGCATCAGCCCGATGCAGCCGCAAAAGCGATTCCGATACAGCTGGACTCGGAGGTGAAAGCAGCGAGGTACTCTATGACAGGTGGACGGCGCGCGGAAAACCAAAACTGACGCCGATCGAAATAGACGAGGTGATGAGCTATTACCGCTGCCAAATGAAAGAGGTCGAAGCTGTTTCGATGCTCCGCGGGCCGGTGGCCGTTGAGGCACTCGAAAAACAGGCATTTCGACCAGGCCAAGACTTTTCGCAAATGAATGGGGTGGTTGCCGCGTTCCAGTTGTGGAACCGCATCGGGACGGCCCCGGCCCTGCGGTACGGGCGTTGGCGGCTGCGGATCCGAACGTTGCAGACAAAGCGGAATGGATGTTGGCGCAGAGTGGACCGTCGGTGCTTTCGGCGGTCCGCGAGGCCCTTGGCAGCCAGGACAAAACGGTGAGGGAGCGTGCGATACGGATCGTCGCCTGGCAAGGCGATCTGGATTCTTTGCTGCCGTTGCGTGCCATACGGCAGACAGATCCCGACGATGCGGAGCTTGCGACCTGGGCGATGGAGAGGATCCAAACCCTTCATCCAAAAACCGAGATCGGCGGTCACATCGATGGCGCCCAGCTACGGTCGAAATAGTAATGAAAAACAGGAGATAAGAGATATGCTGCAAGTCGAGACGACTATGACTGGCTCTGACATCACGGAACCGCAAACCGGTGGCACACGAACTCATATCCTTGTCGTCGAGGATGACCCGCGCATGCAGAAAGTGCTGCAACGGATGTTCCATGAACAGGGCTATACGGTGACAGTGTGCGGCGATGGACAGGCAGCGCTAGACGCCTTTCACTCAGCGAAGCCGTCAGCAGTCATACTGGATCTGGTATTGCCGAACATCTTCGGGCGTGACCTTTGTAAAACCATGAAGGCAGAGCAGCCAGAAATCCCCGTCATTGTTGTGAGCGCAATCAGTGAGGTGGCCGACAAGGTGCTGCTGCTGGAACTGGGAGCAGACGATTATGTGACCAAACCATTCAGTCCGCGCGAATTGATGGCACGCGTGCAGGCGGCGCTCAGGCGGCGGCACAAACCCACAGCGTTGGTGACTTACAAGTTCGGTGAATGCGAAGTCGATTTCGCCAGGATGAGCGCAAAACGCTCCGGCGTGCCGATCACACTGACCGCGCATGAGTTCAAGTTGTTGAAGTATTTTGTGGAGAACGCCGAGCGAGTATTGAGCCGGGAGGAGTTGTTGAACGAGGTTTGGGGATATAACTCCTATCCAACCACCCGTACGGTGGACAATCAGATTTTGAAGCTGCGGCAGAAGCTGGAATCTAACTCCAACGAGCCGCGTTATCTGCAGACAATTTACGGTGCAGGTTACAAATTCGTACCGTAAGAGAGCCGATTTTGTGTTGAAGAAGAGACAGGGACCGGGGATTCGAACTCGTGTTCTGCTGCTGACCTCGTTAGTGCTGATTATCGCGGGGACCACAGCGTCGAGCCTGCTGATCGTCCGCAGCCGTTTGCAGCATCACGTACAAGAGGCGCTGGCCGCGGATCTGCAGCACTCGGTAGAGACATTTCAAGATATTGAAGCACACCGGCGGTCGACTTTGGACCAGGAGAGCTCTCTGTTGGCCAGCCTTCCCAGTCTGAAGGCTTTGATGACGACCAGCGATCCGCGCACGATTACGGACGATGCGGTGGATTTCTGGAAAACAAGCGGCAACGATTTATTTGCATTGGCAGATGCAAACAGCCACATACTATCCGCCAACGCAGAAGACGTGTCCAACCCGCAGCGGCTGAAGCACGATCTCCAGGCAGTGATTGACGATCCGAGCAGCCACTACCTGCTGAGCGGCGGCCGATTGTACGAGTACTCCGTGCGCCCCCTTTACTTTGGCAGCGCAGCAACTGGCACGCTGCTCGGTTATGTAGTAAGTGGATATGCGGTTGACCATCGACTTCTGCAAGAGGTAGGTCGCGGTGCGGGCGCTGAAGCGGCGTTCATCGCTGGCAGCGACATCGTAGCCAGCACGCTGCCGATGGAGAAACGAAAGCTGTTGCAAGGAATGGTGGCGTCCCTTCGACAGAACAGCGCAGAAATTCTGAGCATCGACAGTGAACGCTACCTGGCCAGCAGCAAGGACGTGACAAATGGCGCAGTTGCTCCGCTGCGCCTGGTGGTGATGAAATCGTTCAACGAAGCCGATCGCACAGAGCGCGAGATCAACCGCCTAGTTTTTTTGGCAAGCTTGCTCGCGATCGTCGTAGGCTCCCTGCTCATGTTGCTGCTCGCGCGTATGGTCACACGTCCGTTGGAGTTATTGGCGACCGGCGTACGGGCCTTCGGAGAGGGCGACCCAAAACATCTGCTTCCGTCTGGGGGCACGCAGGAAGTGCGCTATTTGAGCCGTGTGTTTTCCGAGATGCGCGATGAAATTCAGAAGAAGAATCGAGCTCTGGTCGAGTCGGAGCGTCTTGCGACGATCGGCCGCATGGCGAGTTCCGTCTCACACGATCTGCGTCACTATTTGGCGGCAGTGTATGCGAATGCAGAATTTCTCGCCTCGCCTATGCTCCCGGCGGCCGAGCGTGCGGAGCTTTTCGATGAGATACGGCTCGCGGTAAATGGAACGACAGACATGTTGGACTCGCTGCTCATCTTCGGCCGCACGGGGACGGCTTTACAGCGGGTCGAGACTTCGATGACCGCTCTGGCGAATCGAGCTGTTGCACTGGTACGAACTCATCCTGATGCCGAAGGGGTGATAGTGCGCGTGAATCCTGGGCCCGATATCACGGCGGCGATGGATGCCAAGCAGATGGAGCGAGCGGTCTACAATTTGTTGCTGAACGCATGCCAGTCTGCCAGGCATAGTTCAGACCGGCGGGAGGTGAGCGTGTCGGTGGATGGAGATGAAACGACGGCCAGCGTCACCATTACCGACAGCGGACTCGGCGTGGCGGAAGGAGTCCGCGAGAATTTGTTTGATCCCTTCGTAAGCCTGGGCAAGCAGAAGGGTACCGGCCTTGGATTAACACTGGCATGGAGCGTGGCGCGCGAGCACAACGGCAGCGTACAAGTGGTAAGCAGTCGCCCGGGCGAAGCAGTCTTTCGCCTGACCGTATCGCGCGTCGCGTCAGGCACGAAGAACGATGCTGCGAATACTGCACGGAGTACTCAACTGACGTCATGATTGCTCGCCCAACACCGCGCTCCGCAGCATCCAGGCAATTCAGCGAAGCTGCGTGGCGGGCGAGACGATGGAGTGTGCTTGCTGTTACGGCACTGCTTGCCGTCCCTGCGCATCATGCGGCTGTGGCGCAGACTGCGTACGCGTCGTCTAACCCGGCCGAGACTACAGAGGAAAAGGTACAGCGGTTGACCGCTGCAGTTGCGCAGGCCCAGAGACAGATGGAAGCCTACCAAAAGCAGCTTCAAGATATGCAGAAGGAGCTTTCAGCGTTGCAAAGTCAGTTGGCCGCAGAAAAGGGCTCAGTCCTGGTGCCTTCAGCGACTCCCCAGAGTACGGCTGCAAGCGGCACTTCTGCGTCGAATGCATCCAGCACGCTCGAAGATATTCGCGAGCGACAGGCGATGCAGGAATCGCAGATCGCCACGCATGAGCAGGTCAAGGTGGAGACAGAATCAAAATACCCATTGAAGGTCAGCGGGCTGCTGCTCTTCAATGGCTACGTGAACACGCGGCAGGTCGATGTTTCGGCAGCGCCCACCTACGCCATGCCGGGTGGGGGTAGCACTGGGCTCTCGCTGAGGCAGACGGTTCTCGGACTGGATGCGCGTGGTCCGCACCTTTTCGGTGCAACCAGCCACGCGGATGTCCGTATCGACTTCTTTGCCACTGGCTCGCAATCCAGCTATGCCGCCGGCGGACTGTTGCGGCTACGCACGGCGCATGCCGGACTGAAGTGGCAAGAGACTGAAGTGTTCTTCCAGCAGGATCGCAGTTTTCTTGCACCGTATGCTCCATCCTCGCTCGTTGCGGTGGCGCAGCCGGAACTTGCTTGGAGCGGGAACCTATGGTCGTGGAATCCGCAAATCGGCCTCTCGCGCCAGGTCGGCATCACGGGTTCGACACGATTCAATATTGAGGCAGGGCTTATCGACGCGGCGGATCCACAATGGCCTGGTACAAACGCAGGTGCTATCTCGACCATTTCGCGCGCGGAGCGCAGTCGTTGGCCGGGAAGCGAGGCGCGCATCGCATGGGCCGCGGGCGATGCGGAGGCGGGGCCACAAATTGGCGTGAGCGGCTATTTCAGTCCGCACAAAACCGCTTACGGTCAGCGCTTCAATGCGTGGGCCGGAGCGATGGATCTGCGCCTCCCGATGAGTAAACACGCTTCACTAATGATGAATGCATATCGAGGAGCTGCATTGGGGGGACTCGGCGGAGGAGGATACGTCGACTATGTTCACTTGTATGCAGGTTCCGCAGACACAGTGCGCGCACTCGATGATGTGGGCGGATGGGCGCAACTGCAAAGCAAAGCAGGAGAACGGCTTGAGTTCAACGCCGGCTATGGGATGGACAACCCATTTGCCAGTCAGATACGCGTCAGTACGGCTATTCCCGAATACTCGTTTTATCCAGGGCTCGCGCGCAATCGATCGGGTTTTGGTAATGTCATTTACAGCCCAAGCACATATCTTCTCTTCTCCCTCGAATATCGACGTCTGTGGACCAACGACGCAATAGGTCCGACCAACGTCAGCGATGTGATTGGCATTGGCGCGGGGTACCGGTTCTGATACTGCTAGCAACACCAGCGCGGGTCGTTTACAGAGCAATCCTGACCGCCTCGTTAGTTATGATGGCTGGCCAGACGGTGCTGCATGCCGTTGAAGTGAAGGCGCAACTGATAGTAGACGGTCCTCCTACCCGAAAGTCTGGTAAAGCCCCGTCAGCGGTGATCTGGCTGAAGCCTGTTCAACCAGATGCTGTACCAGCAGTCGCACCCGGTAAGTTCACATTGCTGCAAAAGAACAAAATGTTTACGCCGCACCTGCTCGTCGTTCCCGTGGGCAGCAGCGTTGCATTTCCAAATGGCGATCCCTTCTTCCATAACGTTTTTTCTCTATTCGACGGGAAACGATTCGATCTGGGTCTGTATGAAGCGGGTTCAACACGCAGCGTTATGTTTTCTCGCGAAGGCGTGTCGTATATCTTCTGCAATATCCACTCGGAGATGAGCGCGGTAGTGATTGCGCTTGGTACACCGTTCTATAGCATTGCGGACCCGCAGGGAACGTTCAGGATCGATGACGTTCCAAACGGTGATTACAGCATGCACGTCTGGATAGAGGGGCAGGCGCAAAACTCTCTTGATCAACTCACAAGGCGAGTCCATATTGCCGGACCGGCGATCGCCTTGGGCGACATTCACGCAGGCACTCCGAAGAGGCAGCATTTGAACAAGTTCGGCCGTCCCTACGAGCCTGATTCCGTGCCGACCTACTAAGCGGGCGGTCCGATGTGCGGATGAGTCAGACTAGTTGACTAGGGGTTCAGGAAGCGGAGTAGCTCCTGTTCATCATGCTGGCTGAGGGAAGCACGGACGCGCATGTGCCGCACCACGGTACCCGAAATGCGCGAGGAGAACCCATCCGGAGCGGCATGACAGCGAGAGCAGTTTTGCTCGAAGACGCGCTGGCCTTCATCTTGATGTACTGAGGTGTTCGCTCCTGATATCTGCTTCGCGTGGGCTTTGACGTCTGTCTGCTGCGCAGCTTGCGTGCGCGACCTGGGTTGTGGCGCTGCCATGAGCGGCATAAGCGCAACGTTCAGGAGAAGGAAACCGAAGAGGGGGCGTTTCAGGTTCATTTTGATTTACCTTTCCAGGCCGGGAAGAGAAACCGGTAGACGATTCCGGTCTCCCAAATATTGCGGTTGCCGGCGGAAGAAAACTGTCGTGCATAGCTGGTGATGATTCTGACGTTATGCGGCAAGTTGTAGTCCAGTCCGAAGTCGGCACGCTGCGTGTTCACTAGAGGCAGGCCGTCGCTGACGATAGTGTCGCGTCGGAAGGTCTGTTGCATGCGGAAGACCGGCTCGAACCGCCCGATGAAACTGTCCAAGCCACCGAACGCCTGGGTGCGATAGTCGGCTTCGATCCAGTAGCCCTGAGCATGGTGCCCCCGGGCAAATTCCGAACGCAGACGAAAAGCAGTATTCTTCGGTTCCCACCACACGTGCGCGCCATAAAAATTCTCGTGTACCTCTTGAAGCAGGCGGTTGTAGGAAAGGCCGATCTCAAGACGTTTGTCCGGCAGATAAAGGCTGGCGCGGCCGCCTGACGAGCGCTCTGAGTGGAATTGCTCATTTCCGCTACGGGCAGAAAAGTACGCAGAATAGTCGATCGAATATTTTCGACGGGAGATGGCAGAACCACGCAGCATGCTGCCAACAGCGGTACCGGTAGACGTCAGGCCCAGGCTGCTGATGAGGGGACCGTCCTGGAAGTTGCTGATCCAGATCGGCGACAAACGCTCGTTATAAGTCCCGAACGGAATCAGGAAACTACCCCCGACCAGCGTGACATGAGGCGTTAAAATCGCGTCCCCCTGAAGGTACGTAAGGGCCCCGAAAAATGTGTGGTCGTATCCAGACAGGCCATTGCTGCGAGGTGCATAGGTTTCAATGAGCGCCGCGCGTGACTCGATAAGCAGGTGATGGCCGATAGGTGCAACAAGCAGGGGCTCAATAATTGGTTGGTAAGTGGTGTTACCACCATTTGTACTGGTGAAGAAGCCGACACCGCCTGAGAGTAGAGGCGTATCCTGAGCGCCCGCATATTGCGCCGGCACACAGGAATACCAGCGCGAAAACGACGAGCCTCGCGGCTCGCGCCAAATCGACGAAAAGCGGGCTGAATCCGAAACGCGGCATAGGTGAAAGCTAGCGCCTGCAGCCGACAAACGTGTCGCCGAATCGTCTGTCCTTTGTCAGTTGGTTGTCACTCTCGCAACTGCGCCTGCGCATTTCGCATGTGAGCTTTGCAAACCCCCCAGTTGTCACGAGGAAGAGTTTCTTCTCGACAGCATTTCGAGAAATCGTTCCCAACAAAGCAGTGACAATCGCCTTACAGCGACATGACAACACTGCATCGAGCGCTGGCTAGATTCAAGACAACTTACCCCCGAGCAGCGCCGCCGATCGAAAGTCGGCAGCTGCGGAAACGGGGGAATAAGCAATGGTCACGGCTGTGTCCCTTGCACCCCGGTAGAGGATTCTCGGATGAAGATGAAGTTGGCCCTCCCCAGCATGCTCGTGGCGATATTGATCGCGGCGTTACTCAGCACTCCACCCGTTCACTCACAGACGGCTCCCCGCCGAATCGAAGTTACGGCGAAGCGATTTGATTTTGCACCGGCAGAAATCACCGTGAAGAAAGGGGAGCCGGTCGTGATTGTGCTCAAGAGTGTGGATCTGGCCCACGGTCTACGCTTTCGGGATCTCGGGGTCAATGTGAAGGTGGACAAAGGAAAGACCGGCGAACTGGCCTTTACCCCGACGAAGACCGGCGACTTTGTGGGTGCGTGCTCAGTCTTCTGCGGATCTGGCCACGGCAGGATGAAGCTCACTCTCCATGTTGTGGACTAGCGATGGTTGGCGCATGCCTCGATGGGCAGAGATGAACCAAGCACTCTCAGCTGGTGGGAACAGGAATCGTCTTCACGAAAGTGCGGCGGAACGAGATGGGGTCGATGGCAGCTCGCCCACGTCACATGGCGCCCCCTGGCAGCGTGGGCAAGCCGGAGATGTGCGACCACTAGCGGCCGTGCCAATACTGCGAGTCAATACGGTGCCGCGATTTCACAGCAGGGAACTCCGCATGCGTGAAGCCGCGCTCTTGACCTTTTGTGATCCACAGCCGGAAGCATGCTCGCGCCTGTGGCACCTATCTGGCACCGAGTGGCAGCGGCTGCTGCGCTGGCTCGATACCAGCGGACTGGCGCTGTACTTCCTTGCCCGTGTGATCGAATTGAAACAGAGCGAGATGCTTCCATCGGATGTGCTCGCGCGCTTGCAACAGAATCTCGCCGATAACACCTCGCGCATGAAGGGCATGCTCGCGGAGTTTTCTGCGATCCATCGAGAATTTCAAAGAGCTGTTCTGAGATATGCAACATTGAAAGGATTCTCTCTCTGGCCGTCTTCCGTGCCCAGCCCGGAATTGCGGTCGCAATTGGATCTGGACTTCCTAATAGCAGAAGAGAGTGCGCGCGAAGCCAGGAGCATCCTTGAACGTCGAGGCTATCGCCTGCGCGCCGTTAGCGGCCGCAGTTGGGAATTCAAGAACGATGAACTACCAGTCAGGTCTCTGAAGGACCTGTACAAGGATGTGCCTTTTCGCTCCGTAGAACTGCATATCGAGGCATGTGTCAACAAAGAATCTTCGCTTCTGGCTCGCGCAGAGATGCGCCGTTTCCGCGATATCGATATGCCGGTACTGTCCCCTCTCGATCTATTCCTGGGACAAGGCGTGCATGCCTTCAAACACATATGCAGCGAATGCTCGCGTACAGCGCACTTGTTTGAATTTCGCCGCCATGTGATTGCGCGCCATGACGACTCGGCCTTCTGGAGCGAGTTGCGAGCGCGTGCTGCAGAATTTCCCAGAGCAACGACAGCACTGGGTGTGGTCACCCTCCTTATTACGCAAGTGATGGGCGGATTTGCCCCAGCATCGCTCACAGACTGGACGGTCGATCGCCTGCCAGTTTGCGCGCGGCTCTGGGTGCAACTGTATGGAACGCGTGTAGTCTTCGCCGGCTTTCCTGGAAATAAGCTGTATCTCCTGCTGCAGAAAGAGCTCGCAGCATCAGGCACTCCAGTGAAGCGTTCGTTGCGGCAGGCATTGCTGCCTCTCAGGCTACCGCCGCTGATTGCATATGCAACGGCAAACGAGACATCGCCCATGCGTCTTCGGCGCTATGGCGCTCAAGTTCACTTCATTCTCTTTCGACTGCGTTTCCATATTGTGGAAGGCATCCGATATTTGCGCGAATCACTCCGCTGGCGGCGATACATGAACGGGGTGATGCATTGAGAGCATGCAAGTTGGTCGGTCGCATACTTCGCCCCAGTTGCGCTCTTGTGCTGATAGTTGGCGCGCTCTGCCATCAGACCTCGCGGGCGCAGCAATCTGCCCCAGGCGCAACAATGCCTATGGCCGTTTCGCCCTTGTTATCGAATGATGACGATCAAACGCAGCAGAGCTCATCGCACGGTGCATCAGTAAACGCCGGGTCCAATGTAGATTCCACAGGAGCAGACGCGGGTGAAGCCAGAAACTCTGCAGCAAGCTTGCGCGGCGATGCTGCCGCACCGCTTTCGGCAAGCCAGATCCTTGCAGTTTTGCAGCAGCAACCAGACGCGCTCGTCGAGTTGAAGTCATTGATGGCTGACCTGGCACAACAGCAAGGCACGCCGCTGCAGCCGGACGCCATCACTGACCAGATGCTTTACAGCAAGATAGCATCCAGCCCGGAATTGCGGGCCAGCATCACTACCTTCCTGAGGGCGCGCGGCTACGTGACCGATGCTGGCGTGGAGAATTCTCCTGCGAGCGATGGCGATGACACTACGCTCTCATCGCTGCAGGGTGCTCAAACATCGGACCGCACGTGGTCGAACGAAGGTCGTCCGTTCATCCCTCTGTCAGATGATGCGGGGATTGAAGGAACAAATACGACCGGATACGGTCCCGCGCCATACGGCACCGCGCCGTCCGGAAGAAAGCAGCGTCACAGCAAAGAACCAACCGTAAATGCTGAACCGCCGGTGCTTCGCAGGCCCGCACCGTACAACATGCTTTCCCTGCGCGACCTGTATACGCAGCTACCGGAGCAGGATGGAAACCTGAAGCGCTTCGGCTCGGATGTATTTCTTCGTCGCAATGCGTACGCGACAAATCAGATTGCACCCAATGGACGCGCAACGCCGCTCGATGTTCCGGCGGGTCCTGAGTATGTGGTCGGTCCTGGCGATAGCCTGACCATCGCTATTTGGGGAGGCATCTCGCAAAGCCTGACGCGCACGATTGATCGGAATGGTGAACTCAATCTGCCCGACGCAGGACCGATACAGGTAGCGGGTCTTCCGCTCGAACGCGTCCAGAACGTAATTGCCGATGCGTTGAAAAAGCAGTATCGCAATGTCCAAGTCGCCGTTACTGTTGCACGTCTGCGTAGTATTCGAGTCTACGTTGTCGGTGATGTTCAGCGCCCCGGCGCTTACGACATAAGTTCGCTTTCCACACCATTGAATGCTCTCTTCGCTGCTGGCGGCCCCACCAGCATCGGTTCCTTGCGCGTGGTCAGACACTATCGCGGCAATCAACTGCTCGGGGAGATCGATCTCTACGACTTTCTCCTGCATGGAGTTCAAAACGAAGACCGTCTGCAAGCGGGCGACACGCTCAATGTGCCCCCCGCAGGCCCGCAGATTTCCGTCTATGGCGCAGTGAAAAGGCCCGCGATTTATGAACTGAAAGGCGAAACGACGCTGGCTGAGGTGCTCGACGATGCAGGTGGCGCCACGGTCTCCGCAGCGCTCGGCCAAATCGTGATCGATCGCATCGACGCAAATCACCAGCGTGAGACCGTGAGCCTGGACCTGTCCACGGGAAGTGATCCCAAATCTGCACGGGCCGCCATTGCAGCCTTCGCTGTCCACGATGGCGATCACGTCCACGTTTCGGCGATCCAGCCCTATAGCCAGCGAGTCATTTACATGGAAGGCCACGTCGTTCGCCCGGGGCGCAAGCCGTATCGAGACGGCATGCAGCTGAGCGACGTTCTTCACAGCTATCAGGACCTGCTGCCCGAGCCAGCTGATCGAGGCGAGATCATCCGTCTCATGCCGCCAGACCTGCATCCCGAGACCATCGACTTTAATGTGCCCGACGTGCTGATAGGGAATAACAACTACCCGCTTGAACCGTTCGACACCGTTCGCGTCTTCGGCCGCTATGAGGCGGATGCGCCCAGAGTCACCATCGGCGGGGAGGTGTTGCGGCCCGGAACATACGCTCTCTCGAACGGTATGAATGCGGCGCAGCTTGTGCGGATGGCGGGTGGCTTTAAGCGCGGCGCTCTTCTCACTGATGCCGATCTGACCAGTTACCAGATTGTCGGGGGAGCGAAAGTCATCACTGATCGTAAGTCGATCCACATTGGCGACGCGGTGGACCATGGCGATCACGACAATGATATTCCGCTCAAACCCGGCGACGTATTGACCGTACATCAGCTCACCGGCTGGACGGACATTGGGGCCTCAATCAAGCTCGAGGGCGAGATAGCGCATCCGGGCACCTACGGATTCGAGCAGGGTGAGCGGCTGAGTTCCATCCTCCGGCGGGCCGGGGGGTTCCGTGACACCAGCTATCCCGCAGGCGCAGTACTGATCCGCGATGAGGTTCGAAAGCTCGAGGAGAAGAGCCGAGAAGAGCTCATTCGGCAGATCGAGACCAGTTCGGCCTCAGCGCGCATCAGTCCAAATCTTGGCGCCGGAGACCAGTCCGCCACCTTGCAACTGATTGCGCAGCAGCAGAACGAAGTTCTCTCACGCCTGCGTAGCCAACCGGCAAGCGGACGTCTTGTCATCCACATCAGCGCCGACATCAGCAGTTGGGAGAATACGTCCGCCGACATTGAAGTGCGAGCAGGGGACGTACTGAGCATCCCGAAGCGCCCTGGCTTCGTGCTTGTGACCGGTCAGGTGTACAACTCCTCGGCCATCACCTTCACGCCCGGTAAGACAGCCGGCTGGTACCTGCATCACGCCGGCGGCGTGACCCAGATCGCGAACACGAAACAGATATTCATCATTCGCGCCAACGGCTCTGTCGTGGGGCGCGAGCCGAGCCTATGGTTCGATCACGACGTGTTGGCAACGCGGCTTGATCCGGGTGACGTGGTGGTGGTTCCGCAGAAGATCATTGGCGCGTCACTCGTCTGGCGCAATCTGCTCACCGTCGCACAGATCGCCTCGTCCGTTGCATTTACTGGCGCCGTAGCTGGTGTCCTATGAAGACACCGAACGGTACTCCAGCCGGCTCTTCATCCGTAGAGCAGCGTGGTCGCGGTACGTCTGTGCTGCTCGATGATGCGCTCGAAGGGATTCCGGGACGAACAGAGCCAGCAGCCTCCGGTTCGACTCCGTCCGAGCGCGTTGCAACACCGGATTGGGTAGCGAACGCGACGGTCTTGTGGGAACGCCGGCGTCTCCTATTTCGCCTTGCGACGGTCTTCCTGGTGCTAAGTCTTCTGATCGCCTTCACGCTGCCAAAGCGATACAAGTCTTCCACTCAAATCATGCCACCCAGCAATCCTAGCGTGGGCACTGCCATGTTGGGGTTGCTGGCGGGGCGCACGCTTGGGGGCATGAGCGGGCTTGGCAGTCTGGCGGGAAACCTGCTGGGCGGTAACAACTCCACTGCCCTCTTTGTCGATCTGCTGCGCAGCGGCACCGTGGCGGGTCGTCTGATCGATCGGTTTCACCTGCAGGCCGCATATCACAAGCGCTACCGCGTGGACACGGCGAAGTACCTGGCACGTCATACGAGCATCACCGACGACAAGAAAAGCGGCGTCATCACCATCACCGTCGAAGACACCGATCCACGCCGCGCGCGCGATCTCGCGCAAGCATATCTTGACGAACTCAATCTCCTGTTAAACCACACCAGCACCTCGTCCGCGCATCAGGAGCGTGTCTTCATCGAGAAGCGGCTGCAGAAGGTGAAGGCCGACCTCGAACAAGCACAACAAGGGATGAGCGAGTTTTCGAGTACACACGCCACCATCGATATCAAAGAGCAGACCCGCGCGATGGTCGATGCCGCCTCCAAGCTGCAGGCGCAGATGATTCTGGAACAGGCGAATCTCGACTCCCTCCGTCAGATGTATGGAGATGGCAACGTTCGCGTGCGTGCCACGCAAGCCCGCATTGGCGCGCTGCGGAATCAATTGGCGAAGATAAGCGGTTCCTCTGCGCCTCTACCAGTGGGCGAATCGACGGACAGTGAGCGATGCGCGCAGCATTGGCAGCGGCGGTAGTGAACTTTATCCACCCTTGCGCCAGCTTCCACGGCTCGCTGTTCCTTATGCGAATCTATATCGTCAGGTGCAGGTGCAGGAAACTGTTTTCGAATTGCTCACCCAGCAGTACGAGCTGGCGCGTATTCAGGAAGCAAAAGATGTGCCGGTCGTCAGTGTGATCGATTCGCCCGGCATACCAGAAAAGAAATCATTTCCTCCACGCCTCCTGCTCGCCACTCTCCTGACACTCATCTCCACCAGCATCGCGGCAGCTCTGCTGCTCGCGTCGCAGCGCTGGTTGCAAATCAGTTCAAGCGATCCGCGCCGGGTTCTCGCGAGTCGGATATACAGCACACTCTACACGGCGCTGAGGTGGCACAGGCCAGATGCGGGCGCAACGTCATGAAGATCTATCTGACGAATGCGGCCTACGGGGTCCTGGACTACGCAGCTTATCCGATTGGCATGTTGCTGGTTGCGCCGGTCATCCTCCGCAACATGGGCACGTCGCAATACGGCATCTGGGCGGTTGTTACTGCCGCCATCAGCATGGGCAGCATCATCGCCTCCGGATTCGGAGACGCCAATATCCAGCATGTGGCCAGCCAGCGTGGTCTCGGCCGGCAGGATGCTCTGGTGCGCGCTGTGCGTTGCATGATCGGCTATCAATCTAGTTCTCGGCACAGCTTTCGCGCTTGTTGCCTGGGTGCTGGCACCAGCGGCTGCGCGGCACTTGGTCTCCTCTAAGTTCGATTTGCAACTGGATTGTCTCTGGTCATTGCGCATCGCCAGTCTTCTTCTGTGGCTGCGCACGATGGAGAGCGTCTGCATCAGCACGCAACGCGCTTTCGAGCGATATGGCGACGCAGTTCGCGTCAGTATAGTCGCGCGCCTGCTCTCCTTGGCCGCAGCCGCTGCACTTACTTATCTCGTCCAAAGTGTCGCCATCGTCGTTGCGGCTGCGGCATTTATCAATCTGATAGGAACCGGGCTGCAGTTCTCCGATCTCCGCCGCCTTCTGCACGCCGAATCGCTCACGCCGGCATGGGATAGCAACGTCATGAGGGCGCTGCTCGCCTTCGGAGCCTTCAGTTGGTTGCAAGCCGTCTCCGGCATCGTCTTCAGTCAAGCCGACCGGCTCTTTCTCGGCGTCTCTCTTGGGGCTTTTGCGGTCGCCTCCTATGCGCTCTGTACACAACTGGCGCAGCCCATCTATGGCTTCACCGCATCAGGGCTGCACTTCCTATTTCCCCATCTCGCCGAACGTAGTGCGTCTCGAACGCCATCTGACATACGCAAAGCGGTGCTCGTGGCCCTTGCCTGCAATCTTCTCTTCGTCGTGGCGGCAACCACGATCCTCATGCACTTCGGCCAGCGAATCTTACTCACCTGGGCGGGCGCTGACATTGCGCGAAGCTCGACCGCCATCTTTCCTGTCATCGTGTGGAGTTCCGCTCTGCTCGCCTTAAATGTCACAGGCATCTTACTCGCTTCTGGCATTTGGCCGTGTACGGGTCGTTACCTGGGTCAACCTTGCCGCCGGCGCAACCATGTTGTTGCTGATGACGTGGCTGTTGCCTCGTTTCGGGGCTTACGGCTTGGCTCTTGCCCGACTCAGCTACGGATCCATCACCTTGCTTCTATATCTTCCTCTTGCGTTTCAACTCAGCAAAACACCTGCGGCACATGTGCCGATGCCGGCAGGCAAGCCGGCCTGCGAGGAGGCATGAGCGTGAACGCACATGCAATCAGCCGCCCCTCCCTGGCTGTGAATCAGTCGGCGATCAGCACGACCGCAACAATGCCGTTCGCGGCGCTGCTTGGCTTTTATCTTTCATTCCGTCTCTTTTTCCCGCTGCTGGCTGTACGCGTATTTGGTCAGGATGCGCAGTATGGCGTGATTTTCAGTCTCGCCCTCAACTATCTGTTTCTGTTTCTTAGTGCGCTCGGCGGGCTGGGTGCAGCTCCATCTGAGCTTCGCCCTATTTTGCATTTACCCTGCTTCCGCTGGGTGCTCTTGTTCCTCGGTTTTTCCGGTATCAGCCTTGGATGGAGCGTCACCGCGTCGCTGCCAGCCGCAATAGCCTTCTGGATCGCAATGGTGGCAGACACGGCAATCGTTGTACTCCTGCTTCGCCGCGGCCCGCTCGACGTCGTCGTGAATTCTCTGATGCGCGGCTATATCTGGGGAAGCTGCGCCATAGCAATCGTTGCATGGCTGATGCCCACGCAGTCGGATCTTCGCCTCGGCGACGAGCAACTCCTCGGACCGAACCAGATCGGCTGGTCCTGTGCCTTCGCGTTTTTCCTGGCGCAATATCTGATGCGCAGGAAGAGCGGCAACTGGACGATGCCGGCTCTCCTGCTTGCCATAACGCTGCTTCGCAGCTTGAGCAAGACTACAATCATCGCCTTCCTCGTCGGTCAGGCTTATATCCTTCTGCGCGACCGCTCCATGAACCGGAAGGCGAAGCTGCTGTTTGGCGGCCTTGCATTATCTGTCGTGTTGGTTTTCTGGAGTTTGTTAACGAACTATTACGTTGTCTACACCAACGCAGGCAAT
The DNA here is from genome assembly GCA_963750845.1 of uncultured Acidobacteriaceae bacterium. Lineage (GTDB taxonomy): Bacteria > Acidobacteriota > Terriglobia > Terriglobales > Acidobacteriaceae > KBS-83. Next base: position 52,622 of record CAVVSP010000025.1, read on the forward strand.
CAGGCCGAGACACTTACCGGACGCCTTGGTATCTGGCTTTACTTTCTTACCGAAGCGGTCCAGAACCCATGGATTGGCCACGGCTTTCACTCCGTATGGAAGGTCATCCCGCCATTCAATGAATTCGAAGCTCGTCATGCGCACAATGAGCTCCTCCAGCAGTTCTATGCTTACGGCGCCGTGGGTGTGTTCATGCTGGTCGCACTCTATGGCAGCGTCTGGCGACAGCTCCGCCGCCTTTCCGATCCTTCGTTAAGGATCCTGTTTTTCGGCATGCTGCTGTTCGTCATTGTGCGTGGCTTCGCCGACACCGAGTCCTTCGACCTCTCGCTGCCTCTCTGGTTCATCGTCATCATCGGCGCTCTCATCCAGCATCCTCCAGTTCACATGGAGGTGCTCGGGTGAAAGTCGCAATCGCACTCACATCGTCCTCTGGTCAGCTCTCCGGCGTGCAGCGGCACGCGATCAATCTCGCACAATGCCTGCTCACGCGGGAAGAGATCACGGCAGTACATCTGATCGCAGCACCGTGGCAGCAGGAGTTCGTTTACGATACGGCGCCACGCGATGATGCCCGTCGCGATGATGCCCGTCTGCATCTTCATACAGCACGCGTCCGCAATAGCTCCGTAAGCCGGAACATGTGGTACTACACAGAACTGCCCCGGGTTGTGGCACGGGTCGAAGCAGACATTGTGCACCTCGGCTATCCCACCCCACTCAATAGGGGCGCCTATCACTGCCCAACCGTCGTGACGCTTCACGATCTCTATCCCTATGATGTTCCGGAAAACTTCGGCTTCCCAAAGGTGCTGTTCAACCAGCTCGTACTGCAGCAGTGTTTGCGGGCGGTAGATGCCATCGCATGTGTCTCCGAAAGTACACTCGCCCGGCTGGAGGGATTGGAGCCACGACTCGCGCTTGCAAAGGCCGTCGTCATCTACAACTGCGTCCAATCGGAGTCGCGAATCTCGCCACTAAGTCCGCTGCCACAGTGGAATGGTGAGCCATTTCTCCTGTGTGTCGCACAGCATCGCCGCAACAAGAACATCCTTTTCCTTTTGCGGGTCTTCGAGCACCTGCTGCGCGCCGGGCGCATCGCTGACCGCACACGACTCGTTATCGTTGGTATTCCCGGCCCGGAAACCAATGCGATCCTTCGCTATTTAGCCAAGGCCAAGATTGCTGAGCGGGTCACCCTCCTGAATGGACTTTCTGAGGAGCAATTGCAATGGTGCTACCGCAACTCGCAGCTATTGCTCGCGCCATCTGTTGTTGAAGGCTTTGGGCTCCCTGTAGCGGAAGCTCTTCTTGCCGGATGCCCCGTGGTCTGCTCCGACATTCCTGCTTTTCGCGAGCTAGGCGGAGACCACTGTCTATACGTTCCGCTGAATGCAGCGGCCGAAGAGAGCTTTGCCGACGCCGTCTGCGCTGGTGTCCAGGCACGCTCTTGCACACCCGTCGCTCTGCCACAGCTCGCTGTGTCACGCATCGCAGAACAGTATCTGCAGCTCTATCGCTCGCTCTTGTCTCCCGCATCGACGGTGGCTGCCGCCCCCATCCGCGCCTCGATACGGACCTCAGAAGGGAATCACCTCTTATGACTCGGCTTAAATTGCGTCCGGCAGCCAAACTGCTCGGTATCTCTGTCGAAGCACTCAACATGGAACTCACCTTGGAGCGCATCGCCCGCGAACTCCAGGCGCGCCGCAAGGGATATATATGCATGGCAGGCGTGCACGGCATCATGGAGGCGCACCGCGATCCAGAATTAGCTGCCATTTATGCAGGCTCCGCGATGACCGTACCCGATGGGACGCCAACCGTCTGGGTCGGCCGGTGGCAAGGGCATAAAAGGATGCAGCGCGTGGCAGGCCCTGATCTCATGCTTGAGGTGTTTCGTCGCCAAGAATTCGCGGGCTGCACGCATTTCCTGTACGGCGGCGAGGAGCACGTGGCGGAACAACTGCGCGAGCGCTTCGCACACCGCTATCCATCGGCGCACATCGTCGGCACTTACACGCCCCCTTTTCGCGATCTCACCGCAGGGGAGGAGCAATCGCTCATCGCGCGCATGCGTGAGCTCAAGCCGGACATTATTTGGGTTGGCATCAGCACACCCAAGCAGGAGCGCTTTATGCATCGCTACCTGCGCCTCCTCGATACCACGCTCATGTTTGGCGTCGGTGCAGCTTACGACTTTCACACAGGCCGCATTCAGGACGCGCCGCAATGGGTCAAGACGATTGGGATGCAATGGATGCATCGTCTCCTGCAGGACCCGCGCCGATTGTGGAAACGATATTTGCGCAATAACCCAGCCTTCATGTGGCATATCGCCTTGCAGCTAAGCGGCCTCCGACAATACCCCGCCACCAGAGTTGAATACCTGCCCACACAGCTTGATGCGGGCCGTCCTCCGAAGACGAGTACAGTTGTTGGCCAGTTGCCATCGCCGGCAACTCCTCTTCAACGAGTAAGTGGCTAGGAGATAACTTCCATAGCCTTCTGAGATACAAAGGGCACGAGGGCGATAGTGCTCTCTACTTTGCTCGCGGCGATGTCATTTCCAAGGCCCAGATCGCGGTCGGGCGCATGTACATTCCGGCTCGAAAGTTTCCCGTGATGTCCCAGGCCTCCGGGGTTCGAAACCAATAGCCCTTGGTCACATAAATCGTGTGATACAGCCCCCAGGTCGCTTTGTAGGCTTCGTCCTTGAGCCCCTCGCTCATCAAGAGCCCTGCATAGCCTTCTGTGGTGCCAATCCAGACCTCTCTAGCTTGTTCATTCGAGCTGAGAATCGATCCATCCGCTGCCATACCGTTGGCGGCGCCCATTTCTCCATTGCCGAACTTCATTACGTTGAAGTCAAAGATTTTTTTCAGCGTCGATATCTGCATCTCGTGCGGCACAATATCACCAAGTCCGTTCAGATTTGCATACCATTGTCCGGCAAGCTGGTCAGTCTGAATGGCGTCTTTGAATTCGCTGTTGGTGTCATAGCGAAAATACTCGCCGTTCCACAACTGCGAGATATAGGTCTTCTGTCCCTTCAGAAAAAGGGCGTGATACGCGTCAGCCGTCTGCGTATCGCCCACGATGCGACCGGTTTCCTCCGCCGCGCGTAATGCAGCCAGCCAAAGGCCGCCAGAATACGCGCTTACACCGCGCACCACCCAGGAATCGTAAGTCTGATCCGGATAGCCGCCGTTTTCGGGAACACCGCCCCCGTGATCGAATTGACGAAGATACTCAATAGCGTCCTTTACAGCAGGCCATGTTTCGCGGAGGAAGGCACGATCCGTGCGGCCGGTGAGCACGTAGTCGCGATAGACCATCAGTACAAACTTCGAGTTGAGATCTTTCCAGTCATTCGTGTCCTGCCAGCCAGGCTCGTTGACAGCGACGAATGGGTCGCCTTCCGGGACACCAAGATCATGTGGAACAGCACCTCGCTTTTTTCGCTTATGAGTGACAGGCGCGCCGGTCTGCTCTGCTTTCCATACCCAAAGCCCTTGCTCAGGCCATTCGTGCGGAACCGTGTCTGCAAACTCCCGTAGCACTTGTTTGTCGATCTCCGGCCAGAACTTCAGTAGCGGCAACGACGCGTAGAAGCGAACATCGAGTGTTCCGTAGTAGGCGTAGTCGAAGCATTCCAGCAGCGCAAATGACGGCGGCGTCTTTGGATCGGAGCCGGCCTGACGGCCCCAGAAGGTTCCTCCGTCCGTCAGTGCGTAGAGCTCGTTGAACAGCATCCCGCGATACCAGAGCGGTTTGCTCTCATCATGGATGTATGGCGCTTGCCACCTGTCAATCGCATCGCTCCACTCCGCGGAATGCAGCAGTCCATCGCGAGCGATCTCCCAGGCATGCTTGCCCGATGCGCCATAGAAGTCTGTATAGCGCCGGTTCCACTTTCGTCCTTCGCCAAACTGAACCACCGGAAAGTCCCACGCCAGCGCCATCGGGATCACCTTCTTCTCCCCCGGCTTCAACGTGAAACGCAGAGCGATAGCACCGGCCAGCTTCTCCTTGTCGCTTACCCATGACTTGTCGTCGTTGGCAAGCTTTCCGTCCTTCGAGAACGGCTTCCACACTGCCTTCCCATCTCCCTGGGCTTGAAAAGTAGTCTGGTAGCTGACTTCCACGCCTGCAGACTCGAGTGCGGCGATGACGAACTGACCATCCCACTCGTTGGGGGCATCGCCGGCGCGGTTTCTGTCGAAGACGACGCCTTTCATCGTTCCCGCGTCGCCGACGGCTTCACTTTTGTAGTCGTTATGGTTGCCTTGATTCGGCGTTCCGCTGAAGTCCCGCGTGAACGTCCTGAACCAACCCGACATATTCGTCCACGAGAAAAGGACGGAAACGGTGACGGTCTTATTTGTGGGGTTATCGGCGTGCCAGCGGTAAACAGCAACGGGATAACTGGATTCGCGGTAGTTATCAGGAAGGACCGGCGAAAACTGCTCCAGGACAACATGAGCAGGGAACTGATCCCACCGGTAATCAAACCACGCCTTGGGATAGAGCGCGTCGTAATCTCCCGCCCCGACTGGATAATCCCACTGCCAGCTTGATAGTTCGTTGCCTGCGGGATGGCCATTCATCAAGACCCGCGCTGTGCCATGAGCATCTCCGTCAGATTGCTGGAACATGGCGAACTGGTTGGCATACACCGGCTCATATTTATGAACGCCGGCCTTGATATGCCAACGTGCAAAGTCGCCGCGATAGCTGCGGGAAAAAGTTCCCGCGCCAAAGCCACCGACAGGAACCCCCTGCCAATAGCCGTCGTCAATATCTCCGGCAACCCGCGTGACTCCGGGATTGCCAAGTGGAAGCCCCAGGGGACGCTTCCATGCAGCTTTCGGAATCGCATCTCCACCCCACGCCGCAGAGGCAAACAGCAACAAGAACGCGCACATCAAAACGTGCATCGACGAGCGTTTCAGAAAAGCCTCCAAAGCAGCATGCGGCGAACGAATGAGTTACGGAATATCCTCGGCGACTCACGATATGTTTGCTCACATAACTAGTTGCCGGCGGCCCAGTACTTATTGAACCCGATGTAGTCGGAGGGCATAGCTGCCAGAATCTTTCGGCGCATCTCCAATAGGTCGACCGAGCCTACCGTCTTGTAGATCACCTTTCCATCTGGGTCGAGCACAACGGTGTAGGGGACCGCCGATTGCCAGGTCGGATCGAACGCCGCTTGGAGTGCCGCCGTATCGTCGGATCCAAACAGCAAGTTGCGGCTGGTGGCGTGCTTCTTCTGGAGGAAGCGCAGCACGCTGGGCTCTTCATCCGGCATGTTGGCGGACACTGTCACCAGGTCGAAATCGCGACCGCTGTACATGCGGTATGTGTCCTGAAGATCCGAAAATTCCACCAGGCAGGATCCGCACCATGTCGCCCAGAAGTCGATCAAGGTAACATGGCCGCTCGGATTTGCGCGCAGTTTCTTCAAACCCGCAGCGTCCACCTTCTCCACATGAACAGGCGTGGCGTCGATCTTCCGGTCGGTGGCTTCGCGCTGCGCGGACTTTTCAGGCCACTTCGTCGAACATCCGAAGACACCGGTGTGAGTCACCGCTACTTCTTTCCCCGCCAGCAACGCATCGATAGCATTTTGCGCATCGTGCGTCTTCACCTTCTCGATGCGATAGCTATTGTCGAAATGGCCCTGATAGCGAAGACGACGGCTTTTATCGAAAATAAAAACATGCGGCGTCGCCTGTGGACCGTACGCGGCAGTGACGGCAGGCGTGTCTCCGGCGTAAAGGTAGGGATAGTGAAGATGCTTGTATGCCGCCCGGACCTTCATATCGTCCAGCGTGTCGCTCACGTCGGAGGAATCGAGCTCGTCGATCCGGATCGCCTTCGGATCATTCCCCTGAATGGCGACGATCGCCACGCCTTTTTTGCCATAGTCCTCATACAACTGCTCGATGCGTCGCTCATACATCTGCGCAATGGGGCAATGGTTGCAGGTGAAGATCACAACCAGAATGGGGCTACTCCCATAATCGCTGAGCTTATGGATCTTTCCATCCACGCCGGGAAGCGAGAAGTCAGGAGCGGCAGAACCTAACGGGAGAATAGGATGAGCCGTTTGTCCCCAGAGGGTCACAGAAAGCAGCAGCGTGAAGACACAAGCGAACTTCCTCGGCATGGTTTCCTCCTACCCGGCTCCAACGGCAAACGTTTGTCGGGCGGTCGAGAAGCTTGCCAGCAATATTACTAGGAAACTCGCCTGGCCGATTAGTATGAAAGGCCTATGGGCCCGGAGATAGACCCTATCTCGGCCAGCTTGCCTTGAAACTCGAGGTCAGTGCCCCGCGACGGACAGCAGCAGCGTTGCGAGAAGGAGACACGCCAGTCCCAACGTAAGCAGGATCGTCGCGCTCCGCGAAGCACGCTTCCATTCCGCCGTAAGAATTCCAGAGACCGTGGCTGTAATGATCATGAAGCTCTGAAACAGCCCCCACCCCACGGAAACCCCGAACGTCCCAAGCAATACAGCGCTCATCCCATAGAGAGCGAAAGCTCCCATCCACAGCACCGCCATCAGGGTTGGCCAGATCACTTCCGCGCGATCATGCTGGAAGATGTGCCAGCTCTTGCCTCGCCACAGTAGAAAAACGCTGTACGCCATATTCGGAACAAAGCCGCCGAGCAAAGCGATTGGCCACACCGCATACGCCGCATGAACCGGAGAATTGCCAACGCGGACTGCTTGCTGCGCGAGCTGTTGCCCAAATGCGAAGGCGAAATTCAACATCGGCGCCATCACACCGCAGAGAATGGCAAGGAGGATCGCTGCTATGTAACCGCGTTCGTCTCGAATTTCATCCTGTTCGCTGCGCTCTCGTTTCTTGCCTCCTACGGCGGTCAGGGCGATGCCCACGATCATGACAACAATGCCGGCCAGAATCTTGAGCAGCGTGGTATGAGAGATATCGATCGGAGGGCCGAAGAAAAGCGGGATCAGGGTGCCGAGAACCGCGCCGAGCCCGACGATGATCGCATACGCAATGCCCAGGCCCAATTTGCGGACGGAAATGCCGAAGAGAATCTGCGCCACGCCCCAACCTGCTCCGAAGGCAAGCGGAGTGACAAAGGCCGCGGCAGTTAGTTCCCGGTAGGCCGTGAAAAGATGGTCCACCAGAAGCAGAGCCAGGCCCCACGGGAGAATCACCAGCGAAACAACGCTGAAGACGAACCACAAGTGCTCCCATTTCCACTTCCGAGCAAACTTGCTGGGTAGCATGCAGTTGCCCGACATAATGCCGGCAACCATCGTGAGCCCGACTCCTTCAAGGACCGCCGCCGTCATCTCATCCTTTTCATGCGTGGTCTCAATCTCGAAGGGGACGTCACGTGCCGCGGGCGGCTTGTAAACACATGCGCTGATTCAAAGTATAAGGAAACGGTCAGAGATTGGGCTCACTGCGTTGCCTGAACGCCCAGCTTGGCGATTCGAGGATGGATGTGTTGGAGAAGCGACCGGCAGATTCGGCAGGCTTGAGCTTAGTTCCAGCGGTGAGCAGGTTCGGTCCAGCCGAATGCATTGGGGATCATGCGCAACTCGGCCGTAGCTTCATCGTTGAAATACACCGAAACAATATCGAAACGGACCTGCTTGGGCCGTTCGCGCAAACTGCTCATGTACAGGCGAGCCATGCGCCGGATCATGCGCCGTTTGTCGGCGTCTACTGCGGATTCCGCCGTTGCTACGTCGAACCGGCTGCGCGTCTTTACCTCGACAAAGCACAAGGTATCGCCTTCCCAGCAAACCAGGTCCAGATCCCCTGGCTGGCGAGACGAACGCCAACGCCGGGCCACCACCATGCAGCCCTTCTTGCGCAGGTGGAAGTAAACAGCCTCTTCTCCCTGGTCCCCCAGCGTCAGGTGGGCATGGCTGTCCTGCTGCTGGAGCGTTTTGCGTCCCGACCACCGATCGATCGTCGGTATCAGCAATTCCAGCATCCGGACCCGCTCTGTCGCCAAGCGCGTCATGAGGACATTCTGGGGTGGGGCAGTGCCGAAGGGAATGTTACTTAGGTCGCAGACCCACGGTGTGAGGTGGTATGCATCGTACGAGTAAGGCAGCAGTCGAGGCCGCCTTTTGCATCGGTTCGACCCGTTTCGGAACAGGTTGCCAGAGGAACGGTGCAAGTGTCATTACCTGTGGCATGGCACTCACCCTGGTGGTGAATAGGGACCTGGGACGGAGCGTTGCTACGCTCCCGGACATGGTGACCTATCACGTTCTTGCCGCCGGTACCGTACTCTGGTTGCTCGCTTCGGCGGGAACCACGGACTCACATCTCCCTACCGTCCTGACTGCTAGTCTGACGGCTGGAGCCTTATTGTTAAACCGCATGGTTCGCAGCCGGAGGGAGAAGCTTTGACCCGCGGTGCCGAGCCGGTCAGGAGTGGGATGGCGTCAAAGACGTCCTGGACAGCGTGGATCTGGTTTGCCGGCGCTGTGGTCTGGTGGATCAGCGCTGCTCTGGCTGTGCACTACAACCATCGCGCTCATGCGCTCATGTCGCTGGCGGTTTCGGCACTCTTCTTTTTTGCCGGTCTCCTGTGGCTGAAGATGCCACCGCGGAAGGGCTAAAGACGCCGCTTTCAGCACCTGTACTCAGTATTCGTCGTGATGCGGATTCTCGCTCAAGGGCCTGCCCTGTGTTGCCCAGATGATGCAGATCAGGCCGAGTATCACCCCGCCCGCCACACCAATCAGAATCCAGGTCATCGGTTCTCCCATCCAGGTCATTGCTGATTGCTCCCGGAGCCGGTTGCTCCCTAATGTTGCCCCTTTCAATGTAGCGCGGCCGGCTCTGCTTGGAAAGGCGGCCGCCTTCGCGGGTCAGCTGAAGCGTGTATCCAGCAGATCCAGCTCCCTCTCCAGCTTACGCAAGACATGATCGCTGATGCGGTCCTCATAGCGCATCTTTGCCAGGGTTGACCGCTCGGCCGCGCGTACCCTGTTGTTCAGGTCATACATCTGGACCCACTGCCCGGATGTCGGGTCATTCGCGCCCTTCGGAGATCCGTCTACCATCGCGTAGCGCTCCTTGTAGTGCTGCATCACGTCCAGCCACACTGCTTCGTCAGGGCGGTTCGCATCCGATTCGATCGACTCCAGGTAGTCCAGTGCGCCGCGCAGCATCCGTTTTCGCGCTTCGCGCTCGACCATCTCCAACGGATCGGCTTCGCTCAGGCCAAGAGCGCGAATGAGGGATGGCAGCGTCAGTCCCTGGACGACCAGCGTCACCAGGATGACCGAAAAGGCAAGGAAGATGATGACCTCGCGTTGCGGAAACGGCGAGCCATTGTCGATGGTGCGTGGCAGCGAGATCGCCGCGGCCAGCGCCAGTACCCCGCGCATACCCGTCCAGCCCAGTACGAAAACAGCTCCCGCCCGGGGAGGCCGATAGTTCTGCTTGAGCAGCCGTGTACGGATCCAATAACTCAGCCATGCCCCCGGATACATCCACAAGAGGCGCAGCGCGATCACGACCGTGGTAAAAATGGCTGCATCAAACAGCAGCTCACGATGCCCGATGTGTTGAATGCCACGGAGGATGAAAGGAAGCTGCAGCCCGATAAGGATGAAGACCACGCCGTTTAGCAGGAAGTCCAGCGTGTTCCAGACGGCAGCATTCTCCAGCCGGGCCTCGGTGCTGAACACTTCTGAGCTCTTGTGGCCGAGATAGAGTCCGCAGACCACGCTGGCCAGCGGGCCGGAGACGTGCACGCTTTCCGCCAGCAGATACGAGACATACGGCGCCATCAGGCTCAGCGTGATCTCGATCGGCGGATCGGTCAGGCGCAGCTGCAGGCGATGGATCAGCCACGCTGCCACGAATCCTGCCAGCAGACCTCCTCCGACCAGAGTCAGCAGCCGTAAAACACCCTGTCCGAATCCAGGCTCCTGGCCGCTGACGACTAGACCGACGGCGAACTCCAGTGCCAGCAGCGCGCTCGCATCATTTACCAGGCTCTCGCCTTCAAGGATGTCCACCAGTGCGCGTGGGAGTCCGACTCGGGCAGCGATGGACGTCGCCGCGATCGCGTCCGTGCTGCAGACAACGGCTCCCAGTACCAGGCCCAGCCGCCAGTCGAAGCTGGCTGGCAGCAGGTACTCACTGGCTGCCGCAACCCCAAGCACTGTGAAGCCGACCAGTCCGAAGGCCAGCAGCAGCACGCTCACCAGGTGAAAGCGAAAATCATGCCAGGAAGTATTGAATGCTGCGGCAAAAAGCAGTGGTGGCAGTAGAACCAGGAAGACAATGTCCGGATTCAACGAAATCTGCGGCAAGTTGGGGATAAAGCTCAACAGCAGGCCGCCCACTACCAGCACGATGGGATAGGGCGTCTGAAAGCGTCGCGAGAGCGTTGTAAGCGCGCCCACCAGAAAGAGCAGCAATAACAGGATCAGTTCTGCATGATGGATACCGCCTGCGCGCATGCTCTCTCCTTGCGGTTTCAGTCTAGCGTCTGGCCAGCAGGAGCGCGACCGGCATCTGCGTTGAAAATATCGGCGATAGAATCAGCAGAGATATGCAACTCAATGCGATCCAGGAAGCTCTGCGTAAGGCCCGGCTTGATGGCTGGCTCTTCTACGACCATCATCATCGTGATCCCATCGCGTACCGCATCCTCGGGCTTGAGCGAAGGGTTGCACATCACACGGCGCTGGTATCTACTTCGTGCCCCGGCCGGCGAGCCGCGCAAGCTGGTCCATCGCGTCGAAGCCGGCCGGCTCGACCCGCTGCCCGGCAAGGCACAGGCTCTACAGCTCATGGCAGGAGCTCGAGGCAGGTCTGCGGCAGATGCTCAACGGCGCCGAAGCGCATCGCCATGCAGTACTCGCCGCGCAACGCCATCATGTATGTCTCCATGGTGGATGCCGGCACCATCGAGGTCCTGCGCGATGGGCAAGACCATCGTGAGCTCCGCCGATCTCGTCAGCCGTTTCGAGGCCGTCCTCACCGACGAACAGGAGAAGAGCCACTACGAGGCGCAGGGCAAGCTCGACGACGATCCTCGACAGCGGCTTTCGCGAGATTGGCCGCCGCGTCCGCTCCGGCGCCGGCACCACCGAATACGAGATGGTCCAGTGGTTCCGACACGCCATGGCCGACGCGCGGCCTGGTACTGGGAGCACGGCCCCAACGTCTCCGTAAACGCCAACAGCGCCAATTCCCACTACGAGCCAACCGCGGACCAGCACGCCCCATCCGCTCCGGCGACTTTCTGCTGATCGACATCTGGGCGCGCCTCAATCGTCCAGGCTACCGTGCTGCTACGACATCACCTGGACCGGCGTCGTCGATCGTGAGCCGACATCGCAGGAGCAGCGTCGTCTTCAATACCGTCCGCAATGCGCGCGATGCCGCGATCGCAGACGGTCCAGCAGGCCTTCGCGGCAGGGAAGCCGATCGCCGGCTGGGAGGCAGACGATGCGGCCCGCGCCGTCATCCGTGATGCCGGCTACGCCGAATACTTCACCACCGCACCGGCCACAACATCGGCACAGAGCTGCACGGTAGCGGCGCGCATCTCGACAACCTCGAGACCCACGACGAGCGCCTGCTGCTGCCGCACACCTGCTTCTCCGTCGAGCCCGGAATCTATCTGAACGAATTCGGCATTCGCAGCGAGGTGAACATGATCACCGGCGACCACGAAGCCAGCGTCACCGGCCGCGTGCAGACGGGAGCTGGTCCGGGTCTAGAGTCCGTCGGCGGCGGCCATCGCGACGAACTGACAGGCCGCTGCGGTATATTTGGTGGAGACTCTCCATGGCAACCACCCCGCCGGCCAAGGCCGCCACCCCAGCAAAAAGATCGAGAAGGCATCGGAGCCCAAAAGTCCGCTGTTCTCCACCGCGCTTCTCGCAGGCTGGCTTATTCCCGGGCGCGGGCCACCTGCTCAGCTCGCCGCTGGGTGCGCGGCGGACTGCTCTTTGCCGCCATCGGCCTGATGTTCGTCCTCGGTCTGCTCATGCAGGGCAAGCTCTACGTGGCAAACTCGGGCGACCCTCTCGACCTGCTGGGCTTCATCGGCGACCTTGGCTCCGGCCTGATGTACCTTGGCGGGCGTCTTTTCGGCGTCGGCCAGACCCCCGTCCAGGTGGTGACAGCCGACTACGGCACCAAGTTCATCGTCGTAGCCGGTCTGCTGAACGTCATCGCTGCAGTGGATGCGCACAACATCCGCATCGGGAGGAAGTCGTGATCCTCGCCCCCTCCCACTTCACCGCCGTCCTGCTCTTCGCGCTCTTTGCACTCCACCGTCTTCGGCATCACGCAGCGCAGCGAACCCCGCGCCATGATGCGCTACGGGGTCTATTGCTTCGTGCTCTTCGCCGGATCGGTCATCGTCGCAAGCTGGCTGATGTTACTTCATCCACCGCTGAGGACCGGGGAACTCCGCAAGGCGCACCGTGTCGCCTTCTGCTGGGCTGCTAACTCCGCTGCCACACCATGGCGTCGAACATATGCCTGGATTTGAATCCCATGCGCCGGTAAAGCAGCAGCGCTTCCTGGTTGCCTTCTGTCACCGTGAGGGATATGTAGCCGAGCCCCAGCGCGGAGAGTGCCTGCATGCATTGCGTCAGCAGCAGGCGTCCCAGGCCGGCGTGGCGCAGTGCAGGTTCAACGCAAAGCTGCGTGACGTGGCCCGTATCGACATTGACTCGCGAGCACAGCACAATGCCCGCTAATTCGTCGCTGTCGCGGTGTGCCAGCACCAGCGAGGTCGCCGGATCGAATTGCCCGCAGCCGGGAAAGCGCACAATGTTGTGCAGAAAACGCATCGAACCGGCCGTCGTACGGTATTGATCGTTGATCACGCTGTCGAGATGCCCACGGTAGGCAAGCGCAATCAGCCGGCCCGCAGCGGCAAAGTCGCTCTCTCGCCATGCCCGCATATGCAGAGATGAGGGTACTGGAACGGCTCAAGGAAGAAAGCTCACGGCGCAGTTGCCGCTCCATGAAGACGCGCGGATAGATTTCGAAACCATTGCGCGCGAACAGTTCTCGAACTGTCCCTTGGGGTGCAGCAGTAGCTGCGTCTCCACCCTTCCGGTGCCCGGGGTGCTCTGCAGCAGCTCCAGGGTGTGCTCCAGCAGCCGTGCCTCGATGCGGTTCGCTCGCTCGCGCGCGTGTGCTGTGGCGAACACATCTCCGATGACGGCCTTGTGCTGCTCGTATACGCAGAAAACGTAACCGGCCGGCCCGGCCATCCTCCGTCGCCACAAAGCCGGGCAGGATGCGCGAGTCCAGATAATCGAGCAGAAGCTGTGCCGATGTCCGGTAGTCCCAGCGCAGGCGGCGCTGCCACTGCTCGGTTTCCTCCGTCAGCAGCTCCCGCAACGAGGAAGCGGCAAAATGGCGCAGGTCGAGCACATCCTGGCGAACGATCGCGCTTCTGGACAATGACGCGGCCAAACGGTGCTCTCCCCGCCGTGCTCGTACCGGTTATCTGCGAGTGTAAGCGTGCCCTTCCGGCACATGCAAAGAGAGAAGCGAGTCCGGAGTGTTACTTGTGTGGTGATGCGGGCATATCGTCGGTGCCGAGTGCATCGACCTGAAACACAGAGACATGTTGCGCGGGATAGGCAAAAAGTGGGTGGTAGGAGCGTGTTGCCAGCAGCGTCCTAAGCTGCGGCAACGCAATGTCGCGTACCACAAGGATGTGCGCCTGTTCCGGGACGCCGTCCTTGTCGTAGTCCAGCACCCTTTTGTCGCGATAGAACGAGAGTCCAAACTCCAGATCCCGGCGCACGCGTAGAACCGCGACCGGTTCATTGTGCGGGGTCAACTGGGTAAGCTGCCGCGCGAGTGGCCGCGCCGAATAGGCAAGGTCCACCAGTTGAATCGTATGTTTGGTCTGCTGGATTGCAGGCAGACCGAAAAACGGCCCGACTCCGAAGAGAAAAAAGACCAGGACAATCAGCGGCACCATGGTGGCGATTCGTAGCCGCTCTACCCCAAATCGTCCCACAATCACCAGAATAAGGACGATCGTGGCGATGCCCGTGATGATCGCCGAGACCATCACTCGCGTAGGAGGCATGCCTCCCAATGCATGAAAGATCAGCCAAGGAAGCAGCAGCACGAGCGTCACAGTTGCACCGGCGAGCAAGGCGTGCAGTACCAGCAGCCATGGCCTGATGGCTGTCTCCTCCTGCCGCAAACGGTTCAGATAATCCGCCGTCAGGATGGTGAGAGGCGGAATCGAGGGCAGGATATAGCCAGGTAGCTTGGAGCGAGACATCGAGAAGAAGACGATAGGAAAGAGCGTCCACAGGACGAGAAACTCAGGAAAAGCGTCTCCCCAGCGCGCATGACTCACATAACGGTTTTTCGCGAGCCGGGCCCGCCATTCATTCACGGATTCGATCGCCGCATCCGCCAGCGCACGCATCGCCACCACCGTCCACGGCATAAGCGCGAGCATCATGACGGCGAGATAGAACCAGCCGGGCTGCTGGTGTTCATACAGATTGGTGGCGAATCGCTCCAGATTGTGTTCGAGGAAAAAGACGCGCAGGAACTGCGGGTTTCGTCGAGTGACGGCGATGTACCAGGGCAGCACCATCGCCAGGTAGAGCAGGATGCCGGGCACCCAGATCGTCCGCCGCAGCAGGGACCACTCGCGCCTCAAGGCAATGAATGCAAAGATAATGGCCAGCGCAAGAAATGGCGCAACCGGGCCTTTCGCCAGCGTGGCCGCGCCATTGAAGAAGTACAGATCGAAGAGCCAGAACTTCTTGTCGGTCTCATACCACGCATACCAGCCCAGCATGCCGATGCAGAATGGCGCTGCCAACTGCATATCCGTGGAGGCGCCCCGCGCAAAGGCGATAATGCCCGCGCAGCTGGCAGTAATCAGCGCCGCATCCAACTGGCCGCCTGGCCGGAAGCGCCGGATGTGCAGGTAGATGAGTGAAATCAGGATGAAGGCGAAACTGGCGGACGGCAGTCGCGCGGACCAGTCGTGCACCCCGAACTCCTTGAAGGAGAACATGGCGCGCCAGTAATAGAGCGCTGGCTTTTCCAGCCACGGCTTGCCGTAAAGCATGGGTGTGATGTAGTCGTGGCGGCCCAGCATCTCGCGCGCAATCTGCGCATAGCGCGGTTCGTCTGCGCCCACCAGCCCCAGGCCGTCGCCGCCAAAGATCGGTACCAGTCCGTAAAAGAGGAAGAACGCCGTGAAGACAAAGCAGACCGCTGTCTCTATAGAGAGCCCCAGCGATGGAAAGCGCGCCGTCAGCGCCTGCAACCTGGCAAAGGGTACAGACCCGTGGCTCTGTCCGTCAGTCTCTTTCACAGTCGTCCGGCCCTCAGGCTATCAGATGACCATTGCAGAAGGGGCGGCTGCCAATCCGGCAACCGCCCCTCTGAGTGGATATTGGATGTGGCAAGCTCTGAGCGCGGAGAAGTTCACTGTCGCTATATGCATCCCGTGACATCGAAGTAAGGACGCGTCGCGAGCGCGTTAGATATGGCAGGAGACGGCGCCGCGCTTCTCCAGATACTTCTGGTGGTACTCCTCGGCGCGCCAGAAGGTGCTCGCCGGCACTACCTGAGTGGCAATCGGCTTCGCATATTTGTGGCTCGCGTCCAGCCGCGCAATCGCGTCGCGCGCTGTCGCTTCCTGCTCTGGTGAATGGAAGAAGACAACGGTACGATACTGTGTTCCCCAATCCGGGCCCTGCCGGTTCACCTGCGTCGGGTCGTGCAGCTCAAAAAACAAATCGAGCAGCGCAGCATAGCTCACCTTCTGCGGATCGAAGGTCAGCTCCACCACCTCAACGTGTCCGGTGCCGTCCGAGCACACGTCCTTGTATGTGGGATTCTCGAGCGACCCGCCTTCATAACCCACCGCCGTTTCCACGACTCCCGGCACCTGCTGGAAGCGTGCCTCCACACCCCAGAAGCAGCCCGCTCCAAATGTTGCTTTTTCCATGATTTGCTCCCCTTTCATTCGATGCGTTGGCTACCTTTCGCGGCTCACGCGCTTCGCGCTACGACGTTTCGTTATCCGTTTTCGTGCAGGCCTTGCTACAGGCAAATGCCGCTCTTCCACCTTGCGCAGAGCTCGCGGTGGCTCCGGAGCCTTCTTGCGCGGCCGACCCGCACGCTCCAGCGCTGCCACTTCGCGTGGCTCCAACTCACGCACCTCGCCCGGAGGCACATCGAGCACCAGCGTCCCATAGCCAACGCGACGAATCTTCTCCACATGATGACCGATCTCTTCAAATAGCTTGCGGATCTGCCGGTTTCGTCCCTCGGTCAGCACAACTTCGTACCATGGGTTCTCCGCATCGCGCATGAGCCGGACCGTCGCCGGCTCGGTCAGCACGCGACCAGAGCCACCGCCCGGCTTGCCCCGCTCGATCATGATGCCGCGGCGCAGCTGCTCAATTGCCGATTCCGTGGGCCGGCCACTCACCTTCACCAGATAGGTCTTCTCTACCCGCGCCGCTGCGCGAGTCAGCGCATTGGCCAGCGTACCGTCGTTGGTCATCAGCAGCAGACCCTCGCTCTGGTAATCGAGCCGTCCCACCGGAAAGACCCTTGTGCCCGTGCGCTCAAAAAACTTCATCACCGTCGGCCGTTTCTCCGGATCGGAAACGGTCGTGACGTACCCCTTTGGCTTGTTCAGCATGTAGTACCGCGGCTGCTCCGGCCCATGCAGCAGCTTGCCGTCCACGCGGATGTGGTCCCGCGCCGGATCGGCCTTCGCGCCCAACTCCGTCACCACCTGGCCGTTCACGCGAACGCGCCCTTCTGTGATCAGCGTCTCCGCCTTGCGCCGGGAGGCCAGTCCGGCGGCGGCAATGATCTTCTGCAGCCGTTGCGTCGGGCCTTGCGACCTGTCCGGCTCAGGTAGGCTCATGCCTCGCCTGCCTTCTGCTCTTCCATCACCGGCTCATCGGCATCGGGTTCTGCCGCGGCAGAATCCGAGGGAGATTCGGCGACTGGATCGACAGCCTGGCCCTCGACGGCTCCGCCTTCATTCGCCTCACCATCCTCGTCCTCTTCGTTCAACGACCGTTCGGCCTCGCTCGTCGTCAGTCCGCCTTCGTGGGCGGGCTCCAGATCAGCATCTGCCAGCTCGCCGGCCATCTTTTCAAATTCCTCAATGCTCGGCAGCTCGTTCAGGTCCTTCAGGCCGAAGCGCAGCAGGAACTCCTTCGTCGTCTTGTAGAGGATGGGCCGCCCAATGACCTGTTTGCGTCCCGCCGTCGTGATCAGCTTGCGCGAGAGCAGGCTGCCAAGCACGCCTGCCGTTTCCACCCCGCGGATTTCGCTGATCTCCGGCCCCGTCACTGGCTGCTTATAA
The DNA here is from genome assembly GCA_963750845.1 of uncultured Acidobacteriaceae bacterium. Lineage (GTDB taxonomy): Bacteria > Acidobacteriota > Terriglobia > Terriglobales > Acidobacteriaceae > KBS-83. Next base: position 69,998 of record CAVVSP010000025.1, read on the forward strand.
GCCACTACGGCCAGCGTCTCCAACGCCTGAAGGCTCAGCTTCATCGGCGGCTTCAGGCTCTTCACGAAGGAGCGGATCGCGTCGTGATACTCCGGCTTGGTCGCCATCCGGTAGCCGCCGGCAATCTCACGAATTTCCACTCCGCGATCGCCCGTATCGAGGTCCGCCATCAGGTCATCCAGCACCTTGCGCAGGTACTCGCGAACCGCGCGCTCCTCGTTGCGCGCCGCACGCTTGGCAGCCGCTTCCGGGTCGATCTCGGCATTCGTACCCTCTACCGCCGGTTCGCCCTCAACCGGCTCAGCCTCAGCCGGCTTGGTCACGCCAGGTTCGCCCGGAGCATCCGAAACGGCTTCTGACGGCGATGGCTCCGCCGATGCTTCGTTTTCCGCCTGGGCCGCCACGGCCGCGATCTCGTTCTGTTCCGTTTGCCATATCTCCCGCACTTCGGGTGCAAATATGGCGGCGAGCTGCGCCAGGGTTACCGGTTCTTCGGCGGCATACACCACTGCTTCGATCTTTGCTCGTAGACTCATCACGTTACGGGCCGCCGCGTCGCCGCGCCGGTGCCCAGTTCAGCCTTTCAAATTCCACCCTTCATACTATCGGAGCAGCGCGCTGGCAACGCGCCGGGTATTTTCAGCGTCCGAGCAATGGGTCCTCCCAACTCCCCCGGAACTGCCTCCCCCGCAGTCAGGTGGCCCATTTGGTGTATCGAGCGGTTGTCCTCATCTGCATCGCACTGCAGCTTTCTCTCGCCAGCACAGGCTGTCACGGAACGCAGGCGGAAAATAAGCCTGGCCCCGACCCCCAACCGACCGCCGTCAAGACAGCACCATCCACCCCGCTCAATGTGAAGTCGGAGGAGCTTGGCGGTCCCACCTGGGACAAACACTGGGACATCTTCATCGAGCGCTCACTGCCGCCCGCAATGCTCACTCGTCGCGTGCCCCGCGATGTGCGTCGCTATTGCCCGGCTTTCTACACCATGAGCGAAACGGACAAGCGTGTCTGGTGGGCCTATCTCTTCCAGGCTATGGCCGCAGCCGAGGCCGGCTTGAATGCAACGACCAATGTGCGCCACACAGAGCCAGAAGTCGCAATACCCGATCACGTCACTGGTCGAATCGTTCACCAGGAGGGGCTGCTGCAGCTCACTTACGAGGACAGCAAACGATACGGCTGCGCCTTCGACTGGCAGGCCGACAAGAACCTTCCACCGCATGACCCCAACAAGACCATCCTGAATCCGGAGCGGAACCTCGCATGCGGCATCCGCATCCTCGACCACCAGATCATCGATCAGCACAAACCCATCTTCAGCCCGACGTCTTACTGGTCCACGCTCCAGCCGGGGACACAGAGCTTCGCGGTCTTTCAGAAGCAGATGACCAATCCGCCCGCGGCCTGCGAGTTGCACACCCGCCGCCATCCAACAACCGCGCGCGAAATCGCGAAGCAATAGCGCCCTCGCAAAGAAAATGGCGCCGGATCTCTCCGGCGCCGCTTTGCATTGCAAGAGTCTTCTCACTTCGCAAGCGTCCGGAAGACCATGAAGAGCACTCCGGAAAGAGCCGCCGCTGCCGGCAGCGTAAAGACCCAGGCCATCGCGATGTTGCGCACGGTGCTGAGCTGCAGCCCGCTCTTGTTGGCCATCATGGTGCCCGCCACCCCCGAGGAGAGAACATGCGTCGTCGAAACCGGCAGACCGAATCCGTCTGCCGCCATGATGGTCCCCATCGCAACGAGTTCTGCCGCAGCACCCTGCCCGTAGGTCAGGTGCTCCTTGCCGATCTTCTCGCCTACCGTGACCACAATGCGCTTCCAGCCCACCATCGTGCCCAGCCCAAGCGCCAGCGCCACTGCCAGCTTCACCCAGCCGGGGATGAACTTCGTGGCCTTGTCCAGGTGACCTTTGTAGTTGGTCAGCACCTTGGTATCGGCAGCACTGAACGCGGGAGTCTTGGTCTTCTCCATCACCCGGATGCCTTCGCTGGCCAGATACATATCGTTGCGCACGTTCGACTGCTGGTCTGCTGGAACAGCGGCAAGGGACTTGTACAGGCTCACCTCGTGGCTGATCTCGTGGATCAACTGCCGTTCCGCTGCTACCGTCTCCGGCTCAACTTGTTTTGTTTGCAGGTATCGCACAATGTCCGCTCTTGGATCACCCACGCTGCCCGATGGCTCGACATACCCCTGCAGCGTGTTCGTCGCCTGCTGAGAGACCGCAGCGAAATCCTGCACCTGATTGAAGCCGATGGCATGATTCAGCGCATAGGCGGTAGGTACGGTGCCGATAAGGATCAGCATGATCAGTCCCATGCCCTTCTGCCCGTCATTCGATCCGTGCGCGAAACTGACACCGGTGCAGGTACCGATCAGCAAAAAGCGAATCCAGAACGGAGGCGGCTCTGTGCCCTTCGGTGCTTCATACAGCCGCGGATCCTTGATGAGCGCCTTGAAGAGTAGCAACAGCAGCGCTGAAAGAAAGAAGCCCACCAGAGGCGAAATGAGGAGCGCCTTGAATACATTCACGGTCTGCGCCCAATCCACGCCGCTCGTACCCGTCCCGGCGCCCGCCTTTGCGGCGAGATACTGATTGGCCAGTCCCACTCCGATGATCGACCCGATGAGCGTGTGCGAGCTGGAGGCTGGAAGGCCGAGCCACCACGTACCCAGGTTCCACATGATGGCCGAAATCAGCAGCGCAAAGACCATCGCGAAGCCGGCATTGGATCCCACATGCAGGATCAGTTCCACCGGCAATAGCGAGACCACTGCGAACGCCACTGCGCCCGACGAGAGCAGCACTCCAGTCAGGTTCCATATGCCTGACCACACCACCGCGACATGCGGCTCCAGCGAATGCGTATAGATAACGGTAGCGACGGCGTTGGCGGTGTCATGGAATCCGTTAACAAACTCGAAGCCAAGCGCGATCAACAGCGCGATGCCCAGCAGTACATACGGCCACACCGTTGGATAGTGCGTGGTGGCAAGGTCTGAACCAAGCTTCAGCCCTGCATAAATAATGCCTCCGGCGATCGCGCAGCCAAAAACGATCATGGCGATCTTGCCAGGGCTGCGGCTGAGCTTCTGGTCCATCACGCTCGCGCCGAGTTTCTGTATGTCGGGATTGAGTGTTGTGCTGCTTTGCATGCGCGTACGGCTCCTGTGCCGGTGCCGCGAAGGTACCAGCGGGAGCATGCATGGAGCGTTAAGGGAGGTCAGCGCGGTGTAAATTTCCGATGAAAGAAAGGAGAAGCCTATCGACGAAGAAGACGCAATGACCTGGCGAGCTATTGCAATTGCTGGCAGGCATCCCCGCGCATCATCATCCGGTCAAAGCCGAATTTTTCTTAACCAAAATGTCCGAAAGATTGCGGTCCTGCCGCAGCACGATCGCGTCCAGCCGTACCAACTCCAGCAGCGCAAGGAAGGTGCAGATCGCCGCACGTTCCGATCGTGCAGGGCGCAGTATCTGGCTCAGGCGAATAGGGCCATCCCACAGCGTGAACCGCTGCCAGATCTTGTCGATCATTTGCGGGATCGTCACCGATTCATCGTCCATGTTGAGGACCGGTCCCTGCCTCACCCGTTCCAGCACCTCGTGAAAGACGCGGGTCAGATGCACCGTATCGGCGGCAATCTCGCTTTCGCCGCCATCGTCACTGTGAAACTCACGTCGCGCCGGCCAGCCAGGATGGCTGGAGATCATCACGATCTTGCCTGGGCCTGACTGTTTATGTGTCGCGTTGGTGCCCAACGGCCGCTCAATGGCGGAGTGGAGTGCGGAGATGTCTTTCATACCAGGGGTCTCCATGTCCGTTCTCCGAAAGTAACAGCGGAAGGGTAGTGAAAGCGTTAAGGCTGGCCAGCACATTGTGAATTTCTGATGAACGAAGCAGGAAAGCCCGTCACCAGTGTGGGAAAGTCAGGGAACGACGGACCGAACTCACCGCCAATCGTCCCGCGCGGCAAGCGTATCATTCATCACCTGTTCGAAGGCAGCATGTTTCTTCACCAGGATGTCGCCGAAGTTGCGCTCCTGACGAAGCAGAATGGCCTGCAGGCGCACCAACTCCAGCAGTGCCAGGAACATGCAGATCACCGCCCGCTCCGAGCGCGCATTGCGCAGCATCTGGCTGAGCGGTACTGGCGCGTCCTCCATAGTGAGCCGCCGCCGCAGGTAGTCGATCATCTGCCCCACCGTCACCGACTCGTCATCCACGTTGAGGATCGGCCGCTGCTTCACCCGCTCCAGCACCTCGCGGAAGACACGCACCAGGTCAACCGTATCCGCGGCGATCTCTCGCTCCGTTCCTTCGTCGTCCTGGAACTCGCGCAGTGCCGGACGCGACCACGTCGCCTCCTCAATCTGCTGCTTCTGCCGCAGCATCTGTGCTGCGTTCTTGAAGCGTTCGTGCTCCAGCAGCCGCTCCACCAGCTCGCGCCGCGGATCGTCGCTCTCTTCAGCAGTTTCCGCCGGACTGCGCGGCAGCAGCATGCGGCTCTTGATGTGGATCAACAGCGCCGCGGTGTAGATGAAATCGCCGGCCGCATCCACATCGGTCTGCTTCAGACCCTCAACGTAGCCCAGGAATTGCGCCGTGATCTTCGCTATCGGAATGTCGTAGATGTCGATGTCCTGCTTGCGAATCAAATCCAGCAGCAGGTCGAGCGGTCCGTCGTATACCTGACCTACGACGACAGAGAAGGGTGAGAGGCTTTCCACCTCATCCTTCTTGCGCGCAGGCTTGGCCGCTTCATCTTTCGTAGCAGCAGATTGCGGCCGCTCCTGCTGGCCTGACGGACGCTGTTCGGATGCGCGCTCCTCCGTCATTGCGTTGTCTCCGCGCATTGCGCAGCCTCCGGCAGCAGATGCATGACACTGTTCACCTCAGCCATGGTCTTCGAGGCTCTCTTCCGTGCGCGGACAGCGCCATCGCGCAGAATCTCCAGAGCGCGGGCTTCGTTGAACTGCGCCCGCCGTTCCTGGATCGGCGCCAACTCGCGTACGATCGAATCCGCAGCCCACCCTTTGCATTCGATGCAGCCAATCCCCGCGCTGCGGCAGCCTTCATACACCTTCGCCATCGTCTCCGGCGTGGAGAAGACCTTGTGCAGATCGCCCACCGGACATTTGTCCGGATCGCCCGGATCCGTACGCCGCACACGCGCCGGGTCCGTCACCATCGGTTTGAGCTTCTGCCGGATCACCGGCTCCGGATCGGTCAGCAGGATGGTGTTGTTGTAGCTCTTCGACATCTTGCGCCCATCCGTGCCGGGCAGCTTCGGCGAAGGTGTCAGAAGCACCTGCGGTTCAGGCAGAATCGGCCGTACGGCACTCTGCAAATCCGGATTGGCTTTCTCCGCCACCAGAGACTCTTTCAGTTGCGCATGGGTCGGTGGAACGTATCCGGCTGGCGGGTAGATTGTGTTGAACCGTCGTGCCACCTCGCGTGTCAGCTCCACGTGCGCCACCTGGTCCTGCCCCACCGGCACAAAATCTGCCTGATAGATCAGGATGTCCGCCGACTGCAACAGCGGATACCCGAGGAAGCCATAGGTGCTCAGGTCCTTGCCGCTCAGGTTCTCCTGCTGCTCTTTGTAGGTAGGCACGCGCTCCAGCCAGCCCAGCGGCGTAATCATGCTCAGCAGCAGATGCAGCTCCGCGTGCTGCGGCACATGGCTCTGTACGAACAACGTGGATATCTCCGGATCGAGCCCCGCGCCCAGCCAGTCCAACGCGACATCGAGCGTGTTCTGCGCCACGTTGCGCGGGTCGGCATAGTCGGTCGTCAGCGCGTGATAGTCGGCGATGAAAAAGTAGCACTCGTACTTGCGCGAGCCATCGTCGTTGGTCTCGTGCTGCAGGCGTACCCAGTTCTTCAGGGCGCCCATATAGTTGCCCAGGTGCAGTTTGCCGGTAGGGCGCATGCCGCTCAGTATGCGGGGCGCGTTGGTGGATCGAGGGGTCTCGAAGAAGGTCGTGGAGTCAGTCGTCAAAGCCATTGGGGTGCTTCGCCGATTGTACCGGGCGTTCACCCTGTCGATTCAGCCGTGCAGCAGTAGCGTTAGAAAAATCGCCAGAATCGGCGAGACGATCTTCATGGTTACCCATCCACCGACGATGAACGCGAGTATGAAGCCGATCCAGCCCAGGTTGTCGTACATCGCAGCAAACTTGCCGGAGATCATGTGGCGGAAAAGATGGCTGCCGTCGAGCGGCGGGAAGGGCATCAGGTTAAAGACCGCCAGCACCAGGTTGAGCGCGATACCGAAATAGAAGATCAGGGTCAGCGGAAAGACAATCGGCGCAGTCGTCATCAGCTCCGGATTGATAGCCCCGGTCAGCAGACCATGCAGGCACTCGCGGCCCTGTGGAGCGAAGCGCTGCATCAGCAGCAGCACCACGAACGAGGCGACAGCCAGCAGCAGGTTGCTCGCCGGCCCGGCGAGAGTCACCAGCACGTCGTCGCGCTTGTAGTTTTTGAAGTTGCGCCCGGTCACCGGCGTCGGCTTCGCCCATCCGAAGAGCAGCCCGCCTCCGAAGATGGGCGTGAAGAGCGTGATGAGCGGCAGCAGGATCGTGCCGAAGAGGTCGATGTGCTTCGCCGGATTCAACGTGACACGCCCCAGCATCCGGGCCGTCGGATCGCCGAGCCGCGACGCCGTCCATCCATGGGCGGCCTCGTGAAACGAGAGCGCAAAGAGCAGCACGATAAACTCAAAGATTTTTACTGCGAACTGCGGATCCATAAGACTCTCAGCGGCGTGGCTTCCCCGGACGAAAAAACATCGAGTGCGGCAATAATGAGTGCGGCAATAATCAGCCGATGGTAGCACGCAAGCGCCGCTTCACTACCGGTCCCGGCGCTCCCACCCTTCGCCGCGTACATCTCTTTTCTTCTTGATTTCTTTTGCCGGTACCCCGCCGCTGATCGAGCCCGCTTCGATGTTGTGCGTTGCCACTGCCATCGCGCCCAGAATCGCATCTTCGCCCACATTCGCGCCGGCCATCACGGAGGCGTGATACGTGATGCGCGCCCGCGGACCAATCTCCACCCGGCGATTGTCGATGTCCTGCGAATTCTTCGCGTGATGCGCATGCGAGTACACAGACGCGTAGTCACTGATCGACGTTCCGTTGCGCAGAATGATCTCGCCCCGATCATCCAACATCACGTACTTGTGGATGGTGCAATTGTCCTCAATCGTCAGGTTGTAGCCGAACGAGAACTCAATGCCGTGAAACATCTTCACGTTCTTGCCCAGCGATTTGAAGATGTGCGAGCCCAGCACACAGCGGAAGCGAAATCCCAGCCAGTGGTTCAGCGCCAGTGGCGAGCGGTCGAACATCTGCCACAGATAGATAAGCGGCTTGCGCTCGGCGTATTTCTGCTCGTCGATGTCGCCGTAGTACTCCGGCTCCAGCGTGACGTTCGACGGATCGAGCGATAGCTCCACGCAATTGAAGGGCAGCTCGGTGGTGAGCTGAAAGTTCAGCTTCCCGCCATGCGGCCGCGCAAAGAGCAGTTGATGCAGCGTGTCCCGCACCAGCTCGGAGCGCAGTTTCGGCTCCTTGTGTTTGGTGAACTCCTCGTTCAGGAAACGCAGCCAGCGGCGGTAGACCTCTTCCGCCTCCGGCGTCGGCTTCAAATCGCGGTATTTGTACTCTGGCATCGCTCGGCAATCCTATCGGGCCGGAGGGGTCAAAAGCTTCGTCCCTCGGAAGATTCGTTGTTTGGATGCGACCCGGTCTGCACGGTCGCGTTATCTCGGCCAAAGGCCCTTAGTCGGTCCAGCAGGCCCGCTGCCGCGCCGGCCTGCAAAGCAGCCGCGGCGCTTGTTATCCCGTCTTTCAAGTCCGCCACAACCCCAGCTACCACCAGGCAGGCCGCCGCATTCAGCGCAACCACATCGCGCCGCGCACGGGCGTGGGGAGTCGTGTCTGTGCCGCGCAGGATTGCCTCCAGTATCGCCGCATTGCCCGCTGCCGTCTCCGCGCCCTTCAGCGCCTCAGCCGGCGCGCGCTCCAGGCCAAGCTGCTCCGGTGCCACCTCGTATTTGCGTGTGCGTTCGCCCCGCACCTCTGCCACCGTCGTCGGACCGGTCAGCGTCAGCTCATCCAGTCCATCTGCGCCATGCACCACCAGGCCGTGCCGCACGCCCAGCCGCGCCATCGCTTTTGCCACCAGCTCGACCTTCTCCCGCGAAAAAACGCCCATCAACTGCGCCCGCGCACCTGCCGGATTGCTGAGCGGCCCTGCCAGGTGAAAGGTATTTCGGAAGCCCAGCGCCCGCCGCACTGGCTGCACCCGCCGCATCGTCGGGTGCGAGGTCGGCGCGAACAGGAAGACAAATCCGTACGTACGCACGCACGCCACCGCCTGATCCGGCGTAAGATCCACCGGCACGCCCAGCGCCTCCAGCACATCCGCCGACCCGCAATGCGAGGTCAGCGCGCGATTGCCATGCTTCGCCACCTTCGCGCCCGCCGCGGCGGCCACCAGCGCAGCCGCAGTCGAGATGTTGAAGGTGCCCGATCCGTCGCCGCCCGTTCCGCACGTATCCACCAGCTCCGCGCGTTCCGCCTCCGTCACAGGCAGCGGCATCAGCCGCTCGCGCAGCGCCATCACGATGCCCGTCACCTCATCGACGGTCTCCCCGCGTTGCGCCAGCGCGGTCAGCAGCGCGGCAATCTCCACATCCGCCACGTCGCCATCCAGCATGGCGCCAATCGCCGCATGGGCCTCTCGCCGCGCTTAGCGTGCGGCCTTGTTCCACCATCTTCTTCAGCAGCGGGCGCAGGTCTTGCATCTCGTCCATGCTAACTGGTGTCTGCATGGTCCTCCGCGCTCCAGCTTGCTACTATGGAAAGTTGCCTCCCAGACATCTATGAAAATCCACGAATATCAAGCGAAGGACATCCTTGCGAAGTACGGCGTTGCCGTGCCGCGCGGCGAGGTGGCGAACACCCTCGATGAAGCACTCGAAGTCGCGCGCCGCCTCTTCACCAACGGCGCCAAAGGCGTCGTCGTCAAGGCGCAGATCCACGCCGGCGGACGCGGCAAAGGTGGCGGCGTCAAGGTAGCGAAGACCTTCGCCGAAGCTGAAGAGTACTCGAAGAAGATCCTCGGCATGCAACTGGTCACGCACCAGACCGGCCCGCAGGGCCAGAAAGTGCAGCGCCTGCTCATCGAAGAGACGGCGCCCGATCGATCGCGAGCTCTACCTCGGCATCGTGCTCGACCGCGCCAAAGCGCAGCTTGTCTTCATGGCCTCGCAGGCGGGCGGCATGGAGATCGAAGAGGTCGCCGCTAAGGATCCCGAAGCGATCTACAAGGAGTACATCGATCCCGCCGTCGGATTCCAGCCCTACCAGGCCCGCAACCTCGCCTTCAAGCTCGGCCTCAAGCCAACGCAGATCAACGAAGCCGTCAAGTTCATGACCGGCCTCTACAAGGTCTACATCGAGACCGACGCATCGCTGCTCGAGATCAACCCCTTCATCACCACCAAGGAAGATCGGCTGCTCGCCCTCGACTGCAAGATCAACTTTGACGACAACGCCATGTTCCGCCACAAGGAGTTGAAAGACCTGCGCGACGTTGCCGAAGAAGATCCGCTCGAAGTTGAAGCTTCCAAGTACGCGCTCAACTACATCAAGCTCGATGGCAACATCGCCTGCATGGTGAACGGCGCCGGGCTTGCGATGGCCACCATGGATATCATCCAGTACGCTGGCGGCTCGCCCGCGAACTTCCTCGATGTCGGCGGCGGCGCAAACCAGCAGCAGATCGAGCAGGCATTTGGCATTCTCCTCTCCGATCGGAATGTGAAAGCAATCTTCATCAATATCTTCGGCGGCATCCTGCGCGTCGACGTCCTCGCGCAAGGTGTCGTCGCCGCGGCGAAGAACCTTGGCGTCAAGCTGCCAATCGTTCTGCGTTTGGAGGGCACGAACGTGGAAGAGGGCCGCAAGATTCTGAAAGAATCCGGCCTCAATTTCGAGGTTGGTTCCACCATGAAGGATGCAGCCGATCTGGTAGTGAAAGCGGCGAAGGGAGTGGCTCGCTAATGGCGGTCTTGGTCGATAAGAATACGCGCCTGATAGTTCAGGGAATCACCGGCAAAGAGGGTACGTTCCACGCAAAAGGCTGTGCCGAGTACGGCACCAAAGTCGTTGGCGGCGTCACCCCCGGCAAAGGCGGCACGACGCACGAAGGCTGGCCCGTCTTCAATACCGTCTCCGACGCAGTAGAGAAGAGCGGCGCCAATGTCACCGTCATCTTCGTCCCGCCGCCATTCGCGGCAGACGCCATCCTGGAAGCCGAAGACGCCGGCCTGCCGCTCATCATCTGCATCACCGAAGGCATCCCGATCAACGACATGGTGCGTGTCTGGTCGAAGCTCAAGCATTCCAAGTCGCGCCTCGTCGGCCCCAACTGCCCCGGCGTCATCTCGCCCGGCAAGGCCAAAGTCGGCATCATGCCCGGCCGCATTCACAAGGAAGGCTCCGTCGGCATCGTCTCCCGCTCCGGCACCCTCACCTACGAGGCCGTCTATCAGCTCACGCAGCGCGGCATCGGCCAGTCCACCGCCATCGGCATCGGCGGAGACCCGGTCATCGGCACCACGCACGTCGACGCGCTCAAGCTGCTCAACGAAGATCCCGAGACCGAGTCCATCATCCTCATCGGCGAGATCGGCGGTACCGCGGAAGAAGCAGCCGCTGCCTACGTGAAAGCGAACGTGAAGAAGCCAGTCGTCGGCTTTATCGCCGGCCAGACCGCGCCGCCAGGCCGCCGCATGGGCCACGCTGGAGCGATCATCTCCGGCGGCCAGGGCACGGCAGCCGACAAGATGAAGGCGCTCAAAGACGCCGGCATCCACGTCGTGCAATCCCCAGCCGAGATCGGCGAAACCCTCGCTCGCGTCATTGGTAAAGCATGACAGGTAAGGCGTAACCCAATCCTTCGTGCGGGCCGCTCCAGCAGCGGTCCGCACGCTACACTGACATCAATTCAGAAAATACCCAGGAGACAGTAGTGTCCTCGCAACGCACCTTCAGCATCATCAAGCCGGACGCCATCCGCAAAGGCTACGCCGGAGCCATCCTCGCCGAGTTCGACAAGGCCGGCTTCAAGATCGTCGCGGTCAAGAAGCTCTTTCTCTCCAAATCGCAGGCCGAGGGCTTCTACTACGTCCACGCGCAGCGGCCCTTCTTCGACTCACTCACCACCTTCATGTCCGCCGGCTCCATCATCGCGCTCGTGCTGGAGAAGGAAAATGCCATCGCCGACCTCCGCAAGCTGATGGGCGCCACCAATCCCGCCAACGCCGAAGAGGGCACCATCCGCAAGAAGTTCGCCGGCTCCATCGAAGAGAACGCGATCCACGGCTCCGACGCCGAAGACACTGCCGCCTTCGAGATCGGCTACTTCTTCGCCGGACTGGAACTCGTTTAGTTCAAGTGCCCGAAATGGAAAAGGGACGGCGCAGGCCGTCCCTTTTGATTGCTCTCACGCAGTCCTAGCGGTACCGCGGCCCTTTGCCCATCTTGAAGCGATACAGAATCCCCACCGAGATGCCGAACTCGTTCTGGCTATGCGTAGCAAACGTGGACGGCACATTCGTCGGTGTGTCATAGCCGCCATAGCGCGTCATGATCCAGTCCGGGGAGATGCGCAAGGCCAGCCGCGGCGACCGGTTCAGGTCCAGCGAGCCGCCAATGGTCGACGCCAGCCCCAGCCCATCGTTGTACATGCCCACATCGCGCGGCTGCACGGTATAGCTCGGGTTAAGAGGCGAAGTCCCCAGCCCGTGGCTGAAGACGCCATCCGCGCCGCCAACCATGCCATGCACGCTCAGTGCCGCATGCTCGCGCGCGATCAGCCGGTAGGTCGCGCCGCCCAGAAACATGTGTTCGAAGACGAGCGGCCCCTTGACTCCGTACTGATTCGGATTCACGCCCTGCGTGCCGTAATACCCGCGAATGTTTGCTGTCGCGCCCAGGCGGCCCCACAGCCAATACGTGCCCTGCACATCGAACCCGCCCAGGTTCGCACCCTCGAAAAGCTGCAGGTCCGGACTTCAAGTGAGAGAATCCCAGCCCCCCATAGACCTCGTACTTGTTGTCGTAGCGGACCGCCGACAGCGTCTCGTTCTGGTTCACATTGACGTCGATGGTCGGCGGCGGAGGAAGTTTTTGCGCGTTGGAGCCGCTGTTCTGGCTGGTAGTCTGCGGGGTGCTCTGAGCAAAACCCACGGCGGCCAGCATCGTGCCGCCTAGCAGGAGGACAATGCTCCTGCACATACGAAAAGACTTGGACAAAACGGACTGCCTCCCCAAATAACGTCAGTCAAAATGGCATCAGCGAGACAAGCCGGCATTCGTTGCGGAAGCCCTCTTGCCGGTCCGCGCGACGATCACCCCTGACGATTCCTCTTCCTGATACACGCCTGACGATTGCCTGACGATTCATTGCCTGACGATTCAGGATACATGCGTTCCTCGCCCCCTTGCGAGTCAGGCCGCGAGCTGGGCGCGATACTCTGGGAAGGACGAGAGTGTTCGACAGCAAAGACAAACTCGACGCGCAGACCTTCGGCTCCCTCGACGCGATGATTCGCGCCTATGCGGAGGAGGCCGTGCTGGTGGCGCGGGAGCAGCACCGCGTGCTGCTCGACTACACCCCCGCCTCGGTGGAAGCACTCGAGCGTCTCGTCGACGGTCAGGCCGCCGTCGATCTCGACTTCCAGTCCCGCCTGTGGGGAAGTTACTTCGGCGAGGTGCTCCGCCGCCGCTGGAACGGTCTGTGGCTTCTCGCGCCTTATCCGGGCAACGGGGAACAAGGTAGCCAGCCCAACGCCGTCGTTCCCACGCTCGATGTGGCAGGCTCGCGCCTCTGGCCCACCATGAAGGTTTACCGCCGCCTCACCCTCGGCGCTGGCGGAGAACCTCAGCACCTTCTACACTCTGGTGGAAAAACGCCTGGCCGCCACCTCTCCTCGGCCGAACTGACCTGCTGTCGAGAACGGCGCTGCCGAGATTCCCTTGCTCCGGAACATCCAATGCCGCCCCCACAGGCGTACCATAGGGGTAGCAGGGCTCCGCGAGTCCATGTGCGACAATGATGCGGCGGAGAACGACCCCGCTCGAAACGGAAGGACATCCCATTATGGGCGAGCTACTGACACCAACACATCTCATCCTGGTTCTGGTCGTTGCGTTGCTGATCTTCGGACCCCGCAAGCTGCCGGAACTGGGCAAAGGGCTGGGCGAGGGCCTCAAGGGTTTCAAGGACGGCATCAAGGGCATGGGCCAGCCGGAACCCACCACCAAGCAGGACGCAGCGGTGAACCCGACGAAGAACGAGCCGATCCAGCCCAGCTAGTTTTCAAGAGCAGCCACCGATGAGAAAGCCGGGCGGCATGCCCGGCTTTCCGTTGTCTGATCGCGCTCCACTCCAGGAGCCGGTCCAGCCGGCTACAATTCGGGCCTGAAGTGCAGGGCGCCTGTGACCAATCTCGACAACCTGAAGAACGCCTGGGAAGGTCTCGCTGAACGCGATCCCCTCAACGCCATCCTGACCGATAGCAGCAAGGCGGGCGGCAAATGGGATGTCGAAGATTTCCTGGTCACCGGCGATGCTGAAATTCAGACCGTCATGAGCCACCTGGCCGCCATTGGCCGCATTCCCAACGGCAATGGCGCAGCATTGGACTTCGGCTGTGGTGTCGGCCGGCTGACCCAGGCGTTGGCGCGCCGCTTTGCCTCTTGCGTCGGCGTGGACATCTCGCAGCAGATGATCCAGCAGGCCGACGCCCTCAACCGGTATGCGCATTGCCGGTACGTCGCCAGCTCCGCCGCGCCTCTCCCGTTCCCGGACGCAAGCTTCTCGTTCATCTACAGCAACATCGTCCTCCAGCATGTGCCGCGTCATTTTGCGAAGGAATATCTGGGCGAGTTCGTCCGATTGCTTGCCCCGGATGGCGTTCTCGTCTTTGGTGTGCAGGATTCCTTCGCTGCGCCGGATCTCTCATCCCGGCTGGTCCGGGTTCGCCACGTAGTGCATTTCCGGTCCAGGATCAGGGTTGCGCTGAAACGAGGCTCCGGGGATATGAAAATGCACTGTCTGCCGGAACGCATCGTTCGGCTCGCCCTCGGCTCGGCAAGGATCGTGGACATCCGGCTCACAAACACAGCGGCGCCGGATTTCAACGGCAAGCTCGTCTATCTCGCGCAGCCGCCGGCATCGGGCTACATCGGCAAACAATACTGCGTCGTGAAAGGGCAATAGCGCCCTGCCCATCCCGAGTCTATTTTGCGTAGTTCGAGTACTGCCCTATGCCACCGGGAAAAAGAATCTCCCAGACTTCATAACCGGTGAAATTAAAGACTTGGAATTCGATATCGCCTTCGAGGCGGAAGATGAGGTCGCCGGTCTTCGCTTCTAAGCAAGCATCAGAGACTCGTCTCCCGTGAAGCTCTTGCTGTAAATGGCTGATTGCGTCGATGGGCTCTGGCAATCCGTATTTCTGTTTGTGATCAAAGCTGCTGTCGCGTGCCTTACCGTCTCTGATCACCCGCCAATAATCCGCCCGGAGCTTGGAGCCATCGCTAAAGACAAGTTGCACAGAGGCCGCTCCAGGTTCTGGGAAAGCACCTGAGTCAGACACGCGAACGGTAGTACTTTTCAGCTTCGACAATTCAGCGTCAAGACTATCCAGAGCCATGGCGTCAAACTCTCTATTTCGCCTGTTTCACCGCGCGGTAGCCGATATCGTGCCGGTAGTAGATACCATCGAAGTGGATCATCCCCAGCGCCTCGTAGGCTTTCGCCAGCGCCCATTCCAGATCCGGAGCAATCGCAGTAGCGCCCAGCACGCGCCCGCCCGCGGTCACCATCTGCCCATTCTTCTCCGCTGTCCCGGAGTGAAACACTTCCACGTCATGGATCAACGCCGCGCGCTCCAGACCGGTGATCGGCAGCCCCTTCTGGTAGTGCCCCGGATAGCCGGCGGAGCTGGCAATCACGCACGCGGATGCGCCCGGCTTCCATCGCAGTTCCGTCTCGGAAAGGCGTCCTTCCACGGCAGCCTCCATCGCTTCCATCAGATCGGATTCCAGCCGCATCAGGATCGCCTGCGTCTCCGGATCGCCAAAACGAGCATTGAACTCCAGCACCATGGGGCCGCGGGCCGTCATCATCAGGCCGCAGTACAGCACGCCCACAAACGGCGCATCCTCCGCGCGCATGCCGTCCAGCGTGGGCTGCACGATGTGGTGCATGATCCAGTTGCGCAACTCGGGCGACAGCATCGCGTCAGTCGAGTACACACCCATGCCTCCGGTATTCGGGCCGGTATCGCCTTCGCCGATGCGCTTATGGTCCTGTGCCGGGGCGAGCGGGGCCGCATGCTTGCCGTCCGAGATCACCAGGAACGATAGCTCCTCGCCATCCAGGAACTCCTCGATCAGCACCGAGTGCTCCGGCGTGCCCAGCAGTTGGCCGGAGAAGAGTCCGGCAATCGCGGCATGCGCCTCCTCCTGGGTGTTGCAGATCACCACACCCTTGCCCCCCGCCAGTCCATCGGCCTTAACCACAACCGGGAAACGGAAGTGGGTCAGCACGCCCTCCGCTTCGGCCTCCTCGTTGATCACCGCGTAGGCGGCGGTCGGCAGGTTGTGCCGCTGCAAAAAACGCTTGGCGAAGCTCTTGCTCGTCTCCAGTGCGGCCGCGGCTTTGGTTGGGCCAAAGACGCGGACCCCGCGCCGCAGCAATTCGTCCGTTAACCCCAGTGAAAGCGGCAGCTCCGGCCCGATTACCACCAGCCCCGGCTGTTCCTTCGCGACCAGCGACAGCAGAGCATGCAGATCGCTTGCGTCTACGGGAACGCATCGCGCCACTTTGCCAATCCCGGCATTGCCGGGCGCGCAGACCACCTCACGCACGCGCGACGACTTCGCCAGAGCCCACGCAATTGCGTGCTCCCGCCCCCCCGCGCCAATCACCAGAACCTTCATCGCTTCAGTAGCCATCCCTGCCGCATGGTACGACAACCTGAGAGCCCGATGGGCACACGCCTGGATTGTGCTTGTCCGACACGCAGTCATCCTGAACGAAGCGAACACCTGCAGTTTGCCAGGTAGCCCACAATCCCAGAAGTGAGCGACCGAAGGAAGCCAACCACACAGAACGCGCCGCAGGCGCCTCCGCCTGGATGGCAAATCCCTAGTACCCGACGGTGAAGCGTTGCCCGCGATGCTGTGGCTGCTCCAACTCATCCGCCAGCGCGATGGCGTAGTCCTCCATCGAGATCGAGCTCTTTCCGTCCGGTGCCGTCAGCAGTTGATCCTGCCCCAGCCGGAACTTGCCTGTCCGCCTGCCTGGTTCGAAGAATGCCGAAGGGCTCAGGTAGGTCCAGTCAATTGATGAGGCTCGCAGCAGCGCCAGCGCCTTTTCGTGTGCCTGGGCAATCGGTTTCCACTCAGCGGGGAAGCCCTTTGTGCTCTCAAGTGTCACGCCCGGTGCGACTTCCAGGCTTCCTGCGCCGCCCACCACGATCAGCCGAGGCACATTCTCCGGCGAGTTGGCCTGCTGACTCACCTGCTGGACGGCGGCAATCTCCCGTTTGGTCACGTCCAGGAGCTGATCTGTCTTGTCCGCTGGAGGCCCATAGGCGCTCACCACGGCCTGGGCGCCACCGATGGCCTCGGCGATCGCCTCCACGCTCGACAGATCGCCCTGCTGCACCGTCAGGCCATCGTTCGGCGCCAGCCTGTCCGGGTCCTTCTCGAGGTTTCGGACGATGGCCAGTACCTCGTGTCCGCGTCCCAGCAGCTCCGTCAGTATCCGCGAGCCGGCTTTTCCAGTAGCGCCATACAGCACAATTTTCATCGATTTCCTCCAAATCAAATACTGAGATGGCGAAAATCGCCCGGGGAATCAATGATTTAAGTCTCAATCAAAATATGAGCGTATATCGCTCATAAAATATGCAACCACTGCCGAACGGCGAGCGTCTATTAAAGTGCAGGCCGGAAGCTCCAGCTCCCGGCTCAAATTTCACTGACAACTGAAGGAGATGTGACATGGCAATCGTTCGTTGGGATCCGCTTCGTGAAGTGGTTTCACTGCAGAGCCGGCTGAACTCGCTGTTTCAGGATTACGGCCGTGGAGAGAGCGATGGGGAGGCGCTGAGTGCGGCGAGTTTTGCGCCACCTGTGGACATTTACGAGGACGATCAGAAGCTGGTTCTAAAGCTGGAAGTGCCTGGTGTGAAAGAAGATGAGCTCGATATTCAAGTCGAAGGACGCACCCTGACCGTTCGTGGCGAGCGCAAGTTTGCGAGTGAGGAGAAGCAGGAGAACTTTCATCGCGTGGAGCATCGTTATGGCACGTTTGCGCGCAGTTTCACGCTTCCCAATACGGTGGATGCGGAGAGCGTGAAGGCGACCTATGATGCTGGTGTGCTTGAAGTTAGCCTGGCCAAGAAGGCCGAAGCGAAACCCCGCCAGATCAAGATCGGCGTGAAATCGGCGACGACAGCCGACCAGAAGAAGATCGAGCCGGCAAAGACAGCCTAAGTAGTTGAAATACTAGCTTTGTGGCTGCGGAAGGGCGGGAAATGCGCTCTTCCGCAGTTGTGTGTAGCGGGTAATTCGGGCGCGCAATTTGGTTGCGAAAGTGGCCTTTGGATGCACTTTGGAGCAGGATTGGGGAGAGGAATGCGGCCCCATCGTTTGAGGCAGGTGAGGAAGAGAGTTTATGGCGATTCGTTGGGACAAATTTACGGTGAAGTCGCAGGAGGCGATGCAGGCTGCGACGAATCTCGCGCTGGAGCATGGCAATCCCGGAGCTGGTGCCGATGCACATGCTCGCGGCACTGCTTGAGGACAGGGATGGCATCATCGTGCCGGTGCTGCAGAAGGTGGGCGTGCCCACGGAGCAGTTGCTGTCGCGCGCGAACGATGCGTTGAGCAAGCTGCCGAAGGTGGGCGGCGCAAGCTCGCAGCCGGGGCTTTCGAACGCGATGCAGAAGGTGGTCGATCGCGCGTTCAAGGAAGCGGCCGACTTCAAGGACGAGTACGTGTCGACCGAGCATCTTCTGCTGGCGTTGACCGAGCAGAAGAATGATCCGGCGCGCGAACTGCTGGCCTCGCTGGGCGCGACGCATGCGTCGGTACTGCAGGCGTTGAGCAGCGTGCGCGGCACGCAGCGCGTGACCGACCAGAATCCGGAGTCGAAGTTTCAGGCGCTGGAGAAGTTCGCGAAAGACCTGACTGCGCTGGCGAAGCGCGGCAAGCTGGACCCGGTGATCGGCCGCGATGAAGAGATTCGCCGCGTGATCCAGGTGCTGAGCCGGCGGACGAAGAACAATCCAGTGCTGATCGGCGAGCCGGGCGTAGGCAAGACCGCCATCGTCGAGGGGCTGGCGCGGCGCATTGTTTCGGGCGATGTGCCGGAGGTGCTGCGCGACAAGCGGGTGATCTCACTCGACCTGGGCTCGATGCTCGCCGGCGCGAAGTATCGCGGCGAGTTTGAAGACCGCCTGAAGGCCGTGCTGAAAGAGATCGAAGACTCGAACGGCGAGATCGTCCTGTTCATCGACGAGCTGCACACGCTGGTGGGCGCGGGCGCGGCCGAGGGCGCGATCGACGCGAGCAACATGCTGAAGCCGGCACTGGCGCGCGGCGAGCTGCGGGCGATCGGCGCAACCACGCTGAACGAATACCGCAAGTACATCGAGAAGGACGCGGCGCTGGAGCGGCGCTTCCAGATCGTCTACGTGGGCGAGCCGAACGTGGAGGACACGATCGCGATCCTGCGCGGGCTGAAGGAGCGCTACGAGGCGCACCACAAGGTCCGCATCAAGGACTCGGCGATCGTGGCGGCGGCAACGCTCAGTCCACCGTTACATATCCGACCGCTTCCTGCCGGACAAGGCGATCGACCTGGTGGACGAGGCGGCGGCGGCGCTCGCGATCCAGATCGGTTCGGTGCCGGAGGAGATCGACACGCTGGAGCGGCGAGGCGACCTCGCTCGAGATCGAGAAGGCGGCGCTGAAGCGCGAGACCGACGTGAACTCGAAGGAGCGCCTGCAGGCGGTCGAGCGCGAGCTGGCCGACGATCAAGGAGCGGTCGACTGGCGCTGCGCGCGCGCTGGCAGAAGGAGCGCGAGGCGATCACGCGCGTCAGCGAGCTGAAGCAGCGGGTGGAAGAGCTGCGCTTCGAGATGGAAGAGCAGACGCGCAAGGGCAACCTGGAGCGGAGCGCGCGCAGATCCAGTATGGCGAGCTACCCGAAGGCTGAGGCGGAGCTGCGCAAGCTGAACGCGGAGCAGGATGCGGAGTCCGATGCGGCGAAATCCGGCACGCGCAAGCGCATGCTGAAGGAAGAGGTGGACGAGGAGGACATCGCCGCGATTGTCAGCAAGTGGACCGGCATTCCGGTGTCGAAGATGCTGGAAGGCGAGGTGTCAGAAGCTGGTGCAGATGGAGTCGCGTCTGCGCGAGCGCGTCATCGGCCAGGACCTGGCGCTGGAGACGGTGGCAAATGCCATCCGCCGTTCGCGCGCGGGGTTGAGCGATCCCAAGCGGCCGATCGGCAGCTTCATCTTTCTCGGGCCGACGGGCGTGGGCAAGACGGAGACGGCGCGGGCGCTGGCGGAGTTTCTCTTCGACGACGAGCAGGCGATGGTGCGCATCGACATGAGCGAGTACATGGAGAAGCATGCGGTGGCGCGGCTGATCGGCGCGCCTCCCGGCTACATCGGCTTCGACGAGGGCGGGCAGTTGACCGAGGCGATTCGCCGGCGGCCGTACGCGGTGGTGCTCTTCGACGAGATCGAGAAGGCGCATCCGGATGTCTTCAACATCCTGCTGCAGGTGCTGGACGATGGGCGGCTGACCGACGCGAAGGGGCGCACCGTGGACTTCAAGAACACGGTGCTGATCATGACCTCCAACCTGGGCGCGCATGCGCTGAATGCCGAAGCGTTAACCGACGAAGCGGCGTTTGACGCAGGCGCGCGAGCAGGTGATGGATGTGCTGAAGGCGAGCTTCCGGCCGGAGTTCCTGAACCGCGTGGACGATATCGTGATCTTCCGTCCGCTGGGCGAGGAGCAGTTGAGCCACATCATCGACCTGCGGCTGATCGACCTGAAGAAGCTGCTGGCGGATCGCAAGATCACGCTCGAGCTGACCGACGGGGCGCGGCACCAGTTGCTGATGACCGGCTACGACCGCGCGTACGGCGCGCGGCCGCTGAAGCGCGCGATCCAGCGGCTGATCCAGGATCCGCTGGCCATCAAGA
This sequence comes from uncultured Acidobacteriaceae bacterium, assembly GCA_963750845.1. Classification (GTDB taxonomy): domain Bacteria; phylum Acidobacteriota; class Terriglobia; order Terriglobales; family Acidobacteriaceae; genus KBS-83. The sequence continues at coordinate 90,330 of CAVVSP010000025.1, forward strand.
TTCTGGATGGCGAGGTGCTGCACGGCGACCACGTGAAGGTGGATGCCGATCCGCTGAACAACCGGCTGGTGTTTGAGGTGGCGGGGCGGAAGGTTGGCGAGGCGGCGGGTCAGCCGGTGGCTGGCGCGGTAAAGCTGATTAGCTGACGGTCAGCGAGCTGGGTCGCTGCGAGCGGCCCACTTTTCATTTGGGCGGCACGGAAATCGGTTCTTCGCTGCGCTCAGGGTAGACAGTTTCTCGCGCAAAAGCGAGTGATATCCCATGCCGGTGGTACAATTTCCTTATTTCCTTACTTCCGTGAATCGGGAAAGCAGACTATGCTGGCTAAAGTTACCGCGAAAAATCAGCTCACACTGCCCAAAGCGGTGGCGAGCCGCTTTCCCGGCGTCGAGCATTTCGACATCAGCACGGATGGCGAGTCGATTGTGTTGCGTCCGCTGCGGCGGAGCCGTGGGGATGAGGTGCGCGCGAAGCTGGCTGAGCTAGGGATTACCGAGCAGGATGTCAAGGATGCTGTTGCCTGGGCTCGCCGCTCGAAGTGAGAGCGCGAGTCGTTTTTGACACGTCAGTCGTGCTCTCGGCGATTGTTCTCCAGAGCAGTCAACTGGCGTGGCTGCGTGCACATTGGAGTGGCGGCGGATGCGCGCCTCTTGTATCCCGAGACACAGTCGACGAATTGATTCGTATTCTCGGATACCGCAAGTTTCGATTAGAGGAGCAGCGTCGAAACGAGCTGTTAGCCGACTATCTGCCATACTGCGAGGTTGTTGAAGTCACCAGAAAGTGCAGCGTCGTGTGCCGCGATGCGAAGGATCAGATGTTTCTCAATCTGGCGCAGAGCGGGAAGGCGGATTCGCTGGTGAGCGGCGATCGCGACTTGCTGGTGCTGGCGGGACGGACAAAGTTTCTGATTGAAAGTCCGGAAGAGTATCGGCGCAGAGTGGGGTGGAACTGAGGGTGAGAGCTTGACCGGCTCTCACCTTTTTGTTTGTTTAGACAGCGACTTCCGGGGTGCCGCTTCCAGCTCTGACGCAGGGTGGGAGATGTTCTGCAACACGCGGTTGATGGTGCTCTCTGTCGGGCTGTTGTTGAGGTGCAGCACGCGGGCGGCCTTGCTGATGGTCTGGCAAAGCTGGAAGCGGTTGGGAATCTCTCTGTTTGCAGCGAAGACGAGTGACGAACGCATGGGGCTCCTCGGCCTGAAGCATTTCGCTATCGGTGTAGACAAGTTGAGTGATCGTCAGCGGCCTTTTCTTTGGTGAAAGGCCATGCAGAGCGACACTCGCGGGGGCGGGACAGCAGCGAGATGCTTTGGTGCGTTGGGTCGCTGAGAAGAGGTCGCGGGAAGTGTGCTTGATCTAGTCAGGCGAGGTGTACTTACCAGTCTACGCTAGGGCATCGAACGAATGTTTTTGGGTCTGATGGCTTTTGGGCGATGGCGACGCGCGGGATGCCCTGCAGGTCGTCGATGAAGCGGATGTTCTCGAATCGGCTCTGTGCGAGCAGGTGGTGGAGTGCGTCGCGCTGGCCGTGGCCGATTTCGAGCAGCAGAGTGCCGCCCGGTTCGAGATGCGCGAAGGCCTCGGGATGAGGCGGCGATAGATGGCCAGGCCATCGCGCCCGCGTAGAGCGCCGCTAGCCGGCTCGTAGTCGCGCACCTGCGGCTCCAGTGCCTCGCCGGTGGAGACGTAGGGCGGATTAGAGACGATGCAGTCGAAGCGTTGACCGTCGAGGGCGGCGAAGAGGTCGGAGACGGCGAAGCGGATGCGATCAGCCGCGCCGAGCGCGTCCGCATTCTGCTGTGCGACAGCCAGTGCGGCGGCGGAGATATCCGTCGCTGTGATGCCGGCGTCGGGCCAGCTCGAGCGCGAGTGTGATGGCGAGGATGCCGGAGCCTGTGCCGATATCCAAAATGCGGAAAGGACGAACGCGGAAAGGACGAATGCGCGACGGTGCAGGACGGATCGCGAGCGCGGCTTCGACCAGGTGCTCGGTCTCGGGGCGGGGAATCAGCACCAGGCTGTTGACGATGAAGGGGCGGCCATAGAACTCCTGCGTGCCGATGATGTGCTGCACAGGCTCGTGGCGGGCGCGGCGTGCGATGGCGGCCTGGAAGTGCTGCATCTGCCGCTCGGTCAGCTCGCGTTCCGGATGGGTGAGCAGGTCTGCTTTTCGTCAGGCGAGGCGGTATGCATCAGCAGCAGTTCGGCATCGCGGCGCGCGGTCGCGACTCGGCGCAAGCAGTGCAGTGCCACTTTCGAGGGATTCGGCGAGAGTGGGCATCTCCGAATGAATGCTATACTGTGAGTCAACGCTTCGCAAGGGTGATGCAGAGTGCATCCCGAATGCGGCCAGTATGCTGGCCTGCGACTCTCCGGTGAGAGCCATAGCCCCGACCCAGAAGCGTTGTCTTCCACCGCGTGTCGAGTGGAGGGAGTCTCTGGAAGCTGAGTTGCTTCCTGCGACGCAAGGATCGTGCGGCAAGAGCGGAGGCCGGCGGAAGAATGCCGGTCGGCAATATCCAGAAGTCCCCACCGTTTTTCCCTACGTACAAAAAAGAACAGCGCGCCGCCCCCGAACGTTCCGTAGAAGGAATGACACGCGATCGGAAGATGGCAGCAGCGCATGTCGCGCATCGCGGACACACTCTTCGTGTATCCGGCGATGGGCCACAAGAAACATAAGGAAAGCAAAATTGAAATTATTTTCTGAACTACCTCTTTCGCCCCTGGTGCAAAAGCGCCTGGCGGCGGTGAAATTCGTTACGCCCACGCCGGTGCAGGCGTTGGCGATTCCTCCAGCGCTGGAAGGCCGCGATGTACTGGCCACGGCGCAGACCGGGACCGGCAAAACGCTCAGCTTCATGCTGCCGATCATCGAGCGGCTGCAGAAGGTGCAAGGCGAAGCAGATCACTGCGTTGGTGCTGCTGCCGACGCGCGAACTGGCCATGCAGGTGGAGAAGGTCTACCGGCAGTTGATGCCGGAGGGCAACATGCGCGCCGCGCTGGTGGTCGGCGGACTTGCCGAAGGGCCGCAGCTCGATGCGCTGCGCCGCGGCGTGCGTCTGGTGGTTGCGACGCCGGGACGGCTGGAAGACTTTCTCGATCGCAAGCTGGTGAAGCTGGATGGCGTGGAAGTGCTGGTGCTGGATGAGTGCGATCGCATGCTGGACATGGGATTCAAGCCATCGATCAAGCGCATTGTCGGCAAGCTGCGCGCGGACCGGCAGACGCTGTGCTACTCCGCTACGCTCAACCCGGAGATGCGGGAGGTGACACGCGAGTATCTGAAGAACGCGGTGCGCATCGACATCTCCACCGAGCTGAAGCCGGCCGACAACGTCGCGCTGCAGATGTTCGAGGTGTCGAAGGACAAGAAGTCCGAGCTGCTGGAGCACCTGCTGAGCAAGCATGAGGGCAGCTTCCTGGTCTTTACCCGCACCAAGCATGGCGCGGACCGGCTGGCCAATCGGCTGAGCCGCGTCGGCCACAACGCGGCGCGCATCCACGGCGACCGCACCCAGGCGCAGCGTGTTGCCGCGCTGAAAGGCTTTACCAGCGGTGCGAACCGCGTGCTGGTGGCGACCGACGTTGCAGCGCGCGGCATCGATGTGCCGCACGTGGCGCACGTCGTCAACTACGATCTGCCCAAGGAAGCGGAGGACTTTGTCCACCGCGTTGGCCGCACCGGACGCGCATCGCGCTCGGGTACTGCCCACACCTTCGCGATGCCGGAGGAGCGCAACGACGTGAAGAAGATCGAGCGCAAACTCGACATCACCATGAAGCGCTTCAAGGTATCCTCGGTTGCGGGGCAAATCGCCGGGAGCGGCGCTACGGTCTAACCAAGCGCAGTCATGAAAACGGAAGGCGCGGAGCGAGAGCTTTGCGCCTTCCGTCGTTTGTGGGGCGAGGGTGCCGGCAATCTCTCATTTTTGACCGCATTCAACTTTCGTCTTGACTATGGCAGCGCACCGGGCTCAATATTTGACCATGGTCAAAATAGAGCCGGCCACAACGAAGGGCGAGCAAACCCGCGAGCTGATCTTCAAGACTGCTCTGGAGCTGTTCCGGGAAAACGGCTTCGACGCCACCACCATGCAGGAGATCGCTGCCCGAGCCCGTGTGGCGAAGGGCGCGGCGTACTACTACTTCCCCAGCAAGGAAGCGATCATTCAGGCTTATTACGAAGCTGTTCAGGCCGAACAGGAGCGTCTCTGCGATGAGGCCTTCGCAAAAACGAGCGATGTTAAGAAACGTCTTTATCTGGCTATGCAATCCAAGTTCGACCTGGCACAGCAAGACCGCAAGCTGCTCGGCATCGTTTTTCGATACACTGGCGAACCTGCGCACCCGCTCTCTTGTCTCGGCAGAAGGGACCGCCGCGATCCGTCGCCGCGCAATGGAGGTCTTCCATCGTGCGCTTTCGGTCGAGCGCCTTCCAAGAGATCTCGAACAACTGCTTCCGCTCGCGTTGTGGTCGCTCCAGATGGGGCTGCTGGTCATGTTTCTCTATGACGATTCGGCAGACCAAAAACGAACTCGCCGGCTGGCTGCCGGCTCCATCGATTTCGCACACAAAATGATCACGCTTGCGAAACTGCCTGTCCTCAAGCCGATGCGCAGCAAGGTGCTCGCGCTTCTCCGGGAAGCCTGCCTTCTCTCCTAATCCAACTGAACGGTCACTGAAACGAGAACATTATGCTCAGACCGGATGACGACGGCACAGTTCCACCGAAGGGAAAACCTGCGTTGAGCCGCGTCAACAGTGCGCAATGGATGGTCGCCGCCTTTCTCTTCACTGCACTGGTGATTGGGTGCGTTGCTCTACAAGCTCTTCATGGGAGCAGGTTTCGGCCATACTTCGCTGATGTTTATCGGCATTCCGGCTGTGCTGGCGATTCTTCTCGTTCTCGCGCCGACTCCAAAATCCGCAACCGGCAGCATTCTTCGAGGCATGACGCTCGCCCTGCTCATCGTGGCACCGCTGGTCGGTGAAGGCTATCTCTGCATCCTCTTTGCGTCGCCGCTGTTCCTCGCTGTAGGTCTTGTCATCGGCAAGCTAGTCGATGCCTCTCGCGCCAGGCGCTCCACCACGTTGAGTTGCATCGCCATCGCCGTTCTGCCGTTTTCGCTGGAAGGCGTCGTTCCGCAACTGACGTACAACCGCACGCAATTCGCGGCAGCTACGCCGTATCATCAACGCACCTACGAGCCAGGTTGAGGCGGCACTCGCACAGTGTCCGGATCTCACCGTCGCGCTGCCGCGCTTTCTCAGGATCGGTTTTCCGCGCCCGCTCGAAGCGCGCGGCTCTGGACTCGCGCTGAGCAGCCTTCGCACGATTCACTTCGCAGGCGCGGAGGGCGATCCTCCGGGCGACCTCGTGATGCGGGTGTCCGCCTCGCGACCGGGCTATGTTCGCTTCGAGACCATCACCGATTCAAGCAAACTCCTGCAATGGGTTCGCTGGCAAAGCTCCGAAGTCAACTACTCATCCGTCGATCGCACGCATACCAGAGTCACCTGGAATATTTCGTTCGACCGCCAACTCGATCCTTACTGGTATTTCGCACCCTGGGAGGAGTTTGCCGTTCGTCAGGCGGCCGACTATCTAATTGCAGCCAACGCCACGCCGAGGAGATGAGAATGCACCGCGTTACCGTCATTCGCATTGCGGCCCTGTATCTTCCCTCTTACCGCGGCAATACTCGTAGCCTTTCTGCGTCCGCGCCGGAAACGGTTGTTCGCTGCCTGCCTGCTTAGCCTGCTCTGGACCTTTCCCGCTCTCCTCATCCTCCAGCGCATTAACCTCATCGCAAACTGGTGGACTTTTCATCCCGCGGGTCCTGCCTTGCTCGGCATGCCGCTCGAGTTCTATCTGGGCTGGGCCATGCTGTGGGGCTTGGTTCCGCAGCTTATCTTCCGAAAACTCGACATCCCCGAAGTCATCGTCGTAATGGGTGCGTTCGATATCTGGCTTATGCCGTTGAGCGCTCCACTGCTCCAATTCCAGGGGCATTGGTTGTACGGAGAAGGTGCGGCACTCGCTCTTGTTCTCGCTCCTGCTTTTTGCATCGCGCGCTGGACCCTCGATAACACGCACCTCAGGCTCCGGGGTACGTTGCAACTTGCTATCTCCGGGCTGCTTATTTCTGTTCCTGCTGCCGGAGGTAGCCTTCGCCCTTCGCCCGACTAGCCATGCCGGTTCGGTCTGGACGCCGCTGATCGAAATGCGGGGCTTTCCACTGCAGGCCGCGATGCAATGCGTCCTGCTTCTCGCCGTCCCAGGTGTAAGCGCGGTCGCCGAGTTTGTTGAACGTGGATTGGGAACGCCCATTCCTTATGACCCGCCGCAGCGAATGGTCACCAGCGGCATCTATCGCTACTGCGCAAATCCTATGCAAGCTTTCCTGCGCAGTTGTGATGTTGCTTTGGTCATGGTTGCTCCGCAGTCCATGGTTCGTCCTGGCCGCTGCGATGGCTACGCTGTATTCGGCCGGCATAGCCCACTGGGACGAAGACCGGGACCTCTCTGCTCGCTTCGGCCAGGCCTGGCAACACTACCGGGCTGCCGTTCCTGCCTGGTGTTTGCGCTGGCGCCCTTACCACGCTGATTTGCCAGCGCGCCTCTATATTGCGCGTACCTGCGATCCTGCAGCGAGATTCGGCAGTGGATAGAAGATCGCCATCCAATCGGTCTCGAACTGATCGACGCTGAAACTCTCCCGGAACACTCAGTCCGGCGCCTGCGCTACGACCCAGCCGACGGTACGCCTGCAGTTGAAGGTCTTGTCGCCTTCGCTCGCGCGCTTGAGCACCTCAGCCTGGGTTGGGCGTACTGCGGCATCACACTGCGGCTCCCGATCGTCCATCAGGTGCTTGCAGCTTCTCATGGATGCTTCCGGCCTCGGTCCTCGCACAATTCCAACCACCTGCGAGCGATAGGCTCCTCGTGTAGGCAGTTGCGAATGGGAAAGTATCTCTCATCGAATCGGGGCCGGAGATATCCTGCTTCCGTGCTCCGGGTGGTTTCGAGCAAGCGGAAGACACCTGCATCCTCCATGTGCTATCCGGTTGGATGCAGGCGGGCTGCGTTTATCCCATCCGCTCCAGCTGCACGAAGAGCGCATCCGCGCATGTGACAAAGCCGAGCTGCTCGTAGATGTGAATCGCGGCTCCGTTGCCGCCTGCGACGTGCAGGAAGGGAATGTCGCCGTCGGCGAGGATGGCGGCGGTTGCCTCGCGCGTCAGCTGCTGCGCATATCCGTGGCCCAGGTGCGCGGGGTGGGTGCAGACTGCGCTCACCTCGCGATAGCCAGGGAGCGCGAGGCGCTCGCCGGCCATCGCCACCAGTTCGCCGTTCACGCGGATGCCGCGATAGCGCCCCATCTCCGGCGTGCGCATGCCGAAGAATCCGGGGAAGGCGATCGCCTTGAGCGCGACCATCGCCGCGGCATCGACGACAGGATCGAGCATCACGGACGCCGGGCCGTTGCCGAGGCGCTGTTTTCCGGAGAGAGCCGTTCGCACGCCATCTGCAGGCCAGGGATGCGTTTGGTCTCGCGCCATTGCCGGGCATCCAGCAGTGGCGGCTCTTCGAAGATCCATACCTGTTCGCCGGGGGCCACCAGGGCGGTCAGCGCAGCCACCGCCTCGTGCAGAGTGATTCTCAAGCGCCGCGAACGGGAGCACATCGTTGAAAAAGCGGCGCGCCGGACCTTCGCCGTAGGCGAGATGCCGTTGGCGCGTGGTCGTCGCCTGCCAGATGGGATTCTCGAGCTGCGAAGAAATGCTAGCGGATCACGAACGCGGGCCCCTTCGGAGTTTCATCCAACAAGATGCCGTGGTGTGCCTGCGCGATTCGGAAATGGCGCGAGGGTGCGCGCGCTGGGCCGGTACAGCAATCCGCGGGGATGAATTTTCCTCCGGTCATTTCCCTGGCCCCGGGGTTGCCAAAATTATGCGACCAAATTAGTCTCCTATTAACCCGACAACATTAGTCCTCATTCAGAAGGGCTGTAGGCGGGCGCTTTGCCGCCCGAACCAGTGCCGGTCCAATCGACTCATAAGAGGCCATTTGCGTCTGTGTCTGCATTCTTGAAAACCCCTCTGCGCTTCGCGCGCGCGCTGGCGATCCTGCTGCCGGCCCTCTTTTGCGGACCTGCGGCGCAGGCCCAGGAGCCACCGTACTTTGTCACCTACTCGCAGGTGCTGGAGGAGCCGGGAAACCTGGAGATCGCCCTCAAGAGCCTGGCCGCCGCGCCCAAAGACGCCAACGCCTTCTACAGCCCGACGCTGGAGCTGGAGTACGGGGCGACCCCGTGGTGGACGACCGAGGTCTACCTGCAGGGCCAGTCGACGGCGAACGACTCCACCATCTTTACCGGCTTCCGCTGGGAGAACCGCTTCCGGCTGATCCCGCGCGAACTGCCGGTGAACCCGCTGTTCTATATCGAGTACGAAGACAAGAACGCCGGGGACAAGAGCCTGCTGGAGGTGATGGGCCACGACTCGATCAGCGACCTGCAGATCACAAACGCGCAGGGACACAGGGAAGTGGAGCGCGAGGTGGAGATGAAGCTGCTGCTATCGAGCTACGTGAAGTCGTGGAACATCTCGGAGAACTTCAGCGTGGAGAAGGCGATGAATCGCAATTGGAGCCTTGGGAGTTTGGCTATGCGCTTGGCGTCGCCGGCCGCTGGCGAACTATGCGGGGGCGAAGAACTGCGCGCTGTGCCGGCAGAACCTGACGCGGGTGCGGAGATGTATGGCGGGCTGGGGACCAGGGACGGCTTCGGGCTGCGCGCGACCTCGCACTACATCGGCCCCAGCCTGGGGATGGACCTGCAGGGCCGCTATCCCGAGCATCGCCTTCTCGCCGCAATGTGGTTTGAACGACAACAGCGTGGGCGTGCTGTGGCGTTTTAAGGTGTCCTACGAGGTGCAGCAGTTTCGCGATCTGTTGTGGAGGAAGAAGGCGCAATGACGAAGCGCATGTGGGCTCTTGTATGGGCGCCGATGGGGGTGTCGGCGATGGTTCTGCTGATGGCCGCCGCCAACGGTGCGTGGTTGAAGAAGGTGCCCGCGTCCGATCGAGCGAGGGTGAACCCGGTTGCCGCGCAGCCTGATGCGATTGCGGCCGGTTTGCAACTCTTTCAAGAACAACTGCGTGCAGTGCCATGGCGCTGACGGCAACGGACGGGGCAGCAAGCCGGCGGTACACTCCGCGCGCATCGCCGGCGCGACCGACGGCGATCTCTACTGGCTGCTGAAGAACGGGCAGCCCTTCCGCGGCATGCCTTCGTGGACCAAGCTGCCGGAAGGCCAGCGCTGGCAGATCGTCGCGTACTTGCGTAGCATTCAGCCGCAGACCGGTTTCGCCGGATGCGGGTGGAGGGAAGCAGTGACGCTGCGTCCATTCGCGCTTAGACGGAGCACAGCTTGTGCGCTGCTTGCGGCCATCGTTACGGGCGACTGCCGGTTGCGGTGCGGCCAATGAGGCGCCCCAACCCACCGCCGAGCGCCGATGTGACGCCTCCGGCCGATTCGATCGGCGAGCGCATCTTTCTCGACACGCGCTTCTCCGAGTACTTCGCCACCCACATGACGGGCATCAACGATCCGCTGGCTGCGGGCGATCCCGCGGTGGCGAACAGGTGCCGACGACCAATGGCTCGCTGCCGGGTCCATTTGCCGGGCAGGCGATGAACTGCCGCTCCTGCCACTTCGTGACGGAGTTCCAGGGTGTGGCGGGCGCGGGGAACCGCAGCTACTCCGACTTCACCAGCCGCAGTCCGATTCCCGCGGGCGATGCAGGGCTTCGACCACACGCCGCGCAACTCCAGCCAGATGGTGGACTCGTTCACCGCGCGATCCGGCCCGCAATTTCTCCACCTGACGGCGAGTTCACGAGCGGCATGGACCTGGTGAAGGGCACGATGACAGCACGCAACTTTGGCTGGCTGCCGAGCGAATACCAGCAGGCCGTCGCGCACATTGCGCGCGTCATCCGCGAAGACAACGGCTGCAGACCAGCTTGCAGCAGATCGCACGAATGGGCTTTCTTACTCCACACTCTTTCTCGGCACCGACTCGCGCATCACGGCAGACCTGCAACTGCCCGCTTCCGAGCGGCATCGATGTGAAGACGGCGACCGACGACCAGGTGTCTGGACGAAGTCGCGATGTGCGTCAACCAGTACATGGAAGACCTGCTCTTCCAGCGCGACGAATACGGGCGCTATACCGGCTCGCCCTATGACAATTTCATCCGGGTGAATCATCTGCCGCAGCAGCCGCTCGCGGGGCGAGAGCGGGGCAGCTTACCACGCAGCAACTACTCAAGGAAGTTCCCGCGTTGAAGAACCCGATCTACATCTCGGACGCGGATGGCTCGCTACAAATACCACCCTTTCAGTTACCAATTCGGCGCGAAAGAGCTACACGGTCTGATCATCTTCCTGACCGCCGGCTACCGCCAACGGACGGCTCAACCAGCACGCGGGCAACTGCGCGGCCTGCCATCGGGCGCCGGACTTCAGCGACTTTGTCTTTCACAACACCGGCGACGTCGCAAGCGGAGTACGACAGCATCCATGGCAACGGCGCGTTATGCGCGCTCCATGTGCCATCGCTTGCTGAGCGCACCGCCGACTTCAACGTCGTATCTGCCGGCCAGCGCCTGATCATCCCAATGCGAGTGAGAGCTTTCGCCGCGCTGCATCGGTCGGCAATCCGAACTACGCGGACCTCGGGCTTTGGAACGTCTACCTGAACCCGGATATGCCGAAGCCGCAGAGCGCGACTGCAGGGCTTTGTCTGCGCGGCGGGCAAAGACTGCTCTGTGGATCAGGGCTCGCGCGCACCATTGCCCAGTTCAAGACGCCGGTGCTGCGCGACCTTGCCGACTCCGCGCCTTACTTCCACAACGGGGCCGCGCTCGATCTGGATGCGGTGATCGACCAGTACGTCCGGATGTCGGGGTTGGCGCGCCAGGGCGCGATGCGCAATCCGCCTCCCGAGTTCAAAAGCATGTCGATCTCGGCCAGCGACCGCGATGCGCTGGTGGCCTTCTTGATCTCGCTTACCGAGGACTACGACGACGCGTAAGCGTCACTGGAACTTGTTGGGCGGGCGGCAGTAGACCTGCGGAAGCTGCGTGGCTAGCGAAGGATGAGCGTTCGCGATGGCCACCCAGCGCGGCGGAGCTGCCAGATACAGGTGCATGACGATCGTCTGCGCCACGATGAGCGCGGGAAGCGCGTAGCGATAGACCGGATGCACGCGTTTGGTCACCAGCAGATCACGCAGCACGCCAAGCACGATAAGGATATCCACCCCGGCATAAAACCAGACATCACGTATGAGCAGCATCGGGAAGCGGCCAAAGGCTGCCGCGGCCAGCGCGCAGGAGGCGACCAGCATCAGGCGGCGATGGTACTCCGGCTTCTTTCGCCAATAGACGGCCAAAGCGAAGCATATCGTGAAGGACGCCATGTCGCAGAACTGAATGGCGAGGAACGGCACGACTTTGGTCGCGTGGAAATGAGCGACCTGGAAGCGGTCCATGGTGATAGCCGTGGAGATGCCGAGGTGCCCGGAATCGCTGTCCCCAAGGCGACGCCGAACCAGCCGAGCTTGCGATGTACCCGCACGTTGTGCGTTCGCACCAGCGCGGATTGCACGATGAAGAAGATCACCCAGCCCGAAAATATTGCTCCGTGAAGATAGAGGATCCAGGGGCGAATCGGCGTGGCATGAATCAGGTTTTGGTCGATGGTGTGGCTGAAGCCATAGATCACGACTGCCGCGATCAGCAGCGACATAAAGAAATAGAAGTATTGCGACAAGGGGCCCGGGCGCGTGGTCGTCATGGGACCTCGATGAGAGTGGCCTGGTTGTGAGGGAGAGTGCCGCAATCGTATCAGGCAGTGTCGTCAGGCGGGAGGGAAATCGCGGCCGTCACGGAAATCAGGCTTGTTTCCGCCAGCTAGCGGAAGTGCAGATAGCCCCAGCGCTCCGGCACGTGCATGTTGATGACGCCCTGCGGCGACCAGACCCAGTTGTCTTCCTTGGGATTGCCGGCGCGTCCACTCGACGCGGCTGAAGTTGATGCGCCATACGGTGCCGGGCGTGCGGCGGCGGACACGTGCTGGCGGGAGTGAAGGCGGTCCAGCGGAAAGGCGATCTCGACGCGTCCAGCCGCGGTCTTGTCGCGGGAGTCGTTGAGCGTGCCGTGGACGGCGACGGCGGTCTTCAGTCCGGCGATGTCCCAGCTGTTGTCGGCCTTGCCGCCTTCGCTGTAGGGCTTGTGGCAGGAAGAGATCCCAGCCGGTGTTGAGCGCGTTGATCTCGAACTCGAAGTAGCTCTCGGTCGTCGGCGAGCGGCTTGAGGAAGACCTCGAAGTCGTTGTCGTGGAAGATGACGGAGTCGTGCTTCGTCAGCGTGGCCGTGACGTGTGGCTCTTCGAGCTCGGCGGCGATGTAGAGGTAGTTGTCGTCCCACAGCATCTTCGCGCGGGTGCGGAAGCGCGGCGTGGGTTTGGCGGCGCCTTCGATGTCGACGAAGTCGGCGGTCCACGGCGCCTTCTGCCACGCGGGGTCGTCGAGCTTGCCGTCGATGCGGATGGGCGTCTCGGTGCGGTAACAGTCGTACGACAACGGCGCTGGCGTGGTCTGGGCTGTGCGGGCGGCGAGCGTGAACAGTGTTGCGAGGCCTCGAGACTGATGGTGAGTGGCAAGATTCGGCTGCCAGGGCATCGCAGTCGCTAGCGTATCAGGCGATGTTCGCGGTCTCCGCCTTCAGCCGCTCGGCCTTGAAGTGTGCGATCACCGCGTCGATCACCGGCTGCAGCCTGCCCTCCATGATCTCGGCGAGCTGGTGCATCGTCAGCCCGATGCGGTGATCGGTGAGCCGGTTCTGCGGAAAGTTGTAGGTGCGGATCTTCTCGCTGCGATCGCCGGAGCCCACCTGCTACTTGCGCTCCTGTCGCCAGCGCGGCCTGCTGCTTCTCCTGCTCCACTTCGTAGAGCCGCGCGCGCAGCACCCGCATCCCCTTCTCGCGGTTCTTGATCTGCGACTTCTCATCCTGGCAGCTGACCACCGTGCCGGTGGGAAGGTGCGTGATGCGCACGGCGGAGTAGGTCGTGTTCACCGACTGGCCGCCCGGGCCGGAGGAGCAGAACGTATCGATGCGCAGGTCCTTGGCCTCGATCTTGATGTCCACGTCTTCGGCTTCCGGCAGCACCGCGACGGTGATCGCCGAGGTGTGGATGCGGCCCTGCGTCTCGGTTGCGGGCACGCGCTGCACGCGATGCACGCCGCGATTCGTACTTCAGCTGCGAGTAGACGCGGTCGCCTTCGATGATGGCGATGACTTCCTTCAGGCCGCCGATGCCGGACTCGGACTGACGACAGGACTTCGACCTTCCAGCGATGCTGCTCGGCAAAGCGCGAGTACATGCGGAAGACCTCCGCGGCGAACAGCGAGGCCTCGTCGCCGCCGGTGCCGGCGCGGATTTCCAGGATGACGTTCTTCTCGTCGTTGGGATCCTTGGGCAGCAGCAGCAGCTTCAGGTCTTCTTCGATCTTCGGCAGCCGCTCTTCGAGCTGCGTCAGCTCATCCTGCGCCATGGCGCGAATGTCCGGGTCGGTCTCGGCCAGCATGGCCTTGCGCATCGGCGATGCCGTGCTTGATCCGCTGATAGTCGCGGAAGTTATCGACGATCGGCTCCAGGTCGCGGTGCTGCTTGGCGACCTTCTGATAGCTCTCGTGATCGTTGACGACCTCGTCAGAGGCCATCTCGCGGCCCAGCTCTTCGTAGCGGGCGGCAATTTGTTCCAGGCGTTCAAACATCGGGACTCCTCGGCTCGGCCATGAGGCCGGCATATCGGTTTCAAACTTGGGATCAGCGAGGGCGCAGGCGGGGCGATGGCGGCGGGAGCCGCTAGAGGAGAGTGCCCGGGAAATGGATGAGGCGCAACATCGCTGCTATTAGAGTATCGCGGACGGGCGCTGGATGCATCTACAACGGTATGCAGCCGTCTGCTGCTCCGGAGAAGATCTGATGACATGACGGAACTTGGACCATGGGCGGAGCTGTGCGAGCGGCTGGCCGGGACGACGAAGAAGCTGGAGAAGCGCGCCTGGATGGCGGACTATCTGCGCGAGCTGCCGGTGGGGCGGCTGCGTAGGCGGCGCTGTATCTCTCCGGCACGCCATTTGCGGAGGCTGACCGGCGCCAGCTCAATGTGGGCGGCGCGAGCCTGTGGCAGGTGGTGAAGGAGCTGACGCGCGCGAGCGATGCCGCGATGCACGAGGCCTATCGCAAGCATGGCGATATGGGCGCGGCGGCTTTCGATCTGCTCGCGGCAGATCGGGAAGCGGTCGCGGCGACGCTCACCATCGAAGACGCGGCGGAAAGCTTCGCGGAGATGGCCGCTACGCGGCGCAGAACGGAGCACGCGCCCGGCAGGCAGACGCTGCTGCGCGATCTGCTCGCGCGCGCGACGCCGCTGGAGGCGAAGTACCTCATCAAGCTGATGCTGAGCGACATGCGCATCGGCGTGAAGCAGGCGCAGGTGGAGGAGGCGATCGCCGTGGCGACCGAGCGTGACCTGACAGCGGTGCGCCGCGCCGTGATGCTGCTGGGCGACTGAGCGAAGTGGTGCGGCTGGCCGATGCGGACCGGCTGGATGAGGCGCGCATGCGGCTCTTTCATCCGCTCGGCTTTATGCTGGCGAGCCCGGTCGATTCGGTGGAGGAGGCGATGGCGCGATTTGCGGAAGAGGTTCGCGCGGAGCGGAAGGGCGAGGCGGCGCGGTGCCATGCAGCGGACACCAGAGAGTCGACGGCGCGAGCGAAAGCAGGCTTTCGCAGGCTCAGGCACTAGAGCACTCCGCTAGGATGACAGCATATAGCCTGTGCTAACGCAGGCGCACGTACAGGACAAGTTTGACGGCATCCGCTGCCAGCTACATTGCGGCGATCCATCGCAGCCCGGTCGTGTCGCGCTGTTTTCGCGCTCGCGCGATGACATGACGCATAGCTTTCCGGAGCTTACGGAGGCATTCGCGAAGGTCACGGAGCCGCTGATACTGGATGGAGAGATTCTGGCGTGGAATACCGATCCTGCGGCGACAGAGCAAAGGGCATTGCCGTTTTCGTCGTTGCAGAACCGCATCGGCCGCAAGCGGGTGACGGCGGCGATGCGCGAGCAGACGCCGGTGGTCTTCATGGCGTTCGATCTGCTGTATCGCGAGCGACGCGTTGCTGCTGGAAGAGCCGCTCGCCGTGCGGCGCGCGATGCTCGAAGAAGTCTTCGCGCAGCAGGCGGCGCATACCGTCGTGAGCAGCACGCCGGCGAAGACGGATGCGCCGGGCAATCAGGGGACACTCTGTTCACTGAGCCTGAGGCTGCGCCGGAATCGCAGTGCAAGCGCATTCGCGCGGCTTGTGCTCGCGTCTGTCGAGCGGCTGTCGAGCGCGGAGCAACTGGAGCAGGCATACGTCGATGCGCGGGCGCGCGGCAACGAAGGCGTGATGCTGAAGGCGGCGGCCAGCCTCTATCAGCCGGGGCGGCGCGGACTGGCATGGCTCAAGCTGAAGCGCGAGCTGGCGACGCTCGATGTGGTCGTCACTCGGCCGAGTACGGCCACGGGAAGCGCGCCGGCGTGCTGAGCGACTACACCTTCGCGGTGCGCGACGGCGACACGCTGAAGAATGTCGGCAAGGCGTACTCCGGACTGACCGATGCGGAGATCGCGCGGCTCTCGCAGTATTTTCACGAGCACACGCATCGAGGACTTCGGCGGCTGGCGCACGGTGGAGCCGACGGTCATTCTCGAAGTGGCGTTCAACAACCTGATGCGCTCCGAGCGCCATGCCAGCGGCTTCGCGATGCGCTTTCCGCGCATCATGCGCATTCGCGACGACAAGCCGGTGGAGGAGATCGATACGCTGGAACGCGTTGAGGATTTGTATAACGCGCAACCGGATAGGCCCGTGGAGGTAGTGAGGGATGGTCACACTAAAGGGAAAGCCCCGGGTGTCATCCCGGGGCTGCATATTCCCATGTAAAGGTCCGGTGTTCTGGACGCCGCCTGATACTGATCAGATATACCAAACAACCGGTGGGTTGCAAGAAATAATTGGCCGCTCGGTGGTTACTTCAGGCTGCAGTACCGCGGAGGGCAGGAGAGTTGAACTCCCAGGGTTGACGACCCTGCAACCGTTTATCAGGCGGCGTCCATGACCTCATGGAAATACCCTCCAAACGCCAAGGGCCCGACAGAGTTCAACATAAGCGACAGAACGCGAGATCTAGGCGATCGTATTACACCGGGGGCTACGGATTTACCTTAGTTACGAATCATTCCGCGTTCTGGCACGTAGCTTGATAATCAGGTCTTGGATCGATCACTTGCCAGGCAGCTCGAATGCTTTCACATCCAGTCCATCCGGGGACCAGGTATTTACGATCGCCTTCGCGATCTTCGCCGTCGTCAGGTAGGCCTCGTTGTCGTCGGTCCAGCTCTGGTCCTTGTTGTCCCAGGTGAAAATGGAGAGGATCACGAGTCCGTTCTTCGTCGCGATGGCATCGACGTCGTTGCGCACTTCGTTCGAGCGCGCCGGTCTTGTTGGCGATGGCCGAGCCTTCCTCCGAGGTGTCCACCGGCTCCAGGTAGCGGGGCACGCCGTCGCGGTAGAACTGCGAGCGCAGCATGTGCAGGGTGACGCCGCAGATGGCGCGGTCGGCTTCTGTCGGCGGCGCGTCGCCATCGCCAAGGTGGCAGGTCACGATGCGCTGCATCAGCGTCGCCATCTCCTGCGCCGTGGTTTTGCCCAGGCCGAATTTCTTCTGATCCGGCGGGCATGGGACCGGTCGGCGGGCTTGCCGATCTTTTTATAAAGCCAGGTGTTCTTGAGGCCGAGCTTGCCCATCTCGGCGTTCACGGCATCGAGGCCGATGGTGTCGATGGCCACATTGGTCGCGGTGTTGTCGCTGGTGATCACCATCATGGAGAGGATGTCTTTCAGCGTCAGCGTCGTTGGCGCATCGAAGAAGCCGAGCACGCCGGAGCCATCGGTCTGGTTGTCCTTGGTCAGCGTCACTTTATCGTCCCAGTGCCGCTTGCCGTGCGCGGATCTGCTCCATCGCCTCGTAGAGAAGCGCGAGCTTGATGACGCTCGCCGTCTGCACCGGCTCGTCGGCCTTGAGCGCGACGGTCTGGCCGGTCTTCAGGTCTTTGGCGTAGACCGCGACCTGGCCGTGATGCTGCGCGGCGATCTGGTCTACCTCCTGCTGCAGCTGTGGCTGCTGACTGCAGCGATGCTTGCGCGATGGCGTGGACGGTGAAAAGAAAGGCAGAAAGAAGGGTGAAGAGGGTGGCCTTGCGCATGTGCGGCATGGTACATCCTCTTGCATGGCTCACCAATTCACAACCAGTTATCTAGAGGACGCGCATCCACTGTTTGCCCATTACAAGCGGCTCGGCGAGGCGCGATGGCACAGGTCTCCGATGCCGATCTGACCGCCACGCTCGATCCGGAGATGAACTCGATCGCGCTGATCGTGAAGCACATGGCGGGGAACATGCGCTCGCGTTGGACGGGGTTTCCGGAGGCCGATGGCGAGAAGCCGGACCGCAACCGCGACACGGAGTTTGAAGCGCCTCCGGCAACGCGCGCTGAGTTGATGGCCATGTGGGATGCCGGCTGGGCCTGCATGTTCGCCGCGCTCGCACCGCTGACGGATGCGGATCTGGCGCGCGATACATTCATCCGCGGCGAGCGCCACTCCATCCTGCAGGCTATCAACCGGCAGATCGCGCACTACAGCTATCACGTCGGGCAGATCGTATTTCTGGCGAAGCATCTGCAGTCAACGAAGTGGCAATCCCTGAGCGTGCCGCGCGGCGGCTCAGCGAGTTTCAACAAGGATGTGGCCGAGGGACGCAAGAGCCAGCGGTAGCGAAGCCGTCATGGCTACCGCTGCCCCGCGTCTTCGTGCTAGAGCAATTCCTCCAGCCTTGCACGTAGCTTGCTTCCATTCCCTGCTCCATGCCTGTCGCGAGCATCGCCGCGCGAGTCTGGGCATCGGGAAGGGTCATGCGCATGGTCATCAGCGTGCCTGCGCCATCCGCATCGAAGCGTCGTTTCCACATGGTTATCCGGAGTGGGATCGGGCAGATGCATGCGCTCGACGTGCACGATGCGGCGGTTGGGTTCGAGCTCGAGATACTCGCCAGTGAGATAGAATCCGCCGCCCTTCCCGTTGGTCCATTCGTAACGGATGGCTCCGCCAGGTCTCGCCTCGTTGATGCAGACGGGCATCGTCCAGCCTTCGGGACCGAGCAGCCACTTCTGTAACAGCGTCGGATCGGTGTGCGCGCGGTAGACGGCTTGCGGAGGCGCAGCAAAACGCCTGGTGACCACCACATGTGTATCGCCTTCGGTTTGCAATGTCAGTTTGCTCATCGTGTTGTTCATCGCTTTGCTTCCTTTCTGTCTGGTTTCATGGCGGCCAGAACTTCATCCAGCCGGTCGTAATTTCTTTCGAGAGACTCGCGCAGGCGGGCGAGCCACAGATCGATGGCCTGAATCCCTGCCTTCTCCAGCCGGCGCGGCCTCTTCGTGCCCTGGATGCGATGGGCGACGAGTCCCGCGTCTTCGAGCACCTTGAGATGTTGCGAGACTGCCGGCTGAGAGATGTCGAACGGCTCCGCCAACTCCGCAACAGTGGCCTCTCCTTTGGCAAGACGGCTGAGGATCGCTCGCCGCGTCGGGTCGGCCATCGCGGAGAAGGCGGCATCGAGAACGAAGGGTCGTGCCTGTCATAAGTAATAACTTATATAAGTAAGTGATTAACGTCAAGCCTCAGAGCGAAAATAAGCCGGAAGCAAGGAAAACGCCCGGCCGGAGCCGGGCGTTTCGTGAGTCCAGTGGTGAGTCGCTACGTTAGTTCTTCGCCACCTGTTTGGTGCCGGTGTAGGTGACGTGCCAGAGCGAATTCGATCCATCGTCGGTGACGAATAGCGAGCCGTCGTTCGCGAAGGTCACGCCCACCGGCCGGCCCCAGACATTGCCGTCCGGCGTGACGAAGCCGGTCAGGAAGTCCTGGTAGGCGCCGGTGGCCTTGCCGTTCTCGACCGGCACGGCGATGACTTCATAGCCGGCACGCTTGGACTTGTTCCACGAGCCATGCTCCGCCGCGAAGGCCCAGCCTTTGTAGGAGGCAGGGAACTGCTTGCCCTCGTCGAAGGTCATTTCCAGCGATGCGAAGTGCGGCTGCAGCAGGACATCCGGAACGATCACCTTGCTCGCCAGCTCGGGATGCTTGCCCTTGTGCCGCGGGTCCTGGTGATTGCCCATGTAGTACCAGGGCCAGCCGTAGAAGCCGCCTTCCTCGACGTGCGTGATGTAGTCGGGCACCAGGTTGTCGCCCAGGCCGTCGCGCTCGTTGACCGAGCACCAGAGCTGCCCGGTGGTGGGGTTGATCGCCTCGCCCACGCAGTTGCGGATGCCGGAGGCGTAGACCTTCACGAACTTGCCCTCGGGCGTGTACTCGAGCACGTCGGCGCGATGGAACTCTGCCGGCGTGGTGTCCGGGTCGTCGACGTTCGAGTGCGAGCCGACGGAGACCAACATGCGCTTGCCGTCCTTCGAGAAGACGACATCGCGCGTCCAGTGGCCGCCGCCGCGCAGGCGTCCGCCGCCGGGCAGCGACGCGACCACTACCTGCGATGGCCCGCTCGCCTTCATGTCGCCGTTCTTGTAGGGAAACTTCACCACCGAATCGGTATTGCCGATGTAGACCCACTTCGGGTTCGGGCCGAGCGGATAAAAGGCGAGGCCGAAAGGCTGCTTCAGTCCGGTGGCGAAGGTGGAGACCTGCTTCGGCTTGCCGCTCGCATCGACGCCGCGGAAGACCTTGACGGTGCCGCTGTCGCCGCTGCGATCCGGCTCGCTTTCGACGACAAAGAGGTCGCCGTTAGGCGCGGTGCGGACGAGGCGCGGGTTTTTCAGATCGGAGGAGTAGAGCTCTACCTTGAAGCCGGCCGGCGCTTCGGGCATGGCGCCCGCGGGCCGCGGGACCACGCTC
>CAVVSP010000026.1:0-355275 GCA_963750845.1 uncultured Acidobacteriaceae bacterium
AATATACATACGGTCTACCCAGTTTTCTTGATGGTGAAGTAGGCCATTGTATACAACCTATCAGATACAGAATGTTAAAGAGTATGAATTCATTTAATCTCAAGAGCTAATCTTTGGAACAGTTGTTCTCAAAATAACATTCCATAGGTTAGCTTTAAGCTCTTATATCATGTATCAAAAGATAATTTGAATTATGACCATGCCTCAGCTAAGTTAATCCATTATTCGTCATATTCATTTGACTCTTGTCAATAGAGAATCGTTTGAAAAGATATACAGATACGAACAGGATGTAAAGACAAAGGAAAGGATGCTTCCTTGTTCTTAACGTAGTTTATCAAGGCAAGATATCTGCTCAGGTAGCCAAGATTTGCACAGAAGTAAATCTTGGGGTTGAATGGTTAAAGAGATATGATAAAGAAGGTATAGAAGGATTAAAAACTAGACAGAAAAGCGGAAGACCATCTGAGATATCAGAAGAGGTCGTGTATCAGATTAAGAAAGAACTAAAAGAAAGCAACACAAGGTTGGACCACAAAACAGGTAGAAGAATCAATCATAAAGAAAAGTGGTATCAAATATCATTATACTCACATATACCGTATTCTTCGTAGATGGGGCTTTAAGCAGAAGGTACCAAGAAAAGTACATGTTAAGACTGCATCTCTAGAGGAAAAAGAGGATTTCAAAAAAAGGTCACCCAGATACTTGTGGATAAGCATACTCAAGAACAAGAACAAGAAGACTTCGGATTTACGATAGTATCATTGGATGAATCATTTTTCTTTTATGATTCTCTTGTAAGACGCGTTTGGATTGATGAGAATAAAAGACCCATAGTCAGAGTAACAGGCTCGCACCAACGTTCATGTGTTTTTGGAGCGGTAAACATGGAAGGAAATCAGATATTCAGACAGTACGATAAATTCAATGGTACTACCTTTCTTGATTATCTCAAGAAAATACATGCTAAATTTCAAAAATGTTATTTGTTCATGGATAAGGCATCTCCTCATTATACCTGCAAGAAGGTTATCAAATATTTTGAAGAGAACAAGGATACTCTAATCCCTGTATATCTTCCAACTGCATCACCGGAGTTTATGGTAATGGAAGAGATATGGAATATGGCCAAACGAGATCTGCTTGTTCTAAAGTATTATGCATCATTTGCAGATTTGAAGAATAAGGCATCCAAATATTTTAGAACAAAACGATTCAATCTTAATATGAGAAACTATCTATTAAGGGAGGTTCGATAACATGTGCTAATTGGTATAAACTGGAGCTGATGTAACATCGCCTGCTGCATATATGATAGGATTTGAAATACTTTGAAGATATTCATTCACCTTTATACCCCTTGTATTATGTTCTATTTCACCTTTCATCAGATCAAGTCCTTCTATATTAGGCACTCTACCGGCTCCATGTACCACCATATCAGCTTTGGCTGTTGTTATTGATTTGTTATCTTCAGGAGAATCAGAAATACTAGAAAAATGAACAACCAGTTTATTATCCTCAACAGAGGAATCTGATGATTGTGACTTGTCGATTCCTTTAACTGTTGTTTGCAACCTTATATCGATACCAATATCTGACTCTTTTGCACTAGTAATTATTACGATCTGAATCAAAGTGTTCTAGAGGTTGTTTACCACGATGTAAAATTGTGAAATTTTTTGAACCTGCCCGCACAGCAATATGTGCAAAATCAAATGATATATATCCGACACCAATAAATACAATATTATCAGGTAGATGATCACTTTCAAACTCCAAAAACTGATCGCTTGTAATAACACTTTCTTCTCCAGGAATATTCAAATTAGCCGGTTTTGATCCTGTTGCTATTAAAATATGTTTACCCTTTAGAATGCTATAATCAGAACCGCCATCATATTCAACTTTAATTGTATCTGGACCAATAAATTTGGCATGTCCATGGAATGGAACAATCCCGGGCTTATTTTAACTGTCTTCTCTCTGCTTTGGAAAAGAATCGGTAAAAGTTCTTTTAAAAATTTATCAAATTACACCATTTTATATGAATTTCACCTGAATCGCTTATGCCTTTATCTTTGTGTTTTTGAGTTGAATCAATGGTTTTGGCTGCCTCAACAAGTACTTTTTTCGGTTCACATCCGCGTAAAACACATGTGCCACCAAAAGGTAGTGAATCTATAATGGCAACTTTCCATTCTTTTGAACGACATTCTGCTGCTACAGTGGATCCTGCTGTCCCTGTTCCTATTACAATTAAATCAAACATATTAGTATCAATCAATTATTAATCATTAATCATACTCAAATAAGCCTATAAGGATTTTCTAAATACATGATAATTTACATTCTACCATACATCCAGTAACAATATTAAGTGTAAATTTAAATTTAAATCCCCCCTTATTCGTTATGAAAAACAGTATTATTCATATCTGTTTAGTTGGAATCTAAGAGATAGTCTTTTGTAAATTTTATTCTTGTTATTATCGTCACACAGTAACGGAAGTGCTTGCCGAAGGCGTCGTTTTTGTCATTGTTGTTCTGTATCTATTCCTTGGCGACCTTCGCTCCAGCCTTATTGTCAGCGCCAATCTTCTTTTGACACCGCTGCTTACATTTCTCGTCATGAACCACTTCGGCCTATCGGCCAACCTTATGTCGCTTGGCGGTCTTGCGATTGCCATTGGCCTTATGGTCGATGGTTCTGTGGTGGTGGTCGAGAACATCTTCTCCAGGCTGAGCCATGCTCGACATGAGCATCAACCCGAAGATACGTTCGCCAGGCTGCATGTCGTCCTTTCAGCCGTACAGGAAGTCGCCACGCCCACGCTCTTCGGCGTTGCGATCATCATCCTTGTCTTCCTTCCTCTAATGACGCTGGAGGGGATGGAAGGCAAACTGTTTGCACCACTCGCTTACACCATCGCAATCGCGCTGGGAATTTCACTCATCCTCTCCCTGACATTGTCCCCCGTACTCTCCTCATACTTGCTGAAAGGCGGGTCCGAGGAGGACACCTGGCTCGTACGCTTTTTACGTCGTCCTTACACCCGTATGCTGCAGTGGGCGATGGGTCATCGGAAGTTCACTGTGCTGGGCGTCGTACTCATCTTCTGCGGCTCCCTAGCGCTCTTTCCCTTTCTGGGCACCTCTTTCATCCCGGAGATGCAGGAAGGCACTCTTTCCCCCAATGCCGACCGCGTTCCAAACATCTCGCTTGACGAGTCTCTGAAGATGGAGAAGGAGATGCAGCGCCTCATGCTGCAGGTTCCGGGAGTACAAAATGTGGTCTCACGCCTGGGACGAGGCGAATCGCCCGCTGATCCGGCTGGCCCCAACGAGGCCGACGTCCTTGCATCATTAACGCCCTTTGATGAACGGCCTCATGGCATGACACAGGAAGGTATCGCCGAGCAGATCCGTAAACGGTTGGCCGCCCTTCCAGGGATCAACCTGGTTATGTCGCAGCCTATCAGCGACCGCGTGGACGAAATGGTTTCGGGCGTGCGTGCCGATGTGGCCGTCATGCTTTATGGAGACGATCTAGATCTGCTTGTCGAGAAGGCCAACGACATTGCAAAGGTGGCCACAGGCATCCAGGGAACACAAGACACTCGTGTCGATCGAGTCGGAGGGCAGCAATACCTTACGATCAATATCGATCGGAATGCGATCGCCCGCTATGGTCTTAACGCATCCGATGTCAATGATGTGATTGAAACCGCAATCGCCGGCAAAGCCGCCACCGATATCTATGAAGGAGAGCGGCGTTTTTCAGCCGTAGTTCGCCTTCCACAGAACCTCCGCGACAGTGTCGAAGACATCCGCGAATTGCAAATCAGTTCTCCCGATGGTCCTCGCCTGCCGCTCAAAGACCTGGCCAGCGTCAAGGTCGTGGAGGGACCGGCCCTCATCAATCGCAGCATGGGCAGGCGAAGAATTGTGGTGGGCATCAATGTTCAGGACAGGGATCTAGGCGGATATGTGAAGGAACTGCAAGAAAAGGTTGAACGTCGGGTGCCGCTTCCGGCCGGTTATTACATTGAGTGGGGTGGTCAGTTTCACAATATGGAACGGGCCCTGCATCACCTCATGATCATCGTACCGATCACCATCGCGGCCATCTTCTTCCTACTCTTCGTCCTGTTTCATTCCGTGCGTTTTGCGGCGCTCATCATTACTGTCCTTCCACTTGCTTCCATCGGCGGCATTCTCGGACTATTTCTGTCGGGAGAGTATCTCTCCGTGCCCGCATCTGTAGGATTCATCGCTCTGTGGGGCATCGCGGTGCTAAATGGGGTGGTCTTGGTCTCCTACATTAGAAAACTTCGACAGGAAGGAAAATCACAAACGGAAGCCATTAGGGAAGGTGCCAGATTGCGGTTTAGGCCGGTAATGATGACAGCCGCGGTCGCAGGATTGGGTCTGGTCCCATTTCTCTTCGCACAAGGTCCCGGCTCGGAGATCCAGCGACCGTTGGCAATCGTGGTGATTGGCGGCCTGGTCAGCTCCACTGCACTCACGCTCCTGCTTCTGCCGGCGGTCTATGCGGTGTTTGAAGGCAAAGAAAAGCAGACGAGAGATCACTCCCGTAGTGCGAATAGAGATGATCTGGCATGCGTCAAACCTCTATGAGGGAATCGTCACCAATTCGGACCTTTGGCGCGGACGTTGCGCTGGCCTTATCAGGCGGCACTGTATGCTCAAGGGCTGCTGTTGCGGAACAATCCTTGTAGAGCGAGCCTTCCTTCATGATGACGTGCAGGTTCTTCTCATGCACGACGAGGTCAAGATCTTCCAGTGGATCGCCGTCGACCAGAAGGAGGTCGGCAATATAGCCTTCCCTGACTTGACCAAGCTCATTTCCCAAGCCCATTACCTGCCCGCCGATGCGTGTACCGCACTGCAGCGCTTCGTTGGGCGAAAAGCCAAGCAGATTGACGAAATGCTTGAGGTCGCGTGCGTTATCGCCTTGCGGCGTCTGAGCAAAGCCGTAGTCTCCGCCAATAAGTATGCGAACGCCGCGTTTGCGCAATTCTGTGTACACGGCGGCTGTGGTATCGATGACGCGCTGCATCGTGCGACCCAGATCTGAATCACGATGGAAGCCGAACGGCTCTCCCTCGTAGAGAGTGCCGTAGATGATGCCGATCGCTGGACCGACGAAGATGCGCTCCTTCGCGGACTCGAGCATGTCGATCGCTTCCTCGTCTGCGGATTCGCAATGATAGATGACGTCAACGCCGCACCGAACGGCCCGCTTCACGGCCTCGGCCGCTCGCGCATGACAGTTCACCTTCTTACCGAAGTCGCGGGCGACGCTCACCGCCGTCTGCACTTCTTCCTCCCGCATCACGGTGAGGCCGCCGTGGGCCGCCGGACTGAGGTCGTCTCCGGAGATGTTGACTTTGATGTTGTCGACGCCTTCGCGGCAGCAAAGACGGATAGCCTTGACAAGCTCCTCTTTGCCATCGGCGATCATGCCGAAGCTCTCGTAATACATATGCGCTTTGCGTTCATCGCCAAGTCCGCCAGTGACGGTGATCTCCGGACTCGCTGCGCGGATGCGCGGTCCGGGGAGCCGGCCCGCATTCACCTCATTGCGAATGACCACATCGAGTCGTAGTTTCGAGGTGGCAGCGCTATAGGCGCTGGTAAAGCCGTGATCGAGCAACGTCTTCGCATTGCGCATGGTGAGCAGAACATGCTCTTCGGGAGGAATATTGCCGAGGTCAGAATCGTTGACCGCCCCGCCGAACGAGATGTGCGCATGTCCCTCCACGAGACCAGGCATCAGCGTTCTGCCGCGCGCTTCGATCACGATGACGCCGTCGGTGGCGAGCTTTTCCGGTGCGCGGGCGATGGCTTTGATGCGAGTGCCTTCGACAAGCACATCGGCTGGAAACGCAGCAGCACCACTCCCATCCCATACACTGGCACCGCGAAAAAGAATTGGCTTCATGGCAGCTACCTCCTCAACAGCTATAACGCAAATTTACTGATCCGCCACATACGCGCCGATGCGATCCGCCAGGCCAGGTGACAATCGCGCGATCACTACACCGTAGATTACGGATAAAAGAAGGACCCCAAGCGCAATCCATGGGAACGCATTGAAAGGCCATGATTGGCCTGGCTGGATAAGACCCCATAACGGAAACAACATAATCAGCGTACCGGCGATCGGCAGCAGGATATGGCGAAGAATATCCAGCTCGCTGCGATGATATCGGAGCACATAGACCGGAAGCGCGAGATTCGTGAGCATGTACGTAAGAATTATAGGGATAGTGCCAAGCGTGCCGGCAAACGCGAAATAGTTCAGCGGTGCGATTCCGCCAAGCAAGCTAAACCCTAGAATCAGCACCACCGCAATGATGAGAAATACCCACATCGCCCAGTGTGGCGTCTGGTGTCGTGGGTGAATCTTGCCGAGGAATTCCGGCAGAAGACCTTCCCGGCCCGAGTTGAAGAGAATGCGCGCCTGAGAGTTCACCAAACCTATTAAAGAGCCAAGAATGCTTGTGACACCGGCAATATACGCAACGATCAAGAGGGCAGGTGCGGAAGCTTTCAGACCATCGATGAAGGGGAGCCGCGAGGCGCCCAGGGCGTGCGCGTCCATTTTGAATCCGACGGCGGTCGCATACGCGAGGAAAACATAGAAGACGCCAATCGCCAGCGTGCCGGTAATCAACGCAAGCGGGATATTTCGTCTTGGGTTCTCTGTCTCTTCTGCGAGAGATGCAGAGTTCTCCCAGCCGATGAAGAGATACACAGCGAGTGGAAAGCCGGTTCCTAGTCCTGCGAGCCCACCCGCCAGCTTTGAAGGATTGAAGGGAGCGAACGTCAAAAAATGGGGATGCCTGACTAGCATGAGAATGCTACCCAAGACCAAGAGCCCGGCCTCGAAATAAAAGAAGACGCCGGACCAGAATGTTGAGAGTTGAACGCCGCGCATGACCAGCCATCCTGCGGCAACCGCGATAAGCACGGTAAGAACTGCCCAGTGGATGGATAGGCCAAGAAAGGTCTGCAGGGTCTCAGATACCCAAACACCGGCGATCGAGACGATCGTTGACGCGGCGACGATGTAACCGAAGGTGATGAACACCGAAACAGCAGCGCCTACAGAAGCGCCAAACGCCTTCCCGGTAAAGGTAACGAACGATCCAGCGGATGGCGTGAAGCGGGAAAATTCGGCGATTGTATTGGTCAGGAACAGAATCACGACCATCGCGGTAAGAATGGTCAATGGTGCTGCTAGTCCGGCTCCCTGCACAATCATTGCGAAGCCAAAGAAGAAACTCATCGCCGGTGCGATGCTGGCGAGAGTAGACGCCACGATGTGGCTCAGGGAAAGCTCATTTCGGCGAAGCCGAGCCGCGCCACTTGTCTGGGGAATGGGCACTGTCTCATTGGCCGACATAAATTTCCCCTGAATGACTGACGCAGCCCTCATTCAGAGGATAAGGGCCGTGGACGCAGTCTATACCTGGTTGATTTGTCTATTTTGCGTAGAATCTTGCGCCTGCATAGGTCATTTGTCGTAGTGACTACCAGGCCTGTTCCATTCGGCGAATTCCTCTTGAGTGAGTGGCAATGGCAGAACGCGTCCCTCCGCACCCGATTGGAACGATGTCTCAAGGACAGCCATGACGGCTACTGCGTCTTTAACAGTAATGGTTGATGGTTGCTGGTTCTTGATTGCGTCGCGGATATCGAGGTAATACATCCTCTGATTGCCTTTAGGCGCAGCAATCTCTGTCCGTGAACCGGTCTCGCCGTTTATAACAACGCCAGGTTGCGGATCGACTCCAAATGCTCGATCGCCGGGGAGCATGCCGGAGACGAGCTGCGGCTCTTGCACGTCAGCACCGAATTTCACCCAACTGGCCCGTGTGCCATGCAGTGCCGATCGGGGGACTCCACCTGAGACGAGCAGAGAAGAGTGAAGGATGACCCGCAGGCAATCCGCCCCCTCCCGCTTGTAAATGAGCTGAACGTGGGCCCAATCGTCGGTCTTTCCGCCTTCGCGGAGTATGCCAAAGGTGGCGTTCACAAAAGTCGGCAACCCAAAGAGGTAGAGAGCCTGATCGATCATGTGTGGCCCGAGATCGAACCAGAGGCCGGCTCCCGGTCCCGGGTCTTCGCGCCACCTTTTTCGGACCACCGGCCGAAACCTATCCATATGGCACTCGTAATGCGACACCTCGCCGAGCAATCCTGAGTTGAGTATCGCCTTCGTCGCCAGGATCTCACTATCCCACCGGCGATTGTGAAAGACAGAGAGTAGCCTGCGATGTTGCTGCGCGATGCCCCGGAGAGCGCGTGCCTGCTCCAGCGTCACCGTGAACGGTTTATCGACGACAACGTGCTTCCCCGCGCGTAATGCGGCGGCAGCCAGCGGAAAATGGCTTTCATTCGGACTTGCGATGACCACCAGGTCAACCTCGGGGTGCGTCGCTATATCTTCAGCGCTTCCCACGGTGGATCCCGGCAAATCCGCCCCTACAGCATCAGGCTTCGTCGACCCAACGTGGCTAATCAGTAATCCCGGCACGGAGCGGATTAACGGCGCGTGGAACGTCTTTCCTGCGTACCCATAACCGATCAGCCCGACACGAATTGGGTCTTTTTGGTCATCCATAACCTTAGAGATTAAGGCATGTAGGCCTCTCGGCTATAGCTCAACGCCCGGACGGGACGGGGGCTTTTGTGCGGCTAAAGCGGCGATTTTGCCACCCGCTTGTGCGTCGGTTGGTCTGGGGAGCGGGTGGGCGTATTGTGGTTACTGTTTCGGCTTCGGCTGCTGTGCGCTTGGCGGATGGAATGTTCTGACCGTCGGCGCTCGCTCGTCCGAAACGCCAACTCAATGGGGAAAGTGAGACACGCTTGACGATGCTCGACCGCAGAAAGTTCATCCAGGCCGCTGCCTTAGCCGCTACTGCTACCGCTACACATTTGAAACCTCTACATGCGCAATCCTCGTCAACGCGATCTCCGAATGACACCATCCAACTCGCTCTCATCGGCGCAGGTATTCAGGGGCAGCATGACACGGCCATCGCAGTGCAGGTCCCTGGGGTTAAGCTTGTCGCCGCCGCCGACTGCTATGACGGCCGTCTGGCCCACTGCAAAGAACTCTGGGGGCCGGATGTCTTCACCACCCGTGATTACCGCGAGATTCTTGCACGCAAAGACGTGGACGCCGTTCTGATCGCGACCCCCGACCATTGGCACAAAACGGCTGCCGTCGATGCGATGAAGGCGGGCAAGGACGTCTATCTCGAGAAACCAATGATTCATCTCTACGCCGATGGTCCGGAGATTATCGAGACGGCTCGCTCCACCAACCGCATCATCCAGGTCGGCAGTCAGCGAGTCAGCTCCATCATCTATGCCAAAGCCAAAGAGCTGCTGGCCTCCGGCATCATCGGCAAGCTCAACATGGTCAGCGCGTACTGGGATCGCAACTCCTCCATCGGCGCCTGGAACTATTCCATTCCGCTCGACGCCTCCACCGAGACCTGCGACTGGCCCCGCTTCCTCGGCTCCGCACCCAAAATCCCCTGGAATGCGGAACACTTTTTCCAGTGGCGCAAATGGAAGGCGTACGGCTCCGGTGTGGCTGGGGACCTTTTCGTGCATCTCTTTAGCGGCACGCACTTTATCACTGGAGCGCATGGACCTACTCGCGCCATGGCCACAGGCGCCATTCGTTACTGGAAAGACGGTCGCGATGCTGACGATGTCATGCTTGCCCTTTTCGACTATCCGGAAGGCTTCAACCTGAGCCTGCACGTGAACTTCGTCGATGGCGGCGAGGAAAGCGAGGGCTTCCTCTTCACCGGCTCGGAAGGCCTCATGACGATCGGTGGAAATACGGTCTCCGTCGCCCGCACCCCACCGGAAACGGAGCCCGGCTACACCGTTTCCACCTTCACCGACGCGATGCAGCAGCGGTACATCGATCAATATCGCAAAAAGTATCCCGAAAAACACTTCAGCGGCGCGCTGCCCGAGAACGTGCAGAAGTTCACTGCGCCCGAGGGGTACTCCGATAGCTACGACCATTTCCACAACTTCTTTGACTCCGTCCGCAGCCGCAAGCCCGTCGTCGAAGACGCGACATTCGGTTTCCGCGCAGCCGGCGCTGCCCTGCTCAGCAATCTCAGCGTCGAACGCGGCGAGATTGCTCACTGGAACCCCGAAACGATGAAGCTTGAGCGTAGCTAACCCAACGGAGACCATGATGACGATTCCATTCAACCGCCTACGCCTCCACCATTTCGTCGCACTGCTTGCTCTGCCTCTCCTCGCCCCGGTCCTGGGCCACGCCCAGGATCCAGCACATGCCACCGAGTTCCGTCTTCAACATCCCGGCAACGGGCCGGGCGGTGAACCGCGTATTGCTTTTCTCAGCCATCGCCTCGGTAACGATCACGCCGAGGGCATCTCTTTGTTGGACATGAATGGTGACGGCTTCGCCGACCTGCTCAGCGGCGCCTACTGGTATGAAAATCCGGGAGCTAACGGTGGCGATTGGAAGCGGCATCAGTTCCGCACCGTCGGCTTCCACAATGAGTTCGTCTCCGACTGCGGCGAGTGGATCGTCGACGTCGACCACGATGGCCTGCCCGATCTCGTCACCACCGGCTGGATCGCCAACGGCCTCTGGTGGTATCGCAACCCCGGACCCAAGGCAACCGCAGCCGGCACCATGTGGAAGGCGGAGAAGATCACCGACAGCTTCGACACGGAGGGGGGGGCCTTCACAGACATCAACGGTGACGGCAAGCCGGATATCGCTCTCGCTCATTACAACCGCTCCGGCGTCCTGTGGGTCGACTTCAGCAAGGACAAGCCGCGTGTCCACCATCTAGGTGGCCGCGAGCAGGATGGCCACGGCATCGGTGTCGCCGACATCAACGGCGATGGCAAGGCTGATGTACTGACAACGCATGGGTGGTTTGAGCAGATCGATGCCGATAAGGATCAGTGGAAGTGGCACGGCGACTGGGATATCGGTGACGCCGGATTCCCCATCCTCGGCTACGACGTAAACCACGACGGCAAGCTAGACCTCATCTATGGCCAGGGCCACGGCTATGGTCTCTACTGGCTCGAGCAGGCGGGCACTACCGATCATCCGATGTGGACACGACACGCCATCGATGAGTCCTTCTCGCAATCACATGCACTCTTGCTTGCGGACATCGACGGCGACGGCACTCCGGAACTGATCACCGGCAAGCGCTATCGGGGCCACTCCGGCGAAGATCCTGGGTCGTACGACCCCGTGGTGGTATATGCATACAAGCTGCCCACCAAAGCCCAGCTCGACGCCGCCAAATCGAATGCAGAGGCCACGAAGGGCTCAATGGAGACGATGAACGTCGCCAACGGTGCAGCAGATCCCGTCTTCACGCGGTATGCGCTATCCGTGAATGGAACTGCCAGCGCGGGAACGCAGTTCATCGCCGACGATCTGGACCACGACGGCGACCTGGATCTCGCGAGCGCAGGGAAACTCGGCGTGCACGTACTGGAAAACCTCAAAGTCAACAAAGTTCCCAAGAATGTTCGCGAAGAAACACAACCACTCGAGCGCAAATGGCCCTTCCCTGGTGAAGGCAAAGAGGTTCCGCAGGAAGACGGCCCTACTCCCTAAGCCAGACCGTTGCTGCGTTTTAATACTTTCATGACAGCGCCTTGCATAAGGCGCTGCATCGAAAACAAAAGGTCCGGCCTCCATGGCCGGACCTTTTGTTTCGATGCAGCGCTGATCTCCAACGACGCAATTCACAATTCCGCCTCAGAAGGTGATGATGTCCGAAAACGGCGAGTTTTACCACTGGAAGGATGAGAGGATTTCAGTATGGATTCGTCCGCTCTAGAAGCTGGTCGTCGCACGCTGTTCTGGAGCCGGACGCAGGCTTCTGATGACCTCATCAATTCGCCGCCGGTCGCGGAGATAGATTTCCGGCCGTCGGGCCCGGCCACCACAACCTCAGTTTAGCACCGTGAGCATCGGCCATCTCCCTCTTAAATCTGCAACCATTTGTTTTCCATAGGAGAGTCTTCCGTGCATAAATCTCTCGCTGAAAAGCGCGCCGCATTCCGTACCCTCCACAAGCAGGGCTGCTTTGTTCTTCCGAATCCATGGGATGTCGGGAGCGCCAGGATCTTCCAGGACCTGGGATTTGTCGCACTAGCGACAACAAGTTCAGGATTCGCCTGGACCACCGGGAGACCGGATTATGCAGTAACGCGAGACGATGTGCTCCAACACTTGGCCGTTATGAGCAAGGCTGTCGATTTGCCATTAAATGCTGATTTCGAGTCCGGCTTCGCTTCTGATCCGCAAGACGTCGCGGCGAATGTCACCCTAGCCATCAATGCGGGGGTAGCCGGGCTTTCCATTGAAGACCGGGTCATAGGCAATCTGGGTAAGCTTTATGAGACATCTCTCGCTGTCGAGCGAATTCGTGCTGCACGCACTGCGATCGACAAGACCGGCGAAGACGTGGTCCTGGTGGGTCGTACCGAAGGCGTCCTGCTCGGAGGATCTGTCTCCGCTGCGATCGACAAGCTGGTCGCCCTGGCTGAGGCTGGTGCTGACTGTCTCTACGCACCAGGCGTAGGCATGTCAGGCTTAAGCACGAAGGATGATGTGGTCGCCCTTGTAAGAGCGGTAGCGCCGAAACCAGTGAACATTCTGGTAGTCGGACCGGGCGTCACCTTCGCTGAATATGCCGACCTTGGCGTGCGACGGATCAGTGTAGGGGGTGCTCTCGCGCAAGTCTCCTGGGGCGCAACCCTGGCCGCGGCGAAGCAATTGAAGGAAGGTTCGTTCAATGGCCTGACAGCCACAACTTCAAATAGGCAGCTTGACGAGATTTTTGGCCGGTTAGTCTAGACCATTGCAATAATGAAATGGCCGTGACTCTCTGCCAAACGCATTCAGGTCCTTCCGGGTATTCTTACGTGGGGCTTAACCGTACTCTCCAGTTGGGATCAATCCCGGGCGCGGTCGCGCGCACTCGCCCATGATGTTCCGGGCGAAAACAGTATGACTAGACCCTACCCGTTTAAGAGCGGGTCCTCGACGTCGCTACACGTGCAAGTGAAACGTAGGATTCTGCGCGACGCCGCAAGTCCAAACCAGCTGCGCGATGCGGCATTCCGCCGGATAATATTGTCGATCCCAGCCGGCAGGGTTAGTACCTATGGCAAGGTAGCGGCCGCGGCCGGTTATTCGCTATACCATCGCGCTGTGGCACGGCTCTTGCGAACCGATCCACCGGACCTACTCCCATGGCATCGTGTGGTGGGAGCAGGCGGCGCGATCAAGCTCCGGCATGAAGCCGCCGAAGAGCAGCGTCTACGCCTGATGATGGAAGGCGTGGGCTTCCGTGGCAAACGGGTGGATATGCATCTGCATGAACATCAGTTCCGCGTATGGGAACAGAATACGTAACGGACCTTTGCGTAAATGCGAGAGTGTTCACCGCTGTAGAAGACCGTCTCAGCAACGAGGCGAAGGCTATTGCGCGGGATCGTAATTCAGATTTGGGCCCAACCACCGCTCGACTTCTGCAATGCTCATTCCCTTGCGCTCGTGATAGTCGGCCACCTGATCGCGGTCGATCTTGCCAAGGCTGAAATATCGCGATTCCGGATGGGCAAAGTAAAGCCCGCTGACGCTTGAACCGGGCCACATCGCAAATGACTCAGTAATCTGGATTCCTGTATTTGCTTCCACATCGAGCAATTGCCAGATCGTGCCCTTCTCCGTGTGATCCGGGCATGCGGGGTAGCCTGGGGCCGGCCTGATCCCCCGATATTTTTCCTGAATGAGATCCGCGTTGCTCAGGCCTTCTTCACATCCGTAACCCCATTCATCCCGCACGCGCTTGTGCAGGCATTCGGCGAAAGCCTCCGCCAGGCGATCGGCGATGGCCTCCGCCATAATCGCGTTATAGTCGTCGTTCTCGGCGCGGAACCGGTCGCAAAGCTCCTTCTGGCCGATCCCACTGGTCACCGCGAAAGCACCTATGTGATCGGGCAGCCCTGTTTCTTTCGGCGCGATGAAGTCAACGAGCGACCGGCACGGCTCACTGCCTTCCCTGTTTGCTTGCTGGCGCAGGAAATGAAACCGTTTGAGTACCTTGCCACGTGTGCTGTCTGTATATAGTTCGACATCGTCGCCCACGGCGTTCGCGGGAAAAAGACCATATATACCGTGCGCCGTGATGAGATTCTTCTCAATGATGCGATCCAGGAGTGCATTGGCATCAGCGAATATCTGGCGCGCTTGCTCGCCCTGTTCCTTGTGCTCAAGAATGCGCGGGTAAACACCCTTTAATCCCCATGCGTGGAAGATCGGCGTCCAGTCAATGAAGTCGCGCAGAGTCGCCAGTGGAAAATTGTTTAGTACGCGCACGCCAGTAAATATTGGTCTCGGAAGATCTTCGGGACGCCACTCAATCGGAGTTCGCCTGGCGCGAGCGGTCTCCAGCGAGACGACGCTTTGACGCGCGGCGGAGTACGTCTTTCGGACCGCCTCGTACTCGGCGCGATGCTGCGCCACGAATGCCTCCTTACCGTCATCGCTCAGCAGGCTGGTCGTGACAGGGACCGCCCGGCTGGCATCCAACACGTGGACCACCGGCTCGCTGTAGTGCGTTGCAATCTTGATAGCTGTATGCGCACGGGTCGTGGTTGCCCCACCGATCAGCAACGGTAACTTGAACCCCTGACGCTCCATCTCGCGAGCCACATGCACCATCTCGTCGAGAGATGGTGTGATCAGACCGCTGAGGCCGATTACGTCGGCCTTCTCCGTCTTGGCGCGTTCGAGGATCTTTTCGCATGGGACCATCACCCCAAGATCGATTACCTCGAAGTTGTTGCAGGCAAGAACCACGCCGACGATATTCTTGCCGATGTCGTGAACGTCACCCTTCACCGTTGCGAGCAGGATTTTTCCCTGCGCCTTGATCACGTGGCCCGCGGCGGCCATGGACGCCTTTTCGGCTTCCATAAACGGTGTAAGGTGTGCCACCGCCTTCTTCATCACCCGGGCAGATTTGACTACCTGGGGCAGGAACATCTTCCCTGCTCCAAACAGATCACCCACCACGCTCATCCCGTCCATCAACGGGCCTTCGATGACGAGTAACGGACGCCCCAGTTTGACGCGGGCCTCTTCAGCATCGATCTCTATATACGCGTCTATTCCCTTGACCAGCGCATGAGAAAGACGCTCTTCAACTGTGCCGTTGCGCCATTCCTCGGCCTTCTTTTCACTCACTACCGTGCCTTCGCCTTTCAGCGTCTCGCCATACTCCACCAGCCGCTCGGTTGCATCCGGGCGGCGATTGAGCAGCACATCCTCGACCAGCACTTTCAGCTGAGGCTCAATCTCCTCGTACACCTCCAGCATTCCCGCATTCACGATGCCCATGTCCATGCCCGCGGCAATGGCGTGATAAAGGAATGCGGAGTGCATTGCCTCGCGCACCTTATTGTTGCCGCGGAAGCTGAACGAGATATTCGAGACGCCGCCGCTGACTTTTGCGTGCGGCAGGTTTGCCTTGATCCAGCGCGTGGCGTTGATGTAATCAACCGCGTAGTTGTTATGCTCCTCCATGCCGGTGGCCACGGTCAGGATGTTCGGATCGAAGATGATGTCTTCCGGCGCGAAGCCGACCTCATCGACCAGTATCCGGTAGGCACGCTCGCAGATACGTATCTTCTCTTCGTAAGTCGCAGCCTGGCCCTGCTCATCAAAAGCCATCACCACTGCAGCCGCGCCATACTTCAGCACGGTTGCGGCGTTCTGGCGAAACTTTTCTTCGCCCTCTTTCAGCGAAATCGAGTTCACGATTCCCTTGCCCTGCAGGCATTTGAGCCCTGCCTCGATGACCTCCCATTTCGAGGAGTCCACCATAAAAGGCACTTTGGCGACTTCAGGTTCACTCGCCAGCAACTGCAGGTAACGCGTCATCGCCGCGACGCCGTCGATCATGCCCTCGTCCATGCAGATGTCGAGAACATTGGCCCCATTCTCGACTTGCTGCCGGGCAATGCTTACCGCTTCCTCGTATTTGCCTTGCTTGACCAGCTTCGCGAACTTGGGCGAACCAGCCACATTGGTCCGCTCGCCGATCATGATGTAGACACCGGCCTGCTGAGTGAATGGCTGTGATCCGGAGAGACGGAGCGGCCTCGTCTCAGTGCCCTCGGCTGCGGGCACGCTCTGGCGTGTGTCCAAGCTCACCGTGCCGCCACCATCAATTCCCGGGGGTGCTTGCCTTCGAGTGCCTTCGCTATCGCCGCGATGTGTTCAGGCGTGTTGCCACAGCAGCCGCCGGCAATATTGATCAGTCCTGCCCGTGCAAAGTCGCTCAGATAACGGGCCATGTCCTCCGGCCCCAGGTCGAACCCGGTCTCCGAAAGAGGGTTTGGCAGACCGGCATTTGGATAGCACGAGATGGCTACGTCCGCCTTCTCCGAGAGTTCGCTCAGAAACGGATACATCAGATCGGGACCGAGAGAGCAGTTGAGACCCACCGACAGCGGGTTCACGTGCTGCACCGCGTTCCAGAACGCCTCCGTGGTCTGCGCGGAGATCAAGGTTTCGCCGCCACGCCCCACCGCCGCAGAGATCATCACCGGCAGTTCCTTGCCATCCTGATCGAACACCTCACGAATGGCGACCAGCGCCGCCTTTGCGTTGAGCGAGTCGAAGATCGTCTCGACCAGAAGCAGATCGACACCGCCGGCAATCAGGCGCGCGCACCTGCTGAGCGTAGGCGGTTTTCACCTGGTCGAAGGTGACTACGCGGAAGCCCGGATCATCCGCATCGGGCGAGTTCGAAAGGACACGGTCAGCGGCCCGATCGCCCCCGCCACAAATCGTTGCCGAGAGGTTGCGTTCCCCACACGATCGGCCCATTCACGGCACTGCCGCGCCGACTGCTCGTTGATGTCCGAGGCAAGCCTGCCAAGTGCGGGATCGTCGATGATCTTCTGGTAGAACTCGGGATCCTTCCTGCCGCCGCGCTCCCGCGGATCCTCCACGAAAAACTCGCTCTGGGTGATGCTGGTCGCGCCGAATGTATTCGTCTCGATGATGTCCGCCCCGGCTTCCAGAAACCGGCGATGGATATCGCAGATCATCTCCGGCTGCGTCAGGGAGAAGAGGTCACCGTTGTTCAACAGGTCCTTTGCCGCATCCTTGAAGCGCTTTCCGCGAATGTCGGCTTCCTTCATGCCGTAGGTTCGGATCGTCGTGCCCATCGCTCCATCGATGATGGCGATACGGCTTTCGAGGATCTTCTGAAGCGGATGTTGATGAGTTGTAGTCATTTTTTGTCCCTGATGGCCTTGAGCATGACAATGTCGGCAAAGCGACACCACTCCGAGGTATGGCTTCCCAACCTCACTAATGAGGTGAAGAGGATTGGCGTTTCCTTTGGTCCTCCGCAATCGCGCGCTTCCGGCGGCAGACTGCCACAGCCATTTTTGTTATCTCTTTCCATTATAGCGCAGGCAGCGAACGCGCCGCGGTCGTTCACGGCATACGGGGTAGAGTTGGATCGAGCGGATTACCTAGGCGATCCGCTGCGGTTTCAACGCGCGCTATCGCAGCGTGGCACGCGGGCCTGACGTCGCAAACATGCGGGTCGCGAATGTCGTGCGCAGTGCTCATCAAAGGCGGCCACTCGTATCGTAGCCGCATCATGGGGCCTTACTCTGCAAGCAGGCAGCACCATCGGAGCTTGTATCCGAGTTGAATAGAGCGTCCAGGAAGACAAACTAGGGCATTTGTCCTGCATAAAAACAGTGTAGGAGCCTCATGACAGATTGCATTCGCCGTTATTCAATCCATCCAGTTCAAAAGTTGTAAAAGCCAGCGGCAACACCGCCTCCTCGAGCTCGTCTACGCAATCGCCGGTCAGAGCACAAGGGTGCATCAAGTCGGCGGTCTCTCAGGACCCGACTGGCTCTATCTAAAAACTGAAGGGGTAGAGCGAGTATGAGACGCATTTTCCCACTCTGTATCAGGCCGCTGGCAGTCGCCGCAATCTTCTCAATCGGTTCGATCTTACACGCTCAGGTTGCCAACAACACTGCTCTCGTAGGGGCGGTAGTCGATCAGTCCGGCGCCCCTGTTTCTGGGGCAAAAGTAACCGCAGTGAACGAAGGAACACAAGTCACTTATCCCGGCGCGACGAATGCAGACGGCTACTATTCCATCACCTTTATCGCTCCTGGAACCTACGACATCACCGTGGAGCAATCAGGCTTTACCAAACTAACGAAGACCGGGCGCATCGTGGTGGTTGATCAGGCCCAGCGAACCGACTTCAAGCTCGCAATTGGGTCGACGGCGACATCGGTGACTGTTTCCGCATCCTCACCCCCAATTGCAACCGACGATGCGACGCTCGGCGAGACCTTCAATACCAAGGCAGTCGAAGACCTGCCGCTCATCGGCCACAATGCTTTGGAAGTGGCTGCGACAGCATCGAATGTGATTATCGGGCCGACGAGCAACTACTCCGGCGTTCCGCCGGGTGAAGACTTCATCGGTGCAGGCCAGCGCGAGATTCAGAACAGCCTGAATCTTGACGGCGTGTCCATCATGAACAACCTGATCAGCCTCGCGCCCGCGCGCCCCAGTTCGGACATGATCTCCGAAGTGCAGATGCAAAGCGGGAACTACTCCGCGCAATACGGCTCATATCTCGGCTTGCATATCAATCTAGTAAGTAAGTCGGGAACAAACGATCTGCATGGCGCTGTGTACGATTACATCCAGAACACGGCGCTGAATGCGAGCCCGTTCCTGAATCCGGTCGGTACCCCGAAGCCGATTCAGCACTATAACCAATATGGTTTCGATCTTGGAGGCCCCGTATATCTGCCTAAACTCTATAACGGGCGCAACAAGACCTTCTTCTTTGCCTCATATGAAAAGATCAACCAGGTTCAGCAGTCGAACCAGGGACCTGTCTCCACGTTGACACCGGCAATGAAGGCTGGCGATTTCTCATTTTTGACCGGCAGCCAGCAATTGGTCGACCCCTATACTGGACAGCCCTATCCCAACAACCAAGATTCCCGCTGCCGAGCTCGCAACGCCCGCGGCGCAAATCGCCAAGAACATCGAGCAGTACATTGCTGCGCCCTAATCTTTCAGGCAGCACGAACAACCTGAATGTGAACTATCCGAAGCAATCTCTTCATCAAGCAGACACTTGATCGCATTGATGAGAACATTGGCGATCGCGTCCGGCTCTTCGTCCGCTACCACTGGCAGAATCTGAGTATCGTCGGTGGCGATCCCTTTCCTACCGACGCATCCTACGGGCCGACGAATACTCGAAACACCGCGATCGGCTACACCCACATCATTACGACCAACCTGATCAATGATTTTCGTATTGGCTTCAATACCGTCAGTTCGAACAATTTGAATTACTTTGCGGTGAACAATCTGACGGATGCAGGAACGAAGCTGGGCATCCCCGGATTTAACTCGGACTCGATATACAAAAACCCAGGAATTCCTTCCATCAATTTCGACACCTACCACGAGGCGGGGAACGATGCCTCGAACTGGTACCAGGATGACCGCACCGTGGACGGTTATGACCAGTTGAGTTGGACACACGGTAAACACACCATTATGGCGGGTATCGAATTGCGCAAGCTCACCATTGGACGCCAGGCTACGAATGATCCTCGTGGCTCCTTTACCTTCTCCGGCGCCGCTCCCACCGACACGGGTTACACCAGCACAGGTTATGGAGCAGCGGACTTTGTTCTGGGACTAGCCCAGAATTCGCAGACTCCTGTTCTCCCCGTGAAGGGATCGATTGGCGAGTGGCGCGATGGCTTCTTTGTTCTGGATAACTGGCAGCCATTCAGTAAGCTGACCTTGAACTATGGTCTGCGTTATGAATTACCGACCGTGCCGTACAGCCTAAACGGCTATGCGCGCATATTGAATCCAGATGAGACTGCGCTGATCCCGTCGTCGACCGCCAACGTCGCCGCGAACTTTAAGCCGACACCGGGCTTCAAATTCAACGGCCCTAATCACAATGACTGGGCTCCGCGCATCGGCTTTGCTTACCGGGCTACGGAGAAGACAACGCTTCGCGGCGGATTCGGAATTTATTACAACGCCAACCAACTCAACACCTACACGCTAACCACGCAAAATTATCCGCTTTCCGCTTCGGTGAATTACTTCACGACTGCCGGCAACCTGCTTTCGTTATCAAACCCCTCCCCAGGTGCGGGTTCAGGTTCTCCCATGGCCGGTATTCCTGGCACCTATGTGAGCGCGGTAACGATGGGCCCATACCTGCCTACGCAGACGTTATATCAGTGGAATCTTTCCGCAGGGCAGGAGCTTTGGAGGGGTGCGGGCGCCGAACTGCAGTATCTCGGGTCGCATGCCATCCATCTGGATAGAGACTTCTACGACAACCAGCCCCAGCCATCCACAAGCCGAGACATCAATAGCCGCAGACCCAATCAACTTTTCGGAACGATAAGGCGTATTCAGAATGATGAATACTCCCACTACAACGGTCTCACGGCGATTCTGCGGCAGCGCGCAAGCCATGGATTGTCGGGCATGCTCAGCTACACCTGGAGCCACGATCTGGATATTACGGATAATTCAAATGGCGCCAGCACAACGATGGACCAGTACAATATTGGGCTTGATTACGGTGATTCGAATTGGGATATCCGCAATCGCTTTGTGGGCACGGTGACGTATGAGTTGCCTGGCATCCCTCATGCGAATGCCCTGGTGCGGCAAACCCTTGGAGGATGGCAGACGAATGCCATCGTTACGCTTCAGTCAGGGGAGCCATTTAACGTCAATCTAGGCTTCGATCAAGCAAATGTCGGCCTGCCCAGAGGCAATGTCCAGCGTCCAAACTGGGTTCATAAGGCAAGTTCTCACTGCAGCCTCCACGATTACATCAAGAACAATGGCTACAACAATGGCGGAACGTCGTGCATCGACGCAACAGCATTCGCGATTCCCGATCTAGGGACCTATGGAACTTCAAGGCGAAATTCCATCCATGGTCCGGGATACAGCAATGTCAACTTCTCGCTCTTCAAGAGCTTCAACATTTGGGACAATCTGAAATTTCAGTTCCGCGCAGAGGCTGGAAATCTCTTTAACCATCCTAGCGCCGGCAACCCCAACTCAGAGATCGAGCAGGGATTCGATCCGACAAATCCAGTCGCGACCAGCAATTTTGGTTCGGTCACAAGCACGAGCACTTTCTATAGTCCTCGTATGATTCAGCTCGCAGGAAAACTGGTTTTCTGATATTCCTATTGACTTTTGATTGTGCTCACTGATGTTTCTTCTTTTCCAGTAGGGCGCTGAATTCACTGCGGGGCATCTTTAGCTTTTCCGGATGCTCATCAACCCACTTCGCCAGGGCGTCGTACTTTTCCGGCGTCCATCCCCCTTCAAACTCAGCACCGTTCTTGCCGGAGCGGTTCAACTCGAAATTGAATGCGTCTTCCAGATTTGTGAACTCTGCCGAGCTAATTGCTGCCTCGGCCAAAATCGCCGGAATGAAGATCACCCCATCGGTCTTGGCAAGAACCAGGTCTCCCGGCAGCACAGTGGCTCTTCCTATCCGCACAGGAGCGTTTATCGCCGTCAAAGTCATGTCGGCCCACGCAGATGGATCATACCCACGGTAGAATCCATTCAGATTTGGAATTTCCCGATTCTCTTCCTGATCCCTGATGCCTGCATCGAAGATGAACCCTGCCTGAGTGTGGGCAGCGATGCCGCTGCCCAGGTTGGAACCGATCAACGTTCCTTCCACAATCTTTCCAAAGCCGTCGGCGACATAAACATCTCCAGGCTGGAGTTGGTCGATCGGCCAACTATTGTTGTCACCCCTACGTCTCTCCGATTTGCCCTCGGCCGCGATAGCTCTGGCCATGTCCGGCCGCCGAGGCATGTATTGCGCAGTAAGGACGCGTCCGGCAAAAGGCTTGTCGATATGCAAGGCTTTCCACCCGCCATCAAACTGGCAACGGTAGCCCTGCCCTTGCAGATAGTCCCAAATGTCTTCGATCGAAACATCCAAGGCTCTTTTCAGCAGATCGTCTGAAACCCTTGGGCGACCATCCGGAAACCGGTCGCCTTTCCATTCGGACGTATAGAACATAATCTGTTCTTTCGTCGTTTTGACCTGAGAGACGGCGGGAATCGTAATCGCCATACCGCAAGTAAGGAGGATGACCGATAAAGATCGCTTCATTCGTTCTTCTCCGGGATCAAGACCTTTGGGCGCATTTCTCATGTAGCTGACGAGAAACCTAAGCCTGTAGCATATTCTCCAAGTTTCCAATGCGGGACCCAGGAAATATCCGCCAAGCCATCTAGATCATCGACGAATGCGCCAAGGCCTAATGCTTTACTGCGATTGCTGAAATCTCAATTTTTGCCCCACCAATCAAGCCGGCAACCTGCACTGTCGCTCGTGCGGGTTTCGGATCCGGCATGAGCTTCTTGTAAACCACATTCATTTTTTCGACGTCATTCAGGTCGGTGACATACACTGTCACTGAAACGATATCCGCCATCTGAAAGCCCGCTTCTTTCACGACCTTTTCTACAGCGGCGATAGCATTCGTGGTCTGAAGGGTGATGTCAGTACCAGTAACTTTTCCATGCGAATCCGGCCCTTGCTGCCCGGAAACGTAAAGTGTGTTGCCAGAAACGTATCCCTCACTAAATGGCATACCCTTTGTAAAGCCGACAGCCTGATGCTGCGCAAATCCGCTGCTTGACATGAATAGGGTAAGCACGCCGGCCAGCCAGATTCCCCGCTTCATCGTGCCTAAATTTGTTCTCATGATATTTTGATCTCCTATCGTTGCTGGATACGAAGCGCACATCTCTTGTGTTTTCTTCTCCTAATAATAAGCCGTCCTTTGATCTGCCGCCTCCAGATACAGGCCCCATGGCGTCATCGTTCCGCTACCCCATCGCGACCGCGACCGTAATTGTGGATAAGGAACGCCAACCGCCGTCTGGACTCTATCGACCTGAATCTGTCAGAAGATGAATCATCGACACATCCGCTACGGGGACTTGTAACCCTAAGAAAGCGAGACCTGGGCCGGCTGCGCCATTGGTGTTGTTTCCCACTTCAGCGCTTTCAAATCGAGGACGAAAATCGCATACATGACTGGTACCTGGATCTTGGTGACAACCGTCGCGATGAGGAGACCGCCGATTTGCGCGTAACAAAGGGGCTTCCAAAGAGGTCCGCCGTGCATCGCAAGGGGAAGGAGAGCGAGCACAGTCGCGAAAACCGTAATCAGCACTGGCCGCAGCCGCAGAATGCCCGCGTCGATGATCGCATTTTCAAAATCATCCCCTTCGGCATGCCGTTCTTCGATGTAGTCAAAGAGAACAATCGAGTGACTGACAATTACGCCAACAAGGCTGGCTACTCCCAGAAAAGCCATAAAGCCGAATGGCTCATGCATCATCCAGAGCGCCAAGAACGCGCCGACCATTCCATAAGGAGCAGCTGCTAAGACTAGTAGAGGCTTGATCGCATTCTTGAATTGAAATACAAGCGCGAGGAAGATAGCCATCGACGAGATGGCCATCACAATCAACAGGTTCCTGAAGCCAGATTTTGTCTTGTAGTATTCCCCGCCAATCTCCATTTTATAGCCGGGAGGCAGGGAGGTTTGCAAAGCGACGAGCTTGGGCATCGCCCCTTTCAATACTTCGGAGCTCAAGTGTCCCGCGGCGGGAAAGCTGCGCACGTTCATCGTACGGAACTGCTCCATTCGAACGATGCGGCTTGTCACTAACTCATGGCCGACTGTAGACACCTGCATCAGGGGGACCTTGGAATTATCTTGTGACCCATAGACGTAAAGGTTTTTGATGTCAGAGAGCTGTGCGCGTTGGTCCATGCGCATACGCGCGACGATTGGTATCTGCTTTTGCCCTTCCTGCAACGCGCTCACCGTGGTGCCGCTGATTCCTGCAGTCGATGAATTGGCAACATCCATGTTGGTGACTCCTGCTAGATTGGCGCGATCAGGATCCACGGTAAGAGCGATTTGCGCGCTCTCTTCGCCCCACTCATTGCGGGTTCGCTCAGCGACTGGCGAGGCTCGCAGAATATCCTCAACCTTTGCGGAAATGGCGCGCAATTGTCGAATATCGATCGCCTCTTGGTCAGCATTTACATCTGCGGTGCTGGATACACGGATTTCGATTGGGTAATCGATAGGATTGGTCAAAAGCTGACGCGCATCCATTCGTGCCCCCGGAATGGATGCCGTAAGCAAGGGTTGTAACTCCTTGATGAACTCCGGAGTGAATTCCTTGTCTGTTACTTCGATCAAGACCTGCGCATAGTTGAGCTGTTGGGTCTGTGGCGACGCAGAAAACCAGAAGCGTGGACCACCTCCGCCGACAAATGTGGTGATGTAGCGCAGCATCGGCTCGGAGCGATAGTGGTCGGCAGCTCGATCTTGCGTGAATTTCTTCGCCTGCCTCTGAACGATTTGTTCCACGCGAGATGCGGTCTCGTTTGTGGC
The DNA here is from genome assembly GCA_963750845.1 of uncultured Acidobacteriaceae bacterium. Lineage (GTDB taxonomy): Bacteria > Acidobacteriota > Terriglobia > Terriglobales > Acidobacteriaceae > KBS-83. The sequence goes on from CAVVSP010000026.1 coordinate 24,655, forward strand.
ACCAAGATTGGCATTGTTGGGCAACCAGACATCGATGTAAGACCAGTACTGCACATCTTCCGGAAAAAATGCAGTGTTGAGCCGCAAAAAGACAAACGCACCCAAAATAAGGAAGGCCAACGAAACATAGAAGACCTTCCATCGGTGATGGATGGCATACCGTGCAATACGTGCATACCAACCATAAAATCCTACCGTTCGCATCTCTTCGAGAGATCGTGCTTCTTGCTTTTCTGGTTTCAACAGGTAATACGCGAGAAGTGGAAGGAAGGTCATGGAAACGAGGCGCGATGCAACTAGCGCACAGGTCATGACGATCGGCAGGCTGTGAAGAAAATCACCCGTACTGCCTGTTACCATCAAGAAAGGCAGGTAAGCGACGATATTCGTAACTGTCGCATACATGATCGCAGTAGCAAGTTTTGTTGGCCCCAGCCACGCAGCGATCGTATTCGGCTGGCCTTCAGCGAGCGTCCGCTTGATGGAATCACCGGCGAGTACAGGATCATCAACCAGAAGCCCGAGTGCAATGATGAGAGTGGCCACAGAGACCTGCTGGATGTCGATCCCCAGCAGATACATGGCGCCGAAGGTCATTGCGAGCGTGATGGGAATAGCCAGAGCCATCAAAAGTGCCGAGCGCCATTCCCAGAAGCCAAGCCATGAGACAAGCACAACCAGAACGATGGCCTCATACAGAGAATCCATGAACAGGCTGATGTTTTCCTTCACCTGCAAAGGCTGGTCAGAGGTGTGGGCAAGGATCAGGTCCTCGGGTAGATATTGCTTCACCGCTGTAAGTTTTCGATCGACGCTCTTGCCGAACGCAGTGATCTGATCGGCATCCTTCATCTGAATGGCAAGCGTGACAGCACGGCTGCGGTGCCAGGCACCGTTCTTATCTGCCCACGTCAGGTAGTTCAAATAGCGCGCGGGACTCTGATAGCCACGCGAGATATCCACAAGATCGCGAAGATAAACCGGACTTTGCCCTGCAGACGATGAGCTCCCGATAATGACGCTGCCAATCTCCTCAGGGCTCGTGAATTTGCCGGACGGATCAATCTGAACGCTTGTGGCATCGACCTCGACTTGGCCGCCAGGAAGCGTAATATTCCGTGCTCCAAGGATGTCCTTCAGATTGGAAGGCTGTAACCCATAAGACGCGAGCCTCTCTTGCGAATAGTCGAGGTAGATCTGCTCGGGCAGCACACCCTTGCGGTCAATCTTGGCAACCTCTGGGGCGCCCTGGAGGGTTCTGCCGATCAGGTCCGTGTAGTCGTCTAGCTCCCGATAGGAATACTTGTCGCCTGCAACTGCGGCCAGCTTCGTTTTAGTCTCAACCGGATCGCGTATAAACACCGGCTTCCATGCATCGGGATGTATCTCAGAACGATGAAGATTCTCTGCGGCCCAGTGGGCTCCGAAGGCGCGAACCTGCTCGTCGCTCAGCGTTGAAGTGACATCGACACCAAGGAAACCGCTACCTTCGAAAAAATGAGGGTCAGCAACGGCCTTGTTCTCCGCGGCATTGCGAATGACGGCGGCGAATGAGTCGCGTATCAGACCTGCGGACACAGAAAGGGGGAAGGAGTAGACGATGCTGATGCGCGGTTGAGGAGAGTTTCTCGGTTCCGTGCCACGTGTCTGCCGAATCGCACTCTGGATCCCCTTTGCACGCAGCGCAATCTCAACCTCTCCTGCGGGAGGGCTCGCTACAGTCAACATCATTGTCGCGGTGTCCCCGAAGTCGCTATTGAATTGGATAGGCCCCGCGCCTTGAGGCAGCTTGTTGTTGAGTGCGTTCAGCTTCAGATTAATGTCGGCAAATTGCTTTTTTGTATCCGTAACACTGTCGTCAAGCTGGACATACGCAAGCGAGAGTCCAGGGAAGCTCAGCGAGCGAATACCGAAATCGGCAGGCGTCGGCGCCTTGATGTGCGGGTTCTGCGCCAACGTCTGTTCCACCGGGCGGGAAACCAGCTGCTCAACCTCTTCTGCCGTTGCCCCGGGCCAGGGCGTCGAAGCCACGGCGACGCGCACGGGAATTTGGGGATCTTTGCGCTTGGGCATCCAAACATAGCCATAGCAACCCCACAGGAGGACCGCGACCAGCAGTACAAAGCCCACCTGGCGGTGTTCGACAAAAAAGCGCGCGGTGTTGTGCGTATTTGCGACATACTCTGCTTCGGACTTATGACTCATAAGTCTCCGAACCGCGGCAAAGTGTCGCTTCAAGGGATAACACGGACGGTGGCTCCGTTCTTGATCAATGTCACGCCAGTGGTGATAACTTTTTCCCCGGATTGCAGACCGCTGCTGATACCAATCATGTTCCCGTAAACGCTTCCCAATTGCACGGATCGGATGTGCGCAGATTCGATCTCCGAGTCGCCAGTAGCGACCATGACTGCAAAGCCGTCTATCTTCTGCGGGTCGCGAATGACAGCGGAGAGTGGAACTGCTGAAACACTTTGCGGCAGAGGGGCGCCATCAAGCGCCAGCGTCGCAATCATTCCTGACTTCAGGAAGTTCTTTGGATTGTCAACCGTCAACTCGACCGAGAACACGCGACTCTTCGGGTCGGCGGATGGCGAAATGGCGGTGATACGTCCGCGGAATGCCTGGGAAAGGGCATCGGTGGTAATGGTGAGCGATTGGCCCACCCGTACGCGGCTGATTGACGTGTCAGGAACACCAAAGACCGCCTTAACAGTCCTTGTATTCGCAATGGTGAAGCCGTTCGTTGCCGGACCGACAAAACTGCCCGCGTCGACCGTCCGCTTTACGATCCACCCATCAAAGGGCGAGCGTAGTGAACAATATGCAAGTGCGGTCTGTGCTTCCCCTGTTTGAGCCTCTGCCCCGGAAACAGAAGCGGTTGTGCTGTCGAGTTGCGCCTTGGCCGAGTCGAAATCCGGTTTCGTCGCGCTCTGTGCCGAGTAGAGTGCTGAGACGCGGTCGAAGCTAAGCTTCGCCTTCTCGCGTTCGGCCTGTGCCCGCGATAGTTGCGCTTGTGCCTGCCCAAGTTTGTCTTTGTAGCTATCCTGACGTACCACGGCAAGGACAGTGCCTTTTCTTGCCCAGTCTCCTTGATCGATATTGCGCATTCCACCATTTGCGCTCTTCACCTGGAGTACATGGTCCAGATACCCGCTCGATTGAAAGGCCAGATCGACCTGGGAATATGGAACGATGCTGGCGGAATACTTCGTCTGCGTGCCTATCGCGATAGCCTGCACCATCGCCGTGCGCACGGGCACCGGCGGACTATCGACGATAGTGTCTTTTTTACACGAGCTCGCCAGAAGCACGAATATGCTGCTCAAAATGCTCAGGGAGGATACCGCCGATTTCATAGTCACTCCTCCCCAAGAGCTTTCTCGAACTGCGCCTTTGCGCTCCAGAAGGCCAGTAGGCCCTGCTCGTAATCGTGATTCGCATTTGCAACTGCAGTTTGCTGATCAAGAACGTCGCGCAACAACACCACTGACTTGCCGAATTGATTGCTGACCTCGCGCAGCTTCTCGTTCGCCGCGTCCCTCGCCGCCGTTGCCACTTGGAGAATCAAACGGCTCTCTGACAGCTTGCGAAAACTATTGTCCACGTCGATCAAAACTTGAGAGCGAGTTTCATCGAGTTGATATTTGCTTTGGTAAACAGTTGCTTCCTTTTGCCTCACGTTGTCACGGCGCTCGCCCCACTCAAATGGATCCCACTTCATCTCAATGCCCGCCGAGGCGATATTTTGCGGCAGTATCTGCGTGCCGATGGGACTCAGGTAATGGAACGCTGCTCCGATGTCGGGGATGTAGGCGGATTTCGCAATCCTGCGATCGTATTCAGCGCGGTGGGTGTCGATCTCTGCTTCCTGCACTTCCGGACGCTGCTTAAGCGCGGCCTGCCGCGCCAGCCCCAAGTCAAGTTCCTCCGAAGACACTGGTGCGACGGGTTGAGTACGAAATGGCGTATCGATGTCCCGCCCGAGCAGGTCGTTGAGCTTTTCCTTCTGCGTCTGCAGGGTGTCGTTCAGCTCGGCCACCTGATACTGCGCCTGGGCCAGCTTTGCTTTCACCTCCAGGCTGTTCGACTTCAGCACCGACTCCTCGGAGAGATACTCCAGCATCACCCGGTCGGTCTCCTTATAGCCGGCGACCGTGACTTCGGCCGCGTGCAACGCGCTCTCAGTCTGCAATACGGCGTAGTAGGCCTGCTTCACATCCGCGACTAAGGACTGCCGACTCCCCTGATACTTCACCTTGGCGAGTTCAACTTCCAGCTCTTGCTCTCGAATTGCCAGTCTGATTTTGTAGAGCTGCGTGACGGGTTGAGCGACTTGCGCAACCGCATATCCAGTAAATGTCTGCGACAGTTGAATGCTGACATCTTTTGACGGCAGCGGCGGCCCGTCGCCATTCGGAAAGATGCCCTTCTTGAAGGTGAAGGCCGCGGGCGTGAGATTCCCGGAGCCGAAAAAATATGTGCTGATCTCTGGAAACCGTTTCGATTTCGTGGCCGCTACCTGCCAGTTGGCTTTGGTGATATCCAGCTTCGATATCTCTACCGGTCGATTGTTAGAAAGCGCAATTTGAATCGCCTTCGCTAAGGGTAGTTCCGGAACTTCGTATACCGAAGTTTGCGCAAACGCGAGGGTTCCGGTCATGAACGCACACGCAAGTGTGAAATGGTTGAACGCAAGCATGGGCCTTTCCGCCTTACCGACGACGACCGCCACCACCTTGCGGCCCGAGACTATTCAGATCATCCAGTACCGCCTGCCGATCCTGGGGCCGGAAGGAACCCGCATTCATCACTTGCTCAATCTCTGATTTCGAGCCGCGAAGCGCTCGAAGCGATTGGAGTGGTCCCAGGTTTTGACTCTTGATCTGTTGCAGAGAATTCAGACTCGTCTGCAACTGCTGAACTTGGCCTTCGGTCGGGTTGCCAAACATGACCGCCGTGAAAATATCTTTGCCGAGCTTCTGTCCGGGACTTGGATCCGCCACGGCAGCCTTTGCCGGCTGATTTGCCAGGACCGCTTGTAGATCCTCGCGCAGTGTCTCGCGATCCTTCGCATCGACTGTCGTCATAATCGCCTTCATCTTGGAAACTGCACGATAGGGCGTCAGCAGGTCAACCGGAGCGCCTGGCGTTTGGTTCTCGCGTACGCTCTTCAGCGTGTCGGCGTTCGCCTTCAACTCTTTCACCTGGGCGACCGTGATGCTCCCGTTCATCACAGCCGTCTTCATGTCCTCCTGAAATTTCTCTCGTGCAGGGTTTGGTGCGTCCGCCTGGAAAGCGGACAGAGCCGGTTGCAACATGACTATTGCGAGGAATAGCGGAAGAACCCTAATTGCGCTTCTCATGAATCGTTCTCCTGAAGTCGTCGCTTTAAATTGCCTGGGCGTACGAGTGTCGGTTACCGGACGGAGTAGCCACGAGCGTCCAGGCAGGCGGACATCGCCCGCTTGAAGTTGTCCTGCTTCTGTTGCTGCTGAGTCTTTGTGGCGTCCGTCTTTTTGTCCGCCTGCTCACTTTGTTCCTTCGCTTTGTGCTTCGCTCGAACAGAACCAAGAATTGCGCCTCTGGCGGCTCCGTGCCCCGGATCTCCGCCCACGGCTCGCGAGATGGTCGCGCCCCGCAAAGCTCCCTTCGCCGCTGCGTGATCGTTGCTGCTGCTCGGCTTTGTTGCCTTGGCCGCAGGGGTGGCGGCGTTGGGGTCGAAGCCGGTCTGTGTCTTTGCGCTGCCATAGCACTGCTGCTCATCCGTGAGCTGTTGCGTGGCGCTTTGCTGCTTCTGCGGATATACGTAGAGCCCAACGGTGCTCGCCATACCCTTTACCGGTTTCTGCGAGCTACTCTGTGCCGCCGCGAACGGAACACAGAGCGCCGCGAGTAGCAGGTAGGTGGATTTGGTATCCATCGTTGGCATCCTGTTCTTCATGGAATGACGTCACCCTTGTCGTTCAGCTTGATCCAGCCCTGACTGGCCATGGCCTTCAGAATTTCGGCGGCAGAGGCGTCAGCGGTCCTGGAGGCATACGCATTGAGCGTCTTCCTGCGATCCGCGATGGTCGATTTGGCCGCGACCGCCGCGGGATTCAGGCCAGCTGCAGCTGGGACCGCTGCTCCCACATTCTTGGCCTTCGTCGTCTCTGTCTGGAATTGCGAGAGAAGAACCATCTCCGTCGGGGTCTTCAGCCGTACATCCACCTTCGCCTGAAGCGCGGCCGAGCCAGTTCCCATCCCTACAACAACGCGCTCCGTTTTCATGCCCTGTCGAAGAGCAAGAAACGTCCCTTGGACGACAAGCGAGTGATCGGATGGCGCCGTATCGTCCGTGACGTGCTGAACCGAAAGGCCAGTCTTTTCCAGCTTCTTCTGCAGTTCTGCAGAAAACACACTCTGAGCCTTATGCGCGATCGCCCCCGGTTTTTCGTCCCCGGCAATGAGATGTCGTGGCCGGATCTTTTGCGATGCTATCCACTTGGACATCGGAAGAATCCGCGACCAGGTCGTAGACAAGAATCTTGTCTGGTCTGGGTAAAGGGGTACCGCTATAAGTCTGCAGCGATGTCACCTTCACCTTGGCCGCCAGTGGGCCGCCGGCGAAGCTGGTCAAGCCAACACAAAGCACGATCGCAAGCGCGGGCAGCGTCCCGGCAATGTTTCTGGCCCGTAGGCCGAACCGGTTGGGATTTCGCAATGACTTCATTCGTCCATCTCGCTTTCGTACCGCGGAGAGCGACACTCCGCGATACCGGTTTGCCTCACTGCACCGGGGAACATGCCCGGAAGCGAGGAGAAACGAGAGGCAGTGTGATTGCTCGGCAGCAGTGCGTCAATGCAACCGTTCTAAATCCTTCATCCTGTTCTTCTAAAGAATCTGTAAACCCGTAAGTCATGCAATATGTTTGATATACGGAGTGATTTACAAAAATGCCACCCGCAGCGGCATATACTCTTCGCAGCTTCCTCCCTCATGAGCCGCTTGTCCGTATGCAAATCCGGAGGACGGCGTCGTACGTCCTTTTCGCGCAAGGTGGCACGGATGGCTCAACCGAACTTCCGCTTCGAAGAGTTTGAGTTGAATGTCGACAGCTGGGAGCTGCGACGATCCGGCGTGCCCCTGAAAGTGGAACGCATCCCCTTAGAGTTGCTACTCCTGCTGCTCCAAAACTCCGGAAAGCTTGTCCACAGGGATGCCATCAACGAGAGGCTCTGGGGAGACGGGGTCTTTATAGAAGCAGAGCACGGCATCAACACCGCGATTAATAAGTTGCGCGCAACCCTTCGCGACGATTCCCGCGATCCTCGATTCATCCGGACGGTCGTTGGCCGCGGCTACTGCTTCATCGCGAAAGTAGAAGTGCATGTAATGCAGCCCGGGAAGATGACGCCGGAGGCGGATGCCCTCCCCGTCGGCAGCAATGGATATTCGGGTGGGACGCATCTCGGTGCTGCACATATCGAGGACGGACCAACCGTCATGTCGCCTACGGTTGAAAGCGGCCACCTCGCACCGACGACCCCCTTTCCTCAGCCGTTCGGCGGACAGGAAGGTGCAGGACACGTCACCCACGGAAAACGACGTGGCGCGTGGCTACTCGCCTCTGCACTGCTTTTCCCTGTCGTTGCGGGGACGGCCTTTGTGCTGCTCAAGCAACAACCCGAGCGCCGGATATCGGCGGAGCCCAGCCCCCATTCCGTTGCGGTTTTGCCGTTCCGCAACCTCGCCTCAGACTCGGACCAGGATTACCTCGTCGACGGCATGACCGACCAGCTGATCACGCAACTTGGGAAAAATCCCTCGCTGCGAGTGATCTCCTATGGCTCTGTCATGCAATACAAAGGGGCGCAGAGTTCGATCCGGGACACCGCCCGGCAACTCCATGTCGACATGATCGTGGAAGGCTCCTATCTGCGTGTGGGACAGAAGATCCGTATTACCGCTCAGTTGCTCGATGCGCACGATGATCGAGAAGTCTGGGCGCAGGCATACGAAGAGAGCGATGCTGACCTCCTAGCGATGCAGGATCAGGTGACGAATGACATCGCGCATCGGATTGCATTTGCACTGGGCGGCACCCTCAGTGGCACCAGCGCGCAGACAGTGAATGCGCAGGCGCGCGACGCCTACTTGCGCGGCCGCTATCTCTGGAATCAGCGCACCGTGCACGGCCTGACCGAGTCGATCCGCTACTACACTGAGGCGCTTCGTGCCGATCCGAACTACGCGGAAGCCTATGCCGGCCTCGCAGAATCGTACGTGCTTTTGAGCATCTACGGAGATGTCCACCCCTCCGGCTCCCTTACAAAAGCGCAATCGGCCGCAGAAAGCGCATTACAACTCGACAGCAACCTGAGCCAGGCACACACGGCATTAGCGGCGGTGAAAACGGACCGCGATTGGGACTGGAGCGGAGCAGAGCGGGAGTACCGGCGCGCCCTTGAGCTCAATCCAGGAGATCCAACGGCACATCACTGGTACGCTCTCCATCTGTCACGATTGGGAAGATGGCAGGAAGCTGAAACAGAGATCCTGCGCGCGCTCGCTCTTGATCCCCTCTCGCTCATCATCAATACGGATGCGGCAGAGATTGCCTACTGGTCAAGGAGGCCCGGCCTCGCCATGTCGCGGGTCGATGCAGTGCTCGCTCTCAATCCAGGATTCGCGCAGGCACATCTCGTCAAGGGAAAGGTGCTCGAACAGCTGCATCGCTATCGCGAGGCGGAAGCGGAATTTGTGGAAGCAGGAAGGCTCTTCGGGGAACCCGGGAATCTGCTCTCCATACGCGCACATGCGCTGGCGCTGGCTGGCGAGAACGACAAATCGCTCAAAATCGTAAGAGAGCTGGAGTCTGCGGCCGATCAAAGGTACGTTTCGGGCGTCCACATCGCGCAAGTGTATTGCGCGCTTCAGAGACCGGATGACGCTCTGAAATGGCTCGACCGCGCCTATCAGCAACACGACACTGGAATCAACATGCTGAAAGTAGAGCCGATGTTTGACGGCTGCCGCCCTGACCCCCGCTTTCAGCACTTGATCGCCGAACTTCATTTGAGCGACTGAATGAACCCATTTTGCCTCGCCCTGGGGCAATTCGCCGTTTGCTGCTAACTAATCTTCTAGTTGGTCGTCTTATGATGGTACCGGCAACCTTCCCGGCGAATCTGGACATGCCGCCCAAACGCTCCAACACGTTGACTGAGGCCGAACTCCGCATCATGCGGATTCTCTGGGCCCGAGGCGAGTCGCTGGTCAGCGATCTGGTCGCCGCTCTGCCGGACGAGGCCCCGCTCGCATATACCTCCGTCCTGACGACCGTCCGTATCCTGGAGCAAAAAGGCTACGTGGAACACCGGCAGGAGGGGCGCGCCTTTCTCTACAAACCATGCGTTGCCGAGCACGAAGCCAGCCGGTCGGAGGTCAACCACATGCTTCATCGATTCTTCGGCAATTCGCGGGAGCGGCTGCTGTTGACACTCTTGGGTGAGGGAGACATGACACCTGACGAACTGCAGCGTCTGAAGAATGCCATTGCCGAGGCGGAAGCTTCTGACGGAATGGAAGACGCATAGGATGCACGCACTTCTCGCGGTCTCACAATTCATTGCGCAGGCTTGTATCGCCGGTCTGTGGCAGGGATTGGCCCTGATCGCGGCTGTCGCGATCCTTCTTCGTCTCATGCCGCGCGTGAGCGCCGCGGTCCGGTTTGCCGTCTGGGCATTTGCGTTTGGATTGGCGGCCACCATGCCCCTGTTGCACCTGCCGGCGGTGTCTGTCTCCAGCCCGCATGCATCCTCCGCGATGGTGCATCTCGGAGCGGGCTGGGGATTCGTGATCGCCTCCATCTGGGTCGTCTTCATGCTGGCACGTGGCGCCCAGCTCCTGATGCACGCGATTCATCTGCGCCGCATCTGGAGACATGCACAACTCGTTCCTTTGGAAGGCTCCATCAATGCGCTTCTGCAAAGAAGCGGCCGGCGCACCGTCGAGATCTGCACCTCCACCGATGTGGATTCGCCGAGCGTGATCGGCTTCTTCTCGCCGCGCCTTCTCATACCAGAGTGGCTCTTTGCGAAGCTTGCGCCATCGGATTTGCAGCAGATCGTACTGCATGAGTGCGAACATCTCCGCCGCAGGGACGACTGGATCAATTTGCTGCAAAAGGTGGGCGTCGCGCTGTTTCCACTCAATCCAGCGTTGCTCTGGGTGGACCGCCGGCTCAGCCTTGAGCGTGAGCTGGCATGCGACGCCGGGGTCGTCGCTTCTACGACGGCGCCCTTTGAATACGCTCATTGCTTGACACGGCTGGCAGAGCATCGTCTGCACCGCCGCAGTGTCGCGCTCTCGCTCTCGGCATGGAGCCGCCAGTCAGAGCTAGCGCGGCGCGTCCATCATCTGCTGCGGCCCGCGCACAATATGTCGCCTCTGCACGCGAGATTCGCGATTGCACTTGTCTGTGCTGGGCTAAGCGTCGGCGCATTGCAAATGGCGAGAGCTCCTCGCCTTTTCTCCTTCGCAGATAGCGCCATCGCCACGCCAATCGCCGAAGCAGCCAGCCCGACGCCGGGCCAGTCCACAACGCAGGAGCTTCCAGTGGTCTATCGGCAGGAAGCACAGCCGCGCGCCGCCATGGTGAACGCAGCGTTGACAGTGCACAAACCGCATCGCGCAGCGCACGAATCCCGCCGTGGACTGCAGGCGCGTGCGAATGTCCACACTGCAAAACTAAACAGACAACCCCGCCTCATTCTGACCACTCTCGAGATGCGGGACTATGGCTCCAGTTCCGACGTCGGCCCCGTTTACACGCAGCCAATCCGATTTTCACCTTCCTATGCCGCCGTCCCGTTCGGAGATGGCTGGCTGGTCATTCAACTTTAACCATCCACATACCTGCTTTGAGGAAATCACTATGCCCACATCAACTAATCAATTAGTCGGTAGGAGATGGAAGCTCATCCTGCCCACGAGCCTAGCTGCCGTTGCCATCGTCAGCTCTGCCCTCGTCTTGCATCAAAACAACGTCCATGCGGCAGGCGTCACCGCCGCGCCATTGGACGACAACAGCGTCGCCGCGCTGACATCGGTGGACCACGCAATGGAGTCGTTGGCTGCGCGCGTAACGCCTGCCGTGGTCAACGTTGCGGTTACCTCCAAAGCCGAAGAGCAGCCCGTGGAGATGCAGGGAGCGGCTCCGCAAGGTCTGCCTCCCGGACTCGAGCAGTTCTTCGGAAACGGTGGCGGCCGGCAAATGCCCCAGCAGCCGGAGTTCCAGCACGGCATCGGCAGCGGCGTCATCATCTCGCCTGACGGCTATATCGTGACCAACAATCACGTTGTCGATGGAGCCACCCAGATCCGGGTCACACTGCATGATCGCCGCAGGCTGAACGCTAAAGTCATCGGCGTCGACAAGCTGACAGACCTGGCCGTGATCAAGGTGGATGCGCACGATCTGCCCGCGATGTCGTGGGGCGACTCTTCCAAGCTGCAGCCGGGACAGACCGTGCTTGCATTCGGTAGCCCATTTGGATACTTCCAGTTTTCCGTCACGCGTGGCATCGTGAGCGCGGTGAATCGGCAGAACCCCTACTCGGATGACGCGCGAAAACTGGGTGGCTACATCCAGACCGACGCGGCGATCAACCCTGGCAACTCCGGCGGCGCGCTTATCAATGCTCACGGCGAACTGGTTGGCATCAACACCTTCATCATCTCCAACAGTGGTTCGTTTGCCGGGGCGGGCTTTGCCATCCCGGCGCAGATCGCCAAAGCCACCGCCGACCAGATCATCAAGACCGGCAGCGTCCATCATGGGTATCTCGGCATCAGCATGAACGACGTCACGCCGGAGAATGCTCACTTCTTCAACCTCTCTGACGCTACAGGCGCAATCGTCGCGCAGGTCACGCCGGACTCGCCGGCCAGTCGCGCTGGCCTCCAGAACGGCGATGTTATCGAGAGATTGAACGGAGAAAAGCTGGAGAATGGCAGCGCTTTGCAGATGGCAATCGCCGATGTGACACCCGGAACGAAGGTGCAAATGGGTATCCTCCGCAACGGCCATCCACAAACGGTCGACTTGACTGTGGGTGAATATCACGCAAAAGCTCAAGTTGCCGGCAACGAAAGCGGCGCTGACGGTACTGCGGGAAACAGCGGCAAGCTCGGCCTTGCCATGGCTGACCTGACTCCCGATGTACGGCAGCAGCTCGATCTTCCCGACGGACTGAAAGGCGCTGCGATCGCAAACGTTCGGCCCGGCAGCCCGGCGGATGATGCCGGTCTGCAGCCAGGGGATGTGATCGTGCAGGTGAACAGACACGATGTCGATTCCGCCAATCAAGCAGTCGCGACTGTCCATGCAACTCCGGCTGGGCAGGATCTTCTGCTGCTGGTCTGGTCGAAAGGCGGCGAAGGCTACCGCGTCATCCATCCCGACCAAGGCTGATCGTTCTCTAGCTCTTTCGCCGAATAAGAGGGGCCGCCGCGATGAATTTGTGGCGGCCCAGACTACTCTCCGCTTTTGCACAAGCAAGGTACGCGATCTCGCTGGCATCCTTCGTGCACGCCACATACTCTTACAACTGCACACCCCTTATGACTTTTGTTGGGGTTTGGATGTCATGATGAAGCGGCTTTCCCGCTTGTTCGCCTTTTCTGCCTTGTTGAGCATATTTTTGTGGGGAGCGCTCGCCAGAGCGCAAGCTCCAGAAATCCCTCCACGCATTGCTGGTCCAATCGTGGAGCAGTCCCGCGTCCGGTTGCGGGGCAACGTCCCTCCGATGGTTCAGCCGCAATACGATCGGGGTGAGGCCCCAGGGTCGAGTCTGCTCACGCACATGCGGATCGTTCTGACGCGATCCGTCGAGCAGCAGACCGCTCTTGATCGCTTCGAGCAGGAGCTTCAGGACAAGTCCTCTCCCAACTATCACAAGTGGTTGACACCCCAGGAGTTTGGCAGACGATACGGCCCTGCGGACTCCGACATTGCCGCCATCGGGGCATGGCTCCAGTCACACGGCTTGATGGTCGAACCGATCTCTCCCGGCCGCACCAATATTGCGTTCTCCGGCACAGTAAGCCAGGTAGAAGAAGCTTTCAACACCGCGATCCATTCCTATGAGTTTCACGGGCGGCAGTTCTACTCCAACAACGCCGCCCCATCCATCCCGTCGGCTCTGGCCCCGCTGGTCCAGGGCATCGCGCACCTGAACACCTGGAGCCCCAGGCCCAGTTCCATTCCCGCCAATCCGGGCAAAATGGACCCCTCGAGTAGGCGCCTTGTACCGCTCCGCTCCGAAGAAGGAAGCCGGCAGGCGCCCGCCTTTACGTCTAGTGGAAACAATCTGTACCTCGTACCGGGCGACGCCGCCACCATATATGACACGCCGAACTCCGCACTGAATGCGAACTACAACTCCACTACTAAATACGACGGAACCGGAGTCACCATCGGGATTGGCGGCACTGGCCTCATCAAGGCAGCTACAGTCCAGAACTATCGTTCCAACTTCCTCGGCGACACCACCGCCCCCACCATCACCAACATCGATGGCGTCACGTTCACAGGAGCGAACTCTGAGCCCTATCTCGATGTGGAAATCGCCGGCGGGCTGGCTCCGGGTGCCACCATCCACTACTACGTCGCGAATGACCTCATCTCGCCCATTCAGCAAGCACTCACGGAGAATACCGTTGATATCTTCAGTTTTAGCTACAACGAGTGCGAGAGATTCTCGACAACGGCAGATAACGCCGCAATCAGTAAATTGTGGCAGCAAGCGGCAGCCCAGGGCATCGCCGTCACCGTGGCCACCGGCGACAGCGGTTCGGCCGACTGCGATAATCCAACCGACATCAATGGACAGGACACGCCCAATGCCGGCGGAGGATTGGCCGTAAACGCCTATGCTTCCACCCCGTACAACATTGCGATCGGAGGCACAGACTTCGATCAGTTGGACCAGTCTTTTTCCAGCTATTCCACCTCGGGCGGCAGCGCCAAAACATACTACCGCACCGCTCTTCAGTACATTCCGGAAGCAGTCTGGAACGATTCGAGCCAATTTAGCAATGGCTTGGCCTACAACCAGCCGTGGGGTATAGGACTATCCATTTATCCGGCGAACGTCATCGGCACTGGAGGCGGCCCAAGCAGCTGCTCTACTAACAAAACCTCTGTCAGTCCGGGAAGTTGCACCTCGGGCTATAGCAAACCCGCCTGGCAGCGCGGAGCCGGGGTACCCGCGGATGGAGTGCGCGATCTGCCCGACATCTCCTTGATGGCCGGCAATGGCTTTCACAACGCAACGTGGCTGGTATGCGACGATTCGACAAACCTCGCGACCGGTTTGGTCAACGACTGCTCCGTGCAATCGGATGGAAGCTTTAACTTCGCCGCCTATGGAGGTACGTCCACCTCCGCGCCGGCCTTCGCTGGAATTCTCGCGCTGGTCCAGCAAAGCACCGGCGGACGGCTGGGCCAGGCGGCCACGCAACTCTACAACCTCTACAACGGCAGTCATGCCTCGCAAATCTTCCACGATGTGACCCAAAGCAACAACTCGGTTGCCTGCACGCAGGGCAGCCCGAATTGCAGCAAGAATAAAGCCGGCTATTACTTTGAAACCGGTTATGACGCAACCGCCGGGTACGATCTGGCTACCGGACTCGGCAGTGTCGATGCAGCGCAACTGATCAACTACTGGACTACGGCGACTTCAGGCGTTACAGCCACGGTTACTGTCACTCCGGCTCTGCCATCGATCACCGTAAATCAAAGCTTGTCAGTATCGGTTACAGTCGCAGGATCGACCGGCCTGCTGGCGCCAACCGGCACGGTCACCGTGACCGGCGGTGGCTACACCTCTCCGCCTGGAACCTTATCGAACGGCACTTATACGTTCACGATCCCGGCCAATGCACTATCGGTCGGCACAGATACCCTCACCGTCGCCTACAGTGGCGATACGAATTACGCGTCGGCCACAGGTTCCGCAACCGTGAACGTCGCCGCCATTCCCCCACCAGCCACGTTCACCCTATCCGCGACAAACCCCGCCGCAATTGCACCGGGAGCATCGGCAACATCCGCTGTGACTGCTCATGGCAGCAACGGTTACACAGGTGGTGTCACCCTGGCCTGCGCGTTGACCTCTGCTCCGGCGGGCGCGACCAGTCTGCCCACCTGTTCCGCCACAGGCGCCTCTCTCTCCCTGAGCTCGACCGTCACGTCGGCAGCGGCCAATGTCGCGGTCACCACAACCGCTCCTACAACCGGGAACCTTCAGCCGAGATCTCTCGACAACTCGAGACCTGACAATTCACGATGGTTCAGCGCGGCTGGCGGCTCGGCAGTGTTGGCCCTCCTGATCTTCTTTGTCCCGGGTCGCATCCCGAAATGGAGAAATATATTCGGCCTATGCATGCTGGTGGCCAGCATCGGCTTTGCGGCAGTCGGGTGCGGCTCATCCTCACCGAGTAAGAGCGGAACCAGCGGCGGGAATGGCGGCGCCGGAGGAGGAGGAACCGTAACCAGGACGACCCCCAGCGTCAAGGTGTCGCCCGCCAGCGGTTCGATCGTGATCAATGCCCCAGTCTCTGTCACGGTGACTGTTACAGGTTCTGCAAGCACCACTCCAACCGGAACTATCACCCTTGCGAGCGGAAGTTACACCGCTCCGGCCACTGCTTTGGTCGCCGGCGCTGTCACCATAACAATTCCAGCGGGCACCTTACCTGCGGGGCAGGATGTCCTGACTGCTTCTTACTCTGGAGACACCAACTACAATCCAGCCACCGGCAAAGCTACGCTCGCCGTGACCAACCCTCCCCTGGTCGGCGGTACGACTCCAGGCACTTACATGTTTACAGTGACAGGCACAGGCAATGACGCAGCGAAGACATCGGCCACGACTGCCTTTACGATCACGGTGAGCTAATGCATTTTCTTAAGCGGCTTGTCTTTACCCACAGAAGTAAGGCGCATTCCGCCTGCAAAACTTCAAGTCTCGGGCACACGGTCAGGAAGACCTGCGTCACTTATCGTTCAAGTAACCGAAAAGCCAGAGTGTTATTCTTGCCCCATGTTTCTCCGCGTGAATACAGTGGCGTTGGTTATATTCCTTGCCCTGTCCCTTCATGCTCAAGAGCAGCCCGCAAAGCCGCAATCGGCCCTGGTCATTCAAGGATTGGGTCAGGGCCAAGTTAAGCTCAACGGCTTCTGGCAATTTCATACGGGCGATGATCCGCGCTGGGCTTCCCCATCGTTCGATGATTCACGATGGGAGCCGATAACCGCCTCAGACTCATGGGGCAACCAGGGACATTCCGGATATACGGGTTTCGCTTGGTACCGCCGTCACCTGGAAATCAATCTCGCTCCAGGCGCAAATACTCCGTACGCCTTGCTCATACCGCCAGTCGACGATGCCTACGAAGTCTATTGGAACGGTAAGCTGATAGGCAGTTACGGTAAGCTTCCTCCCAGGCCGCACTGGTATTACACCTCATTTTTCCGCGCCTTTGCCGTTCCTGCGGCTGACACAGCAACTATCGCCATCCGCGTCTGGAAGTCCCCTCTTTTGTTTGTGGATGCCGGCGCGCTGGGGGGCATGAAGGGGCCGCCCCCCATACTCGGTGACGCTGATAGTATCTCGGCGCAGTTGGCGGTATCTAATTCCGAATCGACGCTGCAGTACTTATATGACTTCAGCCTGATGATTCTCTATGGGTTCGTCACGCTGGTCAGCCTATTGTTGTGGAGCCGCGACCGCAAAGTTGGACTCTTTCTTTGGCTCGGCATCTTCACTGGAACACCCGCCATTCTCTTAATGCTCCAGGAGTTTCTTATCTCGATCTCCTACGGCTGGGGCAGAGGACTGAATCAGCCGATTTATGCCCTGAATCACATCTCTCTCTGGTTCCTGCTGCTCTACCTGTTGCGGCTCGACGGCAATCGGCGGTTGCTCCAGCTGGACGCGGGCATTGGCCATCTGCACATTCGCGGCTGGAGTTCTTGACGGAAGTCTCGCGTTTTTCTGGGGCAGCGCTGGACCCTGGATGCAAGGCGCCGACACTGTTTTGACCGCAATCATTCTGCTGGTCGAAGTGTTTCCATTTGTGATCGTCGCCATAGGCGCACGCCAGCGGCTGGACCACGCGCATTGGGTGGTTGCTATCAGCGCGCTTGTGTCGCAGATGATCGACACGATTGCTTTTGCCGGCGCAGCAGGACAGCGGTTCACACACTGGACCCTGTTTGAAATCGTCAACAGACCGCTACTTTCTGTCCACGGCGTGATCTTCCAGGCTGCACAGTTGGCTGCGATCGCGCTCTTTATTTCTATCCTCTACGCCGTCTATCGCTACAACACGGAACAGCGGTCGCGGCAGCTTCTCCTGGAGCGCGAGATGCACAGCGCCCGGGAGATACAACAGGTCTTGATACCAGAGGCGCTGCCTTCGTTGGAAGGATTCGCAATCACCAGCGCCTATCGCCCGGCGCTCGAAGTCGGCGGAGACTTCTTTCAGATCATCCGTGAAGAAAGCGGATCGACAATTATTGCGTTGGGTGACGTGAGTGGCAAAGGCATGAAGGCAGCGATGAACGTATCGCTCATCGTCGGCGTTCTACGCTCCTCCTCTGACTCTGCGATCGGTCCTGCGCGGATGCTTGAAAGATTGAATCGGTGCTTGTGTGGCCGGCTTCAAGGTGGCTTCGTCACAACTGTCATCTTGCGCCTTCATGCAGACGGCTACGTCACGCTGGCCAATGCCGGCCATCTTCCACCCTTCCTGAATCAGCGGGAGGTTGAGATGGATGGCTCTTTGCCTCTCGGCCTGGTGCCCTCCGCGACGTATGACGAAGTATCCATATTGCTCCATCCCGGCGACCAGTTGAGTCTGTACACCGACGGACTATTGGAGGCCCGGAGCGCAACCGGAGAGCTCTACGGGTTTGATCGTTTGCATACGCTATTTGCGTCGCGGCCGTCCGCCCAACAAGCTTCGGATGCCGCGGTTGCCTTCGGACAGGACGACGACATAACCGTGCTTACGCTCACACGGCTCGCTGCAGGTGAAGAGTCCACAACTTCGCTGACCACTCCATTTCTGGAGCCTGCCACGGCGGAATGACAATCCGCCGCCGCGCCAGCAAAAGAGAACCTGCTTCCAGCTTGTGTCTTCGTCTTGAAACGTCTCTCTCCCTACTTTACGGTAATCGAGATTGAGGCGGTTCCGGCCGAGTAATTCGTACCACCGCTGTAGTTCGCGCGGATCGTGTGGCTTCCCTTCGAAAAGGTGGATGCAGCAACGGTGGTTGCGGCGGTCCCGGAGGCATTGACCGGCACGGTAGCAATCAGTCGGCTTCCATCATAGAAAGCAACCGTTCCAATCTGATTTGGCGCTCCCGCGCTCCACGACTGGATCGCCGCAGTCAGAGTCAGTTTGCCGCCCGTGAGAGTCCAGCTCGAAGGAGTGAGCTGAACAATCACCGGTGCGGTGGTAACGGTGAAGCTTTCATTGACCGGCTTTGCAGCAGCATAGTTTGTCTGTGCCGCATAGTTGATCAGCACTCCGTGCGTACCGGCAGGCGGGCGCGTAAGTACGAATTGCACGCTGCCGTTTTGAAGTGCCAGGGTTACCGCGGATCCCCCGTCGTACTGATAGGTAATAACACCTAGCGGTGCGCCGGCAGTTGAGCTGGCATAGACCCCGCAATGATAATCCGCTCCATACGGGAAGTTGGCGTTCCAGCAGGCTGCGGTGAGATTGACTGGAACGGGCTTCACGGTCAGCGTCACCGGGGCCGAAGTTCCCCCCGGATTGAACGAGTCGCCTGCATACACAACGCTCAACGGGTGAGCGCCCGCTGCCAATCCATGGATGTAGAGATACGCCGAGCCATTCCCTTGTAGCTGTGAAGTCTGAAGAAGGGTTGTTCCGTCGTAAATCTGCACCACGCCGGTAGGAACATGGCCATGTGTGGACGCCACGCTGATCGTCACATTCGTTCCCAGAGGATAGGTAACGGTCGTCGCGCTCAGCGTGATTTTGATCGCCGCATCAAACGACGCGACCACGTAATTGACCGACGCGGAAGAGGTGTTGCCGGCTGCGTCGACAGCTGTGACGGTATAGGTCTTCGGGCCCGGCGTAGAAGTATCAACGCCGGGGCTATTGATCGCGCCTGTATCCAGCACTGTGCCGGAAAACGTCTTGCTGCCGCACGTTGTGACGCCAGAACGATCATCGGTGCAGCTATAGGCGGCGCTAACAGGTTGACCCGCGGTATAGGAACCCGAGCTGCCCGCCGCGGGACTCAGCACAGGCCCCGTCGCAACTGCCGGCGCTACTGTATCCACATTGATCGGGTAGGTGTAGTAGGCCGTGGACCAGCTTCCCCCTGCGTCCTGGGCGAATTTCAGCTCTTCAGTTCCGGCGCAATCCTGTGCGAAGTAATGGACAAGATAGTTTCCATCCGAGAGCCCGCTCAGTGTCTGTGAACCTGTCGAGAAGGGAACGGCTGGCGGATCGGCCGGATTCGCCGGAACCGGACACGGAATGGTATTTGTGACGACGGTATCGGTCGACGCTGGCGCTCCGGGATTGGGCACGCTGTTCGCGGGCGAGATGCCGTACGTAATGCTCTGGATCGGTGAAGCAACGAACCCTGCCAGTCCTGGAAGACTCGTGCCGGCGAGAACCGGTGGTTGACTCGACAGCGTCACCTCCGCAGTTGAAGTGTGAATCCAACCACCAGGTTGCTGGCCCGAAACGGTAACTGTCGTGAGGTCCTCAGGTATTCCAGCAACTGGAATAAAGGTTGAGTTGGGATGCGAGGTCTTGCCTGTCGCGGTATAGATTCCAGGGCCGCCAAATGTGGTGAGCAGATTTTGCGGGCACGGCAAATTCTGTAAGCCCGAAGCCGCATCGAAGGTGCATGGCCCAGTGACCGGATTTTCGCCTGTGCCCCAACCTTCGGCCGCCATCAGGAACCCAACACCCGTATGAAACGTCGGGCCATTCGGCGTCGAGATATCGGGCAGCGTGAACGGGGGACCATCGAAGACATCTTGAAATATCTCGTTGGGCAACGACGAAACCGGGCATTGCGCACCGCTCGCATTCGTGCCGGTACCGACCGTGCACTCAAGCGTGAACAGCTTGCAGGCTGGCTGACCATTGACGAGCTCTCCAGAATGGATAAGACAAATGGAGGTGCCGAATGACGTGCCAGCAGCGAGTGTTTGAAAAGAAGCCGGATCTATGGGCAAGTCATTCGTTCCCGGGATGGTGGCCGGGGTAATGGACAGGGTGCCCGCCGCTTGAGCTTCCGAAAGGTCGTAGGTGAATTGAACTTTTTGATCTGTGGTCGGGTTGAACGCAAAGTTCTGCGTGAGTTGCGCCGGCGTCGGGTTCGATTGCGAGATCGGGTTTCCGGTAATTGTGGCGGGTCCCGTAACACCGTTTTGGGAGCAATTCGTGTTGAGATAGAGAGTTGAGCTGGTGAGAAACCCCCCATTATCTACCAGGTCGATTTTGACCTGCAGCGCGCCCGGCTGGAATTGACTGCTGATGTCGATGGGGGCAACGCCCCCCGTGCTAACGAAGGTATCTGGATTCTGGCCGGTAAGTTGGCCTTGACTGGCAGGCTGCTGATAACTCGACGTAAAGCAATTCTGCGAAGGCCCATCAGGCGTGTTGTCTGCCGTTCCGCCGCGGCATACATTGACCGGGCCAGTGCTGGACGACGCAGTTGTCACGCTGACTTGAACGTTATTGTCCACCAGAACATTTCCGGTGCTCTCCGCCGATGATGAAAGCATGGCGGTGATAGGAGAGGCGCTGCAGTTCAAATTCAACGTGGCACTGTTGAAAGTGACCGCGCTCGATCCAAAGCCGGTGCCGTTGGCGGATCCCCGCACGTTGACGGGATCAAAGAGACGGATGGAGTTCTGGGCGACGATCGCAGGCATGACGAAGATAGAGCATGCAGCGATCGCGCTACAGCGCAGAATAGATGTTTTTCTCATTTTTTAGGCAACTCCCTGACTCATGTCGTCTCGAAGGCGACGGTAGCCCAACTCCGGACACGGATTGCCGTGTCTGGCAGAGCGCTAGCAACTCTTTGCGAGGGATCAAGCGGGGGCTAGATGATCACCAAAGGCCCGCCTAGCGTTGTGATCGTAATGGGCATTTTAGGACGCTGTCAACAGAATGTGCGCAATCGGGGGAAACCTATCTGGCAAAAAAATGGCCAAACCGAATCGATCTGCAGCCGACAAACTGATTCCACGCCTTCCCCACCTGATCGGCGCCGCATTCGGCGCAATATGGGGCTGACGCGCCTCCAGTTGAGGGTAACCGGAATCATCCCGGACCTCATTTGCTTCCCTCATTACCGCAATGGGCTCTCTCTGAGCAACTCCGGAAGCCCTCGCAATCATTCCCGTATGCGATAAATGCCCGTCACGACCGCGCTGTCCTTTTTCCCGGGGGCACTAGTGAATGCCTTGATGGTGAGCTCTGTTCCCTTCACCGAAATAGGCGCTGTGTAGACGGGCGAACTGGCTACCGGCTGCGAGCCGTCGAATGTGTAGTGAATGACGGCTCCTGGCGTGGCACACCGCAACGTCACTTCCGTATCCCCCGCAAATACGCCCGGCTCGGGAGAGAACTTCGGCTCTCTGGCGGCGCCGTCGGTTGGATGTAGCAACGACCTTGGACTGCTCTGTGGTCTGCTCAGTAGTCCCCTCCTGAAGCAACGAGCCCGGCGTCGGCATGGATGCGGCATGCACTGCGCTGACGACCGAACTGCCGGTCGAACCGGCGCCTATGACCACTGGCCTGGCGATCACCGGCTGGATATTGGCCGCCGTGGCTCCTGCGCTCAGCGTCCAGCTCAATATGTCGGAGGTCATGGTCAGTCCACCTGTAGCGGCGGTAAAGCCAACGTAGGCAGTCGACGCGCCCACAATCGATGGAATATTGATCGCCGAGCTCATCGTGAACGATTGCGAGGTCACGGTGTCGGTCAGCACCAGGGTCAGGTTGGTCCCGTCATACGTAATATGCGCGTGCATGACATGTCCGCTGTTCAGTTTGACCCCTGAAGCAGTCATATCCGTTGCGGGAACGGTAGGCGAGGCGCCGTTCGTATAAAAGCCCGTCGAGTTCGCACTCTCTCCGTCGTTGTTGTAGAGATCGAACTTGATCGCAACGCTCCGCGCGATGCCGCCCGTACCGCCCGGATGCGAAGCTCCATAGCCGAGCCCGCTGCCCCCGGGCCCAACCGCGGAGGTGCCAGCATTCTGAATCGCGAAGGTAAACCCGTCCGCCTTCGCGCTCAGAAGCTGGAAGTTGAAGTCCGTGGTAAACGAAGTGATATCAACCGGCGTATTAAACCACGCTATCCCTGTACTTGCCGCGGCGGAAGCCAGCGTCAATTGCAGCAGGTTATTGGTGACGGTGGCGCTACCCTTGAGCGACAGGCCAGCCGTCGAACCGAATCCGCTGGGGAAGTTAATCGTCGTACCCGCATTCTGGATCGTATAAGCGGCCGTTGCCGTGGCACTGGCTTGCGCATTCGGCGCGATCGCAATCGCTTCAATCGTCTCCGACGCCGCCACGGTGATCGGGCCCGAATACACCGTTGAGGAGGTGTTCGGCGTCGTCCCATTCGTCGTGTAATAGATCACTGCGCCTGCGGTGCTATCGTTCAACGTCACGCTCTGTGTCGTCGCGTACGTGCCCGCCGCCGGGCTGAAGGTTGGAGTCGCTGTCGCCTGCTGCCCAACGACATACGTGGCCGTCACCACAGCGCTTTGCGACGACCCGCTTGCAATCGCCATCGCCTTGATCGTCGTCGTCCCCACGCCCACAGCGATCGGTCCGCTGTAAACAGAAGAAGAGGTCGTCGGTGCCGTCCCATTTGTCGTGTAATAGATCACTGCACCTGCAGTGCCATCGCTCAACGTGACGTTTTGCGGCGCGCTATAGCTGCCAGCTTGTGGCGAGAATACCGGTGCCGCGGTAACCGGGCCGGGTGCCTGCGTACTATACGTCCAGGACAGAATCTTCTGCGTCGCCGAGAGTCCTCCGGTGCTGCCGGTAAACCCTACATAGGCGGTGTTCGCGCCGACAACCTGCGGAATATTGATCGCCTGCGTCAGCACAAAGCTCTTATTCGTCACCTGGTCCAGAAGATTCATGAAGAGTGTGGTGCCATCGTAAGTGACGTGCGCCAGCATCGTGTCTCCACTCTTCAACACCACGCCGCTCGCGGTCATGTCTACAGCAGGAACCGTGGGCACGGCGCCATTCGTATACACGCCTGTAGAATCGGTGCCCTCGCCCGCGTTGCTATACAAATCAAACTTGATGGCGACGCTCTTTGCGATCTTTTGATAGCCCAGCCCTGAACCGGACGCTCCCAACGCCGTCGGTCCTGTGCCCTGGATCGTGAAAGTAAAACCGTCCCCTTGAGCATTCGACAACTGAAAGGAGAAGTCAGTCGTAAATGATCTGGACACCGAACGGGCTGATTCCAGAAGGCGCTTCCCGCCTGGTAGGTGCCAACGGTGGTCGTCAGTTGCAACTGGTTGCTGGTATTCAGCGCGTTGCCATTCAAGGTCAATCCCGCCACCGATGAGAAGCCGCTGCCAAAGTTGATCGACGGTGTCCCGGTCTGAATCACATACGCTGCCGTTACAACAGCACTGGCTTGAGCATTCGCCGCAACGGCGATCGCTTGGATCGTCTCCGACGTCGTCACGGGAATCGGCGTCGCATATACGGCCGACGAGGTCGTTGGCGTCGTCCCATTCGTCGTGTAATAAATTACGGCGCCTGCGGTGCTGTCACTCAGCGTGACGCTTTGCGCCGTCGCATAGGTCCCGGCTGCCGGACTGAAACTCGGCGACGCCGTTACCCCCTGTCCAACCACATACGTCGCCGCCACCACCGCGCTCTGCGACGATCCGCTCGCAACCGCCATCGCCTGAATCGTCGTCGTGCCCGTGCCCACGACGATGGCTCCCGTATACACGAAGGAGGAGGTCGTCGGCGTCGTCCCATTCGTCGTGTAATAGATCACGGCGCCTGCGGTGCTGTCGCTCAGCGTCACATTTGGTGCCGTCGTGTACGTACCGCCCGCTGGGCTAAAGATGGGTGCCGCCGTCACCGGTTGCGCAACAACATATGTGGCGGTCGCCACCGTGCTCTGTGTCAACCCGCTCGCAACCGCCATCGCCTGGATCGTCGTCGTCCCCGTACCTGGCACAATCGGGCTCGTGTAGACGAAGGATGAGGTGGTCGGTGCCGTCCCGTTCGTGGTGTAGTAAATCACCGCCCCGGCGTTGCGCTGCTCAAGGTAACGCTCGGCGGCGTTGTGTAATTTCCCCCTTGCGGCGAGAACACCGGCGCCGAAGTGACAGAGCCTGCTGTCTGCGTAGCGTACGTCCAGTAAAGAATCTTCTGGCTCGCTGAAAGTCCTCCGGTGCTGCCCGTGAATCCGACATACGCCGTGTTCGCGCCAACAAGCTGCGGAATGTTGACTGCCTGCGCCAGTACAAAGCTCTTATTCGTCACCAGGTCCCGAAGGCTCGAGGTAAGCGTGGTGCCGTCATAGGTGACGTGCGCCAGGATCGAATCCCCACTCCTTAACGACACGCCGCTCGACGTCATGTCCACAGCCGGCACCGTCGGCGCGGCGCCATTTGTATAAAAGCCAGTCGAATCGGTGCCTTCGCCGGAGTTGCTATAGAAGTCGAACTTGATGCCAACACTCTTGCCGAGATTCTGATAGCCCAGCCCTGACCCGGACGCTCCCAGCGCCGTCGGTCCTATACCCTGGATCGTGAAGGTAAAGCCGTCCCCCTGCGCATTCGACAACTGAAACAGGAAGTCTGTTGTGAACGATTGAACGCCTATCGGCTGATTCCAGAAGACGCTCCCGGCCTGGTAGGTGCCGCCGGTCGTCAGTTGCAGTCGGCTGTCGTCGGTATTCACCGCACTGCCATTCAACGTCAATCCCGCCACCGACGAGAAGCCGCTGCCAAAATCGATCGACGATCCGCCCGCTTGAATCACATAGGGGGCCGTCGTAACGCTGCTGCCTTGCAACACCGGATCAATCGCGACAGCGCGGATGGTCATCGATGCCGGGACCGCGATCGGGCCAGTATATAGATTGGAGGAGGCAGTCGGCGTCGATCCATCGGTCGTGTAATAGATGGTGGCGTTGTTATCCGTATCCGACAGGCTGACCATCTGCGCTGTGGTGTAAGTCCCCGGACCCGGCACGAAATTCACCGACGGCGTTTGGCCGAGCGAATTAAAGGAAGTGCTGCTCACCGCGCTCTGAATGAAATTGTCCCCATTCGCCATCGCGCGAATGGTTGTGCTGGAGGTGATCGTGATCGGCCCCGTATACACCGTCGACGCCAGGGTGGGAGTCGTGCCATCCAAGGTGTAGTAAATACTCGCAGAGGGGGTCGCACTGGAAAGCGTAACGTCCAGCGTCCCGCCAAAATTCCCGCCGTTCGGACTGAACACCGGTGCGCCCGCTATCGGTGCTCCATTGAACAACCCGTAGACGTCTACCTGACCATTCGCCGCGATGTATACTCTGCCATTTGTAACAACCGGAATCGCAAACTTCATGGACTTGCCGCCGCCATCCCGCGGGGCATTCGCATCGCTCTCGTACAGGACATTCGAGAGGTCATTCGCGTCCCACGCGTACAGCACCTGAGGCCCATGGGTGGTGTACTGGTCCGTGCGTACCGCCCACGCGATGCCATTCTGCGTCCCGTCGGAGGAAACGGTAAACGAAGCGCCCGGATATGCCGACGCTACACTCGACGTGCTCGCTGGTGTCGTGTCCAGCAAACCGGTGTTTACCTTGAACATCTTCGGCACATCATTTTTGGCCCATATGTAGACGTTTCCATTCCAATAGGCTGGCGTGCTCCACAACCCGTTCCCGTTATTCAGAAAATCCTGGAGCGCATTGGTGTTGGAGGTGACGCCGGTTGCATAGCCGCCAAGGTGATCGCGATTCAGGACTAGAACTCGCCCCTCTTTGCCGATCTGCATCAAAATGTGCGGGTTCGCGCCCTGCTGATCCGGAAACATCAGGATTCCGCCGGATCCCTGATCCAGATCGGCGCTGGAAAGGTGCGCCTGATTGAAGGGCGTAAAGGCATCTGTCGGCGTCAATCCACCGTTCGAAAGATCGAACGCAACTGTGCTGTCGCCGAACTCATTGCTTGCATTGAATGGGGGATAGGAGGCGTAGGTGCCATTGCCCGTAGTCAGGAACATGCGCCCACCCGTCACACTTGTATCGATCGGCATGCCGGAACCGGCCATCCACACGCCATTGCCAAAGCCGTTCGGCGACGTACACACGACGGCCGTCTGCGCAAGCGTCGTCGCATCATACGCGAATACCCATCCATGCCACGGCCCGTTGTCTCCATGTGCGCCGAACCCAAAATAGATATGACCGTTGTAGTAGTTCAGTGCGGGACGATTGTTCTGCCACAGCGGGCTGAAGGATAGTTTCCCGCCGGAGCTGCCATTGCCCGTGCCGTTGACGGTTCCCGTGATCGCTACCGGGCTGTTTCCCCGCTCTGCGCCCGTAAGAATATTGATGGCGTGCAGCCGCGCAAAATATGTGCCGTTTTCCTTCGTCTTGCCAATCACATACATCGTATTCGTCGACGGGTCGATAGCCGGTGTGCCCGTGATGCCGATCTCCGGCGCGATGTCCGGGCGATCCGGTATCTGTGTACGGCACCGTGGTGGCTCCTGCTCCCGCTCCATGTGCCGCATCCAGCAGGGTGATCTTCCAGATCGGATGTGTGTTGACGCCGCCATTCGCATCCGCGTCGAAGGCGTAAATCGAGTCATGTTCCGTGGCGACGAAGAGCACATTGTGCACCAGACCGTCGCTCATCGTCAGTCCAGGCACATACAGTGGCTGCGCATACACAGAGCCGTCTACCGTGAGCGAGAACAATTTGCCGAATGTATTGACGTTGACATTCGCGGGCGTTAAAGCAGTTTCCTGGGTATTTGCTCCCGCATGGGTAAGGTCATAGCGCCAGGTCGGCACCAGCACGGGCGTCGGAGTCTGCGCAGCCAGGCGTGGCGTCATGCCGCAGAAAGCCAAAACCAACAGGCCAAGCAGGAAGGAAATCTTTCCGGCCGAGGCGAAGGGTCGCGCGGAGGAACCAGCAAAAGAATGCTCGCAGCAGATCTCACACATAAGGGAAACACCTTCACGAAATCGTGGTT
This sequence comes from uncultured Acidobacteriaceae bacterium, assembly GCA_963750845.1. Classification (GTDB taxonomy): domain Bacteria; phylum Acidobacteriota; class Terriglobia; order Terriglobales; family Acidobacteriaceae; genus KBS-83. The sequence goes on from CAVVSP010000026.1 coordinate 51,977, forward strand.
TACATGCAGGCGCGTCGGACAACCGAGGACCTTGAAGCAGAAATACGATCAAAGTGTTAAAAGACGGCTCGTTCGAGCTCATTCGATGGGCTTATTTGCGCCCATATTCGCAATCGGCAGACGCTGAGGTCTAACTTGTCACTTCTGACAGTGCTTTCTTCACGTCTTGCCAAAGTGACTCTAGAGGAGAGCAGGCTTTGGCTCAAGGCACGCTGGTGCTTACAAACCGCATAGAGGTAACGTCGAGGTATTAGGGCAGACCCCTCTTCCGTACATATGCCGGGTAGCATAAGACCATGCTTTTACTTGCACGAAAGCTATAAATCGGACACGCTGACTGAGTTATGTTCTCTTTCCGGTTACCAAAGGTCACGCCACGCATGTCTCGTAAATTTCTTGTCTGCGTATTAATTTTCGCTGCAGGGGCTTGTTCATTGCAGGCCAAAAGCTCCAATGCAGGCCTCGCGTGGCAAGTACAAGGCACCTGGCAGATCGGAGGAAAGGGCGCACCGATCCGCACCGGAGACGCTATCGTCCCAGCATCCCTCCTGCAGCCGAGCGACACTGCGGGTGATCATTCCATCACCGTGCTGCTGCCCGACGGTCAGCGCGTTCTCTACGAATGCTTCACCGTGGCGGATTGTGTCCGTGGCTTTCGCGTGCCGTCGCTCGTCCATACGCCGGATTCATTCGCGTTAGAGATGCTCGCGCGCATTGGTGCAGTGCTCTCCAGCAAGCGGACGACCGAACGAAGTGGGCACGCAGCGCACGCGACTCAGACATCGCGCCAGGAGGCTGTAGAGGTCCTCGACGCCGCAAATCGCGTCCACGTCGCTGGTCTGATCGGTGGTCTTCCCAAGGGTCGTTACAGCTACGATCTGCGTCCACTCGATCCCACGTATCCGCCGCAATTTCACGTAGCCCTGGAAAAAACAGCGCCGTCGATTACGCTTAGGCTTCCTGCCGCCGGTCTCTACAACATCATCATCACCGACGCTTTGAACGCGCCGCGCGTCGATCTCCTCCTCGCTGCAATCCAGCCAGGGCAGTTGATACATTTCCAGTCCTTCAATCGCGCCAGAGAGACGATGGAGAAATGGAATGATGATTACGCTGGATGGCCCATCGACGACTTCCTGCGCGCCTATCTTGAATCACTCGTGCACAGTGTGAAGGCACCTCGCCCCGGCAAGACGCAGTGACCTTTCCCTGCTTGCGAGTTCAATTTTTATTTGGAGACGGCACACCGAATTCGACGAGCACCGGTCGAGCGAACGTGTGATCGTCCTTACTCTTCCGCCGCTTCCCAGCACGTCGCGGCCTTCATGGCACTTCGAAGCATGCACATAATGTTCGTCCGGGCCGGCTTTGCCCATCGTCTTGAGACACCAGAAGGTGCTGGTGCTTCCCATCAGCACCTCCCGATCCTCGTGATACTCCCCGAAAGCAGAGTAAGAGGACTTGCTGCGGAGGCATCTGCACTTTGTGATCTGTTTCAATTCCGCCATATTGACTCCTATCCGATAGCGCTCGGGTCGCGGCCCATCTGGCCTGCAGCCAGCAGAATCGTGCGATATACCGCGGTTTGGAAGAGCTGCACTTTGTAGCCGTTCTGTGAGAGCGGCGTCGCATTGGCAACGGCAAGCTTGCCGGCTTCGCGTGCTGTGGCCTCATCGATTACCTTGCCGCGCAGCGCTGCCTCAGCACGTCTTGCGTGGATGGGTGTCGGGGCCGCCACGCCAAGGACGATGGCCGCCTTACGGCATGTCTTGCCGTCCATCTCAAGAACAACACCCGCGTCGGCCAGAGGCCAGTCGAAGCTCTCCTTCTCACCGTATTTCTGGTACGCCGAGCGCGTTCCATGTGCGGGTATGGGAACTCGGATCGCCGTGATCAGTTCGCCCGGCTTCACCGCTGTCTCCCGCTGCAGGTCCTCTTCCGGTGTCACGTAAAAGTCACGCATAGCCACACTGCGTTTGCCGGTCTTCGATGTCAGCTCGACTTCCGCATTCATCGCCAGCAACGGCACCGCGGTAGAGGACGGATGCACCATCGCGCACGTGTTGTTGTTCACGATCGCGTGATACTGATTTTCGCCTTGCAGCGCGTGGCACTCATCCGAGCCGCCCTTCTTGCGGCAGTCAAAATCGGTAGAACGGAAATACCAGCACCGCGGCCGCTGCATCAGGTTGCCGCCAAGCGTTGCCATGTTGCGCACCTGCGGCGTAGCCGCGTGGCCCGCCGCATCGGAGAGCGCTCCGTAGCGTCGCTGTATCTCGGGATGATCCGCGATCTCGCTCAGCGTCGTCAGCGGCCCGAGATGCAGCCCGCGATCGGTCGACTCAATGTGGTGCAGCGATCGCACATTCAGGATGCTGACCAGCTTTGGCGGAGAGACAATGCCGTCCTTCATCAGGTCGAGCAGGTCAATGCCCCCTGCCTTCACCACGGCGTCACCCTTCATCTGGGAGAGCGCCTCATCTACCGTTGCGCAATCGACGAAAGTAAAGCGGTTCATACGGTCATCTCTCCTGTCGTCTTGCCCAGAGCCGTCAGCACATTCGCCGGAGTCATTGGAATGGAGCGCATCCGCACGCCCGTCGCGTTATAAAACGCATTGCCAATGGCCGCAGCCAGCGTAATGATGCCGGCCGACTCACCGATCCCTGCTGCATCGGTCGAGCTCTGGCCAATGTAGTTTTCGATCAGTTCGATTTGGATTTCCGGCACCTCGCGCGCTCCAATGATCTTGTAGCTCTCCAGGTTCGCGTTCAGCATGTAGCCCTTCTGCCGGTCCATCACTCGCTGCTCAAACAATGCATACGAGATGCCCTGCAGAATGCCGCCATGAATCTGGCTGATGACCCCAGTCGGGTTGATGGGCCGCCCACAATCGTGCGCTCCGAATACGCGTTCGATATGCACGCGTCCCGTCTCCGTATCCACCGCCAGCTCCACGTAGTCGACACCGCCGTAGGTCAGCCGCGCCTTCTCGTAATCCGGGACGCGAGTCGTCCGCGCCGCAATCTCGCTCGTGGGCATCTTCGCTGCAGCACTGCGCAGCGATAACAGATCGCGAGCCGTCCTTCCATACAACATTTCCGTCCCGAAGGTCGAGATTGTCCACAGTCGTGCCGAGTGGCTGCGCCACCGCCTGCAGGAACTTTTGCTTCGCCTGCCACGCGGTGTTGCGGATAGCAGGCGTAATCGATCCAGCCGTCACGCTGCCTCCGGAATTGGGCCCAATCGGGATAGCGAGTATCTCCGACACGCACCTGCACGCTGTGCGGCGGAATGCCAAACTCCTCCGCAACCACCTGCGCAAGAATGGTCTTCGTGCCGCCGCCAATATCCTGCACGGCAGAGAGCACTTCGACCGAGCCATCCTTCGCCACGCGCACCTCGCACGACGAATCCATGTCGACGAAGCGATACCACACGGATTGCGCAATGCCCATGCCCCGCTTGACCGGCCCTGTATCCGCGCCGGCCGCCTTACGATTGCGCCAGTTCGTCTTTTCCCGGATGATCTGGCGCTCCACTTTGCGCGCCGGACTCTCATCGATCTTCTCCCGCAGCTCAAGCGGATCCATGTTGAGCTTCACCGCAAGATCATCAATGGTTTGCTCAAACGCAAAACACCCCTGCGGATGGCCGGGAGCCCGAAAAGCAGCGCCCGGCCCAGCATTGATGAAGACGTCGTTCTCTTCGGTATGAATGTTGGCGCACTTGTAGAGATTGGTCGCCGGCCCTGCGGTGCCCGCTCCCGTGCCAACTCCAGCAGTGCCATAGCTGATCAACTCCACCGCCGTCAGCGTGCCATCGTGTTTGGCCCCAATGCGCAGCTTCTGATGCGAGTCCGGCCGGTTGGAGACGATGTGCTCCTGCCGCCGGTCCAGCATCAGCCGCACGGGCGCACCCGCTTTGCGGGAGAGGTTTGCCGCGATGACGCCCTCATTCCCCGCGCCAAACTTCGCCCCAAAGCCGCCGCCCATGAACTCCGTAATCACGCGCACTTTGGTCTTGGGCAATTTGAAGACATCGGAGAACTCATCGCGCACGCTCGCTGTGCCCTGCGTAGAGGCATACACCGTAAGTTCGTCCGGCTTCCAGTCGACAACAAAGCCATGCGTTTCCAGGGCGGAGTGCGTCTGAACCTGGGTGAAGTACTCGCCCTCGACCACAACATCCGCCTCTTTGAAGCCGGCCTCCACATCGCCCTTGGTCTTCTTCTCCGGACCATGCACATTGCCGGTCTGCGGCACATCCTTCGGCCCGCCCCCGCCGCCGGCGCTGCCTGCAGCATCCGCCGGACCCGGAAAGACCAGCGGCGCGTCCGGATGCCGCGCATCCATGCGATCCACTACGAACGGCTTCGCGTCATACTTCACCTCAATCAGCTTCACCGCATCTTCCGCTACGGCCTGCGAGGTCGCCGCAACTGCCGCAACCGGCTGGCCGGCATAGCGGACCATGGGATAGCGCGAAGGCGCCTCTTGCTTGGGATCGCGAAGTTCTGCGGAACCCCCGTAGTCGTGCTCGATGACGTGCACCGCCTTCACCCCCGGATACCGCTCCGCCGCCGAGGTGTCCACGGAAAGGACGCGGCCGTGAGGTATCCCGGCGCCAAGGACATAGGCGTAGAGCATGCCCGGCAGATGAATGTCGGCGGTGTACTTCCCGCGGCCGCTCGCCTTCGCCGCGCCGTCGTAGCGCACAGTCGGTTGTCCCACGTATTTCAACGCGGAATTTCTGGGCATTGGCGGCGGCTCGTCCACCGGAACTTGGCGATCCACGTGCGTCAAGCCAAGCTGCGGAATGCCGAACAGGACGCTCGCGGTCTTGGTGGCGGGTGGGGTCTGTTTCGTATCGTCTGCCATTTAGACCTCCTGCAGAGTGCGCGGCATCACCAGTCCGGCGCTCAACTTTTCGCTGGATCCATGCTTTGAAAGATCATCCATGGCGTCAAAAATTCGCGGATATGTGCCGCACCGGCATAGATTCCCGCTGATCGCGTGTGCAACCTCCGGCCTCGTGGGATGCGCATTGTGCTTCAACAGCGAAGCGCACGCCATGACCATGCCCGGAGTGCAGAAGCCGCATTGCATCGCGTCATGCTTCACAAAAGCCGCTTGCACCGGATGGAGCATTTCCCCCTCCGACAAGCCTTCGATCGTCGTCACCTTTTTGCCGCCAACATCGAGCGTCAGCGTCATGCAGGCAAGCCGCGGCGTCTCATCCACCCACACCGTACACGCCGAACAGGAGCCGCGATCGCAGACCACCTTGGTTCCGGTCAGTCCCAGTTTGTCCCGCAGGGTGGTGGCAAGCGTATCGCGCGGCTCCACAGCCGTGACATGCACCTGACCGTTCACGTGCAATCGCACCGGAACCGCATCAGGTCCAAGCGCAGTCGGCTCATGCACCGCGCTCTTTACCTCTGCCGTCAAGGTCTGCGCCTGTTCCAGCAGCGTTCCGGCTGCTGTCAGTCCAGCGCCTTTCAGAAAACCGCGCCGCGAAAAATGGGTCTGTTTTTGGTCAGACATAGAAGGGCCTCGAAGGAGGAAATGCGATCGACAAAATCATCTTACGCCGCTTCCGGAGCATTGGAAGCCACCGGCACGCCGCCATCCGGCGCGGACACTGGACCGAAGCCTTTATCGGCCTCACTTGGCCCAGGGCCACAGAACGACGTGGGCTCAAGGCAACAACTGATCCGCTACGTCAACCAACTGAGCCGGCCTACAATCGGACCTGGCTAAGAGCGATAAGAGGAGTTGAATTTGACCTCACTCAGCGAGCTTCGCGCCATCGTGATGATCCTGCCCGAAGTGGTCGAAGGGCCACCCGTACCGGCAGCACGCCGAATCGCAAGCTTCAAGGTGGCAGGAAAAAGTTTCCTTGGCGTGGAAAAGGAAGGTATGACCATGACAGTTAGTCTCCCCGAGAAGGAGGCTAAAGCCATAGCTGCCGAGCATCCGGATGCCTACGAGGAGATTTGGCGCAACGGGGAGATCTTCATGGGCCTTCGCGTAGATCTACCCCGGGTCCCCGACCGCCGGGTGCATGAATTAATCGAAACATCGTGGCGCCATCGCGCGCCAAAACACATCGTGACTGCGTACGACAAACGTATCCTGAAGACCGACGGGTGACGGCTTTGGGTCATTGATTCCGGCTTCAATGAAGGCGAGCTCTCAAACCACAAATGGTGCAAAAGTAATGAGTTAAGTCCTTTGGCTGGGCGGATTTACCGATAAAGCCAATAAAATGACGAATTTAGGCATAGGGGGAGGCGCTAATGCGCTGAATCGCGGCGGCTTACACACCGGCCTCCGCGCCGGTAGGGGGAGGTAAACGGGTACTAGGCAAACAGACCGTATCAGAGCGTAATGACGTAATCGGGCGGGCTTCCGGCGAGTGCCGCGTAGAGCTGAGGAAAGCACCCGGCGACCACTCCATCGACCAGCCCCTTCGCCTTCACTGCCCCGCTCCCGCACTGGTCGAGCGTTCCGTCCGCAAGTCCCCGGCGCACCGCGCACATGTCGCAGACCATCAACAGCATCTTCTTTTGCTGGGCAACCGCGGCAAGACGCTCGCCAACCGGGTCGCCCTTACGTAAGCAGAACAGGTTGTCATCAAAGAAGAAAATGCCCGCCACGTCGGCGCCGTGAGCATCTCGTTCCAGTTGCGGCAGGATCATGCTTGTCAGCTTGTAGCTGCTCGCCATGTTCGTGGCCAGCACGTAAGCAACTTTCATTTGTTCCTCAATCCGATCTTCAGGGATTCGCGTTCAACTCAAACAGAATATGCAACACCGCACAGTTTCGCCTCCATCGTTTGGTTGGTTCACGAACCCTGTTTGGCTTCAGCGCGAAACGGCTTCTATCGACTCTCGCAACACTTGCGTCACGCGCTCGACACGTTCATCGTCAAGCCGGTTGAAGAACGGCAGCGCAAGCGTCCTGCGACTGACCGACTCTGTAACCGGAAGCGCCCGCCGCAGCGGCAAATCTGCATAGGCAGGCTGCGTGTGGATTGGAGCGAAATACCGGCCGCACCCAATACCACGCTGCTGGAGCATGCGGGCAATAGCATCCCGCTGATCCTGGCTGAACGCATCTGCGAGTCGTGCCACGTAGACAAACCAGCTAAGCCGCGTATCCGCCACGTCCGTAGGAGGAAGAACAAGGGCCGCAACATCGCCCAACAGGGCTCCATACATTCGAGCGACGCGCTCCCTCTGTGCAAGAATTTCCGGGAGACGCCGCATCTGGGCGCAGCCCAAAGCGCAGTTGATCTCTGAGAGCCGGTAGTTGTATCCGAGGATGGAGTGCTGGTGCCAATCGTCCGATTCGTACCGGCCGTGATTGCGCATAGCACGAATCTCTCTCGCCAGACGCGGGTCTCCGGTAACCACCAGCCCACCTTCGCCCGTGGTGATCTGCTTGTTGGGATAGAACGCGAACACGGCTGCATCGCCAAAGCACCCGACATGCCTGCCCTGGTAGGTTGCGCCGATCGCCTCGCACGCATCTTCGATCACTCGAAGCTCATGGCGACGGGCAATATCGAGGATCGCCTGCATGTTTGCGGGGCGGCCAAAGGTATGAACAGCGATAATGGCGCGTGTGCGAGGCGTGATCGCAGCTTCAATGAGATTGGGGTCCAGATTGAGATGCCTCGGCTCTATATCCACGAATACGGGGGTGGCACCCTCATATCGAACAGCATTCGCCGCCGCCACAAATGTGAATGAGGGCACAATGACTTCATCGTCCGCCCCAATCCCCAAGGCGCGAATGCAAAGATGCAACCCCGCAGTTCCGGAGCTGACCGCGATTCCAAAATTCTGACCGACGTACCGGCAGACCAGTTCTTCAAACTCCTCCATCTTCGGGCCGAGGCTCAGTCGAGGGCCGCGAAGAACGGAAATTACCTCTTCGATCTCGGACTCTGTGATGTCTGGCTCGGAGAGCGGAATATTCAGAATGGCGATGCTCCCTGATCAAATGCGGGATCAAGCTTGAGCAGCAATCGATCTCGTGGCGGCAAGGTTGTCAGCACATGGACAATGCGTTCCGCGGCCTCCCCGTCCCCATAAGGATTCGTCATCCCGGATAGGGACTCGCGAAATGACTGCGTATCTGCTTTGTGAATTTGCTGCAAAATGGATGCCGCCACAGGCTCTGCATCCAGCACATTTCGAGCCCGCTCCCTTCCCTGCTGCCGCATACCAATGTTGACTGTCGGCAGCGCAAACGATGCCGACTCCATGATGCCGCTACTCGAATTACCCACGAGAAGGTCCGCATGCCGAAGCAGGCTCCAATACTCAATGGCCGGCAGGTTGACGAACAAATGCCCTGCCCCTCGACTCATAAGGAAGGACCGGATACGTTGCGAAAGACCCCGGCCACCAGCATCCGCATTCGGATGACAAAAGATGAGTTGATGAGGGATCTGGGCTAGAGCTGCAAACAACTCCTCCGCCTCTGCATTTGTATCTGGAAGCAGCGTCACCGGATGATACGCAACGATCGCGGTATGAGCAGCAAGATCGATCTGTAGCTTCTCCTCAAGCTCGCGTTTATTGAGAAGTCCGTTCTTACGTAGGTGGTCGAGTGATGGTGCCCCGGCGCGGTGAACGCGCCACGATTCTTCACCCATTGAGATGACACGCTCTCGCGCGCCGGTCGTGGAGGTGAAGTGGACATGGCTCATCTTTGTAAGGGCGTTACGCACCGCATCGTCGATCGCCCCTCGACTGATTTCGCCGCCCTCGATATGTGCGATCGGTATGCGCAAGGCAACGGCCACCGCTGCCGGTGCCAGCATCTCGTATCGATCGGCGATAAGCAGCAGCACATCGGGTCGCATGGCGGCGAGACAATCGGCCAGCGAAAGGACTGCTACGCCGATGCTCTTGGCCATTCCCACATCGCTGTCGGAGCTGAGCAAACACTCCAGACGAGCGGCGATGGGAAATCCATCCTTCTCGATCTCACGAACTGTTAGGCCAAATTCGGGAGAAAGGTGAGATGCGAGAACAATGAGTTGGAGATCCACATTGGGGTGACTCCCGAGCCCTTTCAATGGCCAATACAGATGACTGTAATCAGCTCGCGAAGTGGTGACGACAGCGATCCTATAACTCATGCAGTGATTCTTTCGAGGAGATCCTGCTGGAGACGCGTGCTTGGTACATAGTCCGGAACAACGCTGGTGATTGCCTGCACGAGCCTGCCGAGATTGCGTTGATGGATAGCCGCGTGAATTTCTGTGATCGCAACATTTAACTGCTGCGGAGCCGGGCTGGGACTGTACAGCACTTCCCGCAGACCCTGGACGCTCGACGTCGCTAGAGTCTCCTGATCCGACGTCATCTGCTCGGAGAGCTTTTCTCCGGGACGCAAACCGGTAAACCGCCACTCAATTCCCTTTCGAGAGATGTCGGCATTCTCAACAAGAAACTGGGCGAGATCGACGATGCGGAAAGGTCCACCGACATCGGAGACAACGATGGCAGATCGGCTATCCAACAACAGCGCCGAAAGCAGCCGCTGTATGGCCTCATCTATTGAGATAAAGAACCGGGTGCAGGCCGCATCCGTGATCGTGATTGGACCGCCCCGAGCGATCTGGCCCTGCAGGATGGGGAGCACACTACCAGTCGATCCAAGCACGTTGCCGAGCCGAACAGCCTTCATCTGCGTCACGCTGCGGTTTGCCAGTAGGATGAGTTCCGCGATCCGCTTCGTCGCACCCATAATGCTGACTGGCGCGACGGCCTTGTCCGTCGAAATGAGGATTAGCTGATCTACCCCGAATGCGGCCGCCGCTTGTGTGAGTTGTTCGGTCCCCCATACGTTGGCCTTTGCGGCAGCAAAGGGGTTGTGCTCCATCAGTGAAACATGTTTGCAGGCTGCGGCATGTAAAACGATCTGTGGACGATATCTCCTGAATACATCGGTGAGCAGATCTGTATCGCATATATCGCCGACGATGAAATCGCCGGAGACACTTGCATTCTTATCAATATCCAATGCGAGTTCGTGCAGACCTGACTCAGCGATATCCAGCAGCACAAGATTCTCGACAGACAATCGAGAAATCGTCCGCGCGAGAGCTGACCCGATGAAGCCCGCCGCCCCGGTGATAAGGATGCGCTTTCCGTGCAAAGATGGTCGCATCGCCGACGCATCAGACGAATCCTGTTTCCGACCGAGAAAACTCCGGGCGCTGTCATGGTCTGGCATGGAAGACATGTGAGTTGATTCTAAGCGTTGGTCGGGTTGGCGATGGGTCAGCACTGCGGCGTGATCACACGCCATCCACTATGGCCGAGCGGACGTCGGTTCCGAGCGTACCGGCATGTAGTGAAACTGGAACAATTGAGTACGATTCCCGGATTCAAAGCGGTCGTTCCATTCCAGACGATAATCGCGGCTTTGTATGTCTTCCGGAAAGTGCTCATTCCGTGGATACGGATAACTGCTCATGGACTGAAATGGTAGCTGTGCCACAGTAAATGGCAACGCTTCGTGGAAATCCATGTCCTTGACGTAGCCATTCGCATAAAAGAGATAGTCACGCTTCCAATGCGGCGGCAATGCGGGCAAGGACGCATCGCTGAATTCCGCATCGATCTCGTCACCACTGCCGAAGATCACATATTTGTCATCCCGCCGCAGCAGGAGCGGAGTTACAGAACCGTAGCGCGTATAGCTTCCGCGCTGCCATTGAAAGGGGCCGGTCAGACTGATGTGTTGATAGTCATATGTAAGATCGCCTGGAGTTTCACCATCGACCTGCTTCGGATAGCCACGGAAAGCGACGCTGGCCGAAGCGAGCGGAAGTTCAGTCTCTTGCATGGACGGCAACGATTCCGCTTCATTATCAACCAGAATCTGATCCCAATAGATCTGCAGGTTCGTTCGCATACGTATACGTCGGGTATGCGAAGGCAACTTGCCGGTCAGATCGACCACAATCGTCCTGGGTAGCCCTGCAGGAAATCCCATATCTTTGACAACTGTCTTCCAGGTGCCATCCGGCATCTGCGCCTCAACAGAAGGCGGTTCCGGCCGAATACCGGCCTGCCAGGCTGCATATAACGAAGTGGCGCTGAAGTACTCAATAAAACCGTGCAAGAAAAGGCGCAGTGGACGCTTCGAGGACCACGGCCCCAGGTCCAGGGTCAGGGTGTGCGTGTTTGCAAAACCTGCGTAGGTCAGATTTTTGAAGTCGTGGACATATTTGTGATCTTGTTTCGCAAGCACCGGGAGCACGTTCTCGCCTTCGTCGTTCCAGGCGCCTGCAGGAAGATGCGCATCACGGGAAGCAAGGACCGGCGCGCCGCTGGCGAAGGGCTTCTCGCTAAGGAACCGTTCATCCGGATATACCTCGGTTCCTTCCGGGTGGTCAATTGCGACGAGGCGCAACTGGTCAATATAGTTAATTTCCTCCATCGGCTCGCCAAACCGGAGACTTAACCGGCCGTTGCGCGACTGCAACATAGATCCGGCCACCTTGATCCATTCGTCTGGATCATTTTCATTTCGGGTAGATGGTGACATCCAGTGACCGACGACGGCCGCTCCGATCACATCAGAAACAAATTCATACTTCCTTCCATCCCATGCAAAAAGAACCGGGCATGAGCTCCCGCGCCGGTCCAGTTCCTGGAGTACGAGTGGCTTGGTGGCTGCAACGTCGATCTCATCCTGGGGAACTCCGGTCGGCCATAGCATCCGCACCACATCCGCATGATCGGCTTTGCCCAAACCCACGAGGATGTCCGCCGGCCCCTGACTCAAATATCCGGAGCTTCCCGCGATCTCAAATTTCTGCATCGTGCCGTTCGAGAGGACCTCTACCTTGGTTCCAATTGCCGACTTGTTATCGGCCAGGCCGGTCAATGCAATACGGAGCGAGTGATTCTGGTTTCCACCCGTGTTGTGCAGGATCAGAGGAGCCACGTTGCCCCGCGCCACAACCAGATCTGGCGCACCGTCACCATCAATATCGGCGGCGATGAGCGATTGTGCTCCCGATACATCCAGATTTTCGAGTTTCAGAGCCGCAGTCACATCTTCAAAGCCCTTCGCGCCACAATTGCGCAGGACACGCAGACGAGCGCCGCGAGACGTTTCCACGATCACTGCGAGATCAATCCACCCGTCATTGTCAAAATCGATCGGGGTAAGTCCCCAGGCTCCAGTCACACCTTTCAATGGCAGCGAAACTCGCTCGAAGTGTTCCCCTTCAACATTTTCCCAGAGCGTCAGACCAGGAGCGCCAGCATGCGTTACGGCCACATCCATCCAGCCATCTCTGTTGAAGTCGAGTGTGGACACTCCGCGTGTCGCCGGGAGAGCGCTGTCGTCATAGAGAGCGACCTGCTTGAAAGCTCCTTCGCGCTGGTTCTCAAAAATCGTCGGCGACGCTCCGCGACCGGTCACAACCAAATCAATTGCCCGATCGTTGTTAATGTCGGAGAGAATGGCATCCGCGCTTGACGTCTTACCGGCAAGCCCGGTGGAACTCGTCCATTCGGTAAAGGTGGAGTTGCCGTTGTTCCGCCAGAGAGCATTGGGACCCATTCCGGTGCCGGAAGCAGAACCGGTGACGAACAGATCGAGGTCTCCATCGTGATCGAAATCGACGAAGGTCAAGCCCGCTGGATGATTCAGTGGGCGAATTCCAACAGCCGAGGTCGTATCGGCAAACTTGCCGCGTCCCAGGTTGTGGAAGATCGCGACGCGGTCCTGGAGGGCAATCGCGAGATCGGGCAATCCATCATTGTCATAATCGCCCACCGCACAAGCGATGCCCTTTCCCGATAGCGCCAGACCCGTTGCTTTTGCATCAATCGTCGTCGACGTACCATCGTGTGCGATGTGATATGCATGAATCGCGTTCGCGCCAGATTGCATCGTCACGACGTCCTTCTGCCCGGTACCTTCCAGGTCGATAATGCAGGCTCCCCCGTTCATTGGCGAGGAATCTTGAGCGGCCTGCGTGGTACTGCTCTCGGCCGGAGCGGGAGCAAACGTAACTGGGAGCATTGCAGATACTGCCGCTGGAGGGCCAGCCATATCCTCCGCAGTCGCATAATGTCCCTGTTCTCCATAGTTGTCACTGAAGATGGTGCCGATCTTGCGTTGAGTGATTTCCTGAAACCGCTGTACATGCTTACGCGCCTCGTCGCCCTTGCCCGAACGTTGAAGAGCACGTGCTAATCCGTATTGTGCGGAGGCATGCAAGGGACTGAGTTGTAGCGCCTTTTCAAACTCCGGAATTGCCTGATCGTAATTTTTCAGCCCAAGATTGATGATGCCGAGGTAGTAGTGAGTGTCAGCGTCATGTGGATCGAGTTCTGCCGCGTGCTCGAATGCCTTTAAAGCCGATGGTTGATCGCCGGAATCAAATAATGCGAGACCCAGGCTGTACCAGACACGCGGGTTTTTCGGATCGAGGACAGACGCAGCCTTCAGTGCCTGTTCGGCTTCTGGCAATCGCCGCAGATAGATAAGCGCGATTCCCTTATTAATCAAGGGAATCGAAGAGGATTGGTCCGCGCGATGGGCGTCCTCAAATTTCACCAGGGCTTTTCCGGGGATCTGCTGGTTCATGAAGGCAACGCCGACGCTGTTCAAACTTGCCGCCGCGTTATCCGCTTTAGAGGTTTCTGCGCTCCAGGCAGGAAGCGAAAGACATGAAACACATAATAATAATGTTGCTAATAAGCTGAACGAGCAATTCAAAGTGAGCTGCTTTCCCTGTGACCAAAAGTGCTTCGTGCGATAGACGAAGTCGACGGTCGACCGGCAAGTGGCGCCCCGCAAATCTCGCGCAGTCCCTTCCAGTCGCCACGATTATATAGAGTGCGGAGATTCGCCTTTCAATCCCGCCTCTCTGGGCGATGCATCCTCACTTCTCGGGCTGGTCGAAAGCAGATCCGGTCCGGAACGAAGAATTAACTGGCAGGCGCACCAGTACAGATGTCCGGCGCGACAACATCATCGAGCATTGTGGCTGGCGAACTTCTGCCGCGCGCGACATCGTCCGAGCAGCACTCTCGCACCTTGACCGCTGTGACAATGAAGGCCGCCTCGAAGGGCGGCCTTCAACAGATCTACCACTCTCCTCACCAGTGAAAAATAGTCAATTTATGGATGTATGAGGTAACAGAGCCACTGCCCCTACTTTCTCCATCAATCTGGTAGTTGACCGAGAGATTGCCTTTGCCCCACCCCAGCCACAAGCCAGCATTACCAGTCGCATTGCTGAAAACTTTGTGTGACCCGTCCAGATTCACCCAATCGTGAGTTACAGTGCCGCCGCTGCGGTGAAAACCAATCTGGACATGGTGCCAGGTGTTCGGAGCCCAACTCAAAGGATTGCAGCCGATATTGGAGGATTTCCAGTGGGGGTGGTTGCTCGAAACGACCACGTATTCCCAGGTTTTGGAAATGCTGGAGCACTGGGTCCCGAGGATTACTGTCTCGCCGCTCGACAAGACCTGATTCAAGTCCAACTCCAGATTCTGCACCTGCGACGGATTGACGATGTACACATACGTATCGAAGACGAAGTGAGCTGCACTCCCATTGTTACCAAACGAGACGTGCCAACGTTCGCCGCCGTGGTTGGAGTAGGTCATGTAAAACTTTCGCGCATGGTCATATGTGGAAGCACTTGCCGGATAGACCATGGACCCCTTCGACGAGCCAGGGGTACCTGCGTCATGCTCGGCTCCCCAGCCACCGATGTCATCCAGACTTGCAGATGGAACAGCATAGGAGGGAAGTGCATAGACCGCACTGCCTGAGCCAGACGATGTGCTACCGCCTGATGTGCTGCCACCCGATGTGCTACCGCCTGATGTGCTGCCACCCGCAACGTTAAACGTGGTGCTGACAACCGGGCATACGCCATTGCTCGTCCAGGACTTGTAATGGATCGTGTGGGTTCCAGCAGTCATTGCGGTGGTGGTGTCAATATCGTTGACGTTGACCCCCTTTGTTAACGTACCGCTGCTATCAACGGAATATCCGAAGGCTGTTGGCGCAAGGCCATTGCAGCCAACATTGTGCGCGCGCACCCAAACAGGAGACGGCACAGTGGTGCCATTCACCGGACTTGCGACCGTGATGTTCGCCGCAAAGACCGGCTGGGACAGCATCAGCCCGGAGAGTGTCGCAAGAAATAATAGAGGCGCCCGTCGCCCCGCGGCCTGGCCCACAAATAAACAATTTCTCTTAATGAACAACATAATTCTCCTAGGGGATACGTAACAAAACTGGTTTTGTTAGCCAGATAGGTCCTGAGGTCTCGCATGCCTTAAATAGGCATTTCACCCCTCATAGCCAATCCGGTATTTGGCCAAGCTACGGTCAACAAATACGTCGCTGCGAACATTAATCCCATGCTCAGTTGGAGGCCCTCTACTCAGCCGCGCATTCCAAAGTCAAAGGCTTTAGAGCATCAAGCACATACGTGTGTGCAATTGCAAGTAGTTCGTCCGCTTTTACCTTGAGCGGAGAATTTACTAAGCAAGGCAGCACACTACTCTTCTTATTCGGACTTATCTAAGGCAGAGGCAAACGCTCAACGTGACCCGCACCGCAGGCCCTGAGCAAAGTAATAAAGCGACGTGAGCATCGCGGATTCCCCCTACAGCGGAGCCCTACTCGACATCACTCGTGCCCATGAACACGATCTCAATGGGCGGACACATGGGGGTAATTTCTAAGGCGGATGATACACACTTCCATCGAGCATGAGGCCCGTGTCTTCAACTTTTATGAGAAAAAATCTGTCGCCCAGGCATCCAAAATGGATGCGTGCAGATTTTGCGCGCATCAGGTAACAACCCGCTAGCGATGTTCTACGTAATTACGTTGATTGGTTTTGGGAGGCCGGATTGACTGCCGCCTGACTCTCGGGGTCGCGAGAGAAACAATTGCCACAATGCGAGAATTTCTTGCTACAGGGCCGCATGAGCGATTGTTATCGGCGACCTACTGCTCCATTACCCCGTAGGCAAATCGCGGCGGCAGATTGCAGCCGTTTGTCTCAATCCATGCAAGGGTGAGCGCTTGTGGAACTAGCAGCATTGTGATGCCTTCCCATGGCTCGGGTACAGCATCGATACGTACTGGCAACAACTTCTCACTGGGCTCGATTTCGTTGTTCGACACCAGAACCACACGTCCACCTTTTCGATTACACTCTGCGGCCAGTTTCACTCCGAGCGCGGCAACGCGTCCAACCGCAAAGATCATCGCTACGTGCGTGTCGTTCGTATCCAGGTTTGGTCCATGCTTGAAGCCGGCTCCAGTATGCGCGGCTGCGCGGAAGCCGCTCATTTCCCGAATGGTAAGCGCACCCATGTACGCGGCACCATATGCTGCACCTCGCCCGATTACCTCCAGATTTGCAGCGCCGCGGCAGAATTCTTCTAAACGTCGGCGCATGGCAAAAAGCCTGTCAATACTGTCAGCCATCACACCCGCCGCACGATCTGCATCCTTCTGCCACACATGGCCGAGAATTTCTGAAGCAAGAATGATCGCAGAGGCTGTCGAGTTGGTGTATGTCTTCGTTGCATTGCCATATTCCGGCCCGGCAAGGATCGGTAATGGATGACGTGCAAGCTTCCAGCACGGACTCGCAGGGTTATTGCAGATCAGGGCTGTGGGACCGCCCTGATCCTGCTTCATGAACTCCACTAGTTCTGCGCTCTCGCCCGAGGCTGTCACCAGCACTGAGATCGCGGCATCCTTCCAGACTGGTCGCGCATAGTGCAGCCACTCCCCCGCATCCACTGAGAACGCCGGCCTTCCATTGCTCTGCAGATGAGTCGAACCATTGATAGAGGCACACAGCGATCCGCCCATTCCGATGAAAATCACCGGCGCTCGGCTCCTGGAAACTGCTTCGCGAATAGCGCGGAGTTCTCTCCGGATCTCTTCGTGATTCTTATAAGCGGCAATCAGTGCGCGAAGTCTTGCTGGTTGTTCGCGGCACTCATGCTCGAGCATCTGCGTGCCATTCATTGCCAGCAGTTCCTTCGATGGCGTTACGCCTCCGATCCAATGTGGCTGCCCGGGTTTCTGAGTCATGCTTTCAAGCTTTCTCTCTGCTGGACCGAATCGAACGGTATCATTCTGCATCAACTCTCGATGAAGGTGCTGATTTGCAAGCTGAACGGCCGACAGTTCGCGGCGTCTTCCTATTGCGCGTCTCCTTTATCGCCGGCCTTGGCGGTATCCTCTATGGCTTCGATGTGGGCATTATCGCAGCGGCCCTTCTCTTCGTGAGAAACACCTTCGCCCTTTCCACACATATGCAAGAGATTGTCGTCAGCGTAGTGCCTGCTGGCACGATGGCGGGCGCGATCGTCGGTGGCATCTTATCCGATCGTCTGGGACGTCGCGCAACGCTGCTCTGGTCCGGAGTCATCTTTATCGTAGGTTCCATCCTTGCACCACTCTCGCCAACGGTTGGCGTCCTGGTCTTTGCGCGATCCCTGCTCGGGTTCGCAATCGGCTTTACTTCCGTCACAGCGCCAATCTATGTCTCGGAACTTTCGCCGCCCCAAATGCGAGGAACACTCATCGGCCTCTATCAGTTCGCGCTGACCTTCGGTATTGTATTTGCCAATCTCGTCGGTTATTGGTTCGCGTCCGAGGAGTCCTGGAGGCTGATGTTTGGGATCGGCATTGTACCCGCCGCAATCTTCCTGGCTTTGGTCTTTACGGTTCCCGAGAGCCCGCGATGGCTTTTCATCAATAATCGTTCTCACGAGGCAGAGCAAGTCCTCCTCTCATATACCGATGCTCACGGCGCCCGTCTGCTTCTGGACGACATCCACAAGGCTACGACCGGATCCAGCCATGAAAAGTGGAGTGCATTGCTCTCCCGCGCAGCGCGTCGTGGTCTTCTCATCGCAGTGGGATTCGTAGTGCTGCAGCAACTCTGCGGCATCAACACCGTCATCTATTACGGTCCACAAATCTTCGCGCTCGCGGGTATCGATTCAAACCAGCACGCCATTCTTGCCACACTTCTGGTTTCAGTAATGAACATGCTTGCTACCGTGATCGCCCTGTTCCTCGTCGATAGAATCGGACGAAAGCCTCTGCTTTACTGGGGCATCGGAGGCATGCTTGGGTCCTTGCTTATGCTCGCATTTACCTTTGGGCGCCACTCGGGTGTGACTCACGCGACCGGAGTCACCGCCGTCATTTGCCTTGTAGCCTATATCACTTGCTTCGCAGCCAGCATGGGCCCAATCGCATGGATACTCGTCGGCGAGGTCTTTCCTCTCCGACTGCGTAGTCGCGGGGCTGCAGCCGCGACGATCGGTTATGGCATCTCCAATACGCTGGTGTCGCTTAGCTTCCTTACCGTTATCCATCGTTTAGGCAACGCTCTTACCTTTGGCATTCTTGGATTTTTTTGCATCGCCACGCTGCTCTTTACCTTCTTCATTATTCCGGAGACAAAGGGCCGCGAACTGGAGAGCATCAGCACATAGCTCCTCGGGCACTGTACTCTAACGTGACATGAATGAACGCGCATGTGTCCTTGGCATTGATATCGGCGGAACGAATCTTCGCGTAGCCCTCGCCGACAAGAGTGGGGAGATCCTCGCGCGCTCCTCGTCTACAACGACGAACATGCGTGATGCGCTCTCTGTCGTCGCAAAGATACGCGAGTGTACCGATCAGCTCCTGCAACAGACCGGCCTTGCGAGAGACGCGATTGCGGCGCTGGGCGCGGGCGCCCCCGGCGTGACGAATGCAGAGACGGGTGTCGTCATCGCGACCTCGTACCTGATGGGGTGGCGTGACGTACCGCTGAAGTCCCTGCTGGAAGAAGCGATGGGCGTACCGGCAGCGGTCGACAACGATGTCAATCTCGCTGCTCTCGGAGAGAGCTCTTTTGGAATCGCAACTGGCACCCCGAACTTTGTCTTCCTTGCCGTCGGTACGGGTGTGGGCGCCGGAATCATCCTGAAAGGCGAGTTATTTCAAGGCACCGCCTGGACTGCCGGTGAAATTGGATACATGCTGGTCCCAGGCGTTTCAGAGAAACCGGCAGACCCTGGCCAGCCTGGGCCGCTCGAGAGCGCAGCCGGAGGTGAAGGTCTCCGCCTGCAGTGGCTATCTCGATGGGATCCAGCACAAACCACGCTGCCTCAGAATCGAACGGCGACGCAGATTTTCGACGGCGCCGTTGCTGGCGATGCACTTGCCAATTCCCTGTTGGATCGCGCAGCACATACGCTCGCCTGCGCCATCCATAACATGACGCTGATTTTGAATGCGCCGCTCTTCGTTTTGGGAGGGTCCGTCGGTTTACATCCTGCGCTGCGAGACCGCACACAAAATGCTGTCGATGCACATGCTCGCCGATTGCGTCCACGGGTCGTGCTAAGCAGCCTCGGAAGCGATGCACAGATTATGGGTGCAATTCGCCTCGGACAGCTCACGGCGCAACGATAGCGAACCACGGACCAGGCTCTCTCCGATCGTCGAATTGCCCAAACAATATTCCCGAAAGCTCCGGGTACCCTTGGAGGATAGTTACTGCTTCCGCGTCGAAGTGAATCCCGGGGGTCAAAAGAACGTATGAACCACGTCAATGACGCTATATTCGGCATTCACAACCGGCAAGGTGCGCCATTTGTCGAATGTCAGGCAAGGATGAGATATGTCAAAGGCAATCATGTCGCCAACGCGCAAATCGTCTTCGCGGGCAATCTGCATGTAAGCGTGCTGATCCATCATTCTTGTGAGAGCCCAATGAGCAAGCGCCGGCTTGGGTGCGCTGTCTCCGGGCCTGTAACGGAGCGCTGGAATGGGAAACCCGGCGTCAAATGCCGCGTCACGCTTGCCCATAGCGATGATCGCCTTGTCCTTCTCCGGGACGGACTGCACATACGCCCAGATCTGGAGTGCGGGCAAAAGACCATTGCCCATCTGCGCCGCTATTGAATTGCGTCCCATGATCTGTGCCTGTGCTTCGCGATACATGCCGGCATCATGAGTTACATAACAGCCTGGCCGCAAGACAATCTCAACGCCATCCCCGAAGTTCGCCGCTGTGAATATCGCTGCGACCACGTCATACCATGCTGAACCAGCACCCGAAAGCAGGGCCGGGACTCTCTGGAAGCGCTTTTGAACTAACATTCGTCGAGTAACGGCCACTGCACGCTCGAGGAAGGCGTGGATAAGCCTTTCGTCTTCGAGAACCCCTTCGTATATTTCAATTCCGCTCAAAAGTAGCGTGGCGCTCCATGACAGCAATGCAGCCAGGGTCGCCTCCAGCTGTTCGTCGTCGCGCACTCCGGTCCGGCCGCGCGGAACTCCCAATTCCAGCAATACATTCAGCCGCTGCGCATGCCTGGAATAAAACTCACCCAGCAAGTCGACTTGCGCGGCCGAATCGACCAAACAGTAATATTCGAAAGCCGGATCGTTCAACAGACGTGAGATGACCGCCATATTCTCTTTGCCGATAAGCTGGTTCGCCATCAGGACACGGCGTATTCCATGGCGATGCGCAACCTGCGTCTGGTGAGGGGTTGCCAGCGTGATTCCCCATGCGCCACACTTCAATTGCATCTGAAACAGCTTAGGAGCCATCGTTGTCTTGCCATGAGGCGCAAGTTTGACGCCATAAGCAGAGATGAATCGCTCCATCCACTCGAGATTGTGTCGCAACCTCTCTGCGTACAAAACTGCTGACGGAAGGCTGAGATCCTCCCGCAGCAGATTCCAACCTAGCCCAGAGATCGCGGCTTCCTCAAGGCCGCCCGCGACAAAACCGAGCCCTTTGTTCAACGACCCAATCCCCTCTCCATGCTCATCTCGGACTAATGCTCTATCGTTCAGATGTGATCTCCCATAGCCAGGCATAAAATTGCGAACCCCGAGTTTAATGCGGGCTGGATACAGGCTATATCCTGAAAGAACCGCATGCAGACCTGCGACACCCTTATTCGGAATGCAAATGTCCTCGACGGTAGCGGCGCCTCGTCAGAACGACTCGACGTCGCGATTCTAGGCGATCGCTTTTCTAGGATTGCTCCTGCGCTACAAATGGACGCGTTGAAATCCATTGACGCTGAGGGCCTCACGCTGGCTCCAGGATTTATCGACGTACACACGCATGATGACACCAGTGTGATCCGCACGCCCGCGATGCTGCCAAAGCTTTCGCAGGGCGTCACCACGGTCATTGTCGGCAATTGCGGCATCAGCGCAGCTCCCGTGCGCTTGCGCGGCGAGCCACCCGACCCGATGAATCTGCTCGGTGGAGTGGAGGCCTTCTGCTATCCAACATTCGCAACGTATGTCGCGGCGGTGAACCGCGCCCGACCCGCCGTGAACGTCTGCGCGCTGGTGGGACATACGTCGCTGCGAAATAACCACATGGACAGGCTCGACCGTGGCGCAACTCCAGTTGAAATCGAGTCCATGTGTATGCAGTTGAGGGAAGCCCTTGCCGCTGGAGCGTCGGGACTGAGTTCCGGACTTGCATATCTCTCCGCGAACGCGGCGCCTACTGAAGAAGTGCTGGCGCTGGCCGGACCGCTCGCCTCTGCTAGGGCTGTATACACCACCCACATCCGCTCAGAAACGGATGCAATTCTCGGTGCGATGAAGGAGGCCTTCGAAATCGCCCGTCTCAGCCATGTGCCGCTCATTATTTCTCATCTGAAATGCGCGGGTATCGACAACTGGGGAAGAAGCAGCGAAATATTGAGTGCACTCGATGCCGCAAGAGATGACCAACCAGTCGCTTGCGACTGCTACCCCTATGCTGCCGGTTCGAGTACGCTCGATTTACGGCAGGTAGATGAACGAGTCACCATCACAATTACGTGGAGCTCCTCACATCCGGAGATGGCAGGCAGGACTCTCAAGCAAATTGCGAAAGAGTGGGATGTCACACACTTCGAGGCTGCAAAACGACTGCAGCCTGCCGGCGCCATCTATCACAGTATCTTTGAGGATGACATGCGCAGAATACTGCGCCACCCGGCGACGATGATCGGCTCTGATGGCTTGCCCAATGACCCACGACCCCATCCCCGCTTGTGGGGAACCTTCCCCCGAGTGCTCGGCCGTTATTGTCGCGAGGAGAAACTGTTCTCGTTGCCGGAGGCGATCTACAAAATGACCGGGATGCCTGCACACCGTTTCGGCCTTGCACAGCGCGGACAGATACGCGAGACCTATTATGCGGATCTTGTGCTGTTTGATCCTGAAAAGATAGCTGATATGGCCACATTCTCCGATCCCATGCGGCCGGCAGTGGGAATCGAGCGGGTCTGGGTGAATGGAACCCTCTCCTACACGCGTGAAGGCAGCACGGGAAACCGCAGTGGGCGCTTCTTGCCACGCGGCGGAAAAGCGTAAATCGAATATCAGGAAGAGTGAGGAACACCTGAATGAGCATCAAGCGGTATGGCACCGATGGAGGTATTGGCGCTGGCGGGCAGCATCTGCCCTTTGCCCGTGCGGTAGAAGCAGATGGCTGGCTTTACGTCTCCGGCCAGGTTCCCATGGTCGATGGTGAATTAGTCTCAGGGAATATCGTCGCTCAGTCCCAACAGGCCATTCGCAACCTTTTGTCGATCCTCGACGAAGCAGGATATGGACCCGAGCATGTCGTACGTTGCGGCGTATGGCTTGAAGATCCGCGCGATTTCGCTTCGTTCAATACCGTGTTCAAGGAACACTTTGGCAGTCATCCGCCTGCCCGGGCATGCGTCGTCTCCAGCATGGTCGTTGATTGCAAAGTGGAGATAGACTGCGTTGCTTACAAGCCTCCGACTGGATAACTTTGGAGCAGGCTATTGCACGCCATACCATGCGGCGGTGCGTCGAATCGATTCTTCAAGGCTCACGGTCTGTTCCAAACCGAGAAGCTGCTTCGCGCGACTGACGGAGGGCACATAGCGCGATGGAACGCTACCCGGCACGGGGGTGCCGGCCACCCGGACAACTGCATCCGCATCAAGCGTCTTGGCGACCGTCTGAGCAAGCTCGAGGATGCTCAGATCCTCGCCTGAGCCAACGTTGATCGGAGTCAGCGACGGAGCACGGAAGAGCATCGTCCACAGCCAGATTGCGAGATCAGCGCCATAGAGATAGGAACGCCGTGGAGTGCCGTCACCCTGAATCGAAATTGGCTCCCCGCGTAGTACATTGCCAATGAAATTGCCGATCGCAAAGTGGGCATCCAGCGGCAGATGCGGCCCGCAAAAAGCCCAGCAGCGCGCGATTGCGCACTCAATACCTGCTTCTTTTTGATGAAGGGAACACATCAGCTCGGCGGCACGCTTTCCTTCGGAATAAACGCTGTCCGGGTCGAGAGGATCCGGCGCTCCAGCATACGATTCAGGAAGGTGCGTGATGCTCGAGGGTTGCCGGCCATATACCGCACCGGAACTCGTCAATAGGAAGCGGACAGTGCCATGCGTGGCCGCGAACTCCAGCGTTCGTTGGGTGCCCGCCAGGATCGTCGCGAGCATCTCCAGCGGCTCTTCGGCCGCCTGACGCGCGCTGGCCTCCGTGGCGGCGTGAATGACGAAGGGAAATATCCCCCCAGGAAACTTGAAATCCCTCACGTCACCTGTCAGCAGTTGAACGTGAGGATCAGCCCCCAAGTGAGGCGCCTTTGCAATAAAGTTTGTGGGATTTCGCGTTAGAACGGTCGCACTCGCGTCCAAGCGAAGCTCACGGTTGATATGGCAGAAGCTTTCTACCAACCAGCAGCCAAAGAAGCCCGTGCCGCCGGTAATGAAGATCCGCTTCCCGCGCATAGGTTCCCATAGCGTCTGGGTCTGGCGCAGAATGTGATCAAGATCGGTGCTGGGAAGAGGTCGTGCCATGCGCTGTCAGTCGGCTCCGTTCAGATTACGCACCAGTAGCCGCGCGGAATGCTGCAATGATCCGGAGATACTCGCGTGCAGTTTGCGTGATCCTCTCCGGCTTGCCCTCGGCGATTGCCGAGCTATCGCAAAGGTCTGCCCCTACTCCCAATGCGAAGGCGCCCGCGCGCAGGAAATCAGCGGCCGTAGCCATCGATATACCTCCAGTCGGAATCAGCTCAACCTGTGGCAACGGAGCCTTTAGGCTCCGGAGGTATGGAGCACCACCCATGGCAGATGCTGGAAACACTTTGATTGCGTCACCACCTGCCTGCCATGCGGTAAAAATTTCGGTTGGCGTAAGCGCGCCAGGAAATACCGCAATCGAGTGCTTCTCGACATATCTCAATCGTCGCAACGTTTGTTACCGGGGTGACAATGAACTGTGCGCCCTCCTGCATGCAGCTACGTGCGGTTTCCGGGTCCAGCACAGTTCCTGCGCCAATCACAAGGTCGGTTCGGGTTGGCGCAATTTCCGAATGACTCAATCGCACCCGGCACAGTCATGGTTACTTCAATGACATCAATACCGCCCGCCGTGAGCGCTTCGACAATCGCAAGCGCCTGCTCTGTCGATAAAGCGCGCAAGACAGGGACAATTCCTGTCCGCTGGATTCGAGCAAGAATCTCCTGTTTCAGAACAGATATGCCGCCATTCGCATAAGACTCATCGTTTAACTCCAGCACCCACGCCGGCCATCAATTCCTTTACATCCTCAAAAGTGGCAAAGGAATTGTCGCCTGGCGTCGTCATTGCAAGCGCGCCATGAGCAACACCGCAATTGAGTGCCCAATCCAAGCTCTCGATCGATCAAGCAGCCCAAAAATAAATCCTGCAGCAAATGCATCGCCGCCACCGACGCGATCCAGAATCTCCAATCCGGCATCTCAATGCGCAATGTACCTCTCCGTTCCCGTACGCGAATGCTCCCCAGTCATTGCGATTTGCTGTACGCGCCTGTCGTACCGTCGAGACCACAATCTCCAGATCCTTTGCGGACTCCTTCACCCTCTTCGCCATTGCAGCAAAACTCTCTGCTGTATGCATCGGGGGTTTCAGTGAAGCTCTCTACCGCCTCCAGGGCAATATCTCCTTCATGACCAAACAACACATCGATAAACGGAAGCAGGTCGCGGTTCACACGCGCCGCTCCTTGCCTGCCGCCACGAGCCTTCCAAAGCGACGGCCGGTAGTTGCAGTCGAAGGAAACGATCGTCCCATATTTGCGCGCCGCCTCCATCGCCTTGCGGACCAACTCCGGCATTCGTTCGGATAGAGAGCAGAAAATCCCGCCCGTGTGGAACCACCGAACACCTTCCACTCCGAATATCCGCTCCCAATCAATATCGTCCGGCCGCAATTGCGATATGGCGGTATGTCCTCGATCCATGCTGCCGAGAGCACTCCGCACACCGAAACCGCGCTCCAAAAAGTAGATCCCATTGCGCGCTGCCTGCCCAATGCCGTCGTATGCACGCCACAGCACATGGGATACATCGACGCCGCCCTGAAGCATCAAGCTTTCGACCAGGCGACCCACTGGATTATCGACGAGCGCCGTCACCACTGTTGCCCGCTGACCAAAGCAGCGGCTCAGCCCGCGCGCCACATTGTATTCGCCGCCGCCTTCCCACACATCAAACTGGCGAGCCTGGACAATTCGCCTGTCTCCGGGATCAAAACGCAACATTACCTCTCCGAGGGAAAGTATGTCCCATCGGCATTCTTGCTTCGCCTTGATCCGTAACGTCCCTTCAGGCATAACGCTTCTCCATACACTGCCGGCCTGATGCGCATTCTATTTGACATGAGAATGCGCTGCTATGACGAGTTGACTGCTCCTCCCAGCGGGCCTCGATAAAATCTAGCGTGACATTCAGCAGTCCCTAGCCGGATATCTTCTGCATCACGAGCAACGCTTTCCGCAACATGCAGCGGTTCTGGTTCCGCAATTAGTATGTTCTGATCGTGCAAATAGACCGATTGGGGAGAACACGCCGGATGTCATCATGGATCAGTCCGCAATCTATCTTCAAAGGAATGAAGCCTCTTGGCGTCACGGGTCTTCTCTTCTCACTCGTGGTCTCTCCGGCATTTTCGGAAATCGGTATCGCGCAAAGCCCCGCACCCGCGATTGTCGGCGATGCGCCAACTGACGTTCCACCCCTAGCGAAGGATCTGTCGCCTAGATTCAAGCGGAGTGATGTCAAGAAGGCTCTGCGCAAAGTTGCGGATTGGCAATTGGATAGGGCACAGCCTAATTTCAACAAAGACTGGACGTACGCCGCGCTCTATGCCGGATTCATGGCCGTGCCGGGCAGCGTAGCAGGGTCGCGCTACCAGGACGCCATGGTGGACATGGGTAAAAGCTTTGCCTGGCAGTTGGGTCCGCGCATTGCCCATGCCGACGATCAGGCGATCGGGCAGACGTACATACAGCTGTACCTGGAACATCACGATCCCGCGATGATGGCTCCTACGCGTCAGCGCTTCGATACCGTCATGGGGATGCCTGACGATCCGTCAAAGCCCCTGTGGTGGTGGTGTGACGCGCTGTTCATGGCCCCGCCCGTCCTAGCTGAACTTTCGAAAGGTACGAAAGATCGCCGTTATCTGACATTTCTCGATCGCGAATGGTCGATTACATCGGACAAGCTATACGACCCCGCACAGCATTTGTTCTATCGCGACGCCAGCTTCCTCGATAAGCATGAGCAAAACGGGAAAAATATCTTTTGGTCGCGTGGCAATGGTTGGGTGATGGCAGGCTTGGTTCGAGTACTGGAATACATTCCGAAGAACGATCCGCTTCGACCGAAGTATGTGCGGCAACTCCAGCAGATGGCGGCGGCCGTTGCGCCGCTGCAGGGCCATGATGGCCTGTGGCGCCCCGGACTCCTCGATGCGGATGCCTACCCTCTGCCGGAGAACTCGGGCTCCGCTTTCATCACGTATGCGTTGGCGTACGGCGTGAGAGAGAATCTGCTTGATCGCAAACGCTATCTTCCGGTTGTGAAAAAGGCCTGGACTGGTCTTCTCTCTCACGTTTATGAGGACGGGCGTCTGGGCTGCATCCAGCCCATCGGCGCAGCTCCTGGCGATTTCACGGCCTCATCAAGCTATGTTTACGGTGTAGGCGCCTTCTTGCTTGCCGGTTCGGAGATCTACAGACTTTCTGACTGACAAGAGACGGTACCAGACGTAGCGGACCGTCAGCAGGCCATGCTCCCCTTCCGTGGTTGCCAGCGGCTTCCATGGCGTGTAGGCGACCTTAGGCTTGTCGCGCTATCCACGATTACCCGGATTCGACGGAACGCTAGGGAGCGCGACGTCTACACCACCGGCGTGCGAGAGCGGATATTGCTCCAGGAAGCTGAAGACCCGCTCTACCAAGCTGCCGCGGGGAGCCTCATGATACTGTGCTCGGGCGTTCCACATTCCGGCCTCCGAAGCTGCGGCGTCAGTCCGTTGGTTGAAATCGGCAATCATCATCTCTCCTCCAAATCCATCACAAGACAATGTCCAGCAACTGGCAGCACCCCTCTTCGATCAATTGACGCTGGAGGGAGTCCCGAAGTTCCGCGCGCAAGCCCAGTTCTTCGACACCAGACATCAATTGTTCCAGGGAACGAAAAACGCGTAACTCGCGTGCTCGACTCGCCGTCGCCAGTTCCATTACATAGCGCCGGCCCAAAAAGTGCTCGCTCGTCACTGGCACGACACGCAGTGAACACAATATCGTCCATCCTCGCTGTAATGGCTCGACAGTGGCGTTGGTCAAATCAGGTTTCTCATCAGAGCAATTCATCGACTCATCCATCCGCTGCCAGATTCCTTATTGCGGCGTTGCAGAGTAGTGACGGTCGCGCCCTTTTCGTTTCAATGTGCCGCAATGTGCGCCAAAGAAAAACTCGCGATAGGCGGTGTACACTTACACCACTCATTTCAGTAATAGACGGGACAACGTGGACTTCCAGGCGTTTGACAGCGCTTATGTCGAGAGACTCCGTGCGAGCGATAAGGTCACGGAAGACCACTTCATTGCATATTTCGGTGAATTGATCGACCTGAAGTTGCGCTCCAGACTTGCTTCCCGGCAGGCAATAGAGGACGTGAAACAGGAAACATTTGCCCGATGCCTGCAGTTGCTCAGAAGCGCCGGCGGTGTCCGGAATGCCGAACGGCTCGGGCCGCTGGTGAATTCGATCTGCAACCACGTTCTATCCGAGCATTTTCGGAGCACCAGCCGAACCGAAGCATTGGACGACCAGCCCGCAGAGCGCTTCATTGCGCGCGAACCGGATGCCCTGAGCCGCGTGATTACGGACGACACGTGCCGGATGGTCCGCCAGGTGCTTGAAAAGCTTCCAAAACGCGATCAGACCATTCTGCGGGCCATCTTTCTGGAGGAACGCGAAAAAGACGATCTGTGCCGTGAAATCGGCGTCACCCGAGACTACATCCGGGTCCTGTTACATCGCGCTAAGCAGTCATTCCGCGAGGTTTATGTGGAACGAACAGCCGGTCGGCAGACCTGCTGAAGGATTGCATGAAACGAGTCGGCCCCTCCATGCACTATGTACCAGTTGAGATATTCCACCGATGAATCATGACGACGCAATCCGCGAACAAGCAGTCGAGCGCTACCTCCTTGGCGAGCTGGCCGAGGATGCCCGCGCCCGCTTTGAAGAGCACTTTTTCGATTGCTCGATCTGCGCCTCCGAGCTAAAGACCGGAGCGCTCTTCGTGGACACGTTGCGAGCCGATCGACAGGCTGCTGGCCCCTCCAGGCCCGATCTCCGTCTCGTCCCGAAGCGCACTGCACCATGGCTAAGCCCCTGGCTGGTGCCCGCTCTGGCCGCTTCGCTGTTGGTCGTTGCTTATCAAAACGTCCTGGTACTTCCTGCCATGCGACGAGCGGCTAACGTGGCCCAGGCTCCGGCGGTGATGAACAATGTCGTTCTGGCGAACATCGACGCCCGGGGAGGCGATATTCCGAAGGTGGTCGCGCCGGCACTCGGCTCCTTCCTTCTCTCGGTCGATATTCCTTCCAAAGGCGATTACGCTTCCTACACCTGCCTGCTCTACAATTCTTCGGGCGAACAACTCTGGCAGATGCCCATAACAGTGCAGCAGGCTGAGAATACGGTCTCTCTGCGGGTACCCACGCAAAAGGCCGCCATTGGCACCAATGAACTGCGGGTCCTGGGTGTGCCTGCTGCCGGCGGATCGCCAGTGGAAGTCGGCAGATATCGTTTCAGCCTTCAGATTTCGCAATAAGATACAACCGGAGACAGTCAATGGATGCAAGTCAGGAGCGGGTCTTTCATTACCACGCAGATGCGAATGCCCTCGGCGGCGTACTGACGCATCCGTACAAAACCGTCATCAGCACAGGGGCCAACTCGTCTCTCTCCAATGCAGGCGGCTACAACAGTTCTCCCAGCGTGCCCTTCCATCTGGACCACGTTCTCTCCTGCAAGTCGGCATACACCCACACCACAGGCGGAGAGGAAAACGGCCATTGGACCACTCTGACAACCGCAGTGGTCGAGAGCGTAGACCTCCTCGAGGTAGTGACGGCAGACAAAATTGTCGCGCAAATCTCGACGACGCACGCGAAAGTCGGCAACGAGCGCACGGTCTCTTTCGTTGGCTCACAGTTCGTCAATTTGCGTATCAACGGCCATAGCGTCGAGCCCATACTGGATCGCCACCCCTTCCCACCCAAACCGGCTCGTAACGGATCCGTGAAAAACGGCAAATCCTCCAAGTCCGAGGTATCCTCTTTTCATCACAAGGATGTGCGAAAGCTGGCAGCGGATCACAGCCGCAGAGTCACTGGCCACCCGCACGCCCCTGACTGGGCAAAACATCGCTATGGCTGGCTTCAATCAGAGAAAGAAATCGATGGCCGTGGCCACCTCCTATGCTCGCTGGTGAAGGAGATACGTGGCGGCGAGCCCGAAGATACCTTCGGGCATGTGATCCACGTGCCTGGCTTCGGAAATATCTTCCTCGCAGAGGTAACGGTCTCCGAGGGAGTTTTTCACCTGACAATGATTCGCGCAGAGATGGGTTGCGCTTCCTCTGGCACCGTCAGCATGGCCGCCGCCCGCACCAATGGCAGACCCTATCCTTAGTCGTCGCATGTCCTGTCGCATTGTTCTTTTTCATGGTGGCGTGTCGGGGGCCTAAAGCCGACAGTCCTGCCGCGCAGTATGCCGAGATCGACAGGTTACTCTTACACGGACAACTTGACGCGGCCTTAACAAAAGCCACCCAAGCAATGACGGAAGACAGCGGTCCGCTATGGAGGGCGCGATTTCGTCTGGAGACTGCAAGAATACGTCAGATTCAAGGGCAGAGGGACGAGGTGATTCGGATACTGAATCACGACTGGATACCTCGTTCCGCTGACCCTGATCTCGCTGCCCAACGGCTCTGCCTCCTTTCCCTCGCCTATGCGCAAAAGAATGATCCCGTTCGAGCCGCTACAGCTATGGATGAGGCCGACGAACTCAAGGGCATTTCTCCATCGATAAGAGCACAGGTTTTTGCAGCACGCGCGAGACTCGAGTTGGAAGAGAGTCACTTGATCGAGGCAGAATCTCTATTCCAGAAGAGTCTCGCCACGGCTCGCGCAGCAGGAAACAAATTTTCCGAAGCGAGCGCTCTGCTCAATTTGAGTGTGATCAATCTTCAGTTGAATCACTATGAAGACGCCTTAGAACAGTCCATGGCTTGCGCCGGAATCGCAAGAACAATCGAAGCTCAGGTGCTCATTGAAAGGGCGCTGGGTAATGCCGGCTGGGCATATTACGAAACCGGCGACTATCAGCGTGCCCTTGCAAATTTCAATAATGCAGCCATCAGCGCCGCAAGTCTTGGTTCAACTATCGACGAAGAACACTGGATCAATACTGCTGGGATGAGTCAAGCACGTTTAGGAAATCTGGATGCCGCACAAGACCTGTATAGCAGAGCTTTGATCATCGCCCGATCGTTGAAGAATGATTCTGAAATCGCTCAAGTGGATCAGGCTCTCGCCTCCCTCTTCTTGCATGGTCCGTATTCCCCAAAAGCCGAAAAATATGTCGACGAAGCGCGATCTCTTGCCAGGCAATCTGGAGATGCATTTGACATTCAGTTAGGAAATCTCCTGCAAGCCCAACTTTTCGCGCAGCGTGGCGATCTCTCAAGTGCGAAAACCCTCTTGTTGGAAATTGAGCGGAAGGCTCAGCCGTTTCCGACAACCCGTCTCGATGCCCAGCACACGCTTGCTCAGGTGTACGAAAAAGCCGGCGATGGCAAACAGACCGAAAGCTGGTTTCTACGCTCCATCGCAACCTATCACGCCCAGCGCTCCGAGTTGCGAACTGACGATGCGCGCCTTCCATTTTCCCAGAATGGCCACGACCTCTACATGGACTACGTCGACTACCTCGTCCGCAATCATCGGACGGACGAAGCACTCGACGTCATCGACCAGGGCAGAGCAGAAACGCTCGCCGAGGGGCTTGGCCTCGAAAGCAAAGACGGCACATTATCCCGGCATCTGCACATTTCCCTCAGAACGCTGGCGCGCCAGTCGCATGCCGTCATTCTTGTCTACGCCATGTCGCAGCAAGCTTCATATTTGTGGGCAGCAAATGGCAAGGAATCCGGCTTCTACACGCTTCCCGATCGCGCTGCAATTCTGACGGCAGTGGCAAACCATCGGCGGGCCGTGCTCTCAGCCAGAGACCTCGCTGCTGAACAGCATCCCGCAGCGCGCGATCTGTACGAGATGCTGGTAAAGCCCGCAGAGACCCTGATCCACCACGGCGATCGCGTCTTCATCGTCGCAGGCGACATCAATGGCCTGAACTTCGAAACCCTGTTGACCCCTGGCCCGTCCAGTCACTACTGGATCGAAGACGTCGCGATTACCCATCTCGCGTCCGTGCGCCTTCTCGCTTCGGCCCATCGACAACTTCCCATGCGCGGCTCTGCAACGCGTCAAGGCCAGTTGCTCGTCATCGGAAACCCCGTCTACTCCGGCCAGCAATACACAGCTCTTCCGAATGCCGCAGCCGAGGTTGTAGATGTAGCCGCACATTTTCCGGACCACGCGCGAACTGTGCTTACCGGTATGAATGCCTCTCCCGATGCATACATCCGGAGCGATCCCGCCCGTTTCCAATACATCCATTTCGTCTCCCATGCGACCGCCAGTCGCCTGGTTCCGCTCGACTCGGCAGTTATCCTCTCGGCACGCGGCACACCCGACTCGGCAAAGCTCTACGCGCGCGACATATTGAGCAAGCCACTGCACGCGGAGCTGGTGACGATCTCCGCATGCCAGGGTTCTGGTGTGCGCGTATACGCCGGCGAAGGGCTGGTTGGTCTGGCCTGGGCCTTCCTGCGCGCCGGCTCCCGCAACGTGATTGGCGCACTCTGGGACGTGAGTGACGCTTCTACACCCGAATTGATGGGGCATCTCTATGACGGAATCGCCGCTGGCAAGTCGCCGGATGTCGCCCTTCGCGCAGCCAAATTGGATATGCTGCACAGCCGCGGTGTCTTTCGCAAACCTATCTATTGGGGCGCCTTCCAGCTTTACTCCTCAGGTCAATAGTTGCAAAACCACTCGACCCGAATAGCCGCGAGCAACAGCGATACTCAGTGCTTCTCCCTGTATACTTTGCTTATACGATCAGAGAGTTATCGCTCTGCCACTGCCTGCCGTCAGTAAATCCTGATGACTCGCTAACATCACTGGCGATCGATCTCCGGACGTTGGCCTTCGCTGATTCATGACCGATCCCATCGCAACCTCCGTAGACCCTCGCTCCGATACAAATTCGGTATCCGGCTTGCCGCACCGCCCGTCCACCAGTGGAATTTCAGCCAGCAGTCCGATGACTGGCGCTCAGCGTTTCCTGCGCGCGTGTCTGCGCCAGCCCGTCGATATCACTCCGGTATGGTTTCTGCGTCAAGCAGGCCGATACATGGCCGAGTATCAAGCTGTCCGGCACCACCACTCGCTGCTGGAGATCTGCCGAACTCCGCAACTCGCATCAGAAGTCACCATCACAGCCGCCGAAAAGCTCGACGTCGACGCTGCAATCATCTTCGCCGATCTGCTGCTTCCCTTCACTCCGATGGACCTCGACTTCGAGTTCGTCAACGGCGAAGGTCCCGTCGTCCACAAACCTGTCCGCTCAACAGCCGATATCGACCGTCTGCGTACTGATCGGGTGGCAGAGCTTGGTTATGTCAGCGAGGCCATCAGCAAAGTAGCTGCACATTTCAAAGATCGGCTCGGCATCATCGGCTTCTGTGGGGCACCGTACACATTGGCCAGCTACATGGTCGAAGGTGGCGGCTCGCGAAATTGGATCGAGACGAAGAGGCTGATGTATCGCGATCCCGGCGCATTTCGCGCACTCCTCGAAAAACTCATCGAGGTGCTTGCGCCCTATTGCCGGCAGCAGATCGAAGCAGGCGCAGACGCCATCCAGATCTTCGATAGCTGGGTAGGTTCCCTGTCTGTGCAGGACTATCGAGAGTTTGTATTGCCGCTTACCACCGAATTGATCCGCCGCGTCCAATCGTTTGGCGTACCGGTAATCTACTTCGGAGTCGATACCGCCAGTCTCTTGCCGGCAATGCGTTCCACCGGCGCCGACGTGCTCGGCCTGGATTGGCGTGTTCCCCTCGATGCCGCGTGGGCGGCCATCGACCATGCATGCGCCGTACAAGGCAATCTCGATCCCATCACCCTCTTCGCGCCGCAGGATCTGATTCGCGATCGGGTCCGCAGCATTCTCTCGCAGGCTGCAGGGCGTCCCGGGCACATCTTCAACGTCGGACACGGTATCGTACCGGGAACTCCAGTGGAGAACGTGCAGGCCGCCGTCCGCTTCGTTCGCGAATACGCGCCAGCAATGCAACAGGACCCGGCGCGATGAAAGACAAGGAACGTACCGCGGTTCTACTGCTGGCACACGGCACTCCCGATGCGCTAAATGAGATTCCGGAGTACCTGGGCAACGTGACAAGCGGGCGACCGCTGCCACAGGCAGCCATCGACGAGATCACGCATCGCTATAACCTCATCGGCAAGAGCCCGCTCACAGATATCACCATGGCGCAGGCGCGTCTGCTGGAACGGCATATTGGAGTGCCGGTCTACGTCGGCATGCGCAACTGGAAGCCATATATCGCCACCGCCGTGCGGCAAATGCGTGACGACAGCATCACCGCCACTGCGGCCATCTGTTTGGCGCCGCAGAACTCACGCACCAGCGTTGGCCTCTACCGCCGCGCGGTGCTTGCCGCAGCAGGACATGATCTAGCGGTGGACTTCACGGAAGCCTGGGCTGACCACCCGCTGTTGATCGACGCTTTTGCTGAACGTCTGCGCTCGAAATATCGCGCGTTAACTGCGGAACTTGGTCACAGCGTCCCCGTACTCTTCACCGCGCACAGCGTGCCTTGCCGCACAATCCAGAGTGCTGCGCCGCCCACGGAGCCGCAGGCCGCCGTCGTGTGCACGAGCCCTGACACATATGCCATCGACGCGAAGCGAACAGCCGCATTAGTCGCTGCGCAGCTCGCCAGCGACGGTTTGCGCGACATTGATTGCTTTTTCGCCTTTCAAAGCCAGGGCATCTCCGGTGGTCCGTGGATCGGCCCGACGGTTGAAGACACACTCACCGCGCTGCGCCAGGCAGGACATACCACTGTCATCATTCATCCCATCGGTTTTCTTTGTGATCACGTCGAAATTCTTTATGACATAGATATTGGATTTCGCGAGTTTGGCAAACGTATTGGGCTGCGTTTGGAACGCCCTGAGTCCCTCAACGAGTCGCCCATCCTTACAAATGCTCTCGCTGACTTGGCCCAAATCGCTCTAGAACGCCTCGCCACACGCACCGTCGCGCTTCCCCTTCCGTGAAAAAGCGCATCGCGATTGTCGGCGGAGGAATCAGCGGGCTCACGGCAGCCTACATAATCCATCGCGACTACACGGATACCTGCGAATTCACCCTCTTCGAAGCGAATCCTCGCCTCGGCGGCATCATCGAAACCGTCCGCGCCGACGGCTTCATCATCGAATGTGGGCCCGATTCGTGGGTGACGGAGAAGCCGTGGGCAGAACAGTTGGCGCGCGAACTGGGACTCGCCCATGAGCTGTTGCCTTCGAATGATCGCGAGCGCCGCACTTACATTGCACGCGGCTCCGGGGTGCAGGGCCGATCGCTGAGTGCTCTGCCCGACGCCATGCGCATGATGGTACCCACCGACCTCAATGCAATGCTGGCTTCGCCGCTCTTCACCGAATCGGCAAAACAGGCGTACATTGCAGAACCCACGCGCGCCGCAGAGCTACGCGAGACGGCCCTGCTGCATCGTGGAATCAACGCGGACGAAAGTATCGCGGCATTCGTACGCCGCCACTTCGGCGACGAGGTCGCCGACAAGGTGGCAGGACCCCTCCTCGCCGGCGTCTTCGGCGGCGATATTGAGAAGCTGAGCACGCGCGCCCTGCTTGGTCCCTTCGTTACTATGGAGGCGCAACACGGATCGCTCATCGCCGGCATGCAGCAACGCGACCGGACACCCGGTCTGCCTGTCTTCACTACCCTGGCGAGGGGTCTCGGCACCCTGATAGACCGGTTGCTGCAGAGCCTTCCAACAGCCTCGATACGACTCTCCTGCCCAGTGCTTGCGGTCCATTCGCTTCCAGTGGGATGGGCGGTCGAGACTGCCGATGGCCGTGAGCACTTCGATCGCATCCTGATCTCGACCCCGCTCGATACCACGCGCCAATTGCTCGCCTCGCTTCCATCGGCAGAGGCGAAGCGGGCGGCAACACTGCTGCCGGCACATGCGGCCTCCGGGCTGGTCGTCGCACTCGGTTACAAAGCGCAGGCCAAACCTGTTCCAACGATTCCGAAGGGCTTCGGACTTCTGGTAGCCGCCAGCCCGGCAGGCGATCACTCCCTGCTTGCCTGCACCTTTCTGCATCAGAAATTTCAGGGACGCGCTCCCGAAGGAGCAACACTCCTACGCGCTTTCTTCGCGAGTTCCGCGGCAGACGAGATTTCGCGCCATTCCGACCACGAGATCGCAGGCATTGCCCGCGATCAACTTGCCAACCTTCTCGGTCCTCTTCCCCAGAAAGCGGACATCACCATCGTGCGTCGCTGGCCACGCTCCCTTCCACAATATGAAATTGGCCATCTTGCGCGCATGGCAGAGTTCAGTATCTGCTTGTCAAACTTGAATGAGGTGGCTGTCGCGGGCAATGCGTTCCGCGGTGTCGGCCTGCCCGATCTTGTTCGCGACGCAACCCAGGCTGCGCATGCCTTGGCTCGTGACTAAGTTCATTCCTCGCGCTTCAAAAGATCCGCGAGCGTCTCTTTGTGTCGACGTTGACGCGCCGCCTGCTGCGCCTCGCTCACAATCACCCGCTCCGGCTTCGGCTGGCCTACACGCTCCCGCGCGTTGCGCTTCACCGCCTTGGTCACAGAGAATTTTGCCTGCTTCTTCTTTGCCATGCGCCTCCTCTGACTGGCCCCTGCCCTCGTCAGTATGGAATACTTCGGACGCGGAAGATTTGATTATTTCCTGGCGCAGGCTTCATAGGAAGTATTCTTTTCCGCGGAGAAGGATGGTACCGCATGGAGGAACGCGACTTTTTTGACGAACGGCCGGAGCAGCGCACGCACACGCTCACCTGCCCCCACTGCGGCAAAGCCGACGAATACCCCATCGCATGGCTGGTCCGGCGCAAGAAGGCATCGTTGCCTCGGAATGCTGACGAGCGTGATCGCGCCCGATTTGCCAAGGCGCAATCCTACATGGTTCGTCGCGATGACATGGTCGGTTGCAAGAATGTCCGCTGTCGCAAGCGTTTTGAGGTCTCGACGTTGCAGTCCGTCGCATTTCTCTGACGATCCGCTCAGCAGGTGAAAAATAACGATTGACTCTCCAGTCGCTGGAGGCCCTAAAAGGGAACCATGCTGAAGATTGGTGATTTTTCCTCTCTCGCGCAGGTTTCCATCAAGACCCTTCGTTACTACGACGAACGCGGCTTGCTGTCGCCAGCGCATGTCGATCCGGAAACCGGCTACCGCTTCTATTCTGCATCCCAGCTTTCGCGGCTCCATCGCATTCT
The DNA here is from genome assembly GCA_963750845.1 of uncultured Acidobacteriaceae bacterium. Lineage (GTDB taxonomy): Bacteria > Acidobacteriota > Terriglobia > Terriglobales > Acidobacteriaceae > KBS-83. Next base: position 89,114 of record CAVVSP010000026.1, read on the forward strand.
CGCACTCAAGGACTTCGGTTTCTCGCTTGAGCAGATTGCAAGTTGCCTCGAAGAGAAGATTACCGCCGAGCAGATGCGGGGCATGCTCCTCCTGCGTCAGGCCGAGCAGCAGGTGCGTGTAGAGGAAGAGCACGATCGGCTCAGCAGACTCCAGAGCCGTATCCGGCTCATCGAACAGGAGACATCCATGCCACAAGAAGTGATTCTGAAAGAGTTGCCAAAACAGTGGATCGCGTCCGTGCGGGAGACCATCCCCAACTATCCTGCCATCGGCCAGCTTTATCCCCGGCTTTTCACCGCCCTTGGACCGGGCATGGCCCACATGACCCTGTGCGTTGCCCTTTGGCATGACCCCGAGCACAAGGAATCGGACGTTGACGGTGAAGCCGGCGTCTATCTGCAGACGCCCATCGAGGCCAGTGATGGTATGCGCGTCTATGAACTGCCGCCTTGCACAGCAGCTAGTGTCATCCACGCCGGATCCTACCAGCGGCTGCCGGAAGCCTACGATGCGCTCCTCCGTTGGGTTGCCGGCAACGGCTACCAGATCGCCGCGCCCATTCGCGAGCTCTACTTGCACAGCACCATGCCGGTTCGGCAGGATGACGAATCGTACGTAACTGAGATACAGATCCCGGTCGCCAAAGCTCCAACTGAACGCGCCTGATCAGACCTGACCTGATCTGAATAGATGCGCGACGGGCCGGAGCGCCCGCCCTAGCGGATACACCGATCTGATCGGTCTTCCAGCGCTGCCGGAAGTCGTGATTTAATGGTGTCGCAGGGCCTTCCCTGTCACACGCGAGGATCCGAACCCTATGGCGAATATGAGCCTGCCCCCCGAAGAGCGCAATCTGACTCCTGACCAGGTGGAGGCGCTCGACATGCGCCGGCGTCGCGGCTCTATGTTGCTCACAATGGCAGGCATGTTCACCATCATCGCGGTGCTGCTCACCTGCTGGGTGGGTCAGGATTTGCAATATGCCCCGGGATTTTCCCGTCCTATGACCTACTATTTCCTGGTCGCATGCGGCATCGTAGTTGTCACTCTCATCAGCGGCCTCTACCTCCGCCGCGGCGCTCCGGAGATTCACTAAAGCAAAAAGCATTGAGAGTGTAAGGGAGAGCCACAACTCCGAACGGAGACGTTCTATCAACGCAGCCATTCTGTCAAGGAACGGCTGCTCAGAACCGATCTCTCCAGATCACCTTATCTGTGATTTTCCTTGGATACAGACGCCCGTCCACCGAACAAAGCGAACATCCACTGCCCTATACTGATCGGTTGAGCTGTATCCATCCGAACCCAGCAAGGAGCACATCCTGATGCCCGCTGTCCGCCAAGAGAAAGACTCCCTCGGCTTTGTCGAGGTGCCGGAGCGCGCCTACTACGGTGCCCAGACCGCGCGCGCCGTTGAGAACTACCCCATCTCCGGCATGCGCGCGCACCCACTGCTCATCCGCGCCTTCGGCATGGTCAAGCGTGCCGCAGCGGAGGCCAACAAGTCCCTCGGCCTCGTCTCCGACAAGCGCGCTGACGCCATTATCCAGGCGGCGCAGGAGGTAATTGATGGCAAGTGGAACAACGAGTTTGTCGTCGATGTCTTCCAGGCTGGCGCCGGTGTCTCGTTCCATATGAATACCAACGAGGTGCTCGCAAACCGCGCCAGCGAGATACTCGGCGGCAAACTGGGCGAGTATGCCGAGGTACATCCGAACGACCACGTCAACTACGGCCAGTCCACCAATGATGTCTTCCCTACCGGCATGCGTGTCGGCACGCTTCTTGTGCTCGAGACGCTCTACCCCGTGCTCGACACGCTGGCCGCCACCTTCCGCGAAAAAGCCGCTGAGTTCGATGGCATCCTCAAGTCCGGCCGCACCCACATGCAGGATGCGGTGCCCATCCGCCTCGGTCAGGAATTCGCCGCGTACGGCGTTGCTATCGAAAAGACGAAACGTGCCCTGCTGCTGTCCAGCGACGCCCTGCGCGAACTGGGTCTTGGCGGCAGTGCGGTTGGAACCGGCATCAACACGCATCCCGATTACCGGGAAAAGGCCATCGCAAACCTGGCGCGCATCTCCCGCGAAGAGCTCACGCCAGCAGCAGACATGCGCTGGGCTATGCAGTCGAATGCCTGCATGGGAGAGGTAAGCGCCGCCCTCCGCGGTGTCGCGCTGGAGGTCATCCGCATCTCCAACGACCTCAGGCTCCTCTCCTCAGGCCCTAACACCGGTTTCGCAGAGATTTATCTGCCCAGCCTGCAGCCCGGCTCCTCCATCATGCCCGGCAAGATCAACCCCGTCATGCCGGAACTGGCCGCCATGGTCAGCTTCCAGGTCGTCGGGAACGATGCGGCCGTGGCCATGGCCGTGCAGGGCGGCCAGCTTGAGCTCAACGTGATGATGCCCACCATGGCCTATAACGTCATGCAGAGCGCCACCATTCTGGCCAACATGCTGCGCCAGTTCAACGACCGCTGCGTCGCCGGCATCACCGCCAATAAAGACCGCTGCGCCTTCTATGCGCAGAGCACCGTCTCCCTCGCTACGGCGCTCAATCCCTACATCGGTTATACGAAGGCCGCCGAGATCGTGAAGGAGTCCGTCGCCACTGGCGAATCCATCATCAAGATCGCCCGTGCCAAAAATCTCCTGAGCGAGGACGAGATCACCGCCATCCTCGATCCCGTCAGCATGACCGAGCCGCAATATCCGCGCGAATCGGCAAGGGACCGCGACCAGCGCGTCAAGGCCTGACACGCCGCCAAGATAATGGCCGCGTTCCGGGAACGCGGCCATTTGTCTTCGTTGAGGGGCTTACTGCCGTCCGAAGCGGTAATTCAGGCCCAGCATAAAGCCCAGGTTGTGCTGGAGTTCCGTACCTCGGCTGTGATCGGCCCAAGTCGTCAGATGGTAGTCGGGCGCAATACGGAAAGCCAGCCCAGGCCCCAGGTTGAAGTCCACAGGCATCACCGCCGCCGCCGCAAAGCTCGTGCCGTTGTCATATAAACCGACAAGGTAACCCGGATGTCCCGACGAATCGGCGTCGAACAGGTTGTGGCTGACGCCTGCCAGCACCTGGAATCCGACAGCATAGTTCTTCCGTTGCCTCACAAAGTATTGCGGACCCACCATTGCAGAGTAATTGCTGATGAAAGGCTGGTTCAGCGAATATGGATTGTCACCCACATAAACGCTCTTGTAGTAGCCCCGAAGGTCCGCCGAGACCCCGAATTTGGGGGTAAAGAACCGCGTGATGCCTGCGTTCCAGCCGAGCTCATTACCGTGCTGTAGGAAATGTCCGGGCCGCATCCGCAGGTAGCTGTAGCCGAAATAAATCTCGTATTTGTGGCTGTAGGTATCCTTGATCGTCGCTGCCGTGCGTGCTGCCCGGCGCGCGCGGACACGGTCCTGGGCCTCGCGGGCCAGCCGGACTCGCTCCTGCTCATTTGGATAATTCGCCTGTGGCTGCGAGCTTGAGTTCCCCTGCTGCTGCTGCGCCTGCGACAACGGATCGCGCGTGAGCGGTGTCGGTGCTGTTGGCTGGAGCGGGGTTGGCTGGCCCTCAGTGTCGGGGGCCGGGCTCTGCGCCGGGGGCGCGCTCTGCTGTGGATTGGCCGTGGTCTGCGCCTGCGTAGAAAGAGCGGCGACAAGGAAAAAGGTCAGGAGCGGATACGCCAGGTATCCCAGACTCTTACTGCATTGCATGTATGGTGATGCCTCCACTACTCTGCTGCTGCGGACTGCGGGACCTGCTCTTAGTATTAAAGCATCCCGCGTCCCCTTCGTACCGTTTCACGGTCAAGGTCTGGGGTGGAGAAGAGCTTGGTGGCGGCTTTCCTTCAAAGAAAAGCTGCTCATCGCATCGCACTGGGTCAACATAGTTGTGAAACGGGAAGGACGTACACTCGTGTCAGGCAGCCGCGTTGTGGCCGCCAATTTTTCGCTTCTGGCAGGCTTGCATGCGCTTTCTGCTCGGACTCATCGTTGGCCTCCTGTTGTTCCCAGTCGGCATTCTTGCCTACCTCCACTACGGTAGTGTCCCGGCCGCCGTTGCCGACGCTCCCCTCCCGATGGAGCGCAGCATCATCCACGGCAGCCTGAATGCACGCATCGATCGCGAGGCGCCAAAGAGTTCGCCGATTGAGCCGAGCCCTACAAATCTGCTGATCGGAGCGCAGATCTATCGCGACAACTGCTCGGGATGCCATGGCTACTATGGCCAGTCCTCGCCCTTTGGCAAACACATCTTTCCTGAGGCCCCTCAGCTCTGGGCTCCGCACGGAAGTGGCGTTGTTGGCGTCAGCGACGACCCGGTGGGAGAAACTTACTGGAAGGTGCGGAATGGCATCCGCCTGAGCGGCATGCCATCGTTTAACAGCCTCCTGAACGAGACACAAATGTGGCAAGTCTCCGTGCTGCTGGCCAATGCCGACAAGCCGCTGCCCGCCAATGTCATCGAAACGGTCAAGCCCGGCGCGGCGCCAAATCCTTAAGCCAAAGAAAATTCAGGCGTGACCCCTTTAAGATCACGCCTGATCACATTCCGAACCGCTTACTTGAGCGTGTAGGTCACCCCGGCTGTGAACTGGAACGTGTTCTTCTTGTAGCCGAAGGGTGGATTGTTGATGAAGTTGTCCTGCGAACCGAGTGTGAAGCCAAGATTCTTATAGACCGGAAAGAGCAGGCCGGCGATAATCTGCGCGCTCCATGCCGACGGCTGTCCTGCCGGCGTATTGAATGCCGGGAGAATCGTTCCCGCCTCATTGAAGACCAGCCCCTTCGGAAGCTTCTGCATAAATAACTCGCCGATCGAGGCGCCTATTAGATTGAGACTTTCCCCCGAAGGGAAGTCCGGCGATGGATAAAATTCCTGTCTCTGATAGTGAATGTCTCCTTTTACGTCGAGCGTCCGCGCCTTCTCCTTGATAACCGAATATCCTGCCCCTGCGCCATAGATCTGCTGCACCCGCAAACCGGACCCAACATTGTGATCGGCGCTGGCGTCGAAAAGATAGTAGAAGCGCTGCGTGAGATATTGATCGCGCTCAATATCCCCGTGCAGGATGTTCGTCTTTGCGCTCGATGCAGCCTGCACACCAGCAATGAATGGCTGCGTAAGCAGACCGTACGTTGCCGTCGCATCGAAAATTGTCTTGTTTCTCGGCGCGAGCCAATCAACGCTCGGTTGCGTGCGCACCAGGGCAATGGCCCCGGTCAGCGTCTCGCTCGTCTGCGTTGACTCGACCAGCGTCGCTCCCAACGTAACGCCACCCGTCCATCCATGCGTAAAGCCGGGCTCGTGAGAGATCGCCTTCTGAAAATCGTCCCCATTTACCACATAGGCAGCATCTTTGGTGGGTATGTTCTTCACCTCTCCGCCCGCTCCAGAAACGGATACCTCGATCGTTTGCGACGCTCACCGTGCCCACCGGTACCTGCGGTGCCGGTCTACCTACCTTCAACTTATCGCTGTCAAGATGACAGCAAATTTCCGCCCGTATGCAGAGACTTGATCTTGCTCCAGTCCACCTTGATATCGCCCGACATGTCGCTGTGGAAGACAACTCTGACCCGCCGCTCTCGCTCACCAGTTGCCGGTCAGTTGATCTCCATTCGTAAAGGTAAGACATCCACGCCCGGCTTCGCGCGGCGTCCTGCGCGGCGGCACTTGTGGAAGCGAACACTAGGGGCAGTGTCATCAGCGCAACGGCGGCCGCATGACAAACGGTGGCCCGGTACAAATGCGCTAAAGATCTGTGGCAATGCATCATCTCTGTTCTCCTCCTATGAAAAGCCTGCATTGTTAATTGTAACGATTGTAGTTTCGTATCCAGCCATCTTGCATCTGGCGGACAATATCTCTCAATAATACGGCGCAAATTCCCGGCCGGAACTGCACCTCTGAGTACAGATTGTTAGGATACAGAGAATGGATTGGAATAGCGCACAAGCTCTGGACGCTCTACGTGGCAGCGACCTGCTCGATCTTGGAATGTCAGCCAACCAAGTCCGTCGCAATCTGCATCCCGAGCCCGTTGTAACGTACGAGCTTTGTGGACCGGCGGCCTCGCTGGACGACCTCGCCGGTGAAGCTGTGCGCCACGTCGGCAAAAGCGTGAACCTCGCTCAGGTTCGGGACATCGAGCACAACACTCTGGATGCACTGAAGGCGCTTCTGGTGGCCCAGCGCAAAAGACTTCCTGAAGTTACATTCCACCATCTGCCGATCTCCTGGATGAAGGGGCCGGAAAGCATTCTGGCATTCACGGAGGCGCTCCCTGATCTTCAATCGACAGGACTCCGCTCCATCTCCCTGGACTTCGATCCTGCATCCAGTTTTCTCTCATACGGTGAGTTGCCCCGCCTGCTCCGCGCAGCGGCCGCTTGCAGCCTTCTGGTCTCCGTCTCCATCACCATCGGGAATGCGGAGTCGCTCGAACAGCGGATCGGCATCCTCCAGATGTTGCGGGACCTTCAACAGGATTCTCACTCCATTCAGGCTGCGCGCATTCGCGTGCACCATGCCGCCAGTCCGGAGGCCCGCCGGGAAGAAGAGGCAACCGCGGTCGACTATCTGAGGACGCTGGCGGTAACGCGCATCTTTCTCGACAATGTGGAACACCTGCAGACGGACTGGTCCGTGATGGGCCCCAAGGTCCTGGAACTCGCACTCCGCTTCGGCGCGGATGATGCCGGCGCCGTCCCATGGTCCCAGGCCGGTAACCCGGAACCCTCCCACCATGGTGGCGAATCGGAGCTGCGCCGCATTATTCGCGATGCCGGCTTCCGCCCCGTGGAGCGAGATGCGCTCTTCCGGCAGAGTTTGCTGCATTAGAACGGCTTTTCTGCAGTGCGACTCTGGACGAAGCAGACTGGACACCGCTTCCGTCAAAGAAAACCGCACCTTACCGCACCCAGCCGCCGCAGGAAATCCGCTTTCCACCCCTGCGAACACGTACAATCTGTGTGCGAGCCGTCTACGGGCCATCACGCCCGCAACTGGCCGTGAGAAAAAATGCGTCTGATCGAGCTTGCAGCGTTCCTCCAGCACACAGCCGCGAATGCCGGGCTCTGGCTTTATACACAGCGCGGCATTAGCCACTATCTGCGCACTCATTACGGCAACGATCCGGTCAACAATCCATTCCGCTACCTCTATGAGTGGAACGCCTTCGATACCACGTTGCTCATTCCTTACTTCGTGGTCATGATCATCCTCGCCTTCTATGGCATGCATCGCTACCAGCTTGTTTATCTCTACTACAAGCATCGCGACCGCGCCGTGACCGATCCCCCCAGCCGTTTTGCCGACCTGCCGCACGTCACGGTGCAACTACCGATCTTCAACGAGCAATACGTCATCGACCGCCTTATCGACGCCTGCTGCCGTCTGGACTATCCGTCCGACCGCCTGGAGATACAGGTACTTGACGACTCAACTGACGAAACCCAGCAGGTGGCGAACGCCCTCGTGGAGCGCTACCGTGCTCTCGGCCACAACATCGTGTATCTGCATCGTACGGACCGCTACGGCTACAAGGCCGGCGCGCTCGATGCTGGTCTGAAGCAAGCCACCGGCGACCTCATCGCCATCTTCGACGCTGACTTCGTGCCGCCGCCGGCCTGGCTCATGCAGGTTGTGCACCACTTCGCCGAACCGGGCATCGGCATGGTGCAGACACGCTGGACGCACCTCAACCGCGATTACAGCTTTCTCACTCAGGTCGAAGCCATCCTGCTTGATGGCCATTTCGTGCTGGAACACGGCGGCCGTTCGCGTTCCGGCGTCTTTTTCAACTTCAACGGTACTGCCGGTATGTGGCGCCGTGCCGCCATCCAGGAGGCCGGCGGCTGGCAGCACGACACCCTCACCGAAGATACGGATCTTAGCTACCGTGCCCAGCTCAAGGGCTGGCAGTTTCGCTACCTGCAAGATGTCGTCTGTCCGGCAGAGTTGCCGATCGAGATGACCGCCTTTAAAACACAGCAGGCGCGATGGGCCAAAGGCCTGATCCAGACATCGAAGAAGATCCTCCCTTATGTCTTCCGCAGCGATGTGCCATTCCACACCAAGATCGAAGCCTTCTATCACCTGACCGCGAATATCAGTTATCCCTTGATGGTGGTGCTCTCCCTGCTGCTCATGCCGGCAATGGTGATTCGCTTCTATCAGGGTTGGTTCCAGATGCTGCTCATCGATGTCCCGCTCTTCATGGCCTCTACCTTTTCCATCTCCTCGTTCTATCTCGTCTCCCAGAAGGAGCTCTATCCGCGCACCTGGCTCAAAACCTTTCTCTATCTCCCCTTTCTCATGGCCCTCGGCATCGGTCTGACGGTCACAAACTCCCGTGCCGTCCTTGAGGCATTATTCGGCATTAAGAGCGCCTTCAAGCGCACACCAAAATATCGGGTAGAGAAGAAAGGGGAACGTGCCCAGGCAGCCAAATATCGCAAACGCTTAGGCGTTGTGCCCTGGGTGGAATTGCTCATCGGCTGCTACTTCGCTCTCACCATTGCCTACGCAATCACTAACGAAAATTACTTCACGATCCCCTTTCTCCTGCTCTTTGTCCTGGGCTACTGGTACACGGGCTTGTTATCGCTCTTCCAGGGTCGATTTGAGCGCTGGCGTAGCGGCGCCAATCTCGACGAATCCTCGCCCAAGCCATACCCGGTCGGTGTGTAACTCACCGCAGCTACATACAACTTGACGCCGGTGCTACCATTCTGGTCGCTGTTGCTGGACCGCGGTCACCCCGGCAGATCCCCTCGCCCCAGGGAGCCCGCGCAATCTTGAGGGAAAGTTGGGGTTGGCATCATGTTTGCAATTCTCTGGTGGATCATCATCGGCCTGATCGCGGGTTTTATTACCGGCAAGATCATGAAGGGCAGCGGCTATGGTGTGCTGGGTGACATTATCGTCGGTATCATCGGCGCCGTCGTTGGAGGCTTCATTATGCGTACCCTCGGACACGCTGGTAGCGGGGGGCTCATCTACACTCTTTTTGTCGCAGTGCTGGGCGCTGTCCTATTGACATGGATTCTCCGTCTCATCAGCGGCAAGCGAGCCTGACGCTGTCGCAGCTCAGAGCGGGTTCCGATTCCTTGGAACCCGCTTTGCTTTGTGCTCTACACTGTTCGGCATGCGTATCGCACGTCCTGCCACATTGTTTCTTCTGCTCCTCCTTGGTTTCAGCTCCACGGCTCTCCTTGCCCTGGAGCGCCAGCCCAACACCATCTACCAGGGACGGCGCGAAGCGCTGGCACGGGAGCTTCATGGTGGGGTTGCCCTGCTCTTCGGCAACTACGAGCCAGCCATGGAATACCAGGACTATCGTCAGGACGAAGATTTCTACTATCTAACCGGCTGGAATGAGCCGGGAGCTGCCCTTATCGTGGCGGATGCGGTTCCCGCTCGCGCGGGCAAGCCGGCTCTACCCTACCGCGAGGTGCTTCTCCTGCCGGAGCGCAATTTGCGCGACGAGCAATTTACCGGCATCAAGCTCGATGCCGCATCGCCCAACGTGACCGGCATCACCGGCGTACGCGAAGTCCGTTCCATCCGCGATCTGCCCAGCATCCTTGGCGAGCGCGGCCTTCGCACCGTTTGGACTCAATTGGACAGCGAACCCGCCAGGGCTGCACTGGCCTTCAGTCAAAGCAGCCTGGGCAGCGGCGATACCGTCACCCCTCAAGACGTCCGCGGACTGACCAAAACCCTTCGCTCGTTCAAGGACCCGGGCGAGATTGATCTCCTGCGCAAAGCCGCTGACGCCTCGGTCAAAGCGCAGGAGGCGGCGATCCTGGCAATCCATCCCGGCGTCAATGAGCGGGCAATCTCCGGCGTCATTACCGGCACTCTGCTGGCCAATGGCTGCGAGCGGCCCTCCTACCCGTCCATCGTCGGCAGCGGTATGAACTCGACCGTGCTGCATTACATGGCCGATGACGGCACCATGCAGAGCGGGGATGTAGTCGTGATGGACGCGGCGGGCGAATACTCCATGTACGCATCAGACGTCACCCGCACCGTCCCTGTGAACGGTCACTTCACCGACCGGCAGCGTGAGATCTACAACATCGTGCTGGGCGCGCAGCGCGCGGCGGCCGAGGCCTTCGTCTCCGGCAAATCGACCCTCTACAACCACGAACACCCTGAGGACTCGCTTGACGGCGTTGCCCGCGCTTACATCAAGACGCATGGCAAGGATCTCCACGGCCAGCCCCTCGACAAATACTTCATCCACGGGCTAAGCCATTCGGTGGGCATCGACGTTCACGACCCCCTGGACTTCGCGAAACCTCTTGGACCCGGCTCCGTGTTCACCATCGAGCCGGGTGTTTACATTCCTGAGGAGAAGATCGGCGTCCGCATCGAAGACACCTTCTACGTCGATCAGAACGGCAAGCTGCAGGATTTCATCGCTGACCTGCCGCACACCGCGGAAGATGTCGAGGCGCTGATGCAACGCGGCAAGCCGGCCGGCACCACCCACTGACCACGAATAACTCCAATGCCGCTGTTGCGCTCATTCATCGCCATCGCCGCTGGCTTCGCCTGCATGGCGCTTTTGACGGCCGTCACCACCCTGCTGACCCGCTGGCTCATACCGAGTTGGGCCAGGATGCCGCCCTCGCGCACGGCGCAGATCTTCAATCTGGTAGCAAGTTGCCTTTACGCCGCGTTGGGAGGACGGCTGACCGCGACAATCGCACCGATCAGTCCGCTGATCCACTCACTGATCCTGGCGATCGTCGTGCTTCTTGTCTCAACCATTGCCGCCAGCGAATTGCGTGGTCAGGCATTGGGGTTCTATCCCTTGGCTCTCGCCGTGCTGCCTTCGCTCGCGACACTGGGCAGCGGCATTCTGACCGTGCTCTACCGCTGAAGCTTGGGTTAGAAGCGGATGCCGAAGGTCACGGGAATCATGCTGACGGTGCCGGAACCGAATTCCGTCGCCGTTGGCTTCGGCGAATTCACGAATACGTAGCGCGCTTCCGCATAGATCTTCGCGCCGCCGTCGCCAATATTATGCGTAATGCCGGTGCCGATATTCGCGCCACCCTGGTTACTGGAGAAATGGCTCAGTGTCACATTCGCGTACTGCGGATAACAATAGCCATAGAAATCGCAGCCGATGCCGAGATACACCGGCTCCGTAAACGAAGTGAGCTTACGGTAAAAACCGCCGCCGCCGGTTACATAACCGCCCCACGCGCCCGTCGTCTTGTAGTAGTACACAGGATCGAGGGTAAGTCCCCACAGGTGTGCATTTCCCTGCGGCGCGCCGCTGGCCGCGAGCACAGAACTGGGGATGCCCAGGCGATTAAATTCATACTCCAGCAGCACGCCGAAGCGCCGGCTGAAATTCCAGCCGCCGCCGAGCTTCACATTGTATCCCGTAGTCTGCGTACCCTTCGTATTGCCAATGGGCGCGTCAAAACCAGCACCCGCCTCAATGGCATAGGTGGTGAAAACCCGGTTCTCCATACTTGGGATATTGCCGGTATCCGCCATTCCCATACCCGCCACTGTTCTGCCCGCTGTCCTGCGAGTGGGACGAGAACAGGTTCTGGCCCGAATGGAAAGCCTGGTCAGAAGCCCCTGCTGCGCTCGAAGAATACTGCGTGCCCGTCGGTGACTGAGCAAAAGCAGCAACCGCAGCTACCGTGAATCCCAGAAAAAGCGCCGGCAGACACCGGCCAGGTTTACAGCTGGAGAGGCAGACAGCAAAACGGCTCATAGTCGAAAAACTCCAGGTGGAGATCGTAGGAGCGAGGCTCCCCTTACGGTTCAGGAGCTGAAGCTCCCTAAACGTAGGACACAGATTTGCAGGTAAAAGTTTCTCTTGGAAGGCGGCAAATGCGTATGGTAACTCAAAAAGGAAGGGCCGGCGCGTCGGCCGGCCCCACTTCGACCATGAGAACCATTAGTGGATGTCGAATTGCTCCGGATGCAGGGCCGGATCGCTCTTTACGATAATTGTCCGTCCGGTCATCTCCTCCAGCTCATTCAGCCAGCGTGCATTGCTGCCCTTCAGGGTCTTCACCACCTCCGGATGCACGCGAAGCATCACATCATGCCGCTCGAAATGCTTTTGCATCTTGCGCATCTCGGTGTAGATCTCGTTGGCCACCGTTGTCGGACCCTTCACCATGCCCGTGCCTGAGCAGATGTTGCACTGCACACTCAGCGTCCGCTCCAGCGATTGTTTGACCCGTTTGCGTGTGATGGCCACCAGTCCAAAATCGTTGAACTGCAGAACTTTGGATGGCGCGCGATCCGACTTCAGTTCCTCTTCCAGCGCCGCCATTACCTTGTGGCGGTTTTTCCGCTCGTCCATGTCGATGAAGTCGATGACGATGATGCCGCCCAGATCGCGCAGCCGTATCTGCCGCACGATTTCAGGAATCGCATCCAGGTTCGTCTTCAGAATCGTGTCCTCGAGCCGGGCCGTCTTGCCAACATATTTGCCGGTGTTGATGTCGATGGCCACCAGCGCCTCCGTCTGATTGATCACGATCGATCCGCCGGATTTCAGCCACACCTTTGACTTCAGCGCCTTGGTGATCTCGTCCTGAATACCGAACTGTTCGAAGAGTGGTGTCTCCTTCGTGTACAGCTTCACGCGCCGCACCAGAGACGGCTGGAACCGATTCAGGAAGCGGACAATGCGCTCATATTCGCTCTCGGAATCCACCCAGATCGTCGAGAAGTTGTCCGAGACCTGGTCGCGCAGAATACGCTCCACCAGATTGAGATCGTGGTAGATGAGCGCCGGCGCCTTGGCATTGTCGGAACGCTGCTTGATCTCGTTCCACAAGCTGATGAGAAAACGTAAATCTGCTCGCAGCTCCTCTTCGCTTGCATTCTCTGCCGCCGTGCGCACGATAAAGCCGCCGGAAGCCTCGCCTTTTTCGCTGATCAGAATCCGCTTCAGCCGCTGCCGCTCTTCATCGGACCAGATCTTGCGCGATACCCCGACGTGATTGACCGTCGGCATGAAGACAAGGAAACGTCCCGGCAACGCGATGTGGCTGGTGATACGCGCGCCCTTCTTCGCGATCGGCTCCTTGGCGATCTGGACCAGGATCTCCTGACCCTGCTTCAGCAGCTCGGAAATGATCGGAAGGTCGCTCGTCTGCGCCGACTGCCGGCGGCCGTTGCGGCCTCGTCCGCGGCGCTCCCGTTCCCGTCCGCGCTGCCGGTCGCTCCGCCCCCGCCGCGGCGCCGGCGTTCCCCCTTCGGTAGCAACCGTAGAAGCAGGCTCTCCCTCTGCGCCCTCTTCCTCGTCGCTGTCTTCAAAGTCGTCGTCGTCGCTTGAGATCACCTGGCGATCGATCTGCGCATCGCGGATCGAATCGCCAATCTCGGCGCCACCCGCCACCCGCGTCTCCTCTTCAACCAGGTCGCTCAAGTCGTGGTCGTCATCATCATGAGCAACGGCATGCTCTGGCAGAGGCGCGAAGTCATACTCCTCTTCGTCGATAACCTCTTCCTCCACCTGCCCGTCACCCGGCGTAAATGCGTGGAGATGGTCGATCGCCGCAGCTTCGTGCGCATGTTCGGTCTGCGCTTCGGCGCCTGCCGTGTGCATCTCAGCATCGTTGCCGGTCGGGTTCCATTCGTCGGCAACAACAGGCTCCGCGGTCGGCCTCTCGGCCTGTTCGGAGTGGAATGCCTCCGGCTCGTCCGTCTGTAATGCAGCTTGCCGGCTGTTCAGGCTTCTCTGCCGGCTCTGGCTCACGGCCAAAGAGCGACGACAGCCGAAATTCACTGGGCGAAGATGGGTCAACCCGATGCGACGCAGAGGCATTCTTCGCGTCGAACTCGGTCTCTTCGTGCTCCTCCATGCCTTGCGCGCCGGAAGCACCTCCCCCTCAATCTCTTCCTCTTCCAGAACGAGCGGCGCGGGCTCATCCGCCTGTGCTGGGGGAAATGCGGTGTCGATGGCGGCATTCTCACTCGTGGCCGCGTGTAGCTCCGGGACCGTTTCCCGCTCAGCTTCGGGTGCTGTTGCCGCAGGCCGCTCCCGATGCCGCGAGAGCGTCTCTCCAGGCAGCGCAACGCTCACTCCGTCCCAGACGATTGGCTGCTCCACCAGCGTGGACGGACGAACCGAGACCTGTGGCCGGCGTACTTCGGGTTCCTCTGCGAATTGCGTTATCTCCAACTCGCTTGTGGGCAGCTGCTGGCCATACTTCTGCAACGCCTCGCCCGGCAGCGTAATCACTGGGGATCCCTGTTGTGATCGTCCGCGCTCGGGACGGCCACCACGCTTGCCTGCTCCCTGGGGCTCTCCCCGTCTCGCGCGATGTGTACTCCGGCCTCGATCGAGAGAGAGCCGGTATGGCCGTACCCTCGATCGGCTCGGGCTTGTCGGACGCCGGAGGCTGTCAGTCTCCTGTCCCGGAGCCCCACGGACGCCACGGCGCCGGCCCCGACGCCCACGCCAGCGGCGGGTACCTTGCTGAAACTCCTCGCCCTTGCCGCTCTCGTCCCCTGGCTCCCCTTCCGCTTCGGCGCCGACGCTGCCAACGGGTTCAATGTTTGTGCCGCCACAGGCCGTTCCGAACGGTCCTGGTTGCGGTTTGAGCCTCGTTCGGAGCCCCGATCAGAGCTGCGGTCCCCGGCCCCCCCCACGCCGGCCTCCGCTGCGGCCAGCCTCAGGACGTTCCTTTTTGCCATCGCCCTGCGCTTCTGTGAATTCTTCGGAGTCTTCCTGCTCTTCCAGGAAGTCGGTAACGTAAAGGAAGGCGTCGCGCTCCAGCCCCAGATCGACGAACGCCGACTGCATGCCGGGAAGCACGCGCGTCACTTTGCCTTTGTAAATGGATCCGGCGAGCGTGTATTCATTCTCGCGTTCGTAATAGATCTCGGTGAGCTGTTCGTCTTCAATGATTGCAAGCCGCGTCTCATGCGGCGTGGTTGAAATACAAATCTCTTTCGCCATACTGCCTCTTTCTTGCCGCGGCCCTTTAGCCGGGGCAGCAGACGAGGCAGATCAGAACAGGACGAGTCCCGTTCCCGGAGCTCCGAACCGGAGTGCCGGGCGCGTCGGGCAAGAAGTGCAGACAAGGGAGAGCCGCCTGATTTCATGGGCCAGCCCGGGCTAGACGCTCGCGCTGCCGTGGCTCCCGAAAAAATCATTGATTGTCTGGGGGCTTTCCACGCGCAAAGAGTTTGTGACCACTCCTACCCGATTGTGGGGCGGGGTCGTTCCCCGTCTCTGCGTGTTCATTCCTGATCCTGCCCGGCCCGGTGATCCACCTGGCCGGCTTCTTTAAATTCCTGCAAAACTCTTGCGGTGCCGCTTCCAATTCCGGTCGGCATGCACCGTTTCCTGCAAGTCCCTAGTTCACGAACCGGTTCATCCGGACATTCATCACGATGCCCAGAGCGAGGAACGTAAACAGTACCGAAGACCCGCCATAGCTCATGAGCGGCAGCGGTATCCCGGTAACGGGCATCAGCCCCACGACCATTCCCACATTGACGGCTATCTGAAAGATGAGCACTGCCACGACGCCCATGATCAGCAGGGTGCCGGAGAGGTCTGCGGCTGTCTGAGCGTTCTGTATCAAACGCATCAGTATGAAGAAGTATAACAGCAGGACGAACACGGCACCCACGAAGCCGTGTTCCTCGCTCCACGCCGCGAAAATGAAATCTGTGTAGGGGATGGGCAGAAAGTCGCCCTGCGTCTGCGTACCCTTCGCCACACCCCGGCCCCATACCCCGCCGTCGCCCACGGCAATCAGCGACTGCCGGATCTGATACCCCGAACCCCGGGGATCGTCTTCCGGTGAGATAAAGCTCGTAAGCCGCGCCTTTTGGTACGGCTTCAACCCAGCCCTCCAGACGGGCACAATCAGCACCAGGCCGGCACACGCGATGATCAGTGCCTTCTTCCACCCGATACCGCCCAGAAACAGACCGACCAGCAGAATGGGCGTATAGGTCAGCGCTGTGCCCAGATCCGGCTGTTTCAGAACCAGGGCCATCGGAATCCCGACCAGCAGGAAGGCCTTGCCAATGTCCTTCCAGTCCAGTTCCCTTCCGGCCATGCTGGTAAAGTAGCGTGCCACCGCGATGATCAGGATCAGCTTCACCCACTCCGAGGGCTGAAAGTGGATCCCCCCACACGGATCCATCGCCGCGCCCCCAGCACCTTCTGCCCGGCCACCAGCACCACCAGCAGCGACACAATACAAAACCCATAGATCCAATGGATGACGTCGAGCAGCACGTGGTAATCGATGAACGAGAGCAGCAGCATCGCCGCCGTGCCGCCGACCAGCCACAGGACCTGTTTGTTCTCAAAACCATGGAATTTCGTGTTGATGGTTGCCGAGTAGATCTCGAGCACGCTCAGCGCCGACATCAGGAACACCATCGCCATCAGCACCCAGTCGAAGTCGCGCAATCGCAGGAATCTCTGCATGGCTAGTGGCTCCCTCGGCAGAACGACGGGCCGTGCCGCACGGTCGTCGACCGCATCCTTCAGGAAGAACCGCCCCGCCCGCACTGACGCCATCTGCTTCGTGTCCCCAATCACATTCCCAATCACATTCCGGACCCGTGCCGCCTTCACCCGCCTGCCGCCCAGTGGCATCCGGGTCGGCCGGATTCGACCAGATGGCCCCTACCTCGGTCGGCTTCCCGGGAGCCGCCTTCTTCGGCGTGGTTTCTGCGCTGGGCTGGCCGGTTGGCGTTTGTGGTTTCGGCTGGGCCTCCACTTGCAGCACGTTGTTCTCCTGCTGCCGCTGCTTGTCCACATAGGCCCGGATCACCTGTGCGGCCAGCACGGAGGATCCTCGGCCCCACCCGCCATGCTCCCAGAGCACGACGACGACGATATCTGGATTGCGCCGCGGGGCCACGCCGACAAACCACGCGTTCGCACGCGAATTGACGTCTTTCGAGACCGATTTGGCGCCGAAACTGTGGTTCACCACCTGGGCCGTGCCCGTCTTGCCCGCGAAGTCGATGCCTTCCAGGTGGGCGATCGAGGCGGTACCGCTGGCTGCAGTAACTGCCGCCATGCCGTCGGTGATGGTCTCCCAGGTCGAAGGATCAATCGGAACTCTGGCATCCCCTGATCCGGGATAGGAGTCGATAATCGCTTGCCGGTAATTCTCCGGAAGCTGGTTCTGCAGGACCACATGCGGCCGCCGCATGGCGCCACCGGAGGCGATGCCCCCGATCACCCGCGCAAGCTGTACCGGCGTCACCGCCGTCGCACCCTGGCCGATGCCTACCGAGATCACCTCGCCCGCGTACCACTTCTCGTGGTAATTCTTCAGCTTCCACTCTTCCGAGGGCACGACGCCCGCGGCCTCGTTCGGCAGATCGATGCCGGTCTTCTGTCCCAGGCCAAGCGCGTGCGCCCACTTCGCGATCGGCTCAATGCCCAGCCGCTGCGCCAGGGTGTAGTAGTAGGTGTCGCAGGAGTAGGGGATGGCATTGTCGATATTGACTGCTCCATGATGGGCATCGCAGGCGAAGAAGCGGCCATAGAAGTTGGCTCCGCCCTGGCAGTTCACCTTCAGGTTCTGCGCCACATGCTCTTCTAACCCGGCCACCGACATGACCAGCTTGAACGTCGATCCAGGCGCAAGCTGGTCCTGGATCGCCTTGTCCATCAGCGGATGGTTGGGGTCCGTAATGAGCTTTGCCCAGGTATCGCGCTGCACGCGGACGGCAAAGTCATTCGGATTGAACGAAGGATGGCTCACCAGGGCCAGCACCTCGCCATTGTGCGGGTCCATTGCGATCACCGCGCCATTCCGGTTGCCCAGGGCCAACTCCGCCGTGCGCTGGATATCGAGGTCAATGCTCAGCTTCAGGTCCATGCCCGGGATGGCGCGCTCGTACCCGAGCCGTCCTACCTCTCGGCCATGGCTGTCCACCAGCACATCCCGTGAGCCGTCGGTGCCGCGTAGCAGGGCGTCGTAGCTCTCCTCCACGCCGGAACGTCCTACCACATCCCCTGGCTCGTAGTAGGCGTACCTGGACTGGTTCAGCATGTCCTCACTGACCTCGCCCGTATACCCGATCAGCGCAGCTGCAAAGCCGTCGCGTGGGTAGAGCCGGCGTTGTTCATCAATGGTCTCCAACTCCGGCAGTTCATCCCGGTGCGCCTCGATGAACTCCTTCTCATCCGGGGTGATGTCGCTCTTGAGCGGGACAAGCTGGTACTTCGGGCCGCTGCGATACCGCATCAGAATGGCCTGAATCTGATCGACGGTCATATGCAGCCCGCGCGCGATCTTCGGCAGGTCCGCCTTCATGGTCTGGGTCTGGTCCGGCACGAGGAAACACGAAACCGAAGGATAGTTGTCCACCAACAGACGGCCTTCTCGATCGAAGAGCCGGCCGCGCGGCGCCAGGATCGGCACCTTGCGGACACGATTGGCCTCCGCCAGCTCGCGCCAGTTGCTGGCGCCCAGAATCTGCAATCGCCAGAGGCCGGTAATCAGCACAGCGAGGATCGCGACGATGAC
Organism: uncultured Acidobacteriaceae bacterium; assembly: GCA_963750845.1. GTDB lineage: Bacteria > Acidobacteriota > Terriglobia > Terriglobales > Acidobacteriaceae > KBS-83. The sequence continues at coordinate 107,627 of CAVVSP010000026.1, forward strand.
GTACTGCACCACAGTCAACTTGAGCGCCGGAATCTTCTCGTCCCGCATTCCGCTCATACTCGTCTCCCCTCACTGCTACGCACGCACTTCACTGCTCTAGCCCCGCAACCTTGTCCGGTCCAGCGCAGCGAAGAGCACCAGCCCGAGCGCGACGTTCACAGCCGCGCGCACAATCTGGTGCATCCAGCTCCACGCCAGCGGCTCGGCCACCAAATGACGCACGATGACCAGGTACAGGAAGCTCTCCACCAGCGTGAAGACAAAGATCATCAGCATGCGGGTGATCGGATTATCAACGTCGATCCGCAATCCGATAGACGCAGCCAGAAAGCCAATGATGGTGTTCGCGATGCCGTGGATGCCGATAGGGCGATGGGTCACGCCATCCTGCAGCAGTCCGACGACGGCGCCGATCAGCGTCCCGCCAATCGGACTGCGGCGGGAGACAGAAAAGTAAATAACGACCAGCAGCGGCAGATCGAAGACATCCAGCCGTGGATAGCGCAGCGGCAGGTACGCCTGCAGAAACACGGCCAGCAGCGGAGCCGCCACCATGATGGGCCATGGAAATTGCTGGGAATCCAGCTCCCGGCGCGAATTTGCCATCAGTACTGCCATTACTGGTGCTGCTCCTTCACCGGTACCACCGGTGCGCCCGCGCCAGCCGTCATCGCTGCACCAGTCTTTGCCGATGCCGTTTTCTCCGGATTCGTCTTCTCCGGATTTACGAGCGGCCGGTCAGGACCGGTCGCTGTTCCGGGAATGATGAAGCTCTCCTGGTTCGTATGCGGTGCCGGCTTGGCCGTCTCATCCGTGGATACGGCGCCATCCGGCACTCCATCCGGGCCGGTTGACGGTTTCTTCGCGCGCTTTGCCGGCTGCGCGCGGTCGCTCGTAGGCGCTGAGGGAGTGATCGCCGCAGCCTTGCCCGGAGTCATCTGGGATGCCGGGCGAACCTCGCTGGGAGAAAAACGGTCGGGTCGCGCCGCGGTCAATGGCTTCAACGGTCGAATATCGACTCCATCCGCCGTCTTCAAGTCATCCGGTCCCTTGGGCGCATTCGGGTCCTCGAGACCGGGCAGCTTCTCTGCCAGAACGTCGGAGGCCCGCTGCATCTCCACCTCTTCCGCCCCTGCCGCCTCGCTCTTTGCCAGATCGCGCTGCGCTGCCGGCGGCAGTTGATCGCTCGTCTCCGTCACCACCAGCACCTCATCCAGGTGCTGCAGGTTCGCCGCTGGTTTCAAAACAATATCCACATAGGGCTCGCGGTCCGGGTCGCTCACGACCTTCACTACCGTGCCGACGGCAAGGCCCCGTGGAAAGATCTGATCGCCGCCGCTGGTCACAACCCTTTCGCCCGGTTTCACGCGATCGTCCGGCAGCACATTGATGATCTGCGGCTGACCATAGGCATTGCCGCGCAATACACCGCGCAACCTGGTCTTTTCCAGCAACACCCCGGCGCCGCTGGTCTGGTCATTGATTGCAAGCACCTGCGAGGTGTGCGGGAAGACTTCTACCAATTTGCCCACAATTCCATCCGGCGTAATCACCGGCTGATCGCGCACTAAACCTTCTTTGGAACCCTTGTCGATGGTAAGAATGCGCGACTGGTCGCTGCCGCCGGTACCGATGACCTGCGCCGGGACCGTCTTGTAGATGTATTTCTGGCGGAAGTCGAGCAGCCCCTGCAGCCGCTGGCCCTGCTTGGCGTCTTCCAGCAATGCCGCCTGCTCCAGGCGAAGCTGCTCCACCTGCGCACGCAAAGCGTCATTTTCTGCACGCGTATGCCGCAGATCGATGTAATTGCCCCAGAAGCCACGTACGCCGGTTCCGGTATGCGACATCACCTTTTCCGGCGGGGACATCATGGCTACGACCCAATAGCGCAACAGCCGCACACCCTTGCCGTCGCTGCCACGTGCCGCCGGCGTGCGAACCTGAACCGCCAGCCCCAGAAACTGCGCCAGGAGCACTGCGGAGAGGACCATGATGTTCTTGTAGCGCTCGAGGAAGGTTTCCATGGTCCATTACTTCCAGTGGTGCAGTGTGTCCAACTCCGCGGCCGTGATGGCCTGTTCTTCCGAGAGGCTTACTCGATCTTGATCTTGCGCAGCAGCTTGAAGTCCGAGAGCATCTTGCCCGTGCCCAGCACAACCGACTTCAGCGGATCGTCCGCGATAGAAACCGGCAGACCGGTTTCCTCGCGAATCCGCTTGTCCAGGTTCTTGATCAGCGCGCCGCCACCGGTCAACACAATGCCGCGGTCGCTGATGTCTGCGGAAAGCTCCGGCGGGGTCCGTTCCAACGCGACCCGAATTGCATTCAGGATCACAGCGATGCCCTCGGTCAACGCCTCGCGTATCTCCGAGTCGTCAATCGTGATCGTTTTGGGCACGCCTTCGATCAGGTTGCGGCCCTTGATCTCCATCTGCAGGGGCTTGTCCAGCGGATAGGCCGAGCCGATCTCCATCTTGATTTGTTCCGCGGTTCGTTCGCCGATCAGCAGGTTGTACTTGCGCTTGAGGTAGTTCATCACTGCCTCATCCATCTGATTACCGGCCATGCGGACCGAACGCGAATACACAATGCCTGAGAGTGAAATCACCGCGATATCCGTCGTGCCACCGCCGATATCGACGACCATATTGCCGCTGGGTTCCGTAATGGGAAGACCCGCGCCAATAGCGGCCACCATCGCCTGTTCCACGAGGAACACTTCGCTCGCCTTCGCGCGATAGGCCGAGTCTTCGACCGCACGCTTTTCCACCTGCGTGATCTCCGATGGCACGCCAATCACGATGCGCGGATGCACCAGCATCTTGCGGTTATGTGCCTTGCGGATGAAGTAATTCAGCATCTTTTCGGTGACCTTAAAATCTGCGATCACCCCATCCTTCATCGGCTTGATGGCGACGATATTCCCGGGTGTGCGGCCAAGCATCTCTTTGGCCTCGATCCCGACAGCCTCGATCTCTCCGGTGTTCTTATTGATGGCCACGATGGAGGGTTCATTGACGACCACCCCCTTACCACGGGCATACACCAAAGTGTTCGCCGTACCCAAATCGATCGCCAGATCGGAGGAGAAAACGCTGAAGAGCGATCGCATTCCATGCGAGCGCGAAGAACGCGAGTGAAATCCGTTACTTGCCATCTGGGCGGCCTGTCTGGTCTTCCTTACGGGGAAATTCTATAGAGGATTGTAAGGCCCCTAAAAAGAACGCGCCTATGACACAAAGGTGGTTCCCGCAAAGTCAACCTCCGGGTTACCCTCGGCCCAATCGTCATCACCCCTCCCGATTTGGGGTTCCGAATTGGGAAAGCACGATGGGAAACATGATACCGGCGGGCTGTGGAAAAACGGCGAAATACCTGCCCGCCGCTGAGAGCGGTAGATTCCTCTGCGGGTTCCCGTCAGACAGAGGGCGTACTGCCGCAAGTTACAGATTCAACATATGTTTCGGTTATTTCTCCTCGCGATCAAGAGGCAATCTCTGCTGTTCCCCAGGATAGGTGACGGCCGTGCCCTCGATGTGGGCCCAGGGATGGAGTGTCAGCGGCGCCGTCCGGGTCGCGCTGACGATTTCGAGGACGTCGATGCCACGCACCAGCAACGCATCCGCAATCAGCGAGCGATGGCAGCGCCAGGGCACCGCCTCCGCGCACATCGCGGCGGTAGGCTCCCGTCTGCCCAGCTCGATCAGCAGATCGAGCGCCTGCGCAAACTCCTGTGTCTGCATGTAATCGGCATAGCCGCGGAAGCTGGCATTGCGCCATGCCGTGTTCATCGAATCGCGCCGCGGGTGGCGCAGCCCTCCTAGAGCGGGCATGTGGCGATAGTGGATGCGCCGGTTGTGAAGCGCATGCGCGAGATCTTCGCGGTTGAACTGCGGGTTGTGGCCAGAGCGAGGGACCGTCCGGACATCCACGAGCCGCCCGATACCATGCGCCTGCAGCATCTCGAGGAATTCGCCGATGGGGCGCGTGGAGTGGCCGATAGTGAAGATGCGCAATGCCGTCACGGTCCACAGGCTCCTTCGGTCAATTTCATCACGATCGCGACTGCGTGACCCGAAACGTGAACACCGAACGTGACACCAGACGTGACATCAGACGGTTGATACGGGCACACTAACTGGGCAACGCGGGAGGCAGCCATGGACTGGACACCGGGCGGGCTGAGTGGAGATGTCGAGGACAGGCGCAGCGAAGGTGGGGGCGGCATCGGCTTTGGCGGCGGACGTGGGCTGGGGATCGGCGGCCTGCTGATCCTGCTGGTCATCAGCCTGATCACGGGCCGCAACTTCATCGGCGCATATCTGATGGGCAACTCCGGCGCAGTCCAGCAACAGCAAGGGGCCTCCGCGCCGCCCTCCGCGGATGAGCAGCGATCGGCGCAGCTTGTCTCCTTTGTGCTGGACGATGCGCAAAAGACTTGGACCGAAATCCTGCCCGGCTACCGCCATGCCAAGCTGGTGCTCTTCCGCAATGCCACCTACTCCGGCTGCGGATCGGCACGCGCGGCCACCGGTCCGTTTTATTGTCCGCAGGATGAAAAGGTCTATATCGACCTCGGCTTCTGGAATGACCTCAAGCGCTTCGGCGCGGGCGGCGAATTTGCGCAGGCTTATGTGATTGCCCACGAGCTCGGCCACCATGTGCAGAAGCTGGTGGGCACCGAGCAGAAGGTCGAGCAGATGCGAGCCTACAATCCGTCGGCCGGCAACCAGCTATCGGTTGCGCTCGAACTACAGGCGGATTGTTATGCCGGTGTTTGGGCGCATAGCGGCGCGCAGAGAAACATCATCCACACCGACGACATTCAGCAGGGACTGCAGGCAGCAGCAGCCGTGGGTGACGATCATCTGCAGAAGATGACTCAGGGCTACGTGGCGCCGGAGAGCTTCACCCATGGCACCTCGCAACAGCGCATGGGCTGGTTTCAGCGCGGCCTCGAAAGCGGCGACATGCGCGCCTGCAACACCTTCGGCAACGCCAGCTCGAACTGAGTGCTGGCCGCACGGGCGGACGCGCCTTTGGCGCGGGTTGTGGGTTGCTCCGGCTCTCGCTCACATCTGGATTTGTGGGCGACCCAAGAACAGCGTCCCAGCCTAAAAATCGCCAGGGGCTATGCCGCGCGTAACAGGCGGGCCGGCAGGAAGATGAGCGCGGCAACAAGGTCCAGCACGCCGTGCACTGCAATGCCCACCAGCCGGAACGGCAGGAGCAGCAGCCACACGATCGGGTAAGCCACCAGCGCGAAGAGCGCGAGCGGCCAGCACAGGATTAACAGCACACACCAGAGAAGAAATTTGAGAATCATGGCGGTTCCCTCCCTCGCATGGGAATACGCGCGCCGTGGCGCAGAAGTTCCCATACCCCGCCCGGTCAACACCCATAGGGAAAATGCTTTATGCTTTCCTGTTTGGCTATTTCCCTCCTTGAAGGACAGTCGATGGCATCCGCAAAGACCTATGGCAATTTGATTGGCGGGAAGTTCGTTCCCGCAAAGAGCGGCAAAACCTTTGAGAATCTGAGCCCGGCGGACACCAGCGATGTGGTCGGCATCTTTGCGTCATCGGATGCAGCGGATGTCGACGCCGCCGTCCAGGCTGCCGCGAAGGCCTACGAAACGTGGCGGCTGGTGCCTGCGCCGAAGCGCGCGGAGATCCTTTACCGCACCGGCGAACTGCTGCTGAAGCGCAAGGAAGAGTTCGCCCGGGACATGACGCGCGAGATGGGAAAGGTGCTGAGCGAGACGCGCGGCGATGTGCAGGAGGCAATCGACACCGCCTACTACATGGCCGGCGAGGGCCGGCGTCTCTTCGGCCAGACGACACCCTCTGAGCTCCAGAACAAGTTCGCCATGTCGGTCCGCATGCCCGTCGGCGTCTGCGGCATGATCGCGCCGTGGAATTTCCCCATGGCCATCCCCTCGTGGAAGCTCTTCCCAGCGCTCGTCTGCGGCAACACCTGCGTGATCAAGCCGGCGGAGGACACGCCGCTCTCCACCTTTCACCTGGTCGAAATGCTGATGGAAGCCGGCCTGCCCGATGGTGTGGTGAATATCGTCACCGGCTTCGGTCCTGAAGCGGGCGCGCCGCTGGTCGAGCACCCCAAGGTCCGTGCCATCTCCTTTACCGGGTCGAGCGAAGTGGGACGCATCGTCGGCCAGAATGCCGCTGCGCGATTCAAACCGTGCTCGCTCGAGATGGGCGGCAAGAACGCGATGATCGTCCTCGACGACGCCAATCTCGACCTCGCCCTCGATGGCGCGGTGTGGGGCGCGTTCGGCACCAGCGGTCAGCGCTGCACGGCGACCAGCCGCGTGATCGTGGACAAGCGTGTGGCCGGCGAATTCACCGCACGGATTGTCGACCGGGCAAAAAAGCTGCGTGTCGGCAATGGCCTCGAAGAAAACATCGAGATGGGGCCGCAGATCAACAAGCAGCAGATCGAGACCTCCACGCGCTACACCAAGATCGCGCAGGAGGAAGGCGCGGCGCTGCTGCAGGGCGGCGTGGCGCTGGCGGAAGGCGCGCATAGCAAAGGACACTTCTTCGCGCCAACGATCTTCGGCAAGGTGCAGGCGAAGATGCGCATCGCGCAGGAAGAGGTCTTCGGACCCGTGCTCAGCCTGATCGAATGCGACGGCGTGGAAGACGCGATCCGCATCGCCAACGGCATCGAGTACGGCCTCTCCACAGCGCTCTACTCTCGCGATGTGAACAAGGCTTTCCGCGCCATTCGCGACCTCGAAGCCGGCATTACTTACGTGAACGCACCGACCATCGGCGCGGAGGTGCATCTGCCCTTCGGCGGCGTGAAGCAGACCGGCAACGGCCACCGCGAAGGCGGTACCGGCGCGCTCGATTTCTACACCACATGGAAGTCGGTCTACATCGACTACTCAGATAAATTGCAGCGCGCGCAGATCGACAACGCAGACTAACGCGCGACGTTAGACGGGCTGACATCGCGACGCAGACATTTGCAATGAACCAGGATTTAATGAGCCAGGAGAACGCATGATCATCGGGGTGCCCAAGGAAGTCAAAGACCATGAAACTCGTGTAGGCATAACGCCTGCGGGCGTGAAGGCGCTGAGCGAGGCCGGCCACAAGGTGCTGGTGGAGACCCACGCGGGCGAACTCTCCGCCTTCATCGACGACGACTACCAGGCGGCAGGCGCGGAGATCGTCGGCTCCGCTCACAATGTGTGGGGCAACGCCGATATGGTCGTGAAGGTGAAGGAGCCGGTCGAGAAGGAGTACGTCTTCTTCCGGCCCGACCTGACGCTTTTCACCTATCTGCACCTGGCGCCGCTGCCGGTGCTGACCGATCAGTTGCTGCAGAAGAAAGTGACCGGCATCGCATATGAGACGATCCGTGATCGCAACAACGCGCTTCCGCTGCTGACGCCGATGTCCGAAGTTGCCGGCCGCATGTCGGTCCAGGTCGGCGCTACGTATCTGGAAAAGGAAAAGGGTGGCCGCGGCCTGTTGCTGGGTGGCGTTCCCGGCGTGACGCCGGCGAATGTGTGCATCATCGGCGGTGGCATCGTGGGCACGAACGCGGCGAAGATCGCGCTCGGCATGGGCGCGAAGGTCACGCTGATCGATTTGAACCTGAACCGGCTGCGCGAGCTGGATGACATTTTCAATGGCCGCGTATTCACCCTCGCCTCAAACTCCTACAATCTCGCGCTCACCACACGCGAGGCGGACCTGGTCATCGGCGGCGTGCTGATTCCGGGCGCGGCGGCACCCAAGATCGTAACCGCAGCCATGGTGGCGAAGATGAAGAAGGGCGCCGTCATCGTGGATGTGGCGATCGATCAGGGCGGCTGCATCGAAACCGCGAAGCCGACCACGCACAGCAACCCGTCCTACGAAGTCAACGGAGTGGTGCATTACTGCGTGACGAATATGCCGGCGGCTGTGCCCAACACCTCAACGCTCGCGCTTACCAACGCGACCTTCCCTTATGTGATGAAGATCGCGCAGCTCGGGGCGAAGCAGGCCATTCTCTCCGACAGTGGCACAGCCGAGGGCGTGAATACCTATGCCGGCACACTGACCTACCAGGCGGTGGCGCAATCGCAAAGCAAGCCGTACCGGCCAATCCGCGACGTGCTTGCCTGATTCGTCGGATAAGTGGCAAAACGGTGAAGGGCGCGGACCATAGCCGCGCCCTTCACTGTGTCCGATGACTCGAATTACGGCTTCAGGGTGACGCTTACGCTGTTCTGCAGGGTGAAGGTCAACGGCGATTCCGCGCCGACGATGATCTGCTTGTTGCCGGTGTACGCTCCTGCAGCCGTACCGCCGCCGCCGCCGACCAGTCCGCCGATGAGCGCGCCCTTGCCGCCGCCGGCGAGGCCGCCGATGAGTGCCCCGGCGCCGGCGCCACCGCCGGCAAAGATCGCGGTTCGCTTGCCCTTGCCGCTGATAGTGCGGCTCCAGGTATTGGAGTCAATGGATGTGGGGGTTCCGCCGACCCGAAGACTGGACAGACGCAATGACAAAACTGCTGCGCCTTTGAACTTGCCTCGTGAGTTGGCCGCAGTCACTGTGCCGCTGGCCGGAGAACCGGTTGCTACCAGTGTCCTGCCCTTGACGACGATTGGCGACGTCACGGTCGCGTCGAAGCCGTCTCCTTCATGCGCGGTGTTCGAGGCGATCGCCTGAGCCAACCGCACGGTTACACGCGTTCCGGCGGGAATGGTATAGGTGACCGGCTGGGGCGGAGGTGGCGGGGCGGGTCGAGGATTGTTGGCGGGTGCAGCCGGCGTGGCATTGGGCGTTGCCGGCGTGGATGCGGCTGTGCCGGGCGCAGGCGAAGTAGGAGCAGCAGCTGGCTGGCTCGCCGCGGGCTGCTCGGCATTCTGCGGCGGCTGGTTCTTGTTGCAACCGGCAACCAGGAGAAGGCCTGCCAGTGAAAGCGGTAGCGCGCGTTGTGTCAGCTTGGCATAGGTCATAGCGTTCACTAGGATGCCACAGCCGGCGGTGAATTGCAGCAGGCACGGGTGAATCTTCTCGTCCTGCCGAGTATCCTGCGCCGCGATGCCTACCGGGATGCGCCTATAATCGCTGGGTTCGCGCACAGACCGGCGCCCCGGGAAAGGAGTCTTGTGTGTTTCGCAGCCGCCGTGTAACCGTCGCCCTGCTCGCCGGCTGCCTGTGCCTGGCCGCGGTTCTCCTGATCGCGCTCAACGCCTTCAATCTGCACTTCCTGAAGCCACGCAACAGTAATGGAATCTTCCTCTTCACGGCGTTGTCCATTCTGGTCTTTCTCCTGCTGGTGGTATTGCTGGTTCTGCTCTGCCGCAATGTATTGAAGCTGTATGCGGATGGCAAAAACCGGCTGCTGGGCTCGCGCATCCGGACACGCCTGCTCTCCGGTGCGCTCATCCTGAGCTTCGCGCCGACGCTGTTCATGTTTCTCTTCAGCTATCTGCTGATGAACCGCTCCATCGATCGCTGGTTCTCGCAGCCCGTAGCGCAACTGCGCGAGGACTCCACGCGAGTCGCTCTGGAACTTTCGCAATACGCGGCAGAGAACGCGCGCGCCGAAGCGGAGTCGCTTGCCAGTTCCGTGACGCTCGATCGAAGCCTGGAGCAGAAGGATATTCTCTCCGCGCTTGGCGTCGTGCGGAGCCATCGCATCACCCTCTCCGGCGGTTTTGTCATCATCTATAACGACGATGAGCCGGTGGTGCAGTATGCCGTGCCGCGTAACGCTGCTGCTGCTCATCCCGAAATCCGTCCCTGGATGGACGACGCCGACACCACCAGGGCCGCCGCAGGCGAAGCGCTGCCTGCCTTTGTGCTGGCCGCCTCACGCCGCACCGACCAGCCCATTCTGTCCATGGGTGGGGTCGACTATATCCTCGGCACCTCGGCCACACCTTCGTCCAGCCTGGTCGTGGTTGCGCTTCCTATGCCGGCCGGATTGGCGCGTACCGTCGGCACCATTCGATCCGGAGCAGAGAGCTACTGGCAGCTCTTCCGCGGCCGCAATCGTATCCGCGGAACATACTTTCTGCTCATGTTGCTGCTTACCGTGCTCACGCTGTTTGCCAGCAGTTGGCTGGCTCTCTACCTCGCCAAGCAGGTGACACGCCCTGCCGAGACTCTCGCTGTTGCCATGGAACAGATCAGCGCCGGGCATTACGGCCATCGCGTCACCGTGGGGGCAACCGAGGAGCTGGGAGAAGTCATTCACTCCTTCAACGCAATGGCTTCCGATCTGGAGCAGAGCCGCGCGCTCGCCGAAACCTCCACCGCCCAGCTTTCAGAGGTGAATCGCACACTGGCGGGCCGCCGGCGCGAGCTGGAGCTCATCCTCGACACCATTCCGAGCGGCGTCGCCACACTCGACAGCAAACTCTCGGTGCTGCTTTCCAACCGCGCCATGCTCGACCTGCTGGATCTTCATACCAGCGCCACCGACGTCGAACATGTGCTGGCCAATCTACCGGTTGATGTCGCCTTTCCACCTGCTATCAGCGAAGAGGTGCACCGCCTGCTGAAGCGCAGCCAGCGCATGCGCATTGCGGGGTCGGAGATTGATTTCGCCACTTCGAGCGGATCGCGGCGGCTCTCCGTTACCCTCGCCATCCTGGATCAGCCCCAACAACGGCGCGGCTACGTTCTGGTGCTGGAAGATGTGACAGAGGTGCTGAGGGCACAGCGGCAGGCCGCGTGGAAAGAGGTGGCACAGCGTGTCGCCCACGAAATCAAGAACCCGCTGACGCCCATTTCACTCTCGGCAGAGCGTATCCGCCGCCACATCGAGAAACCCACACCAGAGACCGCCACCGTGATCCGTCATTGCAGCGAGATGATCCTCAGCTCGGTCGAAACGGTGCGCACGCTGGTCGATCAGTTCGGCGCGCTGGCGCAGTTTCCCGTCTCCTCGCCGCGTCCTGTCGAGCTGAACTCCATCGTCGATGCCGCGTTGCTCATCTTTGCGGGACGCATGGACGACATCCGCGTCGATCGGCGGTACGCCACCGATCTTCCGCCGGTCATGGCCGATAAGGACGCATTACGGCGAGCACTGGCCAATCTTATCGACAACGCGGCCGAGGCGATGCAGGGCACACTGCATCGGCAGATCACGCTGATTACAGAAGAGAATCCGGGGCGCACCATGGCGGAGATCATCGTGGCCGATACCGGTCCCGGGGTGACAAGCGACATGCGTGAACGGCTATTTCTGCCATATTTCTCCACCAAGCAGCGCGGCACCGGGCTTGGCCTCGCCATTGCGGCAAAGATCGTGCAGGAACATCATGGGACCATCCGTGTGGAGGAGAACAAGCCAGCCGGCGCCCGCTTCATCATCGAGCTGCCTTTTGCCGATATGACAACTCCCGAAAACGCCACTCCGGCAACTGCAGAGCTGCCTTCGTGAGCCACGTCCTCATCGTCGACGACGAAGCCGATATTCGCGACTCGCTGGGCGAAATCCTCACCGAGGAGGGCTACACCGTCGCCACAACCGCAACGGGGAACGAGGCAATGGTTTTGCTGCGTGACGCGACCTACGATGCGGTGTTGCTGGATATCTGGCTTCCTGATCGCGACGGCATGGAGGTGCTGCAGGAGATCCGCCAGCTTGAAAGCGAGATCCGGCCGGAAGTCATCATCATCTCTGGCCACGGAACCATCGAAAGCGCCGTCCGCGCCACCAAACTTGGGGCGTTCGATTTCCTTGAAAAACCGCTCTCGCTCGAACGCACCCTCATCTTGCTGAAAAATGCCATCGAATCGCGCCGCCTGCGTGCGGAGAACGAGGAGTGGAAGCGCCAGCTTTCGCCGCGCGCGCACATCTCCGGCGAGAGCGTGCCGATCAAAGCCTTGCGCCAGCAGATCAAGGTGATGGCGCCCACCAACGGGCGTGTGCTCATCTTCGGCGAATCCGGTTCGGGAAAGGAGATCATCGCGCGCGAAATCTATGCGGAAAGCCTGCGTCGCGAGGGTGTCTTCATTGAGCTGAACTGCGCCGCCATTCCGGAAGACTCGATCGAGATACAGCTCTTCGGTTATCGTCACGGCGCTGTACCCGGCGGTCCACCGGAGAAACGCGGCACCCTCGAGCGCGCCAATAACGGCACGCTGTTCCTCGACGAGATCGGCGATATGAGCCTGAAGACGCAGGCCAAGGTGCTGCGCGCGATGGATGAGCAGCGCTTCACGCCGGTGGGCACGTCGCAGCCGGTGAGTGTCGACGTGCGGATCATCGCGGCAACCAACAAAAATCTGGAAGACGAGATTGCGCGCGGCAATTTTCGCGAGGACCTCTTCTATCGGCTCAACGTCATCCCGTTCTACGTGCCGCCGTTGCGAGACCGTCGCGAGGACATCCCGATTTTGGTGCGCGAGTTCCTGAGCGAGTTCGGCCGCGAGTATGGCCGCCCACGCATCGAGATCAGCGAGGAAGCGCTGGGACTGCTGAAGCAATACCACTGGCCGGGCAATGTGCGCGAACTGCGCAACCTCGTCGAGCGGCTGGTCATCCTGAATCCGCAGGTCACGCGCATCGAGCGCAAGCATCTGCCCATGCTGGTGCACCGCGATCCAGGCAGGCTTTCCGCAGACTTCAATTCGTTGCAGGAGGCGCGCAACGCCTACGAGCGCGACTTCATACTGAAGAAGGTGGACGAATGCCACGGCAACATCAGCCGCGCTGCTGAGGCGCTCGGCCTTGACCGCACCCATCTCTATCGCAAGATGAAGGCGCTCGGCATCAGCGCTCGCGAATAGATGGCGCACGGAAGCTTTTCTACAGTGCGCTGGTTCACGGTTCCCTTATCCGCGATGCTGCTCGCCACTGTAACTGCCTGCACCGTCTGCGCCGAGCAGATTGTGGACGAAACCACCTCTCCGGATCGCAAGTGGACCACACGAACGACGGTGCGCGATTGCGGCGATCTCGCGACTCGAACCACGAATGTTTATTTGCAGCGTGCGGCCAGTCGCGCGCAGCTCGGCGAAATCGTGGTTCTCATCCGCCACACGCATGCATTGAAGATTGTGTGGAGCGGCAGAGCGCAGATTCACATCGATTGCCCGGCCTGCGGCGACGACGTGCGTATCGCGCGCCCGAATGCGCATGGAATTTCGATTGTTGTCAGCCAATGAAGGCGCTACTCGTCTTCGCCCGGTTTCTTTGCGAGGTCAGTAAGCTGTCGCCGCCAGTCCAGCGATTCAACGAAGCCTCGCGACTCACGCCAGTTCTCCTCGACGATGACGTGCAATTCCAGAAACACACGCGTGCCCAGCAGCGATTCGATCTCCTTGCGCGCTGAAGCGCCGATCGCCTTCAGCTTGGCGCCGCCCTTGCCGATCAGGATCGCCTTCTGGCCACTACGCTCGCAGTAGATGGCCGCGGCAATGCTGGTCACGGGCAGTTTGCCGTCCTTGCGCGGCTTCGCGTTGGCCGGTGGCTCCTCATAGCGCTCGATCACGACGGCTGCGGCATACGGCACTTCTTCGCCGGTCTCCATCAGGATGCGCTCGCGAATCAGCTCCGCCACCAGGAACCGCTCTGGCTGATCGGTGTACTGTTCCGACGGATAGTAGCGTTTCCCCTGCGGCAGATGCTTGACCAGATCTGCAATCAGCCGATCGAGCCCATCGCGCTTCCGCGCCGAGATAGGAACCACCGCCGCGAAGTTGTGCAGTGCGCTCAGCTTTGTAATGAGCGGGAGCAATTTCCCGCGCTCGATAAGATCGATCTTGTTGATGACGAGAAACACCGGGCAATCGAGCTTGCGGATCAGTTCCAGCGCGAACATGTCCTCACTGGATGCGCGATCGTATTTGGCTTTGTCACTGGCCGCATCTTCCGGCAGTCGCAGCTCGCGCGTTGCATCCAGCATCAGCAGCACGATGTCGCGCTGCTCCAGCGCGTCATGCACCTCCTGCATCATGCGGCGGTCTAACTGCGTGCTGGGCTTGTGTATGCCGGGCGTATCGACGAAGACAATCTGCGCGGCAGGGTATTTGCCTTTTTTGGCAGGAACCTCCACGACACCCTGAATCCGCGTCCGCGTTGTCTGCGGCTTCGCGGTCACGATGGCAACCTTCTCGCCGGTGAGCGCATTCAGCAGCGTGCTCTTGCCCGCGTTTGGACGGCCGATAATGGAAACAAATCCTGATCGCACTAACAAATGTCCTTTTAGAAAGTCTATGCTGCAGGCGTTTCGACTATCGAGACGCGCAGACGCTCAACCCGCCGATCGGTTGATGCCAATATTTCCAGCCGTGTCCTGCCTGCCTGCACCACTTCGCCGGCCATCGGAATGCGCCCTGCCACCTCGCTCACCAGTCCCGCAACCGTTGTTGCGGCGTAATGACTGTCCCTCAACTCTTCATCACCGGTCAGCGCCTCCAGGGCATCCACCTCCAGGTTACCGGGAACGATCCAAACGCCCTCGCTCTCCTGCTTCGGCTGGTTGGCGTCGCTGTCCTCTTCATGCTCATCGGTGATCGCACCGACAATCTCTTCGAGCAGATCCTCGATCGTCACCAGCCCGGCCACGCCGCCGTATTCGTCGATGACGATGCGCATGTGCTGCTTCTCGCGCTGCATCTCGCGCAGCAGCTCGTTCACGCGCTTGGTTTCCGGCACGAACGCCGCCGGCCGCTGCAGGCTGGCAACAGTCCGCGTCGAGGCGTCGTTGTCAGTGATCTGCAGGAGATCGTGCGAGAAGACGATGCCGGTCACGGTATCGAGCGTGCCCTCGAAGACCGGCACGCGAGAGAACGGCCGCGCCTCCAGCATCGCGAGAAACTCGGCCAAGGTCGTTTCGCCGGCGACGGCGAAGACTGATGGACGGGGGGTCATCACCTCGCGCACAATCTTGTCGCCGAACTCGACCGCCGATCGCACCAGGTCCCGGTCGCTCTCCTCCAGGATGCCTTCCTCTTCACCCGCTTCGATCAACGCATCCACGGCATCGCCCTCATCTGTCTTGTCTTCGCCTTGCGGCGGCTGCGCCAGGGATACGATCGAGAGCAGAAACTCAAGTGTCAGTTCGGCCGGCAGCACCACGAAGAAGCATATCCGCAGGAGCCAGCGCCACTTCAATACCCATGCCCCGTGGGTGCGCGTGAAGAAGGCGTAAGGCAGAAGACGGCTGAAGACGATGACCACCAGCACGATGCCGAGCGCCGCCTGCAGCACACCGAGCACCGTCGGCGGCCCGACCTCGCCTTCGCGGCCAAAGAGTATGGCCCCGATGATGAGCACAATGGCAGCGAGTGAGAGCTGCGCCAGCACCGCAGCGCAAAGTGCGAGCCGCTCGCGGGAGAAGCCGAGTGTCGGCTCGATCTGCTGCTCCCACACCTCCATGTTGTCTTCAAACTCGCGGGAGAGAAACTTGCCGAGCTCGGAATAGATGCGATCCACGTAACTGGCCAGCGTGTGGATGAACAATAGAATCAGAACGATCGCTGCATAGAGCCAGATCATGCACGCACCGCCTGCCGCGACGGCTTCGCCTGCACGCGTTCGATCAGCCCCGCCTTCAATCCCAGCTCACGACGCAAGCCTGCTTCTTTGCGATGCATCGCGCCGTTATCGGTCTCATGGTCGTAGCCCGCCAGGTGCAGCAGCCCATGGAGAAGGAGGATTTTGATCTCCATCTCGAGCGTGTGGCCGCGCTCCTCTGCCTGCATAAGGGCGGTCTCGAGCGATATCACCAGGTCGCCGGCGACACCCTCCGCCATCTCTGCCGCTGGAAAGGACAACACGTCCGTCGCTTTATCTTTTCGGCGGTACTTGCGATTGAGTGCACGGATCGCCTCGTCGCTGGTGAGCAGCACGCTCACCTCGCCGGCCAGCCCGGTAGCCTCGATGGCGCGGCGCAGAAAACGTGCGAGCTCGCGGCGGTGCGGCCGCGTAGCCCGAGGCACTTTCAGCTCCACAGCAGGTTCGTACACGATCATCGTTCGATCACTTCTGTTTCCAGCTCACACCTGCGACAACCGAAAATGAAAGAGGAGGGCCGCGGCCCTCCCGTTTCTTGATCTAAGCCCGGTGCTCTGATTGTACCGGGCAAGCTAAAACAGCAGTTTTACTGGGGCTTAGGAGCTGATTTCTGTTCGCCTTCCGACAGCCCCAGCGGCAGCTCTGTCTGCTGACGTCCAAAGCTGTCATAGGCACGGATGATCCGCTGCACCAGATGATGGCGCACCACGTCGCCATCTTCAAAGTGAATGAAGCGGATGCCGTCCACTCCCTTCAGGATCTCCATCGCTTCCAGCAGTCCGGAGCGCCGCGGGTTGGGCAGATCGATCTGTGTGACGTCACCTGTAATGATGGCTTTGGCGTTATTGCCCATCCGCGTCAAAAACATCTTCATCTGTTCGCTGGTGGTGTTCTGCGCCTCGTCCATGATGATGAACGCGTCATTGAGCGTGCGGCCGCGCATGAAGGCCAGCGGAGCCACCTCGATCACGTTGCGTTCAATCATCTTGTCCACGCGCTCCTGGTCCAGCAGGTCGTACAGCGCGTCGTAGAGCGGCCGCAAGTAGGGATCGATCTTCTCCTGCAGTGTTCCGGGAAGAAATCCCAGCCGCTCACCCGCCTCAACCGCCGGTCGCACCAGGATGATGCGGCTTACCCGCTTCGCCATCAGGGCGGATGCGGCCATTGCCACCGCGAGATACGTCTTGCCGGTGCCGGCTGGCCCGATACCGAAGACCATATCCGCTTGTTCAATTGCCTCGACGTAGCGCTTCTGGTTCACGGAACGCGGCTGCACCATGCGCTTGATGCCGCCGGTTGTGCGCTGCTTGCCGCTGTCCACCAGACCCTTGAGGGTGACGCTCGGGTCCGCCGTTACCAGCTTCAGCATGGCGTTCAGCTCGCCGTTCTGCAGCGTTACCCCCGACCTTCGCAGTTGTTCGTAGTCGTTGAAGATCCGCTCCACGCGCGCCACGCTCTCTTCCGATCCGGAGACATGAACGCCATCGGAACGAAGGTCGATTCGCGTATGCAGCTTGTCTTCGAGCAATCTCAGATTTTCGTCGCGGGTCCCGAACAGGGGCTCAATGTTGGGCGTGATTTCCAGGGCTTTGTTGATCAAGCGGACGGAGGACCTCCTGCGGCTTCCAGGATTCGAGAATCCCAGAGCTGCGGCTGAATGATTGGGTTGAGTGGGGTGGCGAAACCCGGTCCTTGCGTCGGCTGGCCGGGCACAGGCAGTTTCCTGCCCGTTGCGTGCCTGCCGCCTTGGACCGTCCCTCGGATGCGCACAGACTAGCCTCTCCCTGAAACGGCGTCAACGGCGATTTGATGAAATGTCCGTTACGCTCTCCCCACCTGCCACATTCGATGCCCGAATCGCCACGAGGGACGCCGCCCGGGGTGGCATGACGGTCAAAGTCGACAGGCATTGACCCCCCGGCGGGGGCACGGTAAACTTGTATTTTGCAGAGGATGCGGCGTGAGTGCCACCGTCTGCATCGCTCCACGAACTAACAAGACCACAGACATCTTTGTAAGGAAGCTCATGGCAAACCATGTTTCATCGCTGAAGCGCGCCCGTCAGACAGAACGCAAGACCGCGGTCAACCGCGCCAACAAAACCCGCGTCCGCGGCAGCCTGCGCGCGCTGCGCGAGGCCCTGCACAAGGGTGACGCCAAAGAAGTTACGACTCAGTATCGTGCCACGGTCTCCGCGCTGGACAAGAGCGTGCAGAAGGGCACTCTGCACAAAAATACGGCCTCCCGCTACAAGAGTCGCCTCAGTGCCCGTGTGAAGGCCGTCTCGACGAAGAAGGCCTAACTCCTGTTCAGGTCCAGGGCAGGCCGGAGCACCCGCTCCGGCCTGACTTATTTTGCGGCCCGCTCAGTCTTTTACTTTGCCGCCCTTTCGGTGGGGGGCGGCGGAGACGCTGGAAGGTCGTAGATCTCGATCGCCCCCTGGTTCAACACCGCGAGGCGGTTTCCATCCGCTGACAGCGCAAAGTTCCCTCCTGCACTGACGATCGGCTTGAGCAGTATCGCCAACCGCAGGCCACCGGTCCGGCTGTCCAGCACACTCAGAACCTGGTTTTGCACATCGTCGTCGTTGATGGCTGCCGTGGCGGACACCGGATGATTGACCGCCAGCCATGAGATGGCCACCGATGTGCCATCCTGCGCAATGCGGAATGCCGGCCAAGTGAAGTTGGATTGCCAGCGTCCATCCCATAGCTTATGGCGGTCCAGCGAATACGCGGCAACAAACCGGTCATCGTGACCCGGGCGGCAGCTCAGAATCAGAACGGTCTGCTCATTCAGCACCTTCTCGGAGGGATCGCAGGCGGATTCGAGCTGCACCACGCTCTCGCCCTTTGTCGCCGGTTGCGGGTCGTCATACCGCTTGAACCGAACATTCCAGGAGTTCTCGCCCACTTTTTCCTGGGTATAGAACCCATCGACAGTGGCCGGCAAGTCTCCGGCAACATCCGCTCGCGCACTCATCATCAATTTCCGCTGATCCAGCCGCACCATACGTATCTGCACATCTTCGGCGGGCGGACGGGCTCCAACCAGCGCAGCCCGCTTCGTCAAGCGCTCATGCTCCTCGGGCGTATGCTTCTCAAGCTCACTCTCCACTACCAGCAGCCTTCCATTGGGCGAGAGCTCCACTCCTTCGAGATCTGTCGGTGATTTATAGAGAGGCTTCAAATGCAGCTCGCTGTCGGTTTCGTACAAATAGGAGCCGATGCGCACCATGATCTTGTTGTCCGCCAGCCGCCACAAGTAGCGCTCGCGGTCGTGCATCAGCCATTGGTCCTCAGCCACTACCTTGCCTGTGGGCAATTCCAGGACATCTGCCTGGATCGCCTGGTCCATGCCATCGGAGCCCGGCTCGCGTAAGATCAGGCGCGGTCTACGGAAGGTGAGCAACAGGTGTGTCGGATCGAGAAAATCCAGGGAACTCGAGCTGTAGCGGGCTAGCAGGTACAGCTTGCCGGGCGGACGATAGCCGAGCGGTTGCACTGGGATGCTCATCGCCGGCTTTGGGCCGCTTTCGTGTTCGCGAGCCTGCAATGTCCCTGCCACCAGGAACAGAACCAGCACAGCCAGATATGCTCGGCGCCAGCGGGCCGCGAACTGCACACGGCATTGCACGCCACCATTTTCCTACAAATGGGGATCCGCGCGCTGGCCCCTCATTCTTGTAATTGCGTATCCTGCGCAATGGAAACGCGGTTGACTTTGCTCTGCGCAAGCCCGTCTGATAGCGTTTCGGCTCATAACTCTTTTTGAACCACGGGAGTGCCCTCACCATGCGCCCTTTCCCTGTTGTCCTTGCCGTCGCCGCGTGCCTTGCCGCACCCTTCGCAGCGGAGGGCCAAACGATGGTCAGCGAGCAGACTCGCGTCCAATTGCACGGGCTCGATCCTTCACTGCGCGACACCTCGATCGATCCTTGCGTCAATTTTTTTCAGTACTCCTGCGGAACCTGGCTCAAGCACAATCCCATCCCATCGGACCGCTCCGAGTTCGGCATCGACGTTCAACTCATGGATAACAACAACCTTGTCCTGAAATCGATACTTGAACGCGCGAGCGATCCCCACGCCGAACGCGATCCGGACACGCAGAAGATCGGCGACTACTACGCCACCTGCATGGACACGCAGGCCATCGACAAGGCAGGACTTGGCGGACTGCGCCCGATGCTCGATCGCATCAACGCACTTTCCAGCGTCAAGGAGCTGGCGCCGCTCGTCGCCACGCTGCAGAAGAATGGCGTGCAGGCTCTCTTTCGTCTGAGCAGCGAAGAGGATTACAAAGACGCGCGCCGCATGATCGCCACGGCCATTCAGCCGCGCCTGGGTCTGCCGGAAAAGGGATATTACCTGAGGACGGATGCCAAATCGGCCACCCTGCGCAAGCAGTACGTCGATCACATAACGCACATTCTGACGCTCGCCGGCGAACCGGCGGATCAGGCTGCGGCCGATGCAGAACGCGTGCTGGCGCTGGAAACCAAACTCGCCACCGCATCCCTCAGCCCGGAAGAGATGCGCGATCCCGCGAAGCTCTATCACCCGATCCAGCTTGCCGGCTTCCGCACCCAGCTTGGCGCTTTTGATGTGGACAGCTATCTGCACACTCTCAACACACCGCCATTCACCTCGCTCAACGTAGCGACGCCCGGCTACTTCGACGCGTTGAACAATATCCTGCCGCGGACGGATATCGCATCGCTCAAAGCACTGTCTGCGCTGGAACCTGCTGCACAGCACACCCGGCACGGCCTTGCCCGCGGCGCTCGACAATGAGCAGTTTGCCTTCTACGGCAAGACTCTGCGCGGTCAGCCGGAGCAGCAGGCGCGCTGGAAACGCTGCGTGGAGGCGGTGGACGGAGCCCTTGGAGAGGCGCTCGGCAGGGTCTATGTGGCCCAGCAGTTCAGCGCTCAGGACAAAGCACGCACAACCGCCATCATGAGCGACATTGAGAGCGCGATGGGACGCGACATTCAGCAGCTCGACTGGATGAGCGCGCCGACCAAAGCCAAGGCCGAAGACAAACTCACGGCGGTCACCAACAAGATCGGCTATCCCGACAAGTGGCGCGATTACTCGATCCTCACCATCACGCGCGGCGACGCAGAGGGCAATGCACGGCGCGCGGCGGCCTTTGAACGGCACCGTGTTCTCGCCAAGATCGGCCTTCCTACCGACAAGCGGGAGTGGGAGATGAGCCCGCCCACCGTCAACGCCTACTACGATCCGCAGACCAATAGTGTGAACTTCCCTGCCGGTATCCTGCAGCCGCCCTACTACGATCCGCATATGGGCGACGCGGTGAACTACGGACAAGCCGGCGGACTGGAGGGCCACGAGCTGACACACGGCTTCGACGACGAAGGCCGCCAGTTCAACGCCACTGGCAACTTCAGCGAGTGGTGGACGCCGACCGATGAAAAGAAATTCAAGGAGCGCGCCGAGTGCGTGGTGAAACAATACGACGGGTTTGTCGCCGTGGACGATCTTCATGTGAACGGCAAGCTCACCCTGGGTGAAAACATCGCCGACATAGGCGGTGTGCGCCTGGGGTATCTGGCATGGCAGCGCCGCCTGCAGGAGCCAGGCGTCAAGCCTGAAGCCGATCTGGACGGCATGACGCCGGCACAGCAGTTCTTTACCGCATACGCTCAGAGCTGGTGCTCCAGCACGCGGCCGGAGACTGCGCGTCTTCGCGTGGAGACCGACCCGCACTCCCCCGAGGAGTACCGCGTCAACGGCGTCGTTGAGAACATGCCCGAGTTTCAGCAGGCCTTCGGATGCAAGGCAGGTCAACCCATGGTAAGCATCAACCGCTGCAGCATCTGGTAATCACCGTATTTCGGAGAGCCACTACGATGTCACCCTTTCTTAAGTGCACCATTCGTTGCTCCCTGGCTTGCGCAGGCGTCGTGCTGGCTGCCTCAGCACTCTATGCGCAAACACCCGCGCCGGTCCGTACAATTCCGGGCTTCGACAAGGCCGCGATAGATACCAGCGCCGATCCCTGCGCGGACTTCTACCAGTACGCCTGCGGCAATTACAGCAAGCTGCATCCGATCCCCGCCGACCTGCCATCGTTCGATCAGTTCAGTAATCTGTACGAGTTCAACCTGCAGGCGTTGCACGGCATTCTGGAGAAGGCTACCGCGGCACACGCCGCGCCGGGCAGTGATGAACAGAAGATCGGCGACTATTACGCAAGCTGCATGGACACGGCGGCCATCGACAGGGCCGGGCTGGCACCAATCCAGCCTGAGCTGGATCGCATTGCCGCAATCAAATCGCGCGATGAACTCACGCCGGAGATCGCACATCTCCAGCGCATCAGCGTAAGCGCCTTCTTCGGCCTCGGCTCCGAACAGGATCTGAAAGACGCGACCCGGGAAATTGCGGTTGTCGACCAGGGCGGCATCGGTCTGCCGGAGAAGGACTACTACCTCCGTAGCGGAGCCAAGGACGACGAATTGCGCGGGCAGTATGTGCAGCACATCGCAAATGTCCTGAAGCTGCTCGGCAATTCGCCCGATGCGGCCGGTAAAAGCGCCGCCGCCATCATGGCCTTCGAAACTGCGCTGGCCAAAGTCTCCATGGGGAATGTAGATCGGCGCGACCCCGACAAGATTTACCACATGCAATTGGTCACGAAATTCGCCAGTCGACACGTCCGAACTTGTCCGTAGCCAGCTTCCTGAAGGATGCGGGCGCGCCACCCGTCACCGAGCTCAACGTCGCCACGCCGGAGTTCTTCGCCGGTCTCAATCAGCTCCTCGTATCCACGAGTCTCGACACGCTGAAGGACTACATGCGTGTGTTCCTTGTGGACAGCTTCTCCAGCCGTCTACCCAAAACCTTCGATGAAGAGCACTTCGATTTCTACGGGCGCAAGCTCCAAGGCATTCCGGAGCAACAGGCCCGTTGGAAGCGGTGCGTGGATGCAACCGACTCAGCCCTGGGCGAGGTCCTCGGCAAGGTGTATGTCGCACAATATTTTGGAGGAGACAGCAAAGCCAAAACAGCGCAGGAAGGTGAAAGCAGATTGAAGCGGCAATGGGCCAGGATCTTGATCAACTGGAGTGGATGAGTCCAGCCACCAAGGCCAAGGCGCAGGAAAAACTGGCTGCTATCGTCGACAAGATCGGCTATCCCAACAAATGGCGCGACTATTCCGCGCTCACCATCTCAGTCCGGCGACAGCCTGGGAAACTCCCTTCGCGCGCGCGAATTCGAGAGCGACTACCAGCTTCATAAGATCGGCCGGCCCGTCGACAAGGGCGAATGGGACATGACGCCGCCTACAGTAAACGCCGATTACCTCCCCTCGATGAACACCATCAACTTCCCCGCCGGCATTCTGCAGCCCGCCTTCTATGACAGCAGCGCCTCCGATGCGACAAACTTCGGCCATATCGGCGCGATCGTCGGCCACGAGCTGACGCACGGCTTCGACGACGAGGGCCGCAAGTTCGACGCGCAGGGCAATCTGAAAGACTGGTGGACCGCCGATGACGCGAAACGCTTCGAGCAGCGTACCGACTGCCTGGTGAACGAATACAGCGGATTCGTCGCCGTGGACGACCTGCATGTGAACGGCAAGCTCACCCTCGGCGAGAACACAGCGGATAACGGCGGCCTGCGGCTGGCCTGGATGGCGCTGTTGGCCGATGCCGCGAGCAAGCATGAATCGCTCGAAAGAAGACGGCGAACGGCTATACGCCGAAGCAGGAGTTGTTTCTCGGCTGGGCGCAGAACTGGTGCTCCACCGACCGGCCCGAGTATCGCTGCGCCTGCGGTGCAGACGGATCGTGCACTCGCCGATCGCATTCGCGCCAATGGCGTCGTCGTGAATATGCCGGAGTTCCGTCAGGCCTTCGGCTGCAAGACAGGGCAGCCCATGGCGCCCGGAGACGATGTGCCGCGTATGGTAGACCGGCGGTGAAATCGGGCTCGCGGTGAATCTTCTTCGATCTATCCGCTGCTGCATCGGAACATGATGCTTGAGAACTTCCGCCTCACCGTCTTTCGCGCCGTTGCGGCGCAGCGCAGCTTCCGGCGCGCAGCGGAGCAGCTCTACCTCTCGCAGCCTGCGGTCACACAGCAGATCAAGGCACTCGAAGAGCTCGTCGGTATGCCGCTCTTCGATCGCAGCGGGCGCGAGGTCACGCTTACCGCCGCAGGCGCCGTGTTGTTGAAATACGCCGAACAGTCCGGCAGCTCTGCTGGAACAAGCCGTCGGTGGAGCTTGCTTCGCTCAAAGGCGAGATCTCCGGCACGCTGCGCATCGCGGCCTCCACCACCATCGCGCAGTACATCGTGCCGCCGCTGCTCGGCGCATTTCTGCGCCTGCATCCCGCGGTACACGTGGAACTGGACAGCAGCAACACCGAATCGGTCGCGGATGCCATCGCATCCGGCCGCGTCCATCTGGGCCTGGTCGAAGGGCCGCCGCACGCCAGCCAGGTCCGTTCTGAAATCTGGCTCGAAGACGAGCTTGTGCTGCTGGTGCCGCCCAGCCACGAATGGGTCGGGCAGCGCTCCATCACGCTGCAGCAGGTCGCTGCCGCGCCTCTGCTGATGCGTGAACGCGGCTCCGGTACGCGTGAGGTCATCGAAACCACGCTCGAGGCCGCAGGCCTGCACGCACGCGACCTGCACATCGCCATCGAACTCAACTCCACCGAGGCCATCCTGGGCTGCATCGAATCCGGCGTCGGCGTGGGCTTTGTCTCGCGCAGCGCTATTCAGCGTCAGCTTGCCATGGGCACGCTTGCCATCGTGCCGGTGGCCGGGCTCACCATCCCGCGCAACCTTCTGCTGCTGACACCCGCCGGACCGGAGCCAACCGGCGCTGCAGCCGCAATGCTGGAGTTGCTCCGGCAACATCGCGTCCGCAGTCGCGTCGAGCCCGATGCGCGGCACACTGAACAAGTCCGATCGTGCCCCACGCCGATAAGTCCCACCTATCGGGCATCACAATTTCTGTCTGGACGCCGTAGCATTCTCCCTGAACACTAGAACAACGTGACTTCTATCGGCGCCAAGCGCATCTTCCTGCTTTGCATCATCATTTCTGCCAGCGGCTTCGTCTCCCCCGCCGTCGCACTCGCAGCCGGCATCGTCTTCGGTCTGTCTATTGCCGCATCCCTTCGCGCCGGAGAGCCGTGATCTCTCCCGGCTGCTGCTGCAGGCCTCCGTGGTTGCTCTCGGCTTCGGAATGAACCTGCACCAGGTGGTGCACGCCGGTGCCTCGGGCTTCGCCTACACCGCCGTCAGCATCACTTTCGCCATTCTGCTGGGCACCCTGCTTGGTCGCCTGCTGAGCGTGCAACCCAAAGCCGCATTCCTCATCACCTGCGGCACCGCGATCTGCGGCGGTAGCGCCATCGCCGCCATCGCGCCCATCACCAATGCCGGCGATGAGGACATGGCGGTCTCGCTCGGGACGGTCTTCACGCTCAATGCCATCGCCCTGCTTGCCTTTCCCACGATCGGCTTCGCGCTGCACATGACGCAGCCGCAGTTCGGCCTGTGGGCGGCGCTCGCGATTCATGACACCAGCTCGGTGGTCGGAGCAGCCGCGCACTACGGCCCGCAGGCGCTCACCGTCGGCACCACAGTCAAACTCGCGCGCGCTCTGTGGATCGTGCCGCTCGCCCTCGTAACCGCCGCCATCTCGAAGAGCAGCACACGCATCCAGTGGCCGTGGTTCATCCTGTATTTCTGCCTTGCGGCGGTCGCAAATACCTATGTGCATGCGCTCGCACCGGTATTCACCGTATTCTCGAAGCTCGGCCGCAGCGGCCTCACCGTCACGCTCTTCCTCATCGGCAGCGGCATCTCGAAGGCCACTCTGCGCAAGGTTGGCGTGCGCCCCATGCTGCAGGGTGTGGTGCTGTGGATCATCGTCGCCACGCTCTCGCTCTGGGCCATTCGCTCCGGCCTCATCGGCATCTGACGCAGCCTGTCTTGCATTTTCAACGCCGCCGGTGCCCGTAGAGTAGTGCTATGCCCTCTACCCTGGAGCATCCCCGCACCGCCACCTACTGGCTAGGCTATGGCGCGTGCGCATTGGCTGGTTGTTTCTGGGGCACTGGCTTCTACTTCGGAAAGATCGTGCTGGCCGACATGGGTGTGGGCCACATGGTGCTCTACCGCTTCTTCTTCGCATGCATCGGGCTGCTGCCCTTCGCGCTTCGCCATCGCCCGCATCTCAACGCGCGAGAGTGGCGGTTGCTGCTCGTCGCATCCTTCCTCGGCATACCGGTGCAGTATCTGGTGCAGTTCTACGGACTCTCGCTCACCACCGTCTCGCATGCATCGCTCATGGTCGGCAGCATGCCGGTATTGCTGGGTGCAGCCGCCACATTGTTCGCGGGTGAGCGGCTGGATCGCGTTGGATGGGCGGCCCTGGTCAGCTCGACGGTCGGAGTTTCCCTGATCGTGCTGGGTGGCCATCACTCGCCGGCAGGCAGGGGCCTATCGGGCCCCTCACTCGTAGGCGATCTGCTTGTGTTGGCCGCGCTCATGGTCTCGCTGTTCTGGATTCTGATGAACAAGCGGCTTATGCAGCGCCATTCGCCTGCCGTAATCACGGTCTATGGCGTCTACTCCGGAGCGATCATGATCGCCGTCTGGGTGCTGCTGCAGGACGGCCCACCGCCGGTCCATGGTGTGCCGCTCGCGGCGTGGCTGGCTTCGGCGGCCAGCGGCCTCTTCTGCACCGCCGGCTCGACTCTGCTTTGGAACTGGGGAATCCATCACGTTCCTGCGTCGCGCGCTGCAGTTTTCCTCAACATCGAACCGATGCTCGGCTCCTACCTCGGGGTTGCGTTGCTGGGAGATCGCCTTGGCCCGTGGGCCTGGATCGGTGGAGTGCTCATTCTGGCCGCGGCCATCACCCTGACAACCCGTCCGCACGGCATCGATGTTTCCGGCGTGATGGAATAACCATCTTCCTATCTACTTTAGATTGTGTTAGTTGGCCCATGAATCCACAGATGGAAATCCACAGCCCGTGGTTACTACCGAAATGGGAAACAGCTTGGTATTCTTGGCGAACAAAAGGCGAATACGAGGTGCCCTATGCTCTTCCACTCATCCCCCGCCCTCCGCAGAATCCGCCAGCTCGCGCGGCTGATTCGTCGGCATCCTGACCTCCCGGTCCACTCTTGCAATACTCCCTGGCGCGGTCCGGAACAGCCCCATGGAACGTTGCCCGATCCCGCACAGTTTGTAGACTCCTCGGTCAGAAGCAGCGATGGAGCTCTTACCGCGGCGATGCGAGTACGCGGCGAAAGCATGGCAATCGTCCCCATTCACCCGCCGGACAGTGAACCATCCGGCGACGCGTGGATTTCTCCCGCGCCATTGAAAACTCTCTTCGTGGCCCGGCGCCCGGTGCCGGGCTAATTTTTTCTCCCGTCCGTCCCGAGCACTACGTCTGCCAGCGCAGGCGTTCGACATCCGGGCGCCCCTTTAGTGATTCGATCAGAGTAGGCTCCCCATGCTCACGCTCTCGTGCCCTCCAGCGCAGCTCGCATTCCACCGTCACGCGCGCACTCTCCCGCGAAACATCTACTGACCACGAGTGAACGTCCATGCCGCTCTCCTTTATCAAGGCACGCAACTCCCTCGACAGCTCTTCGCCGCCCGAGACGACGCATAGGGTTCCCCGGTGCTCCTGCGACAAGTGGCGCTCCACCACCTTCAGTCCCCACAGCGTGAACAGCGTGAGCAGCAGCCCAACCGTTCCCAGCATTATCTTTCCGGCGCCGAAGCAGAGACCCAGCATGGTGACCATCCACAGCGTCGCCGCTGTCGTAACGCCGAGCACCATATCGCCTTTGCGCAGAATCGCTCCCGCACCGATAAATCCCATGCCGGAGAGTATGCCCAGCGGCAGACGCATGAGATCGAGGACAGAGAAGGAGCTGGCATTCTTTCCCCTGTGCCGAGCATGCCGTTGGCAAGGACCATCGACAAGGATGCAGCCAGGCAGACCAGGACGTTCGTCCGAATTCCCGCCGGCTTTCCGCGCTCGTCCCGGTCCAGGCCGACAAGAAAGCCAGCGATCACGGTGAAGACCAGGCGCAGCGCGATATCGCTCCAGGTAAGGGTGAGTGGCATAGGCGCATCTCCAGTTCTCGACGCGGAGATGTACGGGGTGATGCGTATGTTGCCTGCCTATAGACAACCGGCGGGATATCGGCGGAAGCCGGGCTAGAGTTCCATCGCGTACTGCGCGCTCAGCAGCCCGAGTGAGGATTGTGGCGGCTCCTCGCTGGCCAACGCCAACACCAGCCGCTCCAGCACCAGCCGCTTGTCCGGGGGTGAGGAGCGCAGCTCGAGATCCGCGCGAGCAATCAGCCGCAACGCACGAGTCAGATCGCGGCGGCTCTTGTAACGGCGCGCCTGGCGGATAAGGTCTTCCGCGGCAAACGGCGGCATGCGGAAGCCCTGCCACAGCGCCTGCCAGATCGCGCGAGAGTCGCGCACGTTCTTCTCCAGGATCACCAGCATCTGCCGGAAGGTCCGGGCCAGCATGTAGAGATGCCCAATGGCCGACTCCTCGCCGCCATCGGAGGCGTTGAGCAGCCCTTGCAACAATGCGAGCGCGCGTGGACGGTCCTTGGCCGAGATTGCATCCGTCAGTTCATAGAGTGAGCGCTGCTTCGCGCCAAGCACCATGGTCTCCACATCGCCCAGCGTGATGCGGCGCCGCTCGCCTACGAAGAGCACCAGCTTCTCAAGTTCGCTCGCCATCAGCATCAGGTCCGCGCCGAGCGCATCGGCAAGCTCGCGCGCAGCATCCGCTTCGAGTGCGCTTCCGCGCTTTTCTGCCTCTCCCACCAGCCAGCGCATCGCGTCGCTCTCTTCCACGCGCACCAGTTCCACCATGCCGCACCAATCGCCCAGCGTCTCGCGGATGCGCTCGTAGCGATCCTTGTCCTGCATGTCCATGCGGCGAAGGTCGGCTGGGAGATGCAGATGATCCGCGACGAAGACCAGCAACGCCTGCGGGTTCGGCGAACGCCCATACGCATCAAGGGCAGCGAATTCGTCCTTCTTCGCGCCGCGCGTATAAAGCGTCTTGATGTTGCGCAGAAAGAGCACCTGAAACGGTGCCATCAGCGAAGGCGTCTGCGCGCGATCGAGTGCCTCGAAGATGCTGGTCTCCGCAAGATCGATCTCGGCCAGCGCAAAATCTCTCATTTGGGGTCCGTTCTGATCGATCAAGGTGTCGAGAATCGCTCGCCGGCAACGCTCATAGAGATACGCCTCATCGCCCAGCAGCACATAACCAGGCCGCAGCGGGCCGCCTTGGCGCGAGGATTCGATCTCCGCAACGAAGCGGTCCGAGGAGGCGAAGCTTCGCAATCCGCTAGGCATGCGTCCGGTCCCGAAAATGTCGCATGCGTTCAGAAGGACTCCAGCATATCGCTCACCAGCGACTGGGCAAAGTCTCTGGAGAGGCGCCCCATGGCTGGGGAATCTTCCTGCACAAATGTGCTCAGATCCGAGGTGGCTTCGTATTGTTGATGAAAGGTATACCCATCGTGCCGATAGAGAACGCGTCCGTCACGATCGGTCAGCGACACGCTCGCGGTCAGCGTGATCATGTAGCTGGACGACTGGCCCGTAGTCACGTTGTACGTGTAGGGCACGATCGTCTCGCTGAGGACCGTGCCCTTCAAGACCGCATCCGCATCGCCGGCATCTTCGCGTGGCAGCACGCGGAACTTCGTTCGCGTGTTCAGCTCGTGCACGGTCGCCTGCGTCAGCGTGACTTCGGTATGCGAAAACTGCGTACGGTTTTGAAAAAATGGCACCGCAATGGTGTGCACGTCCTCCGGAATATGCGCCGCCGAACCCACAGCGTGGTAGCCGCAGCCCA
This sequence comes from uncultured Acidobacteriaceae bacterium, assembly GCA_963750845.1. Lineage (GTDB taxonomy): Bacteria > Acidobacteriota > Terriglobia > Terriglobales > Acidobacteriaceae > KBS-83. The sequence continues at coordinate 137,049 of CAVVSP010000026.1, forward strand.
TCGCAAGCAGCAAGACGGATGTGGCGGAAAGCAATCGAAGTGCGCGCATATGCTGCGCCTATTCTCGCAGAGTGGCTGGCGTGCAAAAGAAGACGGCCACTCCGGTCCTAGGAGTGGCCGTCCGGTTAGAGGTCTGACAGAGTGGTTATGCCGGTGATGGGCTGCCTTCCGGGAAGCCTGCCGCGCGGCCGGATTCCGGTTTCAGCACCTTCACCTCTGGATCGCCGCTGGCCGAGCCGTTAGACGGCGGATTGAGCGGTGGGAGCTCGCGCCCTTCGATCAGCATCTTGATCTCGTTCGCGTCGATCGTCTCGCGCTCCAGCAGTGCCGTCGCCAGCCGGTGCATGATCGGGTGGTTCTGATCCAGGATGCTGTAGGCCGACTGATAACCGGAGTCCACCAGACTGCGCACCTCGCTGTCGATCTGCCGGGCTGTTTCTTCCGAAAAATCGCGATGCTGTGCGATCTCGCGGCCCAGGAAGATCTGCTCTTCCTTCTTGCCGAAGGTCAGCGGACCCAGCCGGCTCATGCCGTACTCGCAGACCATCTTGCGCGCCAGCTCCGATGCGCGTTCGATGTCGTTGCCGGCTCCGGTCGTCATCTGCTTGAGGTAAATCTCCTCAGCGCAGCGTCCGCCCATCAGGATGGCAAGCTGTGTCTCCAGATAGTCCTTGGTGACGGTGTGCTTGTCGTCCGTAGGAAACTGCATCGTGACGCCGAGAGCCATCCCACGGGGGATGATCGTGACCTTGTGCAGCGGATCGGCGTGCTCGCGCATAGCAGCGACCAGGGCGTGGCCCGCCTCGTGATACGCGGTCACCCGCTTTTCCTCATCCGTCAGCAGCATGGACTTGCGCTCGGCACCCATCAGGACCTTGTCCTTGGCCAGCTCAAAGTCGAACATATGCACGGCCTTACGATTGGAGCGGGCAGCCGTCAACGCAGCCTCGTTCACCATGTTCGCCAAGTCGGCTCCGGAGAAGCCCGGTGTGCCACGAGCCAGCACGCGAAGATCCACGTCGTCTGCAATCGGCACCTTCTTCGAATGCACGCGCAGTACCTCTTCGCGGCCCCGCACATCTGGGCGCCCCACCACCACACGGCGATCGAAACGGCCCGGGCGCAGCAGAGCCGGATCGAGCACGTCAGGCCGGTTGGTAGCGGCGACGAGAATCACGCCGTCGTTGGACTCGAATCCGTCCATCTCCACCAGCAACTGGTTCAACGTCTGCTCGCGCTCATCGTGTCCGCCGCCCAGACCGGCTCCGCGATGGCGGCCGACCGCGTCAATCTCGTCGATGAAGATGATGCACGGAGCGTTCTTCTTACCCTGCTCGAAGAGGTCGCGCACGCGGCTTGCGCCCACGCCGACGAACATCTCTACGAAGTCCGAGCCCGAGATGGAGAAGAAGGGCACGTTGGCCTCGCCCGCAACGGCGCGCGCCAGCAGCGTCTTGCCGGTGCCCGGAGGTCCGACCAGCAGCACTCCCTTGGGAATACGTCCACCCAGCTTCTGGAACTTCTGCGCCTCGCGCAAAAATTCGATGATCTCCTTCAGCTCTTCCTTGGCCTCATCCACGCCGGCGACGTCCTTGAACGTCACCTTCTTCTGCTGCATGGAGAGCAGACGCGCCCGGCTCTTGCCGAACGACAGCGCCTTGTTTCCCCCGCTCTGCATCTGGCGGATCATGAAGTACCACACCGCACCGATGATCAGGATCGGCGAGAGCTGCAACAGGATTGGCCACCAGGCGTTACCCTGGGTGTCCTTCACCGTGATCGAGACCTTGTTGTCCTGCAGGGTCTTGTACATGTCCGGGTAATTCGCGGGCACGGTGGTGTGGAAGCCATTGTCCTTGTTGTTGCGGAAGTGTCCGGTCACCGTACTGTTGGTGATCGTCACGTCCTGCACCTGACCCTGGCGAGCATCGTCCATGAACGTGGAGAAGGAAATCTCCTGGTCCTTGCCATTGCTCGTGCTCTTCTGGACGATCTGCCACAGCAAGACCAGACACGCCAGAATGAAGACCCAGAAGAGAATCGATTTGACGGTCGAATTCACGAAAAAACCTCATTTCTCTCACGCCACGGAAGCAGCGCCTAACGCCTAAAAGGATACGCAGACTCCCAGGGTATCTGTTCCCCGTTGAGCAAGCCGAAACGTTTCCTCAGGGATTAGACGTGCGAGGCCGGTCTTCGGTGCAACTTCCGGCTTCCGCCGATCTGCGGCACCAATAAATCTGATATCCAGCCGCTCACGCTCCGGTGACCGTACCCTGGATTCTACTCCGAGGCTCGGGGCGGCGCCCGCAAGGAAAAATGCCCCGACTGAATAGACCAAAATCTGTTACCTAGGTGGCGTCCATCGGGACGGGGGCACCCCCGATTCCCGTAATGGTTCCACCGCTACCTGAAGACCCGGCGTTCCCTCAACTTCCACCCCGCTTATCCATAGGATGCCGCTTCCGACCGCGAGCACGGGACAGATCCGCCGTTCTGCTGCGGAAAGGCCACGCCGCTCCAGCACCTCTTTCACCGTCTTCACTCCGCTGCTGTGAGGCAGACGGACCCGGTCTCCGGCCAGTGGGGTCCGTAGCAGAAGCGTGGCCCCGTTCGGCAGGCTCCCGCTGACCGTCACCCGATACCCGTATTCCACCGCTTCCAGCATGCCCGGCACCGGCACGACGATCTCCGGCAAGGAAGTACTGGTGGACTCAGGGATCCGGGCGATCCGCAACTCCCGCGCTGTACGTTCCGCAATCAGCCCCGCGCCCAGTTCCACCCTGGCCGACTTCCCCCCGCCACCCTCGCCCACGCCTGCCAGTGTTCGCAGCGCTTCCGTTTGGTCAAAGGTGAGCGCGGTTCCCACTTGCCCGGCGGCCGCTCGCAGCATACGGCGCTGCAATGCCGGGTGCATGGCTCGGATTCGTTCCAGTTCCATGGCAACTCCGGCTTCGCCCGGCCGAGTCGAATTTGCCCGGCCCCCACCACGCACCGGTCTCCCGGGGAGCACCATTCCCGGCATCACGCGAGCCAGTTCACGTGTCCACCAGGCCTCTTCGTCCCGGGCCACGGCCGCCATGCGCGATAGCTGTTCCGCGATGCGGGGCTGGAACTCCCGCAGTTGTGGCAGCAACGTATAGCGAACGCGATTGCGCGTAAACGTTAGATCTTGATTGGTGCTGTCCTCGCGCCAGGGCTGTCCTCGCCCCTCCAGATAGGCGACAATTTCGTCGCGTGTGACCTCCAGCAGCGGACGCACAATACGTCCAGACCCTCCACCGTGACCACCGGCGCGATGCCGCCCAGACCCTCGGTCCAAGCGCCGCGCAGCATCTTCATCAGCACCGTTTCGGCCTGGTCGTCCAGCGTGTGGGCGGTCGCCACGACATCGGCCTCCCGGGAAGCCAGAAGGTCCTGAAAGACGCGATAGCGCAAGGACCGCGCCGCCTCTTCGATTCCCCGGCCACGTTCGGCGGCGAGAGCGGCGACGTCACCGCGCTCGGTGCGGAGCGGCACGTCGAGCCGCTTCGCAAGTTCGGTCACGAATTGCGCATCTCCATCCGCCTCCGCACCGCGTAATCCGTGATGCACGTGCACGGCGGAGAGCACGAGACCTGTCTCCGGGAGCGCATCGGCCATCGCTACAAGCAGTGCCACGGAGTCCGCGCCGCCAGATACAGCTACTGCCACGCGCTCCCCCGCATGAAAGGCGTGTCGTGCCCATCCGAGCTGTCGTGATTGCGGCTGTGGTTCGCGCGCTGCCATCGCGCAACCAGTGTACGGGCCTCCATCTTTGTGTTCACGGCTCTGCGGTATGTCTATGGCCATGAACGATGAGGGTGCGGTCTATACTCACAAACATGCCCGCTACCCGCGCCGCCACTGCCGCCGACGCCGCCATCATCACCCACCATCGCCGGCGCATGTTTGTGGACGCGGGCCGAACCGACAATCGCGTGCTGGACGTGATGGCGGAGCATTTCGAGCCCTGGGTAAGGCAACAATTGCAGTCCGGCAACTACATGGGCTGGCTTGCGCTGGACGATGCAGGCGAGGTGGTTGGCGGCAGCGGATTGATGATCCTCGACTGGGCGCCGCATCCGCTCGATCCCACCTCGGAGCACCGCGGCTATCTGCTGAACGTCTACGTCGATCCAGCGCACCGCAGGAAACACATCGCAAGCCACCTCATCGAGCTTGCGCTGGCCGAAGCACGCCGCCGTCGCATCCGCGTCGTCGCCCTGCACTCCACCGATGCTGGACGCGCCCTTTACGAGACCAATGGCTTCCGCGCCACCAATGAGATGTTCTACGTGGAGCCAGTCGAGGGCTAGATGCCTGGGACCGATCGTATGGAGCGAGGGGCCACGGGCTGCCGATCTCGCTCATAGTGCACCGATTCGGGTGGCGCTAGCGATCAGCGCGCGTGTCCCGTCAGTTCGGCGGCCGCTGCCTGATGCTCGGCAATCGGGGTGCCCAGCAGCGGCGTTACCATCGCCACGATCTCCGGCACGATTGCCTCTGCGGGACGACGATCGGGAGTATGCAGCCACTCCTTCACCGCCCCATAGATGGCCCAGCTTGCGGCCGCCGACTGCATGGCGCGCCGCTCCTCAGGAACCGAGGTATATTTCTCCATCCCGTGCGCCAGCACCCGACGGATCGCGGCAATCATCGCTGCATCTTCCAGCGCTTCGACATTGCTGCGGCGGCTCACACATCCACCTTGCGCAGCCCGGACCGTGGCCAGGTAATCGCAGGCCGCGAGGATGACAGCCGCGGCTGCCGAGGGGCAGGTGCCGTCATACTGGACCGAACGTTCCGCGAGCATGCGGTGAAATCCGCCCGCAATCAGGGCTTCCAGCAGCGCGAACTTGTCCGTGTAGTGGTCGTAGAAGGTGGCGCGGTTCACCGTGGCGGCGTCTGTGATGTCCTGCACGGAAATATCGTCAAACGGTTTTGATCCAAGCAGTTGCGCTAGCGCTCCCTGTAGGAGCTGGCGCGTCCGGCGGATCCGTGGATCACGTACCTCACAGTCGGAGATCGGCATATCTATTCCAAACAAGTTCTCAAAAACTCTGAATCGCTTGAACGACGAGTGTCGTCTACTGAATACGACATTTGATGTTTTGACTGCATTTGTCGCTCAGGAGATGCAAATCTATGCCGACACTACTCCATCTCGACTCAAGTCCGCTTGAAACGTCTATCAGCCGCGAACTCGCCCGCGAATTCGTCGCTAACTGGAAAATCGCCAACCCTGACGGAACCGTGATCTACCGCGACCTCGCTGCCGTGATGCCGGCGCCAATCAACCAAGCCTGGGTACACGCTGCTTATACTCCCGAAAATGTCCGCACTGCCGAACAGAATGCCCTGCTTGCGCACTCTGAAGAGCTGATTCAGGAACTGGAATCCGCGGATGAGATCGTGATCGGCGTTCCCATGCACAACTTCTCCATACCCTCCGCACTGAAGCTGTGGATCGATCAGATTGCCCGCGCCGGCCGTACTTTCAGTTATGGCGCAGATGGGGCGAAAGGTCTGCTCGAAGTCAGGAAAGCGACCCTGCTGGTAGCCAGTGGCGGCGTCTATTCTCCGGGAAATCCCTTTGCGGCCATGAACTTCGCCGACCCGTATGTGAAGGCTGTGCTCAGCTTTCTCGGCATCACGGAAGTTCAAACGATTACCGTCGGAGGTGCTTCGCAGCTCATGTCGGGCGCCGTCGACCGTAGCACCCTGCTTGGACCCGCACTGGAGCAGATACGCGCAAGCGCCGCCTGAGGCTAAGATTCTCTACTGTCGTCTCATCGAGGAGAAGCAACACATGAAAGTCGCCGTCCTGATCGCACGCATTCTTCTGGGGATCATCTTTGTAATCTTTGGCGCCAACGGTTTCCTGCACTTCATACCCTCGACGCCGCCACCGGGTGCAGCCGGTCAGTTTGCTGGACTCCTATTCACAACGCACTACTACGTCGCCATCTTCGCGCTACAGTTCATCGGCGGCGCGATGCTGCTCATCGGACGCTATGTTCCACTGGCACTCATCATCCTGGCTCCGATCATCGTAAACATCCTGCTGTTCCACATCCACATGGCACCCTCGGGTATTGGACCGGGGCTGGTCGCAACCGTCCTGTGGCTCATCGTCTTCGCAGGAGTACGCCGAGCCTTTGACGGCATCTTCGTGGCGAAGGTCTAGACTCACCGCCGGCTAGAGCGAGGGCGCTGCCCGGGCGTATTGCCGGCGCTGAGCCGATGCTGAAGGTGAGGACATGCGGCACACCTGCCTGTGCCGTCGCCTTCGTCCCCGGTATACTCAATTCCTTATGCGCGTCTTCGTTATTCTTCCGGCTGCGGGGCTGGGCACCCGGATGGCGCCGGGACAGGTCACACCGAATGCCGCCAAGCAGTTCCAGTCGCTCGCCGGGGTCCCGATTCTGGTCCATAGCTTGCGGGCCTTTGCCGCCGTGCCCCAGGTCAGCGCCATCGTGGTAGCGGTTCGCGCCACGGAGATTGAGCGCGTCCAGGCGATCGTCGCAGAGCATCAGCTTGCCGGTCGCGTCACCGTCGTCGAGGGCGGCGACAGCCGTCAGGAATCTGTCGGCCGCGCACTCGCCGCAATGCAGGCGGAGGATGACGACATCGTCCTGGTGCACGACGCCGTCCGCCCTCTGATCGACTCCGACACCATTGCACGCACCATCGAAGCTGTCACCGAGCACGGCGCGGCTATCGTCGGCCTGCCTGCCATCGATACCATCAAGCAGGTGGAGCGTACGGCGCACGGCGCCATCATTCGCACCACCATTCCGCGCGAATACGTCGTGCAGGCGCAGACGCCCCAGGGTTTCCGCTGGTCAATCCTGAAACGCGCCTTCGCCGAAGCGGAAGCCGACGGCTTCGCCGGCACCGATGAGGCCAGCCTGGTGGAGCGAGCCGGTTCCCAGGTCGCCGTGGTTCCGGGTTCGGCCTGCGAATCTCAAGATCACACAGCCCGGCGATCTTGAGCTGGCCGAGTTCTACCTGGCGCGACGCCAAAACCCGTAGCCGGCGCGCAAGCCCCGCGACGCGAGGCAGAAAGAGAGAGGCTTTTCATGGACATTCGCATCGGCCACGGCTGGGACTCCCATGCCTTCCAGGCCGGCGTTCCGCTGCGCATCGGCGGCATCGCCATCGACCATCCGGAAGGGCTGGCAGGCCATAGCGACGGCGACGTATTGCTGCACGCAGTGACCGACGCACTGCTCGGCGCAGTGGCGGCGGGCGATATCGGCACATTCTTCCCGCCGGGTGACCAGCGCTGGAAGAACGCGGACTCGACCATCTTTCTCAACCTGGCGCTGGAAGAGATTCAGCATGCCGGCTATCGCATCGTGAATCTCGATGCCACGCTGGTGCTTGCAAAACCGAAGATCTCTCCCATCGCCGGCGAGATTCGCGAGCGGCTTGCCGACCTGCTCAACGTCAATACCAAGGCCATCTCCATCAAAGCCAAGACACCCGAAGGTCTCGGCCTGGATCATGTGGCGCAGGCCCATGCGACCGTTCTGCTCGAAAAAGTAGAAGACCCGGAAGAGATCCAGTCCATGAGCGCGGTGATCGAAAACCAGCGCAACCTCGAAGATGTGGTGCGGAATTTACTTGCGGAAGTGCACGGCATCACTCCGCAGCGGCCGACGGTGAAGGTGAAGGTCTTCGATACGGAAGACATTACCTAACCGATGCGTACAGTCCCTCAGAGTTGCGGCGTCGAGGCGTCATAAATGACACGGCCATCGAAGATGGTCACGTCAACTCGTGTCTTCCCGATCTCGACCGGATCGATGTTGAAGATGTCCTGAGAAAGCACGACCAGATCGGCGAGTTTGCCCGCTTCGACTGAGCCTTTGATCTTTTCATCGAACTGCGCATAAGCGGAGCCCACGGTATACGCGTGAACCGCCTGGGCCACAGAGATCTTCTGCTCGGGAATCCAGCCGTTCGGGTTGCGATTGTCGAGAGTCCTGCGCGTCACCGCGGCGTAGATCCCCATGAGTGGCTGCATAGGCGCAACCGGCCAGTCCGATCCAAAGGCGAGGACGGCGCCGGAGTCGAGCAGCGAGCGAAGATCATACGCATAGCGAATACGCTCTGCACCCAGCCGCTTCTGCGCCCAGCGGCCATCGTCGATAGCGTGGTACGGCTGCATGGACGCGATCACATGCAGTTGAGCGAAGCGCGGAATGTCCACGGCAGTCAGGTGCTGTGCATGCTCAATGCGCAAGCGGCGATCGCGCGGTCCGTTGTCTTTTTCGAGGCGCTGATAGAAGTCGAGAATCGTCCGGTTGGCGCGATCCCCGATCGCGTGAATCGCGATCTGCAGGCCGGCCTTGTCCGCACCATTGATGTCGGCATACATCTGTTCCGGGTGCTGCAGCTCATCTGTGGCCAAGCCGCTCGTGTTGGGTGCGTCGTTGTACGGCGCAAAAAGCCACGCTGTAGATGCGCCAAGGCCGCCGTCGGCAAAGGCCTTCAGCCCACCCACCTGAATGAGCCCATCGTTAAATCCCGCCTGGATACCGCTGCCCGCCAGATTTTTCCAGTCCACCAGGCGCAGGTTCACGGAAATCCGAACGGCCAGTTCGCCCTTCCGTTCCAACTCCTGCAACGCGCGCAAATGCATCGGCCCGTTGGTGTCGTCCTGATCGTCGGCCATCTCCTGCACGCTGGTGACGCCGTTGCGAGCGGCTTCATGCTGCGCCGCAACAATCGCAGTCTGAGATTTCTGAAGCGTGAGCGGAGGAATAACGCGGTGGATCAGCGTCATGGCCGCATCCTTGAACATGCCGGTAGGATTGCCATCGGCGTCGCGCACGATGACGCCACCGGGCATATCCGGCGTGTTGCGATCGACACCGGCAAGCTTCATCGCAAGCGCATTGGCCAACGCCATATGGCCATCGAGACGCATGACAAAGACCGGGTTCTTTGACGTCACATCATCGATCAACTGATGGGTTGGGAGCGCGGCAGGCGTCCAGCGTTCGTGATCCCAAATGCCGGAAAGGATCCACGCGCCCGCAGGCTGCGATCGCGCAAAGCGGCCCATACGGTCGCGGAACTCCGCTTGCGAGGAGGCGTCAAGAAGCTGCACATTGGCCAACACCAGGCCGCCTGTTACGAAGTGAACGTGCGCGTCATTGAAGCCAGGCACAACGCGGCGTCCGTGCAGGTCGATGACGCGCGTGGAAGGACCGGCGAGACGAAGAACCTCCGCGGATGTGCCTGTCAGCAAAATGTGATTGCCGGCGATAGCGATGGCTTCGGTCTCAGGCTGTGCCGGGTTCTCGGTCCAGACGTGTCCATGCACAAGTACGAGGCTTGCCCCGGCCTTCGCGTTGTAGACCTGGGCGTTCGCGGTGGTTATCGTACAGAGAAGAACGATCGAGCCAAGAAGAAGTCGCTTGAGCACTGGACATGCCTGCTGGAAAAAAGGAATCAATTCACGTATCTGGATCACGTATTTCGAGGGGAAGGTCAGTATAGGTGGAACCAGTGGTATAGCCCATGGCTAAAATCCGGTCGCGAACATGCCGTCCCTGCGGGCTTCTCAACGGCAGCTTCTCCGCTACTTGAGCTGTACGCACGCCGCCCGGAAATCGACAGCCTCCCCTGAACGCACTATCGAGTCGTGACTTATCGGTGATGGCGGCGCGGGATCCTAGCCTTTAAAGTCACGGGCATGCGTCGCCTCGTCGGCCCCCCTCATACGATGTCAATCGCGGACAGCCGTCAACAGCTACGCAACCGCCGTGAAGCTATCCTTGGAGTCCTTTTTGTACTCTTTCTGGTCGTGGGCGCAATGCTCTGGGATGAGGTGTCCCTTGCGGGACAACCACTGACGCAAAGCAGCCAGATTGGACTGGCGCTAAGTGCCGGCGCATGCGCCTTCGTGCTTGGAGCTTCGCGCAGGAGGTGGCCCCTGCTCCTTTGCGCGGTTCTTTTCGCTTCGATTCGCATACCGAATATATGGTTGAGATCGCCATTCCCTGAAGGCCTGGAGTTTCTCGCCGATTGCTTCGCCGTATCGATTTCACTTTTCGCGGTGATTTTCAGAACGGAGATCGCGGAACTCATAAGTCACGCACGGCAAAATTACAGCCGCAGACGCTCGAGCGCGCAAGCCGCCCCGGTGGCGCTTGCTACTCTTAGTCATGCGCGTGCTGCGTCTACTTCTATTTGCATTGTTGAGTCCCTGCCTTCTAGCCCAGCATGACGACTGGGCCACACCCGCCGAGCAATCCAACTACCGCACTACGCCCGACTACGCCGCCACCATGGCCTACCTGCGCCGCATTGCCGCAGCGAAGCCGCAGCAGGTGCGTATCGAGCCCTTCGGCAAAACCGGCGAGGGCCGCGAACTCGACATCGTCATTGCATCGAAGGACGGCGTCTTCGATCCCGCCGCGCTCCACGCCTCGAAGCGACCCATCGTGCTGGTGCAGAACGCCATCCATGCCGGCGAGATGGATGGCAAGGACAGTTGTCTTGCGCTGCTGCGCGACATGGTCATCAACGGCAAGGATGCGACGTTGCTCGACCGCGCTGTCTTCGTATTCATCCCCATGTACAACGCCGATGGACATGAGCGGCGCTCGCCCTACAACCGCATCAACCAGAATGGCCCGGAAGAGATGGGCTGGCGCGGCAACGGCACGAACATCAACCTGAACCGCGACTACATGAAGGCCGATGCTCCGGAAACGCGGGCCTTCATGGCCATCTTCCATCGCTGGCTGCCGGACTTCTTCGTCGATGATCACGTGACCGATGGCGCCGATTTCCAGTACGACGTCACCTTCACCATCGAGCACTTCCCCAATCTCAACGCGGACACCGGTCACTGGCTCGAATCGAGCGTCATCCCTGATCTCGAACATCAGGTCGACGCGACCGGGCACCTCGCCTCGCCAACTTACATCGACCTTGCCGATGAAAGTGACCCTTCGAAAGGGCTGGGCTTCAATGCCTTCGTTCCCCGTTTCTCGACCGGCTACATGAATCTGGAAAACCGGCCCAGCATGCTGGTCGAGATGCACATGCTGAAGGACTACAAGACCCGCGTCACCGGCAACTATGAGTTGCTGCGGGCGCTCCTCAAGGTAGTGAATCGCGATGCCGACAAGCTGATTGCGTTGAACGCGGCCGCCGATCATGAGGCGGAGGAACTCGGCGCGCATCCGTTGAGCAACGTCGCCTATCCGCTCAAGCTCGCCTGGTCCGGCGAGACCACACCATTCCTCTTTCGCGGTTACAAATACACGCGCGAACTAAGTGCTGTGTCCGGCACGGTATGGGTCCAATACTCGCACGAGCCGTGGAACGTGACCTTACCCATGCAGACGGGAGCGAAGATCGTGGTGGCCGCCGTGCCGCCTGCTGCCTACATCATTCCGCCGCAATGGACGCACGTCATTGATGTGCTCGCCGCGCACCAGGTCGTGATCGAGCGCACGACAGCGGCATGGACCGCGCCGGTCGAAACCTACCGCTGCCACGGCGGCAACTGGCAGCAGCCGCCCTTTGAGGGCCATCACCCGATGTTCGGCGGGGAAGGAAGCAACGGCCATCCAGGCGAGCCGCCGCAATGCACACTCGTCACCGAGACGATGACATTTCCCGCGAACTCCGCGGTCGTTGAACTGAATCAGCGGCTCTCGCACGTGGCCATGGAGTGGCTGGAGCCGATGGCGCCCGACTCCGCCATGGCGTGGAACGCCTTCGACCCCATCTTCGAGCAGCGCGAATACGGCGAGGCATATGTCCTGGAAAAGCTGGCGCGCGAGATGATGGCCAAAGATCCGAAGCTCCAAACGGAGTTCGAACAACGCATCGAGAACGATCCGAAGTTCGCCGCAAGCCCGCGTGCGCGGCTTGAGTTCTTCTACGACCACTCACCATGGATGGACCCAGGCTGGGCCTCTATCCGGTAGGCCGCCTCACCAAACTGGATGGCGTGCCGCTACGCTGACCGTCAGCAACCCGTCAGCAACTGAGAATGGCGACTTCATACGCCAGCATCTGGCGATCGGCGCTGATGAGCACCAGATGTTCCGCCATCGCCTGCGCCAGCAGCATGCGATCGAAAGGGTCGCGATGGTGCATTGGGAGCGCTCGCGTCAGCTCTGCGTAGCGCGCGGTCACCGGCAGTTCGGTGAATCCATATTGCTCGATCAACGAGGGTAATGTGCCTGTGATCTGAAGCTTGCCCCCGCTCTGCTTAATCGCGATCTCCCACAGCGACGCAGCACTGCAGTAGACAACATGCTTTGGGTCTCGGAGTAGTCCCAGGACTTGTTCGGAGAACCGCTCCGGCTTTTCGTCCAACCAAAGCAGTACATGCGTGTCGATGAGAAATGCTGGTGCGGTCACCGCTCCGGCTCAATCGGGCCATAGAAATCCGCAATGATCTCTTCCGGCAGCGGAGCATCGAAATCCGGCGCGATATACGTAATGCCCAGCACATTCCGGCCGAACTTGCGCGGCGAAAGCACCTTCTGCTCCAGCGGCACCAGCTTCGCCATCGGCTTGCCCGCCTTGGCAATCACGATCTCCTCGCCATGTGCGGCTTTTTCCACGAGTGCGGAAAGATGAGTCTTGGCCTCGTAAATATTGATTGCGTTTGCCATACCTCGGAAGATAGTCCACCTTCAGCGAATTGGTCAAGTTGGTCAAATAAGTTCTGAGTACTAAAGACTGCTTGCATATATCGCAATTTGCGATATTGTTATTGCGGATTGCAATATGAAACTTGGCGAGAAAATCCGCTACCTCCGCGAAGTCGAAGGGTCGCTCCGCGGCCTGGACCGTGCCATGACCCAGCAGGAGCTGGTGCGCGCTATCCGCGCAGAGATGGACACGGCGGTCAGCCAGTCCTACCTCTCGCAGATTGAAAGTGGCGCGCGTCCGCACCTGACCAACACGACGCGGCTGCTGCTGGCCCGCTTTTTCAAGGTGCACCCCGGCTACCTGGTCGACGACCCCGAGGGCTACCACGAGGAACTGCGTTCTGACGCGCGTACGCTGCACGTCCGCACGCAGGAGGACACGCTGGACCTGTGGCTTATCTCGGGCGCTGAGCGTTTCCGCCGCGACCCGGAGCTTCGCCGCGCGCTGCTCGCAGCGGCCCAGCACGACGACACACGTCGCTGCCTTCTGTTGCTCGCTGCCATCCTCGAAACCCCCTCGCTGGCTGACCGGCTGCTGGAGGTATTGCGGCCCGAACTCGCTCCGCGGCGCAAGCATTCCCCTGCCGCAAAGCCTTCGGAGAAGCGCAATGGCGGCCGTAATACGAAAGAGAGGAGATGACCTGTGCACACGTTCCTATTGAGTGCGGAGAACTGGTATCTCGTCTGCTTTGGAGTCGGCCTGGCGCTGAGCGTGCTCACTTTCTTCGGCGGCTTCGGCCACTTGCAGATCGGGCATTTTCACGGCGGCCACTTCCATCTCACGCACACCCACGCGGGTCACCTGCATACGCATGCCAGTGCGCACGAGACTGGCCTCTCGCCGCTCAACGGCTTCACGTTCATGGCCTTTCTCTGCTGGTTTGGTGGAACCGGCTATCTGCTGTGCCGCTTCAGCCCGCTCTGGACTGTAGGCGTATTCGCAGTGGCGGTCATCAGCGGCCTGGCCGGCGCGGCCATCATCTTCTGGTTTCTCGCCCGCGTGCTGCTGCCTCGCGAGCGCGTACTCACCGCGGAGGACACGGAGATGACCGGCGTGCTGGCACGCGTCTCGAGTCCCATTCGCGAGGGCGGCACCGGTGAGATTGCGTACTCGCAAGGCGGCGCACGACGTGCCGCAGCGGCGCGCAGCGATGCCGGCGCTGCCATTGCCCGCGATGTCGAAGTTGTCGTGCTGCGTTACGAGCGCGGTATCGCCTATGTCCGGCCGTGGTCGGAGCTGGAGGGTCCGCCCGCCACCTGACACGAAGAAGAGTTTGTCATTCACCGGAGCCTCGCGCTCCACGACCGACGTCGCCCACAGCCAGGGACGGCACGGTCCACACGCATTCAGGCTGGCTTCACGCTGTTCTCACGGTAAGGATCGTTTATGCCGAACATTGTCGCTATCTTCATCGGATTGGGCGTTGTCGTTCTTCTCATCATCATGACGAGCATCGCCAAGATGTTTCGCAAGGCTGGACCCAACGAAGCGCTCATCGTCTATGGCTTCCGCGGCCCGCGCATCATCAAGGGCTCGGGCGCGGTCATCTTTCCCGTGGTCGAGAGCTGCCGCCAGCTTTCGCTGGAGCTGATGTCCTTCGACGTTGCGCCGCAGCAGGACCTCTACACCAAGCAGGGCGTCGCGGTCACGGTCGAGGCCGTTGCGCAGATCAAGGTGCGCTCCGACCGCGAATCCATCCTCACCGCCGCGGAGCAGTTCCTGACCAAGGCGCCGCAGCAGCGCGAAGGCTTGATTCGCCTGGTGATGGAAGGCCATCTGCGCGGCATCATCGGCCAGCTGACGGTCGAGCAGATCGTGAAGGAGCCGGAGATGGTGGGCGAGCGCATGCGCGCCACCTGCGCGGAAGACATGAGCAAGATGGGGCTGGAGGTGATCTCGTTCACCATCAAGGAAGTCCGCGACAAGAACGAATACATCACCAACATGGGCCGTCCGGATATTGCCCGCATCAAGCGCGATGCGGAGGTCGCCGCCGCCGAGGCGGAGCGCGATACGGCGATTCGCCGTGCCATCGCTTTGCGCGAATCGGCGGTCGCCAAGGCCGCGGCCGACCAGGAGCGCGTGCTGGCCGAGACGCAGTCGCTGGCCAAGCAGGCCGAGGCGCAGCGCGATCTGGACATCCAGAAGGCGCAGTTCACCGAGCAGAGCCGCAAGCAGGAGGCGCAGGCGGACAAGGCCTACGAGCTCCAGACCAACGTCATGCAGCAGCGGGTCGTTGCCGAGCAGGTGAAGGTGCAGCAGATCGAGAAGGAGCAGCAGGTCAAGGTGCAGGAAGCCGAAATTCTGCGCCACGAAAAGGAGCTGATCGCGACCGTGCTGAAGCAGTCCGAGATCGAGCGCCAGCGCATCGAGAACATCGCCGCCGCGGAGAAATCGCGCCTGATCATGGAAGCCGAAGGCCGCGCATCTGCGATCCGCGCCCAGGGCGAAGCCGAAGCCGCCGTCATCTTCCAGAAGGGCGAGGCGGAAGCGAAGGCGATGAACGTGAAGGCCGAGGCCTATCAGGAATGGACGCAGGCCGCGGTCGTCGATCGCCTGATCAGCAGCATGGCGGAAGTTGTCCGCGCCATGGCCGAGCCGCTGAGCAAGGTGGACAAGATCACCATTGTTTCCACCGGCGGCGAGGGCTCGGTCGGGCGCCAACAAGATGACCGGCGAGATGACAAAGATCGCCGCGCAGGTGCCGGCGCTCTTCGAAGCGCTCTCCGGCATGGACATGCATGAGCTGATGGCGAACGTGAAGAGCATGCGCGCCCGTCCCAACGGCACCGCGCAGCAACAGCTAACCCCGAGCGGTGGCCCTGGCTTCGGCCGGGGCCGCCTGCTTGAACCGCATCGACAGAGTAAAGGAGTCACGTCATGGCACTGCTTGAAAGAGTTGCAACGCTGCTTCGCGCCAACCTGAACGACCTGATCGACCGCGCGGAAGATCCGCAGAAGATGCTGCGCCAGCTCATCCTCGACATGGAGAATCAGCTTCTGCAGGTAAAGACGCAGGTCGCCATTGCACTGGCGGACCAGCACCTGCTCGAAAAGAAGCAGGCCGAGCACGAGGAGTCCGCCGGCAACTGGCAGCGCAAGGCGGCGCTCGCCGTGACCCGCCAGCAGGACGACCTGGCACGCGCTGCGCTGCGGCAGCAGATCAGCCACCAGCAGATGGCCGCCAGCTTTGCGCAGCAACTCGGCGATCAGCGAACCGAGACCGACACGCTGCGCACCGCGCTCAGCCGGCTGCAACAGCGGCTGCAGGAGACGCAGTCGCGCTGCGAACTGCTGGCCATCGAGCATCGCCGTGCGCGTGCCAGCCAGAGGGTGACCGGCACCGAGCCCAGCGCGTCACCAAACGTCTCAGGCACCATAGCGCGCGTCCGCGGCCGTATCGACCAGGCGGCTACCACTGGGCAGGGCACAGCAGACGCTTCTCGTCGCCGAGACGGGCACGAACCTCAACGAAACAGAACTCGAAGAGCGTTTTGCCGCGATGGAGCGCGAGGACCAGATCGAAGACCTGCTGCGCGAGCTGAAGGCCCAGCACGAGACAGACGGCACAAGCTGCCCAGTCCCGCCTGACCGCTGCTGGCGAGGACGTTCATGTCTTCGCCAGTGCGTCTTCGCCCGCTTATACTTCTTAACGAAGGACTGCGTAGAAGGGATTCCGCTGCTATGCCCTTTGACCCCCGCGCTGTTGCCAATCGCTTACTCGATCTGGCCCGCGAGCGACAGCTCAGCATCGATCCGATGAAGGTGCAGAAGCTCATCTACTACGCCCACGGATGGCACCTGGCGCTGACCGGCAAGCCGCTGCTCGATCGTTCCGTCGAAGCCTGGCAGTATGGTCCGGTGTTGCCGGATGTCTACCGCGCCTTCGAGCGCTTCGGCGCTGAGCCCATCACCGAGCCCGCGCGCTACGCCGCCGTCGAGGGCAACAAGATGGTGCTTCGGCGCTACAAGCTGCCGGCAAGCGATCCCGACCTCGACTACGCTGACCGCATCCTGCGTCGCATCCTCGAGCAGTACGGCAACTACTCCGCCATCGAGCTCTCCATCATGACGCATGCCGCGGGGACACCCTGGGCAGAGGCATGGAGCGAAAATCCCGGCAAGCGCTATATCCCGATTCCCGATGCGGAGATCGAAGCGTACTTCAAATCGGTGTTGAAGCCGGTGGCCGCATGAGCACGACGCCGCCAACACCATCGTCCACCGCTCCCGATCCGGAGACCATCACCGACACCAGCGCGTCGGTCATTGCGTCACGAACTGACAATGCCCTGGCGTCGTCGGGTCTGGCCATTGCAGAACGCGACCAATACGACGACGCGCGCAAAGCGCAGTTTCTCGAATTCCGCCGCTGGCTGGTCCCCAGCCTCTTCGCGGTCACGGTCGTGTGGCTCGTCTTTGTCGGCTGCATCGTGCTGCACGAGGAGTTGCAGCACGGAAGGCTCTCCGACGCCGTGCTCATCGCGCTGCTGGGTACGGCCACCGCGAATGTGCTGGGACTTCTCATCATCGTCCTGAAGTCGATTTTTCCGCTGGATATCGATCGTGGTGAGGGCTAAGCAGCCGCGCCGTAATTGTCTTGTCTGAGTGGGGCGATGCCAGTATCCTCGCGTCATCCTCGCCTCGGGAAGGAATCGGTCATGGATCCAAACAACATGGGTATTGATCAGCACCTCGCTTACCTGATGCCGATCGTCTTCGGCTTCAGCCTCATCTTTCTCGCGATCGTGATTATTCCCCTGTGGCAGATCTGCAAGAAGGCCGGCTTCAGCCCCTGGCTCTGCCTGCTGATTTTGATTCCGTTCGGCGGACTTATCCTGCTGTACATCCTCGCGTTCGCGCAGTGGAAGGTCACTCCCCTTCCGCAATACGCCGGCGGCTATCCTCCCGCGTATCCACCTGCGGCCTACCCGCCGGCGGCGCCGCCAGCGAATCCGGGCGATCCCTACCCACGTAGCTGATCAGGACCTGCAGCACAGACAGCCTTTCAGGAGACGGCGATACGCAATGCCGTCTCCACCGCATTCTTCACTTGCGGCAGAGCCTCATCGATCCATGCGGCACGCCGTCCATCCTGTACACGCGCCCAGATCCGCCGCTTTGCCTCCCACAGCGTCAGTTCCAGCGTGCCGGACTGTATGCCGCGTTTCACGTGCCAATGGATGCATCCGGGATAGCTCTGCAGAGTGGCTCGCGTAGAAACCCGCAAATTGCACTCCCGGCACGCCTTCTCGATCAACGAAGCGGCGCCGCTAAGGCTGCAGCCTTGCGGTACGGCAAATTCGACCTCGGTCATTGGACCCTCCACGCAACCGCGACACAGCCGCAACAGAAATGTTCTAGCATCAATGCAGACTCGTCTATGCCTGTATCGTTTGAAAGTCCCCGCGTCCGTTTCGCTCCCTCCCCTACCGGCTATCTGCACGTTGGCGGCGCCCGCACCGCGCTCTTCAACTGGCTCTTCGCCCGCCACACCGGCGGCACCTTCATCCTGCGCATTGAGGACACGGACTTTGAACGCTCCTCCGAGGCGATGGTCGAAGGCATCCTCGAAGGCATGCGCTGGCTCGGCCTCGACTGGGATGAGGGCCCGTTCTATCAGTCGAAGAGACTCGATCTCTACAAAGCCACCGCGCAGAAGCTGCTCGACTCCGGGCATGCGTACCCGTGCTTCTGCACCAAGGAAGACCTGGAGCATCGCCGCAAGGTCGCGTCTGAAGCCGGCAAACCGCCCATGTACGACCGACGCTGCAGCATCATCGCGCCAGCAGATGCGGCGTCGCGCCGCGCGGCCGGTGAAGCCGCGGCGATCCGCTTCCGTGTGCCCGAGGGCGGCGTCACCGCATTCGATGATGCGGTCGTCGGCCACATCGAGTTCGCCAACAGCGAGCTTGAAGATTTCGTGCTGCTGCGCTCGGACGGCATTCCCACATATCACCTCTCCGTCGTCGCCGACGATCTCGATATGCGCCTTACCCACATCATCCGCGGGGCAGACCATATCTCCAACACGCCGAAACAGGTCCTGCAATACCAGGCGCTGGGCGCGCCGCTGCCCATCTTCGCGCACGTGCCGCTCATTCTTGGACCAGACAAGACGCGGCTCTCCAAGCGTCACGGCGCGACCTCTGTCACCTCATACAAGGACATGGGCATCATGCCCGAGGCCTTCCGCAACTTCCTGACCCTGCTCGGCTGGTCGCCGGGCGCTGCCGGAAAAGAGGCGGACGGGCGCGATCGCGAGATCTTCAGCTCCGACGAATTGATCCGGCTCTTCTCGCTCGAAGGCATCTCGAAGTCGAATGCCGTTTTCGACAACGACAAGCTCGCCTGGTTCAACACCGAGTGGATTCGCCGGTCCAGCGCGCAGGAACTGTTGCCGTTGATCAAAAACGAGTGGGGCAAGAATGGCTTTATCCCCGCGCGCAGCGAAGCCGACGTCCTCGCTGCCATCGATCTCGTCAAAACACGCGCCCGCAGCCTCACGGATTTCTCCAAGTCATTTTGTGCCTACTTCAGTGACGAGTACAGTTTCGATCCAGCCGCAGTGACCAAATTCCTCAAGGACTCCACCACCCGCGACCTGCTGGTCGAGCTCGGCGGCCGCTACAACGCCACGCCCGAGTTCACGGAAGCATCAGCTGAGCAGCTATTGCGCGCCTTCGCCGAGGAAAAGGGCGTGAAGCCGGGCGTGCTGATCAATGGTGCACGCGTGGCGCTCACCGGCCAGGCCGTCGCGCCCTCGCTCTTTGCGGTCATGCTGGCGCTCGGCCACGAGCGCGTCGTACGGCGACTGCAATCCGCATCGTCCATCAACCGCACTAGGCCAGAGCGCGGAGGCGCCGCAGCCTGCTTGAGCGCGCCGCAGCAGGTGCCGATGCCGCAGTCGGACGCGCGAAGCGTCTATAGCCAAAGGCTCTCCGCGCTTGCATCGGAACGGTCGCGCCTGCGCCGGAGAGACCGGCTATTCGGCTTCAGCAAACTCGCATTCGCCGCGATAGCCGTTGTCTCTGCTCTCGCATTGGCTCGCGCCTATCCGGCCCTGCTTGCCTGGGCGCTGGCTCCCGCACTCGTCTTCGTCGTCCTGTGGATTGCCCACGAACGCCTGCTGCGTACGCTTGGTAAGTCCACACGGCTCGAAGAGTTCTATCGTCGCGGCCTCGCACGGCTCGACGACAAGTGGGCAGGACACGGCGACTCCGGCCAGCGCTTTCTCGATACGAAACATCTCTATGCGCGCGATCTCGACATCTTCGGCTCCGGCAGCCTCTATGAGCTGATCTCACAGGCCGCGAGCGCGCCCGGCCAGCACACACTGGCGGACTGGTTGCTGCAACCGGCCGAGTTGAACGAGATCGCTCAGCGCCAGGATGCGATTCGCGAGTTAGTACCGCGCCTCGACCTGCGCGAACAGTTGGCACTCGCGGCCGATGCCATTCACGAGGGGACGCCGGACGCGCTCACGCAGTGGGCCGAATCGCGTGAAGCAACCGTGCCCGGCTGGCTGCTCTACGCTGCGCCTCCGCTCGGGCTGCTTTGGCTCAGCAGCATGTTCTATTGGTTCGCCACCAGCAACTACACCTGGTTCGTGCTCCTCAGCTTCGTCAATGTCGCGCTCACGACGCGCTTCATCGGAGCCGTCAAACGCGCGGCGGTGGACGTGCTCCAGATGTCACCTTTGCTCGGCTCGCTGCATCGCGTGCTCGCGGTCTATGAGACGCAGCCCTTCCATGCGCAGCGTCTCATCGCAGTCACGACCTCGGTCAGGAGCGAAGGCCTTGCGCCGTCGCGTGCCATCGCAAAACTCGAGCGCGACCTCGAGTGGCTGGAGTCCAGCGACAACTGGTTTGTGAAGCTGGTAAACCGCTTCATCTTCTGGACGCCGCTCTGCATGCTCGCCATCGAAGCCTGGCGGCGGCGCCATGGCAGGCACATGCGCGCCTGGCTCGCCAGCGTTGGCGACTTCGAAGCGCTCAGTTCGCTTGCAAGCTTCGCTTATGAACGGTCGACCTGCTGCTTCCCCAGACTACACACCAACGCTCCGGCGCTCGACGCGCAGGGTCTCATGCATCCGCTCCTGCCGCTTGCCACCGCCGTGCCCAATGATGTGCTGCTCGATGCGACACACGCGCTCATCATCGTCAGCGGCCCTAACATGGCGGGCAAAAGCACCCTGCTACGCGCCGTCGGGCTCAACGTCGTGCTCGCCCAGTGCGGCGCGCCGGTCTGCTGCAGCGGTCTGAAACTCTCAACGCTCGCCGTGGGTGCGTCAATCACGGTGCAGGATTCGCTCCAGGGTGGTCTTTCGCGTTTCTATGCCGAGATCCAACGTCTCAAGCAGATCACCGACCTTGCCGATGGCGCGCAGCCCACGCTCTTCCTGCTCGATGAGCTGCTCTCCGGAACGAACTCGCACGATCGTCGCGTCGGCACCGAGGCCTTGCTCCGCGGCCTGCTTGCCCGCAATGCCATCGGACTCATCACCACACACGACCTCGCGCTGACAGAGATCGCCCAGGCGCTCGACAGCGAAGCGGCAAACATGCACTTCGGCGATCGTTTCAGCGCGGGCGAGCTGCATTTCGACTACAAGCTCACACCCGGCATCGCGGACAGCACCAACGCGCTTCAACTCATGCGCTCCATCGGCCTGGAAGTATGAACGCGTGACTCCCTACCGCGGCGCCGGCGTCGCAGCATCCGCCAGCGCGTACGCGGTCACCGTCATCACTGCGGCGTTCTCCCCCAGCTCGCGCGGATCTACTTTGTCGAACGTGTCAGCCGCCGTGTGGTGATAGTTGAAGTAGTAGCGGCTGTCCTGCATCGGCGCGAAGCCGGGCACACCTTTCTCCGTGACAGAGTTGATATCCTCGCCCGTCTCCGGAGTGCGTTCCAGCAGCGGCGCGCCGATCGGCCCCAACACGCGCGACAGTGGCTTCAGCCATTCATCCAGCGTCGCGCCACCCTGGAAATAAATCCCGGTCGGATGTCCCGCGCCCAGATCGGACTCGATCGCGCCCACATGGTTCTGCAGATCTCCGGCGTAGTCCTTCGCATAAGTCTGCGCGCCGTAGGAGCCTTGCTCTTCGTCCATCCACGCCACAAAACGCACCGTGCGCTTGGGATGAATCCCCAGCTTCTGCAGCAGATGAATCGCCTGCATCGACACCGCAATGCCCGCGCCGTCATCAATCGCACCCGTCGCCAGGTCCCATGAGTCAAGATGGCCGGAGACAATCACTACCTGCTCGGGATGCTCGGTGCCCTTCCAGTCAGCGATCACATTCGCTGTTTCCACCGGCGCCAGCGTTTCTGGCGTCAATGTCAGATGCATCTGCACCTCGCCCTGCGATGTTAGGTTCTTCAGCAGGTCGGCGTCCTCGGCCGTCACGGCGCCGGCAGGAATCTTCGGCACTCCGGGCGCGTAAAACGTCATGCCTGTGTGCGGCAACCGATAGTCCGCACCGCCAACCGAGCGCACCAGCGTTGCCACCGCGCCCGCCGAAGCAGCCACACTTGGCGCGGCGCCGCGATAGACCACCGCCTCGCCATACGCCTCGCCGCCGCGGCCCTGCGCCGCCAGCCCTTTGTCGAAGCGTTCGTTGAAGACCAGGATCTTCCCCTTCACCGCATCCTTCGGCAACGCCTTCAGCTCGGCAAATGAATCGACCACAACCACCGGCGCGGTGATGCCATCCTTCGGCGTGGCCAGGCTGCCGCCCAACGTCGTCAGCACAATCGTCTGTGTCGTTTTCGGAGTCATGCCGGGCCATGCGGTCAGCTGCGCCGTCTCCTCGCCGCGTACCCAGTGCGGCACCGTCGTCTTCTCGATCGTCACGGTCGCGCCCAGCGCGCGCATCTCGTCTGCCACCCACTCCACCGCATGCTGTGCCTGCGGCGAGCCGGCAAGACGCGGGCCAATATTGTCGGTCAGGTGCCGCAACTCCGTCAGTGCATACGGATCAGTCAGCGCCGCGTCCCGCAGCCGCTCCATATTCGCGATCTGCGCCGGCGTCCACGCGCCCGGCGATTCGTTCAGCAGTTGCGCGATACGAGCCTGCGGCGACTGTGGATCGGGTGCCTGGGCAAAGATGTGCAAGGGCAGAGCGCTCGCAAGCGCGAGCGAAAGGGCCGCCAGAGAAAGGCCTCGGACATGCGGATCATAGCCGGATGCTACCATCCAGCGCGCGTACTACTTCGCCAGCAGGCTTACCGCAACAGGGATCTTGCGCGGAGGCATGCACGCATTCGCATCGCACGCCTGATAGCGCAGCGCACCCTGCAGCAGATGGCTTCCAGGCGCCACTCTCACATGCGCGCGCAGCGTCACAGTGCCGGTGTACACACTTACTTTCTCATTCGGCGCGAACGCGAAACTCGTATCCGTGCCCGACGGAAAGTCGACCCCGGAGACGTTCACGCCATCGCCATCCACGACCATCAGTTGCGTGGGAATCAGGTTTTTCTCATGCGGCGTGTGCGAGTTGATGTGAAAGCCGTCCTGAATACGGAACCGCAGCTCCAGCACTTGCGGTTTGCGCGCCGCAACCTCGGTCTGGTCCGGTCCTTCAAAGCGCACCGTCTGCGGCGTCTTGCCGCCGGCCTCCGGCGTGTCCTGCCAGGGAAACTTCTGCGCGACGCACACGCTGGCCAGTATGCCCGCGGCCAGAACAAAAAATGCCAGGCTGACTTGCCGGATCGCCGACTTGCCGACTCGCTCCCTCATCAGTTCCCCGCCGCCAATGCCTTTTTGATGTTGGCCTCAATCTCATCGCGAGAGATCAACCCCGCCGCCTCTTCCACCACCTTGCCATTGCGGCCCACGTAGAACGAGGTCGGCAGCACATCGACACCGCCGTAGGCCTTCGATGTTGCTTCGCTCCCCAGCAGGATGGGATAGTTCACCCCGATCTTCTTCGCAAACTTGTCGATCTGGCCGTGGTCCTTGGCCTCATCCTCATCCACGCCCAGGATCTCAAATCCCTGCGATGCATATTGCTTGTGCAGGTCTACGAACCACGGCATCTCCAGCTTGCAGGGCACGCACCACGTGGCCCAGAAGTTCACCAGCACTGCCTTGCCCTTGTAGTCGGCGAGCGAGACCTTGCGGCCATCCTGCGTCCTCAGCGTGAAGGCTGGTGCTTTCTTGCCGCGCAGGTTCGGCAGCCCTTCATCGGACGCCACGTCCTGCTGCACCGTCTGGTTCGATTGGTCTAGCACTGTGACATGCGGCAGGGCCTTTTGTGCGGCGCGACGGCGCTGCAGATTCTGATATCCGGACCAGGCCATCAGGCCCAAAGCCACAACCACTACCAGGATGACAATTAAATTGCGCTTCAAAGGTGCCTTTCCGGACAACGCGCTGTTCTCTCGGGGTAACCTCTCATTTTATATGGACGCTCCGCGGATCAGAAATCACACGACCGCTACCAGGAAATGACAATCGCGGGTATCGCGGAAGTTCGGTGAAAAGGATGGAATGATGCCGGAGTATGAGATCGCCGTGCGCAATCCCACCGTCGCGGAGTACTGTGCGCTCCGCGCAGCGAGCGGGTCTCTCTCCCCGGAGCGAAGAGATTGTCCGGGTTGCGCTTCCCAACACGCTCTTCGCTGTCGTTATCGAAGATCGGGGCAGTGCTGTGGGAATGGGTCGCGTCGTCGGCGACGGCGGCACCGTCTTTCAGGTGGCGGACATCGCCGTGCTGCCGGAACACCAGGGACGAGGGCTGGGTAAGCAAATTCTCGATGCTATTGACGCCTGGCTTCGTCAGACGGCGCGTCCCGGAGCCTTCGTCAATCTCTTCGCAGACCGTGGCGTCGCTCCGCTCTATGCCCGATACGGCTTCCGGCCAGCGCGATCCCGACGAGCCGGGAATGTGCTACGTGGTCGAATAAAAACGCTCGCCACTTGCCGGAATCCGCCGGTCCTGCCATCGTCATTCGTACACTGGCAGTGAACGAATCATGACCGGACCATCCGACTCCGCAACCACGCCCGCCAGCCTCATCCGCACCCAGGCGGAGGGTCTTCTCGCGCTCGCCACGCGGCTCGAAGGCGCGATGGCAGCGCCCTTCGCCGCTGCCGTCGAACTGGTGCTCCGCTGCGGTGAGACGCGCGGCCGCGTCGTTGTCACTGGCATGGGCAAGAGCGGCATCATCGCGCAGAAGATCGCAGCCACGCTCTCCTCGACCGGCACGCCCGCGCTCTTCCTGCATCCTGCCGAAGCGCTGCACGGCGATCTCGGCATGCTCACGAAAGGCGACCTGGTGCTCGCGCTCTCGGCCTCCGGCGAAACGGAGGAGATCCTGCGCCTGCTCGCTACGCTCAAGCGCATCGGCGACGCACTCATCTCCTTTTGCTGCAATCTCGACTCCACGCTCGCGCGCGCCAGCGATGTCGCGCTCGATTGCTCTGTGCCGAACGAAGCCTGCGGCCTCGGACTTGCGCCCACCGCCTCCACCACCGCCATGCTCGCACTCGGCGATGCGCTGGCCATCGCCGTCTCGCTGCGCAAAGGCTTCCGCGCGGAGGACTTCGCCTCGCTCCACCCCGGCGGCAAGCTGGGCAAAAAGCTCGCCTTCGTCCGCGATCTGATGCACTCCGGTGACGCGCTGCCTGCGGTCGCGGCCGGCCACGCCCATGAGCCAGGTGATCTACGAGATGTCGCGCAAGAAGCTCGGCGTCACCACCGTGCTTGATGACGACGGCCGCCTCCTCGGCCTCATCTCCGATGGCGATCTTCGCCGCCTGCTGGAAGGTCGCGGACCCAACGCGCTCACTCTGAATGCGGGCGAAGCGATGAACCGCAGCCCACACACCATCGCGGCAGACGAACTCGCCGCCCGAGGTCTCGCCATCATGGAAGAGCGCCGTATCACCTCTCTCGTGGTCACGGACAACGATCGGCGCGCCCTCGGCATCCTGCATCTGCACGATCTGTGGGGACTGGAGCTGATGTAACAGGCTCGCCTCTTTCTCGCACCATCTATCCAGAATTGCTCTAGCATGGGGGCGTGCTGCGCTTGCGTCCCATCGCTGCCTCTGCGGCGGCCCTGTTGCTGCTTGGCGGGTGCCAGCGCAAAACTGCCCCGGTGGAGGCGCCGCGCCCGTTCGTGCTCGCGGATGCCATCACTCACTGGTATGGCCGGTACGATCCCGCTACGCAAACCGCCCGCGCCAATTTGCCGGAGCATCCCTCGGTCGATCTCACCGGTTCGTGGTTCGCACCCACCGATCCGGTCGACATCGTCGTCATCTTTGAAGCTGCCTATCTTCAGGCCGGCCACCCGCGTCACGTCGTCGTCACGGCGGCGGTGCCACATCGCAGCGACAAGCCCGGCCGTCCCGGCGACGATTCCTTCAACTGCCTCACCTGCCGTCCGGTCATCGGCATGGCCGTCTTCACCCGCCGCCTGAACACCTGGCTGCTGGAAGACGCGAACGACGCCGTCGACCTCGCCGGAGGCAACGGGCGGTCCACCCTCCGTCAAGCTGGTGACAGTGGGGACCGACCTGCACGGCATCCGGCTGGAGAGCCGCACCCAGGCAGACGACTTCGCCAGCAGCAGCGTCAGCCTGCTGGTGCCATGGCAGGAGGATGTCGTGCGCGCCTTCAGCGAAGAGACTGCTTACACCAACCGCGACGCCTGCGGCCCCGAAAGCCCACTGCGCGACCCCTGCTATGCCTGGCACCGCGTTGACGCCTTCGCCGACGTTCCCGGCCAGGACTATGACGACCTGGTGCTCACCGGAAGGGGCACCCAGCCTCCCCCGGATCTGGACACGTCACCAAAGGACGCGGCCCGCGAAGCCCAGCCACGGCAGACAAAAGTCCGAGCCGTCTGGCGTTCCTGCCGCACTCCCCTACACCAGCGTGGAGCGTCTGCGCTTCCGCGACGGCAAATACCGCCGATGCCGGACACCGACACCACCATCCCGGCGCACGAAGACTTGACGAGTGCATCTAAGGCGCTTTTGGCGCCACCACGGACAATGTCAGCGTCTGCGTGTGCGTAATCGAGCTCGAAGACAGCGGATTCCCCGAGACGCCGCTAGCCGTCAGCGTGACCGGTGCGCTGGTCACGCCGGCATTGGAAGCCGCGGTCAGCGTAAATGTCTGCGCAGAACCGATCCCCACCGTCGCCGAGCCCGGCGCCACGCCGACATTGTCCGGCAGGCCGCTCAACACCAGCGTGATACTGCCCGCCGAGTCTTTTAGCGCCGCCACCTGGAAGACGATGCTCGTCGTGCCGCCCTGCGTGATGCTGACTGCTGCCGGCTGGTCGGTCCCTAGCTCCAGGACAAAGTCCGGCGGTCCGTTGTCGCCGCAGCCAGCCAGCGTCAACGAAAGCGCGCACACCAAGACAGCCGCCAGCGAAATCCATCGACTGCGCATTCGTCCGAAACCCTCCCGCACTTCTTCTGCCCTCTGAGATGCCGCTTCGGCTTGCCCATCATAAGCGGGCGCCCGCAAGCCGGGGAACAGGGCCCCGGACCCCTGCTTCGATACACTGTTCCTACCGCTTGCATTACGAATCGCGCACGAAAGAAGACGAGATCCCTATCCGCATGCACCGTTGGTCCCAGCTCTTTATCCCTACGCTCCGCGAAGCACCCTCCGATGCCGAGGTCGCCAGCCATAAGTTCCTGCTCCGCTCCGGCTACATCCGGCAGCTCAGCGCCGGTATTTACTCCTATCTGTTCCTCGGCCAGCGCTCACTGAACAAGATCATCGCCATCGTCCGCCAGGAGATGGACCGCATCGGCCAGGAGTTCTTCCTCCCCGCGCTGCTGCCGCGCGACATTCTGGAGGAGAGCGGCCGCTGGACCATCTTCGGCGACAACCTGTTCCGGCTGAAAGACCGCAAGGGCGCCGAGCTCTGCCTGGGCATGACCCATGAAGAGATCATGACCTCCATCGCCCGCAACGAACTGCGCAGCTACAAGCAGTTGCCGCAGATCTGGTACCAGATCCAGACCAAGTTCCGCGACGAGCCTCGTCCCAAAGGCGGCCTGCTGCGCGTGCGCCAGTTCACCATGAAGGACTCTTACTCCTTCGACATCGACGCCGCCGGCCTGGACGAGAGCTACCGCAAGCACGATCAGACCTACCGCGCCATCTTCACCCGCTGCGGCCTCTCGTTTGTCGTCGTCGAGGCCGACTCCGGCGCCATGGGCGGCTCCGGCTCGCAGGAGTTCATGGTCTACACCGACGCCGGCGAGGACCTGATCGCCTCCTGCGCCGAGTGCCATTACGCCGCGAACATCGAAAAGGCCACGTCGCGCCTCGCGCCGGTCGAAGACCTCGCCCCCACCGGCGACGGCAAGCCGGAGCGCATCCACACCCCCGGCAAGGCCGCCATCGCGGACATCGTCGCCTTCCTGAACATGCTGCCCCAGCACGACATCAAGGCCCTGGCCTACATGGCTCTCGCCAAGGATGGCAAATGGAAACCGCTCGCTGTCTTCCTGCGCGGCGACCACTCCGTTAACGAGACCAAGCTGCTCGGCATCACCGGCGCGCGTGAACTGCGCTATATGGGCACGGAAGAACTCGAAACGTGGTTCAAAGGACCCGCAGGCTATCTCGGCCCGGTCGGCCTCACCGCGGCAAAGACGCCGCTGGGCGATGGCGTTACCGTGGTGCTCGATAAAGCCCTCGAAGGCCGCACCAACCTGGTCGCCGGTGCCAACGAGCTCGACTACCACTTCCGCAACGTCACCCCCGGCCGCGACTTCACCCCCACCGTCACCGCAGACGTCCGCGACGCGCTCGAAGGCGAAGGCTGCCCCAATTGCGGTGCACCGCTCAAGATCGGCAAGGCGGTCGAGATCGGCCACATCTTCAAACTCGGCTATCGCTACTCGGAGTCCATGGGCGCACGCGTCCTCGACGCCAACGGCAAGGAGGTCATGCCGACCATGGGCTGCTACGGCATCGGCATCGAGCGCATCCTCACCTCGGCCATCGAGCAGTCGAACGACGCCAACGGCTTCTGGCTGCCGCCCGCCATCGCGCCCTTCGATGTCGTGGTTACCGTCACCAATATCGCCGACGCGGCATTGCTCTCGGCCGGCGAGCAAGTCGCCCGCGACCTCGAAGCTGCCGGTTTCGACGTCCTGCTCGATGACCGTGACGAGCGCGCAGGCGTCAAGTTCAAGGACGCCGACCTGATCGGCATCCCCTATCGGATCAATGTCGGCAAAAAGGCCGCCGAGGGCCTGGTGGAACTGGTAGCCCGGGCCACTGCGGCGGATAGATCCGCCACCCGCGACCTGCCACTGGGTGAAGTGGCAGCCGCTTTGCGTGCTCTTGTCGCCGTTCCTGAATTCTTTCAGCCAAGGGAATGCTCATCCGGTTGATTTCCGGACAGGCGGGGATGTATCCGTCTGGCCACGCCAGGCGCCCTGCCTCGCCGCGTATCATAGAGAACGTTGCGTCAAAACGGGCCGCGCAAAGATCGCCCCGCCGACGTCAAACCATCAGGATGCCTTGCCCCACCTCGATCCCAGTCCGCTGGCTCGCGCCCGAAGGGCTCTCTACTCTGCGGCAGGCACCGTCAGGAATTTTTTAAGCTTGGCAGTCAAACTAAAGCTCCCGCCCAATCGCATCATCGCCGAAAAGCCTCTCTGGGAGACGGCGCTGATCTTCGTCTGCATCGCGTTCACTTTCACGCTGCTCATTCTCGGCATCACCTTCAGCTACTACTCCAACAGATACAAGCAGCTGGTCGACGAGCGCATGTCGAGGCCGCTCTTCAACCAGACCCCGCGCATCTATGCCGCGCCGCGCGAGGTCCGCATCGGCCAGAAGCTCACGGCCGGCTCCATCGCCCAGCAGTTGCGCACCGCCGGCTACACCCCTCCCGGCAGCAACGCGTCACCGATGGGTACCTACGATCTACGCGGCGACAGTATCAGCGTCCATCCCGGCCCGCAGTCGTACCACTCGCAGGAGGGCGCGACCATCTCCTTCAGCGATGGCATGGTCACCGGCATCTCCGGCGACGCCCGGCAGCAGCTCTCCGCCTATGAGTTGGAGCCGCAGCTCATCACCAGCCTCTCCGAGGGCCCCAACCGCGTGAAGCGCCGTCTCGTGACCTACAACGAGCTGCCGCCCGCGCTGGTACAGGCCGTCACCTCGATCGAAGACAAGCGCTTCTTCTCCCATGGTGGCGTCGATTACATCTCGCTGATCGGCTGGATCTACCACGATCTTCTCGGCGACCGCCGCTACCGTGGCGGAGCATCCACCCTCACCATGCAGCTTTCGCGCGGCATCTTCCTGTCGCCTGCGCGGCACATCAAGCGCAAGCTGATCGAAGTTGCAATCACCTTCCAACTTGAGCACCGCTACACCAAGCAGCAGATCTTCGAGATGTACGCCAACGAGATCCCGCTTGGTCAGCAGGGATCGTTCGGCATCTACGGCTTCGGCGAGGCGGCACAGGCCTACTTCGGCAAGGATGTCCGCCAGCTTGACCTCGCGGAATGCGCGCTGCTCGCGGGCATGATTCAGCAGCCCAGTGCCCTGAATCCGTACCATCATCAGGGCAAGCGCGCCATCGCACGGCGCAACGTCGTGCTCGGCGCCATGGTGGAGAACGATGCCATCACCGAAGCCCAGGCCGCAGCCGCGCGGCAGGAACCGCTGCACCTCGCGCCAGGCACCATCGACGGCGGACTCGCCCCCTACTTCATCGACATCGTGCACGACCAGATTGTTCGCAGCTATGGTGAAACGCAGTACTCTTCGCAGGGCCTGCGCGTCTACAGCTCGCTTGATCCGGACCTGCAGGAGGCCGCTAACGAAGCCGTCGCCGAAGGCATGAAGAACGTTGACGAACTCGTGGACGCGAAGCGCAGGCGGTCAAAACACCCGGAGACCATCGCCAGCCCGCAGGTCGCGCTCGTGGCTTTGAATCCGCACACGGGCCAGGTGCTGGCGCTGGTGGGGGGCCGCAACTACGGCCTGTCGCAGTTCAACCATGCTGTCAGAAGCCGGCCGACCGGATCGGCCTTCAAGCCCTTTGTATATGCCGCGGCATTCAACACCTCGCTTGCCGGCACCCAGCTCACGGCACCGGCCGCAGTCGAGACCGCGTCGGTCAATAATTCAAAGCCTAATTCGAATCCCAATTCGAACGCCGGTGACCCGCAGCAGGACGGTGCGACCCCGCCCCCAACCGATCCCGGCCTGCACCACGGCGTCTTCACCGAAGTCACCATGCTGAACAATGACCTCACCACCTTCGAAGGCGGATACTCGCCCGGCAACTACGGCCACGCCGGCGGTCTGGTGACTGCGCGCTATGCGCTGCAGTACTCCCTCAACAACGCCACGGTGGAGCTGGCCCAGATGGTTGGCTATGACAACGTAGCCGCACTGGCGCGCGATGCCGGTATCACAGAAGCCCAGGGCACCCCGGCGGTCGCCCTGGGCGCCTACGGTGCTACCCCCGTCCAGATGGCCGGCGCCTACACTACATTCGCGAACAACGGCACCCGCATCGTGCCGTGGGAGATCGCTTCCGTCCGCGCGGCCAACGGCGACCCCATCAGCGATCACCAGCCGGATACCAAGCCCATCCTCGACCCGCGCGTCGCTTACCTCACTACCAACATGCTGCAGAACGTGATGAACGCCGGCACCGCCGCCGGCGTCCGCAGCCGCGGCTTCCTGGCTCCCGCCGCCGGCAAGACCGGCACCGAACGCGATGCCTGGTTCGCTGGCTACACCTCGAACCTGATCTGCGTCATCTGGGTCGGCAACGACGATTACTCCGACGTCAAACTCCAGGGCGCTCAGGCCGCCGTGCCCATCTGGGCCGAATTCATGAAGCGCGCTGTCCAACTGCCCCAGTACTCTGACACGCGCGACTTCTCCATCCCCCAGGGCGTCAACCTGGTAAAGCTCGACAAGAACACCAATCTCCTTGCCGATCCCACCTGCCCCGAGGACTACTACGCGGCATTTCTCGATGGCACCGCCCCCAGAAACACATGCTCGCACCCCAATGATGACCAGCGGAACTTCTTCCAGAAGCTCTTTGGCCTTGGCACTGCGCCTCAGCAGCAGCTTCCGCCGCGCAGCGGCCCCACGGTCCTGCCTCCCGGCCAGCTGCAACAGCCCAGCAACCCGAACACTCAAAACGCCCAGAACAGCGACCAGGAGAAGCCTAAAGCCAAGAAACGCGGCTTTTTCAGCCGGCTTTTCGGTGGTGGCAAAAAGGATGACGAGCGCACAGCAGCAGCAGGACCAACAACAGCCGCAGAGTCCGCAGTAAATAGCCAGCCATGCAAGCGTAAAATAGGTGTTATTTAGCTGTAATTTGTTTGCCATCCGTGCGATACTGGAGCCGTCAGGAGGATTCTGCTATGGCCGTCATGGCAATGCCCCGTCCCGATCTGGCTGCGCATCGCGAATCGCTCCGCCTGCCGACCACTGAGATCGTCAGCCGGCTGGTAGAGATCCTGGGCCGCAAACTGACCGCCTACATCGCGAAAGTGAAGGACGTTCGCGCCGTCGACCGCTGGATAGCCGGCGGCGAAATCTATGGTGATGCAGAGCAACGGTTGCGCTTCGCCTTCCAGGTGGCCCGCACTTTGCGCGAGCAGGACACAGCCGCGGTTGTTCAGGCATGGATGACCGGCGTCAATCCTGAGCTTGGCGACCGCGTCCCGCTGCGGCTGATGCGCGATGGCGACCTGCACATTGTTGCGCCGGAAGTACTGCGCGCCGCCCGTGCCTTCCTCGCCGGAGGCTGAGCGCTTTGCATTGATTCTCCTCCCCACCGCGGCTCTTCCCCCAGCCGCCTTCGCTGACATTGCTGCGCCCCCGCAGCAGGAAGGCCAAACCTGCCCGTGTCCCCAGAGCCCTTGCCCTCCGGCCCCGCGACGCTCGAAGCCGCGCCTCTCGAATCGCGAGTGGCCGAACAGCCTATCTACCGCGTCGGCCGCTGGCCCGATCCGTGGCAGCCGCCAGACTGGGCCCACGCGCACTTAGACGGGACCTTCGGCAACCGCTTCGACGACCCGCAGGCCTATTACCGCGTCATCTACACCTCCAGCCAGCGCCTCGGCTGCTATCTGGAAACGCTCGCCCGCTTCCGTCCGGATCTGACTCTGCTGGCAGACCTTGCCGCGATCGAAGGCGAAGACGACTTCACCCCGCTCGCTACCGTGCCGGCAAGTTGGCTCGTAGCCCGGCTCATCGGCACTGCCAACATCGACGGCGATTATGGCGACATCTACGCGCCGGGCTGGATCGCCCTCCTGCGCCGCGAACTCGCTTCCACCGCTGTAGCCCTCGGCCTCTCGGAGATCGACGCCGCTACACTGCAGGCAGGCAAGCCGCGGCAGCTCACCCAGGAAGCCTCGCTCGTCGTCTTCCGCCACGGACTCGACGGCATTTTTTACCGCTCCCGCTACGGCCACTCCATCGAGAACTGGGCCATCTTCGAGCCCTTCCCGTTGCGGAATACCTCGTCCGCTGCCATCCATGCGGATGATCCTGACTTGCAATCCGCGCTCCGCATCCACGGCCTCGCCATGACGGAAACAACAGCACACGGCCGCGGCAATCTGCCACGACTCTAGTACTTCTCGTCTAGCGCATCTCGACCGGCTCCGGCTGGCATTCGGGACACCAGTAGGTAGAGCGCGAACCCGGTCCCTGCCTGCGCATCAGGATCGCGGTTCCGCATCGGCGGCACTCCTTGCCCTGCCGCCTGTACACCCACAGCCGCGCACCCGGATCGGCTGCTCGCGTCGTGCGCCGCAGGCCCGTGTACGTCACCATTCCGCCGTCGCCGCCATCTTTCACATTTGCTTTCAGAAAGCCTCTTGCGCGGTCCAGAATGCAGTCGACCTCGGCACGCGTCAGCGTGTTCACCCGCCGGAACGGATGCACGCCGCACGCGAACAGCACCTCGCTCTTGTAGACATTCCCCAGTCCTGCCATGACTCGCTGGTTCAGAAGCACATTCGCGATCTCTGCATCGCCATGCGCCAGCAGCCGAGCCTTCGCTTCGTCCGCCGCGAACTCCGCCCCCAGCAGATCCGGCCCCAGCTTCGGAATCGTCGAACTCCGCTCCAGCCTATGCGCGGTATAGAACTTCGCAACCGGTACGTTGAACGCGACCACTTCGTAGTCCGTCGTGGCGATGACGGCGCGCATCTCTCCCCGGCTGCGCCGCCAGCGTTCTCCGCACGCGATAGATGTGCCAGGAGCCCGACATCCGCATGTGGGTGACGAGGATCAAGTCGTCCGGAAAAATGGATCAGCAGCCATTTGCCACGCGACTCGACCTTCTCCACCGTTCGGCCTGCGACAGGTGTGTCGTCATCTACGCTGGCCAGCGGCGCAAGCGCGGTCTCGAAGCGCGTTACTACCTTGCCTTCGAGAACGTGGCCCAGCGCTCGCGCCGCACGATAGATTGTATCTCCCTCAGGCACCTATTGAACCTCCAACCTGCGCGGATCGCTCCGATCCTTCACGCTCCCAGCGTCTGGCACGCGCCGCACATTGAATCCGTTCGGCGCACGTGGAATCCAGCATCCTGCAGAAAGCGCGCCAGAAAATGCGCTCCCGCCGGCTGACTGTTGATCTGCGCGATCAACAAGTCCCGCCCCGCGATCGCCTTGCCGTTGCCGCAATTCCTCTTGCGTCATCTGCACCAGGAACTGCGACAGATCGCGCGCGACCTGCGATCGCTCCGGCTCCTCCGTCGGATAAGAAAACCTGCAGGTTCGGGTTGCCGCGCCGTAGATAAGCCACCATCTCACCATTGCGCAGTATCACGCTCGCCCCCACGCTGCGCGTCAGGCTGCGCGGCTGGCCATCCGCCATCAGCCGCTTCGGCTGTCGCGGTCTCTACCGTCGGCCAGCGTAGCGTGGCTCCATACGGATTTGCTCGGATCGGTCGCGGCCAGCACCACCATCTCCGGCTTCTCCATACGTGCCTGCTGCCGCAGGGAGCGCAGCAGGTCCACCGCTGCCGGCAGCGCAAACTGCGTCGCCCCCAGTCCTGCGACGAAGTATCCACGCCGGACCCGGCCACTCTCCTCCATCGCCTTCAGCACCTCGTACACGGCGCTGAAACCGCCCGGCAGATTCTCCTGTGCCACACTCTCACGCGTCAGCACGCCATACCGGGCCAGCAATTGATTTGCAATCGCATGACTCCAATTTGTAGCCGCAGATGCATCCTTCGCCGACTCTGGCTGTGGCACCAGGGTCCATCGGCCTTGTGCGCTCGGCGGGGTCGTTCGGCGCGAGCGGAACGCCGCTACCTGCGCGCCGCTGGAGTGCGCACGCTTTGGCTGCCTGCCCGTCGGCCTCGCCGTATACGCGCGCAACGCATGAAACGTATCGTTCGTCACGGCGCCGCGCCACACCAGCGTCCACAAAGCATCGAGCGTCTCGCCCGGGTAGCCGCCGCCCAGCGCGTCATGGATTTGCGCGAAGAACATCGCGCCGCCGCGTTCCAGTTGCTCCAATACCGCCTGCTCTTTCGCGGTTGGCTCGACCGCGGCCAGCGCATTCTGCCGCATCGGCGGCAGCAGCGCGCGCAGCTCGGTCGGATAGATACAGTGCGATGCGCCCGTCGTGCTCGCCCAGCGGATCCAGCCCCATCCACACCACCTCACCCGCGGCAATCAGCGTATCCAGTTGCCCCGGCGCGTAATTTGCGAGGCGTGCCGGCAGAATCGCCGTCTCCACCAGCGACGCTGGCAGCGGCGCGCCCTGCAGGCTCTCTATCGTGTCCAGCAGCGAATCGAGGCCGCGTCGCCGTTGCAGCACCCCTTGCCAGTGCGTGTTCAGCCGGGCCAGCATCTGCTGCTCCACCGGCTCCACTTCTTTTCGCAACCGCGCCAGCGACTTTCTCCGGATCAGCCGCAGCACCTCGGCATCGCACCACTCGCGGTGAACGCCGCCCGGGCGGAAGCCGCCCTCCACGATCCGGCCATCCAGCAGCAGCCTGCGCAGCGCCGCCTCCACCGGCTTCGCGTCCAGTCCAAATCGCTTCGCCACCTCGCCCTGGGTGAATGGCCCGTGCGTCCGCGCAAAGCGCCGCACCAGCTCCAGCACCGGCTGCGCCACCGGCTCGAGCAGCGCCTTCGGCAGTCCCGGCGGCAACGGAATGCCCAGCGCATCGCGATATCGCGCTGCATCCTCCACCGCGATCAGCCGCTTCTCCCCCGCGATCTTCACCTCCAGCAGTCGCCTCGCGCGTAGCAGCCGCTCTGTATGAATCGCCACATCCGGCGCCGCCAGCCGTCGCAACAACTCTGCGCGATTCAAGTCGCCCAGCCGCAGCAGCAGATCGTGAATGCCATCCGCGCCGCGCGCCTTCTGGTTATCCGTCAGAGCCTGCGCCTGCTCTTCCACCTCGGCAATCGCATCGGCATCCAGCAGCTCGCGCAGGTCCGCATCGCCCAGCAGCTCGCGCAATTGCTCCTGATCGATGGACAGCGCCTGCGCGCGCCGCTCGGCCAGCGGAGCATCGCCGTCGTAAATGTAGTTCGCCACGTAGCTGAACAGTAGCGACGCAGCAAAGGGCGATGGCGTCTTCGAGTCCGCCACATGCACGCGCGTCGTTCGCGCATTTACCGAGCGCAACACCTCCAGAAATGCCGGCATGTCGAAGACATCGCGCACGCACTCGCGATACGCCTCCAGCAACATGGGAAACGCGGGATAGCGCGCAGCCACACTCAACAGGTCGTATGCCCGTTTACGCTGTGCCCACAGCGGCGCACGCCCCGTCGCGCGCCGTCGCGGCAGCAGCAGCGCCCGCGCCGCAGACTCGCGAAACTTCGCGGCAAACAGCGCGGTCGAGCCAAGCTGTCGCAGCACCAGCTCTGAAGCCTCAGCCGGATCGAGCAGGATCAGCTCTGGATTGGGCGGCTCATCCGTCTCCGGAAAGCGCAGCACAAAGCCGTCATCGGCCCACATCGTCTCCACATCACCGCGGCCGCTTGCGCGCAGCCTGCCGCTGATGGCCATGGCCCACGGCGCATGCACGCGGCTGCCAAACGGCGTCAGCACGCACACGCGCCAATCGCCCAGCTCATCGCGCACCCTCTCGATCACGATGGTGCGATCGTCCGGTACCGCCGTCGTTGCCAACTCCTGATCCGCCAGGAAACGCAGCAGATTCTCCGCCGCCCGCGGATCCAGGTCGTGCTCACGAACCAGCCGCGAGAGCGCGGCATTACGCGGCATCTCGCGCAGCTCGCGGACCAGCGCGCCGATGCGACGCCCAAACTCCAGCGGCCGCCCGGGCGTGTCCCCATGCCAGAAGGGCATCTTGCCCGGCTCGCCCGGCGCCGGCGATACCAGCACGCGATCGTGCGTGATCTCGTCGATGCGCCACGTCGTCGCACCCAGGATGAAAGTCTCGCCAGTGCGGCTCTCGAAGATCATCTCTTCGTCCAGTTCGCCCACGCGCACCGGCCGCCCTTCGGTTCCCGAAAGAAAGACGCCATACAGCCCGCGATCCGGAATCGTGCCGCCATTCAGAATCGCCAGCATCTTCGATCCCTCGCGCGGCGTCAGCAGGTTGCGCACGCGGTCCCAGGTAACCCGCGGCCGCAGTTCGGCAAACTCATCCGATGGATAACGTCCCGCCAGCAGATCGAGTACGCCCTCGAATGCCCCACGGCTCAATTCCGCAAACGGCGCAGAGCTCCGCACAATCGCGAACAGATCATCGACCGTGATCTCCGCAGGCGGTGGCGGTTCTTTCTTCGAGCGCGTCACCCGCGATACACGTGGCGGCTGCGCTACGGTAGCCACCATCTGCTGCGCCAGCACATCCAGCGGATTGCGCAGATAGCGCGTCGACTCCACCAGCCCCTCGTGCATCGCTTTGGTAACAGCAGCGCACGCCACCAGGTCGGCGCGGTACTTGGGAAAGATCACGCCTTCGCTCGCCGCGCCTACATGGTGGCCGGCGCGTCCGATGCGCTGCATGCCGCTCGCTACCGATGGCGGCGCCTCGATCTGGATCACCAGGTCCACAGCGCCCATATCGATGCCCAACTCCAGCGACGATGTACACACCAGCGCGCGAATCTTTCCCGCCTTCAGCAGCTCTTCAATCTCCGAGCGCTGCGCCGCTGCCAGCGAGCCATGATGCGCGCGTGCCACCGCCTCGCCCGCCAGATCATTGATCGCACCCGCCAGCCGCTCCGCCGTCCGCCGGTTGTTGACGAAGATCAGCGTCGACGTCCGCTCGCGCACAATCGCCAGCAGCCGCGGATGGATCGCGCTCCAGATCGAAGTACGCTTCGGCCCCTGCGATGCCGCGCCGCTCGGCAACTCTTCCGGCTGGCCCAGCCGCGCCATGTCCTCTACCGGCACCTCGATGCGCAGCTCCAGCCGCTTCGGCTCGCTCGCATTCACAATCGTCACTGGGCGGAAGCGAACGACCTGCTCTTCGCGTGCCGCCATCGCTTCGGCCGTTTCGTCCCGGGTAAAGCCGGCCTCCATCTCGTGAGCCAGCTCGGACGCTGCTTGTTCAGGCGGTTCAGGGTGCACCCACGGACGCATTCGCACCCTCGGCTCCGGCCAGGAAGTGCGCCACCTCCTCCAGCGGCCGCTGCGTCGCCGATAGCCCAATGCGCTGGAAGGGCCGCTCCGTAATCGCCTGCAAACGTTCCAGCGACAGTGACAGATGCGCGCCGCGTTTCGTCGGCACCAGCGCGTGAATTTCATCCACGATCACGGTATCGACGTTGCGCAGTCCCGCCGCCGCATCCGAGGTCAGCAACAGGTACAGCGATTCCGGGGTGGTGATCAGGATCTCTGCCGGATGCCGGCGAAACAGCGCGCGGTCCTTCTGCGATGTATCACCGGTGCGCACCGCTATTTCCGGCTCGCGTGCCGCTACACCCGCCCGCCGCGCCATGTTCGCTATGCCAGCCAGCGGAGCGCGCAGGTTGCGCTCCACGTCCACCGCCAGCGCCTTCAGCGGACTGATATAGATAACGCGGCATGCTGACGGGCCTGCCGGCGCCGGCTCCAGCATCAGCCGGTTCAGGCACCAAAGAAATGCCGTCAGCGTCTTGCCCGTACCGGTCGGCGCCAGGATCAGCGTATGCTCACCGCGTGCGATCGCCGGCCAGCCCAGCACTTGTGGCGACGTCGGACGGTCAAAGACCGCACGGAACCACTCCGCCGTCACCGGATGGAACAGTCCCAGCACATCCTCGCGGGCTGGCTGCTCCTTCGTTTCGGCTGCCGGCTTCCGGGTTGTTTTCTTTTCCGCCATTCCGCTTCGTTGCTCAGACGGCCATTTCCCCGCCGGGGATACCTGCTTTGCTGCCAATCGCCCCCTCCACATCGCAAAAGGCGGCTTTCGTCACGATGAGGTGTAGCTGCGCCCAGACGGCAGCGCGAGCTACATCCATCCCACTAGAATGCCGGACGGGATACGGGGTCTTCGGTTGACATCCTTGAAAAAATCTTAAGAGCCCTGTCGATTCCTCAACAACCCGTTCGACGTATGGATAGAGACGCTTTCCAGGCAGCATGGCTGGAAGCTCCATCCTAGCCACAAGGAGAGACAAAGAAGATGCAATTCCTCACGTTCTACACGCCAGCCCCTGGTGCTCACGCCGGGCCGCCCAGCAAGGAATACATGGACCAGATGAACAAGCTGATCGAAGAGTCGATGAAATCCGGCGAACTGGTCGCCACCGGCGGGCTCACTCCTCTTCAGCAGGGCG
The DNA here is from genome assembly GCA_963750845.1 of uncultured Acidobacteriaceae bacterium. Lineage (GTDB taxonomy): Bacteria > Acidobacteriota > Terriglobia > Terriglobales > Acidobacteriaceae > KBS-83. The sequence goes on from CAVVSP010000026.1 coordinate 176,524, forward strand.
CGCGCGTCGTTCAGACGTCGGGTACGGTCACCATCACGGACGGCCCATTCATCGAGTCCACGGAGATCATCGGCGGCTTTGCCATCCTCGAGGTGCCCTCGAAAGATGCCGCCATCGAGTCATCCAAGCGTTTTCTGAAGGTTGCCGGCGATGGTCAGGTGACGATCCGTCCACTGATGACAGAGGCGGATACCTGCTCCAATTCCCGGTAATGATCGGCGCCGGCAGACCACTACCATTCACTCCCCCGAGAAAAGGAGACCAATCATGCGATTCATGATGCTGATGATTCCGAAGGGCTACGAGCAGGCGAAACCCGGCACCTTGCCGGAGGCCAAGGCCGTCGAAGCCATGATGAAGTACAACGAAGAGCTGCAAAGGGCCGGCATCCTGCTCGCGCTGGAGGGCCTGCACCCGCCCTCCATGGGCGCGCGCGTCAGCTTTGCCGGCGGCAAGCCGAAGGTGACGGACGGGCCCTTCGCCGAAGCAACAGAGGTGCTCGGCGGCTTCTGGATGATCCAGGTGAAATCCAAAGAAGAGGCGATCCAATGGGCCTCGCGCTGCCCGGCCTCCCCGAACGAAGTCATCGAAATCCGCCAGATACAGGAGATGACCGACTTCCCTGCCGAAGTACAGAAGGCGGCCGAGGGCTTTACCGAGATGCAGACGCGAAACGCCTGATCCAACCGCCGCGCTCCTCTTGCAGGAGGGGCGCGGATATCATCCACCGCAGTCACAACAACACATCGCGAGGAATCCGCTATGCCTGCATCCGTCGACACCGCTGCGCCTTCCAAAGTCGCGGCTTCTCACCGGCCGCATTCTCAGCACGCTGACGGTGCTCTTTCTCATCATGGATATCGTTTTCAAGTTCATCCGCCCCATTCCTCCGCAGGTGCTCCAGTCCATGACGCAGCTTGGATTTCAAACCAGCCTGCTGAGCGCGATTGGCATCCTGTTGCTCGTCTGCACGGTGCTCTATGTCATACCCGCCACATCGGTTCTGGGCGCGATCCTGCTTACCGGCTATCTGGGTGGCGCTATCTCTGTACAGCTGCGCGTTGGTAATCCGCTCTTCGGCTATGTGCTTTTTCCGGTCTATGTCGGCATATTGATGTGGGCTGGCCTCTGCCTGCGCGAATCTCGTTTGCTCGCCTTGCTGCCTTTGCGAAAATAAGAAAACTGCCAGGAGGTACGTTCCCGTGCGATTTGTTGTATCTACGTAAAACCGAAAAGTGGATGGAATCCGGTGCCCCCGATCCTGAACTGGTAGCCGCCATGCAGCAATTCGACGACGAGATGCGCAAGGCCGGCGTGCTCGTTGCGGTGGAGCGCCTGCAGCCCAGCGCCAACGGCACCCGTCTCCGCATGTCCAATGGCAAGTTCCGCACCGTCGATGGTCCATTTACCGAGAGCAACGAGCTCATTGCCGGCGTAAATATTCTCGACGTCGCCTCCCGGGAAGAAGCTATCGCCTGGATGAAGCGCTGCCCCACGCTGTGCGGCCCGAGTACGGAGGCTGAATTCGAGATCCGGCCTGTGCTGGAAGCGCCCGAAGAATAGAGCTCGGCGAAATTCTTCGCGTTTGCACCCACACCGCGAAAGATGCTCTGATCCATGCTGTGAAACAGGCTGCGAAACCACCGGCTGTGAAACCAGACGTGCCGCCTACTACCGAGATGGACCGCAGCCAGATTGACCGCACCATCGATGCGGTCTGGCGCATGGAGTCCGCGCGTGTCATTGCCGGGCTCACACGCATCGTGCGCGATGTCGGCATCGCCGAGGAGCTGGCGCAGGATGCGCTGGTCGCCGCACTCGAGCAGTGGCCGGAATCCGGCGTGCCGCAAAATCCCGGTGCATGGCTCATGGTCGCAGCCAAGCATCGCGCCATCGATCTGCTGCGCCGTAACACTCGGCTCGAACGCAAGCATGAAGAGCTCGCCCGTGAATTGGAGGAGCAACAGCAGCGCTCCTTCGCCGACTTCGCCACGGCCCTCGCCGCCGCGGCAGATGGCGACATCGAAGACGACCTCCTCCGCCTCGTCTTCATCTCCTGCCATCCCGTGCTCTCGCCGGAGTCGCGGGTCGCCCTCACACTGCGCCTGCTCGGCGGCCTCACCACGCCGGAGATCGCCCGCGCTTTCCTTACGCCGGAGCCCACCATTGCGCAGCGCATCGTGCGCGCCAAACGCACGCTTGCTGAAGCGCATGTGCCGTTCGAGGTTCCCACCGGCCTCGATCGCGCCGCACGCCTCTCTTCGGTCCTCGAAGTGATCTATCTCATCTTTAACGAGGGCTACTCCGCCACTGCCGGTGAAGACTGGCTGCGCCCCGCGCTCTGCGAAGATGCGTTGCGCCTCGGCCGCATCCTCGCCGGTCTTGCACCACAGGAGCCGGAAGTACACGGCCTGGTCGCCCTGATGGAAATCCAGGCCTCGCGCCACGCCGCGCGCCTCGGCCCCGCAGGCGAGCCCATCCTGCTGCTCGATCAGGACCGCAGCCGCTGGGACCAGTTAGCCATCCATCGCGGCTTGACCGCACTCGGACGGGCCGAGCAGTTGAGCTCCAAACTGCACAGCGGGCCCGGCCCCTACACGCTGCAGGCCGCCATCGCCGCCTGCCACGCGCGCGCGCGCACCGGAGAAGAGACGGACTGGCAGCGCATCGCTACTCTCTACGAGACGCTCGCGCAGCGTCAACCATCGCCTATCGTGGAGCTCAATCGCGCCGTCGCACTTGCCATGGCCTTCGGTCCCGAGGTTGGTCTTGCGCTGGTCGACAAACTCACTGCAGAGCCCTCGCTCGCCAACTACCATCGCCTTCCCAGCGTGCGTGCAGAACTGCTCTTCCGCCTTGGCCGGCTCGCCGAAGCTCAGCCTGAGTTTGAGCGTGCCGCCTCGCTCGCACGCAACGCCCGCGAGCGCGACCTGTTGCTCAACCGCGCACGCTCTTGCGTCCAAACAGTTGCAAGCGACTCTGCCGCTCAGTAGCCTCGAATCGATGACACCGTCGCCCATCACGATCTCGCCGCAGCAGCAGGCGGAGTTGATCGCGGCCGCGCAGCAGGCCGCACATCACGCGTATGCGCCATACTCCGGCTTTCGCGTCGGCGCGGCGTTACTGCTCGAAGGAGGGGAGATCGTTACCGCCGCCAATGTAGAAAATGCCTCCTACGGACTGTCTATCTGCGCTGAACGATCCGCAGTCGTACGTGCCATGGCGCAATACGGGCCCAAACTGCGCATCCATGCCGTCGCCGTTACCAACCTCAACAACGCACCTAGCTCACCGTGTGGCGCCTGCCGCCAAGTGCTTGCAGAGTTCATGCCGCCCGATGGGATTGTCCTCTTCCCCTTCAACGGCACACCCGAAACGCGCATCCAGTCCCTCACACTCGCCGAGCTCTTCCCACTCGGCTTCAATCTCGCACATGCCGACTAATCCTGAAGAATCTCCCCCCGCACTCGACACCGCCAGCATCGTTCGCCGCAAGCGCGACGGCCACGCCCTCACCGCAGCCGAGATCACGCACATCGCCCGCGGAGCCGCCAACGACTCCATCGACGACGCACAGCTCAGCGCCTTCCTCATGGGCACATTCCTGCGCGGCATGGAGCCGGCCGAGGTACACGCGCTCACCCAGGCCATGCGCACCTCCGGCGTGCAGCTCGATCTGCGCCGCCCCGCCGACGGCAGCGCAGCGCGTCCCACCGTGGACAAGCACTCCACCGGGGGCGTCGGAGACAAAACATCCTTCCTCGTGGCGCCCATCGCCGCCGCTGCCGGCCTGCGCGTCCCCATGCTGAGCGGCCGCGCGCTCGGCCATACCGGCGGCACCCTGGACAAGCTCGAAACCATCCCCGGCTACCGCACCACGCTCTCACCCACAGAGATACGGATGGTGCTCGACCAGGCCGGCTGCTCGATCGTCGGTCAGTCCGCCGACATCGTCCCCGCCGACCGCCGCCTCTACGCTCTGCGCGATCATATCGGCGCAGTGGAAAGCCCTTACCTCATCTGCGCCTCCATCATGAGCAAGAAGCTCGCGGCCGGCCTCGATGCGCTCGTGCTCGACGTGAAGACCGGATCCGGCGCGTTTCTCCCCGACCCGGCCGTCTCTCGCTTCCTCGCGCGCCTCATGGTCGAAATTGGCGAAGGCTCCGGCACTCGAACGGCCGCGGTGCTCACCGATATGTCACAGCCGCTGGGACGTTTTTCCGGCAACTCGGTCGAAATCCTCGAAGCCCTCGCGCTCCTTCGCGGGGAGCGCAACGGAAACAGCGATGACCTGCGCGAGCTCTCTCTCCTGCTTGCAGGCTGGATGCTCTTCCTCACCGGCGTCGGCAACACTGCGCAGGAGGGCCGCGCGCGCGCCGAAAGCCTGCTCGCCGATGGCTCCGCCCTGCGCCGGTTCGAGCAGATGGTTGCCCTTCAGGGCGGCGACCTCGCCGCTCTCGCCCACAAGCCGGCGCAGCAGCGGGTGCTGCGCGCCTCCCGTTCCGGCTTCGTCTTTTCCATGGACACCACTTCCATCGGCTGGGCGGTCCAGGGGCTTGGTGCTGGCCGCACTCAGCTCGGTGATCCGGTATCAGCCCACGCCGGCATCGAGCTTCATGCGAAGCTCGGAACGCAGATCCGCGCCGGCGATCCGCTCTGCACGCTCTTCGCCGATGACGCACAGCACTTCCCCGTGCCGGAAAGCATGATCGCGGATGCCATCCTTATCGCCGACGCACCGCCCCGCCCCACGCCGCTGGTGCATGAGGTACTCACCCGCGATACTCTGACCCAGACCTCGATTTAGACCCCATCTCCTCAGGACTAACCTTTTGGCGCGATTCACCGGAATCCTTGGCCTGCTTACCATGCTGCTGCTGGCATGGCTCTTCTCCACCAACCGCCGCGCCATCCGCGTGCGCACCGTTGCCTGGGGCGTCGGCCTGCAAATCGCGTTCGCCTTTCTCGTCCTGCGCTGGAGCTTCGGCCAGGAGGCCATGGCCCGAGCCGGTGGCGGCGTCAACAAGCTGCTCAGCTACTCCTTTGCCGGCTCGGAGTTTATCTTTGGCGAATTCGGAAAACGGCACTCCTCCTACGGTTCCATCTTCGCCTTCCAGGTGCTGCCCACTATCATCTTCATCTCCGCGCTCTTCGCCGCGCTCTACTACCTTGGCATCATGCAGCTCGTCATCCGCGGCTTCGCGTGGTGCATGCAGCGAACCATGGGGATCTCCGGCGCGGAATCGCTCAACGTCGCGGCATCCATCTTTATGGGCCAGACCGAAGCACCACTCTCCATTCGGCCGTTCCTCGCGAATCTCACCCGCTCCGAGCTGATGACCGTCATGACCAGCGGCATGGCGCACGTCTCCGGCGGCATCATGGCGGCATACATCCTGTACGGCATCGACGCCAAACATTTGCTCGCCGCCGTCATCATGACTGCGCCCGGCACCATCCTCGTCTCCAAGATGCTGGTTCCCGAAACCGCGACACCCGACACCCTCGGCCACGTGCATCTGCCCGAGTCGGAAGAACATCGCGAGGAAAACTTCCTCGGCGCCGTCGCACGCGGCACCATCGACGGCGGGCGCCTCGCCTTCAACGTCGCCATCATGCTCGTTTCCTTCGTGGCGCTCATCGCGCTGGTCAATGGCATCTTTGGCGGCGTGCACAACTGGCTCAGCCCCCACCACATCCCCTTCCCCACATCGCTCGACGAAGTTCTCGGCTGGGTCTTTGCACCCATCGCGTGGCTCATCGGCATTCCCTGGCACTCGGCTCCCATCGTCGGCAACCTACTCGGTACCCGCATGGTCATCAATGAGCTCATCGCTTTTTCCAATCTCGGCGCGCTCAAGAGTACGCTCGATCCGCGCTCTTTCACTATCGCCACCTTCGCGCTCTGCGGCTTCGCCAACCTCAGTTCGATCGGCATCCAGATTGGCGGCATCGGCGCACTCATCCCGGAACGTCGTAACGAACTCGCGCGTCTCGGCCTGCGCGCCATGCTCGCCGGCACCATGGCCAATCTCATGTCAGCTTCGATCGTTGGTGTGCTTCTGAAATAGGAGGGGAAAACATGGCACAAATAGAGGATGATCTCGAATGCATCGCCCGCCAGGAGCGCGAGCTGCAGTGGACCTCCTTCAATGAGGACGACGCCTGGCAGCTTGGCTCCACGCTGCGCGAGCTGGCCGTAGAACGCCAGCTATCCCTTGTCATCGACATTCGCCGCTTCGCCCCGCACCTCGGCAATCAGGCGGGCGCGCCGCTCTTTTACGCGGCACTGCACGGCACCTCGCCCGACAACGCCGAATGGGCCCGACGTAAGGCGAATCTCGTCGCGCGTCTTCATCGCAGCAGCTACGCAATCGGCCTTGCGCTCAAAGCACGCAACACGACATTGCAGGAGAAGTACGGATTGCCCGCGACCGATTACGCAAGCCATGGCGGAGCATTTCCCATCACGATCGCGGGTACCGGCATTATCGGATCGGTTACCGTTTCGGGCCTCCCGCAGCGAGACGACCACGAACTCGTCGTCGAAGCACTTTGTCTGGAGCGTAACCGTCACTACATCGACCTGCGCCTTCCGCCAGCCGGTTAGATGTGTGAAGTTTTAGTAAAATGCCACTCATTCGGGACGGTTTTGGTTGCCATCGGACGCAATTACAAAACTGCGACAAAAGCCAAGCCGTTTGAGCTTGATTCTAGAAGCATGGCGACTTTTGCAGCACCGACTTCCCCCGTTCTCGCCGATGAGACCAATACTGTTGACTCCAGCCGGGCGCTCCACCCCCAAAGCCCCGCTACAGCCCACGCGAAAGTACCGGCGCATGAGCCACAGGCTCTCAGCCGCGACGCACAGACGCGGGTCTTCAATTGGACCATCTTCAGCTTCATGCTGCTCTTTCACGTAGGCGCAGTCGCAGCGTTGTTCTTCTTCAGTTGGCATGTGCTGCTTCTCATGATTGTCCTGCATGTTGTTGCCATCAATCTCGGCATCGGCATGGGCTACCATCGCCTGCTGACGCATCGCGGATACAAGACACCGAAATGGCTGGAGCATGTTCTGGCGGTTTGCGCGACGCTGAGTCTGGAAGGCGGCCCGCTGGTATGGGTCGCCACCCATCGTGTGCATCACCAGATCACAGACCGGCCTGGCGATCCGCACACGCCGCGCGAGGGCGCATGGTGGTCTCATGCAGGCTGGGTCATTCACGGGGCAGGCGCCGACCGGGAGCCCGCGCTGCTCGCCAGGTACGTACCCGATCTCAAGAAGGACCGCTTCTACCTCTGGCTGAATCGCTACCACTGGGTTCCGCTCGTGGTGCTCGCACTCGCACTCCTCGCCATCGGAGGATGGCCCTGGGTACTGTGGGGAATCTTCCTTCGCGTCACGCTGGGGCTGCACGCCACATGGCTGGTCAATTCAGCGACGCATATGTGGGGTTCCAGGCGCTTCGCCACCCGTGACGACTCGCGGAACAACTGGTGGGTCGCCCTGCTGACCGGCGGCGAAGGATGGCATAACAACCATCACGCCCATCCTGTGTCGGCACGCCATGGACTCACCTGGTATGAGTTCGACGTGAACTACTACGGTATCTGGCTGCTGGGCAAGCTGGGACTCGCAAAGAACATCCATGCCGCGAAGGCAACACAACCGGGTGCGGACGCCGCCGCCTGAACTTCTTCCATGAAAGATAGAGCGGCTTTCCGGTCCGGGAAGCCGCTTTACTGCGTGCGCAGCGTCGTCATCGGATCGGTCTGCGCAGCCCGGTAGGCAGGCGCCACGCTCGCAACGAATGCAACCGCCAGCAGCACCAGCGACATCGCTCCGAAGGTCAGCGCGTCAAACGGTTTTACTCCATAGAGCAGTGTCGCGATAAACCGCGTGACCACGAACGAGATCGCCAGTCCCGCCGCAACGCCGATCGCCGCCAGGGTCATCCCACGCTTCAGGATCATGCGCAGCACGTCGCCGCGTTGCGCGCCTACCGCAAGGCGCAGCGCAATCTCCAGCGCCCTTTGCTGCACGATGTATGCGAGCACGCCATACAATCCGACAGCGGCCAGTAGCAGCGCAATTGCTGCGAAGCTCGTCAACAGCAGCACCTGGAAGCGTGCCGGCGCCACCGCCTGCGATACGTAATGCTCCAGTGGGTGTACGCGATACGTCGGGATATTCGCGTCCATCCCCGCAATCGTCGCCTTCAACGCATGTTCCAGCTTCGCTGGATCGCCGGTCGTGCGAACGATGAGATACGGAGTCGTGACGAGTGCCTGCGTCCAGGGCAGGTAATAATGCGGCGCAGCATTGGCGGTCAATCCAAATTGTTTGATATCTCCCACCACGCCCACAATCTCGCGCACCGGATGGTTCACGACATCATCGCCCAGATCCGCTGTCATGTGCCGGCCGATCGGATTCACTCCAGCGAAATACTTCTTCGCAAATGCCTGGTCGATGATCGCAACCGGCATGCTCGTCGTTCGGTCCATTCCACTGAAGGTCCTTCCGGCAATCAGCGGAATCCGCATCGTCTCGAAAAAGCCGGGAAGTGCCACGCCAAGCTCCTCGCTCGGATGATCGCTCTTCGCCACCGGATGGCCCTCCACTGTGAACGAAATCGATGCATTGCTGCCGGACATCGGCAGCGGCCATCCGGCGGAGGCCGACGTCACTCCGTGCAGCGCATTGAGCCGCGAGAGAAGGTCCTCCAGAAACTGAATCTTCCGGTCATGCGAATAGCTCACGTCGCTCAAGGTGAACCGCGCCGACAGCACATAGTGCGCATCGAATCCGGGATCGACTCGCAGGATGCTCACGAAGCTGCGGATCACCAGCCCTGTGCCCACCAGCAGCACCAGTCCCAGGGCCGTCTCCCCAATCACCAGCCATGTCTGCAACCGGTGGTGCCCACGCCCGGTCGTCACCGTGCGGGTGCCATCGCGCAGCGCCAGCGCCGGCGCCAATGACGAGACCCGCATCGCCGGCACCACTCCGAACAAAATACCCGTAAGGACCGAAACTCCCATCGCGAACGCCAGCACTGGAAGATCGATCGACATATCGCCCAGCCGGGGGAGTGCCTGCGGAAACAGCACCACAACCTCTTTCAGAATCGCGCTCGCCAGGGCGATCCCCGCCAGCCCGCTGATCAGCGAGAGCACCACAGACTCGGCGAGTAGTTGCCGCACAATTTCGCCGCGGCTTGCACCCAATGCGCTGCGCAATGCGATTTCGCCGCTGCGCCGCGAGCTGCGCACCAGCAGTAGCCCTGCAACGTTCACGCATGCGATCAGCAGCAGAAGCCCCACCGCGCCGAATAGCAGCTCCAGTGCCGGACGCGTGTCGCCCACCTGGTATTGCAGCTCCGGCATAATCGTCGCTGTCGTATACCACTTATTCGAATCCGCATATCGCGCTGCCAGGTCCCGCGCCACGCTGCTCAGGTCCGCCTTCGTCTGCTCCATGCTTACGCCTGGCTTCAGCCGGCCCACGATGTCCAACTGATCCTGTCCGCGCTGCTGAGTTGCCGGAGAGCGGCCCTCCGCATCTGCTGCGATGGAGTACCACGCATCGATGCTGGTATCGCTCAGCGGAAAATGAAAGCTCGCCGGCATCACGCCAACCACCGTGGATGGCTTGCCATCGAGCACGACCTGCCGGCCCACCACGCGCCGATCCCCGCCGAAGCGGGACTGCCACAGCCCGTAGCTCAGCATCACCGCGCGATTGCCTGCGCGCTCTTCATCCCACCGGAAATCCCGTCCCAGCATCGGAGCCACACCCAGTACCTGGAAGAAATTCGACGAGACCACCTGGCCGTTGAGCTGTTGCGCCTCGCCCACTCCGGTCAGCGTCTCGGTCGAACTCCGGAAAGACGCCAGACCTTGCAAGGTCCGGTTCTCCGCCCGCCAGTCAAAGTAGTCCGGATAGCTCAGCGATTCCGGAGCCGGAGCACCCAGGGAATGGTCCTCCTGCTTGATCGACATCAGCCGGTCCGATTCCGGGAACGGCAGCGGCTTCAATAGCACCGCATTCACCAGACTGAAGATCGCGGTTGTCGCCCCGATCCCCAGTGCCAAAGTCACGATCGCCGCAATCGCAAACGAAGGACTCTTCCGCAACTGGCGGAAGCCGAAACGGAAATAGCCAAGGAAACGCTGCATGCAGGCCTCGTAAAGGAAAACTCGAGGGGGAGAAATGCACGTCCCGGTCCAATCGCAGACGCGGCAATGCGCCTGAAATCAATGCGTCACCGCAACGGTGAGGATTCCATTTGTTCGCTGATGGAACTCGCCTGTCCGCAAGCGGACACATACCCGCCGCTTTCGCGTTGCTCTTGCCGCCGAAAGGCGCGCGGGCTCATGCCAAATTCCGCGCGAAAGCTGCGATTGAAGTTCGATACGTCTCCAAAGCCGCAGTCGAACGCAATGTCGAGCACACTCGCCGCGTCCTGAACTAGCCGCACGGCGGCGCGACGCAGCCGCATCCGGATCACGTACTGATGCGGCGTCAGCCCCGCCACAGACTCAAATATCCGCAGAAAGTGATATGGACTCAGCCGCGCCTCTTCTGCCATGCGCGCCAGCGAGTGCTCCGCATCCGGACCTTCATCGATCATGCGCACCACCCGCGTCACGCGCGCCTCGGCGCTCGGCAGCGTTTCACGGATACCGCGCATGTTGGCCAATTGCAGCGAGTCCACCGCCAGCCGCACGCCCAATTCTTCCCACGCGAGGTCTTTTGCGACACTGCTCGTGAGCCCGGCACACGCAAGCGCCACTGTCGGCGACATCGCACGCACCGGTGGCACGGCCGCGACTCGAAACATCGCCATACCCGCTCCCGCATCCGCCGTCACCCGCTCAAAGTACTCCGGCGCGTAGGAGAATGAGATGCAACGGTCGCCCTTCGCATGTTCGTGTCCACACTCGTAGGCCTGCCCTGCATTGCCCAGCAACAGCGACCCCGGAGCCAGCAACACGCGTCCTGCATGCGAGCGGTACTGAAAGCTGCCTGCCGCCACTACCGCAACGCAGACGTTCCGATGCTGCTCTTCAAACGGCCGATCTTCCGGGCCTGCGGTGCACACCACATCCGCCACCGACCAGCCCGCTCCCCGCGCCAGAACGCGCCCCGCCGTTCCACCCGGAGTTCCCTCCGCCGCGCGCCGCTTCACCGCCTGCTCCAATGCCGCAGCAATTTCTGCCAAGATTCCCGCTCCCGCCCGCCGTACAACAACCTTAAGTGCTCGATCGCACTCGATACCCTGTTCGATGATCACAGGAGCGTAACGATGACGAAAACGATGATGGAAACCGAAATCGATCCCGCTACTGAAGCCATCAGCGCGCTCGTCGCCCGGCACCGCGCGCCCGAAATCTCCGAAGCCGACGACCTCTACGGATGGCTCGTCGGAAGCTGGGAGCTGGACGTGCGCCACTACCGCGTCAACGTCTCTGCGCTCGGCCTCAAGGGTGAAGTGCATGCCTTCCGCGCGCTCGAAGGCCGGGCCGTGCAGGATCTCTGGATCATGCCATCGCGCCCCCGCGATCATGCGCAGCTCACGCGGGAAAGAAACATGTACGGCACCACACTGCGCGTCTGGGATGCATCCATCGCGGCCTGGCGCATTACCTACATCAACCCCGTCACCGGACAGCGCGACGAACTCATCGGGCGCCGGATCGGCAAGGACATTGTCCAGATCGGCACCCATCAGGACGGCACGCCAATCCGCTGGAACTTCATCGCCATCACCCCAGACTCATTCCGCTGGATCGGCGAAGCGCTCGAACCGGATGGCGTCACCTGGCGTCTGGAAGGCGAGTTCCACGCCCGACGTGTCCGCGAATCCTCTCAATCCGGAAAGGAAATTTCACATGCCAGATGACCAGCCGCTGCGCCAACACCTGGCCGCATTGCTCAATAGTGAATCCGCCCACGCAAACTTCGATGCTGCTGTCGCCAACCTTCCCGCCGCACTTCACGGCAAACAAGCGGCAGGGGCGGCTCACACGCCCTGGCAGGTGCTGGAGCACATGCGCATCACGCAACGCGATGTGCTCAACCGGATCGGCAATGCGAATCACCGCGCACTCGGTTTTCCCGACGAATACTGGCCGCCCACGGCAGCTCCACGTAAAAACGACTCCTGGGACGCAAGCATCGCCGCCTTCCGCGCAGACCAGAAGGCGCTAGCGGACGTCATCGGCCACGCTGATCTTTATGGCAGGACGCGGCCAGGCGCAGATAGTGTCCTGCTCGACGACCTGCTGATGATCGCCGACCATAACGCCTATCATCTGGGCGAACTCATCCTGCTCCGCCGTCTGCTTGAGGCCTGGACCTAAGCGGACGTCCCGAATCCAATCAAGGCTGGAGTGGACGCGGCCTTTTCGTAGGGAAAAGGCCGCGCTCCCGCAGAAAGCCGTCTAACATCAGCTAGACCCGCGCCTCCAGAACCATGTTGAACGGCGTCTCCGCCGCACGGCGTACCTGCGAGAAACCTGCCTCTTGCAGCACCTCGCGCAGGCGCTTCTCTCCCGCCTGCGCGCCTAGTCCCAACCCGACTTCCTGAGACAGCGATGCAGGCACGCAGCATAGCGTAGATGCCGAGTAGTAGATCCGCCCTACCGGGTTCAGATTCGATGCCGTATCGTCACCGGCGATCGGTTCGACGATCATCCAGGTGCCGCCCGGCGCCAGCGCCTTCTTGATGTGCTTCGCCGCACCCACGGGGTCGCCCATATCGTGCAGGCAATCGAAGCACGTCACCAGGTCGTAGCCATCGCCGGGGATCGCCGCCGCGGCCGATACTTCGAACCTCACCGAGTCTCCAAGGTTCTGCCGCTTTGCCGACGCGCGTGCACTTTCAATGGACCCGTCGTGATAGTCGAAGCCGGTGAACTTGGATTTCGGATACGCCTTCGCCATCAACAGCGTCGACGCGCCGTGCCCGCAGCCGATGTCTGCGACCTTTGCTCCGGCCTTCAGCTTTGCTTCTACGCCCGTCAGCGCCGGGAGCCACTCCGCAACCAGGTGCATCAGATAGGTGGGCCGAAAGAAGCGTTCGCAGCCCACGAACAAGTCTTTGTCGTGTTCGTGCCAACCGAATCCGCGCCCCTCACGGAACGCATCGGTCAACTTCTCTTCGTCGCGCATAAGCGAAGCCAACATGTAATGAAAGCCCGGAAGATCCAGTGCTGTATCGTCCTCTGCCAGCGCGAATGCCTGCTCCGGATTCATGCTGTAGGTGTCCGTCGCCGCGTCGTAATCCACGTACATGCTCGCGGCATTCGCCTTCAGCCACTCGCGCACGTAGCGCTCGCGAACCCCGGTCTGCTCGCTCAATTGCTGCGATGTCACTGGCGTGCCGTCGCGCATCGCGCGAAATAGTCCCAGCCTGTCGCCCATCAGCACGACTGCCGAGTGCAGCGCGGCGCCCATGTCGCCGACCGCTCGGCCAAGAAATGCATTCAGTTTGTCCGGATCGATCGCTCGAGTTGCCGGAACGGTAGTCGTAGCCATAGCGTTTCTCCTCAGAAAGAAATCAGGGAACGCGCGCAAACGCCATGAAAGGGGCACAAATCCAGACGAGGAAAATTCGAGAAGCCGGGGAAGGAACGGGAGAAAGGTGTGGCGAAGCGGGTCCCTGTGGGCCCTGTCCGGCAAGTATAGGCTCCCGGCATCCGCCTCCAGCAAGCGCAAATGTCATTCTGATGTAAAACTGCAGCGGAGCGCTACCGGATCCCTACCAACCCCGCCGCCGAAGCCCGCAACTTCGCCGGATCGTACCCGACGCCGTCCTTGAACACCGTCTCCACCGTCTCCACAGCGTCAATCTTCTCCGCCGGATTCCCATCGAGAACGACCAAATCCGCCGCACGTCCCTCGGCCACGCTCCCGATGTGCTCCTGCTGCCCCAGGTAGGTAGCGCCATTCTGTGTCGCGATGTGGATCGCCTCCACTGGCGTGAACCCCGCTTCCACCAGCAGCTCCAGTCCGCGTTCATCGCCGAAGCCGGGCAGGATACCGCCATAGCCGGTCGGATCGCAGCCCGCCAGCAGCAGTCCGCCGGCCTTCACAAACGACCGCTCAAACTGCATCTCCTTCTTCAGCAGCGCCGGCCAGTTCGAACTGTCCCCGCGTTCCGCGATCTCGGCCCGCGTCGTCGCAAAATCCGACCACGCCTCCATGGCCATCGCATCCTTCGGCGCCTGTTCTTGCTGCATCGGCGGCCGATTCGGCGTAAAGCTCTCGAAGATCGCCAGCGTCGAGGTCACCGCGACACGATGCTCCACCAACGTATGAATCATCGCCTGTACCTGAGGCCCGTCCACATCCAGGCTCTTGGCCATCGCCGTCATCGGCCCGCGCTGGCCCGGACACACTCCTTCTTTCCTATCCGGTGCAAACTCCGTGTCCACTACCAGCCCGTGCTCCAGATCGTCAATGCCCAGCTCCGCCGCCTTGGTAAATCCCACCGAGCACAAATGCCCCGTCACCTTCAGCCCACGAGCATGCGCGTGATCGATCGCCGCCTTCAACTCCTCGGGCGTGATGTGCATGTAGGCCTTGTAATTCGTCACGCCCTCTTCCGCCCAGTAGTCCACCGTGCGCGCCGCATCCTCCGGCCCAGTCAACGAGTGCAGTTGCGGCCCCAGGGATGGCGTGCCTTCCAGATACGGCCCGGTCACCAGCAGCTTCGGCCCCGGGGTCTCGCCCGCATCAATCGCTGCTTTCAGCGCCAGATCGGTATACGGCTCCACGCTGCCCGTGGTGCGCGCCGTCGTCACCCCGCCCGCCAGGTACAAGCGCGGCGCGCTATCCGCCATCTCGCCGTACATCTGCTGACGTCCCGGCCCCGCGTCCGGCGTGGGATAGAAGAGGTGCTCATGCATGCCCACCAGCCCCGGCATCACCGTCTTACCGGTCAGATCCAGTACCTTCGCGTTCGGCGGATACGCATTGCGCAGCTTCGCGCTCTGCACCCGCGTGATCTTCCCGTTCTCAATATCGATGCGCTGATCTTCCATCGGCGCTGCGCCCGTGCCATCGATAACGCGTATGTGGTTCAGCACCAGCACCGGCGCATCTTCTCTGACATACGGTTTCACGCCATCCTTCAACTGGGCTGCCGCACCGACAGCCAACAGCAGCGAACCACACACCACCACCGCAACAGGACGCATGTCCAATCCTCGTCTTCCTAAAATTACAAAAGAGGAAGCACCGCCACTCTCCATCAGTGGTCGCGTGGAGTCAAGCATCCACTGGATCGACCGTGGTTTCCGCAACACTGCTGACACCCAGTTCGCCCTCGCTACGCGCCACCACCGCCGAAGCCAGGCAGTTGCCAATCACATTCACCGCCGTCCGCCCCATATCGGCAAACGCATCCACGCCCAGAATCAGAAAAATCGGTTCCGTCGGCAGGCGAAATGTCGACGCCGTCGCCAGCAGAACTACCAGCATCGCCCTGCGGCACACCGGCCACACCTTTGCTCGTCAGCATCAGCGTAAAGACCATCGCGAGCTGCGCGCCCACGCTCATCCGCATGCCCGCCGCCTGTGCCACAAAGATCGAAGCCAGCGCAAGGTACACCGCGGACCCCGCAAGGTTGAAACTGTAACCGGCCGGAATCACAAATGACACAATCCGCCGCGGCACCCCGAACAGCTCCATCTCTTCCATCGCGCTCGGCAGCGCCGCCTCGGATGTGCTCGTCGCAAACCCGATCGTCGCCGGCTCCGCCACCGCTTTGATAAAACCGCGCAGCGGCACGCGGAACAGCAGCGCCGCCGGCAGCAGTACCAGCAGCAGAAAAGCCGCAAGCGCCCCATAGAGCGTGCCCAGCAGCTTCGCCAGCGGCAGCAGCACGAGCAGACCACGCTGCCCCACTGTGTACGCCAGTGCGCCACCCACGCCCAATGGCGCCACGTACATCACGATGTTGGTGATCGCGAACATCGCCGCCGTCACCGATTCCGCCAGCTCCAGCAGCGGCCGCCGCCGCTCCTCCGTCAGCAGCGAGAGCGCGATGCCCAGCAGCACCGCAAAGACTGCCACCTGCAGAATCTGATCATCGGCAATCGCCTTTGCAATGTTCTCCGGGAACGCATTCAGCAGAAACGACTGCCAGCCGTGCTCCATCGGCGGATGGGCCGCACGCGAATCGGCATTTTCGAGCACGCCATGCGCATATGTGTGAACGCCTGCCTGCCCCATCGCATTCGGCAGCGCCGTGCCTGCCAGCCCCACACCCGCCTTCGAAAGATTGATCGCGACCACACCGATCAGCAACGCGAGCGTCGTCACTACCTCGAAGTACACCAGCGACTTCACGCCGATGCGTCCCACCTGCCGCAGGCTGCCATGTCCGGCAATGCCGGTCACCAGGGTGCCCAGGATCAGCGGCGCCACAATCATGCGAATCAGCCGCAGGAAGATGTCACTGAATACCTTGCTTTGAACCGCAAGCCCCGGCGCATCGACGCCAAGCTCCACTCCGGCCAGCATCGCGACAAAGATCCACGCTGTCAGCGAGCGCCGCGCCCACACCGCAAGCAACACCACGCCTGCCACCCGCAGCGCCATAGCCACCGCGCGCAGCACCGCCGAGTGACCGGCACCGTAGACGCCCAAAACAACACCCAGCGAATACAGTGAGCCGCCGCCCACGCCCGCTGCTTGCAGCCATCTCGAACGCTTCATCATGCGCTCACATACTACCGTGACGCGCGGAAGCGCGGGCTCTGCCGATAGAGTCAATCGTCTCGTTGAGGGCACGCATCCTGCGATCTCTGGCCTTCACTGCATCGTTCCGCTACGCTTCTCTCATGCCCCCGATCGCCCACCTCGAATGCTCCCGCTGCCATCAGATCGTCTCAGCCGAAACTCCTCAGACCCTATGCCCTCACTGTGCCGGCGTCCTCTATGTCCGCTACGACCTCTCTTCGGCGAGAGGCACCGCCGTCCGCGATCGCATCGCCGGCGAGTCCGGCTCCGCGCCCTCCCCAGGCATGTGGCGCTATCGCTCGGTCCTTCCGTCCGTCCAGCCGGTCACGCTCGGCGAAGGTTGGACGCCCATACTCCAGAGTAAACGTAACCGTAACGTGTACTTGAAAGAAGAAGGCGCCAACCCCACCGGCACCTTCAAGGCGCGCGGCCTCGCGCTGGCTGTCACCATGGCCCGTCACTATGGACTGAAGAAACTCGCCGTGCCCTCCGCTGGAAATGCTGCAGGCGCGCTCGCCGCTTACGCCGCGGCCGCAGGCATGGAGGCTCACATCTTCATGCCAAAGGACGTCCCTATCGCCAACCACATGGAAAGCATCGCCTACGGCGCAAAGGTCACACTCGTCGATGGCCTCATCTCCGATTGCGCCCGCATCGTCAACGAGCGCAAGCAGGCTGAGGGATGGTTCGACATCTCCAGCCTCAAAGAACCCTTTCGCGTCGAGGGCAAAAAGACCATGGGATACGAGCTCGTCGAACAGCTCGACTGGCAGTATCCGGACGCCGTCTTCTATCCCACCGGCGGCGGTGTCGGCCTCATCGGCATGTGGAAGGCCTTTGAAGAGATGGAACAGCTCGGCTGGGTCGCGCCCGGCAAGCGGCCAAAAATGATCGCCGTCCAGTCCAGCGGCTGCGCCCCCATTGCCCGCGCCTTTGACGAAGGCAAACCCGCATCCGAGGCGTGGCAGAACGCTTCGACATTTGCCTCCGGCCTGCGCGTTCCCAAGGCCTACGGCGACACCATCATCCTCGATATATGTCGCAGTAGCGGTGGCGTAGCCCTCGCCATCCCGGACGACACCATCTTCCGGTCGCTTCTCGACTGGTCCCGCAACGAAGGCATCCTGCTGTCACCGGAAGGCGCCGCCGCAACCGCCGCTTATGATCACCTGCTCGGTAGCGGCTACCTCAAACCCACCGACCGCTGTGTCCTCTTCAACACCGGCGCGGGCCTCAAATACGCCGACGTCATCGGAGAAAGGCTCGGCCTCATCACGAAATAAAGACACCGACGGTCATCTTCTGCTGGCTTCGCTCTTCTTCGCCGGCAGAAACCGCCGGTCGATCCGCGCTACCACGACGTAATTCGGATCGACCATCTCGTCCAGATGGATGCGCGCTGTCTTCGACAGCAGCTCATACGCATCCATCTCGCTCATCCCATAATCTTCATGCATCCAGCCCACGAGCTGCGTGAACGCGATGCGCAGCGCATCGTCCAGCGGACGATAGATGCCCACCGCCATGATCGAATCCGCATTTTCAAACCGCGGCCACTCGATCGTCATGTGCTTCAGCACCTCGACCCGCACACGAACCTTCATCGCGATCTCGATCGCCGTGCCGTCCACCTCGCCATCGCCCATCGCGGCGTGCCCGTCGCCCATGTAAAGCAGCGCGCCCGCCACGTTCACCGGCAGCAGCAGCGTATTGCCATCGCTCGCCTCCGGAGCGTCCATGTTGCCGCCAAACTCTCCCGGCACAATCGAGCTGCGCGCCTCACCATCCGCCGGCGCCACGCCTACGCAGCCCAGAAAGGGATGCAGCGGAATCTTCGTCTCAAACGGCGAGTCGCCCGCGTGGAAGGTCGCCGTGTTCGCTGCCTTGTCGATCGCATATCGCCACTCTCGCTTCGGAATGCCTCCGCCCAGCATCGGCGTGTAATGGCTCGAGTTCAGCGCGCCAAAACCCGGCCCCGCCGTCCCATATCCGACTGGCGCGTTCACCTCCACGCGCTCGAAATGGATCGCCAGCGTATCGCCTGGCTCTGCGCCGTCAACATAGAACGGGCCCGTCAGCGGATTCGGTCCCATTACCTTCATGCCCACATCCATCAGCGTGTGCCCATCCGCGTCTGCCGTTGTCGTCTCCAGTGTGTCGCCGGAGCGCAGATGCATCACCGGCGCGGCCACGCCGTATACATATTTCAAATCCGAAAGCTTCATCTCGTAGCGCACGACTCTGTTGTCCGGTATGGACACAGCCGTCTGCGCCCGCACGATCGCGGTTGCTGCCAACGCACACACGCCCACTGCCCCTAGATGCCGCCGCATCGCCACTCTCCTGTCAGAAACCCTGTGGGCAGTGTAGGGCCATGCAGTAGCTTCGACCTATTTTCGACGAGTGCAGTCTCTACTCGGCGCGCAAGGCTTCCATCGGTTCCACGTTCGCCGCTCGCCGCGCCGGCAGCAGTGCCGCAGCCAAACCTACCAGTGCCATCAGCAGCACTACCCCAGCCAGCGTCAACGGGTCCGCCGCAGAGACGCCAAATAACTGGCTCCGCAGCGCGCGTCCCAGCAGGATCGCGCACGGCACGGCCACCACCACGCCGATCACTCCCAGCCGCGCCATCTCCTTCACCACCAGCGCGGTAATGGCCAGCCGCGACGAGCCCAGCGCCATACGAATCCCAATCTCCCGCGTGCGCTGCATCGTCGTATACGACAACACACCATACAGCCCGACGCCCGCCAGCAGAGTGGCCAGCATCCCGAAGGACAAGGCCAGCACCTCGATCATCCGCTCATTGCTGATGCTCTGTTCAATCTGATCGTCCATCGTTCGCAGGTCTGCCACTGTCAGTCCGGCATCGACCGACCGCATGGCCCCGCGCACGGTGGCGAACATCTGTTCCGGCGGCACTGCCGTCCGCAGGTAGAGTTGGAGCCGCCCCGGCGCATCTCCCTGTCCAAGCGGCGTCCACAGCGTCGGCAGTCCCGCATCACGCAGATCAGTATGTCGCGAGTCGCGCGCAACACCGACGATGGTCATATAGTGCAGATCTTTGTCGCCGCCGCCTTTCGCCACGCGCCGTCCAATTGCCGAGATCGCATCTTTGAAGTAGTGCCGCACGAAGGTCTCGTTCACAATCGCAACCGGCTGTCCGGTGGCATCGTCCGCTGCGTTGAAGGTTCTGCCCACCACCATCGGCGCCTGCATCGCGTGGAAATAGTCGGGGTTGACGATGCTCTCTTCAATATCGAACTCCTCATTCGTTGGCGGCGTATAACCCGCAACCGTCACGTTGCCTCCCTGGCTACTGCCGGTGAGTAGCGGATCGTCGGTCGCCGCCACCGCCTGCACACCGGGCAATCCGCGCATCATATCGATCACCCGCGCTTCCAGCGATGCTATCTGTGCCTGCCGGTAACCTGCCAACACCGGGCTGATGTGAAACGTGACCAGATGCGTCGTGTTGAAGCCCGCATTCGCATGCCGCAGGTTTTCTATCGTGCGCACAAACAATCCGGCGCCAACCAGCAGCAGCACGCTCAGCCCGATCTGCAGTGACACCACCACACGCCGCAGCCCCAGCACCCCGCCGCTTGCCGTCGCGGCTTTCTGCTTCAGTGCGGTCACCAGATCCGGCCGCAGCAGTTGGATCGCTGGCGCCAGGCTGAACAGCAGACTCACCGCCAGCGCCACGCCCAGACCGAAGGCGAACAGCCGCCCATCCAGTGTTGCGTGGAAGGCACTCGTCTCGTCCACCGCGGTCATCTGGCGCACCAGCAGCCGCATCGCCGCTGGTGCCAGTAGCATGCCCGCGGCGCCGCCCAGCAGGCCAATCAGTGCGCCTTCGATCAGCAGTTGCTGCAGGATGCGCCCGGACCGCGCACCCATCGCGTACCGCACTGCAAACTCCTGTACCCGCGCCGCCGAGCGCACCAGCAGCAGGCTCGCCACATTTACCCCTGCTAACAGAAGCACCAGCCCCGCCATCGCCATCACCGCCAGCAGTGGGGTCTCCAACGAGCTGCGGCTATAGGAGAGTCCCCGCGCTCCCGGTTCGATCACCAGCCTGCTATGCGTCAGAAAGCCGTCGACGAACCGCTGCGAACGGTGGCCGAGCGCCTTCAATTCTTCCGCGCGCAGCGCGTGCCACAGCGGCGCCACGCCCGCCTCTGCCTGCGCCGTCGTCTCGCCCTCGCGCAGCCGCCCGATGATGTTCATCCAGCGATCTTTGTGGTCCGTTAGCCGCTTGCCCTTGCCGGGGATCATCGTGTCCAGCATCGACATCGGCACAAACAGATCCGGCGTCTGCCCCCACACCGCGCTCTGAAAATTTTCCGGCGCCACGCCTATCACCTCGAAGCTGTGCCCGTTCAGCGCGATCGTCTTCCCTACAACGTTCCGATCCGCACCCAAATGCGTCGTCCAGTAGTGGTGGCTCAGCACCACCACCGCATGCGCTCCGGGCGCCGCATCATCGGGCTGGGACAGCAATCTCCCTACCGCCGGCCCAATGCCCAACACGGAGAAGTAGTTGCCGCTTACAATCTCCGCGTCGCCCACCTCCGACGTTCGATCGTGCGCGATTCCCACCGGTGCTGGTGACGTCGCAATGAGGCCATCGAACACCTTTGCCTGATCCCGTAGATCCCGATACATCGGATACGAGAACGACTTCTCTTCACCCGCACCGTGGTCGCCGGTATGTCCCTCCCATTCCTTGCCCGGCGCGCTCAGCACCACCAGTTGTTCGGGTCTGCGTACCGGCAGCGACCGTAACAGCGCCTGGTCCAGCAGCGAATACACAGCCGTGTTCGCCCCCACTCCCAGCGCCAGCGTTAAGACGGCCGTCAGCACAAAGCCCGGCGAGCGGCGCATCTGCCGCAACGCAAAACGAAGATCCTGGATGAAATTCAACACGCGGTCCTCCGGAAATGGCGCACACCGATCCGCGTTGGTTCATGCAATCCAGGCACCAGGCGCGAAACTCAGCAGCCCCGCTTCAATCCCCATTTCTGCCCCTTATCCCTGCCAATCCGGTGTCCAATCCCGGACAGGCAAGTCCACGACCGGACAACGATCCCGGCAACTCTCCAGCATCAGAGACGTAACGACCGGCCGCCGTGCTCCCATTTCAACCACGACCCACCCAGTCGCCGCCACGATTGCTGCCCGAGCAGCCGAAAAGGCACCCAGCGTGCATCTAGACTGGCGGGAAGAGATGCGCATGCTCCAATCGATCCGCTACGCGATCCGCCAGCTTCGCAACAGCCCGGGCTTCGCCGTCACCGCCATCCTCACGCTCGCCCTCGGCATCGGCGCCACCACTGCCATCTTCAGCATCCTCGATGCGGTCCTGCTCCAGCCGCTCCCCTTCCCCCACCCCGATCGCCTCGTCGCCCTGAATGGCGCTCCATGGAATGGATCTCTCCATTCCCACGATCCAAGATTGGCAGCGCGCAAAGCCGAAGCTTCCAGTCGATCGCCGGCTACAAGGGCGCCGCGCCAACCGTGCGCAGCACTCGCGGCAGCGAAGCCGGCCAGGTCATGGAAGTCACACAGAACTTCCTCTCCACTCTCGCCGTCCCGCTCTCCCTCGGACACGACTTCGCGCAGACCGGCAATGAGCGCGACTGCTACTCCGAAGTCATCGTCAGCGGCGCTTTTTGGAAGCGTCTTGGGGGCGGATCCTCGCTTGGCAATCGCACCCTCGAAATCGATCGTCACACCTACCAGATTGTTGGCGTGCTGCCTATCGCGCAGGAGATGGAAGGTCCTGACGCCCTCAACCATCCTGAAATTCTGCTTCCCGTTGGCTGCGACCCCTTCGTGCGTCCCCTCGCACGCGGCGACTTCGACTTTGCCGCCATCGGACGCCTGCGGCCGGGCGTTACGCCACGGCAGGCTGAGTTTGAACTGGATGCCATCCAGCGGCCCCTCACGAAAGCCTTCCCCGGAAACTACGCTGCCTCGTTCGCCCCCATTCTGCTGACGCTTACCGATCTCGTTGCCGGCACCGGCACCCGCGCTGCCCTTCTCACCACACTCGGCGCCTGCGGCCTGTTGCTACTCATCGCCTGCGCCAACCTCGCCAATCTGCTACTCGCCCGCAACACGCGTCGCCATCATGAATTCGCCACCCGTGCCGCTCTCGGAGCATCCCTCCGTCAACTGCTGAACCAACTCCTCGTCGAAAGCGCCGTCCTCGCCGCGCTCGGTGCTCTCGCCGGCATGGCGCTCGCCGAAGCCGCCATCCACGGCGTCCGGCAGGTGACCGTGCTTCACATGCCGCGTATCGGCCACGCCGCCCTGCATCCGCGCGTACTCGCGTTCGCTGTCTTGATATCTGCCGCGGTAACAATTCTGCTCACCCTTCTACCCGCTCTCCGGACTCTGCGGCCTTCCCTGCTCACAGATCTCACGCAAAGCAGCCGCGGCGCCTCGTCGAGCTCCAGTCTCCAACGCGCAGGCCGCATCCTCGTTACCGCGCAGATCGCCCTCGCGCTGGTGCTCGTCTCCTGGGCCGGATGGATGATCTCAAGCGTCCGGATACTCCTCCATCAGCCGCTCGGCTTCGCTCCCGATCATCTGCTTCTCGCCGGCGTCGATATCCACGGCAGCAGCGTTACACCCGGCTACGACGGACCGCGCACCGCTCTCTTCTTCAACCAGGCAATCGAAACCCTTCGCCGTATCCCCGGCGTGTTGGCCGTCGCAGCAGCCAATCATCCTCCGATCAGCGGCTCCATCGATCGCACCGGCTTCTGCAGTGACGCACATCCTGATCAATGCCACCACTACAACGAACATGGGCCTGATAACTTCCACGTGACCCCTGGTTATTTCGCCGTGATTGGCCAGACCCTCTTCAGCGGCCGTGACTTCACTGCCGACGACAGCGGCGGCAACCACGTGGTCATCGTCAATCGCGCGCTCGCGGCCCAGGAGTGGCCCGGTCAGGATC
Organism: uncultured Acidobacteriaceae bacterium; assembly: GCA_963750845.1. Lineage (GTDB taxonomy): Bacteria > Acidobacteriota > Terriglobia > Terriglobales > Acidobacteriaceae > KBS-83. The sequence continues at coordinate 200,254 of CAVVSP010000026.1, forward strand.
CGGTTGGGAAGCGTATTTGGAGCGGCGATATTCAGGCGTGGGCCACCGTAATCGGCGTCGTCGGCGACATCCACAACTTCGATCTCACCAGCCCACCCGTTCCGAACCTCTACTTTCCCGAAGCAGATCACCCCAAGACCGCAATGACCATCGTGCTGCGTACTGCTGACAGGCCGGATCTGCTTGCCGAAACCGTCCGCCGCACTCTGGTCCAGCGGGCATCCCGACCTCGCGCTCTTCCGCCTGCAGCCTATGGAAACGCGTATGACGCATCAGGTCGCCCAGCGCAGCTTCCTCATGCAGGTAGCCGCCGCCTTCGGCGCGCTCGCTCTCTTCCTCGCCATCCTCGGCACCTACGGCCTGCTCGCCTACGAAGTCTCGCTGCGCGAAAAAGAGATCGGCATCCGGCTCGCGCTCGGCTCCTCCCGCGCGGCCATCGTGCAACTGCTGCTCAGCCAGGAGTCGCGCTGGGTTCTGCTGGGCGCTGCTGCCGGACTCTTCGCCGCCATCCTCAGCGGTTACGCCCTGCGCGCGCAGTTCTACCACGCCCGCGCCGCCTCGCTGCCCGTCCTCGCCGCATCGCTCGCGCTGCTCATCCTCCCCTCGCTCATCGCCATCGCACTGCCCGCCCGCCGCGCCGCCCACCTCGACCCCGTCCAGGCCCTCCGCAGCGAATGAGCCCTCGCGTCTTCCACATATTTTTTTCTGGCGATGTCGAGAATCCATCCCGAGTTCCGACTTACCTATGAACGCGCACTCAGGACGCGCGAAAATCAATAGGAGAGTAAATCCATGAAATACATTCTGATGATGACCGGCACGAGCCCCGGAGTTGGGACCTATCGAGCATGGTCCGATCACGACCAGCAGGCGCATACGGCAGTCCTCGCACGGATCAACAAAGAACTGCGCGACGCCGGAGAGTTTGTGGCCAACGATGGCCTGGCCGGTCCGGATGCAGGCCAGAGTCGTGCGTGGCGAGAAGGACGGTCTGCCAGTCACCGACGGCATCTTCCCTGAGTCCAAGGAGTTTCTCCTCGGCTACTGGATCGTTGACGTCAAAACGCCCGAGCGCGCTTATGCGATAGCTAGCCGCCTTTCAACAGCCCCCGGGCCTGGCGGAGTCCCGACGAACATGCCGATCGAAGTGCGGCAGATCATGACCACTCAGCAGCAATGAAGGCTGAAATCTAATCAAACCTTCGTTGCTCTCTGCTTTGCAAGTCCAGCATCCCCAAGAAAGGGAGAGAACACCATGAAATACATTCTGATGATGAACTGCCCCAGGAAGGGCTATGAGCTCATGGGCACGTGGCCAAAGAAAGCCATCCAGGACCACATGGCCTTCATGCATAGTCTCAACAAGGACCTGCGCGAGGCCGGTGAGCTGGCTGCCGCGGAAGGCCTCGCCGACCCCCGGCAGGCGGTCATCGTGCGCGTCGGCAAGGACGGCGCTCCGGTCACCGACGGCGTCTTCCCCGAATCCAAGGAATTTCTCGCCGGCTACTGGATCGTGGACGTAGACAGCGAGAAGCGCGCCCATGAGATCGCCGCCAGGGCGTCCTCCGCACCCGGTCCCGATGGAAAACCGTTCGTCATTCCCATCGAAGTCCGGCAGGTCATGAGCGGTCCGCCCGACGAGTTCGTTGTCTGATGGAGAAACAACTGTGACACCGAATCCGCTGGACACCCACACCGAGCACCTCCTGCGCAACCTCGCGCCGCAGGTGCTCGGCGTTCTGCTCCATCGCTTTCGCGATTTCTCCGCCGCCGAAGATGCGGTGCAGGAATCGTTGATCGCAGCCGCCAATCAATGGCCGCAGGAAGGCACTCCGGACAATCCGCTTGCCTGGCTCATCCGCGTCGCCACACGCCGCATGACCGACCATGTGCGCAGCGAGCATGCCCGGCTCAACCGCGAGACCGCCGCGGCCGCGGAGCAATCCCTCTTCGTCATCCCTAATTTCGATATCGATTCCGGCACCGCGCACGACGACACCCTCATCCTGCTCTTCATGTGCTGCCATCCCGCGCTCACGCCGCCCTCAGCCATCGCGCTCACGCTGCGCGCTGTCGGCGGCCTCACCACAGCGGAGATCGCCAGCGCCTTCCTGGTGCCGGAATCCACCATGGCGCAGCGCATCACACGCGCCAAAACCACCATCAAGTCTTCCGGCATCCGCTTCCAATCGCCTTCCAGCAAGGAGCGCGCCGAGCGCCTGCGCGCCGTGCTGCACGTGCTCTATCTCATCTTCAATGAGGGCTACACCTCCAGCGCCGGTCCGGAGTTGCAGCGCACCGACCTCTCCGCGGAAGCCATCCGCCTCGCACGCGCCACCCACGCGCTGCTCCCTGACGATGCCGAAGTCGCCGGCCTGCTCGCCCTTATGCTGCTCACCGATGCCCGTCGCATCGCGCGCACTGGTCCCGCCGGTCGAACTCGTCCCGCTCAACGAGCAGGACCGCTCGCTATGGGATCAGCGCGCCATCACCGAAGGCACCGCGCTGCTCACCGGCGCGCTCGCAAAAGGATCTATCGGCAGTTACACATTGCAGGCCGCCATCGCCGCCGTTCATGACGAAGCCCCCCGCGCGGAAGACACCGACTGGCCGCAGATCCTCGCGCTCTACGATCTCCTCAAGCGCATGTCGGACAATCCCATGGTCATGCTCAACCACGCCGTCGCCGCCGCCATGGTCCACGGGCCGGCTGCCGGACTCGATCTGCTCCGCGCACTCGACGGCGACGCCCGCCTCGCCAACCATCACCGCCTCGACGCCGTTCGCGCTCATCTGCTCGAGCTCTCCGGAGATCGCAGCGCCGCCATCGCGCACTACCGCGCAGCGGCGAAGAAAACCGCCAGCATTCCCGAACGCAACTACCTGCTGACCCAAGCCGCCCGTCTCGCAGAAGATCTGCGATCACGCCTCGACGCGAAGGCCCCAGAGCCGCTCACGCATACGCAATCGCCAACCGGCTGAAGCCGATGTCCCGCGGCAGCTCCGACGCGGGCAAAGCCCGCATTCTTCGCCATGCTCTCGATCTCCGCGAAGGTATACGCGTCGCCCTCGGAGTATTCACCAGCATGATCATGCTGAACGCAGCCGCCGTGGGTGGCGTCACGCGATCGTCATTGGGCATGAACTCCAGAATCGCAGCGCGGCCGCCGGGCTTCAGCGCGGCGCGCACCTTTTTCAGGAATGTCGTGCAGGTCGGCACATCGAAGTGATGCAGGAAGTTCGGGACCAGCACCAGATCGTAGTCGCTGCCAAAATCCGTCTCGAAGGCGCTTCCCGGAATCAGATGATAGCGATCGCCTACTCCCATCGCCTGCGCATTCGCCTTCGCCACCTCCAGTACATTCTTCCAGTCCGCCGCGTACACCTGCGCGGCCGGATTCTCCTTCGCCACGCTGATGCCGTACATCCCATGACCAGCGGCAATATCCAGCACCTTGTGCGCTTCGCCACCCTTGCGCAGCTCCGCCGCCATCATCTGCGAAGGCATGCGCATCAGCGGCATCATGGCGCGCGCAAACGTCACCCATTCCGGATTCTCCGCTACCACCGAGCCTTCGCCCAGCGCCGTGCCGCCGCGCCGCACCGCCTCCGTCAGTTGCGAGAAGGCCTCACGCGAGCGCGGACTCAGCATGAACTCCATGGCGCCGCCAATATACGCCGGCGATTTCCGGTTCAGGAACACCGCCGTATCCGGCGCCAGCCCATACTGCGTTCCGTCCTTCGTCAAAAATCCGTGAATGGTCAGGAAATCGCACAGCGTGCGCACACCGCGCTCCGCACTCCGGCAGCGTTTCGCAATCGCTGCGGCAGTCGTGTTGCCTTCGGCAATCGCGGTGAAAACTATCCAGATCTACGGCCGTCTTCAAGGCCTCCGTCTGCTGGTGCGCATTCATGGCATTGAAAAAGCGCTCCGGCGTAGGTTGCTGCGGCGGCATGGCCGTGTGTGTCGGTTGCTGCGGCTGGACTATGGTCGCCATCGATTTTTTCTCCCTCTAATATGCGTGCGCAGCTTAAATCAACCAGGCAACCTTTGGATATCTCGGAATTTCTTGCCAAATACTCGCCACTTCCTATTGACATTCGATAGGAGCGAGGCGCAGCATTCCTCTATAGAACGTCAATAGGACAACGCATGAGTCCCAGCCAGACCAATCTCCTCCAGGGAACCCTCGATCTGCTCATCCTCAAGTCGCTGAAAACCGGCGAGCTGCATGGCCTCGGCGTCTCGCGCCGCATTGACCAGATCACCCGCGGCACCTTTCAGGTCAAGCCCGGCTCGCTCTTCCCCGCCCTGCATCGCCTGGAAGAAGCCGGCTGGCTCACCTCCTTCTGGGGAGAGTCCGAGAACAATCGCCGCGCCAAGTTCTATCGCCTCACCAAATCAGGCGAACGCCAACTCGGACATGAGACCGAGCAGTGGCAGAAGATCGTCCACCGCCATGACCAACGCATTCAAGGCAACGTAGGAGGCTCGCGATGCGGCTTTGGTCCCGCCTGAAATCTCTGTCACGCAATCTCTTCCGCAAGAACAAATCGAAAGCCAGCTCGACGAAGAACTCCGCAGCTACGCGGACATGATCGCCGACGAAAAAATCGCCGCCGGCATCCCCGCGCAGGAAGCCCGCCGCGCCACGCTCGCCGACCTCGGCGGCATCGAACAGGTCAAGCAATCGGTACGCGATCATCGCGCCGGCATCGGCCTCGAACTCCTCTGGCAGGACGTGCGCTACGCCCTCCGCCAGCTCCGCCGCAACCGCGCCTTCACCCTGACCGCCGTCATCACGCTCGGCCTCGGCATCGGCGCCACCACCGCCATCTTCTCCGCCGTCTATGCATTGCTGCTGCGGCCGCTGCCCTATCCCGATGCGGGTCGGCTCATGTACATCTCGGCGCAAACGTTCCAGCTTCCACTTACGACGTGCTCGCCTCGCCGGATTTCGTCGCCGCCAGACCAGCGTGAAGTCCTTCGAGCAGTTCGCCGGCTACTACTACTATACGATCCAGAACCTCACTGGCCCGGCAGATCCATTGCGCGTCCATCGCATTGACGTGACGGCAAATTTTCTTCCCATGCTCGGATCGTCCCGCAGCTCGGCCGGCTCTTCACCCAGGACGAAGATCGTCCGGATGGGCCGCCGGTCGTCATCCTCAGCGATCATATTTGGCGCAACCACTTCCACGCCGATCCGGCAATCATCGGCAAATCCATCGCGCTCGACGGCAAATCTGCAGACCATCGTCGGTGTCTTGCCGCGCAGCTTCAGCTTTCCCTGATCTCACACTCGAGCCGGACATCTATGTTCCCGTCGATCTCGAGCCGCGACACGACCATCGCCATCGCCAAACCCATGATCGGACGTTCGCACCATCGTCCTGCTGCGTCCCGATGTCAGCCTCGAGCAGGCGCAGGCGGAGTTGCAGACCTTTTATCTGGCGCGCTCACACACCGCTGAACCCGAGATCGTCTCCTCTCAGATCGCGAGACAAGTCATCGTCGAGCCGCTGCAGCGTCACATCGCCGGAGACAATCGCAAGCCGCTCTTCATCCTTCTCGCCTGCGTCGCCGCCGTGCTGCTTCATCGCCTGCGCCAACGTCGCCAACCTGCAGCTCGCCCGCGCCGTCTCCCGCCGCCACGAAACCGCGCTGCGCGGCGCTCTCGGTGCCTCGCGCCTCCGCCTCATCCGCCAGTTCCTCGTAGAAAGCCTCGTTCTCTCCTCGCTCGCCGCCGCCCTCGGCCTCGTTATCGCCTTCGTCATCACCGCGCTCGTCCGTCACACCGGCACGCTCGATACGTCGCCGTCATCGTCACGATTCGCTCAACTTGTGCAGCTTCCCTTCGGCAAGCTGAGCGCTGTCATCGAAATCAACGTCGATGATGGGTGCTCGCCTTCACCATCGGCCTCGCTGTTCCTCACCACGCTTCTCTTCGGTCTCGCTCCCGCCATCAGCGGCACGCGTCTCGATCTCCGCAACGCTCTTCAGTCCGCAGCCATGCGCGTCACCCAGGCGCGTGAACAGCGCCTCCTCCGCCACAGCCTGCTCGTCGTCGAAGTTGCCCTCGCCGTCGTCCTCCTCGCCTCCGCCGGACTGCTCGTTCGCAGCTTCGTCAACATCATGCGATACGACTCCGGCTTCGACTCCTCGGACACGCTCACCGGCACAACGCTCCTCAGCGGCCCCCGTTATCCCCACCCGCAACGAGATGGCATCCGCATCCTCGCCCGAACTCAATGCGCAGCTTCGTCGATGATCTGCTCACGAAGCTCCAGGCGCTTCCCGGCGTTCAATCGGCTGCTATCGCCAGCGGGCTGCCGCTCGGAGGAGTTCACGACACTCGCCATCGCCTTTCGGCCACGGCGCATACACCTCCAATGGGCAGCAGCGCGTGGAAACTGCCCCCAGCATCAGCGTCACACCCGAGTACTTCCGCGTCGTCCGCACTCCCATCTTCAGGGCCGCGCATTCACCAGTCGACGACACAGCAACTTCCCTTCGCGTCGCCATCGTCAACCGAGCCTTTGCCCGCCATACTTCACTGGAAACGCGCTCGGCAAGACCATTCATCCGCCCGATGGACCGACGCGACACGAAACGCTCACCGTCGTCGGCATCGCGCAGGATGTCCGTCACAACGGTCTCGAACAGCAGGTGCAAGCCGAGTTCTACCTCCCCGAGTCGCAGGAGCCGTCCTATAGCGTCAACATCGCCCTCCGCAGCAACGCCGACCCCATCCTCCTCGCCAATGCCATGCGCAAAGCCGTCCTCGCCGTCGACCCCCAGCAACCCCTCTTCGACATCGAGACCATGGACCAGCGCGTCTCCGATCTGGTCGCGCAGCGCCGCCTCATCATGCTGCTCATCGCCTGCTTTGCCGCCCTGGCCGTCATCCTCTCCGCCGTCGGCGTCTACGGCGTCTTCGCCTATTCCGTCTCGCAGCGAACGCAGGAGATGGGCATCCGCCTCGCCCTCGGCGCATCCCGCCGCAGACTCATCGGCCTCATCGTCGCGCAGGCTGCGCGACTGATCGCCCTCGGCGGCATCCTCGGTATCGTCGTCGCGCTCACGCTCAGCAAGCTGTTAGCCAGCATGCTGGTTGGCGTCAAGCCGCACGACGCCCTCTCCTTCTCGCTCGCCTGGATTCTGATGACGGCCATCGCCCTACTCGCCAGTACCATCCCCGCATCGCACGGCCGCACGCACCGACCTCGTCTCCGTCCTTCACTCGGAGTGAAACGCCGGACACTGAAGCCCGCGCAGCAAAATATCCCGCTGCGCCACCAGGTCCGCGCTCGGCTTCGCCCACGCTTGCCCAATGTTCTTCTGCTGCTCCGGCGTCAGGTGCCATGACAGCGGCGTCAGCAGGTCCGATGGATAGCGAAAGCGGACTGGCGTCACATGGAAACCCTTGCTCGCCAGATAATCCGTCGCCAACTGCAGCTCGAATTGTGCTCGCGCCTGTTGCGAACTCGTACGCACCGACTGCAGCGTCTCCAGCGGCGCCACCAGTTGCCGCTGCCACGTCCAGACCTGCCCGCCGGCGGCCACCCCGGCGTCGAATCCACCAGCACGATGTACACCGGATGCGCCTTGATCGCATCGCCCGCCGCAAGCAGCCACTCCATCGCGCTCACCACGCCGGAGTTGTCGTAGTACCCGCCGTCGCCCACGTGCACGCGGAACCGCTTTCGCCTGTGGACGGACGCGGCATCGGGGACACCCACGCAAACGAAGCGGACAGCCGCGCCGCCGCCGCAACCGAAAGATCCAGTCCCTGGAATGCATCCTGAAACTGAATCGACGGCAGATAGCCGCGCTCGAAACGTGGATCGGGCGGCAACGTGGTCGAGCTCATCAGGAAGCGCTGTCCGCTCTCCGCCGCGGTCGCGTTGAAGATCATCGCCGGCCGTGTGCCTCTTGCAACATCGTCGCTCCATTCACCGATCGTCGGCTCCGTGCTCCACGCATGACCCGTCCAGTCCCTCAGCCAGTCCTGCTCCAGCGCCCATCCACGATCCACACTGTTTCCATGGAGCTGCGTCACGGCAGATACCAACGACTGGCACAGTACGCAACAGGTCCGGATACAAAAGCCCCCAGCCTATCGAACTCAGCGACGAGTGGTACGCATTCTGCCGGATATCTCCCAGCGCCGCCAGCGGCAGCCTGCCATCCTGGCCATACGATCCGGCAAAATACATCGCGCCTTCGCTGCCGCCGGAAACCGCGCTCACCAGGACCAGCGAGGATGCAAAGTGGCTCGCATCCGGCGCAGTCTCGCACTCTTCGGTCAGGCCGGTCAGCACCTCGGCCGTCCACGCAGCCGCTCGAATTCCCCCGCCCGACGTCGCCACAATCACGATCGGCGCAGAAGTGTCGCCTCGCGTCCGCTCCCATGCCTGGATCACCTCTTCCGGCGAACGCGGCGCCGCATGGCCATCTCCGCCATACACCTTGAAGATATGGTCCGTGCCCAGCAGCCCAAAGATCAGCGATATCACCAGGCACTCGTCAGCACCGGAACGCGAATGATATCCAGAATGAATGCCGCCCCGGAACCGGCCCAGGTAAAGAGAGCCAGCAGCAACAGCAGATAGAACAGCGCAGCAGGCTGATGCTCGCTCAGCGGCGTCATCCATCGATACAGCGCCGCGGCATGAGGAGCGGAGAGAATCCCGATGACGAAATACGTAACGATCTGCACAAACATCGCAGCCGTCGCGAGTTGATGTCCGGAGAGCAGCGATCCCACCGTCCCCCACCCTCAAGCTCCACCTCCCGCTCCGACCGTAGTACTCCCCGGCTCAGCCGCTCCGGCAGCAATCTCACAAACAGCCGATGCAGCCATCCGTGCGAGCTCCAATGCGGGCGGCGATCCGTCGCCAGAAATGGAAAGTCCGGAAAGATCATCCGCGCCGTGTAACCCGGGCTCGGCTCGATATAGAAATGCACCTTTGCTATCAGCCACAGCACCACCAGTGACAGCACATTCGCGGCCACAATGCCGATCACCTTCTGCCACCAGGGAATCGTCCGTGCCGCAACACATCATCGTGATCACAGGAAGCGCCAGCAGGCTGAACATCCCTGTCATCCCCCAGGTCACGCGCCCTGCTGCGGGCAAAGTCTCGTATGCCTGCGAAAGCGGATCGGCCCATATACCAGCGTCAGCCGGCTCGTGACCATCACCACCAGCGCCAGTTGCAGCGACGCATACGCAACGAAGGCGAAGGATAGAAAGGTCTCTGCATCGAATATCCCAACAAAAATAGAAGGCGCCGCAAAGTATCCTGCCGGCAGCACAATCGCCAGCATCGCTCCGCCGATCGCCTGAAAGCGGATCAGGTAGCTGAACTCCACCCACATCAGAGCCGTCTTCCACGTCCAGGGATGGAGCGGCATATACAGCACAATCGCAATCAGCAGCGCGACGAGCAGCAGGATCGAAGCCACGGCGAACAGCGGAATCCAGAAAAGTCCGCCAATCGTAACCACCGCCGCCACAATCAGCAGCAGCGACATCACCCGCCGCCACCGTCCCTCCATCCGCACCAGCAGAATCCCCAGCAGCCCCGTGGCAACGGCAAACGAAATCCACTTCGCAATGGAGAACCCCCTGGGCGTGGCTGAGAATGCCGCCGCATCCCGGATCGCTGCCAGCGCCTGCAGCAGCCGAACATTTTCCAGGAGATCAAAAATGGCCGTAAGCGAAATGACCCCGATCACCGCGCGTCCGAGCCGGCCGCCGCCCCATTCCAGCGCGAACAGCACAAACACCGCCCAGTACAGCCCGATGGACAGGAAGTCCATGCAGGTATTCACCCGCGCAATCTGCAGGTTCCAGCTTTCGAACTGCCCCGCGCTGCCCTGGTCGATGCGTGCTTTGAAGTCGCCCGCGCTCGCGGCCAGTTGGAGCTCCGCGATCGGGCTGTCCAGCACGCAGCCCCAGTGCTGAGCGGCACTCTGCTGCTCCGGGCACGGCGGCCCCATGAATTCACTCGCCTCCCACGCCGTCACCCCAACCCAGACGGTGAGCATGAGCAGGAGAAGCCAGAGCAGCCGGGATACGCGCATCAATTTGCCGCCAGGTTTTGCATGAAGAGCGCGATCCTAACCCCATCGGTCCACAGAATCAAGATGCGCAAGGCTGGCAACCCTTGAAGATACCTGGCATATGTCACGCGCATCCCAGCGTCAACGCTGTCTCAAAGTCGCAACAAAAACGGCGTACAATCACCGATGACGATGCGAGAGATGGCACAACATTGTGCGCCCCAAATGCGCAGGCGCTTTCTGTTCGCCATTGTGTGCGTCCTCCTTCTTCTTGTAGGCACCGGCATTCAGCAGACGCACTTTCATGCCGATGGCCTGACCCATGCGGACTGCACCATTTGCCACACTGCACCGCACGTAGTTCAGCCGTCTACCCCCTGCTCCATTCAGCAGGCAGCCGTCCCTACTACGCGAGTCGTCCTTTTCAGCGTTCGGCTGCCTCGCGAACACCACTTCTCCTTCAGCCACTGGAACAGACCCCCGCCTGATCAGACTGCTATCGCCTAGCAGTATTTCCCCAAAAAAATCAAGCGACTTTCCAGGAGGCTCCTATGCGCACGCCTGCGCGCACCATTTTTTCCATTCTTTTCGTATTTGTATTTTCCGCACTCTTCTCTGCTCTCTACGCACAATCGAACTCCGGCCTCCTTAGCGGTGTCGTCACCGATCCTTCAGGTGCAGTTCTCCCGGGAGCTACGGTTTCCATACAAAATCCGGTCAGCCAGTACTCCCGGACGGCAACCACCGATGCTGCCGGTCGCTTTCAATTTCCCAACGTGCCCTTCAACCCCTACCACCTTACTGTCGCCGTCAGTGGGTTCAGTTCCTTCGTTCAGGATGTCGACGTTCATTCCATCGTGCCCATCAACCTGAATGTCGCTCTCAAGGTCAGCAGTGCATCCAGCACTGTGACGGTCGAGGGTGAGGACCTGATCGAGAACGATCCAACCTTCCATACCGATATTGATCGCGGCCTGAGCCAGAAGCTGCCACTGGAGAGCCAGTCATCGGCGCTCAGCTCTCTGGTAACGCTGGCCTCCCCCGGAGTATCCGCCGACTCGAACGGACTCTTCCATGGCCTGGGAGATCACGCCTCGAACTCCTTCTCGATCGACGGCCAGCCCATCACTGACCAGCAGAGCAAGGTGTTCTCCAACCAGATTCCGTCAAACTCCGTCCAGTCGCTCGAAGTCATCTCCGGTGCGCCTCCTGCGGAATATGGCGGCAAGACCAGCCTCGTCATCAACGTCACCACCCGCTCCGGGCAGGGCCTTACCAAGCCCGTCGGCAACATCACGACCTCCTACGGAACCTTCGGCTCAGCGACCGGCTCCATCGATCTCGGCTATGGAGGACAGAACTGGGGCAACTTCTTTGAACTCGACGGCCTCAACACCGGACGCTTCCTCGATCCACCGGAGTTCAGCGTCTTCCATGACAAGGGCAACGAGCAAAACCTCTTTGACCGCATCGACTATCAGCTCAGACCAGCCGATTCCGTCCATCTCAACGTGAACTACTCGCGATCCTGGTTTCAGACGCCGAACTCCTACGACAACGTCGATGTCTCAAACATCATCAGCGGAGGAACCGGCGCGAATCCCGTATTCGGTGTGATCGGCAACACCGACCAGCGCTCCAAGATCGAAACCTTCGACATCGCGCCTACCTACACCCACATCATCGGGACAAATGCCGTCTTCAACTTCGGGCCTTACGTCCGCAAGGACGCCTACAACTACTACCCCAGCGGCAATCCACTTGCCGACGTCGGCACGCAGAGCCAATCCATCGCGCAGACCCGTTCCCTGCTCAATGCCGGCGCGCATGCCGATCTCACCATCCAGAAGGGCAACAACAGCATCAAGGCGGGCGTCGTCTATCAGCACACATTCTTGCGTGAATACGACCATCTCGGCCTCGTTTCCTCCACCTTCAATTCGCCGTGTCTGGACGCGAGCGGAAATCCTCTGCCCGGCTTCACCGATCCATCTCAGTGCATCGCAGCCGGATTTCAACCGAATGACGGATCCAACCCTGATGTGACAGCGACGCCTTTCAGCCCCACCTTGCTGCCCTACGACCTCACTCGCGCCGGCTCGCTCTACAACTACTTCGGCCACGCGGATATCAAGGAGCTCGCGCTCTATATCCAGGACCAGCTCAAAGCTGGCAATTGGGTATTCAACCTGGGCATTCGCGGCGATCTCTACAACGGACTGACCGTGACTCGTCAGCCGGAACCGCGTTTGGGCGCTGCGTACAACATCAAGAAAACCAACACCATTCTCCGCGTCTCCTATGCAAGAACGTTAGAGACACCCTTCAATGAAAATCTCGTCCTGTCCAGCGAAGGCTGCAGCAACGACGTGCTTGCCCCGCTGCTCGCGTGCACGCCGGCTGTCTCTGGAAACCTGCAGCCTGGTTTCCGCAATGAGTTTCACGCGGGACTGCAGCAGGCGTTCGGCAAAAACCTCGTCGTCAGCGCCGACTACATCTGGAAGTACACCCACAACGCCTTCGACTTCAGCGTCCTCGGCAATACGCCCATCACCTTTCCCATCGACTGGCATAACTCGAAGATCCCCGGCTTCGTCCTGCGTGCGGATGTCCCGAGTTATCACAACATCACCGCATTCGTCGTCATGTCCTCGGTGGCTGCGCGTTTCTTCCCGCCGCAGAGTGCCGGCGCCGGCGCCACCGTCGGTCAAAGCGGCTATCCCTTCCGCATCGATCATGACGAAAAGTTCAACCAGACCACGCACATTCAGTACCAGATGCCATTCAAGCGGGGTCCTCAGCACGATCTATGGATCGGCTTCAACTGGCGTTACGACAGCGGACTCACTGCCGGCTCCGTCCCTTGCTACAACAGCACCAGCGATCCCAACAGTCCCTGCGGCGGCTCCACGCTTCCTGACGGCACGCCCGCCATCGACCTCGCCGCAACCGGATTGACCGCGGATCAGGAGTTCCAGGCCGGTCTTGCCTGCAACGGTGTGAAAGCCACGCCAACCCAGGCGCTGCCCGCGCTGTGCTCTGCCACTGGCCTCACCTCAAACCTGGTCAGCATTCCCGCCCCCAACACGGAGAACGACGACAAGAATCCGCCCAGGATCGCAGCCCGCAATCTCTTCGACGCCTCCATCGGGGACGACAATCTCTTCCACACAGAGAAATACAAGTGGAGTCTGCGCCTCACCGGTGTGAACCTCACCAACAAGTACGCCCTCTACAACTTCCTCTCCACCTTCAGTGGAACGCATTACGTCACTCCACGCGCAATGACGGCCGAAGTCGGTATCCACTTCTAACCCTCACGCGATACGCGTCGCAGAACGATCGGGACAATATGCAAATATTGTTCCGATCGCTTCAGCGGCTCACCGCTCTATAGAGAAGCGTCCAGGCTGATCCAACGGCTGGAACGGCACCAGCTCGTTTCCATCTCGGGGATGCTGAGCAGCCCATGCCCGTGCTTGCAGCTCCGTTCCGTGCCGTTCCACTCCAGCAGATTGTGCGAAGGCCGACCAACCCGGGCAGGCGTGGTGAGAGAGCGCAGGCAATGCTTGCAACGTTGCTCCTGGTCGCCGATCGCCCAGCGCAGCCCGAGCAGCGCGAAGAAGACAAAGGCGAACATCTGCAGCAGGTCGGCGGTGAGAGGCACGGCGGCGTGAAGCGGCAAACATAGATCCACGCTCAGTAAAAAGGCCAGCACCAGGACCTGTACCGTCTTCAGCATGAAGAAGAGCTGTCGTCTGATCCAGAAGCGCCAGATGCTGTTCTGCGCCGTGTGCCGCCGTGGGGCCGTAGCGAGAAGCACAAAGACAACATGCGGTGCCGCAATGAGGGATCGCGTGAACTCATCGCGGAGATACAGATCGAGCGAGCGCCAGCTTCCGGCGAGAGCCAGGGCGACCAGGGCGGAGAGAAGGCTCAGCCCCAGTAGCGATACCAGGCACAACGTCGCAGTGTCGCTGGAGCCGACCCGCCACTTCTCCGTGCGCAGCCACAGCGCATCGCGCGTAAGCCCGATGGAGAGATCGATAACGCCTGCCCCCGGCGAGACGTGACGATGATGGCTGCGCTGGTGCATGTACCAGAGCTCCGCCTGCCAGGTGCGCGACCACTCTTCGCGTTCGTAAGCCGGGACCAACCACCGGACAATGCTCAGCAGGTTGCGCTCAAAGCCCGTCAGCGCCGGACGCACCGGGCGAATCATGAGCGCTTCTCCGGCAGCAGCCGTGCCAGCAGCGGATAGCGTTCGGTGGCGGCACGCGCTGCGGTCTTGCCGGACTTCGTGACCTCGTAGTAGCGCCGCGCTGGCCGCTGGCTGGCCGTCGCTTCATCTTCCGGCTCCCACTTGGATTCCACCAGTCCGTCGCGCTCCAGCCTGCGAAGCGCGGGATACACCGTGCCGCTGGGCAGACCCGTGACCTCCATAATGTCGAGCCCAAAGCAATAGCCAAGGCTGAGCGCCTTGAGGATGAGAGCCGCGCTGTGAGAGAGGCGAGGAGCGCTTGTCATACTATGTAGTATTCTACTATAGTAGTTTGCTACATAGGGGTGATCGGAATGCTCGAACTGGCAAACATATCGAGAAGTTTCCGCAGTATTCCCGCAGTCGAAAACGTCAGCTTCGTCCTCAAGGCCGGAGAGGTACTCGGGTATCTCGGTCCCAATGGGTCCGGCAAGTCGACAACAGTGAAGATGGTCATGGGCATGATTCGGCCGACCATGGGCAAGGTTCTCTTTGCCGGCCGAAACATCCATGACGATCTGGCCTCGTACCGCGCCCGCCTTGGCTATGTTCCGGAAGAGGCACAGCTCTATACCCACCTCTCCGGTCTCGAGTATCTGCAGCTTGTCGGGCGCCTGCGCGGAATACCGGAAAACGTGCTCGACCATAAGGCGCGCACCTTCCTGCAGTTGTTGTCGCTTGAAGCGGCGCAGTACTCCGCGATCTCCGACTATTCAAAAGGAATGAAGCAGCGCGTACTGATCGCCGCGGCTCTGCTGCACGATCCGCAGTTGCTCGTCTTCGACGAGCCGCTCTCGGGACTGGATGCGGTTTCGGCGCGCCTCTTCAAAGACCTGCTCATCCTGCTCTCCGGTGAGGGCAAGGCAGTCCTCTATATCTCGCATGTGCTGGAGGTGGTGGAGCGGGTTTGGAGCCGCGTGATCGTGCTGGCAAAGGGCAGGGTCGTGGCAGATGCTCCGCCGGAAGATCTGCTCCGTCTCACGGCGCTGCCCACGCTCGAAACTGTATTCGCGGAACTGGTGCAGCAGACGAATACAGAGCAGGTGGCGCGCGACGTAGTCGATCTCATGAAGGTCCGCCATGGCTGAGACGCAAAGCTCGACGCGCATCCTGACGCATCACTTCTTCCGCCGCTTCTTTGACAGCGACACCGTGCAGGTCGAGGGAGAAACGCTGACGACGGTGATCCGCGCCATCGCCATGGTCGCAGCGCCCGGGCTGGTCTGTGCCTTCTTCCTGCAGAACCAGTACCCCGGGCGATCTGCGTGGGGAGCGATAGAGGATCAATATTTTTTCGTGCTGTTTTCGTTTGTGGTCATGGGAGCCGTCACCATCTTTGAATGGGAGATGCTCTTCCCGGACCGCTCCGACTTCCTCATCCTCACGCCCTTGCCGCTCAACCCGCTCCACATGCTGGCTGCCAAGGCGGCTGCCTTGATCGCGTTTCTCACGCTCTTCCTCGCAAGCTGCAATCTCTTCGGCGCCTTGATCCTGCCGGCGATCACGCGGCATGCGGTGGTGGTGCGTGTACACGTGATGTTCGTGGGAGCATTCTGGCGGCAGTTGTATGCCCACGGATGTGCCGTCGGACTGGCAGGATTGTTCGCCGCGCTCTTCTTTCTCGCGCTCGGCGGCATGTTGCTGTGCGTGCTGGGCGCCGCACGTTTTCGCCTGGTTTCGCCGGTCGTGCAGACGATATCCATGGCCGCGATCGTGCTGCTCATGCTGCAGTACTTCAGGTACGGCGATTCATTGCAAAGCTGGCTCGCAGAGCCGTTGGGCCTGGTCCGCTGGGTGCCGCCGCTATGGTTCCTTGGCGTGTATGAGCAGTTGCTGCACGGCGCCGCGGCTCCGCCGTTCGCGCGAGAGATGGCGCGGTACGCCCTGGTTGCAACGCTGGCGTCGGCGACTGTCGTCCTTCTCACCTATCCGCTGGCGTGGGCGCGGATGCGCAGGATGGCCATCGAAGGAAGCTCGCGGAGCCGTCGTCGGCCCTCGCAGTGGTGGCCGTCGCTGATCCATCGTGTCCTGCGGCGACCCGCAGAACGGGCGGTCTTTCACTTCATCGGCCAGACTATTGCCAGAAACAATCGCTACCAGGTCTACCTCGCCATGTATTGCGGAAGCGGCCTCGCGCTGGCGATTGCCTGCGCCGTGATCTTTCGCACGGACGGCCACCGTCTGCAGCCGGCGCTCTCGCAGGAAGGCCTCCATGCCGTCATGCCCCTGCTTCTCTTCTGGGTCGTCGCCGGTCTGCGGGCCGCGTTCGCATTTCCCACGGACCTCGCAGCAGGATGGATCTTTCGCGTGACCGCTGTCAGCGTAAGGGAATGCGCTGCCGCAGGTCGGCGGTGGGTGCTGATGTGCGCATGGGCAGTGATGTGTTGCATCCTGGCAGTCCTGCGCCTGGCAGGCTGGGATCTGCGACACCTCTTGGTGCAGTTGGTCTGCGGACTCTGCCTATGCACTCTCTTAACGGATGGCTTTCTCGGATTCGACAACGGCGTGCCGTTCAATCACCCAAGGATGCCTGGAACGAAAAGTCTCCCGCTGATGCTCACACTCTATATCGGAGTACTTCCTCCTGCGCTCTTCGGCATCATCCGGCTGCAAATGCACTATGAGGTAGATCCTCTGCAACTGCTTCCGCTCACGCTCGGAGTGGTCGCCTTGCATCTTGGGCTGGCCCGGCTGCAGACTGGCTCCGAAGAAGTAGAAGAGGAGATGGAAGGCTACGAAGGAGAGTTCCAGATCCTTGGTCTGAGCTAGCGATCTTTCTGCATAGAAGGAGTCCGGTAGCCCTTGCTGGCAAGGTGTTTTCCCATCTCTGCATACATCGACTCATCCTGTGGCTGCCACGTAGCCAGGCCGTCAACGTAACGGTTGTACATGCAGAATGCCGCTGCGATCAGTACGGTATCGTGGATTTCCGTATCTGTGGCTCCCTGCTGGCGCGCGGCCTCTACATCGCTCGCCGTCACGCTCTTTCCGCCGCGCTGTACCTGCCCCGCAATCACCAGAAGACTCTTCAACTTCGCAGATATGGGCGCCTGCGCAGCGTCGGCTTTCACCTGCTGCACCACGTCACCATCTCCAAGATGACAAGCAGCCGCGGCTCCATGGCTGGTCTGGCAAAAATAGCAATCGTTCAGCGAAGAAACATAAGTGGCAATCAGCTCTCTTTCGCCCGGGGTCAGGCTATTGCGGCTCGTGCAGCAGAACATGCGCCAGCTCACGCATGGGCTTGGCTGTCTCGGGGCGGAATGCGAAGCCGGCACTGATGCCTGGCAATTCAGCGGGCAATTCAATATGTGGCACGTCTTATGCTCCTTTTACTTCGGCTTCCTGTGCTTCGGGTTTCTGCTGCGGCAAGTATTCCCGGCTCATCGTCACGTATCCATCCCTCGCGGTCTTCTTGCCGCGCTCGCGATAGAGCTCTTCGTCCTGCGGCTGCCATGTGGCAAGACCATCGACGTACCGGTTGTACATGCAGAACGCCGCCGCGATCAGCACAGTGTCGTGGATTTCTGTGTCCGTCGCTCCCGCTGCCCGCGCCGCCGCCACGTCGGCAGCGGTCACATGCTTGCCGCCGCGCTGCACCTTTCCCGCAATGACCAGCAATGTCTTGAGCTTGTCCGAGATATCGGCGAGATGAAAATCCGCCTTCACGCGCCGCACCAGATCCTCATCGTCATTCAGGTGCGCGGCCGCGATCGCTCCGTGAACCGTCTGACAAAAATAGCAATCATTCAGCGATGAGACGTACGTAGCGATCAACTCACGTTCGCCCGCAGTTAACGAGTTCGGAGCGTGCAGCAAGATCTCCGCCAATTCGTTGAGCGGCTTCGCTGTTTCGGGCCGGAAAGCCATCGGCCCCCGAATGCCCTGCAGACCTTCGGGAAGATGAATATGTGCCATGGTGTGAACTAACTCCCTTCGGAAACAAGCGGCGCCAACGTACGCCGCGGAACCAGAAACCTGCGAAGTGGCCAGCCGCACAGCACGCAGGCCACACCTGCAAGCGCCGGCACTGGATCGTGCATAAGAATCAACAGCGCCATCAGGACGCACATCGCAATGAACACCACCGGCGCGACGGGATACCACCAGCCGCGCACCGGCACCGGCATCCGGAACAACGTAGATGCAGCGAGAGCGAGAAAGAGAACCGCTGAAAAAATGATGTAAGCCAGAATGCGATCGAATGCGCCGAGAAAGAGCACTCCGAGCGCAAGACCCGTCTGCAACAGAATGGCATTGGCTGGGGTGCCGAAACGCGGGTGCAGCTTGCCGAATACAGGAAAAAAGGAGCCACCCTGCGCCATCGCATAGCAGACACGCGGAGCCGCCATAGCCAGCGCCGCGATGCCCCCGCATACACACACCAGCACACACGCCGACAATACGCGCGTTCCCGCAACACCAAACAGGACGCCGCCGAACTGCGCCACGAACGCCGTATTCGATGCGATGCTGCCGATCGGCAGTACCGCCAGAAACACCGCGCTGATCATGAGATAGACAGCAGTCACCAGGAGGACGCCGCCAACAAACGCCAGCGGCAGCGTTCGCTTCGGATTGCGTACCTCGCCCGCAATCTTGCTTGCCTCCCACCATCCTCCGAAGCTGAAGAACGCGCTCACAGCAGCCCCCGCAATCGCCGGCAGCAGCGCATCCGCGCCCGGCCTGCGCACTGTCAGAGGAACGAGATTGGCAGCATGTGCATGACCCGACAGAACAGCCCAGGCCACAAGTCCAAAGAGGATAACCAGTTTGAGCACATTGACGAACGACATGACCGCGCCGCTGAAGCGGGTGCCTACCAGATTCACCAGGCCAAAGACGCACAGCAACAGCGCAGGGAACGGCCAGCACGCCACGCGGATGGGTCGGCAATAACTGAGATACATAAGCGGATGCGCCGAACGCCAGCGCCGCGGCCACGCCCGGATACATCACAATCGTGCTCATCCATCCATAGAAAAACGCAACTCGCTCTCCATACCCCGCGCGCAGGTACACATACTCCCCTCCGGACTCAGGGAAACGGATCGCCAGCTCCGAATAACACAGCGCGCCGCACATCGCCATCAGCGCCATGCCAAGCCACACCAGGCACAGCAGCAAGGGCGATCCCAGCGACTTCGCCATCGTCGCCGGAGTTAGAAAGATGCCCAGCGCAATCGACTCGCCGATAACGACTGCCATCGTGGAAACCAATCCGAGCTCACGCCGTTGCGTCGACACGCTGCAAAGCATATCGCACATCGCACCCCCGTGAGGCTAATTCCTGACTGAATTTCCTAAGTGATAGTTCAAATCAAACTACGGTGGAGATACGCCTCCACCCAAAGATGGAAGACACTCGCTCCATCCTTCCCTAACATTGCGCCAATCTACCTTCCCCCGTCTGTTGAGCTGTCTGGTCTCTTGATTTATCCCGGCCCTTACAGGGTGCCACTGCCCATTGCTGATCCAATCGGAGAATGACTCACGATGCGTGCGTTCGTACTATTTGCTGTATCGCTCGGACTGCTGTTTCCTCTCGCGTTGCGTGGACAAGTTCCCACCGCTGCCGTCTCCGGTCTCGTCAAGGATTCAAAAGGCGCGGTGATACAGAGCGCGCACATCCTGCTCACGAATGTGGCTCAGGGCACGACGCAGGAGAGTGCTTCCAATGCGGACGGATCGTATTCCATTCCGAATCTGCTGCCCGGTATCTATAGCCTCGCCATCAGCAATACCGGCTTTGCCACCGTGCAATACGTCGGTGTGCTGCTGGAAGCAGGACATGCCAGAACACTCGACGCAACGCTTACGCCGGCAACGCAGGCCACCACCGTCAACGTCAGCACGGTGAATCACTCCATAGATCTGGCTCAGTCCATGATCCAGGGCCAGATCACTTCCAGCACCATCGAGAGCATTCCGCTCAATGGCCGTAATTTTCTCGAGCTCGCCTTTCTCATTCCCGGAAATCGCCCTGCTCCGACCTTCGATCCCACCAAGACCAACACGCTGGAGATCAGCTCCGCGGGCGGCTTTGGCCGCGGCGGCAACATCACCATCGATGGCGGCGACAACAACGACGAGGTCGTCGGCGGCACACTCTCCAATCTGCCGCAGGATTCTATCGGCGAGTTTCAGATCGCGACTGCGCGCTTCACCGCCGAGGTGGGCCGATCCGGCAACAGCATCATCAACATCGTCACCCGCTCCGGCACCAACGACTTCCACGGCTCTGCATTCATCTTTGAACGCAACCGCAATACTGCAGGCGCTTCCGGCGACCTTCGACCGCAGCCAGCCAACCCCGCGCTTCGATCGCGAACAGTTCGGTGGCTCCATCGGCGGTCCGCTTGATAGAGACAAGGCATGGTGCTTTTCTTCCGTCGAGTACCGCAATCAGAACGCCGCCATACAGACCGGCACACGCGATTTCGCCACGGACTCCATCCTCAACACCTCCGCCCCGGCGCCTTTGCGTGATCTGCTTCTGTCAAACCGCGCCGACTATCACCTGAATGACGCCAACAGCTTCAGCCTCCGCTACAGCTTCAATCGCTCCACAGACACCGCACCCGCCAGCGCATCGTCCTCCACACCGCTAAGCTCGGCTGCCGAACGCCAGAACTCTCTCAATCGCTTCAACTCGCTTGTCGGCGGATGGACCACGGTCCTCAGTCCGAGCCGTACCAACGATCTCTCTTTTCACTACGACAACTTCTACAACGACATCCCGCCCTTCCCGCAGAACGCGTCGCTCACCAATCCGCAGCTGCATCTCACAAACGAATTGATCTTCCCCGGCCTGGCCGATGGTGCGAACTTCAATCTCCCCCAGGCAACACACCTCGATCGCTTTCAACTGCGCGACAGCTTTCACCATGGCCTTTGGCAAGCACGTCCTTCGCCTCGGCGGCGAGTTTCAGCACTACCGCGCATGGCCTGATCAACGTGTTTGGCACCGGCACCATCATCCTGACCTCCGACTTCGGCTTTCAGGATCTGAATGGCGACGGTGTCGTCAACGATCTCGACATTCCAGTCGCCGTCGGCATCCACAGCACCGCGCCGGTCATGCCCGTCCCGATCCCGCACGTGGGCGACAACTACACCGCCTTCTATGCGCAGGATGATTGGCGCGTGCGACCTAACCTCACACTCAACCTCGGACTGCGCTGGGAGTACGACTCCAATCTCACCGGCAATAGCAGCGACCACGATCCATGCCCCAACCTCACCAGCAGCCGACGCAGCCCTGTACCTGGATGGCGAACGTCATCAACCTCAAAAAAGACCCTGACAAAGCGAACTTCGGACCGCGCATCGGCTTCGCATACGATCCCTTCGATCGCGGCAAAACTGTCATCCGCGGCGGTTACGGCATCTACTACGACCGCATCATTCTGGAAGCCGGCGCCAAGGAGCGCGTGCAGAACGATCGCGCGCTCACCGTCACGCAATACGCCGGCTCGACCTGCGTGCTCCCTGGCGTTCCCGCACCGCCCAGCCTCGGCTTCTGCTTTGCTCCCGGCGCCAGCTTCGCGCCCGGAAGCCCCACCATCGCCAGCGCATTCAGCGGTCCGCATCAGACCGGCGGCGTCGGCATCATCGCGATGGGCCCGAATTCGCACCATCCGCTCTTCCAGCAGTTTTCTCTCGGCGTGCAGCAACAGTTCGGTGACAACTGGCTGCTCAGCGCCGACGGTCTGCACGTCTTCGGCCAGCGCCAACTGATCGGAAGCCTGCTGCGCAACACAGACTCGACCTCGCCCTACATCAACTGCCCCGGCAGCAACGTCCCTTGCACCATCACCGATCCACTCTCTGGCATCTCCGACAGCGTCACGATGATCGAGTCCTCCGCCAAGTCCTGGTACGACGGGCTGCTGGTCAGCCTGGGCCATCGCCCATCCCGCATGGGCAAAGTCGGTTATGAGTACAACGTCAGTTACACACTATCCAAGACCTTCGACTACTCCGACGACGACCAGCTCACACAGAACAATAAGGATGAACAGGTAAACCTAGCCGAAGGTACCGCCGGACTTCGCAAGGAGAAGGGATACGCCCTGACCGATGAACGCCATCGCCTCACCTTTTATGGAACGGCGCAGCTGCCCTACGGCTTCTCGTTTGCGCCCATCTATACCTTCGGCTCCGGTGTTCCGGCCGATACCTTTCTTCCCAGCACCGCCGTCAATGGCGCCAGCGGCGCGCGTCTGCCCTTGCTGCCGCGCAACGCGCTCGATCGCGAGATCAAGAACAGCGACCAGTTCAATGCCCTCATCGATCGCTGGAATGCGCTGCCCGCCTGCCCCGGCGCGTACCCATGCCTCGCCGGAGGCCCCGTCGCCCATGTCCCATCGCACGTCAGGATTCTCCAGCCCCTTCAGTTCCTTCGATCTGCGTCTGCGCAAGGACTTCGTATTGCGCGATCGCGTCTCTCTTCAGCTTGATCGGTGAAGGCTTCAATCTCTTCAACCAGGTCAACGTGCGCGGCTCAAATACTGCCAACTATGCCGGCCGCAATATCTCCATCGGACCCTCCCAATCTTCAACACCGGTGCAGACCAACTTCTACACGCCGGTCAGCGTGGCAGGCGGCTTCTTCGGCTCCGGCGGTCCGCGCGCCTTCCAGTTCGCCGCGCGCATCGAGTTCTAAGGCCCCACATGTCGCTTATCGAATACGACAAAATAGCTCGCTCCGGCAGAACAGCGCCCGTCCCGATCACCACCCTGCCGGTAGTGGAAGAAACGAGTGCCAGCGGAGAAGTCGCTGCCTTGTATCAGCATTTCCGGATGCATTTCGGACGCCCGGACGTGCCCGGCATCTTGAAGTGCTTCGCCACGCATCCGCCTTTGCTTCGACACATGATGGACCTCGCCGAAACTCTCATCTTCGCGGAGGGAGCTTTGACGCGCCGCCAGAAAGAGATGATCGCGACGCTCGTCTCGCTCGAAAACTCCTGCCCCTACTGCGCGGACAGCCATGCCTACTTCCTGCGCGTGAACGGAGGCTCACCGGAGATGCTCCACGCCATTGAGCAGCGGGACCTTAAATCTCCAGCGCTGAGCGCCGCAGAACAGTTGCTGCTCGGTTTTGTGCAGAAGGTCAATCGCGACTCGCATCGGATAGATACGGCGGATGTCGCAGCCCTCTCCCTGGCCGGGTGGAGTCAGTTGCAGATCGCGGAGGCAATTCACGTAGCGGCGCTCTTCGCCACCTTCAACCGCGTGGCCAACGCCTTCGGCCTGCCGTCACAAGGTCTGCTTGCCCTTTATCAGGATGCGATCGCCGCCACCGTTTCCGAATCACGGTCAACTACCCCAGATCCCGTACTTGAAAAGGAACACCCATGAGCACCACGTCCACCAGCGCTTCCCTGTTTCTACGTGAGGTCGAAGAGAATCCGCAGCCGAGCCCGTACTTCGATCTCATCACGCAGGCCAAGGCTTCCGGTGCGGAGTATTGGCGTATCTGGAATCTGCTCGCATTTCGCCCCAGGGCCTCGCATCACCTCGCGCGGTTCTCGCACGAGATCATGCATGAGGATGCCCCCATCAGTCCGGCAATGCGTGAGTTGATCGCGGCCTATACGTCGTCGCTCAACGGCTGTGAGTTCTGCATGAAGGCGCACGCGGCCGTGGCCAGCCATCTCTTCGGTGACGAAGCGTTGGTCTGGAGCGCTGTGCGCGATCTCGAAGGATCAGCCCTTCCTGAAAAGGACAAGGCCATCCTCCGCTTCGTCGCCAAGGTCACCCTTCACTCCGGATCGATCGATGAGGCGGACATCGCCACGCTGCATCGTGCGGGCTGGGACGACACCTCTATCTACTACGCAATCGCCGCCTGCGGCCTCTTCAACTTCTACAACCGGTTCGTCTCCGCAAACGGAGTCCGGGCCGTCTCCGATGAAGCCTTTCGCCGCTTCGGTGCGCGCATGGCGGAAAAGGGCTATCTTCGCGACTGAGCTCGACAGCTATCAGTTCTCCTGCGCACTAAAGCCCGCGATACACCCCGCCGTCCACAAGAACAGTTTGCCCGGTCACGTACGAAGCACGTTCCGAGGCCAGCCACACGATAGCGTCCGCAACCTCTTCCGGTTGCGCAAGTCGGCGAAGCGGAATGCCCTCCGCGATCTGCGCTTCATAGTCTGTCGCGCTGGCTCCGGCTGCGCGTCCCCTGACCTCGGCCAGCTCTTTCATGCGAGCCGTCGCGGTGTAGCCAGGTCCAACATTATTGATGGTGATATTGTCGGGACCAAATTGTGTAGCCAGCGAACGAACCAGCCCCAGCACTCCAGCCCGTACCGCGTTCGACAGGACAAGCTCCGGCACTGGCTGCTTCACCGCCACGGAGGTAATGGTCACAATCCTGCCCCAATGCTGCCGCTGCATGTAGGGCAACACTGCCTGCGCGAACGACACAATGCTGCGAAGATTCAATTGATAGGCAGAGTCCCACTCCGCCATTGTCGTGTCCAGAAATGCCTTCGCCGGCGGACCGCCCGCATTCGTGACGCAGACGTCGACGCGGCCAAACCGACGATGAGCCGCCTCTGCAAATTCGCGCACGCGCAGATCATCGGCAACGTCGAACGTCTCCGTATAAACGGTCACCCCGTGCACCCGTCGCGCTTCATCTGCAACCTGCTCCAGTGCATCGCGATTGCGGGCGCACAGTGCGAGGTGGGTGCCCTCGGCAGCAAATGCCAGCGCGGTTGCACGGCCAATTCCCTGGCTGGACGCGGCAACGATGGCCACACGATTACGAAGACCGGTTTCCATAGACGATCAGTATATGGTCGCTCCGCTTGCGATTCAGATGGATTGCTATAATCGGCCCTCTCGAAGGAATGGAGCAACAAAATGAGCGCAGCCGAAACAGAGAAGTCGTCGAACGTCCAGTACGTGCGCCTGAAAGAGATGCCCACGGAGCACCTGAATCCTCTGCTCGACAGACAATTTGTCGCGGGCGAAAAAAGCATGCTGGCTAGATTGAGGCTTCGCGCCGGTTGTGTCGTCCCACTGCACAGTCATGAGAATGAGCAGATCACTTACATCCTTGAAGGTGCGCTGAAGTTTTCCCTCCAGGGAAAAGAGATCGTCGTGCGTGCCGGAGAAATCCTGGTCATTCCATCGAATGTGCCGCACAGCGCGGAAGCCCTCGAAGACACTGTGGATCTGGATGTATTCTGCCCGCCGCGCGCAGACTGGATCAGCGGGGCGGATGCCTATCTCCGCAAATGACAGGGTCAGCTCGAATTCTCTCCATCACAATGGCGGCGCTCCTGCTTCCAGCAGCAAGCGCATATGCCCAGACGATCGATCCCGCGATAGCCAGAGAGCTCGCTCATACCTGGGCGATCGACAACCACGCGCATCCGGTCCTTGCTCCGCCCAACGACAAGACCGACAAAGATTTTGACGCGCTGCCCGCAGATGCAATGGAGCCGGAATCCGATCCCGTTGCGCTGCGTCCTGACTTTTACCGATTGGGGGCAGCGTGGAACGCTCTCTACGGCTTCAACACGCCGCCACCGCTCGACGCGAACGGACTCAAGCGTCTGAACGACGCGCGTGCAAAATCCAAGTCAATCCACGGCGAGCACTATCCGGAATGGGTGCTACATCAAGCCGGTATCGGCACCATGCTGGCGAATCGAGTAACCATGGGGCCAGGCGTTGCGCCACCGCGATTCCAATGGGTTCCCTATGCCGACGCGTTGATCTTCCCATTGGACAACAGTGGCATGGCAGCAACATCGCCCGACAAAAAGCCACTCTTCGCATTGGAAGATGTCGTGCGCGCCCGCTATCTGAAACAAGCAGGACTGACTGCCGTTCCAGCCACTCTCGACGAGTATCTGCAGCAGGTCGTGACCGCCACGTTGGAAAGGCAGAAAGCCGGCGGAGCGATCGCCGAAAAATTCGAGCTGGCCTATCTCCGCTCGTTTGCCGTCAGTGATCCGCCACGCGCTGAGGCAGAGACAATCTATGCACGCTGGGTAGGACGTTCCAATCCGGATCTTCAGGAATACGAGTTATTGCAGAGCTTCCTCTTCCGCTACATCGCCATGGAGTGCGGACGCCTGGGGATGCCGGTTCATTTACATACGCTCGGTGGTATTGGAAGATACTTTTCGATCGCCGGTGCAAATCCATTGCTCCTGGAGCCGCTGTTCAACGATCCGCGGCTCAAACACACCAACTTCGTCCTGCTGCACGGCGGCTGGCCCTTCGTGCGCGAGATCGGAGCTCTGCTGCAAAAACCCAATGTGTATCTGGACCTGTCGCTGCAATCGCTCATGATGACGCCTCACACGCAATCGCAATGGCTGCGGGAATGGTTGGAGTGGGAGCCGGAAAAAGTTCTCTTTGGCACCGACGCGTATCCACTCTCCGACGAACTCGGCTGGCCGGAATCCGCGTGGATCGCAAGTCGAAACCAGCGCGAGGCATTAGGCATCGCACTGACCGGCATGCTTCAGGATGGCGAGATCACTCGAAAACGTGCAAGCGAGTTGATACGTATGGTGCTCCATGGAAACGCCGAACCGCTGTATAAGCTTCCGCCGCCGGCAGCCTTCGCCGCATGCGCAGACCCTCTATGCGCTAAGTCGGCAATGTCTCAGTAAAACCGGAGTGCTTATTCCGATGGTATGATGCTGCGATCGAATGACTATGGTAAAGCTCGACAATCTAGGCCGGGTCAGGGTTTCTGTTTGCGTACTTAGTTTGGCGGCACTGCTCATCTCCGGTGCAGCAGTCCTGTTTGTCCCATATAACTTCGACCGTGCGATTACTCTCGCCCTCAACCCCTTCACTCACCGATCTTTCCTGTTTGACGCTGCATGTCATGCCATCTCGGACAACACCATGTTTTCCGGCATGATCTTTGTTGCATTCCTCTGGTACTGCTGGTTTTCCGCTCCCGACCTTCACAACCGTCATAACAATCTGTTGGGAACAATTGCTTCGGCATGTGCTGGCCTGTTCAGCCGCATGACACAACTATTGTTTCCCAATCGCGCACGCCCATTTCAAGACGCTTCCTTACACCTCAAGCTTCCATTCACCGTCAAACTGGATTCACTCAGACACGTTGCATCCTCTTTCCCCAGCGATCATGCCGCGCTCTATTTCGCTTTGGCCGCAACCATATACTCGGTCAACCGCAAGCTCGGCTATTACGCCTTCGGATTAGCCGTTCTGCTGGATGCCGCCCGGCTCTATCTAGGTTTCCATTACTTCTCCGATATGATCGGGGGAGCGGCCCTGGGGGTGTTATGCGTGTGTGTGTTTCAAAGCCTCAGAGTGACCTCCCTCGCGAAGCGCGCCTCAGCCATCTGCCAGGATCCAACGCCCACCTTCTATGCCGTGGCATTTTGCGCGACCTATTTCATTGCGACAATGTTTTCTGACATACGCCTTGTCGCTGCGCAATTAGCTCATTTCATACGACACTGACCAAAGCAGCGTATGCGACAGCTAGCGCTCTTACGCCAGCATTCGAAACGAAGCATCACTTCACGCGAGCGCGGGGCGGGTCATACTGGAAGACCCGCTCCAGCGCGACGTTGAAGACGTGTGCGATGCGGAAAGCGACTTCGAGTGAGGGAGAGTACTTATTGCCCTCGATCGCGATGACAGTTTGGCGCGTGACATAAATAAGGTCGGCGAGCTCTTGCTGTGTCATGGAGCGGGCCGCCCGGTGTTCGCGGATGGTGTTGCGGATGGCCGACTTCACACCGTCATCCGGTAGGCGACGAGCTCCCGCACGATGCGAGCGATGCCGGCGAGCAGAAGCAAATGGAAGATCAGGCCGATCACGAGGCTGGCGGAGCGTATCGTGCCGTGGTCCCAGTAGAGGACCAAAATGATGACCAGGCCGACCCAGAGGATAACGTTGCTCCAACGCGCGCCGATGGACGCGATGGAGCGATCGCGCTCGTCCTCGACAACGTTGCCGGCACGGCGGCGCGCAACGAAACTGATGGAGCCGAAGACGAGGAGCACCCCCAGGATCACGGCGTGGAAGTAGTGATGTCCCGGGGGTGCGTTGTTGAGGAAGTGCACATAAAAGACTCCGACGGCCAGTATGGCGAGCAGTTGCGCCCAGAGCATCCTCTCCTGAAACGTAAGGCGAGACATAACGTTCTCCGTGTCAAAAATATTTGACATGGGAGACTTTAGAGCAAATCAGTATGAGTGTCAAACATTTTTAACATAAACCAAAGGGTCTTGGCTGGAGTTAGGGTGGGGCGTCGGCAGTAAAATAGGACCCTTCAAGCCGCACCGTGTAGTAGAAGGTGAAAGAGCAGATGAGTGCAACGACAAGCCGGCTGCAGGTAAGGATCTTCGATGGAAACAGGCAGCCCTTTGCGGCTCCCGCGGATTTTCTGATCACGATCTTCGATGGCAACCAGAAGCAGATCCATCGCGACTTCCACAAAGGAGCCGTTCTGGATTTCGATTGTCCGTTCTACGACAACTTCGGAGACTTGTATTCCGTGACGGCGTGGTGCGATGGGCATCGACAGGCGGGGTTTGTTCCCGTAAAGCTGTCGAACGAGACCGCGACAACGCTGGACATCATGCTGATTGCGGATGATCCCGGCTTCAGCTTCGTCAATGCTCGATGGGCTGGCGTGGCCGGCAAGTTCGCCTTTCTGAGCAGCGATGCGGACGCTGCGACCGCCCAGGCCCGTTACGAAAACCTGATGGAAGACACCCCGAAGGTGATTGCCTGCTTCCTCAATCTCGCCGCGGCCATGGGACAAATATTCCTCGCCAATGGAACGCCGCTCGATTACATCAAGCAAATTCGCTGGGATCGTGCCCCGCAGCAGGATCGCTTCTTCGCGTATTGCGACGCCGCGTTAGTCACGCAGGTAAGAGATGCTGCAGCCAAGGGACTCTTTACCCGTGAGACAGGCTCGGCCGTCTTTCATCCCGGATCGACAAACAGTTGGAAGCAGATCCAGTTCGGTGAAGCAAATGTCCAACTCACCTTTCACGAAAATCCGCCGGACCATAAAATCATCAATGGCGTGGATTGCGTCACCCTCGAGCCCGACATCGATTATTTCCGCGACCCTGGCGCCCACGCCATCCTGGAAGTTGCGCAAAATGCGTTAACCCACAGCCTTACCGACCCGGTTGAGGTATACGTCCTGCGATGGATCGCCGGCCAGCACGCCGGAGTGCCGCAGTTCGAACCGCTGTTCACGCTTACCGATGTGAATGCGACAGTTATGACGGCACCCGTGCCGCGCGCTACTACCCAGACGAAGAAGGCAAAGCTGAAACGCCGCACCAGCAATAAACCCTAGAACACATCTCATAAATGCTTCAGTAGAATCAGAGACGAGGCGAATTGGAGCAGCCCGGGAAAGTTCGTGGGGCACGTTCGTATCTACCGGCCAGGTTTGGCGAATTACTTCCGAATACCTGGTCATCCCGAAGTTACATAACGAGAGGCGCCTTTCCCGATACTTACAAAAGGTTAGCCGATGATTGGTTCCACCACACTCTGGGACAGCTTTCGACTCAGTAGAATTCCGCCGATCAGGAAGTAGATCGCACCGAAGATGGCATAGCCTCCTATGTCCTTCGTGTGCAACTTTCCGCTAAGGCCGCCGAGCACAAATGCAATACCTGCTGCAGTCGATTGCGCCCCGCTAAGGATCATCGCCCATTGTCCACCGAGTTGCTTACGGCGGATGAGCCCAGCGACGAGCTGAAGCAGCCCGGCTCCGAGCGCCCATGCACCGAAGATCGCAATGGAATAAGCCGGTTTGCTGAAGACCGTCAAAGCTATCCCGAGAGCAGTAGCCGTGCCCAGGAGTGCATTGATGATCTGCGAAATCCGCGCGCTCCCCGTAGGACGCGAAGCCATGAGATCGTACAGCGTGCAAGCGACATCCCAGAGCGGGTACACGATCAGTAAGACGGAAGGGATATCCGGCTGCGCAAGCGCCGTGGTAAGAACAGCGGCAGCCCATAACGTCTGGAACACCGTCCGAACGAAATAAAGGTTACGCAGGGCTCGGGCTGATTCAGTGGAGTTGGTTTGCATGAGAGATCCTCGCTATCTTCTAGTTGGTAGGTAAATTAGGTAGAGCGGCCCATCGAAGGCTTCCCTGGGTTAGTTCTTTGTTCTAGCAATACGTTTGAGCGCTGCTCCGGTCACAAGCCTGAAGACTTCACAGTCACCGGTGGCGCGCGCTGAGAGCATAGCCCCATGCACCAGCGCCATCAGCGTCTGAGCTTCCGTTGCCGCTGAATCTTGCAGCTTGATGACACCCGCCTTCACACCGGCCTTCAGGGTTCGTTCGAGCCACTCGCCCAACGTCTTGAAATGCAGGTGCACTTCGGCTTGCACTTCCTTTGGCAACGACGGAAGCTCTGCTCCCATGAGCGCCGCAACACAGAAGGAGACCGTACGTCCTCGAATACATCCTTCCCAGTACTGAACGTAGGCATGAAGACGTTTCCAGGGGTGTTCGATCTGCCTGTCAAGCTGCTCGGTTCCTTCGATTGTCTTCTCGCGATGCGCCCTGAGAACGGATGCGGCCAAGCCAGCCTTCGTTGGGAAGTGGTGATGGATGCTTGGTTTCTTGATCTGAACCGCTTCGGAGATATCGGCATAGCTAAAAGCCGAATATCCTCTCTCGATCATCAAGGCTTCCGCGACCTTCAGAATGCGCTCTGCCGTTTCTCCCTGCATGCAGAGTAGACTACCAACTAGTCGGTAAGGGTACAAAATCCCGTTCCCGTGAATGTCAGTCCTTAATAAGTCAATAAGTCGGCGTTGCGGAAATGATCCGCGGTTTTGGCCTAGAGAAGCCCATTCCTCTCGGATGACGAGCAGACGGGAAGTCAGCGGGGCGCCGTCTCGGCGACAAATCGCCACACCACGGTAACCCCACCCGCACAGAAACCTGCCAAATCACCCTATCCAATTTGCTACTCTAAAAATAGGTCTGATCTTAGACACACAAAGCCACGGGACACCCCGTGGCTTTCGTCTTTGTAAGTCATTTGTTAAGACGACTTTACCTGCAAGTTATTTGGAAACAAAGATTTACCGGCGGGACGACGCCTTGCACTAAAAACGATGCAATTTTGTGCAGCTAACTCCAATGGATAGACGACTTTACCGATAAGTCCTTCGTTTGGACGAATTTAGCCCTCGGGAGGCGCGCTAAACCCATGATGCGGCGAGGTTTACGGACGCCTCTCCCGGTACGGGAGGGGGTAGGGGGTGGGAGGGCACGTTTCCCCCTTTTGGTGACTCAGACCTTAGAATGGCCTGACTCCATGCCCGAATCCGCACTCGATATCGCCTTTCAGGAGACGGAACGCGCTGCCGCTCACATCCGCGAGCGTGCGTCGTTCGCATCGGCCCTCCAGCCAAGGATCGCAATCGTCCTCGGCACCGGACTTGGAGGTTTCGCGGATCGTCTCACGGACGCAATCGCTATCCCCTACGCCGAGATCCCGCACTTCCCCCGCCCCACCGTCCAGGGCCACGCCGGCCGCCTGGTCATCGGCAGCTTCGCCGGAATACCGCTCGCCGTCATGCAGGGCCGCGTTCACGCTTACGAGGGCTACACGCCACAGCAGGTTATCTACCCCACCCGGGTGCTGGCACGCCTCGGCATCCGGACCCTGGTCGTCACCAACGCAGCCGGCGGCATACGCACCAATCTCGCCCCCGGCCAGCTCGTTCTGATCTCGGATCACATCAATTTCACGGGAAATCACCCGCTCACCGGAACCAACGACCCGCGCCTCGGCGAACGCTTCTTCGACATGTCGGACGCCTACTCGCGCCGCCTGCGCCAGCTCGCTCATCACGCCGCCGCGGCCGAAGCCGTCACGCTCACCGAAGGCGTCTACCTCGGCCTCAATGGCCCCAGCTTCGAGACCCCAGCCGAGATCCGCGCCTTCCGCACCCTCGGCGCCGACCTCGTCGGCATGTCTACCGTCCACGAAGTCATCGCCGCCCGCCATCTCGGCATGGAAGTTCTCGGCTTCTCCTCGGTCACCAACATGGCCGCCGGCATACTCGACGAAGCCATCAACCACGCCGAAGTCCTGGAGATCGGCGTCCGTGTCCAGCAGACACTCACCCGCCTGCTCGCCGCGCTCATTCCCCTGCTGACCTAGTCCCGGCCGTCGAAACGGTACCGCGGAAAATTCATGAAAGCCCGGCTTCGAGCACTGGTCGCAGATTGATATCCTGAACGCTATGGCTACTAAGAAAGAACTGCTCCAGCAGCCCATCCAACACATCGATATCAAGCAGCACAATGTGGTGCCGCTGGTCGATGCCATGCAGCACATGGCCTACAGCTCGCGTGATCTCGCCCGCGCCGCCTCGATCTATGAGCGCATGCTGCGCGACCAGGACTGCGGCGTCATCCTGTGCCTCGCCGGATCGCTCATCAGCGCCGGCCTGAAACAGGTCTTCGTCGACCTCCTTCGCAACAACATGGTGGATGCCGTGGTCTCGACCGGCGCGAACATCGTCGATCAGGACTTCTTCGAATCACTCGGCTTCCGCCACTGGATCGCCGACGACGTGGTGAAGGGCGGTACGGAGGACGCCACGCTGCGCGAGCTGATGATCGACCGCATCTACGACACGCTCATCGACGAAGAAGAGCTGCGCGAGTGCGATGACACCACGCAGAAGATTGCCGACTCGCTGACACCCCGTCCCTATAGCTCGCGCGAGTTCATCCGCGAAATGGGCGCCTACCTGGCAAAGAACGGCAAGACGCCGCAGCAGGACGGCGTGGATGGCATTGTGCTCGCCGCTTATGAGAAGGACGTGCCGATCTTCTGCCCCGCCTTCAGCGACTGCTCGGCCGGTTTCGGCCTGGTGGCGCACCAGCACGCACGCGGCGATAAGCCGAAGGTTTCGTTGGATTCGGCGAAAGACTTCTATGAGCTGACTCAGCTAAAGATCGCCAACCCCACCACCGGCTTGCTGATGATCGGCGGCGGAGTCCCGAAGAACTTCGCGCAGGATATTGTGGTCGCCGCCGAGATCCTGGGTAACGAAGCGCCGATGCACAAGTACGCAATCCAGATCACGGTGGCGGACGTGCGCGATGGGGCGCTCTCCTCAAGCACACTCAAGGAAGCCAGTTCGTGGGGCAAGGTAGACACCACCTTCGAGCAGATGGTGTACAGCGAAGCAACCCTCGCGGTGCCATTGATCGCCGGGTACGCCTACCACAAGCAGGCCCACACGGCGCGACAGGAACGCCGCTGGGCACGCCTGCTGGAGCCGGTTGTCGCCCGATAAACCTGCCCTGATTCCCAAAACGGTCCATCCCCTGGGATGGACCGTTTACATTTTGGCTCCCACTGAGCAGGAGCCCACTCAAACGATTACCCACTCCGTGTATAACCTATGCACCATAAACAGTGCAGTAACCCTTGTTTTTTGATTACTTAGGATAATTCTTTTGACTATCGGTAAGAGTTACCTTCTATACTCACCAAGCGATATCACCAGAAAATAGCGCCCGGAATATCGTGTCGTACCAGATTGGGCCGCGGGGGCTGGATCGGCGTCTGCCGGTCAGACTAACGGCGGGCATGGTGTTTTGGGCCAGGTGTGTTAGCAAAAGTTTTTAAGAAGTATGGAAGTTGTTGAATTTTGGGGTTCTGCGTGTTCTCCCGCAAAGCAATCGGTCTCCCGAGACATGCTCACCCATTTTGCCGAACAAGGTTTTGACCTTTGCACTCTTCAATGAGTCAGCACGAGCGTCTCTTCACCCACTGGCTGAGCGGCCGACCGGTATGGCTCGCCATGTTTGCGCTTACCCTGCTTTCTACTGCTTACACCGTTGTCGTCATGATGTATTCGGGAAGCGGGCTCGTCTGGAGTCCCGCAAAACCGATCGTCATCTTTGTAACCTGGGGTGCAATGCAGACCTGCTTCGCCGCGATCTGCCTGCTGAAATTGCGCCACGAACGCCAGCTGCGCTCCCTCCTGATGGAGAAAGACAGTACTGAGACGGCGGCGGCAGAGGCTGCCAACGCATCGCTGGAGATTCGCTACCAGGATTACTTTGAAAACCTTACTGAGATGATCGCGATGCTCTCAGCCGAGGGCAAGTATCTCTACGTAAACTCCGCTTGGCAGCGGTATTTTGGACGAGATGCCGCCTCGGCGAGGACGCTCGACGGCTTCGCGTCAGCATTTCCCTTCGCCATTCAATCGCAAGCCGCCGCCATATTTGAACGGGCGCTGGCTGGCGAACACATTGAGCAGGTCCACCTGCGAATGGAAGATTCCGCGGGACGCACTCGTGAGATGGAAGCCAGTCTCTTCGGCCTGCGCGAAGCAGGACGGCCCCGCGCCGTACGCTGCATCCTCCGCGATGTCACGCTTCGCAACCAGCGGGAGCGCCGCCTTGCCATGCAACTGGGTGTGGGGCAAGTAGTCCAGGAGGCCTCGACGGAGGACTCGTTGCCGCGCATCCTCTCGGCGTTGGGGAGCCATCTTGGATTCGACCTGGTCGAGTTGTGGCGTGTCGATTCGGGCCATCAGGTATTGCGCTACGGCAGTATGTGGATGGCCGCCGATTGCGTCTTCCCCTCTACCCTCGCGAAGAGCTCCATAACGGAGTTCTCCCCGGGTGAAAGTTTACCTGGCCAGGTCTGGGTGCAAGGCGCCTCCATCTGGGTCGAAGACATCCACACCGACCTCCGGTTCAATACACGCGACGGTGCGAAGTCAGATGGACTCACTACCTGCTGGGGCGTGCCGGTGCGTGTCGGCAACCAGGTCATTGCGGTGATCGAATTCTTCAGCCGGAAGCGTATGGCCGCTGAAGTGGAGATCATGGCCACCGTAGAAACCGTTTGCGCGTCGGTTGGCCAGTTTCTCGGCCGCTCAATCCAGGAAAAGCGCGTCACCGAGCTCAACCGGCAGAAAGAATCCATCCTCAACACGGTTGCCGACGGCATATTGGGCACCGACCAACACGGCCGTGTCACCTTTGCGAACCCCGCCGCAGCCCGTATGCTCGGCACCGTTCCTAATGCACTCACAGGCCGATTCGTGCACGCCATTGTCCATGAGGATGTTTATGGCAGCCCTACTGCCTGCGCCTCACACTGCTTTATCCGCCGCGGTCTTTTCGCCAAGGACGGCGCACACGGGCAGGATATCTTCTACCGGCCGGACGGCAGTTCATTCCCCGTCGAGTTCACGCTTACGCCGATGCAGATACATGGCAGCGTGACCGGCAGCGTGCTGAACTTCCGCGATGTGAGCCAGCGTCAGGCCCTTGACCGGATGAAGGACGAGTTCGTTTCGACGGTCAGCCATGAACTGCGCACGCCGTTGACATCCATCCGTGGATCGCTCGGCTTACTCTCCACCGGATTGCTTGGCGAGGTGAATGAGAAGGCTGCCAACCTGCTGCGCATCGCGGTGAACAACTCTGACCGCCTGGTGCGTCTTATCAACGACATACTCGATCTGGAGCGTATGGAATCGGGCCGTGCGCCGCTCAGCTTCCGGCCCTGCTCGCTCTCCGAGCTAGCCCAGCAGGCCATTGAAGCGGTGACGCCGGTGGCCGACAATGCCTCCGTCAAACTCGTCCTTCGTACCGAGGCTGTAGAGTTTGTCGCCGATCCGGACCGTTTGCAGCAGGTGATGACCAACCTGCTGAGCAATGCCATCAAGTTCTCTCCGCCCGACTCAACGGTCACCGTTTCGGTAGAGAAGTCCGACGACGGAGTTTCGCTGAACGTCACTGACGAAGGCCGTGGAATTCCCGAAGACAAGCTGGAAACCATCTTCGACCGCTTTCAGCAAGTGGACGCATCGGACTCCCGGCAAAAGGGCGGCACAGGTCTGGGACTCGCCATCTGCCGCACCATCGTGGAGCAGCACGGAGGACGCATCTGGGCGGAGCAGAATCCAGTACGCGGCGCTATCTTCCATATGTTCCTGCCGGCCGATCCCCAGCAGCAAGCGCGTCCGGAACCAGTTCCCAGCGCGGAGCGTGAGACGGTGCTTATCAGCACTGGCGATGGCGAAACGCGGACCAGCCTCGCTGCAAGCCTGCGGTTCCATGGTTACAACGTCATCGAGGCATCCAGCGGACGAGAGACCCTCGCCCACGCACAGCGGCAGGCGCCTTGCGCCGCGCTGCTGGATCTGACTTTGCCGGATATGTCGGGATGGGAAGCCCTGCGCATCCTGAAAGAAGAGCCGGCTACTTCCGATGTGCCGGTCATCATCCTGAGCGCTCACGCTATCAGTAAATCGTCCACCCTCGGCCTGGGTGCGGATGGCTGGCTGCAAGTCCCTGCTCAGGAGTCAGACCTTCTGGAGGAACTCTCGTCGGTGTTGAACCGGCAGAAGACCTGGGCGGAGATTCTCCTGGTAGAAGACGATCTCGATCTTGCACGCGTCATTAGCGCGACCTTTGAGCGGGCGGGGGTGCACGTTCTCCATGCCAGCACCCGGCAGGCAGCGCTGGAGCTTTGCGCTTCGTTCACTCCGAGTTTGATGATCCTGGACGTTGGCTTGCCGGACGGCGATGGCTATGGCCTCGTCGAGCGGCTGCGGCATCATCCGGAACTGCACTCTCTTCCGTTGCTTGTGTACTCGGCGCGTGACCTGAGCGAAGCGGAACGTGCACAGCTTCAGCTTGGCCCAACGAACTTTCTTACCAAGGCCAGGGTGCAAGCCCAGGAGGTGGAGTCATTAGTACTTGCCATGCTGCGTGCCCCCTCTCAGAATGTGCATACATCTGGGTATTCCATTCCCGGCATGCCATCGTTTATGGTTTCAAATTCTTATGACACGCCGCATACTCATCATTGATGACGAAGAAGATATCCGTCAGGTTGCTGGATTGAGCCTGGAGACGGTCGCTGGCTGGGAAGTCGTGCTGGCCAACTCCGGGAAGCAGGGGATGGAACGGGCCGAGCAGGAGCACCCAGACGCTATCCTATTGGATGTGATGATGCCGGCGATGGACGGTCCGACGACCTTCCTGCACCTGCAGAACAATCCGAAGACTGCAAAGATTCCAGTTATTTTGCTCACTGCCAAGGTCCAGGGCTCCGACCAGCGCCGCTTTGCGGAACTTGGTGTCGCGGGAATTCTATTCAAACCCTTCGACCCACTTACGCTTTCGACGCAGGTCTCACAAACTCTGGGTTGGACTCAGATACATTAGGAGACTTTCATGGCAGATCCTCGTCCCCCTCACGCCGCTCCTGAAGAGATTACCGGTAAGCTTCATGACCTGCTTGCAACGCTTTGGTCGCGCAGCCGGGTAACCATAAGCGAACGGCTGGATGTATTGCGCACCACGCATCGCACATTGCGAGCCAATTCAGCGGACAAGAATGCCCGGCGGGCAGGCGCGGATGCGGCCCACAAGCTAGCCGGTATTCTCGGTACCTTCGGCCTGCCTGATGGTACAAATCTTGCCCGGCAGGTCGAGGTGATGCTGGAGTCCGCCGCCCCCATCAGTCCATTCGATCTGGAAGCGTTGCAGCGTGCGATCGATCAACTCCACCTGATGATCGAGGCCAAGTCCAAGGATGCGGGAAAACGGCGCGCCTGAGAGGCGCACGTGCCGGTGTAAACTCATCGTTTGGCACATCCGCATTCAGAAAACGACAGGTCCGGCAACCAGGCTCGCAAAGACGCGGTAGACCAGTTGGGACTGCTCTTCCCTTCTGAGCGGCAACCAGAGTCTCGCCGTATCTGGACGGTGAGCGCCCTGGTCGCAGAAATCCGGGGCCACGTTGAGCGAGCCTACCCCGACTGCTGGATCGAAGGCGAAATTTCAAACCTGCGCAGCGCTGCCTCGGGACATCTCTATTTCACCCTGAAGGATGAAGGGGGCCAGCTTCCTGTGGTCCTTTTCCGGCGACAGGCGTCCCTCCTGCGCTTTCGTCCCGAAGCCTCTTTGCACGTCCTGGTGCGTGGCCGCATCTCGATCTATGAGGATCGCGGCCAGCTTCAGCTCGTCGCTGAGACCATCGAACCGGTTGGAGCCGGCTCGCTGCAATTCGCATTTGAGCAGTTGAAAAAGAAGTTGCAGGAAGAAGGCCTCTTTGACGCGAACCGCAAACGCGCCCTGCCTCTTTTCCCCCGCTGCATCGGCATTGTCACATCGTCATCGGGCGCCGTCATTCACGACTTCCTCAGCATCGTCCGCCGGCGGCACGCTGGCCTCGATGCGATGCTCTACCCTGCATCGGTGCAAGGCGAGCAGGCAGCCGGAGAGCTCGCCTCGGGCATCCTTCATTTCAACCGCGTGAAGACCGTCGATGCAATCGTCATCGCCCGTGGCGGCGGCTCGCCCGAGGACCTGGCCCCTTTTAATACCGAGATTCTCGCCCGAACGATAGCCGGCTCCGCCATTCCCGTAGTTTCGGCCGTCGGGCATGAGACGGACTTCACCATCGCCGATTTCGTTGCCGACCTGCGCGCTCCGACCCCGTCCGCTGCGGCCGAATTGCTTACCGCGCTGCAGCACGGCGTGGAAGAGCGCATCGAGGCGCTGCAATTGCGCCTCCTGCGCGCCTGCCGCTATTCCATAGCACTGGCCCAGCGCCGATTCGCGGCAGTATCTCCGGAAGCCGCCTTCGCGCGCGTTCGCAGGAAACTGGACCGCGGCCAACAACGCATCGACGAACAGCAGTTCCGGCTGACCGGCTCCTGGCAGCAACTGCTGCATGCAAAGGCCGCCACCCTGCAGCGTCTCCATGGAGATCTGCTGCAACAGAGCAGATTCCAGGCGCTTCATTCTCGCAGCGAGCGCTGCACGACTGCCGCCCAGCGCCTGCATCGAGCATTGCAAAAGCGATTGTTCGCCGCCGATCGCCTCGCGGGCGCCCTCTCGCACCGGCTGCTGTTGCACTCGCCTAAGCATCAATGCCATCGTTTGCGTCAGACGATTGAGCATCTGGAGTCACGCAGTCGAACCGCGGTTGTGACGCGAATCGAGCGCGCACGTGCGGCCCGTCATGAACTCGACGGTCGGCTGACGGCGCTCTCACCGCTCTCGGTGCTCGAACGCGGCTATAGCCTCACCTTTACGCCCGCTGGTCAATTGCTCCATGACGCATCTGCGATCGCGAGTGGGGAGACCTTAAGGACACGACTTTCACGAGGCATAGTGACGAGCACAGTGGTACATACTGAGCACAAGATATGAGAAAGCTTTTTGGGACCGATGGCATTCGGGCAGTGGCTGGTGAAGCCCCGCTTGATCCGCGCACGATTCATGCAGTCGGGTTGGCGCTGGCGCATACGCTTCGTCGTGGTATCGCGATCCCACGCGTGATTCTGGGCATGGACACGCGCGAATCGAGCGAGTGGATCAGTGCAATGATTGCTACTGGACTTGGCGAAGGCGGCGCCACCGTAGAAAGCGCCGGAGTCATCACGACACCGGGAATCGCTTTTCTCGCGCGGAAACATGGATTTCACGCGGGCGTGGTCATCTCTGCATCGCATAACCCGTGGCAAGACAACGGCATCAAAGTCTTCGGCCATGATGGTTACAAGCTTCCCGATGAGCAAGAGCTGGAGATTGAGGAGGAGATCTTCCGCCACCTGGCTGATCGCGCATTTTCGTCTCAGGCCTTAACGACACCGCTGCCGGTGCAATCCAGCCATCGTCATGATTACGAGGAATTCCTCCGCCAGGTCGTGCCGGACCTCAATCTCAAGGGAAAAAGCGTGGTTCTCGATTGCGCAAATGGTGCTGCCTCCGCCATCGCGCCTGAGTTATTCGCTAACCTGGGCGGCACGCTTCATCTCACGCATTCTCATCCTGACGGACACAATATCAACGAGCACTGCGGCGCGCTCCATCCGGAGATTGTCGCGGCAGAGACCCTCGCACGTAGGGCAGATATCGGCATCACTCTCGACGGAGATGCGGACCGATCGCTCTTTGCAGATGCAAACGGAAATGTAGTCAATGGGGACGCAGTATTGCTGCTCGCGGCGCGCGATCTGCAGAGGCGTGGAGCGCTGAAGGACAACACCGTCGTCGCCACGACCATGTCCAACATGGGCCTGGAGGCAGCGCTTGGCCTGAACCATATCCGCATGTTGCGCGCGCCGGTGGGCGACAAATACGTGTTGCAGATGATGCGTCAGCACAATGCCACTCTAGGCGGCGAGCAATCCGGGCACATCCTTTTTCCTGCGCACAGCACCACGGGAGACGGCCTGCTGACCGCGCTACTGGTACTCGACATCGTACAGCGTTCCGGCAAGCCACTGCACCAGCTTGTCGCCGATCTAAAGGTCTTCCCGCAGGTGATCGTGAATGTGCGGGTTCGGGAGAAGCAGCCTCTGGAGCAAATTCCAGAAGTGAGTGAGCGCATCCATGAAGCTGAGTCTGCGCTGCAGGGTAAGGGACGCGTCGTCGTGCGCTACAGCGGTACCGAAGCTCTTGCACGCGTCATGATAGAGGCGGAGTCGCGCGAGGAAATGGAGCGGCATGCGGAACGCATTGCGCAGGCGATCCGTAGCACACTTGGCATCTGAACTGGCTTTTAACTAGCCCTTCAGGTCACGCCAGTTCTGCCCTACGCCCACGTCAGCCACGATCGGCACGTTGAGCTCGATGACGTTTTCCATTTCCTGTTTCACAAGCGAGCGCACGGCATCGATCTCATCCTCCGGCACGTCGAACAGCAACTCGTCGTGAACCTGCAGCGTCATTTTCGTCTTTAGTTTCTGTTCGCGCAGCTTCCGATCAATCCGGATCATCGCGACCTTGATAAGGTCCGCGGCAGTGCCCTGCAGCGGTGTGTTCACAGCCGTACGCTCGGCAAATCCTCGCAGATTCGGGTTGCGGCTCTGGATGTCCGGGATCGGCCGCACGCGGCCAAAGAGCGTGCGCACCTGCTGCGTTGCGCGTGTCTCCTCCAGCAAACGATCAATAAATCTGCGCACGCCAACATATCTTGCAAAGTAGGTTTCGATGTAGAGCTTGGCCTCTGCCTGCGGAATGTTGAGATTTGC
The DNA here is from genome assembly GCA_963750845.1 of uncultured Acidobacteriaceae bacterium. GTDB lineage: Bacteria > Acidobacteriota > Terriglobia > Terriglobales > Acidobacteriaceae > KBS-83. Next base: position 241,642 of record CAVVSP010000026.1, read on the forward strand.
TGCAAGCCCAAATGGAGAAATGCCGTAGACAATGCCGAAATTCACAGCCTTGGCGCGGTTGCGTGTCTCTTTGTTCATGGAAAGGGCCGGAACGCCGAAGACTTCCGATGCCGTCAACGTGTGAATATCCTGTCCTGACCGATAGGCCTGCACCAGCAGCGGATCGTCAGAAAAGTGTGCCATCAACCGCAGCTCGATCTGCGAATAGTCAGCCGACAAAAGCGCATGCCCTGGCGATGCGATGAATGCTGCGCGGATTTCCCTTCCCTTCTCCGTGCGAATTGGGATGTTCTGCAAATTTGGATTCGTCGAAGAGAGCCGCCCGGTTGCTGTTCCCACCTGGTTAAACGTGGTGTGAACGCGCCCTTCGCTGTCGGCAAGAAGTGGAAGAGAGTCCACATAGTTCGACTTCAGCTTCGCCAACTGCCGGTAAGCCAGCACCTGCGCGGGCACTGGATGATGCACCGCCAGCTCTTCAAGAACATCTTGTGCCGTGGAAACCACCTTACCCTTGCCATATTTCATCGGCTTCGGCAGCTTCATCTGGTTGAATAAAACGTCGCCAAGTTGTTTTGGTGAATTCAGATTGAAGCGCTGCCCAGCCTGCTCGAAGATCTGCTCGCTCACCTCCGACATTTCTGCGTTCAACTCTTTGGCTAAGCCGCCAAGCACACTCACATCAATCCGGACGCCTGCACGCTCCATCCCCAGCAGCACCGGCACCAGCGGAAGATCGATCGTCTCGTAGACTTCGAGCGCGTGGATTTCTTCCACATCACGCCGCATGCTTCCAGCCAATAGGTGGATTGCTGCTGCCTGCTCGGATAGCTGCCGCTCACCCGTCTCCGACAATGGACTGCTGGTGAAGCGCGCGACAACGTCTGCAAGACGATGGGCCGCATGGGTGGGATTGATGAGGTACGAGTAAAGCATGAGATCGTCGCGGACATTCGAGATAGAAATGCCGTGACTATCAAGAGCGCGCACGGTCGCCTTCAGGTCATGCACAGTCTTCGGCACCGTCTCATCTTCCAGCAACGCTTTCAGTCGCGCTCCCTGGGGCGAAGTGAGCGAGATACGCAACGCTCTGCCGTCTTCTGCCGACACCGCGACATAATGCTCCCGCTCTAGCGAAACTTCCCCGCGCTCTTCGTCCTCAATGGCATCAAGCAGCGATAGATTGCGCAGCATCGGCGCCTCATCTTCCACCGCCTCTGTCTGCGCTTCGCTCACCTGCTCTGTCAGCGCTTCGAGAAAGGTCACATCCACGGCAATCGCAAAACCTTCCCGCGCTGCGGAAAAGAACTTTGTGTAGTCCTCCTCCGTGGGCGTGATGATCAGCTCAGCTTGTGTTGCATCGACCGCAGGCGCAAGCTCTTTCAGTAGCGTTGTGAACTCCAGCTCATTAAAAAGCGCGCGCGCCGCCGCTGCGTCTGGTTCCTGCGTTTGCATCCGCTCCAACTCAAGGTCTACAGGTACACTGCAGTGGATCGTAACTAATTCTCTGCTCAACAGAATATTGTCGCGATTGTTCTGGAGCGACTCGCGATAGGACTTTCGCTTCACCTCTTCTGCCCGATCGAGAGCGGACTCTAGCGAACCGAATTGTTGGATCAGCTCTACCGATCCCTTGTCTCCGATTCCCGGCGCACCTGGAATGTTGTCGACCGAGTCGCCGCGCAAGGCCATCACGTCGATCACCCGATTCGGCGGTACACCCAGGGTCTGTTCCACCGCCGCAGGATCGAGCACCAGATTGTCCTTTACGGGATTCAACACCAGCACCTGGTCCGTCACCAGTTGCAGCATGTCCTTGTCGTTGGAAACGACATAGACCTTGTGGCCAGAAAGCTCGGCCTTATGTGCCAGGGTGCCAATCACGTCGTCGGCCTCGAAACCTTCGTACTGGATGATCGGAATGCGAAAGGCCTCGAGTGCGCGCCGGATATAAGGAATCTGCTGCGTAAGGTCCGCCGGCATCTCCGTGCGGTTAGCCTTGTATCCTTCGTACGCTATCTCGTCGAATTGTTGCGTCTTGATGTTGAACTTGCGCACCGCCGTCATCGACTTTGCACGCTCATCGCGAAATACAGGCGCGCTGGTATCGAAAATCGCAGCGAAGTAATGCGGAGAGAAATCGCGGCGGAGCTTGTTGATCATGTTCACAAAGACATACGTCGCCGCGGTAGGCACGCCGCTGCGGGTGGACATGGGCCGCTGCCGCTGCATCGCGTGATATGCCCGGAAGATGAAGGACATCGAGTCCAGCAGGAAGATTGGCGGCTTGGTTTCGATATTTGGCATGATGCTCCTGCTTATGAGATGAACATGCAATCGCCATAAGAGAAAAAACGATAGCGCGCTTCCACGGCATGTCGATAGGCCGCAAGTGTATTGTCACGCCCGGCAAAGGCAGAAACCAGCATGAGGAGCGTCGACTGGGGCAGGTGAAAGTTCGTGAGCAGCGCATTCACAACACGAAAACGAAAGCCGGGAGAAATGAAGATGTTTGTCGTCCCGGCATGTGGGTGCAGGACGCCGCCGGCGCTGGCAGCGGCACAGTGCTCGAGGGTGCGGACGGTCGTCGTTCCGGCAACGACAACGCGCCGGCGCTCACGCCGGGCTGTATTGATCTGATCGGCGCACTCCGGCGATAGCTCATACCGCTCGCTATGGAGCTTGATCTGTGTCGTCTCTGCCACGCCTACGGGCTGAAATGTGCCGAGCCCAACGTGCAGGGTTATGTTGCAGACTTCGACGCCCGCTGCACGGATCTCCGCAAGGATCTCCGGCGTAAAGTGCAGCCCCGCCGTCGGCGCCGCCGCAGACCCACGCCGTCTCGCATAAACCGTTTGATATCGCTCGCGATCGAATGGCCGGTCATTGCGGCGAATGTAAGGAGGCAGCGGCGTGTGGCCGACCGCATCCAGCCGCCGTTCGAAGTCTGCCACAGGTGTGAATCTCAGCGCCCGCTCGCCGCGCTCCCCCACGTTCACGATGTCGGCATGGAGATTTGTGTCATCTCCGGCAGTAAACTCGATTCCGTCGCCAACCCGGAGCTTGCGGCCGGGCTTCACCAGAGCCCGCCACTCCCAGCTGGAAACCTGTTCCGTAAGCAGCACTTCAACGCGGCCCGGAGCAGCTTCCTTTTCATCCGGGCGGCGGCTTCGCGTTCCGAAGAGCCGAGCCGGAATGACGCGCGAATCATTCAGCACCAGCACGTCTCCTGCTCGAAGTTGCTTCACGAATTGCGCAAAAACTCCGTCCTTCCATGCGCCTGTCGACCGGTCGAGCAGGAGCATACGTGAACTCCCGCGCTCTGCGGGTGGCTCCTGTGCAATCAGTTCCTCGGGCAGGGAAAAGTCAAAATCGGAGACGAGCACTCATTGATTCTAGTGCGATGCGGACGCATGATTGGCGAAATGGCCTTCGGCCAAAGCACGCAATCGCTCGAGCGTCTCTTCAGCTGCGAGCCGGACCACTTCCTCGGCATCGCTTGATTCCAGTGGTGGAACCGGGCGGCCCCAGACCATCACGACCCGCGAGAAGGGCTTCGGCACCAGCAAGGCATCCCAGGAGCGCATCACCCAGGCGCGCTGCGGCAGAAGATAAAAGCTGTTCACTGCCAATCCGGTCAGCTGCGACAGTTTTGTGATGCCGGGTTTGAGAACATATCGCGGGCCGCGCGGACCATCACCGGGAATGACTGCGGTCGCGCCGTTACGGACCGCGCGTGCCAAGGCCCGCAGCCCCCCGGCCCCGTACCGGGAGCTCGAACCGCGAACCGTCTCATATCCCATTCGTTCGATCGTCCGCGAGATCAATTCGCCATCAAAACTGGCGCTGATAAGCAGAGCGGTACGGGGCCGCCCGCGAAAAAAGCATGCAGCCGGCAGCAGACAGCGATGCCAGAAGCACCACACGCTGGCCTCGCCTGGCCGGTCTGCGTGGCCGCCCTCCTCGCAAATCTCCTCATAGCGCAGCGTTGCATCCAGCACCCGCAGCAGCAGCGCAACCAGCGGCGGCACTACCCAGAGCATCACTCGCCTCTGCCAACTCAGGTCGGGCTGTGTCGTCTCATTCATTCAATGCTAAAAGTGCCTGCAGTGTAGCAGCCCGAATTCGGCGCTGGTACGCACGCTCCGCGTAGTTGCAGGCAGTCAGGCGATCGCTCTCGCAGCTTTTCCTCAAGGAAGGGCGCAACGATGCTCCGCCGCACACGGTATTACGAAAATGCTCTAGCATCAGAGCGTGCTCGCGATCGATACGCCCGTCCAGTTCATCAAAGGAATTGGACCGCGCATCGCGGAGTCGCTCGCCGAAAAAGAGATTCGCACTGCAGAAGACTTGCTCTATCACCTTCCCTTCCGCTATGAGGACCGTGCCAATCCCCGGGCTCTCCATGAACTCGTCGCCGGAGAGGTTGCGAGCGTCATCGGCGAGGTGCGCGGATCGGTGCTGTTGCGCACGCGAGCGATGCCGATCTTCGAGATGACGCTAGGCCAGGGGACCGGCACGCTCAAGTGCATCTGGTTTCGTGGCACCTATCTGAAAGATCGCTTCCAGGCCGGTCAAACGGTCGCCGTCTTCGGCAAGGTCGAGCCGTCGCGTTCCTCGCGCGGCTTCAAAATGATCCAGCCGCAATTCGAGGTGTTACCCGAGGCCACCGAGGAGTTCAGCAGCCTCGAGATGGGGCGCATCACGCCGATCTATGAAAGCCTTGGCGGATCGAAGCTCGGTCCCCGCTGGGTACGGCGGCAGCTTTTCGACCTGCTCCGCGAGTTGCGCGGGCACATTCCGGAGACACTGCCGGCCGCCATGCTGGAGCGGCTCGGTATGCCATCCCGGGATACGTCGCTGCAGCAGGTACATTTCCCCGATGTCGCGACGTCCTTGAGCCAGTTACAGAGCGCGCGCACCGCAGCACATCGACGGCTCATCTTCGAAGAGCTGTTCTTTCTCGAGCTGGGGCTGGAGATCAAGCGGCGCAAGGCGAAGGAACGCGCCGGTATCGCCTTCGCACCCAATGAACAGGTGCGCGCCGCCTTGCGCGAGGTACTGCCCTTCCATCCCACCGCGGCACAGAAGCGCGCCCTGGGCGAGATCGTCGAAGACATGAAGCAGCCGAGTCCGATGCGGCGGCTGCTGCAGGGCGATGTTGGTTCCGGCAAAACCATCGTAGCGCTACAGGCAATGCTGATCGCCATCGAGAATGGCTACCAGGCAGCGCTGATGGCGCCCACCGAGATCCTCGCGACCCAGCACTACCTGGGAGCGCGCAAGCTGCTGGAGCGGGCAACGCGCGACTACCGCGTCACCCTCCTCACCGGATCGCTCGACCTACATCACAAACGCATGGCGCGCGGACGCATCGCGCACGGTGAAGCGGATCTCATCATCGGCACTCATGCACTCATCGAGGAGAAGGTCGATTTCCACAGACTTGGCCTGGTCGTCGTGGATGAGCAGCATCGTTTTGGGGTGATGCAGCGCTTCCGGCTGATGAAGAAGCCCGGCCAGGGGGAGCCTGATGTGCTGGTGATGACAGCGACACCCATCCCGCGCACGCTGGCGCTCTCGCTCTATGGCGATCTGGATCTGAGTGTTCTGGACGAGCTGCCACCCGGCCGCACCCCCATCGTCACGCGGCGCGGCAGCGACGATCGCGCCGATGAGGTGTGGCAGTTTGTCCGCAAGCAGGTGGCCGCAGGACGGCAGGCCTACATCGTCTATCCCGTCATCGAGGGTCCCAGCGACGACCAGCCGGAGCTCGACTTCCCTGCTCCGGAGGAACCGCCGGCGAAGCCGGCAACGCGAGGGGCAAAGACTCCGTCACTCTTCGAGCGCCCGACACTCAAGGCCGCCACCCAGATGTACGAGGAGCTTCGGGATGGCGCTCTGCACGGCCTTCGGCTGGGCCTGCTGCACGGGCGCCTCAGTGCAGACGACAAGGAGATCGTGATGCGGCGCTTCCAACGGGGCGAGCTCGATGTACTGGTCTCGACCACCGTGATCGAGGTCGGCGTCGACGTGCCGAATGCCACGGTCATGGTCATCGAGCACGCCGAACGCTTCGGACTTGCGCAGCTCCATCAACTGCGCGGGCGGGTCGGGCGTGGGGGGGCGAAGAGCTACTGCATGCTGATGACCGGGGCCCGGGTATCACCGGAGGCAGAGCAGCGCCTGGATGCGATGGTACGCACGCAGGACGGGTTCGAGCTGGCGGAGCTGGACCTGTCGCTGCGCGGGCCGGGTGAGTTCTTCGGCACCCGTCAGGCCGGGCTGCCGGACTTCCGGGTGGCTAACCTGGTCCGCGACCGGGAGATGCTGGAACTGGCCAAGAGTGAAGCCGCAGCCTTCGTAGCCAGCGCCGGCACGGAAGCCAGCGAGTCCGAGCGGGCAGTGGTGGCCGCGCGGCTGAAGCAGGCGTGGCAACGGCGCTACGGGCTGGTGGAGGCCGGCTGATGGGCGTACAAAGAGGCTTCGCCCCATGATTCTCGGCACCGGCATCGACGTGATCGATATCGAGCGCATTGCCCGCTCCATAGAGCGGTACGGCGACCACTTCCTGAGGCGTGTCTATACTCCGGGGGAGATCGCCTACTGCCAGCGCAAGCGGCGAAATGCCGCGGAGAGCTTCGCCGCACGGTTTGCGGCCAAGGAGGCCGCGGCGAAGGCGCTGGGGACAGGCATCGGCTTCGGGGTGACCTGGCGCGAGATCGAGGTTGGCCGCGAGCCCGCGGGCCGGCCACTGCTGCTGCTGCATGGCCGCGCGGCAGAGATCGCCCGGACGATGGGCGTGCGGCACAGCTCGCTCTCCATCACGCATACGGGATCGCAATCCATGGCGCTGGTGATCCTTGAGGACTAAGCCGAAAGCCGCAGGCCTAAGTCGCTGCGACGGTGGCCAATGCTGTCTCATCCAACAAGGCGAGCCTGCGAGGCAGTCCAGGACAGGTTTTGCAGACCGGTCTCTGCATCGCCATTTGGTACTCTCATCGGTAGGTTGTTGTACTTTGTCGGGGTAAGTTCGTTTCGGGGAAGACCAGCGAGGTTCCGTGCCCAGTCAACAGGAAGTGCAGTGGTCACAACTCAAGGTAGGAGTGCTGGTCATTGTCGCGCTGATTGCGCTTACGGCTCTGATCTTCCTGATGTCCGGCAGTACGGGCGGCATCTTTACCGGCAAGACCGTGCTACGTTCCTACTTTGAAAACGCCGCCGGACTCAAGACCGGGGCCCCGGTAAACCTTGAGGGGTACACCGTCGGCAGCGTGAAGTCGATCCGCATCGATGCGTCGCGCAAGCTCACGCCGGTCGAGGTCATCATGAAGGTCAGCAACCGGTACATTCCTGACATTCACGAAGACTCCAAGACCAGCCTGGATACGGTCGGCGTGCTGGGCGATACGGTGGTGAACATCGATTCCAAGCATGCGATCGGCCCGCGGGTAAAGAACAACGACGAGCTGGGCACGACCGAGAGCCCGAATCTTTCCGACGTGATCAAGTCGAGCCAGGGCACGATCGAGCAGGTGAACACGATCCTGGCCAAGATCGACAGCCTGGTGGATTCGCTGAACACCGGCAAGGGCTCCATCGGCCAGTTGATCAACGATCCCGGCCTGTACAACAAGGCAAACGAGACGGTGAACCAGCTTGCCAAGCTGAGCACCAACCTGAGCCAGGGCAAGGGGACCATCGGCAAGCTGCTGAACGACGAGACGCTTTACAACCACATCAACGAGACCACGGCGCGGCTGGACCACATGACGGCGGAGATCGACAACGGCCAGGGCTCGCTGGGCAAGCTGCTGAAAGACCAGACGCTCTACAACAACCTGAACAAGACCGTCTCAAACGCCAACGAACTGCTTGCCGAGGTGAACCAGGGCAAGGGGACGATCGGGATGCTGGCCAAGGACCCGCAGTTCCAGGCCAAGTTCCGCGACTCCATCGAAAAGCTGGACGCGATCGTGGACAAGATCAACAGCGGCCAGGGCTCCATCGGCCAGCTGGTGGTGAACCCCTCGCTCTACAACAACGCCGACGCGATGCTGAGCGAGAGCCGGAACCTGGTGACGCAGATCCGGGAGAACCCGAAGAAGTACCTGACCTTCCACGTGAAGATCTTCTGAGAGTGGGAGGGGTACCCCCCTCCCCCGGCAATCGTTTCCAAACTGGTAAGTGTCTGCATGGTAAGGGCTTAGCGGCCTTCCCGACGGCTAAGTTGTTGACAGAACCGAATTTAGCCCCAAAGTCGTCATTCCATTGGATTTAAGGGCATGATGCCCTGCTAAGTGACTGACAGAGCCGAACTTACGGCTAAAGTCGTCATTCCATTCCAGTTACGGCTAAAGTCGTCCAGTCATTGGACTTACCGGCAAGTCGTTGAAACTATGCGGTTTAGACGAATGTCGTGTGCGTCATGCCTAGAGTTTTATTCCTCTATTTCAAGCATAGCGAATTCGATGGGGTAAAGAGGCAAGTTTCTTCGATCCAGAATGAGGCCAGTTCCAAACTGAACAGACGCAATGCGGAGTGCCTAACTACTGTGCGCCTGCCTTGTTCACTAGCCGGATTTCACCTTTCAGGCCGATTTGCTCGCTATTTAGCCCAACTTTCATCGCGATAGAAAGCCGACTGATTTAGTCTTCTTAAATCAGGACTAGTTCAGTCCTATTGACTCCTCTGGAAGGCTCTCCATGACGCAACCTTGCCGTACTCTGGCTGCGCCGTGCTTCGTGCTCGGCTGTCTGCTGCTCGCTTTACCCGCCAGATCCTCCTTTGCTAATTCCATGCCCGTCGGCTTTGATTCGGCGTCGAATGCCGCTTCCGTGCCGCTGATCTCTTCCGACAAGCCCGCCATTGTCCATGTGGAAGGCGTGATTCAGGATGCCTCCGGCGGACTCTTGCCCGGTGCGAAGGTGCATTTTGCAGGCGATGCGGCAGTCTCTGCCGATGTGGTGGCGGACGCTACGGGCAGCTTCCACATCGACTTGCCGGGGGGCACTTATCGTGTTTCCGCGGTCGAGGAGGGCTACCAGCAGGTAGAGCAGGCGGTGGAGTTGCATGCGGGCGCGCAGGCGCATTTGACGCTGACGTTGACGATTGAGAAGTACGTGGAGACGGTGACCGTGACCGCATCCGATGGCTACGCCGCGACGGTACAGACGACGGGGAGCCGGGTGCCGATCCGGGTGCTGGATCTGCCGCAGTCGACGTACACGGTGACGCATCAACTGCTGGAAGACCGCGGCGTGGACAGCCTGAAGGACGCGCTTGCAGGCGTACCCGGAGTACAGCCCACGCTGGGCGAAGGGCGGCGCGACTCCTTCAATATCCGCGGATTTACGGCCGGGACCGACCAGTACATCGATGGCGTGCGCGACGACGCGCAGTATTTCCGGGATCTTTCGAATACCGAGCAACTGGACGTGGTGGAGGGGCCGGCGGCGGTGCTCTATGGGCGGGGTTCTTCGGGCGGGCTGGTGAACCGCGTCACCAAGAAGCCGACGATGGAGGGAGTGGAAGGGTCTGTCGCAGTGACGGGTGGGAGCTACGGTGAGCGGCGTCTGGAATCGGATATGTCCGACTCGTGGCTGAACAACACGCTGGGAGGACGGCTGACGGGAGCCGGCGAGTACACCGGAAGCCAGCGGCACTATTTCTACACGAACCGCTACGCGTTTGCGCCGACGCTGCGCTGGCGTCCCAGCGAGAACACCGACCTGTACGTGCAGGTGGAGCGGCTGCGCGACGAGCGGCTGCCGGACCGCGGCATTGCGGCCATCGACGGCCCACAGGGCGTGGTGCCGATTGGCAACTACTACGGATACATTCTTGGCTCGTCCGCTGCGCCGCACGATTATATTCACGAGGGAGCGACGGACGAGACCTTCGACCTGCGGCACGACTTCCAGGACGGCTGGCACGTACACGAGATCTTCCGCCATGCGGGCAATACCGTGAGCTGGTCGACGATCTATCTGAGCCAACTGGAGTCGGGCGGGACGATCATCGCGGGGCAGTCCTCGACGCATGCGCGCAAGCCGGGTCAGGTGCTGCTGGGGTTAAGCGACGTCACGGCAGGCGAGGCGACGACGGATGCGGCGGAGAATCCGGTGATCTCGCGGGGACAGTACAACGCGAACCAGTTTCAGCGGAATATCTTCGACCAACTGGAGGCGTACCGCAGCGGACGCTTTGCCGGCGTTGGCCACACGCTGCTGATGGGCGGCGAGTATGGGCGGCAGACGATCGACCGGCTGCAGTTCTTCGGGAGTGCTCCGGATACGACGCTCTATAATCCGGTGCCCGACCTGGCGCCGACACTGGGCACAACGCCGACGACGAATGGGCGCTTCTGGGGGCAGACAGCGGCGTTCTACGTGCAGGACCTGATGCAGCTTGCGCCGCGGTGGAAGCTGATGGCGGGCGCGCGCTTTGATAATTTCAAGCAGGCGCTGGATCAACGGCTGGTGGGCAAGCCGAATCTGGGGCGCGTGGACAACAAGTGGAGCCCGCGGGTGGGAGTGCTGTACCAGCCGCGTTCATGGAGCACGGTGTATGTGAGCTACTCGCGCAACTTCGATCCGTCGGGCGAGTCGCTGAACCTGGCCGCGAACAACGCGGAGCTCGCGCCGGAGCGGACGCAGAACTACGAGGGCGGGGCAAAGTTCTCGAGCCTGGGCGACAAGCTGATCTCGACGGTGGCGGTCTATGACCTGGACCGTAACAACATCAAGACGCCGAACCCGGCGAATCCGTCGCAGCTGATTCTTGCGGGCGAGCAGCGGACGCTGGGAGCGAGTTTGTCTTTCCAGGGCAGCGTGACGCCGCGCTGGATGGTCTATGGCGGCTATGCGTATCAGGATGCGGTGGTGACGAAGTCGAATGCCAGCTTCAACGGCGTTCCCTTTCAGGGTAAGCGGCCGTACGATATTCCGCTGCACAGCGGGAGCATCTGGTCTACGTATCGTTTTGCGAATGGATGGGGCGCGGGCGGAGGCGTGTACTTCAACACGGACAGCTTTGCCTACACCGACAACCTGGTGGAGCTGCCGGGCTATACGCGGGTGGATGGGACGGTGTTCTACCATCGGCGCCATACGGAGATCGACGGTCACCTCTTCAACCTGGCGAACACGCGCTACTACGACTCGTCGCACTCGGACCTGGAGCTGTTTCCGGGCGCGCCGATCAGCGGGGTGGTGACGGCGCGGTATCGCTTCTGAGTGGCGGTTGGCGGCAGAACGTCTGTTCGTCGCGCATTTGCGTTGGATGAGCCCAAAGGACCCCCGATTTCCCCAAGCCGATCGGTGAGCGGCACGTCTATGCTCATGTGCGTGGGGCTTTACGGAGAACCAGGGATGGTGAGGCAGCCGAGATCCGCGATGTAGACTTTTTCTTGAGAAAAAAGCCTGTCGGATTTGGTGCCGGACGTTGCAACAACCCTGCTTCTGCTTGAGTGCGGCTCTGCAGGTGGAGGCTGGTGGATGCCGGAGTGGGGTGAATCGGAGGTGGCGCTGGACCCGGAGCTGACATCCCCGGCGGACCAGCCCATGGCGCCTCCGGGCGGCTCCGCTGCGGCGGCGCACGAGCCGCATGACTTCCGCATCGCGACGTTGCCTCATAAACGGCGCGCGGCGGCGACTTTTATCTTCGTCACTATCACGCTGGACATGCTGGCGATGGGGATGATCGCGCCGGTGCTGCCGCAATTGATCACCAGCTTTATGGGCGGCAACACGGCGAGCGGCGCGGAGATGTTCGGCATCTTCGGGACGGTTTGGGCGGTGATGCAGTTCGGCTTCTCGCCGCTGCTGGGCTCGCTGTCGGACCGATTCGGGCGGCGGCCGATCGTGCTGCTATCCAATTTCGGCCTGGGCGTCGGACTACCTGGTGATGGCGATGGCGCCGACACTGGCGTGGCTGTTTGTGGGGCGCGTGGTCTCCGGCATCACGTCGGCGAGCGTGCCGACGGCGATGGCGTATATCGCCGACGTTACCGATCCGAAGAAGCGTGCCGAGGCCTTTGGCATGGTGAGCGCGGCCTTCGGGCTGGGCTTTGTGCTGGGGCCGGCGCTGGGCGGCGTGCTGGGCAACGTGAGCCCGCGGCTTCCTTTCTGGGTGGCGGGCGGAATGAGCCTGCTGAATGCGATGTATGGTCTCTTCGTGCTGCCGGAGTCGCTGGCGCGCGAGCATCGCGGCGTCTTCTCATGGAAGCAGGCGAATCCGATCGGCTCGCTGACCCTACTGCGGCGGCATCGTGAGCTCTTCGGCATGGGTTGCGTGCTGCTGCTGAGCTACCTGACGCAGCAGTCGCTGGTGAACACCTGGGTGCTGTACACGGACTACCGCTACGCGTGGAGCGCGCGTGCGGTGGGCCTGTCGCTGGGGCTGGTGGGCCTGGGCTCGGTGATCGTAGGGAGCGCTGCTGGTGCGGCCGCTGGTGAAGTGGCTGGGGCAGCGGAGCACGCTGCTGTGGGGGCTGGGGATCGGCTGGATTGGCTTTGCCATCTTCGGCTTCGCGCCGAAGGGATGGATCTTTCTGCTGGGAATTCCGCTGATGAATCTGTGGGGGCTGGCGGGGCCGACCGCGCAGGGGTTCATGAGCGTCCACGTGAATCCGCAGGAGCAGGGGCAGTTGCAGGGCGCGGTGCAGTGCATCCGCGGGTTGACGGCGCTGGTAGGGCCGGGGCTGTTCACGTTCGTCTTTGCCGCGGCGATCAAACCGGGACGGATTCACTTGCCGGGTGCGCCGTTTCTGCTGGCCGCGGTGATTTTGCTGAGTGCGCTGCCGGTGGCGGCAATGGTGACTCGGCGGGAGGCTTGAGAGGGAGGTTGGCGTGAGACGAGTGCCGAGGACGACGGCGCGAGGCCAAGCCAGCGCCTGACGCGCGGCTTGAGCCAGAGCCAGAGGCCGCTCAAGATGACCAGCGGCATGGCGATCCAGCGGGTGAACCAGGCCGCCTGGGGGATGTGCGCGACCGGTCCATAGAGATAGCCGAGGATGGGGATGCTGAGCACCAGATGGAGCGTCCGAATGAAGACGCGCTCCGTTGAGGCGGTCATGCGCCGCACTTCCTTGCGAATATCAGAGGCCGGAGCTGTGACCATGAAAAAGACCTCCAGGGCGCAGTGTAGGCAGCTTTGCTCACGAGTTCTCTTAAGAATTGTTAAGAGTGGCGGCACGGCAAGCGGTGAGTTTCCGCTCAGAGCACGACGGCGAGGAGCGAGTCGTCAGGAGCGTTCGCAAAGGCGAACACTCCTGAACGGCGAACATCCTGCACGCGAAGTCCGCACGCGAAGATTCTTGGTCGCGGTCAGACTCGGCTCGGCGATGACGCACGTATTGCTTTGGGGAGAATAAATCCAGCGGCAATCAACCAGAGATAGCCAGGAAAGCGCGTCAGCGGAATCAGCATGCCAAAGCTCGGCACAAGCATTGAGAGGTAGCTCAGCTGGCCGAATGCGGCGAGCACCAGGCCAAACCACGCGAGCCAGCGGGGCAGAAGCCGGGTGAGAAGGCCGGCCACGGCGAGCCCGGCAAGCAACAGCCCGAGTGATCCGGCATATGCGGGGCCGTCCAGCATGAACGCGAACAGATAGAGGGCGCGAACGAGAGGCCCGCTGTGGGTGGACGCATCTGCGATGCCGGGCTGCGCGAGGATCCAGACCACGCCGGCCTCAAGCAGGGAGAGGGTTGCGGCGAGCGATCCACCGAAGAATGCAACGCGTATGCCGATTCCGCAGGCGCCCAGCGAGCGCATGCGGTTGGTGGCGGCAGCAGTGACAATGCCCAATGCGATGGCGGAGCCGCACTGGAGAAACGCGCCGAACTGCACCCGCGACGGCAGCCGTCGAGAAAGTAGGTGACCATAGTTGCGGCAGTGTCACCGGGATATGGGAAATGCAGTCCATGAATGCTCTCGAACAGCGCGACGCTGACGCAAAAGAGCACTGCGGAAACGATGGCGACGATGCCCGGATGCGGTCCTGGCGCAGCCGTACGCGGACGGGGAAGGACTGGGATTAGAGAATGGGCTGGTCATGAAAACCTCCTGCGTGCGGCTCGATGGTTGCTGGATGCGCACGATGTTGGCATCAATATATCATTATTTTGTGTAATTGTTATATAAAATAATGATTGGAGGATTTTATAATTTGCTCATGGACCGGCCACAGCCCTCCGGACCATCCTCTATAGCGTTCCTGCTCACACAGATCGGGGCCGAGGCGGCCTCCCAGTTTGCGGCGCGGCTGGCCTCGCTCGACCTTCTGCCGCAACATGCCGGCGTGCTGCGGATGCTCGGGCAAAGCGAAGGTATCAGCCAGCAAGAGCTTGCCACGCGGCTGGAGATGCATGCCAGCCGGCTGGTGGGAGTGGTCGACACGCTTGAGAAGCGGGGACTGCTGGCAAGACAAAGCAGCGCGACGGACCGACGGGTGTATGCGCTTCAGCTTACCGAGGCAGGACGCGGCACCTTGAAGCAACTAGGCGCGATTGCTCGCGAGCACGATAACGCCATATGCGATGGGTTGTCGGCGCAAGAGAGGGCGCAGTTGTTTCATTTGCTGGAGCGGGTTGCCGAGCGGCTGGGCCTGGCGCACGCAGTCCATCCGGGCTATCGCACGCTGGAAGAGCGAGAAGGATCGCAGCCGCGGTAGTGAAGCGTTGTCCGGCAGAGATGGATAGCTGCGGAACTTGAGCCAGGCATCGGCGAAGATCGTGTTGTACAGCGTCATTTGACAGCGAGTTTCGCGAGCGCATAGTTTGTTTGCGGCGGATGTAACCGCTTGCATATAGGAGGGGCTAAGGATGAGCAAGGTATCGCGCCGCGAATCTGTTGAAGACCGGACTGCTGGCGCCAGCTGCGGTGGCGATGGTCAACGGAATGGGGCCGATTTGGCGTCGCGATGCAGGCTGGCGGCGAGGAGGCTCAGCAGCCACTTCCCGAGACCCGCGCCCGGCACGCATCGTCAGGGTAACACGGGGCCAGGTGCGGGACGCGAGCGCCTGCTGCTGGATTTCGGCTGGCGCTTTCACTTCGGAAATGCCGACGATCCGGCGAAGGACTTTGAATTCGGCAGCGGACGGACCGGCAACTTTCAGAAGACGGGAAATTTTCTTCCTGCGGGCAGCGATTGCGTTCGACGACGGCGACTGGCGGAGCGTCGATCTGCCGCACGACTGGGCGATCGAACTGCCTTTCACCAACGATCCCGCGCTTGCAAGCAAAGGCTACTATCCGCTGGGGCGGACGTATCCGGCGACCAGCGTTGGCTGGTATCGCCGCGTCTTCGATCTTCCCGCCGACGGATGCGGAGCAAGCGGATCACGATCGAGTTCGATGGCGCCTATCGCGAGACGATGGTGGTCTTCAACGGCTTCTACATCGGCACGCACAGCGGCGGATACGATCCGTTCAGCTTCGATGTGACCGACTTTGCGAATCCGGGTGGCAGGAATGTCCTGCTGGTTCGCGTGGATGCGACGTCGAGCGATGGCTGGTTTTACGAGGGCGCGGGAATCTACCGGCACGTCTGGCTGGTGAAGACGCATCCGGTGCATGTGAAGAAGTGGGGCACGTTTGTGACATCGCAGGTGCGGTCGGGCGAGGCGACGCTCTCGATTCGCACGGAGGTGGAGAATCACGCTAACGCAGCGCAGGGACAGTCTGCACAGAAAGCGCGCGTGATCTCGACCATTCTCGATCCGAGCGGCAAGACGGTGGGCAAAGCTGCCACGGCGCCGGCGTCGATCGCAGAAGGCGGAGAGCAGAGCTATACGCAAGCAGATCATCGGTGAAGGGGCCGGCGCTGTGGTCGCTGGAAGAGAGGAACCTCTACAGGCTGGTGACGGAGGTGGAGGCGAACGGCGAGATCGTCGATCGCTACGAGACGCCATTTGGCATTCGCACGGTTGCGTTTGATGCGCAGAAGGGCTTCTTCCTGAACGGCAAGCCGGTGAAGCTGAAAGGGACCTGCAATCACCAGGACCATGCCGGGATTGGCGCGGCGCTGCCCGATGCGGTGCAGTACTACCGCATCCGCAAGCTGCAGGAGATGGGCTGCAATTCCATACGCACCTCGCACAACCCTCCGACGCCGGAGCTGCTGGACGCCTGCGACGAGTTGGGGATGCTGGTCTTCGACGAGACGCGCATGATGTCTTCGAATCCCGAGGGGCTGAGCCAGTTCAGCGACCTGGTGCGGCGCGACCGCAATCGTCCCGAGTGTCTTCATGTGGTCGATGGGCAATGAAGAGGGCCAGGCGAACACGGAAAAGGGCGTGCTGATCCTGACTGCGATGAAGGCGCTGGCGACGGAGCTCGATGGCTCGCGGCCGGTGTCGATTGCGCCCACCGGTGCGATTGGAACCGGCGGCCTCGCCGTGTGCGACGTGATGGGCTACAACTACATGGACCCGGCGGCCGAGGCGTATCACAAGGCGCATCCCGACAAGCCGGTGATGGGCACGGAGACGGTGAGCGCGGTGGGCACGCGCGGCATCTACGTCACCGATTTTGCGAAGGGATATGTGGGTTCATACGATCCGTACACCACGACGGGACGGGCTTCGGCAGAGGGCTGGTGGAGCTTCTGCAATGCGCGGCAGTGGATGTCCGGCGGCTTCGTGTGGACGGGATTCGACTATCGCGGCGAGCCTTCGCCGAATCACTGGCCGAACATCAGCTCGCAGTACGGAGTCATCGACACCTGCGGATTTCCGAAAGACAGCGTTCTTCTACTACCAGTCGTGGTGGACGACGAAGCCGGTGCTGCATCTGTTTCCGCACTGGAACTGGCCGGGGATGGAGGGCAAGGAGATTGCGGTCTGGGTGTATTCGAACCTGGACAAAGTGGAGCTGTTCCTGAACGGCGAGAGTCTGGGCGCGAAGGAGATGAAGAAGGATTCGCACCTGGCGTGGAGCGGTGAAGTATGCGCCGGGCTCGATTGAGGCGCGGGGCTTCTAAAGGCGGCAAGGTGGTGATGACGGAGAAGCGCGAGACGACCGGCGCCGCGGCAAAACTGGTGATGACGGCGGATCGGCGAGAGGTTTCCGCCGATGGCGAGGATGTGGCGATGTTCGCCGTCGCCGTGCACGATGCGCAGGGGCGCGTGGTGCCGATCACGGACAACGAGGTGACGTTCAGGATTTCCGGTGCGGGAAAACTGATCGGCGTCGGCAACGGCGATCCTACGGATCAGGAATCGGACAAGGGCACGTCGCGCAAGGCCTTCTCCGGCTTGTGCATGGCGGTCGTGCAGGCGACGAAGACGGCGGGAGAGATCACGGTGGAAGCGACGTCTCCTGGACTTGCTCCAGCGACGGTTACGATTGCAGCAAAGGCGACCGCGCTGCGTCCGCAGGTGGCGGTATGGGAGCGCGAGGTCCCGGCGGGGTCCGGCGTGACTGGGCTGTGGCGGCCGATGCCACCGGCCGGCAATGACACTTCACGGCTCGCGCAGATGATGCGCGGTGAGGCCATGGTGTTCACGCTGCGGCAGGATGGGAGCAGCCTGACGGGGACCGTGGAGGGCGCGGGCCGTGAGCTTCTCCGGCGGCAGCGATGTGCCGGCTCCGATCACGGAGGGCAAGGTCGATGGCGACCGTGTTTCGTTCAAGGTCGGAAACGGCACGTATTCCGGAACGGTGAAGGGCGACCGGATCGAGCTGGAGCGAGCGATGGAACCGCGGCCGTCGAGATATCGACCGAACCGAAGGACGGACTGGCAGTTGGGCCGCCGCCGGATGGAACCGATCCGTCGAGGGATCCGACCTTCCACGTGCCGCGGAGTATTCCGATGGTTTTGCATCGGGTTCAGCGGTAGCTGCGTCTCATGAGTTCGCTTTGGCTTCAGTGACCTCAATCGACCCGATAAACTCGCGCATGGGTTCGCTGAAGATTTCGGGTTCGGGGCGGGTGTGCATGACTTCTCTGACGAGGCCGAGACCGACCGCGAGCTTCGTTGCGTGACAGGCACTGCATTCGAGGCGAGAGCGCAGGCTATCTACTGTGGCAAGGATGTCGTGAGTAGTGGAGGCGAAGAAGGAAAGCGATTCGAGTCCTCCTCCGCCTGCAGTTGGTTCTAGCTTCTCTACCGTGATGCGGTAGTGGTGTTCGGGCATAATTCATGCCTTCTCGATTTCGCGGGCCGCGTTGTCGATGACTTCGATGATGCGGCTGCGCTGTTCAGGGGTGAGGTTGCCGGCGCGCATGCTGAGGGCCATGCGGAAGTTCTGAATGGCGCGCATGATCTGCGGATCGCGCTCGGTGGGTCGGGCGGCGCTGCCGACGGCGGCCATACGATGGAGCATTTCATCGACGGCGGCGCGGTTTTCCTCCAGCTCCTTCTTCCCTTCCTCGGTGATGGAATAGAGCTTGCGCGTGCCTTCGGTGGCGACGGTGGCGAGGCCGGTCTCCTCGAAGAGGGTGAGCATGGGGTAGATGATCCCCGGGCTGGGTGAGTAGGCGCCGCCGAATTTCTCTTCGATGGCCTTGATGAGCTCGTAGCCGTGACGAGGCTTTTCGGCGATCAGGTCCAACAGGAGGAAGCGGAGGTCGTTAGAGCCGAAGATCCGTCCCGGACCGCGGCCGCGCCAGAAGGGGCGTTCGCTGATCGCCAAAAGGGCCTGCAAAGGGGCCGCGTCCCCGGAAATGACGTTCCTCACGGGCGCGGTTACATCCGTGGGATTCTTTGAAGTGTTCTTTGAGGTGTTCGAATGGGTATCTCATGGTTTGTAGTATCAAGATATATCTTTGATGTGTCAAGAGCAGTTCTAGATTATTTTTGAATGCTCCGACTGGACAGCGGTTCCCACTCCCCCTTCGCGTGGCGAGAAGCGGCTCCGGTCGAGATGAGGACGGGGCGACGGTGACGGAGTAGGGCTAGAGTGGGCAGCGGCATCCGTCGTCCAACACATCCGGTGATCGAACGGCGAATGGTTGTGATAGGTTTTTGAGTCGAACAAGACTCAAGACTGGTGTTGCACGAGAGCAATCGTCAGCGGCTTTTGACGACTGGACGAGGCCTGAGTCGCAGGTTGCAGCCTGCGCTGCCCGCATCATCCCCACATTCTTCAAGGAGCGCCATGCAGCCATTCCGGTTTGCCGCCATTGTCCTGATGGGCACAGGTATCGCCTGTGCCCAGAGCAACCTCACTCCCCACACGCTGCGCGCGCTGGATGCGCTGGCCGATACCGGCTCGAGTGCCGCACCGGCAGAGCCGAAGGCGCAGAAGATGCTCGATTTGAGCGCGATGGATACTGCCGCCGATCCGTGCACGGATTTTTACCAGTACGCGTGCGGGAACTGGGCAAAAAACAATCCGATACCGGCGGATCAGGCGCGGTGGGGCAACTTCGGGATGCTGGCGGAGCGCAACCAGTGGCTGTTGTACAAGGATCTGGAAGCAGCGGCGAAGCCGAGCCCGAGCCGGACACCTCTCGAGGCGAAGTATCGGCGATTTTTATGCGTCATGCATGAATGTGGACGCGGTGAACCAGAAGGGCGCGGCGCCGCTGAAGCCCGCACTGGAGCGCATTGCGGGTCTGACGGACAAGAAGCAACTGGCGAGTGTGCTGACCGACCTCGAGCGTGAGGACGGCACCGATGCACTGTTCCGCTTTGGGGTGGAGCAGGACGAGAAGGACAGCTCGAAGCAGATCGCGGGCGTGCGTCAGGGTGGGCTGGGACTGCCAGACCGCTCCTATTACATCGAAAAGGCTGAGCGGGAGACCAAGATCCGCGACCAGTATGTCGAGCACATGACGAAGATGTTCGTGCTGGCCGGCGACACGCCGGAGCAGGCAGCAACTGAGGCGAAGAGCGTGATGGCGATTGAGACGGCGCTGGCGGAAAGTTCGTTGAGCCGCACCGATCTGCGCGAGCCGGCGAACCGGTACCACATCAAAACAGTGGCGGAGCTGGAACAGATCGCGCCGGGATTCGCGTGGTCGGACTACTTCGGGAAGATCGGGATCGGTTCGTTTGAGACGCTGAACGTGGGACAGCCGGCGTTCTTCGAGGCGCTGAACAAGCAGATCGACTCCCAGAGCCTGGATGCGTGGAAGAGCTACCTGCGGTGGCATGCGATCCACGATGCGGCGCCGTGGCTGAGCGACAACTTTGTCCAGGAGAACTACGAGTTCTATAACGCAACGCTACAAGGCGCGAAGGAACTGCAGCCGCGGTGGAAGCGCTGCACGAAGCTGACCGACCAGGCGCTGGGCGAGGCGGTGGGGCAGGATTGGGTGAAGAAGAATTTTCCGCCCGCGGCCAAAGAGAATATGACGAAGCTGGTAGCGGCACTGGACAAGGCGCTGGCCGAGGACATCCAGCAGTTGCCGTGGATGGGCGATGAGACGAAGAAGGCAGCGGAGGCGAAGCTGGAGCTGTATCGCAACAAGATCGGCTATCCGGAGAAGTGGCGGGACTACTCGAAGTTCACCGTGGAGCGCGGGCGATCTGCTGGGCAACGTGAATCGCGGCGACGAGTTCGAGCAGCAGCGCGATCTGAAGAAGCTGGGCAAGCCGGTGGACGAGACGGAATGGGGCATGACGCCGCCGACCGTAAACGCCTACTACAATCCGAGCATGAACGACATCAACTTTCCCGCAGGCATTCTGCAGCCGCCGTTCTATTCGACTCGACGGCGGATCCGGCGCTGAACTTCGGCGGGATCGGCATGGTGATCGGGCACGAGATGACGCACGGCTTCGACGACCAGGGCTCGAAGTACGACGGCAAAGGCAACCTGCGCGAGTGGCAAACGCCGGCGGATCGCAAGGCCTTCACCGAACGGACGGACTGCGAGGTGAAGGAGTACGACGGGTTCGCTCCGGAGCCGGGTGCGAACGTGAACGGCAAGCTGACGCTGGGCGAGAACACGGCGGACAATGGCGGCATCCGCATTGCGTTCCTGGCGCTCCAGAACACACTGGCGGCAGAGGGCAAGAAGGTGGACTGGGCCGAAGAGCGAGGGCTTTACACCGGCGCAGCAGTTCTTCATCCAGTACGGGCAGATCTGGTGCGAGAGCAGGCGGCCGGAGTATTCGCGGATGATGGTGAAGGTGGATCCGCACTCGCCGGGCAAGTTCCGCGTGAATGGAGTGGTTGAAAACTTCGACGAGTTCGGAAAGGCCTTCCACTGCAAGAAGGGCGCAGCCGATGTATCCGGAGAATAGCTGCCGCGTCTGGTAAGGTGCTTGCCGCACGGGCGGAGGCGCCGGTGGCGCGTTCGCTGCGGTTCGCTTCTTTTGGTCGCTCACTTTAGCTGGTGGGCGGGCTGAGCAGAGTCCCACATCTCGAAAGTGAGATGTGGGGCGCCCGGCGCCGGTCATCAAGGTGAACAGGGGAAGCGCCGCTTGCGCGGGTGACAACTGGCCGGCGGTGGCAGTCCAACCAGACACCATAATGGAGCTGTAGGCTGGGTTTTCGAGCGGTGAGTAGCCCTAAGGTGCTCTTACCTTTTACAATGCATGCGGGTCCCCACCCAGACTTTCAGTTCAAAGCTGTTTTGGCAGCCTCGACGCATGTGGTGTGCATCGGGACGAAGGAATCGGATGAAGTTGAAGAATTTCGGCCGGGCTGCGTTAGCCCTAGCCGCCTCTGCCGTGACGGTCCTCGGCATGACGTCCTGCACTCTGAGCTACACAGTTGGGTATCTTTTCGTGACAGGGTCCCAATACAACCAGATTGCCAGCTACAGGATCCAGAATGACAACGGCGTGCTGCATACGTCGGGCACCGTGGGCTCGGGCGGCACCGATCCCATCCAGGCGGTCGTCACTTCAACCGGAAATTACGTATACGTTTTGAACTACGGTGGCGGCACGGACGCAAAACCGCGGCCAGCTCCATTGCGCTGTTCTCGATCGGCGGCTATGGCTCGCTCGACGTATCAGACGTCCTTCACTCCCAAGGGCTTCAACACCAGGAACATCGCCATCAGCGGCGGGTATCTGTACGCGCTGGATGAATTCGCGCCGGGCCGGGGAAGGGGCCGAATGGTCTGCAGAGCTATGGCGACATCTCTGCATTTTCCATCGACGGGGCAACGGGCAGGCTGACCGCAATTCCAAACACCCAGCAGACGGACGCGAACAACCTGCCGCTCTACTACTTCCCGGTGGGCACCAATCCGACATGGCTGGCAGTCAATGGAGCCTTTGCTTACATCGCCGAGCAGGGGCCGGTGGGGAGCACGGACCCGAACGATCCACCGCAGGCGGTCTTTACTTACAACTCGAACGCCAGCAACGGCCAGCTCACATTGACGCAGAGCACGCCGCTGCCTACCGGCGCGACGCAACTGACTTATATTTACGCGGCTCCGCAGTACATTTATGCGCTGGATGCGGGTCCGACGGGTTCTACCGGATTCATCCTGCCCTTCTCGAACTCCGGCGGAACGCTGGCCGCGGTTACGGGCGCGGCACGCGCGAACAATGGACAGGGATCAAATCCGGTCTTTCCGTCGCGCATGATCAAGGAAAGCAGCCACAACTTCATCTGGGTATCGAGCCAGGGCATCAACACGGTCAACGGCTCGCCCGCTAGCCTGCTGACCGCTTATGTGGTGAACACCAACGGCCAACTCAACGACGCGAGCAACGGTGGAAACAAGATTCCGGTCGGGACGGGTCCGCGGTGCATTGTTGAGGATCCTTCCAACCAGTATGTGTACACGGCAAATTTCGACGACAGCACGATCACCGGCAAGAAGATCGACCAGGCGGCCGGCGGTCTGGATAATTTGCCCAAACCCCTGCCGGCTCCGCCGGGATCACCGACATGGTGCGCGGTGACGGGCAGCACCTTCTAGCACGGTGCGGCAACAGGCGGGGAGCTCTGGCGGATGGTTACAATAAGCCAGAACTCCCTGCATTTATGAAGAATCGCGCTGCAGTAGCAGCAGGTGCTTCGTCGATGACTGCGCGAATCGAAGATGGGCAAAGACGGGAATCCGGTGCTCGCAAAAAGGTCAGGGATTCGAAATGAAGGACGAAGGAACTGAATGAAGTTCAGTCAACTTGGCCAGCTTGCTCTGGCGTCAGCAGTCTCTGCCGCCCTGGTACTGGGTATCACCGCATGTGGGCAGAGCAACACGATCGACTACATTTATGTCGCTTCGGCAAACAGCAATCCGGGAGCGATCTATGGTTTTGCGGCCGACGGACAGTCGGGTACGCTGGCGGGGCTTCTCGGTTCGCCATTTCCTGCCGGGCGGAACCCGATCGCGCTGGTCACCGCGCCGAACAACAAGTCCGTCTACGCGCTGAACCACGACGACAACACGGTGAGCTACTACGTGGCGGGCACGGACGGCAAGCTGTTTGCTCAGGCCACCTACAACCTGAAGTCCGGCACCAACCCCAACGGCATGGCGTTGAGCCCGGACGGCTCGACGCTGTACGTGGTGGAGGCATACGGTCTGGACGCGGCTGGTAACCCGTATAGCGCGACGACGCCCGGCATTGGGGCGCTGGTGCAGATTCCGATAGCCAGCGATGGCACGCTGGGCACAGAGACGGCCTATCCTACTTGCAACAACCCGGTCGCGGTGAATGTACTGACCAGCGGAAAGGCAATCTATGTTGTGAACGATCCTTCCGGCCAGTTGACTACGCTTATCGATACAATGGCGGCGGTGAATCGTGGGGCGACGGGCGGTGCCACGGTGATCTATCCATCCGCGGGAGCGTGCCTGGGCGGCGCTGGGGCCAAGGGCCAGATTTCCGGTTATACCGTGAGCTCTAATAACACCCTGACACCTGCTGCCGGCTCGCCTTTTTCCGCCGGTACCGCGCCGAATGCCATTACAAGTGATCCTAGTTCCAGCTTTCTTTATGTAACCGACTTCGCAACGAGTCAGATGTATTCCTATACAGTGCAAACCAGCAGCGGGGCGCTCTCGCCATTGGCGAATGCACAGGCCACCGGGCAATCGCCCAGCGCGGTCACGACAGTCGCGATCGCTCCCGGTAACCAATACATCTATGTAGCCAACTATGGTGCGAATACAGTAAGCGGGTTCTCGATCGGTCAGGGGGGAACGCCCACCGCGCTGCCGGGAACTTCCAATACTTCCGCCGTCGACGCCGGTCCGGCATCGGTTCTTATTGAGAACTCCGACCGGTATGTGTACACGGCGAACTTTATCGCAGGCACAGTTTCGTCGCTGTATCTCGACCCGAACGCAGGCACCTTCCATCCGGGGCAGAGAACGCCCTTTCCTGGTGTGGCAAAGGCGACTGCCGTGGCGAGCGTGAAACACCACACCATTTAGGTGAACCCGGATCGCAATGAAGGACGAAGGAACCGAATGAAGTTCAGTCAACTTGGCCAGCTTGCTCTGGCGTCAGCAGTCTCCGCCGCCCTGGTACTGGGTATCACCGCCTGTGGGCAAAGCAACACCGTCGACTATATCTATGTCGCTTCGGCGAACAGCAATCCGGGAAAGATCTATGGCTTTGCCGCCGACGGAGAGTCGGGCGCGCTGTCGGGCATTGTCGGTTCACCCTTTCCGGCGGGGCGGAATCCGATCGCACTGATCACATCGCCGAACAACAAATTCGTTTACGCGCTGAACCACGACGATAATACGGTGAGCTTTACGTGGCAGGCTCGAACGGCAAGCTCTCCGCGCAGTCGTCACGCACACACCATCCAATCGGGCACCAACCCCAACGGCATGGCGTTGAGCCCGGACGGCTCGACGCTGTACGTGGTGGAGGCATACGGTCTGGACACGGCTGGTAACCCGTATAGCGCGACAACGCCGGGCATTGGGGCGCTGGTGCAGATTCCGGTGAAGAGCGACGGCACGCTGGGCACGGAGACGGCCTATCCCACCTGCAACAATCCGGTTGCCGTGGCGGTGCTGGGCAGCACGTCGAACGCGGCCGGTGGCGAAGTCTATGTCGTGAACGATCCTGCGGGGCAATTGACGACGCTGATCGATACTGTCGCCGCCCAGAATCGAGGCGCAACGGGAAGCGCGACCGTGATTTATCCGGCGGTCGGCGCCTGCAGCGGCGGAGCGGGCGCGGTGGGCCAGATTACGGGCTACCAGATCGCCCCCAGATCCAATGCTCTGACACCGAGTCCGCGGTCGCCGTATGCGGCGGGCGTAGCGCCGGACGCAATCGTCACCGATCCGACCAACCGCTTCGTCTACGTGACGGATTTCCGGCAGAACCTGATACTCTCCTACAGCGTCCGTGAGCGGCGGTGACATTGCGCCCTTGCCGGTCAGCACGACGCGCGACCGGCAAGCTGCCGAGTGCCTCACGGTGGATCCGCGCGGGGCGTACATCTACGTGAGCAACTATGGCGATGGCACGGTGAGCGGCTATGGGTTGAATGCGCAGAATGGCCAGCCCAGCGGGCTGGCGGGCACATCGAATCGACGGCAACCGATCCGGGACCGGCGGCGGTCATCGTCGAAGATTCGATCGGACGCTACGTCTACACCGCAAATTTCATCGGGAACTCGGTTTCGTCGCTGTATCTCGATCCGAATGCGGGAACCACGCATCCGGGACAGAACACGCCGTTTCCGGGAACCGCGAAGGCGACCGCGGTGACCGCCGTAAAGCACGGCGATCACCCGATCCAGACAGATCGCAAAGTACTAGCAGACGCTCAGAAGGCAAAGCAGAAAGCCTGTCCCGGTTGGGGCAGGCTTTCTTTGCTGAGGGATTCCCGCGAGAACGAGCAGGGGTCCGGAGATTTCGCCAGGACAAATTCAGCGTGCGTGTCTTCAGGGTACGGAGGCGGCATTGCGGGTGTGAGCTCTGCATCCAGCGCTTCACCCAGCGCTGGCCGGGCCGCTCCACCAGGTACATCACCGCGATAGAGGCGGAAACGATCACCACATAGGAGAGCCAGGGGTCAAAGCGGAGCAGGCCGGCACGCTCGATGAGGTGGGTTTCATCGTGCAGCAATATCCAGAGATTGAAGTGCAGGATGTAGAGGCAATAGCTGGCTTCGCCAATGACGATGAGGGGATAGACAGAGAAGAGGCGGACGAGGAAGTTTCGGCCGGCGAGCCCGAGCACGATCATGGCGTAGACCGGCATGAGCAGGCCATCATGCATGAACAGGTATGGCATGTGGGTGCCGAAGCACATGATGATGTAGAGCGCGGTGAAGCCGGCGACGCCGAGGGCGGTGCGGAGGTGGCTGCGCTCCGGGATGAGGTCGTTGAGCGAGGCCAGCGCCATGCCGAAGAGGAACGATGGCAGATGCTGCAGCGGGCCAAATTTCACCGCACGCAGCCACCAGCCGTTGGAGTAGCGATCGAGGTGCGGGTCGCCATCCGGATTGAAGATCATGTAGAGCGCGGGCAGGATGAAGCTGAGGCACCAGAAACCAAGCATCGACCACACGATGCGGCGGCGCGTCCTGGGGCGGCGCAAGGTGACCAGCCAGGGAAAGAGCGCGTAGAAGAAGACATCCGTGGTGAGCGTCCACGCCGGGGTATTCCAGAAGTTGCAGAGGGTGGGCGACCAGCCCTGCGCGAGGATGAGGGTGAGACCGACGCCCCAGGCGAACTCGCCGTGGGGGCGGACGCGCCACTCCTGCGCAAGCACGAGGAGAGAGATGAGCAGCGAGAAGAGAAAGACGGGATAGATGCGCGAGAAGCGGGCCTTCCAGAAGGTGCGGGCGCGCATGAGGCCGCGGTCGGCGCGCTCGCGGTAGTTGTAGGCAAGCACGAAGCCGGAGAGCAGCAGAAAGAAGCTGACCGAGACGTATCCGTTATCGACGACGGGGGCAAAGGGGCCGAAGATCTTCGGGTCCGAGAAGTGGAAGAAGAGGATGTTCAGCGCGGCGAGGGCGCGCATGCCGGTGAGCGCGTCCAGCCGCGACCGGCGGGCGGGAGGTGCATGCGCGGGTAGGGTTGCGGTTGCCATTGCATCCTCTGACGAGATCCCGGCAGCGGATGTTTCGAGTACTTCGACAGAAGCTGGCAACGTAGTCGACACACAGGCTCCGCGGGGGATATATCAGAGTGCGCTCGAGGCGCCGGCCCTTCTTTCTTTGATGATAGCGATGATAGTGGAGACGCGGGAAGATGGTCGCTTCCCCAAAAGTACGAGCGCCGCGCGCTGGGCCGAAACCGCCCCTTTGAGCGCTATTCGACGCGCAACATCGCGACCGGGTCGATCTGGAGCGCCCGAAGGATGGGCGGGATCGCGGCCACGAGGCCTGCTCCGAAGATGACTATGGCTGGGATCAACAGCATGCCCGGGTCACTCGCCTTCACCTGATAGAGCAGCGATTCGAGATATCGTGCGGAGGCGAGGCCGAGGAGGAGTCCGGCGAATGTTCCAGTAACCAGCGAGGAGACGATGCCGGCGGTAACACGGCGCGCAATGTGGCCGAGCCGGCCGCCGAGAGCGATGCGGATGCCCAGCTCCCGCTGCTGCTGCATCACCGAATAATTGAGGACGCCATAGAGCCCGATACTGGCCAGCATCAAGGCAACCGCGCCAAAGAAGAAGGCCAGTGTGGCCAGCAGGCGCTCGCGAACGGTTTGCGCCTGATCGATCTCCTCCTGCGTTCGGATATTCGAGACGTGAAATTGCACACCGACGCGCGGCACCTCCTGGCGAAGGATTGAGGCGAGCGCGAGCGGATTCGAAGCAGTGGTGCGCACAATGAAGGTCTCTTCATCCAACGGGCGAAAGATTCCCGTGCTGTCGGTCGAGTGAACCGGAACATAGACAACGGGCAGCATCGGTTCATGGATATTGCTGTAATACGCATCGTGGACCAGGCCAACCACCTGCATGCGATCGCGCTTTCCGTCATCCGATGCCTTTTCAAAGAACCGCCCAACGGGATGTTCGTCGTTCAGGAATTTCTTTGCAAAGGTCTCGTTCACGAGGGCCACGTTCGGATACGCATCGCTATTGCGGAAGTCCCTGCCGCCGAGAAGAGGAATTTTCATGATATCGAGCCACCCGGGCGAGACGTTCAGAAAGTAAGCGAGGTCCGTGCTCGGCGGTCCTGCGTTGATGGAGATGGAGTCGTTCCAATTCGTGCCCCCCAACAATGGCCATGACGCCTGGGCCGCGCGCTCCACGCCCGGCATCGTCCGGAGTCGATCAGCGATCTGGTCCCAGTAAACCTGGGACTGTGCCGGCCTGCTTGTGGTCTCCAGCATCAGCAGCCGCTCTGCGGAGAATCCCATTGGCTGCGCGGAGAGCCTCTTGAAGGTCGCGACGAAGAGACCGGCGACGAATAGCACGAGGAAACAGAAAGCCACCTGCAGCGCGATCATCCCGTGCATCAGGCGACGCCGCGAGTGCGGATCCTCTCCGCCTTTCAGGACACTGGCCGGTTTGACGGACGAAGCCCGAAGCGCGGGGAGGAGTCCGAAGAGCCCGATCACGGCGATGGTGAGCGCGATGCCGAAGCCCAACACGCGCCAGTCGGCGGGCAGCGCGAGGCGCACCGGGTTGTCCGGCGGATTGATCATGCCGATAACGAACGGCGCGGACCACCATGCGAACAGTGCTCCCCCGGCCGATGCAAAGAAGGCGAGCAGCGCGCTCTCCGCAAGGACCATCTGCACCAGGCGCCATCTTCCGGCGCCGACCGAGACACGCAAAGCCATCTCTCGCGCCCTTGCCGCAGCCTGCGCGGTCATCAGGTTGGCGACGTTGGCGCAGGCGATGAGAAGCACCATCAGGACGAGGACGCATAGAGCCATCAACGCGCGGTTGTAATCCTGCTGCAATCCGGAGCACCCGTGGCAGCCGGTTCCATCAGCAGACCTGATTGTTGAGGACGTTGTGCAGGGTCTCCTGCGAGAGGCCGGTTTCGCCCTTCAGGCGATTGGTTTCGAATACCTGGCTAATGGCTGCGAGCTTTTGGCGGAGCGGTTCGGCGGTAACACCCGGGTTGCAGGACGACGAAAGTGCGAATCCAGGTCGAGTTTGGATAGCGACATGATGGTGCATCATCGTGGGCACGAAGATGTCGACGAAGGTGCCCGGCTCGGTGCCAGTAAACTTCTTCTCACTGACACCGACGATCTGGAATGAGTTGTCTCCGATATGAAGCACGCGGCCGATCACATGAGGATCGCGCGCGAAGCGGCGTGTCCAATAGTCGTAGGAGATGACGGCGTACGGCTCTGCTCCGGGAGTGCGGTCATCGTGGGCGCTGAGGAGACGTCCTAACGCCGGTTGCAGGGCAAAAATATTAAACATCGAACCGGAAACGTACTGGAGGTTGGCCTTCTCCATCTCCTGATCGGTTTTGTAGGTTACATCTGTACGAACTGTGTAGGAGACGGCGATCAGATCCGCCTGATTCTTTGCCTCGTCGCGCATCTGCGTGAAGACCGGATAGGCCCAACTGTCATATGCGCCGAACTTGCCATTGAACCCGATGCCCTGGCGCGACAAGGCGTAGAGCCGATCTGCATGGGCGACCGGCAGCGGGCGCAGCAGTAGAGCGTCGATGAGCCGGAATGCGGAAGTGCAGGCGCCAATCGCGAGCGCCAGCGACAGAATGGCGGCGAAAGTAGTCACCTTGTGGTTCTTCAGCTGGCGCCAGCCGAAGATGATATCGGCACGGAGCGTATCGAGCCACGCGAGGACGTGCGCATCGTGGCTTTGCTGCTGATGCTGCGTCATTCTGCCCAATGCTCGGCGCGCCTCGCCAGGGTCGCGGCCCTGCTCGACCGCTTCGGCAACGTGCGACTCCAGTTCTTCATCGATCTCGCGGTTGAGGCGATCCCCGCGAAAAACGTTGGCGATACGCGAACCCATGGACATGGCAGGCCTTCTCTGTACTAAGACATCTTAATACTAAGACATCTCAGTATCTGTCAAGGGATTTGCCATCCAGGCAGGCGCGCCTGCGGCGCGTTTCGCGGGGTTCACTTCCTTTGGTCGCTCACCGATGTAGTTCGAACAGTTATTTGGACTCTTCTCCGTCCTCGTCTTCGTGTTCTCGACGTTGTAGCCGTTGTCCTGCGGGAGATCGAGCGGTGTGCTTTCTGAGGCGCACGAGTGGGAAGCGCTGACGGGGATGGAGCCGTAGTCGATCTGGCGGCTGGTTCCATCCGGTGCCGGTAGCGCAGCGAAGCGACCATCGAGGCGGCGGAGGGCTTGACGGGCGGCCGGGCGCCGGCTCTGGCGAGGATGCATCCGGGGATGGGAGCAGCACCAGGCGCTTTGCGCGCGTGCAGGCGAACTACATGCGCGGCGAAATGGGTGAACATGTCGCGGTTGCGGATGGATTTGAGTTCCCTGCGAAGCTGGGCGCGGACGGCTTCGCGGTCGTAGTGGCCGGTGGCCACGTTGCGGGGGACCCCTCCCCCCTCCCGGTGCGGGAGGCCGCGGTATAAAGCGTGCTGCATGAATAGGTTGTAGCGTCTTCCGAACATCAAATTCGTCTTTCTAAAGGGGTTACGGCTAAATTCGTCTTGCCATTGGAGTTATGGGCAGCAAAAAGCCGGCTCGCCTGGAAAGGCGGCCGGCTCGGATGCTGTCCGTGAAATTGAAAAAGCCACCGTGATGGTGGCTTGTGCTACTGGCTTAATTTGTCTCTATTTCCAGAGTAGCAAATTGGATGGGGTGATTTGGCAGGTTTTTGCTGGAATTATTTTTACGGTTCCCTTTGTGGGAATGGAGCGAAGTCGAGTTGAAATGGATGACCCTTTGGGTCTGCGGAATACGCCCACCCTAGCTTCGCTAGGAAAGCACTCTGCGAACCGCTTCATGTTGCCGTATAGATGACGAGACCCGCGTTTTTCAGGACTAATGCAACAGCCGACCTCAGCAGCGCTCGGTGAGTGCATTGGTCTGTTATCGCCAACTGAGGTTTCGCTGCTCCAAAGGTACGTACCCGACTTTGCTAGCCAAGATATGGCCATGCTGGGATGAGGACGGCGATCTCTGCGGCCAGCAGTATCGGCATGGCATAGCGATAGATGACGTGTACGTCGCGCTCGTTCCAGAGATCGTGGACGATCCCCATGGCGATGAGGAGATCGGTGCCGGCGTAGAAAAAGTGTCCTGGCAGATACGTCCCGGGGAAGCGGGCGAAGGCTGCGTTGGTGAGTATGGCCGTGCCGATGAGCAGCAGCCGCCGATGATAGGCGGGACGTTTCCGCCAGAGTATGGCGAGGGTGACCGGTATGGCGAAGCCCACCATACTCAGTACGCCCACCATTCCGAGGGCGAATGGCGCGGGCCGATGGAAGGTGGCCCAAAGCCCCATGATGACGATCAGTGCAGCATCGGCGGCGCCAAACCAGCCGAGCAGCCGGTGCAGACGGATATGGCGCAAGCGGACCAGGGCGGCTTGCGCGACCATCAACAGCATCCAGCCGTAAAAGACCGCGCCATGCACGCTGAGCAGGATCACGTCTCGAACTGGGCGCTGGGTATGCAGCAGACCGGGTCCGATGGTATTACTGAAGCCGTAGGTAACTAGCGCCAACATCATAAGCGACATGGCGAGATAGAATCTGCGCGGTGTCGCTGCTGTGGCCTTCGGTGCGTTAGTTGTCATAGCTATGGTCGGCGCGTGAATCCAGACGTCTTTCCAGGTGATTGGAATGCCAGGGTCAACAGCAACTCGTGTAATCGCTGAAGAACCCTGCAAACCGGAAATGGCGCATTCATCGTTGTTCCGAGAGGCTGACTTTGGAAGGACTAGCGATCATCATAACCATTTGCCTGCGTCGATCGGAAATCTTTTGTTGGCGGGGCTGGAAGTTCGCCCTTGTTTCGTGCCTATCGCTGCTTGCGCCGTGTGGCCTGGTCGCAAGAGAGCATGATCTCGGGAATGTTCCTCACCTCAGCTAGCTGCTCAGTCTTGTCAGTTGTCGCTAAATCGCCAAGTCACTCGTTGAAAATTGATTAGTAACGCTAAGTCGGCTTATCGTCAGCAATCCGTGAAGGGGTTGTGCCACGCAACGAGTTTCGAAATATTTCCGGAATACTTAAGCCTCGTTTCGCCAGGATGGCACGCCCATTGTCTGCACTGCCCGCGGACTGCAGGTGCTTTGCTCCGGCGGGATGACGAGCGAATAGAAATCTAGGCGGTGACGAGGGAGCCGACGCGCTCTCCGGAAACGACGCGGAGGATGTTGCCGGGCTTGTTCATGTTGAAGATGATCATGGGCATGTCGTTGTCCTTGCAGAGCGAGACGGCGGTCATGTCCATGACCTTGAGGCCGCGCTGC
Source organism: uncultured Acidobacteriaceae bacterium (assembly GCA_963750845.1). GTDB lineage: Bacteria > Acidobacteriota > Terriglobia > Terriglobales > Acidobacteriaceae > KBS-83. Next base: position 273,868 of record CAVVSP010000026.1, read on the forward strand.
AGAACTTGGAGGGTCGCCCAGACGTAATCTAGGCCGACTCGTTAAAGGGCAGTATCATCGATATATATGAGTAAACAAACAAAGCCACCTAGCCCAGCATTTCAGACAACGAACGGCTCCTGGACCTTCTGCACGGATCGGGATGGCGTTTCAGAAAGCGCCGGTGCCTATCCGAGCGAGACATTAGCGAGACAAGGACTGGCGGCGGCTCACCTGATGTACAAAGCGCAGAAAGAAGCCGTCTAGACGACACGTGTCTCGATAGCAACCGCTCAAACTCATTTCTCGTTCCCTTGTAGATTCCGCCCCTTGTAAGATTCCGCGCGCAAAAATATTAGCCCACTCCATCTACGCGCTAGATCATGGCTTACTTCTATCAGGCTGCCATGCTCCCAGAGTTATCTCGGAATGTGAGGCGTGGCACTCTTCGCCCAGCCCATCATGACGGCAAAGATGCCGCTGCGGGCACAGTGCACGTCCTTTGCTCGCCGATTTCGGATTGCGCTAGGCGGTGACGAGGGAGCCGACGCGCTCTCCGGAGACGACGCGGAGGATGTTGCCGGGCTTGTTCATGTTGAAGATGATCATGGGCATGTCGTTGTCCTTGCAGAGGCTGACGGCGGTCATGTCCATGACCTTGAGGCCGCGCTGCAGGACTTCGAGATAGGTGATCTCTTCGTACTTGACCGCGTCCTTGATGAGGACGGGGTCGGCGCTGTAGATGCCGTCGACCTTGGTGGCCTTGAGCAGCACATCGGCCTTGATCTCCATGGCGCGGAGGGAGGCGGCGGTGTCGGTGGAGAAGTAGGGATTGCCGGTGCCGGCGGCGAAGATGACGACGCGACCCTTTTCCAGGTGGCGGATGGCGCGGCGGCGGATGTAGGGCTCGGCGACCTGGTTCATCTCGATGGCGGACATGACGCGGCTGTGCACGCCACACTTTTCGAGCGCGTCCTGGAAGGCGAGGGAGTTGATGACGGTGCCCAGCATGCCCATGTGGTCGGCGGAGACGCGGTCCATGTGACGCGCCTGCTCGGCGACGCCGCGGAAGAAGTTTCCGCCGCCAACGACGATGGCAATTTCGACACCCGACTCGCGGACTTCGGCGATCTCCATGCTGATCTGGTGAACGGTGTCGACATCGACACCGAAGCCACGTCCGGCGGCGAGGGCTTCGCCTGAGAGCTTGAGGAGGATCCGCTTATACATGCTCCTGCGAGTATCGCATAGGGACGACAGGCGAGCCTCGCCCGATTCCCCGTGAATCGAGCCGCTCTTTGGCTATCTGCCGGTGACTCCGGAACGCGCATCCGGGACACGGGCTGCCTCCGGGATGCGGGTGTAGATGAGGTCAAAGCCCGGCTGCCAGGTCTTTCCTTCGTCGTCGGAGGTGACGCCGCTCTGCTCTACCGTCCCGTCGGGCAGCAGGCGATAGGACATGCGCGTTCGCTGTTGGGGATGTCCGGGCTGGGGCCAGACGCCTTCGAGAACCATGGCGTGACCATCCCAACCGCCGGTGAAGGTGACCCAGGAGCCGGATGAATCCACCCAGAGCTGCTGCCAGAGATTTTTTCCGGGAAGATAGGAGCTAAAGCTGCCGCCCGCTCCGCCCTGAAGGGGCATCCAGTTCTCTCGAATGGCGCAACCGGAGTAGAGCTTTTCAATCAGGCTGGTGGCAGCTTTGCGATTCGGGGCGGCCTTTGGGGAGACGCTCCAGTGGCCGACCCAGAAGTCGAGCTGATGGCTCTCGGCGGAGTTGCAGCCGGAGGGTGGCGCGGGAGCCGCTGTCGCGCCTGGAGGCTGTGCGGGGGTGGCCTGTGCATGGCCGGGTTGGCAGGCGAAAAGCATCGTAAGAAGTGTGGCTGCGATGCAGACGGACCAACGGGGTAGCGACGATACTGCTGCATGGGCGATCATCCGGCACCTCAATTCGTTGCGACGGTATGGAGTTGGCGGGCCCGGGGAATTATTCCTGTTCGCACTCGCGAATTGGAAGCATTTTTTACAAACGGTCACAATGGACCGACGGGCCGATCCTGCGGCGGCAGAACATCTGAATCATCTGTCGTTGCGCGTCGAGTGGCTTCCGATTTTTACAAGACGCGGGCCGTGCGCAGAGAGCAGAATCGCACCCATAAGGAGAGTTGCGATGGCGCGAGTGAATCCGATTCCGGAGGGCTGCCATAGCGTGCAGCCGTACATGATCTTCGCGGGATGCGCGAAGGCGATGGAGTTTTACAAGAAAGCGTTTGGCGCACGCGAAGTGATGTGCATGAAGAGCCCCGAGGGCGTCGTGGGGCATGCAGAAATGCAGATTGGCGACAGCCGCATCATGATGGCGGATGAGCATCCGCAGATTGAGGCGTACGGAGCAACCCACTATGGGGGCTCGCCGATCACTCTGATGTTCTACACCGACGACTGTGATGCGATGTACGCAAAAGCGCTGGCTGCAGGCGCGAAGAACGTGCGCGAACCGGCAGACCAGCCATATGGCTCTCGCATGGCGGGCGTTCTGGACCCCTTCGGTTACAAGTGGTGGATTGGGACACAGATCAAGAACATGTCGGTCACCGAGGTAGAAAAGGCCGTGAGCACGGCGCAGGGGACGGTATGACCATAGATGCGTTTCGCCGCACGGCGCTGGCGCTGCCGGGTGCGATCGAGAGCGCACACATGAACCATCCGGACTTCCGCGTGGCAAATAGGATCTTCGCGACGCTGGGTTCGCCCGATGCTGCGTGGGGGATGGTGAAGCTGCCGCTGGATGAACAGCAGAAGCTAGTGGAGACGATGCCGGATGCGTTTACACCCGCGGCGGGCGCGTGGGGACGGCAGGGATCGACGCTGGTGCGGCTGGCTAGGGCGAAGCCGCAGGTGCTGACCTACGCGCTGGAGATGGCATGGCGGCTGGCACAAGCGAAGCCGGCGAAGAAGAAGTCCGCCTAAAGCTGTGCCGAGTGGCGCAGGATGAAGTCTGCACGCTCGGCCGGGCTTGTGAGCGGCAGCGTTACGATCTCGTAGCCGAGATCGGTGTAGGTCTTTACGACGGCGTGCTCGGTGCGCTCGGCTTCTTCGATGGTCTGGCGTCGCTCGGTGTCTGTGATGTAAATGGCCGGCCACCACGGTGCGAGAAACACCGGATTGCGATAGCGGCAGGCGTTTGCCTGCTCGCGCAGATGCTCGGAAAGAGTGTGGCCGATGAGGTCGGCGCAGGTGAAGGCATCGCCGACGCCGCGATCGAAGTAGGTGGGCGCTGCCGGTCGCACAGATGCGAAGCGGTTCCATGTTGAGATAGACCGTTGCATCAGAAGCTCGGCGAAGCGCGGCGCATCCGACCAGGGCAGCGCGCTTCCATGGCTTGCGACCTGTTCCTGAATGAGCGCACGGGCGTCTTCGGGGATGCAGATGTGGCCGCGACAGACGAGTTCGGCGAGCACGGTGGTTTTGCCGCTGCCCGGGCCGCCGGTGATGACGTAGAAGGGTGGAACGTATTTCACTCTGGCGATTGCTCCTGAGAGAGAGTTTGCGTTGGTGCTCCATCCGCGAGTTGGCGGAATCTGGGAGGATATCCATTCAAAATCAGAAATCCGGGTGCGAGGTGCCGGGCGGCAGTGACGGTTTTCCGTAAATTTCTCGCCCACGTATATCGCGTTCGTTCCCACAGGTGTATATACACGTATATGACTCGTTTCGAAGCCCAGCTTGCGCGGACCCGGAACTGCACCTGCGCTGCGCTGCGGCGTGCGACACGTGCGGTGAGCGCGCACTATGAGGCGCAGTTTCGCGGGTCGGGGCTGCGCGGGACGCAGTTCACCATTCTGTCGGTTCTGGCGCAAGCTGGTCCCCTGCCCATGACGCGGCTGGCTGATCTTCTGGGGGTGGAGCGAACGACGCTGACCCGCAATCTTACAGTGCTGGCACGACGCGGGCTGGTGGCGTGGACTCAGGAAACGGATGGCCGGGTGCGCAAGGCGTTGCTGACCAAGGCAGGAGACACCATGCTGCACAAGTGCATGCCGCACTGGCTGGCTGCTGAAGCCGGCGTGGGCAAGGTGCTGAAGCGATTCAGGCTGCCGCAGACGGCCGCGTAGGCTTTGTAACTGTGGCTGAGGATGTGGCAAGAGATGGGTTTGGATCAATAAGGTGTAGATACACGGAGGTGGTTATGTTCGATCTTGTGTCCACCGCGGAGTTGACTGCCAGTTCCGCGATCGTCGTCTTCTTCCTCTCGTCATTGTTATCGGAAACAGTGCGTCAACGCGTATGGGTGGGTGCGGCCCTGACTGCATGGTTCTGCCTGATTCTGGCGGCGGGTGCGACTGGCGCGTTTGCGCGTCCCATTGGGCCGGGCATTCCGGGAATCGGCATCGGCGTGCTGATTCCGACTATCCTGCTCACTTTGCTGGTGCTGGGTACGGCGCGCGGGCGCGAACTGGTGCGACGTGTCCCGATGGCGGCGCTGGTGGGCGTGCATAGCGTGCGCATTCTCGGCATCACGTTCGTGTTGCTCTACTGGGCGAAGCGGTTGCCGGCACCCTTCGCGCCGTCGGCGGGATGGGGCGACGTTGCCGTCGGACTGTTGGCGATGCCGCTGGCGCTGATGCTGCTACGCAGCGAGGCAGAGACGCCCCGAGGATGGATCGTGGCGTGGAATGTGCTGGGGCTGACGGACCTGGTGGTTGCCGTCACGCTGGGCGCGACGTCCGTACCCGGACCGATACGCCTGTTTCACGGCGAGCCGAGCTCGGCCATCATGGCGAACCTGCCGTGGATTCTGATTCCCTGCTTCCTGGTGCCGTCGCTGGCCTTCCTTCATCTGTGCACCTTTTATCGATTGCGGAGGCTGGCGCCGGCGAAGCGGAGTGAAAAGCTGCACTCGGTTCGTGTGGCGGCGCCTGGATTGTGATGATTGCGCGCCGCACTGTCATGCAGTCTGAATAACCGCGGCCTCTGTTTGCGATGATTCGCGGGCGGGGGCCGCGACGACAGGAAGATCGACCGGGTCACCGCGCATTCCATTGCATCTCAGCCGAGCCGTCGCCATCGGATAGACATGCCGTTGACACGAGCCCAGCGCCAGGGCAAACGCTTCGTGAACCCTGTGCCGACAGAGGTCGGCGGCCTTTCCATATTTTTCAAAGTGGGACCGCGGCTTTTCATCGGAAGAGCAGCACGCACTCCTGCACATCCGCTCGGCCCGTTCTACACCGATCCGCGGTGCTATGAGACGAGCCCGCACTCCGGCTTGCGCATCACCTGGTTTGGCCACGCTTCCTCGCTGATCGAGATCGACGGCGTAACGATCCTGATCGATCCGGTATGGGAGGAACGTGCTGCGCCGACGCAGTGGGCGGGTCCGAGGCGCTTTTTTCCGCCGCTTCTTGCGCTTGAAGATCTGCCTGCCGTTGATGTGGTGCTGATCTCGCACGATCACTACGATCATCTTGGAGCGGAGACGATTCAACGCCTCGCACGCATGGAGAGCCTGCAGCGGACACGGTGGATCACCGCGCTCGGCGTGGGCGCGATTCTTTCGAGCCTGGGTGTAGCGCCGGCGCGCTTGACAGAACTCGACTGGACGGAGGAAGCGCAGATTGGACCGCTGACCATAACGGCATTACCGGCGCGCCACTTCTCTGGGCGAAGCCTCTTCAATCGCTTCGAGACGCTGTGGGCTTCCTTCGCGCTTATCGGGCCGAAGCACCGCGTTTACTACGGCGCTGATTCCGGCGAGTGGTATGGCTTTCGCGAGATTGGCGAGAGGTTTGGGCCGTTCGACTTGACGATGCTTGAGATCGGCGCCTCCGATCCTCTATGGCGGGATATTCATATGGGGCCGGAGGGCGCGGTTCGGAGCTTCCGGGCGCTTGGCGGTCATGGTTTATTCATGCCCATTCACTGGGGACTCTTCGACCTGGCTCTGCATCCCTGGCAGCAGCCTATCGAGACCGTCGTCGCGGTCGAAGGTCTGAAGCTGTGGTCTCCCACGCCGGGGGTACCGACGGAGGTCGTATGTGGCCAGGAGGTGCGGTCGGAGTGGTGGCGTTGAACTGAATTCAGTTTCCGAAAAGGCGAGCCCGTCTCATCGAGTGAGACGGGCTCTTTGTTTCATGCGTAGCTCAGGGTTACGCTGCGTCGTTACGCTGCGTCTTCGCTGGTCTGCCTGGTGGTGGCGACGGTCCAGTTGGGATCGCCTACCTTGAAGCGGGCGAAGCGGCGCACGGTGATGTTCTCGCCGAGCTTGCCGACCTTCTGCGCGATGAGCTGCGCGATGGTCATGGACTGCTCCTTGATGAAGGGCTGATCGAGCAGGCAGACCTCTTCGTAGAACTTGCTCATCTTGCCTTCGACGATCTTCTCGACCACGGGCGCGGGCTTGCCGGTTGCGGCGGCCTGGGCGCGATAGATCTCCTTCTCGCGCTCCATGTCCTCGGCGGTGACGTCTTCCCTGCGCACGTAGCGCGGGTCGGAGGCGGCGATGTGCATCGCGATGTCCTTGAGCAGCTCCTGGAAGTCCTCGGTGCGGGCGACGAAATCGCTCTCGCAGTTGAGCTCGATCAGGACGCCGATCTTGCCCCCGGCGTGGATGTAGTTGCCCACCGCGCCTTCGTTGGTGGAGCGCGACGCCTTCTTCTGCGCGGAGGCCATGCCCCGCTTGCGCAGAATGACGAAGGCCTGCTCCATGTCGCCCTTCGACTCCTGAAGAGCCTTAAGGCAGTCGCCCATAGGCGCGCCAGACTTCTCGCGGAGTTCCTTTACCTGCTTTGCATCGATCTTCTCAGTTACGGCCTTGTCGGTTACGGCAGACATCTTCGAACCATCCTTCTGTTGTGTGCTCTGGTGAATCTTTGCGGTCAGACAGCGAAAGCGTGGCGGTGAGAAATGTCACGGCCACGCTTTCGGAAGTAGGGACCGTCTCTGGTTATTAGTGGGCTTCGGCGATCACTTCGGGCTCGGTCGCGGTGACAGCGGCAGGAGCCTTGCGGATGCCGCCACCCAGCGCTGCTTCCATATCGACTTCTTCGGGCTCGGCGGCTGTGGTGTCCGCGCCGGCTTCCAGCGTCTCGGGAGCAGCAGGAGACTGTTCGGCTTCTTCGCCCACGTGGGCCTCTGAGACCGGCAGCGCAGTGGCGCCGGCGGTCGCGTCGGCGAACTGCTTGTCGGTGGACGCCTGAACGCCTTCGACCACGGAATCCGAGATCTTCGACGTGAAGAGGCGGATGGCGCGCAGCGCGTCATCGTTGCCGGGAATCACGTAGTCGACCACGGTGGGATCGCAGTTGGTGTCGACAACGGCGACGACCGGGATGCCGAGCTTGCGGGCTTCCTTGACGGCGATGGCTTCGTTGTTCGAATCGACGACGAAGAGCGCATCCGGCAGGCGCTTCATGGCCTTGATGCCGGCCAGGTTGGCCTGCAGGTGCTTGCGCTCGCGCTCGAGCTTGATGACTTCCTTCTTGGTGAGGAGGTCATAGCGGCCGTCGGTGGCCATATCATCCAGTTCCTGAAGGCGGCGGACCGACTTCTGCACAGTAACCCAGTTCGTGAGCAACCCACCCAGCCAGCGCTGGTTGATGTAGAACATGCCGCAGCGGTTCGCTTCTTCCGCGATCGCGTCCTGGGCCTGCCGCTTGGTGCCGACGAAGAGGATGACCTTGCCCGTCGATGTGAGGTCCGTGACAAACTTGGAGGCCTCTTTGAACATCTTCAGGGTCTTCTGCAGGTCGATGATGTAAATGCCGTTGCGCTCGCCGAAGATGTACTCCTTCATCTTGGGGTTCCAGCGCTTGGTCTGATGCCCGAAGTGGACTCCCGCTTCGAGCAGCTCCTTCATGGTGATAGTAGCCAAACGACCTCCTTGTGATGTGCATCCCGCCAGCGGTTGAGCCCCGGCGAGGATTGATCCCGCAGATCGCCGCGTTGGACGAGGTGCGGGGGATAACTGCAACTACACTCGTGCGGCCCGGGTGCCATGATGGCAACCGGGCCAGAACTCGTAACCAGCAGCCGCGACTAGCGCTTGCTGAACTGGAATCTCTTGCGAGCGCCCTTCTGTCCGTACTTCTTGCGCTCCTTGATGCGCGCATCGCGGGAGAGCAGACCTTCGCCCTTCAGTGTCTTGCGCAGCTCGGCGTTGAACTCGAGCAGGGCGCGGGAGATGCCCATCTTCACCGCATCGGCCTGGGCCGAGACGCCGCCGCCCGAGACATTGGCGAGCACATCGAAGTTCGAGAGCATCTCGACCAGCACCAGCGGCCGCTTGGCGGAGACGCGCTGCTGCGGAGTAACGAAGTACTCTTCAAAGCCCTTGTGGTTGACGGTGAACTTGCCATCGCCCGGACGCAGGAAGACGCGAGCCACGCTCGCCTTCCGCCGCCCCGTTCCGTAATACTGCACCAGATCTGCCATTCGTCTCCCGATCTCTTCCTAAAACCGAATCCTGTTACGCCTGACGCACGGCGTCTGCAATCTCAAGTGCCACCGGCTGCTGCGCCTGGTGGGGGTGGTCCGTGCCGCGATAGACCTTCAGCTTGGTGGCCATCTGGCGACCCAGCTTGGATTTGGGCAGCATGCCCTTGACCGCCTCTTCGACGATCTTTTCCGGACGGCGGGCGAGCAGGCGGACGAACGACTCTTCGCGCAGGCCACCGGGAAAGCCGGTGTAGCGGCGATAGACCTTCTGCTGGCTCTTGAGCCCGGTCAGCCGCACCTTGTCGGCATTGATGACGATGACATGGTCACCCATATCCATGAACGGCGTGTATTTGGTGCTGCGCTTGCCGCTCAGCACGCTGGCCGCCTCGGTGGCCAGACGGCCCAGCGTTTTGCCGCTGGCGTCCACCAGAAACCACTTGCGGGCGATATCATGCGAGCTCGGCATGTAAGTCGACATCTTCCTGTACCCTCTTCCACTCAATCTCGTACGCACGGCGGCCGCGATGTGGCGACAACCGCAAAAAACCAGCGAAACTCATTCAAAACCCAACCAAATCCGATCCGGCTCTGTGGCTATTTGCGCGAAAATGCGCGCAAACCCACAGAAAAACTTGAATCCGGAGCCGACAACGGTCGACAAACTGGATCGTATTGAGTGCGCAGGGAGACCGCTGATCCCCTCACCACTGGCCTGCGGAACGCCCGACTGGATGCCAGCAGACGCGCAGACGCAGGACTGCGCAAGGCTTTCAGGATAGCCCAGTCACGGGTGCGAGTCAATGAGCAGAGTGCGGGCCCGGATGGGGAGAACCGGAGCGGAATCTGCCCGCTCCGGCGCTCATTGAGTCTCGATTCCAGCCGCTAGGCGACCTGGACGTTCTCTGCCTGGAGGCCCTTCGGTCCCTTTTTGACTTCGAACTGGACGGACTGTCCTTCTTGCAGGCTGCGGAAGCCTTCGCTCTTGATTTCGGTGTGGTGGACGAATACGTCTCCGGAGCCATTCGCGCGGCTGATAAAGCCAAAGCCTTTCGCGTCGTTAAACCATTTCACTGTTCCCTGTTCCATAAACACTTGTTCCTTAGTACGTGATGTACCGTTGAATGCAATTTGGAAAGGTTGCGAGCAGGGAATAAGCCAGAACAGGCAAGAAGACCAGACCGAATTCGACGATCTTATTCAGGCTAGCACCTTTGGGCGGGGCGTGCCGCGCGGAGTTATTGCGGGAAATCCGCAGCGGTTCAGAAACAAGGCCAGAGTGTGTGCTCGAGGCCGGCTCTTAGCCGGCGGAGAGAAACGGCCGGGATCGCGATCGAATAGGAGACGATCGTTGAACTTCCAACCGGAAAGGCGAGGTGTGGATCGGGGAATTGGGGGCTCAGTAAATGAACGGGATCAGCTTGCTGGTGCGACGAGCGTAGGCGGCGAATTCCTGACCGTAGCGTTCAGCCAGATGAGCGTCCAGCATGGGAATGTTCGTGAAGACAAAGCCCAGCAGCATGATGGCGGGAATAGCGCCGGCTACCCAGCGTCCGGCGATGAGGGCGAGGCCGGAAAAGGAAAGCAGGTCGCCGAGATAATTCGGGTGGCGGCAGAGACGGAAGAGGCCTGCGGTAAAGAGATGTCCCTTGCTTTCCGGGCGCTGCTTCCAGAGATGACGCTGGTGCTCTGCCCAGGAGTTCATCCATGAGCCCAAGAGGAAAAGGACAATGCCGAGTGCCGCCGCGATGCCAAGCGGATGTGCGTTGGCGCCGCCCGCCAGAGAAAGCAGCAGGTAGATGCATGCGACCCAGACGGCTATGGTGAGCGCTTCGCTCCAGCGGATGGCGCGCTTGAGGAACACGAATTGCGTGAAGAGCAAGCGGATGAAGTAAATGGTGAGCGCGAGGGCAAGCAAGAGGCGGCGCAAAGGATCACCTGGATGCCATGCGCGGCCCACGTAGCTTCCGAGGACGGCGATGCCACCGCCGAAGAGAAGGCACCAGGCCATGCCAACAGACGCAGCGGCGGCTGCGGTGAGCAAGACACGCTGCGGCCAAGCGGGCCCGCGCAGGTCATATATGGATTGCCGCCGGCGCTCGCCGGTTTCCTTCATGAAACCCCCGGTTACTTTGTACTTCACCAAAATGCAATAAGCATTCATTGCAACAGGCCGAGTTACGAAACGCCAGATCTCCCACCGAGGTGTCATTACGGTCGTGCTTTGGTTCCATTGTCGCTGCCGACAACCTGACCTTAGATAAACAGGAAGACTGCCCGGGAATCGTGGCCGCATGCGAGTGGCCGTGACCGGAGCACCCTGCGAAGGAAAGGCCCGTTATGCGTCATCTGCCCATTGCCTGCTCTGGAGCTGCGTTGTTCGCAGCCTGCCTGATGACCACCTCGTTCGCCTCGTCCCAGGTTCCGGTCGCCACATCCATTGTCCCGGCCGGCGCAGCGGCGGTACAGCCGGCATCCACGCCCGAGGCGCTCTCTGCCGCACTGGTGGGCAAGACCTTCTACCTGCGCGGCTTTTACCAGGACGACAAGCTGCAGTTTGCGACCGACGGCAAGGCGATTGGCAACCCGCAGAAGGGCTCGTTCGCGTTGAGCGCGATTGAAATCGACAAGGTGAAGTTCAACAAGCACTCGATGGAGATCGAGGCGCACCGCGTTGGGCTGCACTTCTTCGGCGCGCTGCCGTATGAGGACGATACGAAGCCGTTTGAGCGGATCAAGGTGGACCCGAAGAAGTCGATGAACATTGAGATCGAGCGGCTGGTGATTGAGCCGGAGAAGAAGAAAAAGAAGAAGGACGACAAGAAAGACGAGAAAAAGGACGAGAAGGAGATTGCAGCCAACCCCGTGGTGGTTGACGACGCTGCGCGCAAGACGGCGATCGCACTTCTGGCGCTGGCTCCGAAGGGCTCGGGTGAGCCGGTGACACCAGTTGCTCCCGAGCACGATCCGCGGGTGAGCATCCTGCAGTTGTCGAAGGCGCTCAATGTCATGTTCGCTCCTGCGCTGGACGATTCGGTGATCGCGACGCTGCCCCCGTACTGGCAGAACTACTTCGCCACCAAGGAAGGAAAGGCGCGGGCTCAACGAGTGGACGCCTCGGCATTGCGGCCGGGCGGCGACGTGAAGCCGCCGCGATTGCTGACCGTTCTGGATCCGGCGTCGAACGACTATGCGCAGAAAAACAACATCGCCGGAATGGTCTTCCTGCAGATGGTGGTGGACGCGCAGGGACATCCGGGTGCAGTCACGATCGTCCGGCCCATCGGCTTCGGTCTGGACGAGAGAGCGGTGGAGGCGGTGGAACACTCACTATTCCGCCCAGGCACGCTGAACGGAAAGGCGGTGCCGGAGCTGGTAAACCTGCAGGTGACCTTCCGCATTTATTCGAACCGAACTAAGCCGACCGGCGCGCCGTCCACACCGACGCAGGTCGCGCCGAAGGAATCGCCAAAGATGCCGCCTTCGAATGCACCTGTGCTGGCATCGGCTGAAGCACGGCCGCAGGGGATGTAGGCAAACGATAGATCCTCTTTTGGCAGCCTTTTTTCAATAAATCGTTGCATGGCACGCCGCTCGCCACAGCACGTCGTCCGTGGTCTTGCTTTGGTACATTGAGCGAGTGAGCAAGAGCTTTCTCGACCTGGTCAAACGAGGAGACACCCAGGAGATTGCCGACTGGGTAAAAGACGATCCGCAGATTGCAGAGAGCCGGGATGCCCAGGGCGTCTCGGCTTTGCTTTGGGCGGTGTACACCGGCCAGACGGTGGTACGGGAGTTTCTGCGCTCCGGCCTGGAGCTGGACCTGCCGGAGGCGGCTGCGGTGGGTGACCTTGCACGACTTCGTGAGCTGCTGGGGACGGATTCGGTCATTGCGAAGGAGCGGGCGAATCGCCGCTCCGCCGACGGATGGCCGCTGCTGCACCTGGCCGCGGCCTTCGCGGACCGGGAGACGGTGCTGCTATTGCTGGATGCGGGCGCGGATGCAGGTCAGTTCTCTGAGACGCCTATGCGCAACCAGGCGCTCCATGCGGTGCTGGCGTTGTCCAAGGATGCGGAGACCACGCGGCTGCTGATCGAGCGTGGCGCGGATGTGAACACGGCGCAGACGGCAGGCTATCGCCCGCTGCATCAAGCAGCGGTGGCTGGGCGCGAAGATCTGGTGCGCCTGCTGCTGGATGCGGGCGCGGACAGGATGGCGCGCTGCGATCGCGGGAAGACGCCGGCGGAGTATGCGCGCGAGCGCGGGCATGATGCGGTTGCGGCGATGCTGGAAGACTAGCTGTCCAGAGCAGAAGCACCGGTGGGTGCGACCAGGAAAAATAACAGTGGACGAGCAGAGAGCGCGCTATTCGTACGCGAGGGCGTCGATGGGATCTTTTTGCGCCGCCTTCCATGCCGGGTAAAGTGCTCCGAGCAATGAGCCGATAAAGGCTAAGGCAGCGGTATAGAGCATCCAGGAGCCTTCGACCGGGAATGGCAGCGTGGGAAAGCGCGCGCTGAGCACAGCCTTGATGACAAAGGTGAGGATGAGGCCGACAAGGATGCCGGCGACGGTGAACAGCGATGTCTCACGCAGCACGACGTTGACGATGTAGAGCTTGGACGCGCCGAGCGATTTGAGGATGCCGATTTCGCGGGTGCGCTCGAGTACTGCGGTGTACATAGACTGGAAGATGACCAGGAAGCCGACGATGAAGGCGATGGAGATGACGACGCGAAGCGCGATATTGAAGCCGGGCAGACGGTCGGGAGTCATCTGCGAGGCTATCTCTTCGACGGTGTGCACTTCGTACTCGCTCATCCCGGGGACCTTATGGATCTCGTTGCGGACCAGGTTTTCGTTCGCGGGATTGTCGGTCTTGACATAGAAGAACGAGGCGTTGTTCTCTGCGCCGTTGAAGGCGCCGAGCGTCCTGATGGGAATGAACTTGCGGCCGCCCTTGCCGTTCGCGACGATGCCCGAGATGCGGAACGGCCGGTTGAAGACCTGGATGGTATCGCCGACCCGATAGCCCTTGTCACGGCGGGCCGCGAGATCGTCGATGATGACGTCGTTCGGGCCCTGGAAGGGACCGCCGGCGAGGAACTTGAAGGGACGGAGGGCATTGTAGCTGTCGTAATCGATGCCCAGAATAGTTTCGACGGAACCTGCAGTCTTGAGCTGGGAGATAACGGGAGCCACAACGGTCACGTGGGGGAGCTTGCGCACGACGTCCGCAATCTTTGCCGGAACGGCCGCCCCGCCGAGGGCGGTAATGAAGCTGGCGTTCGGCGGCTGGATGACCATATCCGCGCCGACCCCGAGAGTGGTCGCGCGGCTGCCGTTCACCTGGCCGATGAAGACGCCGGTGATGGAGAGGATCATGATGACTTCAATGGCAACAGCCAGTACGCTAATGGCAACACGAAGCGGACGGTGGAGCAGGTTGCCGAGGACCAGCTTGTTCATAAAGTCGAGTGTAGCAAAGGAGTTACGGGCGCCTGATACCTTATGGGGGATGATGGGTAATGCCCGAAAAGTGGTGGTCCGCAGGTTGAGGAAAAAGCGTACGGTGGTCACCAGACTTTGGTAATAGATCACTCAGTACGCCTTTGCATTCAAGAGACTACGCGGCGGGCAGCCCGGGCCAAATCAGGAAGTAAGTGAGCCCCCGGCTGAATTGGAAAGGCGCCAAGGTGTAAGCATGGGCAGCTTTGGAGATGACCTGAAGAAGGCCAGAGAAGCGAAAAAGGTGACGCTGGAGGCGATTGCCACGGCGACCAAGATCACCATGCGCTACCTGCAGGCAGTCGAGCAGGAGCGGTTCGATCAGTTGCCGGGCGGGGTCTTCCGCAAGAGCATTGTGCGCAGCTATGCGCGCACGGCGGGGCTGGATGAAGACGTGTGGGTGAAGCGTTACCTGGATATCAGCCAACCGGAAGAGACCGTCATCAGCGAAGAGGACCGGGCATGGGCCGCGTTCGCTGAGAATGTGGGACGCTCCCGCAGCCGAGAATCGGAGGCGAGGAACACCATGGCGCGCTGGGCCGGTGTGGTGGCGCTGCTGCTGCTGGTGATAGGCATGAGCTGGTTTGTGTGGGGCTACGTGCATAACAAGGCCGCGGCGGCGGCGAAGAGTCCCGGGGCTTCCTCCGCGCTGACCGCCCAGTCCGCAGCCACTACCGTCGCGTCTTACTAAGCAGGACCAGCCCTCGTTGCCACGTCGGCGACCGGTGTGCCCCATGCGTTTGTGCATTTTCCCATTCAGCAATCAATTTCAGGAGCGATGGGCGCGCTTTCCTGGGGAAATGGCTTTGGCCGCACCCTGCCTGCGAACTGCATAGTGGAGATTCACCACGCCGTCGGTGAACTTCGTATTGGAGACAAGCTTCAGCGGCACGGTGCGATGACGCGGCGCGATCAGTGGGATCCCTTCGCCGATCAGAGTCGGGATCACGGTGAGGATGAGCTCGTCGATTTCGCCTTCATCGAGAAACGACGCGATGATGCCGGCGCCGCCCATCATCCAGATGTTTTTCCCCTTGTTTGCCCGCAGGCCGGCTACAAAGGCTTTGACCGGCTTGTCCACGAACTCGAGGCCCTTCGGAGCCGTGGACGGGGGCAGCGTGCGGGTGAAGACATAGTTCCTGAGGCTGGTGTCGAATGCCGATCCGGCCAGGCCCTTCTCCTGAAAGCTGAGCGCCATCTCGTAGGTTTTCCTGCCCCAGAGAATGGTGTCGATCGACTTGTAGAACGCACCCATGCCGTAATGCCCTTTGGGAACCGGGCGATCGAGCCAATCGACGGCGCCGTCCGGGCGGGCGATGAAGCCGTCGGCACTGATGGCTAGGGAGACGATGATTTTGCGCCTGCGATTCATGGCGAACAAATCCTAATCCGGAGTGGCGTCAGGTATCCATAGGGATTGCGCGAAAAGCTGCTAAAGCATTTTTCCCTGCAGGTGTCGAGAGTGACCACCAGAGCTGATGTTGCCTTTCATTGAGAAAAGGCCACGTCGAGACGGTCTCCGCTATCTCACGGCATCAGAAGAATGCTTTAGGCTGTCTGCACCATGCCTGGGCCGCCGCTCTTCGCCGACGAAATTCGTTCACGCAGCCGAATCACTTTGGCATGGATGTGGCTCTTCGGCGCAGTGCTGATCGCCTGCTCGCTGATCCTGCTGGTGATGAGACGGCACTGGCCGATGGTGGGCGACGCGGCGCTGCTGCGCTATGCGGTCTTTCTGATGCAGCATGGCTGGACGCCGTACCGGGATATTGTGGACATCAACATGCCCGGCGCGTACTGGGCGACGTCCTTCGGAATGCACCTGGCGGCGTCCGCGGACATGAGCTGGCGGATCTTCGACGTCGGGCTGATTGGGCTTACGGGTTTGGGCTATTTTGTCATCGCGCGACCCTACTCGCGCTTTGCCGCGCTGTTTGCAACCGCAATGCTGCTGCTGGTGCACGGACAGGATGGTGTGCAGCAGGCAGGCCAGCGCGACCTGGTGATCGCTGCCCTGCTGGTGGTGGCGGTGGCGTTTCTGCTTGAAGCAGTAAGGCGGGACAACTGCACCTATCTGGTGCCCTTCGGACTGGCCGTGGGATTGAGTGCGACGATCAAGCCCACGGCCTTGCCGCTGGGCCTGGTGCTGCTGGTGATGGCCGCGATCTATCGCTCGCGGTTGCGCTCTGGATTGCGCTCCGGGTTGACGGAGACGATGCAGGAGCCGCGCGGTGTCACGAATCAACGCGTCTGGCTGAACTGGATGCTGATCGGGATCGCGGCGATGGCCGTGCCGCTTGCGTGCATGCTGCTCTGGCTGGAGCACAAGCACGCGCTGGACGCGTGGGTAGCGATGCAGCGTGTCTTGCTGCCTTACTATGCATCGCAGGAGCGGCGGGGCTTTGGTTTTACGCTGTCACACAGCATCTCGCCCCTGCTGGCGCTGGTGCTGTTCTGGCTGTTGTACGCGGCGCTGCGCGGGCCGGCGTGGGAGCGGTTCGAACGGCTGGTGGTGGCGACAGCTGCAATTCTCAGTCTGGCGGCGTTGCTGGCACAGGGGAAGGCACTTCCCTACCAGCGATATCCGATGATGGCTTTTCTGCTGCTGTTGATCGCGCTCGATCTGACGACTGCCTGGAGCAGAGGTGGCTCCGGGCGCGGTGTGGCACGATGTGTTGCGTTGGGCGGATTATGCTGCGGCTGCCTGATACTCGCACCGCTTGCGGTGATCAAGGTGCATCGCTTCGACGCGAGACCGCAGGAGTTCGACGCAATGCTGACAGGGGATCTGAACCGCTTGCATGAGACGAAACCTGAGCGGGCGCATCCAGTGCCTGGATGGAGTTCAGGAGTGCCTGCCAACGCTCTACTCCATGCAGCTGCTGCCGAGTACCGGCATGCTCTCCGACCAGGCACTGTTCGATTCCGTAAAGGGACCCACGGTTCAGATTCTGCGGCAGCGATTTGAGAAAGAGGTGACGGCGCGGCCTCCGCTGGTATTCATTGTGGTCAGCGGGTTTTCTCTTGCCAGTGTGGAGGGATATCAGAAGCTGGAGAAATGGCCCGCGTTCGAACGGTGGCTGGAAGCGAACTACACCTTGACGGTGGAGCGCACACCCCCGCATCTGGTTCGCTGGTGGGGACGAGCGCAACGGCCGGCGGGCTATCGCCTCTATATGTTGAAGCCAGGCGCCGCCGCTACGGAAATTCCCTTCCGTTGAATGGGGAAATCGACCCGTTAACAGCGTTCTGGCGCACTTCGCCCGAGAGACCTTTGCCGTGTCTTCGCGCGGTCTGGTACGGTACAAGTGCGGCCCTAGACGCTTCTTGTTGGGGCTGCCTGCCCACCGCGGTTCGACCCTGAATGAATTCCCAAGCACATTCCGGACAGTGCGCAGAGAAGGTATAGGAGGAAGCTCGTTTTGTCACAACCACGCGATAAATTTCTGTTTACTTCGGAGTCGGTGACCGAAGGCCATCCGGACAAGATTGCCGATCAGATTTCCGATGCGATTCTCGATGCCTGCCTGGAGCAGGACCCCTTCAGCCGCGTCGCTTGCGAGACGCTGACCTGCACCGGAATGGTCGTGATTGCCGGTGAGATCACCACCCAGGCCTATGTAGATTTTCAAGCGCTGGTGCGTGGCACAGTGGCCGCGATCGGCTACGACAATGCACTGTACGGCTTCGATTCGAACACCTGCTCGGTGATCTCGACGATCAACAAGCAGTCCGGCGACATCGCGATGGGCGTGGACACCGGCGGCGCCGGCGACCAGGGCATGATGTTCGGCTACGCGACGAACGAGACGGAAGAACTGATGCCGGCCCCCATATCGCTGGCGCACAAGCTCACACAGCGGCTGACCGAAGTTCGTAAGAGCGGTCTGATGTCGTACCTGCGGCCCGACGGCAAGAGCCAGGTGACGGTGGAATACGATGGGAACGGCAAACCGGTGCGCGTGGATGCCGTGGTGATCTCGACACAGCATGCCGAACATATCGGAAACGACGAACTGCGGCGCGACATTCTGAAGAACGTCATTCAGTTTGTGATTCCAGCAAAGCTGCTGGACCAAGACACCAAATATCACATCAATCCGACGGGACGCTTTGTGATTGGCGGCCCGATGGGCGATACCGGGCTGACCGGACGCAAGATCATCGTGGACACTTACGGCGGCATGGGCCGGCACGGCGGCGGCGCATTCAGCGGCAAGGACCCGACGAAAGTGGATCGCTCCGGCGCATACATGGCCCGCTATATTGCAAAGAACGTGGTGGCTTCCGGACTGGCAGACCGCTGTGAGGTGCAGCTTGCCTATGCGATCGGTGTAGCGGAGCCGGTGAGCGTGCTGGTGGATACCTTCGGCACAGGCAAGATCAGCGAAACCGAGCTGCAGAAGCTGGTGCGCGAGAACTTCTCACTGACACCGAAGGGCATTATCGAGGCGCTGGACCTGCGGCGTCCGATCTACAAAAAGACCGCGGCTTACGGCCACTTTGGCCGCAACGACAAGGACTTTCGCTGGGAAGCTACCGACAAGGCGGAAGCCCTGCGAAATGCGGCGAAGACCGCGGTTCCGGCGAACGCCTGATTGCGTTTGCAGCTTCACCAAGGCCCGCTATTACAGCGGGCCTTGTGCTTTGCAAAGAGATGTTACGGCCGCCTGACCTATCATGTGCAAGTCGGCCCCTGCGGCCGCCTGAGGGTCCTGGCATGCGCAGAAGGCTGCTCTTTCTCGTCTCTTTGATTGTAACCTCGGTTGCGACGATTCTCGCGATCAGCGGCTGCGGCGGTAGCACCACGCCGGCTCATATGACAACGCCGGACTTCTCTCTGGGCGTATCACCCGCAACAGACTCCGTGGCCGGTGGTGCGACGGGACAGCCGCTAAGCGTGACGGCGACTGCGATGGATGGCTTCGCCGGGCAGGTGACGGTCGCGCCGAGTGGGCTGCCAGCCGGCGTCTCGACGAAGCCGGCAACGCTTACCTTGGTTCCGGGAGTGGCGCAGAACATCACCTTCGCTGCGGACGCCACGGTAGCGAGCGGCTCTGCGACCGTGACTCTGACCGGCACCTCGGGCATGCTCAGCCATACCGCTACCGTGGCGCTGACCACCACGGCGGCTGTTCCACCTCCGGCGCCCGATTTTTCTTTGACCGTGATTCCGAGCTCGCAGACTGTTGTTACGGGAACAACCGGAACCGCGCTCTCGTTGCAGGCGACGGCGATGCATGGCTTCGCCTCGCCGGTTGCGGTCGGCATTACCGGATTGCCAACGGGCGTGAGCGCGAGTCCGGCTTCGCTGACACTGACTCCGGGCACAGCGCAGAATGTGACACTGACGGCGAGCGCGGGAGCCGCCATCGGCGCTTCGACCGTAACCTTTACCGGGACAGCGGGCGCTCTATCGCATAGCGCGACCCTGGCGCTGACGGTCCAGACGCCGGCGATTCCGGACGTGACGACGTATCACTTCGACAATGCGCGCGACGGACTGAATGCGCAGGAGACGGTGTTGACGCCGGCGAACGTGAGTAGCGCAAGCTTCGGCAAGATCGGCTTTTTCCAGGGCGATGGAAAGGTGGATGCGCAGCCCCTATATCTGGCCGGACTCAAGGTGGGCGGAACTGCGACAAATGTTCTGTACATGGCCACGGAGCACGACAGCGTATACGGGTTGAATGCGGATAGCGGGGCGACCATCTGGAAGCGATCTGTACTGGGCAGCGGGGAGACTCCCGTGGATCCTCATACATTAGCTACCTCATACTGCGATCAGATTAGCCCCGAGATCGGCATCACATCGACGCCGGTGATTGACCGGGCGAAGGGCGTCATCTATCTCGTCGCGATGACCAGTTTCAAGAATGCGAACAGCAGCTATACCTATCATCAGCGGCTGCACGCGCTGAACCTGACGACGGGCACCGAGCTTCCAGGCAGCCCTGTCGAAATCAGCGGCACATATCCCGGCACCGGGGCCAACACACATGGCGGGAATGTGATCTTCGATCCTGCGCAGTATGCGGAGCGCGCAGGACTGCTGCTGCTGAATGGAACGATCTACCTGACATGGACCTCGCACTGCGATGACCCGCCCTATACGGGATGGGTAATGGCCTACAGCGAAAGCACGCTGCAGCAGACGGCCATTCTGAACCTGACGCCGAACGGCAGCGATGGCGCGGTCTGGATGAGCGGCAACGGCATGGCGGCAGATGCGAGCGGGAACATCTATTTGCTCGATGCCAATGGCACGCTGGACAACACCTTCGACAGCAGTGGATTTCCCGCGCAGCAGGACTATGGCAACGCGATCGTGAAGTTGAGCACGGTGGGCGGCAAGCTGGCGGTGGCGGATTACTTCGAGCCCTACAACACAGTTGCGGAATCGAACGCAGATGAAGATCTGGGATCGGGCGGTGCCATGCTGCTACCCGACGTGAGTGACGCCAGCGGCAAGGTGCGGCACCTGCTGGTGGGGGCAGGCAAGGATAAGAATATTTATGTAGGGGACCGGGACAACCTGGGCAAGTTCAACCAGAAGACCGCGGACAACAGCAACGTGTATCAAGAGGTGCCGAATGCAATCAGGAATGGAGCGTGGTCCTCGCCGGCATACTTCAACGGCACGGTGTATTACGCGGGCCAGAGCGACACGTTGAAGGCTTTTCCCATCACGCAGGGGAAGCTTGCGACGACACCATCGAGCAAGTCGGCGGCGGTGTTTCCATATCCGGGGAGCACGCCCAGCGTTTCGGCAAACGGCACGCAGAACGCCATCCTGTGGGCACTCGAGAGCCCCTCAGGCGGTGCAGGCGTGTTGCACGCTTACGATGCCACGAGCCTGAGCAACGAACTCTACAACAGCAACCAGGCAGCAAACGGGCGTGATGGATTCACGGGGAACAAGTTCATCACGCCGGTGATTGTGAATGGGAAGGTGTTCGTGGGCACGCCGACGGGTGTGGTTGAATTCGGCTTGCTGCCCTGAGGACGGACGGCTCCGGTTATGCTGACCTGAAGCTGCCAATTTTCTATTGCCTGGGGACGCCTGTGCTTTCTCGCTCTGCAGTTCGATTTCGCGGCGCCATATTGGTTTTTGCATTGCTGCTGTTTGCATTCCCTGTTCTGCCGGCACAGACGGCGCCGCCGCCGCGCGTCATCGGCTTCATGACCGACTTCGATGTGAAAGACGATGCAGTCGGCATCTGCAAGGCGGTGATGTTGGGCATTGCGCCGCAGGTGAGGATTGTCGACATCACGCACCAGGTGACGCCGTTCGACATTGCCGAGGCGGGCCGATTTCTGGCCGGGTCTGCGCCGTACTTTCCGCATGACGCTGTGTTCGTCGCGGTAATCGATCCGACAGTAGGCAGCACGCGCAAGGCGATCATTGCGAAGTCGAAGGTGGGGCAGTATTTTGTGCTGCCGGACAACGGGATGATCACGCAACTGGGTGACCGCGATGGATTGGCTGGTGCGAGAGAGATCACGAATCCCGCTTGGATGATTGGCGCGAAGCTTTCCTCGACATTTCACGGACGCGACATCTTTTCGCCTGCGGGCGCGCATCTGGCGCGGGGCGATGACTGGACCGAGGCCGGACCGGCGCTCGATCTGGCAAAGCTGGTGCGACTGAAGAATACGACCGCGACGATCGATGCGAGCGGGCTGCACGGGCAGGTGATCGGCACGGACGGGCCGTTCGGCAACCTGGTGCCGAATGTGCCGGCGGAGACCTTCGCAAAGCTGGGCTATTCGTTGGGCGATCGCGTTCCACTGACGATCGCAGGAGAGGCATACAAGCTGCCGTTTGTGAAGACATTCAGCGATGTCCCGCTGGGCGAGGGGCTCCTCTATATCGATTCGCGCGGGCGTCTGAGCGTGGGGATCGACCAGGGCAACTTCGCGGCAGTGCATCACGTGGCGCCGCCGGTGGCGCTGGAAATTCCCGCGAAACACTGAAGCCAGATTTCGCAACTTCTACGGCAAGAACCGGAGCGCGCCGCCGTGCGCACGGGCGCAGTATGCTGACATGGCAACGATACAGGTGGTTCCGACAACGGTGAAGGTAGTGGAGATGAAGGCCGCATTTGATGCTGAAAAAGCGTGGCGGCGGGTGCAGGCGCGCGATGCGTCGGCGGACGGACAGTTTGTGTACGCGGTGGAGACGACGGGGATCTTTTGCCGTCCCAGCTGCGCGAGCCGGCGACCGGCGCAGCGAAATGTGCGCTTCTTCGCGAATGCCGATGCAGCGATGGCGGCGGGCTATCGCGCGTGCCGGCGGTGTCATCCGGCGGGCGAGCATGCCGAAGCGGAGACGGTGCGGCGGTTGTGCGACTATCTCGACCGGCATGTGGATCGCGTGGTGACGCTGCAGGAGCTTGGGCGGCTGACGGCAATGAGCCCGTTCACGGTGCAGCGCATGTTCGAGCGCGTGTTGGGCGTGAGCCCGCGGCACTATCAGATTGACCGGCGCTCGGCGCTGCTGCGCGACAGACTGGCAGGCGGCAGCACGGTGACAGACGCGATCTACGAGGCGGGCTTTAGCTCATCGAGCCGTATGTATGAGGGCGCGGATGCGCGGCTTGGCATGCGGCCGGAGCGATTCCGCAAGGGAGGCATGGGCGAGACGATTCGCTTCCTGGTGACCGATTGCCCGCTGGGCAAGGTGCTGGTGGCCGCAACCGCGCGTGGACTGTGCGCGGTGACGCTGGGCGATGATCCCGCGAGCGATGGAGCGCGAGCTGCGCGAGCGCTTCCCTGCTGCCGAGATCCAAGCGGCAACGATGAAGGATGAGCGGCTGGGTGCAACGGCGCGCGCGGTGATCTCGCGAATGACGGAACATCCGGTGGCTTTGGATCTACCGCTCGATCTGCGCGCGACAGCATTCGAGCAGCGGGTATGGAAGCTGCTGCAATCGATTCCGCGCGGCGAGACGCGAAGCTACTCGGCTGTGGCGGAAGAGCTGGGGCAGCCGCGCGCCGTGCGGGCAGTGGCGCGGGCATGTGCGCGGAATCCAGTGGCGCTGGTGGTGCCATGCCATCGCGTGGTGGGCAAGAACGGGCAGCTCACCGGATATCGCTGGGGCAAGGAGCGCAAGGAGAAGCTGCTTGCGCTGGAGCACGCAAAGGCTGCCGAGGAATCAGCCGCGAGTGCGCGCCGCGGCGGCGAGCTCGCGTAGCAGCGGTACTGTTTCGTCCCAGCCGATGCAGGCGTCGGTCATGCTTTGGCCGCGCACCAGCGGCTGGCCGGGCAGGTGCTTTTGCGCGCCCGCGACGAGGTTGCTTTCCAGCATGACGCCGATGATGCGGCGGTCGCCACCGGCGATCTGCGCGGCAACGTCGCGGCAGACGAGGGGCTGGCGGGTGTGATCCTTGCGGCTGTTGGCATGGCTGCAATCGATCATCATGGCGGGTTGGAGGCCGGCTTTCGTCTCGAGTCCGGCAATGCGTTCCACGTCGGCGGCACTGTAGTTGGTGACGCCGCGGCCGCCACGCAGAATCAGGTGGCAGTCAGGGTTGCCATCGGTGGCGAAGATGGCGGTTTGGCCGTCCTTGGTGTGACCGAGGAAGGTGTGCGGCTGGCGGGCGGAGAGGATGGCTTCGATAGCGATGCCGGCGTCGCCGGAGGTGCCGTTCTTGAAGCCAACCGGGCACGAAAGGCCGCTGACGAGCTGGCGATGGAGCTGGCTTTCCGTGGTGCGCGCGCCGATGGCGCCCCAGCTTACCAGCGCTGCCAGATACTGCGGCGTGATGAGATCGAGAAACTCGCTGCCCGCCGGGACGCCCATCTCCGCGAGGTCGAGGAGCAGGTTGCGCGCCATGCGCAGACCCTCGTTGATGCGATGCGACTCGTCGAGATGGGGATCGTTGATGAGGCCCTTCCAGCCGATGGTGGTGCGCGGCTTTTCAAAGTACACGCGCATGACGACGAGCAGGTCCTGTGCCAGCTCGGCTGCGAGCGGCTTCAGGAGGCGCGCGTATTCGAGGGCGGCATCGGTGTCATGGATGGAGCAGGGGCCGACCACGACGAGCAGGCGGCGGTCGGTGAGGCCGAGGATCTTGAGGATCTGCTGGCGCGTCTGGTAGACGACGCTGGCGGCGGCATCGCTGATGGGACGTTCCGCTTCAAGGGTAAGTGGCGGGTCCACGACGTTGGCGGACCGGATACGGAGATCATCAATGACGTGTTGCATGGGGATGACGGGACTGGACATGGTGAACGTTCCCTTGATTGTATCCGTGCGAGGCGCTCAAACATATCGCGATCGGTTAGGCTTTCGATCATGAGGGCGACCACTGGAGCAGCAATTCTTTTCGCAATCGCAACAGCAGCGGGCCTGCATAGTGCATTGGCACAGGGGAAATCGGGGCTCTACGGCAATCTGACGCTCGGAGTGGACGGCACGACCGTGACTGGAGTGTTTTCCGATGCGCGGACGGGAAACGGCACTGAGGATGCGCCCCAGTTCAGTTGCCTCTTCGTATTGCGCGGAACGCCAGGCGCCGGACCCAATGACGCGGTGAAGGTGACGGTCTGGTCGCCTCCCGATATGGCCACAACAGGTGGCACACTGACGTTCGAGAAGGACACGGCGAAGCTGCGGCTGGAGGGCGATCCGCCGGGGTGTTCCGCCACCGGAGATGAGTTCGCATCGGAAGCTTATGAGGAGCCGTCCGTCATGGACGGCAAATGGACTTCGGTTCGGCTGGTGAGCGTTGCGAGCGCAGATGTGCGCGAGGCGCCGGTGGACAGCAGTTCGCCGCGGACGCGGCTGACGAAAGGCGACGTGGTGGTGGTTTACCGGCGAATCGGCCCGTGGCTGGAGGGCGAAGACCTGAACGCGCGCCGGCGGGTACGCGGCTGGCTGCGCGACAGAGACCTGGCGCCCGATCATCCGTAGGATTTCAGCGCAGCGTGCGACGCCCCTTCGCTACTTCAGCTCCGGTCTTCAACTCCGCTCCAGGAACTCGACTTTCTCTGGGCTGCCGATGACGACTTCGCTGGCGATGCCGAGGAAGAGACCGTGCTCGACGACTCCGGTAGTGCCCTTGAATGCATCGGCTGCCTGCTCCGGGGTGCGGCCGGACTCGATGAGCTTGCAGTGCAGGATGTAGTGCTGACCGTCCGTGACGTAAGGTTCGCCGTCATCGTTTCTTCGCAGCTCGGACAGGAAGCCCTGATCGCGCAGGCGCTGCTGGGTGGTCTCCCAGCCGAAGGGCACGATCTCTACCGGCACAGTGAAGACGGAGCCAAGCCGATCGACGACCTTGCGTGGATCGACGGCCACCAGCATGCGGCGGCTGGCCATGGCAACGATCTTCTCGCGCAGCAGCGCGCCGCCGTGTCCCTTGATCAGCGCCAGTGTGCCGCGCTGGACCTCGTCGGCGCCGTCGATGGTGAGGTCAAGGTAGGGCTGGCGTGCAAAGTCGGTCAGTGGAATGCCGAGCGATTCCGCCTGGCGATGCGACTGGATGGATGTGGCGATGCCAACGATACGCAGACCGTCGCGGACGCGGCGTCCGATCTCATCGATCACCAGCGCTGACGTGGAGCCGGAGCCGAGACCGACGGCCATGCCGTCTTCCACCTGCGCTGCTGCCCATTGTGCAGCGCGCCGCTTTGCTGCCTCTGCCGGATCCTGCGGTGTGCTTGGAGTCATGCCTCCATCGTCATATCACGGTATTGGCAGGATGCTCCAGCCCGCAGCTTATTTATGTGGCGCTGCCGGTGTCTGAGACTGGTTCGGGGGCTGGCTTTGGGGCTGGCCGGCGGGGGGATTTCCGGGCGCGGGTTGCTGGCCATTTTTGGTGATGTCCTGGCCCTCGAAGGTGATCTTGATGGAGGAGCCGAAGCGTTTGTAGTTGCTGTACTTCACGATGGAGCGCGTGTGTATATCGTCCGACATATAGCCCTTGCCGCCGGAGAAGTGCAGGATGCCATCGGCCTTGCTGTAGACCGGGAACCAGTACTGTCCGTCCACCTGTTCACGATAGGTGGTGAACGGGAGTGACAGATCTTCGTGGCCGGGGCGGAGATCGTCCGGAACGTTCTTCGCGTTCACAACGACGATCTGCAGGTCCCGCTGATCGACCCAGATGCGGCCCTGGATGTACCGCTGCCCCTTCTCAATTCTCTTGGGCGCGACATCGAAGACATAGGTGTCAAGGTCATCGACCTTCTGACGGCCGATGTAGGTGATGTTGTAGAGCGGGAGGTCTTCCGTGGTGAGCACGAAGGGCAGGCGGTGCTCGATGTCCGACATATCGGCCGGGCGTCATCATGATGCGTTCGAGGGTATTGGCCGGGGCGAAGGTGACGTGCTCGAGTTTGGCGCCTTTACCGTCGTAGGAGATGTCGGTGACCTGCTGATAGGCGCCGTCGGGCTTGTTGTCATCGTTAATGGTCTCGATCACTACGCTGCGGGTGTAGGTGTACTGGTCCATCGCGTGGCGGAACTCGGACTCCTTCGCGGCGAACTTCTGGATGATCTGGTCCGGAGGGATGGACGGAGTGGATTTATCGAGCGGGCCGTAGCCGGAGTCGGTGGGCTGCAACTGCGTGTAGCTGGCCTGGGCATGCAGGCGAGGGAGGGGATACAACAGAAGACCGAGCAGGCTGAGCGTGAGCAGACGGGACATGAAGCGGAATACCTCTTGCCATGGGAGCGAAGAGCTCCCAAATCAAATAAGACGTTCCACAGGCGAAAAAGACACGGCGACCAGAACTGGTGCGATGCACCGTCGCTGAAAACAGCATCAGAATAGCAGTGCGGATCGGGCTCTCGCGAGGCGCACAGTCCTTGCAATGGCACATCACGGCGTTTTGATAGAGGCCATGGCGTGGCGATCATCCTGACACTGAATCCGGGCAGCAACTCCCTGAAGGCGGATGTCGTGGAGGTGCGGGCGGAGCAGCGTTTTGGCTGCGAGAGCCTGACACACACCAGCGCGGCGATTGAGAACATCGGCAAGGACAAGCCCGCAACCTTTTCACGCATGCAGGGACGCGAAACGGCCGAGTCGCACGATGTGGAGGCGGAGAGCTTCACCGACGCGACGGGCGTGTTGCTGGAGTGGCTGCGCGAGCACGCGGGTGAGCATGGCGCGAGCTATGAGGATGTGGTTCTGGCATCAGTACGTGTGGTGCATGGCGGAGAGCGGTTCGACAAGCCTGCCATGGTGGATGCGTCGGTGGAGCATGAGATTGAAGCGCTGCAGCGCTTTGCTCCGCTGCACAATGCGCGCTCGCTGGAGGTGATACGCGCACTGCGCAAGCATGCGCCGGAGATGAAGATTGCCGCGGGCTTCGATACATCGTTCTATCGCAAGATGCCGGAGGTGGCATGGCGCTATCCATTGCCGCCGGAACTGGCGGACAAGCATGGCATTCGGCGGTATGGGTTTCACGGTTTCTCGCACCGCTCCCTGCTGGAGCGATATGCGCTGGAAACGAAGCGGCCGCTGGAGGAGATCCGGCTGGTGTCGCTGCATCTGGAGAGCGGCTGCTCGGCGACGGCGATTCGCGATGGCGTGGCCGTGGACAATTCGATGGGGCTGACGCCGCTGGAAGGGCTGATGATGGGCACGCGCAGCGGCAGCGTGGATCCGGCAATCGTGCAGGTGCTGGTGGAGCAGGCCGGAATGGATGTAGCCGGCGCGCTCGATGTGCTGAATAAGAAGTCGGGATTGCGTGGGGGTTTCTGGAATTTCGCTGGATACACGCGTGCTGATGAAACAGCTCGACAAGCCGCGGGCCGCGCTGGCGATGGAGATGTTCTGCTACAGCGTGACCAAGCAGGTGGGCGCATATCTGGCGGCGCTGGGAGGCGCGGAGGCTATCGTCTTCGGCGGCGGTATCGGCGAGGATGAGCCGATGGTGCGGGCGCGGGTGTGCCGCGCGCTGCGCTGGGCGGGCGCGGAATTGGATGAAGAGGTGAACAAGCGCAGTATCTTTCAGCCGGGGCGATTGAGCACGCCGAATGCCGGGCTGGCGGTGTGGACGCTGCCGGCGGCCGAGGCGGCGCAGATTGCCTTTGAAAGCGCTGCCCTGCTCTGAAATGAGCTCAAACCGCTCTGGCGGAAATGGCTCGAACCCCCTGGGCGGCCTCGATTGAAGACGCTCTGGAGTAGCTAAGCGCCTCAATTGCTCCAATATCGCTGCTCCGTCTTCGCCACGTTTTCGCTGTAAACTCCGGGGCGGCAGGCTCGTCTATGTGTGTGCATGGAAGACGTGATCGCGAATATCGTGGCAGCCGATGAGCTTCCGGGGCCGGCCGTGAGCACGGCGGCGTCGAGGAGTGGATGCGGCTGTATCGCGGCCGCGTCTTCCGCTACATCCTGTTTGCCACGCGCGACGAGGATGTGGCCGAGTCGCTGACGCAGGATTGTTTTCTGCGGGCGCATACGGCGCAGTCCAGCTTTCGCGGCGACTGCGCGATGAGCACCTGGCTGATGCGTATTGCCGTGAATCTGGTGCGCGACCACCATCGCAGCATGAAACTGCGCTTCTGGAAGCGGGCGGCGATGCTGGATGCGTCGGAGATGAGCGACCGATTGCCGGATATGAAGAGCTCGACCGAGCAGCGGCTGATCGCACGGGAGCGCGTGGCGGCGGTATGGCGTGCGGTAGAGATGCTGAGCGAACGGCAGCGCAACATTTTTCTACTTCGTTTTGTAGAAGAGCTGGAACTGCCGGAGATTGCCGAGGCCATGCAGTTGAACTTGAACACAGTGAAATCACACCTGTACCGGGCGCTGAGCGCTGTGAAGCAACAGGTGGAGGAGGCGCGATGAATAGGAACACGAGCGCGCATTTGAATGACGAAACGTTGCTTCGCTGGCAGGTGGGCGATGCTACTGAGCCGGAGCAGACGCATGTGACCGAGTGCACAGAGTGCCAGGCGAAAGCGCAGCCGCTGAAGGATGCGTTGAGCTGGTTTGGTGCCGCCGCCCGGCAGTGGGGCGAAGAGAGGGCAGCGCTGGTTGAAGAGTGGCACGAGTCGAGAGGCGCAGCCGCGCAGGAGTGGCGGGCGTCCAAGGCCGCAGCGGCACGAGGCTGGCGCGGCATGGCCGCAGCCTGGGCGCTGGTCAGCGTCGTCCTTCTCCTCGTCTTCACCGTCGGTATGCCGCGATGGAAGGCGCACCAAGCCGCGATCGAGGCGCAGGTGCAACAGCAGCGTCAGCAGGAGCAAAAACAGGAACTGGCGCGCGACAATGCGCTGCTGGAGCAGGTCGATCAGGATGTTTCACAGGTGGTGCCGGAGGCGATGCAACCGCTGTCGTGGAGCACGGCGAGCGGCAACATTGCGGGCAGCTCCAGCGGCGGCGTGCGGCAATAGACCCTGCGAGGCAAGAGCGGGATCGTAACAATCATGATTACCATATTCGTTGTGAGGGAGAAGGATTTCGATGCATTCCATACTGAAGACACGCGCTCTACATTGCGCAGTCACCGCGGCACTGCTGCTTGGCGGACTGCCGCTGATGGGGCAGGAACTGGCGAGCCAATGCCCCGCCACCGCCGCCACTTGCACCGGTACAGGGACCGGATGGAGGAGGTGGCATGGACCGCGGGCCGATGTCACCACATCGTCCACCGATGGAGCGAGCCTTTCGCATGGGACCGCGCGGCCGATGGTGGAACAACCCGGAGGTAGCGCAAAAGCTGGGGTTGAGCACGGATCAGCAGAAGAAGATGGATGACATCTTCCAGCAGAGCCGGCTCAAGCTGATTGACCAACATGCGGCGGTAGAGAAGGAAGAGACGATTCTGGAACCGTTGCTCTCGGCGGAACAGCCGGACGAGACGCGCGTTCTTGCGCAGATCGATAAGGTCGCGCAGGCGCGTGCGGAACTGGAGAAGGCAAACGCGCGCATGCTGCTGGGACTGCGCGGTGCGTTGACCACGGCGCAATGGAAGACGCTGCAGACGCTTGGCCCGGAGGAACGTATGGGACGGCGCGGCCCAGACGATCGTCGGGGGCGGCATGGACCGGATAGGCCGCCCGCTGGAAACGGAGCACCTGCGGCTCCAGGGAATGCGCCACCGCCGGCCGCTCCGGGAGATTCACAGTAGTTTGTCATCGAATCAGTTTTCGCGGGGATCGTGTTCGTGCGATCTCCGCGTTTTCTTTGCTATCAGCAGCCGCAGGGAGCAGGTAGGATAGGGAGTCCTGCATCTCCCCTTGCGAGTTCGACATGCGTCTCCGCTTGTGTGCCACGGTGTTGCTTCCCGTCCTTATCCCCGGCACTCTGTATCCGCAAACACCTCCGCCGCGGCGTCCTATGACCTTCGAGGACATGCAGCACATGCGGCGGCTGGATGACCTGTCGTTATCCCCCGATGGGCATTGGGTGCTGTTCGCGGTTACAGATGTCGACCTGGAGCAGAACCGGAAGACATCGCACCTGTGGGTGGTGACGACCGGAGTGGGGTCGAAGCCAATGGAAGAAAAGCCAATCACCGCGGCTCAGGCGGGTGAAGGGCACGGACGCTTCTCCCCCGATGGAACACAGGTCCTATTCCAGAGCTCGCGCGATGGCGAACAGCAGGTGTACGTGGCGGCCTTTGACCCGCACAGTGGGACGCTGGGCGGTGCGCAGCAGGTAACGCACGCGGCGATGGGCGCGGATGGCGCGATGTGGTCGCCGGACGGGAAAAATATTCTCTACACATCGTCTGTATATCCGGAGTGCAGCCCCGGGCCGAACGAAGAGAGCTGCAATGCCGAACATGCAAAAGCGAAAGCTGAGAGCAAGGTCAAAGCGCAGGTCTTTACACATTTGCTCTACCGGCACTGGAACACACTCACCGGGGAACGACGCTCTCACCTGTTTCTGCAACCACTGAGCGGCGGCGCCGCGCGCGACCTGAATCCGGGCGATGAGCATGAGATTCCACCCTTCTCGGTGGGCGGGCCGGCTGCGTATGCGTTTTCACCGGACGGCAATGAGCTGACGTTTGAAGAGAACACCGATCCGATGCCGGCAATCTCCACCCATGTCGATCTGTGGACGCTGAACCTGACCGATCCCGCGTCCAAGCCGGTAAGGATTTCGACCAGCGCGGGCGGCAACTTCAGCCCGGTGTATTCGCCAGACGGCAGGTACATCGCGTGGCGGTCGCAGGCGCGAGCCGGCTATGAGAGCGATCGCTTTCGTCTTGCGCTCTACGATCGCGCAACGAAGAAGATCACCTTCCCGATGGAAAACTTCGATCGCTGGGTGAACGAACTGGTATGGGCTCCGGATTCGCAGAGCATTTATTTCACTGCAGGCGACGAGGGTGAGGAACCGATCTTTCAGCTTGATCTTTCGTCGGGCCAGCGCAGCTACATTGCGCGTCGTGGTGAATACGGCGACCTGCATCTGACGCCGGACAACACGCACATGGTGGCCAGTCGCAACACGGTGCGGCGGCCAGCAGAGGTCACGCTGTTGAATCTGACGGAAGAGTCTGTGCCGCGGAAGACTTCCGCCCCGGCAAAGGAGCCCACCCTGCATCTGCGGGGATCGCGTGCCGGGCGAGTCCCGCTGGCTGAACCCTCGGATGTGACGGAGCAACCGCTCACCCGCCTGAACCGCACGCTGCTGACGCAACTGGATATTCCGGACATGGAGCACTACTGGTTTCGCGGCTCGGGTGGTGTCCGGGTAGAAGGGTTCCTGATTCGTCCGCCGGGCTTCGACCCCGAGAAAAAGTATCCGGTGAAGTTTCTTATGCACGGCGGCCCGGAGGGCGCATGGGGCGATAGCTGGAGCTATCGCTGGAACGCGGAGCTGTTTGCTGCGGACGGCTATGCCGTGGTGATGGTGAATCCGCGTGGATCGACGGGATATGGGCAGGCATTTGTGGACGGCGTGAATGGCGACTGGGGTGGGCGGCCGTACATCGACCTGATGCGCGGTCTCAATGCTGCCGAGACGCGATTTCCTTTTCTCGACAAGACGCGCGAATGCGCGCTGGGTGCGAGTTATGGCGGCTTCATGGCGGATTGGATTCTCGGGCACACGGATCGCTTCCGCTGCATCGTTTCGCATGATGGCATGTTCAACCCGGAGTCCGCATATGGGTCGACAGACGAGCTGTGGTTCAACGAATGGGAGTTTCGCGGGACGCCGTGGACCAACCGGCTGATGTATCGCAGATGGTCGCCCATGCTGTTTGCGACGCGCTTTAAGACGCCGACCCTTGTGGTGCACAGCCAACTGGACTACCGGCTGGATGTGAGTGAGGGCTATCAGCTTTTCACCACGCTGCAACGGCTGGGTGTGCCATCCGAGATGCTGTACTTTCCCGACGAAGGCCACTGGGTGCTGAAGCCGCAGAATTCGCAGCTCTGGTACAAAACGGTGAATGCATGGTGCGACCGCTGGACGCAGGCGGGCGCGTCTGCCGCGGCGAAGTGATGCGATGGGATTTAATCAACCAAGCAGATCGAAGAAGCCGCGCGAACCTCTGACCGAGGCGGCATTGTTCGACTACGCGACCGCGTCGCTGGGCCGGCGCGCGCAGACGGTCGCCGAGCTGAAGCGGAAACTGCGCACGCGCGTGGAGGCTGGTGAGATCGGCGAGCAGAAGATTTCTACGGTGGTCGCCAAACTAAAGGACTACAGGTTCCTGAATGACGCGGCCTTTGCGGCGGACTACACGCGGCTGCGTCAGGAAAATGACAAACTGGGCAGGCGGCGCGTGCAGCAGGGTTTGATGCAGAAAGGCGTGCATCCAGAGTTGGTGGCCTCTACGCTGGAAAACGCGTACGAGAACGTCGATGAGGAGCGGCTGGCTCGCGCCTTCATTGAGCGAAAGCGTATGGTGCAACCAAAGGACAAAAAGGAGGCGGCCCGCACCATGCGGCGGCTGATTGCCGCTGGTTTTACGCCGCCAACCGTGTTCAAAGTGCTGCGCAAATGGGTACCGGACGAGGATTCCCTCGAAGGACTGGATGCTGGCGAAGAACCGTGATGCTCGCCGCTGTCCACAGGACCTTAATGGTCGAACGTGAATATCAGCCCGACGATCAGGAGGTGTTGAGTTGGTGTTAAGCCGACTACGCCTGGCTGTACTTCAGCACCTCTGAAGAAGCCCTCCAGAAGCCCTCGGCCCCTCGTGAATCGTCATATCTGTGCTCCAATCGCAGAATCGCATTGGCGTCTCGATACGGAATTCGATATTCCAGCGTGGTGGTTACGGCTTTGACGGTCTGTCTTGATAACGTCCACCGGCCATCGCGATCCCAGAAAACCTCAGGGCGAATGGTCGCGCTCCACTGCTTGCTCATGGCCCAATGGATCGGCAATTGGGCTGACATCATCAAGGCGGGTGGGTTTCCAGTAGTGTCGACACGTTCCACTGAGTAGATGTATTCGAATGCAGTGGTAAGTCGGTCCGTTTTACGCTCGACGATGCTGTCGGCAAGGTAGCGCCAGTACTTGAAAGAAGTGTCTGATTGATGTGGGCCGGCGAGAACCGTCTCTTTCAGGCTTACGCGTGGGCTCGCCTTATAAGCGAGTTGGCCACCGGAACTCGGGACACTGTTCGCGTCGGCCAGGTGCCAGTATCCATTGATCAGAAAAAGCGCGCCGGTGAGTTTCGCATTGAAGGGATAACTCGCATTGACACCCATCATCAGATACGGCGTGAAGTCGGCCCCCCAGGGCCTTGTGTACTCGAAATTGTCCTTGGCGTAGAGTGCATCGTATCCAATGAGGCTGCCGAAGATTCCGCCTTGCAGCGTGAGCCCCTTGCCCACGGACGCAAGATTGGACCCATTTGCCAGGCCGAGGTGACGCAGTCCTCTGTACCCGGGGAAATTGGGAGCTGTTGCGGAGAAGCCAAAGACCTGCGAGTCTTTGCCTCCCTGCATGGTCAATTGCGCCCCCAGCGTGATTGATCGGTCGGATCCTTTTTGATGTACGCTGCCGCCATATTCAAATGCACTTCATCCACGTGCCAGGTGGTACCGCGGCTGCGAAAGATTTCATTTGCCGGGTGATTGAAATCGAGTAGATAGCCAAAATCCGCAAATCCGCCATAATGCCATTGCGGCTTCGAGGGCATCGGCTGCAACTCCTGAAGCCTCGCGGTTGAGCCGGCGTCATCTGAAGCCGTCACGTGCTGCGGCACCTCACGTAGCTCCTGTGCGAGTGCCATGGTCGTGGTCGCGATCCAGAGCACCGCCAGCAGAACACTCGATTTTGGACAAACCGGCATGACTTGAACCAGTCTGCATTGTCGTTGGCGCCGTATAAGAAAGTCATGAAGATGGCCCATTTCTCTCCACGACAGAGCGCGGCGAGACGGTGCCCCGTCATCGGGGGGGCAAATGTAAACTTGAATCGTATGCAAGTCCGTTCCGGCAACCAGATTCGTGAGCTATTCCTGAAGTTCTTCGAGGAGAAGGGGCACCGCCGCGTGCATTCCTCTTCGCTCGTGCCCGCCAATGATCCGACGCTGTTGTTCACCAACGCGGGCATGAACCAGTTCAAAGATGTCTTTCTCGGCCTGGAGAATCGAGGCTATGACCGGGCAGCTTCGTCGCAGAAGTGCGTCCGTGCCGGTGGCAAGCACAACGATCTGGAAAATGTGGGCTTCACGCGGCGGCACCACACCTTCTTCGAGATGCTGGGAAACTTCAGCTTCGGAGATTACTTCAAGCGCGAAGCGATCGCGTACGCGTGGGAACTGGTGACGTCAGAGAAGTGGTTCGCGATGCCAAAGGATCGCCTCTACGTGACCATCTTCAAAGGTGAAAATGGTGTGCCGCGCGATGAGGAGGCGCACGCGTTCTGGCTGGAGCACGTGCCGGCGGAGCGCATCTTCGAGATGGGCATGAAAGACAACTTCTGGCAGATGGGCGATACCGGCCCGTGCGGCCCCTGCTCGGAGATCTTTTACGACATGGGCATTGAAGCGTCTGAGACGCCGGAGAAGGATCTGCCATTCGGCCAGGACGATGCGCGCTACGTCGAGATCTGGAACCTGGTTTTCATGCAGTTCGATCGGAGCGCACAGGGGGAGTTGGCGCTGCTGCCGAAGCCCTCGATTGACACCGGCATGGGCCTCGAGCGGACTGCGGCTGTGCTGCAGGGCAAACTGTCGAACTTCGAGACGGATCTTTTCGTTCCGCTGATCGAAAGGGCGGCCGCACTCACCGGTACGAAGGGCGACTTGCTTGGAAGTCCATCACTGCGCATTATCGCGGATCACGCGCGTGCGGCAACCTTCCTTATCAGCGATGGCGTGCTGCCGGCAAATGAGGGGCGCGGCTATGTGCTGCGCAAGATCCTGCGGCGCGGTATCCGGCATGGACGTTTGCTCGGGCAGAACGAGCCGTTCATGCACGAGATGGTGTTTGCCGTGCGCGACGAGATGGCTGGAGCCTATCCGGAACTGAAGGAGAGCGCGGACCGCGTGAGCAAAGTAGTACTGGGTGAGGAGCGGCAATTCGCGCGCGTGATGGAGACCGGACTGGCGAGGCTGGAGCAGGATTTCGCTCCTCTATTGGCGAGCAGGAATGCCACTGCCGCCGTGACGTATCCAGGCGCAAGGGCTTTTCATCTTTATGAGACATACGGCATGCCGCTCGACTTCATGGTGGATGCGGCGCGTGACCAGGGGCTGGAGTTCGATCTGACCGGCTTTGAAGCCGCGCGCGCGGAAGAGCAGGCACGGGCGCGCGCTTCGTGGAAAGGCGGCGCCAAAGCGTCTGCAAGTCCCGCGTATCGCGAGCTGCCGAAGACCGCCTTTGAAGGCTATACGCAGCTTGTTTCGACCAACTGCGAGGTGCTGGCCATTGTGCGCGACGGCGTGGGTGTGCCCGCGGCTGCGCCAGGCGAAGAGGTGGATGTCGTGCTCGATCACACATCTTTCTATGCCGACTCCGGCGGACAGGTGGGCGACCACGGCTGGCTGCGTTCGGATGATCACAACACGGTGCTTGCCGATGTGCTGGGCTCTACGCAACCGGTACAGGGTGTGCGCGCGCATCGCGTGCGAGTGAAGCAGCCAATCGCGCTCGGGATGAAGGTAGACACGGTCGTGGATGAGGAGTTCCGCAATGCGACGCGGCGCAACCACACTGGCACGCATCTGCTGCATGCGGCGCTGCGGCAAGTGCTGGGCACGCACGTGAAGCAGGCGGGGTCGCTGGTATCGCCGTCACGGCTGCGGTTCGACTTTTCACACTTCTCTGCGGTCGCCGATGAAGAGCTGCAGGACATTGAAGACATGGTGAACCGCGAAGTCCTGGCCAATACGAAGGTAAACACGCTGGTCGATGTGCCGATCGATGTCGCCGTGAATGAGTACAAGGCGATGGCGCTCTTCGGCGAGAAGTATGGCGAACGTGTGCGGGTGGTGAAGATCGGCAACTTCTCGACGGAGTTATGCGGCGGCACCCACACGGGTGCGACAGGCGAAATCGGATTGCTGAAGCTGACCGGCGAGTCGAGCGTATCTTCAGGCGTACGGCGCGTGGAAGCGGTGAGCGGCATGGGCGCGCTGGGCGAGTTTCGCCGCGGATTTGAAGCTGCTCAGTTCGCAACTCATGTGGCGGGCGCAAGCGAGACGGCACCGGCGGAGGCACTTCGGCAGCGGTTCGCCGCCCAGGAAGACGAGATCAAGCGGCTGCGGCGCGAGTTGGACCAGGCGCGGATGAAGTCCGCCGCATCGTCAGTCGCTTCGGCAACGGACCAGGCGGTCGAGATCAAAGGCGTGAAGGTGCTGTCGCAACGCGTCGCTGCGCTCGATCGCGGACAGATGCGCACGCTGGTCGACAATCTCCGCAACAAGCTCGGCTCGGGCGTTGTCGTGCTGGGCTCTGCTGCGGAGGATGGCAAGGTTGCGCTGATCGTCGGGGTAACCAAGGACCTGACGGGACGGGTGCAGGCGGGAAAGATCGTCGGGCAGATCGCGCAACGCGTGGGCGGTTCCGGCGGCGGACGGCCGGATCTGGCCGAAGCGGGCGGGAAGGATGCGACCAAGCTCGATGCCGCGCTCGCCGGTGCGCCGGAGGTGGTCGGCAATCTGCTGGGCTAAGTGCATGAGGATGCGTGGAGTGCGCGCATTCCATTGCGAAAATGGGCAGGTTGTTCAAGTAGGTATCCGCCGGTTTTCTTCGCACTTTTGCCCGGTAGTGCCCACCTATAATGAGCGTGTTCTGGTTGCGAACGCACGTCTCCTGAAGATGTGGCTGATTCAGTTGGAATGGAGTTTCAGCTTTTCTTTGTGAAGGGCTGCATCCATTCTCCGTCCTTCGGGTTATATCCACGGAGAGATGCGTATCTCGTCGATCCCTATGCCGGCACGGCTCCTCTCCTCGTCTGTATGCCGCCACGGCGTCTTCTCTGCCGTAGTTGCGGTGGCGCTCGGTCTGCTGGGCGCGCCTGCTGTGGCTGCGCACCGGCACACGCCGCACACAAAGCGAGCCTCGCACGCTGCGCTGACTCCTTTCGCACGCGCGGAGCAGTTGCGGGATGCGCTTGAGTCGCGGCCGGAATCGTCGCGCACGCGGAACGAGTACGAGCACGTTCTGGATGCGTATCGCGGCGTGTACCACAGCAATCCTGCGGACCCAAAGGCGCCCGAGGCCGCGAATATGGTGGCCGGCCTCCTGGCGGAGGAGGGACGCATCTTCCGTCAGGAAAAAACGCTGCTGAGCGCCGTGGGGCAATTTGAGTTTCTGCGCACGCAATATCCCGTGAGTCCATATCGAGCGCCGGCGCTGCTGGCCGAGGCAACAATCTATCTGCACGACCTGCATGATCCCGTTGCCGCAAAGGCCGCTTACCGGAAATTTCTGAGCAGCTATCCCCGGCATCCACTGACGGCGCAGGCACGCGCCGGATTGAAAGAGATCGAACACCAGAAGCGCCGGAAGAGTTCGTCCGATGAATCGTCTGAGGACCTTGCCGAAGAGATCCATCCGCAAGGGCAGCCAGCGGCGATGGGGCCAGCCCAGCCGCGACCTTTCACGACGGCTCCATCGCGGAACAGCGTCCAGCCGGCCGAGAACCAGAATGCCGGGCAACGTGCGGCTGCCTCACCGATGATGGACAGTTCGCGGGGTCTCGGAAGTGGCCCTCGACGCGGTAACGAGCTGACACACCTCGAGCCCGGGCAGGCTGTAGCGAGTCCGCGATCGGACTCGCCTGTTATTGCCACGCAGCGCCAACTCCCGGTGATGAAAACTACGACGGATGGGGCAGAAGGACAGCCGGTACTCACGGGCGCGGTGCGCACTGCCGCACAGGAACACCATGGTGCGCTGCCGCTGGTCACGAATGTGCGTCACTGGTCCACGCCGGTGTACACGCGGGTCGCCATCGACCTGCAGGACCAGGTTCAATACGAGGCCGCGCGAGTCCCCAATCCCGACCGCATCTACTTCGATCTGCATGGAGCGCGGGTTGCGCCGGAGTTAATCGGCAGAACCGTGGACGTGACGGACGACGGATTCCTGCAACGGATTCGCGTAGCGCAGTTTTCAAACGACGTGACGCGCATTGTGCTGGACGTGAACCAGGTGACGGAGTATTCGGCATTCTTTTTGCCGAACCCATGGCGGCTCATCATTGATATTCATGGCGGGGATATCCACGGCGGTGGACGTTCCGGCAGCCAACCGCCACAGCAGATCGCATCGGCGCCTTCCACCGCGCGCCGGCGGCGAATGCCGGTCAGTCGGAGCCGGTGGGACCAGTCATCAGAGCAGCCGGCAGGCGGCGCGTGCGTTGCGCGATATTGCGGCGATGAGCACGCGGTCCGATCAGGTGAAGGCGACCAGCAGGCCAACGACCCAACCGATCGCCGCGAGTGTGAAGCCGGCTTCGTCCGAAGAGACGGACAGCACAAGCGCCGGGAGCTTTGCCAGGACAGCACCCTCCTCTTCCGCGCGTGGCGTTGCCGGGAGCAATGCAAACCGTCATCCCCACGACCAGTGATGAAACCGCGGATGAGGACGATGACGACGTTACGATTCCGAAGAGCACGTCGCATGAGGCCAGCTCGACCCTGACCGGCCAGCGCTCGCTGACGCGCGCCCTGGGGCTGAAGATTGGACGCATCGTGGTGGACGCGGGCCACGGCGGCCACGACTCGGGCACGCTGGGGCCGGGCGGCATTCAGGAGAAGGATGTGGTGCTCGACGTGGCCCTGCGCCTGGGCAAGCTGCTGCGCCAGCGGATGGGCTCGGAGGTGATCTACACGCGAGATGACGACACCTTCATCCCGCTCGAGGAGCGCACGGCGATCGCGAACAAATCGCAAGCGGATCTGTTCATCAGCGTCCATGCCAACTCCAGCGGCGACCCGACGGCACGCGGAGTGGAAACCTATTATCTGAACTTCACCACATCACCGGACGCGCTGGAGGTGGCGGCGCGAGAGAATGCTGTCTCCGATGAGTCGATCCACGAACTATCCGGCCTGGTGAAGAAGATCACGTTGAAAGACAAGATCGACGAATCGCGCGAGTTTGCCGCCAATGTCGATACCTCGCTCTATGCGGGGCTGGAACGCGGCAATCCGGGACTGCGTGACCGCGGCGTAAAGAAGGCGCCCTTCGTAGTGCTGATCGGCGCCAATATGCCTTCGATCCTGGCGGAGATCTCCTTCCTTACCAATCCTGATGACGCGGCACAGCTTCGCGACCCGCAATATCGCGAACGCATTGCAGAGTCGCTCTATCGCGGCGTAGCCAAGTATGTGAATGGCCTGAGCGGACTGCGCGTGGCGCAGAACAGCAGCAGCACGCTCCGGGCAATTGAGCGACGCCCGTCGCGGGAAAAGCAGGTCGACCCCGGCATCAAAAGAGTAAGCTGAAAGGTGATGCTGTCGCGCTCCTGTCCCCTTCGTCTGCCGCTCGTGGCCCCGGTTTTGCTGGCCTCGGTTTTGCTGGCGCAAACACTCGGCGCGCAATCGCCTTCGTCCTCGCAGAACGTAGTTGCCACCGGCATGCCTGCTCCGCTGCTTCCGGAGAGCTTTGCTGGATTTGATCTCCAGGGCAAGCTGGATAAAACCACCGCGCCGGGAACGGCGGACGCCGCTAACGCACAGGTGCTCACCGAGGATGGCTTCCGCGACTTCGCCTCCGGCACCTACAAAAGCAACGTCAACACGGTGACGATACGAGCGATGCGTTTTGGGGATGCCTCCGGCGCCTATGCCGCATATACCTTCTATCGGGTTCCAGGGACAGCGCCGGAAGATATCGGCAAGGGTGGAGCGGCCAACGGCACCCGCGTGCTCTTCTGGAACGGCGCGACGGTGGTGGATGCGAAGTTCGATCATCTGACGGCGATGTCGGCCGCGGAGCTGCGCGAGTTGGCGGACAAGTTGCCGATGCTCGGTGGCTCTGCCGGTGTACCACCCTCGCTGCCCGGCTTCCTGCCGCGTACTGACCTGGAGCCGACGCACACGCGCTACGCCCTCGGACCGGAGGCTTACACGCGCGCTGGCGGAGTGCTTCCCGCCGCACTCATCGACTTCAGCAAGAGTCCCGAGGTGCTGAGCGGCAGCCTTCAATCTGCGGAGTGGCGAGGGAACGCTCACCATCATCGAATACCCTACGCCGCAGATTGCTGCCGTGCGTGAGCGCGCGATCGCTGCCTACCTGAAGGCAGGCAACCAGCCGCAGCAGCCGTTTACCGAGGCACTGCAGAGCAGCAATGCGCAAGCGCTGGCGACCCGCCGCAGCGGTCTGCTGGTCGCCATTACGAGTGGTGGATTCGACGCGAACGATGCACACAAGCTGCTGGACAAAGTGAATTACGAAGCCTCCGTGACCTGGAACAACCCGGCGGGATACATCTCGGAGCCCACCAAGGCCGCGCGGCTGCTGGTCAACATCGTGACGTTCTGCCTCATCGCCTGTGGCGCCACCTTCCTGCTGGGGATCTTCCTGGGCGGCGGCAGGGCCCTCTACCGCGTAGCGCGGGGCAAGCCGGCTTCCTCTGTGGACGATATGGAGTTCATCAAGCTCAATTTGCGGTAAGCAGTAGCGAAGTGTGGCAGCTGCGCGACCCGGTGTAGCCGGATGGCTACGTTTGTTTGTTCCCGAATTGAACCAAGGCTGGTGCAGGTTTGGGAGTAAGCAGCACAATCAGCATGGTTTATGCCCAGACAGAACCTTGCCAAAGCGAACAAAAGACGAAAACGGTTGTGTGCGCTTCCGACGCGAACACATCTGACAAGCGACCTGAAATCTGCAACTTACAGTGAAAATGATTTGGCCTTGACACCCCCAGAGGCCACCCATACTATGACGCCAAGAAAGTTCTGATGGCCTTGCCTCCGTTGGAACTATTCTCCCTAGAGAAAAAGCCACCCTGTTGCCGGGTGGCTTTTTCGCGTTCCAGGGGCCGGGCAATCGTCCCGGTTTCGGCGCGTGAAAGAGATGGAATTTTGCGCGAAAGATCGTGTTCGAGACCCATTTTTCCCACTCTTGGGTACGTCCGCGGATTTCAAAAATGATGGAATGCCAACTCCCAGCCGTGATTCCTTCAACGTTTTCTTCATCTGCTGTCGCTTCCAACGATCGATCTGCCATTCTGCGTGGGTGGTCGTCTGCTCGGTGACTTGCGCTTTGTTCGGAGCATTCGACAGTGCGGCGTACCTTAGGACTGACTCACGTTGACGGATGCGTCCGTGGATGTGCACTCGAGATATGCACTTGGCGCAATGGCCGGCTTGCGCGTTAGTGGGCCGCATTTTGTCATGCAGAGCGCCACGAAGCGGTCGCCAGCGTACCGGTGACGGATGCAGTGGACCACCGCCAACTTCATTTGCAGGACGCCATCGTCATGCAGGAGGCTGGCGTAGTGCGGCGCGAGGGTCCTCAGCCTGTTCGCGTAACCCATGACCGCGTCTGTGGTCCCACAGGGCAGGTCGCGGCTGTGTGACCGCTCGTTATCACTGGGCAGAGAAGCACCTCTGTCCGTACGAGCGGAAGGAACCTGGGTAGCTTTACCGTTCATGGCGGGCAACGCTACAATCCACTAGGAACGCCGACGTAGCTCAGTTGGTAGAGCAGCCGATTCGTAATCGGCAGGTCACCGGTTCAAGTCCGGTCGTCGGCTCCAGACAAGGTGGAACCTACTTCGGTTCCTTTCGGGTTTCGTACCCCTTTTTCCTCTTTTATTTAACCTCCACGGGTTGCGCCGCTCCCGGCGACTCCGCATAATCGCGCTAAGGCACCTTCTATCGCTTTAGACCGAGTGAAGGCGCGGGCGCAGCTTTTCCGTCACGAAAGGCTGCATTTTGTGCAGATTGATGGGCCACGGCAACAAGAAGATGGGATAGCAGATGGGGCTTCGTCCCCTCGACGAGCGTGACGCTGTGAGCAGATATAGCCGTCAGGACGTTCTTCGCATTCTGCGCCTTCATGCCAAGCAGATCACGGCATGGGAGCGTGCGGGCCTGATCGATACGGGTGACTCGTACAGTTTTCAGGATCTGGTGAAGCTCCGAAAACTTCGCGACCTTCGTGCCTGCCGAGTCTCCGTAGCTAACATTCGCGCTTCGGTCGACGCCATGCAGGCTGTCTCCGGCATGAGCAATCCCCTACTGGAAGCGACGGCATCGCGCCGCGGGTCTCGCGTACTCTTTCGGCACTCCGGCGCAGTGATGGAGCCCATCGCGCGCCAGTTTGTCTTTGATTTTGAAGCACCTGCTCCCGGCCAACTGAGCGCTGTGCCCAACACCAGCGCCAATCCGGTGGCACTGGAGTCGCGCGTGTCCGCGTTGTTCCTGCAAGCGGTGCAGCTTGAGGAAAGCGGTCAGATTGAAGATGCGGCCGAGGGCTATGAACGTGTGCTGCACCTGGACCCGCACCACGCGCCTTCTTCGATCAACCTGGGGACGATCTGCTATAACCGCCGCGCATTCCGTCGCGCCGAAGAGCTCTACCGCCGCGCCACCATCGCCGATCCGGGATATGCCCTTGCTTTCTTCGATCTGGGCAATGTGCTTGACGAGCTGGAGCGGCTGCCCGACGCGATTGAGGCGTACCGGAACGCGATACGGCTGGTGCCGAAGTATGCCGATGCCCACTACAATCTGGCGCTGGCCTACGAGCGCACCGGCGAGCGCCGGCGAGCGCTGCGCCATTGGACCCTCTATCTCAAGCTCGATCCGGTGGGTGCGTGGGCAAACCATGCGCGCACGCAATCGAGAAAGATTCTGTCGCGGGAGAA
This sequence comes from uncultured Acidobacteriaceae bacterium, assembly GCA_963750845.1. GTDB lineage: Bacteria > Acidobacteriota > Terriglobia > Terriglobales > Acidobacteriaceae > KBS-83. The sequence goes on from CAVVSP010000026.1 coordinate 317,003, forward strand.
GTTGACGATTGTGCATCGCTCTCCCTGGGTCTCGCGCCGGCGATCGGAGCCGCGCAACGCGCAGGCAGCCGCGGAGCGCGGACCCGGCCTGCCTGCATAAGCGAGAGCCACAACCTACTCGTAATGGAGGGTCTTCGCCAGATCCAGTCGCAGCGCGCGGCGTACTGGCGCGACCGCTGCCAGTCCAACAAGAATGATCAGCACGGCGATCGCCGCAGCATAACTCAGCGGATCAAGGTTGCCGATGCCGAATAGAAACTTTCTCAAAAGCCGGGAGGCTGCTGCCGCAGTCGCCGACACCGGCAAGAGTGCCGAGCGCGATCGGCCAACAGAACTGTTTCAGGACCGCAACCATCACCTGCAATCGTTTCGCTCCCAGTGCGAGGCGGATGGCAATCTCCTTTGTTCGCTGCGAAACCGAATAAGCCACCAGTCCGATGATGCCGATGCCCGCCATCGAAATCGCCACCAGTCCGAGCAGACTCACGACCATCGCAACCTTCTCCAGTCCTTCTGCATTCCTGCGAAAGCCGGTTTTGAGCTTCCATATATATGGAAATAGCTTTGGATTGAGCGATTCAACGATCGATCTGGCCTGATCAAGCTGCTCGTGCGGCTCCCCTGCCGTCTTCACCACTAGGGTCATTGCAGGCATATTCGCTTGTTGCGCCGGCCAATACGCCTCCACGGCATCCCCGTCGCTCATGGCTTTGATCCTGGCATTGCCGACAATGCCCACGATGATGTCTTTGTCTTTCCCGTCCCGCCACAATGGTTTTCCCAAGGCATCGCTCCCCTGGCCATTGTTTTTGCGCGAGCGATTCGCTGACGATCACGGCGTTCGGTTCGTTCGGCAAAAGATTTCGTCCACGCAAGAGCGGAATGCCCAGCGTCTTGAAAGAACTCCGGATCGACCCAGTTGGGATAGATATCCACTGGATGACCCCAATGTCGACCGTCATAGATGCGGTGACGCCGTTGCCCAGCATCGGCATCTGCGAGAGAGCACCGACTGTGTTCCGGGAACGTGCGCGCAGCCGGCTCTTGAGTTCGTCCAGATAGGCGCGCGCCGCGGCCGGCGTGTAACCGTGACTGTCCAGTCCGGGTGCGATGCTGAAGACCTGCTGATAGCCAAAGCCTGGATCGGTGTAGAGCACATGATGCGCAGCGCGAACCAGCAGCGCCGCAACAATGAGCAGCACAGAACTGGCCGCCAGTTGCGCGCCGATCAGGATCTGCCGGGCCAACGTCCTGCGCTGACGCTGCCGCGCAATCTGCCAGGCCGGCGCCAGCCCGAACAGCACAGCGACAAGGACCGCCATGCCCACGGTGAAGGCAATGACCCGCCAGTCAGGAATTGCGCTCATCCAGCGCGGAGCATCCGTCGCCGCCAATGTAACGCGCATGACGACGCAGCTCAGAGCCAGTCCGGCAATGGATCCAAGCAACGCCAGCAGCAGGCTCTCCGTGAAGAGCTGGCGGAAGATACGTTTGCGGCTGGCGCCGATCGCCACGCGGATACCGATTTCATGCTCGCGAGAGATGCCGCGCGCCGTCATCAGGCCACCCAGATTGGCGCACGCGACGACCAGAATCAGCATCACCAGCGCGCCCACCATCGCGGCTACCTGATACATCTCCGGGCGCATGATCTTTCCGTGGCCACCGGGCTCGCACACAATGTATTCGCCATCCCAGATCAGCTTCGGATGTAGCTTGCGAAGCTGGTTGGTCAGCGCGAGCAGCTCCTGCTCAGCGATCCTGGGCGTGACTCCGGGAGCGAGACGCGCCCACATCGCAACCTCACCACCGGAGGTTGTATCGGTCAGCGCCTTGCTGCCTTCCACGAAATATGGCTGCTGCAGAAGCGAGCAACCATACATCGGAGTGCTGCCCATCCAGGGCGGCAAAGTCTTCGGCGGTGACACCAATCACCGTTGCCGGCTTTTTGTTGAGATGAACAACCTTGCCGATGATGGAGGGATCTCCTGCGATATCGCGTCTGCCAGAAGCCATAACCCAACACAACTGCCGGTGGCGCATTCTCGCTGCGCCGGGAGTTGCAGAGCTGCCGAGCGCCGGCGGCGTTCCCAGCTCAGCAGAAGTAGTTTGCACTGACAAAGTTGACAGTGATCGGCTGCGTGTCCTGTTCGAACTCCATCGCCGGTGCACCCATGGTCGCCATCACGGCGGAGAGTGTCCTGGCATGCTCGCGATAAAAGGCAATGGATGAGTACGGCATCGTCGGCGTGATGTTTTCCGGCGATCGCCGCTCCAGCCGCACGATCGAATCTGGATCGCGGATGGGCAGCGGCTTCAACGCGATGAGATTGAACAGGCTGAAGGCGGTGACGTTCGCGCCGATGCCAACGGCCAGCACCAGCATGGCGGTCAGCGTAAATCCGGGCGAGCGCCTCAGGGTGCGCGCCGCGTAGCGCAGATCCTGGATCAGCCGGTCGATCCACATCCAGCCCCATGCTTCGCGTGCCTGCTCCTGGATGCGCAGGACGTTGCCAAAGTTGCTGTTGCCGGAACGCGCTGCCATCTCGCGGTGGAATTCCATATCGTTCGCGAGCTCACGCTGCGAACGGCGTTGCTGCAGCAGATAACGAAGACGGCGGAAAATTTCACCCATGATCGTGCTTCCTTTATGCGGGGTGCAGGATGCTGCGGATTGCCGCCGATACGCGGTCGTAGTCGGAGAGTTCCGCCTTGAACTGCTTACGGCCTTCCGGCGTGAGCTTGTAGAAGCGGACTTTGCGGTTCGTTTCGGAGATGCCCCACTCCGCTGTAACCCAGCCTTTCAGCAGAATTTTCTGCAACGTGGGGTAGAGCAGGCCCTCTTCAACACCGAGAACTTCGCTGGAGAGCACATGAATGCGCTGCGCGATGGCGTACCCGTGGAGTGGTCCGGAATGGAGCACGCGCAAGATCAGCATGGGCAGTGCGCCCGAAGGGGTGACGGCTTTAGGCGTATCAGGCATAGGCATAATCTATTTATGCCTATAGCCGATGTCAACTCATTTGTCGGCTAAGACGACATGCGGCGGACCGTGCGTGTGTTCATCGCATCCTGCTACACTTTTCCGTTTGGACGGAGACTGCAAGGCCTCTCCACCCGTCAATTCGTAGAAGTGAGGTATTTCGCACCATGTCCGCTGTTGCCCTGGAAACTCCGCACGCTGCTCCGCTGAGCCGGCTCTCTGAAGATGAATTGATGTTTCGCGAAACGGTTCGCCAGTTTGCCGGCGAGATCATCGGACCGCTGGTGCGCAAGATGGATGACGAGCAACACTTTCATTCGTCGCTGTTGCCACAACTGTTCAATCTCGGACTGATGGGCATTGAGATCCCTGTTGAATACGGCGGCTCCGGCGGCACGTTCTTCGAAGCAATCCTGGCGGTGGAAGAGATCTCCGCGGTCGATCCCGCAGTTGGCGTGATGGTGGACGTGCAGAACACCCTCTCCATCAACGCGCTGCTGCGCTGGGGCAGCGAGGCGCAGAAGAAGCAATACCTGCCGAAGCTCGCGACCGAGATGGTGGGCGCCTATGCGCTGAGCGAGGCCGGTTCCGGTAGCGATGCTTTCGCGCTGGAGACGCGGGCAGAGCGCAAGGGCGATCACTACGTACTGAATGGGCAGAAGCTGTGGATCACGAACGCGAAGGAGGCCGGGCTCTTCATCGTCTTCGCTACCGTGGATCGGGCGGCAGGCTACAAAGGGCATCACCGCGTTCCTGGTGGAGAAGCACTTTCCCGGCTTTTCTGTTGGCAAGAAGGAAGACAAGCTCGGGATCCGCGCGTCGTCTACCTGCGAGCTGATCTTTGACGAATGCAAGGTGCCGGCCGCCAATGTGCTGGGCGAAGTCGGCAAGGGCTACAAGATCGCAATCGAGACGCTGAACGAGGGCCGCATCGGCATCGGCGCACAGATGCTGGGACTGGCGCAGGGCGCATGGAACCATGCCGCGCGTTACTCCAAGGAGCGGAAGCAGTTCGGCAAGCCCATTGCGGAGTTCCAGGGCGTGCTCTTCCAACTTGCCGAGATGGCGGTCGAGATCGAGGCGACGCGGCTGATGGTTTACAACGCCGCGAGGCTGAAGGACGCCGGCCTGGACTTCGTCAAAGAGGCCGCGATGGCAAAGTACTTCGCCTCCCAGGTAGCGGAACGCGCCGCGAGCAAGGCGGTTGAAATCTATGGCGGCTACGGCTTCGTGAAGGACTATCCGGTCGAAAAGCTCTACCGCGACGCCAAGATCGGCAAGATCTACGAAGGCACTTCCAACATGCAGCTGCAGACAATCGGCAAGCTGATGCTGAGCCAGATCAAATAGCCTCTCGCCGGCTCAGTTGCCCTGAATGGCGCGTTTGATCTGCGCCGCATGATGCCGTGCATGTGTGCGGTGAAAGCGCCGCCACGCGCGCACGCTTAACGGTCCCAGCAAAAAATGGTTCAGCACACCCGCGCCTTTAGCCTCCGGCTCGATTCGGTTGAGCATGCATCCATGGCCGCCAGCGTGGCGCTGAAGCGGGCGACGAGTTCATCGCCGCGTGATCGGCTGTTCCCGGCGCATCATCGTTGGCTGAACCGCTGCCGGCGCTTCATGTCCTTTTGGGAAATAGCCGAATTCACAGACGGCCAGCTGCATGCAGCGCTGCGTAAGTGTGGGGCGCGTGCGCAGCGGCCTGTCCTTTTTCCAGACGATTTTCGATACCGCAATGGTCATGCGCCAAGTGGCGGAGAGATGCTCGATCAACTGCTGCGCGCTCCAGCGTGCCGGGTTTCCGGCTGGGTGGCGAGCGACCTGCTCTGCGGAGCAGCCGGCCAACGGGGCGGCCAGCAGCTCTCGTGTCTCGTTCAGCAGGGGATGCACGGCTGCAATTGTGTGCGGCGGGACGGCGGTGGTCAAGCGGCCCGTGCCTGTGCTGCTGCTCTTCGCGTATGCTGGCGTTTGCTCTCAGGAGGACACGGCATGCGGCGACTATGGGTCTTGCTCTGTCTGGTGATAATGGCGTGCGGCTCGGCGGTAGCGCAGGCGCATGCGGCGCCGCTGAAGACCAACGGTGACGTGTGGTGGAAGCATGCGGTGATCTACGAGGTGTATCCGCGCAGCTTTCAGGACACGAACGGCGACGGCCTGGGCGACATCAAGGGTATCACGCAGCGGCTGAGCTATCTGAAATCGCTGGGCATCGACGCGATCTGGATTACGCCGATGTATCCGTCGCCGCAGGTGGACTTCGGCTACGACATTGCGGACTACGAGGCGATCGATCCGCAGTACGGCACGATGGGCGACTTCGACAACCTGATGAAGGCGGCGAAGCAGCAGGGCATCCGGGTGATCATGGACATGGTGATGAACCATACCTCGGACCAGAACCCGTGGTTCCTGGAGTCGCGGTCCTCGAAGACCAACCCCAAACGTGACTGGTATATCTGGCGCGACGGCAAGGACGGCGGGCCGCCGAACAACTGGCAGTCGTGGTTCGGCCACTCGGCGTGGACGCTACGACCCGAAGACCGAGGCAGTACTACTACCACTACTTCTATGTGCAGCAGCCGGACCTGAACTGGCGCAATCCAGAAGTGCGCAAGGCGATGTACGACGCGATGCGGTTCTGGCTGGACAAGGGCGTGGCGGGGTTCCGCATCGATGCCATCTCGCGGCTGTTCGAGGATCCGAACCTGCACGACGATCCGATTCTGCCGGGCACGAATGCCTTCGGCGATCCGAACATCGAGCATAAGTACACCGACAATCTGCCCGAGGTGCATGACGTGCTGAAGGAGCTGCGCAAGCTGGTGGACAGCTATCCGGGAAATCCGGTGCTGATCTCGGAGGCGGATGAGCCGAACATCGTCGAGCTGTCGAAGATGTATGGCACGCACAACGATGAGGTGCAGTTGCCGATGGACTTCCAGATCGCGGACGTGAATGAGCTTTCCGCGACGAAATTTCGCAAGTTGTTTGATGAGGTGGAGAACAATCCGGCGCATGGGTGGCCGGAGTACTTCTTCAGCAATCATGACCAGGCGCGGCAGTGGGACCGCTACGGCGACGGCAAGCACAACGACGAGATCGCAAAGTTGATGGCGGCGCTCTTGCTGCTGCCGCGCGCGACACCGCAGATGTACTACGGGGAGGAGATCGGGATGCGCACCACGGTGCCCACCCGGGTGGAGGATGTGCGCGATCCTGTCGGCGTGACCGGGTGGCCGAAGGACAAGGGCCGCGACGGCGAGCGCACGCCGATGCAGTGGACGGCCGGAGCGTCCGAATGCCGGGTTCACCGGCCGACGGCGAAGCCGTGGCTGCCGATACCGCCGAGCTCGGTCGAGTACAACGTGGATGTGGAGTCGAAGGAGCCGAACTCGATCCTGAACTTCTACAAGCAACTGCTGACACTGCGGCGGACCGAGCCCGCGCTGGTGAGCGGCGGTTACGTCACCATCAATCCGGAGGACCCGAATGTGTTTACGTTTCTGCGGCACTACCTGGGGAACGGGCGCTCTGTGCTGGTGGCGCTGAACATGAGCGACAAGCCGCAGATGGTGACGTATGACCTGACATCCAGGGGGTGACAGGGGGGCATCGGGCTGATGCTGCTGAACAGCTACGGCTATGAGAGCAAGACGATCCGGCTGGACCACATGACGATCCCGCCGTTCGGCACTGCCGTTATAGGGGTCAAATAGAACTCGCCCGCTTGCTTTGACGGGCGGATGATGTGTACTTCCTACCCCCCCCCCCCTCCCGGTGCGGGAGCTGGCTTGTAACTCGTTTCGTTGCTATTGGATAGGGGGCTCCCGATGGCTAATTTATTCTTCCGGCCTCTGGTAGTCCTATTCCAGCGTACAAAACGGATGAAATTAACTGGCAGAATCCTGCGACGGGTCTTGTTGCCGTTCCTGATTTGGTACGTCGTCGCCGCGCCGAAACTTATTCACCCAGCCACGGTAGGATGGGGCAAACCGATGTAGAGTGCGCCGGAGAATCACCTATGAATGATGATTTCATCTCCCTGCGCGGGCCGATCGAACGCGAAGGCTCACGTCTCGTGATCCGTATACCGCTCGATGACGGCGGTTGCGATTTGCATCTGGTTTGTCAGCAGATCTCGGAGATCGACGGTGACGATCTTGTTGTACTCGATTCCGACTGGCTTGCCGAAAAGATTGAAGTAGCCGAAGGGACCATCGTGCGCGTTGACAACGGTGGAGGCAAGTTCAATATCACCAAGGCAAAAGTCCAATAGCGACGCTCCATTGTCTCCCATTCGAAGCCGTGCTGAGGTTGTGCTGCTGTGGGCGCAATTGATCCTTGTGTTTGGAGATGCGCTAGCGATTGCGCAAGGGTTGGTCGACGAGCGGCGCATGGGCATGGATGGGTGACACTGCTGCCGCTGGTGTGCGTGCTGCCCTCGGCGGCGGCGTTCCGGGAGACGTGGGCGGCGGCGATCGGGGTGACGGCGGGCGCGGTGGCGTCGCTGGCCGGGCTGGCGTGGGGCTGCTCCCCGCGGCGGCGGCCACGGGATGCGATGCTCTCCGGGCTGGCGTATCTTTCAACCTGACATGGCCGCTATTTGTCGCAGCGGGGCTGCTGTTTGCCGTGCTGCGGACGCGGCTGGACCGCGAGCGCGAGGCAAGCCGGCTGCACCGGCACACGCGGTCGAACCAGATGGAGCTGGAAGCGAGCGAGGTGTGCGGATGCATCGCGTGCGAGCGGATCTATTTTCCGAGTGAGATTGTGCGCTGGCTGGAGGACGGAGACGGCGGTGTGTCCGCACTGCGGCGTGGATGCGGTGGTGGGGTCGGCTTCGGGGATTCCGATTATGCCCGGGGTGCTGAGAAGGGCTCATGAGCGGTGGTTTTTGGTTGGGTCATAGCGGTGACGAGATTGAAATCCCGGGCGGGGGAATTGCCCGAGCGATGAGAAGACTTCAGACGGCCAATTGCACCGCCGTCTCTGGACTAGTTGGCCTTTCCATACGTCTTGACAGCTTGCTCGATGCCGGACCCTGCATTCGCGAGGTCTTGCGGATTCATGGCGGGGGTGAGGGTAATTCTCGCATTGAAGGCGAGGAACCATGGCTCCGCAATGGCGGGGATCTGGGAGGTTTCCTTCAGGTCGAAGACGACGTAGCCGCAGCGTTCGCCGAATTCGTTGGCGATGAAGTACGCTGCTTCGGGTTTGAGGTCGTCGAGGATTCCCTTCACCGTGGTCCCCAGCGTGCCGCTTCGAGCCGCGGCATTGCCGGCTTCGACGGGAAAGGAGACTTTCATTAGCATGCGCATCGTATGTGCCCTCCTCGGGCGGAGGGATTATAGGCGCATGGCGCTGTCCATGGCTTTCTGCGTGCTGGGTGAATGAGGAGACGGCGGTGTGTCCGCGCTGCGGGGTGGATGCGGTGGTGGGATCGGCGTCGGGGATTCCGATATGCCGGGGTACTGCGGCGAGTTCATGAGCAGTGGTTTTTGGTTGGGTGATGTGAAGCCGATTTGACCCGCGGCGATTCTGTACAGCTCCGTTAGACCGGATCGCACAGGTCTGTCATGTGCTCTACAACCTTCTGTACCCGCTCGTAATACTTCACGATCGTCTGGTACGTTACCCCCACGGATTCGCCATGTGCAATCCTGTTGCGAAGGGCCACCACGCTATCAACTGCGTCCTTAAGATCGTCAACTACAAATGCCTCTACTGAATTGCGCCAGTCGACGTCGAAATCTCCCATCAGGTTCACAAGTTTTTGCGACTTCGCATTAGTAAACTTTTTGGTTCGCTGATCGACGAACCTTTGCAGGGATGGCGACCCTGTCTTCCTCGCATGTTCAAGCACAAGTTCGGATGCGGCATTTTCTAGATACCCTGATACCAAGATGCACAAATAACGCGCGAAGTCTGACTGTAACTCAAGATCCGTGCCCACGCCTGCGACTCGTTTGAAGATTGCGTCGAGACGCTGCTTCCGGCGTCTAACCTCTGCGCGACCAGTCATGAGATATTCGAAAATGCCTTTTCAGCTTCGGTTAAGCGAGTGGTTACATTAGCAGCCTGAGAGGTACCTGTTTCCGTTGCGTCCTGATATTTCTTATCCGCCATAAGGGTTTCGAAATTCTGCTTCAGCGGCTCTAAATTATGCAGTGGCCCCGTAACAGCAAGGCGTTTTGCTATCCCCGTCATCAGTGAATCAACAACCGCAGCGTTGACAGCTCTCCTCGGACGAAATGCTCTCACGCCAATTGCTTCTAAAATGGTGCCAGTAGTTAGCGTGAATATTGCGCGCAACTCTTCCTCTGATTGCAAGCCCAGATGTCTGTTCGATGACATGTAGCGATTCAAAAACATCTTCATTGGAGCTTCGTATTGCTTGGAGAAATAGAGAAATGCGAAGAAGCGTAGAACCATCTCCATATCTTTTAGGCGTTTTGACTTTGACCCAACTAAAGCACGCCATGCTATATCTTCATTTAGACTTTGCAACACGGGTACAAATTCACCGTGGTATAGCGCAACTCGAATTTCTTGCGGTTGCAAGTTGACTCCGCCGGTGTTCAGCCGTTCAAAAATTGTGTATATGCTACTTTGATCTTCCGTCGGCTCGTCTTGTCTGATAACAGTCGCGTGAATGATGCTGTCGTCTAATCTTCGACGATCTTCGGTGTCGAGATCTTTGTAGCGCTTTCCGACGAAGCGTCGCTGCACTGCGTCTGACAGTTTATAAACTTCATCGTTAATTGCTCCGGAATAGAACGCTTGGAGAGTGTGAAGCCGCTGGTGTCCGTCAAGAACTAAGAGAACACCCGACATCTCTTTCACGAGGAATATTCCAGGGACAGGCAGTCCAAGCAGTAGGGACTCGATAAAGCGATCTGCCTTTGGTCTTGGCCACACATACTGACGTTGAAATCCGATAATTTCAGTCTTTTCGGGCGCGTCCCAATTAAATGTCGGCACGAGAATGTCATTAGCGTCCATACGCTTAACTAATGAGTCGACCGGGTAGTCTGCCCCGTAGGAAGTTATCGAATAGGGGCTCTCGATGACTTCCGCAGCTTCGTCGAGATCTTGAATTGGAGGATCGTCGTCGTGGGAGCGAAGCTCGATCGCCATAGGGCCCGTCTCAAAACCATCATTCGCCATCCGCGTCGTCTCCTCCTGTGTAGAATCTCCGAGTTTAATGCAGTCGTTCAAGAATTAGCTCACTTTCCGGCAGACAAATTCTGTAATAGCGTGTACGGGAACCTGATTTACCTTTCCTTCAAATCCAGCCCACACGAGGAGCCCCATCATGTCTGATCCTTCTGAAAAGTCCGCCGGTACGTCCGCTATCCCTGATGACGATCCTCGACGCGGGCTGGTGGTGGCGCGGCCGGATGCGGATGCTTCTCTTGAGCATCTTGCGCTGGTGGGGGACACGTACACGATCCTGTTGACGGGCGAGGACACGGCGGGGCGGTATTGTTTGATTGACATGCACATTCCGCCGGGTGGCGGGCCTCCTCCGCATCGCCATGACTTCGAGGAGACATTCGTCATACTCGAGGGCGAGCTGGAGGCTACGTTTCGCGGAGTGAAGCAGACGGTGCGCGGCGGGGAGACGATTCATATTCCGGCGAACGCGCCGCATCAGGTCAGAAATGTCTCGGATAAGCCGGTGCGGGCGCTGTGTACGTGCGCGCCTGCGGGGCAGGAGAATTTCTTCAGAGAGGTCGGCGTTCGGGTGGCGACGAGAACGACGCCTCCGCCGCCGATGGACGAAGCGGCAGGGGCGGCATTGAAGGCGAAGGCGGGCGCGCTGGCCGCGAAGTATCGCACGGAATTCCTGACAAAAGCCTGACCGGAAAACCGCGGCGGTTACTATAATTGGACCCGAATGGAGCCACTTCCCCGCCATCAATGTCTGATCTACGAGGGCGCGCCGTCGCGGCAGTTGCCGGCGCTGGCTGCGCGGACGGTGGAGAAGCTCGGACAGAACTATCGGTGCCTGTACCTGAACAGCGCACCGATGGTGGCCGGAATGCGATCGTACCTGGCGGCGGCCGGGGTCGATGTGGCGCACGAAGTTGAGAAAGCAAGTTTGGTTCTGTCATCGGACCAGAGCCACCTGGTGGGCGGACAGTTCGATGTGGAGCGGATGATCCGCACGTTGGAAGAGGCGATTCAACAGGCGCTGGACGACGGATACGACGGCCTGTGGGCGACCGGCGATATGACATGGGAGCTGGGCCCGGAGAGGGATCGCTGGAGGCTGCTGGAATATGAGTGGCGGCTGGAGAAGCTGTTCCGTACGCATCCGCAGCTCAGCGGGATTTGCCAGTACCACGCCGACACATTGCCGCGCGACCTGATGCGACAGGGACTGCTGGGTCACCAGTCGATCTTCGTGAGCGAAACGCTGTCGCTACTGAATCCGCATTATGTGCTGCCCGAATCTTTTACTCTTGGGGCGGCTGAAAATGCGGAGCTGGATTCCGCCGTGAGCCACCTCTGCCAACACGGCCTACTCAGGTCGCCTGTTTCTTCCTAAATTCACGCCTCGGCATAAGGCTGACGGTGGCGATGCTTCGGCGTTCACCGCTGAACTGACAAAGCTCGACTCGGGAATGCGCGGGATGGCGCCTCCACTTCTATGGTTTGGGCGCCGTGCCGGGGTGCTCCATGCCCGGCTTCTCCATGCCCGGCTTTTCTGGCGCCTTGAAGGGTTCGGGCATGCTGTGGCCTCGATGACAAGTGCCGCAGCTTACGGTCTTCTGATCCGGCGCTGCATCGGGGTCGTGGATCTGCGCGAGGTATTTGGCGTTGATCTCCTGGGTCATCAGCATCATGGTGCGGGCGGTGTTCTTCTCCGGCTTCTGGTCGGAGGCGAAGTTGGGGCGCCTGGCGCCTGCATCTTCAGCGTGGCAGAAGGTACATTTCACGCCAAGTTGTTTGGTGTAGCCAAACATGATCTTCATCACGTCTTGGGACGATGTGTCCTTGGGCAGCACCTTGAGGTTGACGGGCTTCGGCATGGCCATCGGTTGGTGGGAATCGCCGCCGGAAGGCGCTTGCCGGCCGAGGGGCGCGCCGAGGGAAAGAACGGGGAGGGTGGCGATGGCTGCCGCCAATACAAACGTTCGAAACATATCAGGGCTCCAGATCGAAAGAAATCGCTGCTGATCAATATCGCATACTGCATAGCCCACTGCTCTGTCGCACATTGTTGCACACGCGCTTGCACGGTGTGACCGCACGCGCTCTTCTATAAATCAGCCTATCGACGCCGGCGACTCACCGTTCCGCCGATGCGAATGCACGGCTCACCGCATGACCGTTGCCGATTGCAGCTTCGCCCCTCCACACGATCTTCGGAGCCGCTATGGTCTTCTCGTTGGCACGCGTCCTGTCGACGACGCACGCAGAGTGCGCCGGCATAGACGGCGCCAACCGAGAACGGGTTGCAAGAAAAATTCACTCCTGTCACCCAGGCAAAGAGAGGGACTTATGCTTCGCTCACTTACTCTTCTGGCGCTATCGGCTTGCACAATCGCATCGGCATCCGCAGCCGGCACGAATCATGATCTTCGACTGCACAAGAAGGACACTCGGGTGTTTGTGACGCTGGTGAACAAGAGCGTCACCTTCCGCGATGTGACGATTGACGGCCACAGTTACACAATGCTGCCGAATGACCTGCTGACCGTGAAGGCGCCGGCGGGGACGGTAGTGTATGCAGGCAGCGCGTACCGGAAATATCACCGCGGCGATGCGCTGGTAGCGCTGACGCCATCCATGGACCACAGCCGCGTGGCCATCAACTAACTTCGATCTCGTTCGAAGGGTCCGATACGCGAAGGGCAGGCCTTCCAACCAGGCCTGCCCTTTCGTAATTTCTGCTGCCGGTTCGCCTGGAGTCGACGCACTGACTGCCTGGTTCTCTCCTTCCCACCCAAACGGACCGCCCTGCATGGAAATTTATTGTCGATATGCGGCGTTCTCGCGCCGCAACTGACCTGCGTATGGGGCGCCAACGCGCCGCAAAGGTGGCGCGGATTGGCCTAAATGCCCATTTCCGGAATCTTGTTGACGGAATATGGAGATGAACAGCAGAATTGTGTTCATTTCTTATGTAAATGGGCATTGTGTCGCAGTCTGCAGTCCGTTGCTCCGGAGGCACCATGGAAAGATGCAGTGAGCGGTATTCGGCATTCGCCAGGAAGGCGCTTTGTCTCGTTCTCTTCTTCGCGTGTGTCTGTTCCGTGGTTCTGGCGCAGGCGGGCAGAGGCGGCATCAGCGGCCTGATCTCCGATTCGGCAGGTGCGATGGTTCCCGGCGCCAAGGTGACGGCCAAGAACCGGGCGACCGGAACCAGACTTTCCACGATCACGACTGCCGCTGGACTCTACTCCTTTGTCTCGGTCGCGCCCGGCGCCTACGACCTTACTGTGAGCCAGAAGGGCTTCGACACGGTGGTAGAGAACAACATCTCGGTCAGTGTCGACCAGGTAAGCACGATCAACGTGAAGATGAATGTCGGCGCGGTCAACACGGTGGTCACGGTGGACGCGTCGTCCTCGCTGCTGGAGACGAGCAACTCGACGGTGGGTCAACTGATCTCGGCGGCGGCGATCGATCGCGTGCCACTGGTGACGCGCGACGTGTATCAGCTGGTGCAGCTCAGCGCGGGCGTGCTGCCTACGAACGGCACGCCGAATGCGTCCGATACGCCGGGCATCTTCAATCAGCGTTCGCTTGCAGATGTGTCGGCTTACACCATCAATGGATCGCTGCAGGGCTCGGTGTATTACATGCTCGACGGCAGCCCCATTGGGATTGCGGAGAACAACACGGCGAGCATTATTCCGGCGTTCCAGGTGCCGGAGGACGGTGTCGAAGAGTTTCGCGTGGAGACCCAGAACACGCCTGCTACTTATGCGAGCGGCGGCGGCGGCGTGATCAGCCTGGTGAGCAAATCCGGCGCAAACAGGTTTCATGGCGACGGCTTTGTGTACATCCGTCCGAGCGCCATGGCGGCGAACGACTACTTCTATAAACAGAACAATCCGGGCGCCTCGACGCCGGACTTTCATCGCTACCAGGAAGGCGGCGCGATCAGCGGGCCGATCTTTCGCGACAAATTATTCTTCTTCGGCGACTACGAAGATACGCAGCAGAAGCAACTGGAGACGGGATCCTTTACCGTACCCACGGCGGCGGAACGCACCGGCGATTTTTCAGCCGACGGCCTTACGATCTACAACCCGCTGGTGGCCGACCAGGCCGACGGAACCCGCCAGCCGTTTGCCGGGAACATTATTCCAAAGGCCAATCTGAATCCAATTGCGCTGTTCTTTGCGTCGAAGTTCCCGCTGCCCAACAAGGCCGGCGACGGGCCGCCGTATCACACCAACAACTATGCCGCGTCCGGGCTCGATCCGAACAATGCGCACAAGTTCGACATCCGCATGGACTATACCCCGAGCGAGAAACAACGCATCTTTGGACGCTTCTCCTACGACCGCATTTTCTTCAGCAATGCCAACTTCTATGGCAATGAATATGACCCGCTTTATTACCAGAACATCACGAATGGGCGGAACGTTCTGCTGGCCGACGATTACACGCTGAGCCCCACGTCGGTGTTGCAACTGCGTTATTCCTTTACGCGCCATTTTGAAAACCAGACGGGCGATCCGCGACAGAATGGATTCGATATCACCTCGGTTGGATTTCCGGCGGCTCTGGAAAAGGAAGTCTTGTATCACCAGATTCCTGCGATGACTTTCGGAACAACGGCGCCGATCGGCGGCACCACAAATTACGACACCTTTATCTATGCCAGCGAGAACAGCGATGTAAGTGCGACGTATACCAAGACATTTGGAAAGCACTCGATCGATCTGGGCTTCGAGTACCAGAAGAAGTTCATGAATGTGGGCCAGCCGCCTGCACCGGCCGGTACTTATTCGTTCGACGACACGGCGACCAGCTCCACCACGTTTGCCGCGGACGGCAGCGATTTCGCGTCATTCCTGCTGGGCATGGGCAGCGCTCCAGGGGGCGAGAGCGGCAATTTCACCAAAGATGTGTTTGCCGCCGAGGCGAATCCCTACTACGCGGCATTTGTTCAGGATAACTATCACCTCACTCCGACCTTCACGGTAAACCTCGGGCTGCGGTGGGACATCTTCGGCGGACGGACGGAACGATTCAATCGCCTGGAGTACTTCGATCCCAACATTCAGTACACCGTCGGCGGAGTGGGCCTGAAGGGCGGAGAGCAGTTTGCAACGGGCGGAAATCGCAGCCCCTTCGCGACCAACCTGAAAGATTTTGGGCCGCGGGTGAGCTTTGCATGGCAGACACAACCGAATTTTGTGGTCCGCGGAGGAGGCGGCATCTACTACGGGCCCAGCGCGCAGATGGTGGCCAACCCCGCGCTGAACAGCGACGGATTCGGGACGGTGACGAACTGGAATGCCACGACATACAACGCAGATGGGAACACGGTGTTGCTGAACTCGCTCAGCAATCCGTTCCCGAACGGCGTGATCCAGCCCCAGGGTAGTTCGCAGGGAGCGGCCACGAATATAGGCGGCACGCTGAGCACGGTGTTGCACTCGCAGCGCACGGTGACGACTTATAACTTCAACTTTGGAATTGAGTACCAGTTTGCGCGCGACGCAGTTTTCAGCGCCGGTTACGTAGGCAGCAGAGGGCTCTTCCTGCCATTTGGAGCGGTCGATCTGAATACGCTGCCGCTCGAAACCATCCAGCAATACGGCACCGGACTATGCGTGACTGGCGATCCAAGCTGCATGATTCCGAATACCTGGGAGTCCATTCTGCCGCCGACGAGTGCCTTCTACGGCTCGCCAACGGTACCCGCATGGGTTGGGCTGTCGCCCTATCCGCAATTCAACAGCGGAGGCTTCGGCGCGGGCGTTGCCGTCAACGGATATCCGGCGGGCGACTCGGAGTACAGCTCGCTGCAGGCCAAAGTGGAAAAGCGGATGAGCCAGCACTTCACCACGCTCGCCAACTTCACCTGGGGCAAGCTGATGACCGACGATGGAGCGCCTCCGCTGGGCTTCATTGGGTATCACGGGGTGGGCGCGCCTCAGGATTGGAGAAATCTGAACCTGGAGCACTCGGTGAGCTCGCAGGATGTGAAGATTCAGTTCAACTGGCAGGCCTCATACGATCTGCCGATCGGCAGAGGGCGCGCCGTGGATCTGGATGGGGTAGGCAATGCGTTTCTGGGCAACTGGAGTGTGAACACGATTGTGTACCTGAGCACCGGCGTACCGGTGAACGCCCCCACAGGAACGGGAAGCCCCTACTTCAACCAGCGCGTGGATATGACCTGCGATCCGGGCGCGCACGCGCACCATACCGCGGCACAGTGGTTCGACTTCAGCTGCTTCTCCCAGCCTTCCAGTCCATTCACAGCCGGGACGGCGCCGGCATTCCTTTCCAGTGTTCGCACCAGCGGAGCGCGCGATCTGGATATGTCGCTGTATAAGGTCTTCTCCTTCGGTGCGGAACGGAATCTGCGTTTTGAGGTTTCGTCCTACAACGTGACGAATTCGGTGCAGTACGGGTACCCATCCATCTTCTGGAATCCGCAGGCCGCCAGCAATCCCGAGGTGATGGCAGGCTTCGGCCAGGTCACAAATGCAGCGAATACTCCGCGCCAATTCCAGTTTGGCTCCCGATTTACCTTCTGATTCGCGGGCCGCACGCCGACGAAACTGGCAAATGCTGCCTGACGAGAGCCGGGGCGACCGATAGAATTGCTGCATGACGCGGTTGGCGAAGGTCGACGTGGTCGGCGTGGGATTGAATGCGACCGACACCACGATTCAGATATCGGAGTTTCCGGAGTGCGGCTCCAAGGTGGAGTATGACTCCGAGCGGGTGACGCCGGGGGGGCAGGTGGCCTCGACGGTGGTGGCCTGCCAGACATGGGGGCTGCGCACACGCTATGTGGGCAAGCTGGGCGATGATGACGCGGCGAGGCTGCATGCGCGGGAGTTCGAACGCACGGGAGTCGAGGGACAACTGATCCATGTCCCGGGAGCCGCGAGCGCGCGATCGCTGATCCTGGTGGACCGGCACGGCGAGCGAACGGTGATGTGCCGCCGGGATGAGCGCGTGGTGCTGCAGCCGGAGGAGCTGAAGCGCGAGTGGATCGTGAACGCGCGTGCACTGCATGTGGATGGTCACGACACAGCCGCGGCGACAATAGCGGCGGGATGGGCGCGCGAGGCCGGTGTTCCCGTGGTGGCGGACCTGGATGAGATCTATCCGGGCGTGGATGCGCTGATCGAGAAGATCGACTATCTGGTGGTGAGCAGGGATTTTCCGTGCCGGCTTACCGGCGAGAGTAGTTTGAAAGCCGCCTTGCGCGAGATACAAGCGCGCTACGGATGCTTGCTGACCGCGGCGACGCTGGGCCCGGACGGCGTGCTGGCATGGGATGGAGAGCACTTTCATGATGCGGCGGCGTACCGGGTGCCAGTGGTGGATACGACGGGCGCGGGTGACATCTTTCATGCCGGGTTTATCTACGGGCTGCTGCAGGGGTGGGAGCTGGAACGCCAGCTTGATTTTTCCTGCGCCGCGGCTGCGATGAATTGCATGGCCGAAGGCGCGAGAGGCGGCATCCGGCCGGTGAAGGCGATTGAGGAATTGATGGCCAGGACTCCGCGTTATGACGGGATCGATGACCTGTCTATCTCGTCGATCACGCCTATCTCTGAGGCTGTAGCGACTAAGAATGCGGTGTGAGTTATAGAACCGCGTTGATTTTCCAATATTCAACTTAATTTCTGAGGAATTATGGCTGCATTGATCGATGCCATCGATGTGAAGCGCAAGATGACGTTCGAGTTTGAGAACGTGCCGTACTACTGCATGGAGTCGGAGACCTCCACGCCGACGGCGCGGGGCGGGCAGACGCTGGTGCGGCTGCGGATGCGCAACCTGCTGACGCGCGCGGTCTTCGACAAGACCTTCAAGGCGGGCGACAAGTTCAAGGAGCCGGACCTGGAGACGGTGGATGCGTCCTATCTATATAGCGATGGGGACGGCTCTTATTTCCTGAACCAGGAGAGCTTTGAGACGTTGTCGCTCGGCAGCGAGATGGTGAAGGATGCGCTGGACCTGCTGATCGAAGGGACGATTGTGAAGATCGACATGTATAACGGCAACCCGATCGGGCTGGAGCTGCCGGCACAGGTGGAGCTGGTGGTGACGTATACCGAGCCGGGCGTGCGTGGCGATACGGCGAGCGGCAGCGTGACCAAGCCGGCGAAGCTTGAGACGGGCGCGGAGGTGCGCGTTCCCTTCTACATCAAAGAGGGCGAGAAGATTAAGGTGGCTACGGAGACGCGGGAGTTCGCTGGCCGAGCTTGAGGAAAGCGCTCCGGTCTAGTCCGTCTATTCGACACGCAAGGCCTGCATCGGATCCAGTTTTGCGGCACGCACAGCGGGCAGCCATACCGCGGCGAGCGCCACCAGCAACAGCAGAATTGGAATGGTGATGAATGCGATTGGATCCCAGGATTTCACTCCGAATAGGAAACTGGAGATGAGGCGGGTGAGTCCAAAGGCGGCGGCAACGCCGACGACTACGCCGATGAGGGCCAGTTGCATTCCCTGCCGCACGACCAGCCTGCGGATGCCGGCGCGATCCGCTCCCAACGCCATGCGGATGCCTAACTCTTGTGTGCGCTGCTGCACGGAGTAGGCCATGAGGCCGTAGATGCCGATGGATGCCAGGATCATTGCGGACGCGCCGAATATGGTGAGAAGGAGCATGTTGAAGCTTTCCCGGGCGGTGGAACGGATGACAATTTCATCCATGGGCCGCACGCGAGCGACCGGAAAGCCGCCGCTGGCCTGCCGCAACTGATCGGTGACGGCGGAGATGGACTGGTGGGGATCGGTGTGGGTGCGCACCAGCCAGACTACGGGGCCGATGCGTGCGTTCAGCGCGGTCATGCCGTCCGGAACCTGCGCCTGCGGCACGATCATGATCGGACGCGGATCGCGATTCAAGCCGGCATCGTGGATATCGCCGACGATGCCGATGATCTGCCGCGCGGGCTCCTCGAACTGCGGGCCAGTCTCTTTTCCGATGACGATCTGCTGTCCGAGCGGATCGTCTTTCGGCCAGTACTGCTTCGCCATGGCGTGATTGATGAGGACGACGCCGGGCGCGCCGGTGCTGTCCTGCTCCGTGAAGTCGCGGCCGCGCAGGATGGGAATCTTGAAGGCCTGGAAGTAGCCAGGAGAGGCGCTCATCCAGCCGGCGCCACTCTGCTGCCCTTTCTGTACCGGACGTCCGACAATGTCAAAGGGCAGACCGAAGCCCCCTTCCAGAGGCAGGCAGCAGGTGGAGGCCGACACCTCGACGCCGGGGATGGCATTCAGCCGCTCGCGTCCATTGCGCGAGAGCTGCGCCACGCCGGCTGTCTTCTGGTAGCGGTCGCCGGTGAGCGACATTTCCAAAGTGAGGACGTGATCGGAACGAAAGCCGGGATGGACGCTGCGTACGGCGAGGAAGGTGCGTATCAGCAGCGTCGCCCCGATCATCAACACCAGGGCGAGAGAGACCTCGCTGATGACAAGCAGAGAGCGCGCCTTGCTTTGACGAAATCCGGTGCCGGAGCGATTGCTGCTTTCCTTGAGCGTGGAGTTGAGGTCGGGACGCGACGCGGCGATGGCGGGAAAGAGACCGAAAAGAATGCCGGTGAGCAGCGAGACGCCAAGAGTGAATGCCAGCACGCGCCAGTCGATGCCGACAGCGGCGCCATGTTCGCCGATGCGGGGAATACCGCCCGGGCTCAAAGCCAGCAGAACGCGGACGCCGAAGTAGCCCAGCAGCAAGCCAAGGATGCCGCCGGTCACCGAGAGCAATATGCTCTCCGTGAGCAATTGGAGGATGATGCGGGCACGGCCCGCACCGAGCGCTGCGCGGATGGCGAACTCACGTTTGCGTCCGGTGGCATGGATGAGCAGCAGGTTTGCGACGTTGGCGCAGGCGATGAGCAGCACCAGGCTGACGGCGCCGAGCATGATGAACAGCGACGAACGCACGTCGCTGACGATGCTGTCGCGCAATGGCTGAACAGCGAAACTCTCGTGGACATCAAGCGCTTCCGGGTACTGGTGGCGGAATTGATCGGCCGCGACTTTCAGGAGCGCGTTGGCCTGGGCAAGCGTGACGCCGGGCTTGAGGCGTCCGGCAGCAAGGAAGTAGTGGCCCTGGTTGGCGCTGTTGGGATCGAACTGAAAGGGGAGGTAGAGGTCGGCCTCCGGATCGGAGACAGAAGGACTTCCCCAGGACGCCGACCACCGTGTAGGCCTCATTGCCGAGGGAAAGCGTGCTGCCGACGATGTTTGGATTGCTGCCGAACCTGCGCGTCCACAACCCATAGCTCAAAACCACGACCTTGCCGCCGTTGGGGGAATCTTCCTGCGGCGTGAAGCCGCGCCCCAGCATAATCGGCGCTCCAAAGAGGCGGAAGTATCCCTCGGAGACATGAAGGCCGTGCACCTGCTCCGGGCTGCCTCCGGTGAGATTGAAGCCGGGGCCGCCAAAATCATAGGCCGCGACATCCTGGAAGGCATCCGTCTGCGCCTTCCATTTGAAGAATTTGGGAATGGACGCGGCGATGCCTTTGCCGTCGGGGAAGGTGAGCTGGAACTGAACGATGCGATCCGCGTCCGGGTAGGTGAGAGGCTTCAGCAGGACCGCATTCACAACCGTGAAGATGGCAGTGTTGGTCCCGATGCCAAGCGCCAGGGCGGCGATAGCGGCGATCGTGAAGCCGGGATTCTTGGAGAACATGCGCAGCGAATGCTTGAAGTAATCCCAAAAATTGCTCACGAATAGGGGCTCGCTTTCTTACTGACTCAGCCCTCGCATTCTAGAGGAATGGAGAGCGTCTCGCAGGAGCTGGCCAAAGAATTGCCGGAATTGCCGGTATCGGCCTGGATGGCCTTCCACTTAGGGAACCGCATCTGATCTCTGCATGAGCGCCAACGGTTCGACCCGTCTGAAGCAGAGGTCGTCTTCATCCTCCGGGAAGGTGCAGCCATCGTCACGGCAGGAACCGGCCGCAGCCGTGCAGGGGAAGATGGCTAACGACTGGTTTGCCCGGTTTGCCGGGGCTGCGTCGGCGTGGCTGGGATCGAAGTGGGCGTTTTCATGGGCAGTGCTGGTGATTGTGGTCTGGGGCGCGTCGGGGTTCGTCTTTCACTATTCGGACACCTGGCAACTGGTGATCAATACTGGCACCACCATAGTGACGTTTCTGATGGTCTTCCTGATCCAGAACACGCAGAACCGGGATGCCCGGGCGATCAACCTGAAGCTGAACGAGTTGATTCACGCGCTGGACAAGGCACGCGACCAGATGATCGATATTGAGAACCTGAGCGATGTTGAACTGGATGAATTGCAGGTGCGCTACGAGGCGATCCGCGCGGCGTGCCTGGCCCGGGAAAAAGCCAGGCAGCGGCCTGCTGGCTGAAGCTTCCCGGCTCCCTTGAAAGATACGGTTCTGTAACACGGCTGATTGATCTGGATTCGTGGATGGGCCATCTGTATGATGTCGCCAGATCGCGCCGGCTCAAGCTCACCGAAAAATCCCCCATCGCATTCTCCTCGCCAGTATTTTTACGCCGTTTCGTCTTGAGAGTTGAGCTGTTCTCTGGTGCGATTCAAGGTTTCTCAGACCAGCAGGATTCGGGAGTGTGAGATGAAGAAGATTGCAGCGTTGGTTGCGATTTGCGTAAGCCTCTGTCTTACGGCGCAGGCGGATACGGTCATCCTGAGCGAAGGCGCGAGCTACACCGGGCAGTTTACGGGCACGGTGATCCACTTCAAGGATCAGCAGGGTATCCAGTACACCTTTCCCAAAGCGGATGTGCAGACGCTGGCATTCAACGCTACTGTTGACACGGTGACGTTACGCAATGGCAAGAGTTATGCGGGGCATTTCACCGGAACCGACCCGATCAATTTCACAGGGGCCGAAGGCATTCAATATCAGTTTCCGGTTCACGATGTCGAATCGCTCGTCTTCAACGGCGCGGGAAGCATCGCGCCGGTGCCGGTGCACGCCAAGGTCATTCCGTTTGGAACCGATGTCGTGGTGCGCACGGAAGAGACTATCGATTCGACAAATACGCACACTGGGCAGCTCTATCGCGGCGTGGTCACCGAGGGCGTGCCCGATGCGGCGGGCGGCGTGGCGATTCCGGCAGGATCACACGCGCAACTGCTGATCCGGCAAGTGACGACGGGTGGCGCGGTGCACAGCCCTGAGCTTGTTCTCGACCTTTATTCGGTGACCGTCGGCGGGAAGCTCTATCGCGTCGTCACCTCCAACGTAGATGAAAGCAACAGCCAGGGTATCGGCAAGAACCGGCGGACGGCGGAGTTCCTGGGCGGCGGCGCGGCGATTGGAGCGCTGATGGGGGGCATCTTCGGCGGCGGCAAGGGCGCCGGGATCGGCGCGCTCTCCGGCGCGGGCGGCGGCATGTTGACGCAGGTCTTCACGCGCGGCAAGCAGGTGCAGGTGCCGGCCGAGAGCGTGTTGCGCTTCCGCCTGGAAAGACGGCTCGTCCTGCGACCGGCGAGTTGAGCCGGTCACCACACATCACCACACAACCCGCACGCCGAAGAGGGTGATGAGCAGCGCGGCCTGGTCCGGGCTGATGATGAGGCCATCCATGGCCTCGGGCGTGCCCCGCATGCCGTCGAGACGGCAGTCGCGGAGGTCGGCATTGGTGAGCGTTGCGTGGGAGATATCGACGCGGCTCAGATCGCACCCGCGGAAGATTGCGCCGGTGAGATTGGCGCCATAGAAATCCGCTTCGGCGAGATTGCACTTTTCAAAGACGCAGTGCTCGAGGGTCGCCATGCGAAAGAGCGCGAAGTCCAGTTTGCACTCCTGAAACAGAACACTCTTCCATTGCGCTTCGCTGCATATCGCGCCGGTGAGCCGGGTGGCGAGAAATTCGACGCGTTCGAGCGCGGCGGCTGTCATCTCGATGTTGGCGAGATCCGATGACTCGATGCGGGCATCGCGCAGGCGAAGGCGCTGCGCCTTGGGATCGGAGAGCGTGACGGAGCGCCAGATGCAGCCTTCGATGGAGGCGGCCTGCCCGCGCTGGCTGAGGAGCGGTGGCAAGGCCATCTCTGCTGCCAGAGCATCGTGAACAGAGCCCGCGGCGAGCTGCTCCGAAAAAGTTTCGGTGAGCAGGGCCTCGTCGATGCGCGGCGCGATGCGGCCCTTGGGCTTGGCGGCCATGGCTTCAGGGTAAACCGTAAGCTTAACGAAGGCGAAGGCCAGCCTAGTAAGTTACGGACGGCAACCACGCGCCGTCGGGCTGGTTATAGAGGCCCATCGTCATGAGGGTCAATGTCTGGGTGATGCGCAGGCCCCTGGCGAGGCACCACCGCATCAGCTCTCCATTGCGGGTTGGAACAAGCACGCCGGGGCCGCCAAAGGACTCGGCAGCACCGATGAGGGCCTTCAAGTCATCGGTGGTCTTCGCGACAGCGTGGCCGGAAAAGCCGATGAGGGTCGCGTAGCCCGCGATGCGTCCCATCCGCTCCACGACGCGGGCTGCATTCTGGGCAATGGCATCGGCAACTTCGCCGCCTCGGTCATGACCGTGCACAAGAAAGCAAAGCCGATTGCAGGCCGGCATATCCTCAGCGGTTGCCGTGCGCACTGCAAGGCCGGGGATGGACTGGCCGATCGCAGGCCCCTGCAGACAGGCCAACAACTCGCGGGCTTCAAAGCCAAGCTTGAGATAAAGAGCCAGGGAGCGGCAATGATAGGCGACCTGGACGAGGCGAATGCCGGCAAAGCCACACTCTGCCGACCGTTCCATTAGCGCCTGCATGAGGGCGCGACCGGCGCCATCGTTTTGCAGCTCCGGATCGACCGTGATCGGCCCCACGCCGCTGATCGGGTTTCGCTCATCCAGAAAGCCGCTACCCGCGATCTTTCCCGCGATCTCGGCGACGATGTCAAAGAACCGCTCGTGGCCGATCAGCGCGCTGTGAAGGTCGCTCGCGATGTCTGGATTCGGGAAATCAGGCTGGAAATTGTGTTTATCCGCGATGACCTTGAATGCCCTGTAACAAATATTGCCGATGGCGGCTGCGTCGGACGCATTGCCCCTGCGCAGGGATACGGTCACTGTGCACCCTCCTTCTTCTTGCACCTCCTGTTGGCCCTCCGAACAGGGTTCAAGCGCACCCCATCTTAGCGGAGCAGAGAGCGAAGGCAATAGATAGATAGATCGCGTGGCTACGACGGATGCCAGGTCATGTCCACGCGGACGGGAATTTCGTTTTTGATCGGCACGGTGAGGAAGCTGGGGGCTGGGATTTTGAAGTCGGTGAGCGTGGAGGGAATGGTTCCGGCGATGCGGTGACTTGTGCCTTCTATCGTCTGATGAAAGATCACATGCGCATAGTGTGCGGTGTTGCCGGCGAACTGGATTTCGAGATCGCAGTCGAGTGTGGACTGAGCGAGATTTGCCTGCGGGAGGCGGAAGCGCACGGTGACGATGGGAAATTCCGCACCACGCGTGGTCTGGAGCATGTGGAGGTCGCGATTGGAATCGCCAGAGTCAAAGGACTTGACCGGCGCGGCGACGAGGAAGTCGCACTGCCCCGTATGGCAGACGCCTTTGCCGCGCGCGGCGTGGGTGACGCCATCGACCTCATGAATCGGATGCGACATGTGATAGGTGAGGGTGGACTGCGCGAGAGTCCACTGCTGATCTGGCGAAGATTGCCGCCGTCTGCGCAGTGACGGGGATGGCAAGCAGCACGAAGCGCGAGCAGCGAGGTTCTTCGCATGGGAGACATTAGAACTTCAGCGATCCGATGTGAATGGGCCAGGTGACGGCGACGATAGCGGCGCCGTACGCAGCGACGGTGGTCCATGCGACAGCGGCGTGCGCCGAAGCGATTCCGTGGACCTTTTCGCCATTGTTGGCCTGATCGTAGGCCATGGCGCCGAGGATAGGCGTGAGGATCATGCCGGGCGCGTGGACGTAGATGAGGTATTTGTGCAGCCGGATGCCGCCGCGTGACGGTTCGTCCGAGACCCTGGGCGCGCGGATCGCATAGGAGGCGGTGAAGGCATACATGGTGACGGAGGCGGCTCCGAGGCCGACGTGGATGTCGCGGCCGGTGGCGTTGTCCTTGCCCTTCTTCAGGTCGGGCGGCGCGAACGCGGAGGTGATGCAGGCGCCGGCGAGCGGGGCCAGCGTGATGATGCCGAGGCGCTGATGAATCCTGAGCATGCGCGTGTGGCGGTCGAGCCGGGCCTGCAGATCAGGGTCAGGCTTGGTCTGGGTGGGCGAGAGGCCGAGATCGCCGAGCGATGGCGGCGCCGGCGCTTGAGGATTCTGATCGGCTGGCTTGGGAAGAGCCTGTCTTGATTGAGACTGTGACTGCGCTGTCTGGGGGACCGCGGAGGTTGCGGGCTCAGGCGCATCGGGCAGAGACGCGACATCCACTTTCGCTGCGTCGGGCGCGGCGGTTTGCGCGACGAGCGGGGCAGATGCACAGAGAAGAGTGAAGATGCCTCCCGCAGCGAACACGATCCTTACGCGGGGGAGGCGTGCATGGAGCAGCTTCGGCATGCGTCCTCCCTGAACTGAGGATGGGACGATCGTTTGAAAATCGCGGGCACCCTGACAATACCCAGAGTTGCCTTAATCGTAGATGAAGGTCGAGCGGCGAGGCCACGGGCAAACCTGGTTGCGGATACGAACTATCTCGTCAGTTCCAGGATGCCGAAGCGTTCCGGCACATGGAAGGATTCGCCCATGGGATTCTGCCAGGCGAGGAGCTGCCGCGATGCTCCCTGGCTGCGAAAGAAGTTCACGCGGAGCTTACTGCCGGGGTGTGGCGCTTGTGGACCGATGGCAGAAAACGGAATGCGCATGGCTCCGTACCAGATTTTCTTTTCAGGATCGATGCGAGCCGCTGTTTCGAATCCAGAATTCCACTTCGAGCCGTCCTGATGAGGCTGATCCAGGTTGATATCGAGATCGAGCCACTCGCCCTGCGGCGATAACTCGAATTCCTTGTAGCGGCGGATGTGCTGGAAGTCCGAGCCGATGAAGGCTTCGGCGACGTCCCAGTTCCACAGGTGGCCTGTATCGGCCTTGGTCTGCGGCGATGGCTTCAGGTTCAGATCCTGATAGGGGCAGACAAAGAAGAGATACAGACTGGAATCTGTCCAGCGGGAGCGAACCTCTGTTCGCAACGGTTTGACCGGCCGGCCGTAATTATCGCCCTCGAAGAATATGGGCGAAGCGTCGCGCCAGAACGGCGACTGAGGATTGAGATTGAGCGGGGCGTCATGAGGGGCTCGCAGGCTGCTGATGGTTTCAGGATGAGATGGGTTCGGTTGAGCCACGCTGATTGAGGAGAGCATAGCGAGGGCAAGGATCGCTCCGGCAAAAAGATGGCATATTCGCTTCGCTGCGGCCATCCTTGGCCGGATGCCGTTCGGACCGTCAACTCTCATGGAATGACCACTTTATCAGGCATGGCGGAA
Source organism: uncultured Acidobacteriaceae bacterium (assembly GCA_963750845.1). Taxonomy (GTDB): domain Bacteria; phylum Acidobacteriota; class Terriglobia; order Terriglobales; family Acidobacteriaceae; genus KBS-83. The sequence continues at coordinate 343,602 of CAVVSP010000026.1, forward strand.
CGGCGCCGAAAAGTCGGCGGTATGCCGCACTCCAATTTGGGAAGCTGTTTCCCCAATCAGATCAAACTGTGCCTCTTTGCTTACTAAAGTAATGAAAATACTCCGTTTCAGTAATTGCTTATTGTTACCATAGTTTAGATTGAGAACCTTCGAGGGGACAAAGCGCTATGGAAGACCGGGTCGACAACTCCTTATCCAGCATGCTCACAGCTCTGCTCCGGGCGTGGTCTACGGCAATTCGGAAAGGACCTGGCGAACCCAGCAAGCCGAAAGCAATCACGCTGGGAGCCTACCTGCTGCCAAAGCATATGCACCACAATCATGCAGAGATTCAGGGCAGCGGGCGGTGCGGTTGCATCTTTTGCGAGCAATTCTTTCCACCAAGCGAGATCCGGCGCTGGGTGGGCGAGGGGACTACGGCGATCTGTCCGCGGTGCGACACCGCTTCCGTGGTGGGCTCCGGAGCCGGGTTTGAGTTGACGACAGAACTGCTCCATCGGGCGCACCAAATGCTTTTCGAGGGGGCGGGAGCGACGCGCCTGGAGATTCGTCGGCCCGATCGCGCTCGGGTTACATATCCGACAGGCGCCGACCATCTGCTGAAAAACATCCCGGTGGTCGTCCGCGAGCATTAGGTATATGTCACAGTAACGGTTTCCTTCTACCGGCTCGTGCTGTGGAGGCTATCTGGTGCGCCCTTTATTCTCACTGGAAACGAAGTGACTGCCATGCTACGCCGCCTGGGTTCCATCCTTGGCGTCAGAGCATGACCCAGAACATGGAAGCGGCCGCCTCCATCTGTTCCAACGGAAACGAACCGTTGGGGAAGATTTGTTACAGGGGCTTAGCAGCTTCATGAAATCTGCGACGTGCAGCACGGGATGTGCCGTAGCTCATCTCGGTGCCAGCACCGCAGCGCTCTGACGATGAGGAATGTCGAGTGTAACCTTGCATGTTTTTGCAACTCCAATATCTGCGCACTTGACGGATGGCAGTGAAACCACGTCTCGGGACGTGGCTCGGCTTTTCTGTGCGCGGACGCCAATGTCCTTCTCAAGGAGTAGCAAATGTTGCAAGCAGTTCGCGGTTTATTGGCCATCACGCTAAGTTTTGGAGCACTTACGTCCACGATGTACGCCGCAGATACACTCTCCGGCTCCGCTTCCACGGTCTTTGTGATGACAAATGATGCTGTCAAGAACGAAGTCCTCACCTATCAGCGCCTCTTCGACGGCAGACTCACCTTGAAAGATCGCTCCTTTACGGGCGGCCGCGGAAGTGGCGGCACAACCGACCCACTGCAATCGCAAGGTTCGCTCACTCTCAACCACGATCACAATCTGCTGTTTGCGATCAACTCAGGCAGCGGAACCATTTCCAGCTTTCGTCTGTTGCGTGGCCATCCTGTACTCGTGGATCAAGAACCCACGGGCGGCTCCGAGCCGGTAGCTGTCGCCGAACACAACGATACTGTTTATGTCCTCGATGCGGGCGGAAACGGCGCCATTGTTGCCTACCGTGCGAACAATCTCGGTCGCCTTCAACAGATTCGCACCTCCACGGTGCATCTCACGGCCACACACTCTGGCGGCTCTTCCATCTCCGTTAGTCCGGATGGCAGAACGCTCGCTGTCATCGAGAAGGTGCCCAACAATATCGATACCTTTCCCATTCACCCGGATGGCACCCTGGGATCGGTTGTCATAAACCACAGCGTCACGCCTGGGGTTTTTGCGGCCGTCTTCACGCCGACTGGCCAGCTGATCGTCTCTGAGAACCAACCTGGAGGAACGGATATCTCCAGCATCTCCTCTTACACCATCAATGCCGATGGCACGATTACCGCAATCAGCCAGAGCGTGCCCACCTTTGGCGACGGTAATTGCTGGAATGCCATCACTCCCAATGGCAAGTACGTTTATGTTGATAATTCGGCCACTTCTACGGTTGCCGGTTTCTCGGTCGCTTCGAACGGCACACTCACTCCCATCGCCGGAACAATTCTCAGCTCGAATCCTGCGGGCGCTACCAACCTTGACATTGCCGTTAGCGGCGATGGCAAATTCGTCTACACCATCAACTCTGGCGCGGGTTCGGTCAGCATCTACAGCATCAACGGCAACGGTACTCTCAACGACCTGGGCGAGATCGATGGCCTGCCGAAGACGGTTGGCTTCAACGGCATCGCCGCTCTTTAGTCGCAGCTTTCGAACGCATAGCCCACCTCTGGCCGGCAGGTTCGGCGACGAGGTGGGCTATTTTCGTTTCGAGAGCAGACTATTCACATCAGCGAGGACGCTGACACGACTCCACAGCGAGCCCCTTGGCCCTTTAGGGCATCGCTGGGGGCTTTTCTAGTTGACGGGGTGGAAGTGCGTAGGTGGGAGGGGATCTGGTGCGCCCGGAGAGATTCGAACTCCCGACCTATTGCTCCGGAGGCATCACCGCACAAAAAATCAACGACTTAGCAGAACTTGCACAGGTTTGCGCAAGCTTGTATCTATGCGGCCATTTCAAACATGGGCGCACTCCTTAACAAAGGGATACAAGCAGAAACTGGGCACAATTTTAGGCACAGTCCGACATTGCTTGCGACCGGTGGAGAACTGCGCAACCCGTTGTAAGTAATCCCTTTCGTACTCGCAAGATCATTTGGGACTATGCCGATTGGCTTGGTCAGATTCCGTGGCAACTGTTTTGCACGTTTACTTTCGCCTGGAAAGTATCGGATGAAGAGGCCAATAACACCTACAACGACTTCAATAACCAACTAGAGCACAGCCTCCAATCCGATGTGGGCTATGCGAGAGGTGATGAGAAGAGGTTCTCAGGTTGCGGCAAGCCTGCCTGTGGCCGGCACTTCCATGCCCTGCTGACCAGCGCCGCTCCGATGACCCCAGCGCTTGTCGAGGAACTTTGGATGAGCATAGCAGGCCATCTGAGAGACGAGGCGGGTGCTTTGGTTAAGCCATTCAATCCGAATCAGAACGGGATTCACTATGTCCTCAAATTCATCAATCAAGTAGATGGAAATTGGGATTTTCGAAAGTTGGATCGGTTCCTTCCCGTCGAGAACCCGCTGACGACGAATAGACGCCTCCGCAGACGAATGCGCCGCCATGTTAGTCGAACTCAATCGGCCACTGCCGGGCCCATGCTGGCGCCTAATTTCCATCGGACCGGGGATTGGTCTCTGCAATTCAATTGCAAAAAATGGGTCATGAAGGAGAGCACGTCCATGAATAACTTAGGGTATGAATGGAAGGATCAGGAGCAGGTTTGCCAGTCCAGTAACGAATCATATTCCGAGTCTCAGCCCCAGAACGATCTCACACAAACCGAATCTGACCGGAAAACCGTCGAAGACCTGTGGGCTACGGCTCTCAGCTCTGTTACCCCGCAGTATAAGAAGCGTCTGACGAGGAAACAACTCACCAAGCTACTTGAAGCGAACAAGGCTACCCCATCAACGTTCGCTACCAGAGAGACTTTCGCGACAACGTCGAAAAGATGCGCGGCGTTTTGATCGGCACTCCGTCGGGTGCGCAGATACCGCTGGGACAGGTAGCGTGCATCTCCTTCACGCATGGTCCAGCTATGATCCGCGACGAAGACGGCGCATTGACCGGCTACATCTATATCGATTTAAAGAATACCGACTACGGCGGTTTCGTCCGAGACGCAGACAAGCACCTTCACGACAAACTCACGTTGCCGGCGAATTACGCCTTTCCGTGGTCGGGAGAGTACGAACTGGAACTACGCGCGAAGCAACGGCTGCAACTGATTCTTCCGGTCGTCTTCCTCGTCATTTTTCTGCTGCTGTACTTTGTATTCCACTCAGTCGCGGAGGCGCTCGTCCTCATCTTTCCTACTGTCTATGCATTGAGCGGAGGGCTGCTGTTGCAGTGGCTGCTTCACTACAACTTCAGCGTAGCGGTGGCAGTCGGCTACATTGCGCTCTTCGGAATTGCGGTCGAGACAGGCGTCGTCATGGTGGTCTATCTCCATGAAGCGCTCGAACACAAACTGAAGTCTGGAAAGACCTTGACGAATGGCGACATAGAAGCCGCGGCGATCGAAGGTGCGGTCCAGCGTTTGCGGCCTAAGCTGATGACCGTATGCGCGGTCCTTGCCAGCCTTGTGCCTATCCTCTGGGAGTCCGGTATCGGCTCAGATGTAATGAAGCCGATTGCTGCACCTATCGTCGGAGGCATGATCACCTCGACTATTCATGTCCTGATCCTGGTTCCCGTCTTCTTCGTCATGATGAAAGAACGGGCACTCAAACTGGGAACACTCACTGCTCGCAGCACGGCAGATTCATCCCGGCATTAGAGTCCTAGATTCCGCGACGAGGTTTGATGGCGGTCGTTCACGATGGCCGGAAGATTCTCTAAACAATGATCTTTGGGTTGTGCCTTTCGATTGTCATTCAGGCGGTTGTCCTCAAAGAAAAAAAGCGATGAGCCGATTGTCGGACGCTGGCTTTTCCGTTCTCGGCTGGCGATATCGAGGCGATGTGTGTATTGACTTCTGTCAACGCCGTCCTCGTTAGCACTTGGCCGTATAGTCGGCTATACGTCTATGTCAATAACTTCCGGGTTGTTGACAACACATTCCTTGTGATTACTTCGGAAAGCAAATCCGTCCGCCACGGTGAGCCAACTTGATCTGCGTGGCATGCGGAAGGAGATGGTCGTAGATCCAGCCGCTGAAGATCGTTGCCTCTATGCCCACACTCCAGCTCGCGTCGAGTCGGTCCAACCTTGCCTTCCTGCTGTATCCGGCCACTCACGTCCTTCACGCAGTAGCTGATCGTCTTCTTGTGAACGTCCAGTCCGATGTAATACGTATGCTGTCGAGGAGCCTCCGTATTTGTTCTCTGAATCAGCGTCACCGCTGAGTTCGGCCTTTGCAGCAATTCGACCATTGAAAAACCGGCACCACTAATGCCGAGAATTCCGAATCCCATCCGAGACATTTGATGGAGGGCACCGGCCCGAGAAACTGCCAGTTAAGCTTCTGATGACCTACTTTTGCACAATTGCATCCATCTTCAGGTTGCTGGTGAAGTCACGCAACCTGCAGGTTCTCACGCCTCCCTAACGGAGCTGCAGATTCTAGAATTGCCACCATAAAAGCTGGTTGTAGACCTCGTGATGAAACTGCACCTCGCATCCCTTCACGATGGTACCGAGCAGCCGTGGGCAGCGGTCAGCAGAACCCTGCTTGAGATCCGCATAGCGTGCTTTAACGTCCTCTCCGAGCAGTTCCGAAGTCCACTCTGCATTGCGAAAATTCTCAATCGCCGTATAGATATTGTCCGGCAAATATCGCTCGGCTTGGCGCAGATTGGCGATAGGAGCGATTTTGCCAGTAATGCCGGTCTTGAAGATCGCGTGTAGCACCATATAGGGATTGGCATCTGGACTCACCGATCGGACCTCCACGCGCGCCGACTTCTCGTTGCCAATTGGGATGCGCATCATCGAGCCGCGATCTACTGCCGATGCCTTGATCTGGTTCGGCGCCTCAAAGTGCGGATCCAAACGGCGGTAGGCGTTCACGCTTGCATTCAAGAGCAGACAGATGTCGTTACCTGCGCTAAGAATTCTGTCCACGAAGTCCCAGGCAAACCCTGAGATCTTTTCCTCACCATTTGGATCCCAGAAAAGGTTCTTGCCGTCTTTCGAGATGGATACGTTGGTGTGCATGCCCGAACCGTTGACACCCGTCACAGGCTTTGGAAGAAAGCTCGCAGTCATACCTCGTTGCGTGGCAACTTGCCTGCAAATCAACTTGTAGAGCTGGATTTGGTCGGCGGCAGCGAGCGCATCACCGTAACTGTAGTTGATTTCGAATTGTGACGGCGCAACCTCGGGGTGGTCCTTCTCGTTCTCAAAGCCCATCGCGCGCTGCACCTCCGCGGTGAGATCGATAAAGGCGCGCAGTGGGTCGCCTGGCAGTGAGTGATAGTAGCCTCCCTTGTTGACATACTCAAACTTGTTCCGTTCGTGATAGTGCCGCTCTGCATCGACGCCGTCGAAGAGAAATCCTTCGATCTCATTCGCAGCATTAAGCGTGTAACCACTTTTCTCAAACTGCTCGTCGGCAAAGGTCTTGAGCAAGCCGCGAACATCGCCGCCATACGGTGTGCCGTTCTTGTCGATAATGTCGCCAAAGACCAGTACTTTCCCCGCTCCGAATATATCCGCAGGCGCGTAGTAGAAAGCGCTCCAGTCCAGACCCAGTCTCAGATCGCTCTCCCGCTGCGCGGTAAAGCCGCGGATGGAAGAGCCGTCAAATGTGAGATTGTCGAAGCTCTTGAGGAGAAATTTCTTATCGTAATCCAGCATGTGCAGCCGACCCTCAAGGTCGGAGAACAGTACCGTGACCGCCTTGACGCCTTTCTGATCAGTCAACCACTTGACACGTTCTTCCTGGACCTTATGCACGGCCACACGCTTTCTGCGCTGTTCCTTGGCCTTCAGATTCAGCTCTTCCAGTTCTTCGTATGACAACTCAAGAAAACTGCGATATTCAATGGACATATTGCTCTCCTGTGAAAGTGGAAATAGATTTTCGCGCCCTGCAGTTGACGACCCAGAGGCAGCAATTGTTGTTTGCGCTTCATTTCAGCCAGTGCTACTAAGATTCATTCGATCCTCTCCATTTCATCAACCAATCATCTCGTGGGAATTCAATGAAGCCCGACTCTGCTACTAAAGTCCTGGAATTCGGAAGGGCCTCTTTCGATATTCAGCAGCAGACTCAATAGCGCGCACCTCGATCACCTGCGCCGTCGCGTTATCGGAACCATCCACCTCGACCGCGTAGTTCACCAGCTTCTCGGCAGTTTCCTGTGGGCTATTCGTTTGCGAAACAAAATCGAGAATGTCCTGTTCGTACATTCCCCCATAAAGTCCGTCCGTACACAGCAATAACGTATCGCCAGGATCGATGGATAGTGTTGCGACATTGGCTTTCACGAAGCGTTCCGGTCCCAGTGAACGGGTGAGTATATTGCGAATCTCAGAGCTTGCGGCCTCCATTGGCGTAATCAGACCCATACGGAGTTGCTCATTCACGAATGTATGGTCGTCTGTTACCGCGAGGATCTTGTTGCCGCGCAGGTGATAGCAGCGCGAATCTCCCACGTGGGCAATCACCGCCTTGTCATATCGCAGAGCACAGGACACAACCGTGGTGGCCATTCGCTTCCCTCGCCGTTGAGGTTGTAAGGTTTCATCGTGAACGGCGGCGTTTGCGTCCTGAATCAGTTGCTGAAGGAGACTCGGCAGTAAGGTCCCCGGCGGTGCAAGTGCAAATCCCCTGATCATGATTGCGACGGCCTGTGAAGATGCCACGTTCCCCAGATCCAAGCCGCCTACGCCATCGGCGATCGCAAACATCCAACCATGTGAGCGTGCCTCCTGCGGCGATTTTGGAATGAATGAGGCCATCGCATCTTCGTTGCTAGGGCGAAGCTTGCCAGGATCGGTTGCTTGGCCAACGATTACATCCAACATATTTTTCTATGCTCCACGGAGTTGGCCGATCGTGCAGGGCCCAGCAGTGTGCTGCCGAACGCGCCACGCCCATGACTATGACTATGGCCGCCGATTCTTGCAGCACCTCAGAAGCGCTTTGGGGCACAACGCTATGTGAAGTCGGACTCAGGCTGACGAAGTCGCGCGCTTGCAAATCGTTTTGCAGGATCGGGTCCTTCACGGCGAATCCTTCGAGAGCATCAGCGTTTTCGAGAAGTCGTTGCTCGATTCTCTACGTGTTGGCCAGTCATTCATATCGTCGTCAACGAGGTTGAGAGTCTCGTCTCGCGAAGAAGCGTCTAGAGTTTCGGCTAATCCATCTGGAAAACCCTGGCCATCTTCAGGGCATTTGAGCTGAAAGGCTCCGCGCAGTGCCAACGGAGTGAACAGCGTGGTCAGCAGCACTACGGCGACGACCATTGCAACCTCTGATTCTGTGAACACGGATGCCCTGATGGCCATGGCAGCGATGATCAAGCCAACTTCACCACGCGAGACCATCCCGCACCCAATACGCAAACTTCGCACAAATCCCAAACCACGCGCCATCGCTGCCAGACCACAGCCGACCATCTTACTGATTACAGCGATAACAAAGATGATTCCGAGCAGAAGCCAGTGACCGCCAAGGGATCGAAAGTTACTGGTCAAACCGATTGCGACAAAAAACAGCGGGACCAGAAATCCATGGCCGATCGCATGGAAGGTGCGCTCAATATCCGCCTTGAATTTGGATCCGGCGAAGACATATCCGAGTAGATAAGCGCCGGTAATGCCGGCTACGCTGCCCAGCCACTCCGCAGCCAGAGCGTACACCAACACCAGCGCGATGACGCAGCTCGTAACCGACTCCGTTGCCGAAAGCTTACGCATCTGGAGGATGAGCGGGTCGAGCCAACGCTTCGCCGCGCCGTATCCAACAATAAAAAAGAGCGCAACACCCACGCCTAGCAAGATCATCTGCAATAACAGCGGATGCTCGGCAGCGAGAGTGAAATGTTGTCGAAAGAACCGCGACGATTCGGCAGCCGCGCCAAAATACCCGCCGCCGCCAGTGGCCAGAGAGGCGGTGAGGAACGCCAGAACAAAGAGCCCCATGACGTCGTCGATGACGGCGGCGCCGAGAATGACGGTGGCCTCGGTGGAAGCCATGTGACCACCGTCCATAAGCGTCCTTGCGGAGATGGACACGCTGGTGGCTGTCAGCGCGCCTCCCACGAAGAGTGCCGCGGTCCAAGAGAGACCAAACAGATGCGCCGCTCCCGCACCGAGCGCCAAGGGCCAGATGACGCCGGACAATGCGACTAAAAAGGCTGTGACTCCGGCCTCGCGCATACGCTCGATATCTGTTTCGAAGCCGGCGATGAACATCAGCACCAGGCCGCCAATCTGCGCCAGAAGCATGAACGTGCCGGAAGCCTGCCCGGTGCGAAAGGGGCCATGCTGAAGTAGGTTGAAGCAGCCGGGCCCGGCGACGATGCCGACCATCAGCTCACCAATAATCGCCGGAATACCAAAACGCGAGAAGAGGGAGGCCACCAGTTTGCCGGCCGGCAACAAGATCGCGATCAGCAGCGCGAGTTGTAGGAGATCGGACATCGATTACCGCAACGCTGACCCAACTTTTGGTTGTGTGAGATTCGCGCGTGCAGGCCAACGTCGCTTGCCGCCGAACACCGATATCAGCTTGCGGTAGCCGCCGCGCTCGACACCTTCGCGCTGCATTGTTTTGATCGTCGACGTTTGTTTGCGTGCCAGCTCGGACTCGATAGAAGAACTGGCCAACTGCGAGGCGACATGAGTATGCTCCGCGGCTTCGGAGCAGATGCGCAAACGCATGAGCAGCTCTCCCAGCTTGAGCCTGGCAATAAAACTGCTCGGCTCCAACTGGACCGCATAGCGTAACTCTTCAAGAGCTTCCTGCACCTCCAGGTTGACGCAAAGGGCCATGCCCAACAAGACACGAAGGGCGGCGATCTGTGGCTCGAGAGACACAGCTTCGCGAAGCTGCAGAACAAGGTCGGCCCGCTCTTCGCTGTCAAGGACCGAAGGATCACGAAACATACGCAGCGAGATGCGTTCTCGTGTTTGCGGAGATTACTGCTTCCACAGAGAGAGTGCAGGAATTGGATGTCAAAGTGACTTGATTCTCTGCACTGGCAACTGAGAGGGAATGATCCTTCATAGCTGAACTCCACAACGACACGATTGCGATCTGGAAGTTAGGTGCAGCAAGGTGTCTGAGCAACACCTTGCTGCACCGATACGAAGCAGCCTCTGATCAGGCGACAGATACCCGCTCGGCCGCGAGCATAAATGCTGGCTCCGGCCTAAAGACAAACTCGGGGTAGCCGAGCTGTCCCATCTCTGGAATATCGAGGCCTTCAATTTCTGAAGCCGCCGAGACGCGCTGGCCGAGGACGACATCGAGCATCCAGTTCAGAATGAAGCTGAACGTAAATACAAATCCGACCAAGGTGGCAATGCCAACCAGTTGCGCTACTAACTGGCTCGCATCTCCGTAGAAGAGCCCTGTGACTGAACCCGTCACTCCATTCCAGGCTCCTCCATAGTTGCTCTTGCCATCGGCAAACAGACCGACTGAAAGAACACCCCAGAGTCCGCACGCGCCGTGGACGGAAATGGCGCCGACAGGGTCGTCCACTTTGAGCTTGTTCTCAATGAAGCTAACGCTCAAACAGACCAGAACCCCGGCGATGAAGCCGATAATCGCAGAACAGGTCGGATTGACAAAACCGCTGGGTGCAGTGATGGCCACCAAGCCCGCCAGTAGACCATTGGCACTCATGCCAGCGTCAGGCTTGCCTTTGAAGGCCCACATGTACAGCATTGCGCCGAAGGTCCCCGTGCATCCTGCAAGCATGGTGTTGACTGCGACCGAACCAATGCGCAGGCATCCCGCAGCGGATGCGCCGAGCGTGCTGCCTGGATTGAATCCGAACCAGCCGAAGGCCAGGATGAAGCAGCCGATCAATACGGCCGAGATGTCATGACCGATAATGGCATTGCTCGATCCGTCGCGATTGAACTTTCCGATGCGTGGCCCGATGATCAGGGCTACAGCGAGGGCCGTCAATCCGCCCACAGCATGCACGACGCCTGATCCGGCAAAATCGCTATAGCCTTTGCCCAATCCCGCATTGACACCCAACTGCGCGAGCCAGCCTCCACCCCATGCCCAGTTCGCAAAGAGCGGATAGGTGAACGCGCCCATCAGTACGGAAGAGACGCAGAAGGTGAGGAACTTCCAGCGTTCGGCAGCGGCCCCGGTCACGATGGTGAGTGCGGTGTCCATGAAGACCATCTGAAACAGGAAGATGACCATGACGCCGACGTCGTAGGTATGCCCGCTAAGCAGCAACCCCTTCATGCCAAAGAGTCCCCAAGTGACTCCAAAGAGGCTCAGCACATGCTCGCCGTTGAGAGGTTGCAGGCCGCCGAGATTGCCGTTTCCTGCCGCACCTCCCATTTGAATCGCAAACCCGATGAGCCAATATGCGAGAAGGCCGCACGCATACACGGTAAAGTTCATCATGTAGGTGTGATTGGCATTCTTCACGCGGCACAGCCCGGCCTCAACCATGGCGAAGCCCGCCTGCATGAACATGACCAGGAAGCCACAGACAAGGGTCCAGGTGAAGTTGATACCGATCTTGTTTTGCCCAACCTGATTGGCAACATCGGCGACAGTAACGCCCACCTTAGAATCCGCCGCGGGAACGTCATTGATGGTGCCCGTGAGAGTCCGCCCGGATCGCCTTGCTGCAATGCAGCTGTTGTGGGTGCCGCGGCTGCGGCTGCTTTGAGTTGTGCCGTTGCGGAGGTATCGGCGTGAGCTACGGTCAAGCACGCGAATGCCAGCACCACGCAAGAGAGAAATCGACTGACTGACTTTTTCATTGAGGCTCGCTCCATTTGTGGGTTGAGTTATGCCTTCCAGATAGCATTTTTGTTGCATGCGGCGGGTAAGATCGCGAGGGGGCCTGAAAGAGAGATAACGAGACCCACAATGGCAATCACCATCCGGCCACCGACTGCTTTGGAAAGGTGTAGCCCAAACAGAACCACCAGCCAGCCACCAATCGTTACGGCCAATCCAA
>CAVVSP010000027.1:0-147151 GCA_963750845.1 uncultured Acidobacteriaceae bacterium
TCCAACTGACAATGCAACGGGCACAGTTGTTGAGGATGCCGGCAAAGCTGCTGGACCATTTCGCCCAATCGGTGGTGTAGTCGGGCGAGGTGAAGTCCGCTCCGCCCTCGGTCCAATACGCACTCTTTTGCGGGAACATGTTATGCACGCGTGATCCGGCAGGCGATCCGAAATAGCCATGCCAGGCCACGCCATCCACATATTTGGACAGGTCGGGGTCTTCGAACTCGTCCGCTACACGACCCCACAGGTTGTAGTTGTGATCGAGGATCCAGATCTTCGTGTCGAGCGAATTCTTTTGGAGCGCCGGCCCAAGGAACTCCTTCACGAATTTGATCTCGTATTCCTGCCCCCACATGCACTGCGGCATCCGGCCGTCCTGGTCGGTGTCGATTTCATTCTGGATGGTCACGGCGCGAATGTGAACTCCGTCCGCGGCGTAGCCCTGGAGAAACTTGACGAAGTATTCCGCGTAAGGGGCAAAGTAGCGGCTGCGCATGGAGCCGCCGAGCAGCGAGTCGCCTGACTTCATCCACGCTGGCGGACTCCAGGGCGAGGAGAAATAGAACATCTCGGGATTGACCTGCTGCGTCTCGCGCAGCACGGGCAGGATGTACTGGCGATCGTGCTCGATGCTGAAGCGCGTGAGGTCGGGATCGGGCTGCGCTGTGTCGTCGTACGTGTAGGGGTCGCGGGAATAGTCGCTGGAACCGATGGTGGTGCGCGCCATCGACATCCGCAGGCCATTGGCGCCGAAACACTCCTCCAGGAGTGCCCCCCGGGCGGCGGCCGGCATTTGGCCGAGCAGGTAGCAGGATGCATCCGTGAGGGCGGCGCCAAAACCCAGCAGCTCCTGGCAGGTCTGCTCCGGATGAAGCTGGATGGTCGACGAGCCACTTGGGACGCCACTGCGCCATGCGGGGGCATCGATTGGCTGGCAGCGGCTCTTGTCCGCGGTGCGCCAGGCTTTGACTGGGGGGAATCGCCGGCCCGAGGGTGTCCGGGCGTCGTGGCCAATGCCGCGAGGGAACCGAAAGAGCGTGGCAGCAGGGGCAGCCATGGCTGCCAATTTCAGGAATGTGCGCCGGCTTCTCAATCCATGACTTTAACGATCACTCCGCGGACATCTGTTGACTAGTATGAAGACAAAGGATTGTCTTAGCATACGCATCAAAGATTTCTCTTGACAATCATCTTCTTGAATTGTTTTCATCTGCAACGATCACCGAAGAACCATCCTTCCTGACGTGAAGGCAAACCGTTGTCTTGTCCTTACAGGAATTCGGAGGCGGGAGATGCCGCTTTTACCGCAGGATGCCGGCTGATCAACGGAACGAGTTGAGACGATCTGCGGTCCTTCTCTTCCGTAACGGGGAGTCGTGGCAGGCTTAAGCCGCCCGATGCAATAAAAGAACAAGCGCGGGCCCAGCAGCACGGTCTAGCGCAGGCAGATGGTAATTCTCCAGGAGGCAATATGAAGCAGTGGATTCGCGCCAGCCTTGGCCTTGCCCTAGTGTGGCCGGCCGTTGCGGCCGTCGCACAGAACACGAACTCCGGTGACATTCGCGGCGTCGTCACGGATTCGTCCGGCGCCATCATCCCGGGCGCCAGTGTGAAGGTTGACGACGTCGACAAGGGCATTACCCACACCTATACAACCGATGGAGCCGGCCTCTATGACACGGGCTCGATCGTTCCCGACCATTACCTGATCACGGTCTCCGCGCCAGGTTTTCAGACGTATGTCCGCGGGCCGATCACGCTTGACGTCTCCACCCAAACCGTGAATGCGCCATGACGATCGGCGCTGCGCAGCAACAAATCGTAGTAAAGACGGATGTGCCGCTGCTGCAGACCGAAACCGGCGCGCAGACCCAGACACTGGACTCGAAGCAGCTCTTGCAAATGCCGCAGACGGGCAGCCGGACTGGCAGAACTTCATCACTCTGCTGCCGGGCGCGACCAGCCACATCCTACAACAATCGCCCTGGCGCGCAGACATCCATCAATGGCAACATGCCCTTCAACACAGTGCTGGCCGATGGCGCAACCACCACGCTGCCGATGAGCCAGAACTCCGACGTGATGGTGCTGGAGACGGTTTCAGAGGTAAAGATTGACGATTCGGCCTTCTCGGCGCAGTACGGCATCGGCGGTGCGACCTTCAACCAGATCAGCAAGGGCGGCACGAACCGGTTCCACGGATCAGGCTACGAGTACTTCCAGAACGATGCGCTCAACGCCGCGGATTATGCCTTCGGCCAGGGCGCCGTTCCGCTTGTCCGCTACAACAATTCGGCTTTTCCGTTGGCGGTCCGATCGTGAAGGACAAGGTATTCTTCTACTTCAACTACGACAAGACGATCAACCCGGGAAGCAGTCGACCGGCTTCAAGAACGTTCCTACCGCAGGGATGCGGAACGGTGACTTCACTGGTTTCCAAACCCTCTATGATCCAACGACGCAGACCGTAGATAGCGCCGGCGTCTTCCACCGAAAATCTTTCCTGGAGGAGTACGGCAAGCAACAAAATTCCTGCAGGCCTGATCGATCCAGTTGCAGCCGCGATCACGAAGTACTATCCGGCGCCAAACGTTGCGGGCGCTTCCGGGTTCAGCAACAACTTCTTCTTCAACGTGCCCAACTCCAATCCGTTCACCAAGTACTTCGGCCGGCTTGATTGGCAAATCAATCCAAACAACCACATCATCGCTTCGGAAACGGAGAGCGATAACCCCGCTGTGTTTCACAATGAGGGGATTTGCCCCATCAATTGTCAGACCGGCGACGTAAGCCGCGATAATGCGCAGGTATCATGGGTATGGACGATCAGCCCGAACACGATCAACGAAGCTCGCATGGGATTCACCGACCAGCTGAATTTCTTCCAGCCTTTCTCCCTCGGCCAGGGTTTTCCCGCGAAATTGGGCTTGCAATTCGCCAAGGCCGACGTGTTCCCTGACATCCAGGTTGAAGGGAACGGCGGCGACATGTACGAATTGCAGCCGCAATCGAACGCCGTCTACAAGGAGTTCGTATTCGATCCTTCCGATGTGGTCACTCTGATCCGTGGCCGGCACGTTCTTCATTTCGGCGGCGAGTTCCTGATCAACCGTGCAGACTCGACTGCGTGGGGTAAACCAGGTCGCCGGGCACTTCCAATTCACCGGCTCTTACACTGCGGACGCAGCGGGAGAAGCCAAGACAGGTATGGCGTTCGCCGACTTCCTGCTGGGATATTCGCACGTATGGGATGCCAAGCTGGCGCCGGAGTGGGGTGGACGGCTGAAGAGTCCACAGATTTTGCGCAGGACGACATCAAGCTTCGTCCAAACCTGACAATCAATCTCGGCCTTCGCTGGCAGGGCATGACTGGATGGCATGAGGTGAAGGGGAACATGCTCTCCTTCGATCCCACGGTAACCAATCCTGCCGATGGCTCGCTGGGTGCGATATGGTATGGCACAACCAAAGCAAACGGGCGTGACAGCCTGCAGGCGCCAAACTGGAGCACCTTCCTGCCCCGTGTCGGTTTCTCTTACGGTCACGGTCCCAAAACCGTCGTCCGTGGCGGCATCGGGCTCTATGGTTACACCTGGAGTGACGACACCTACGGACCGGGCATGGGAAATGCGCTCGAATTCAATGGCTCGCTCAGTGACACCACAAACGGTACTTCTCCGGTGGCCCTTCTCGGCTCCAACGGAAGTACTGTCTATCAGGGCAGTCTGAGCGCTAAACAGCCTTTATCCGGCCGGTAGGCCCGGCTGCTCTGAATGGTCAGGGTGTTTCGTACCAGGCATATCACGCGCCTGTGGCGAAGATCCTGGAATGGAACTTCGAGGTGCAGCAGCAAATCGGCACCGATATGGTCTCGACGGTGGCTTATGTAGCCAGCCATGGCTAGAATCTGCTCTTCCCTGCGGACATCAACGCAGTGCCGGAAGCAAAGCTTGCGCCAAATGACCAGAACCTGAGACCTTATCCGCTGTTCAGGGCATCAACGACGGAACCGGAGCCGGCGGCACAAACAACGGTGTATCCAACTACAACTCGCTGCAGACCAGGATCGAGAAACGTCACTCGAACGGTCTGTCACTTCAGCCAATTACATCTGGTCTCACATGCTTGACCAGTATCGATTCGTCGGGCTGGGGCACCGGCTCGGGAAACGACTATTACCAGCGACCCTATAATGCGGCAGCCAACTACGGAGCATCGAATTTCGATCTCCGAAACTCCTTCAAGACGCGCAACTATGACCTGCCGTTCGGCAAAGGACGTCAATTCCTGAACAGCAACTGGCTGGTGGACGAGACCATTGGCGGTTGGCAGGTTTCACCGGCAATCATCTGGACCTCTGGCGTTCCGTATTCGCAGTGATTACGAGCTCCAGTAACTCTTCGATCTGAAAGGGAACGGAAAACAGTACCCCAATCAGATCGGGAATCCAAACCCCTCCCACCGAGACATTCAAGAGTGGTTTGATCGCAAGTGCCTTCATACAACCCGACCCTGGTACTTACGGGAACACTCAACGCAATAACCTAATTGGGCCGAGGTATCTACTGGTAAATGCTGCAGTCGGCAAGACCTTCCATATACCGTGGGAAAACATCGGCTTGGAAATTCGCGCTTCCGCGAATAACGTCATCAACCATCCCAGCTTCGCCGCTCCCGACTCCACCATCGGCGACCCGAACGTCGGTGTAATCAACAGCCTAACCGTAAAGGGCCGCACAATGGAGCTCTACGGCCGCATCTCCTTCTAACCTCTAACCCGCTTCAGAAAGAAGAGAACGGCAATTGCCGTTCTCTTCTTTTTTGTCGCCTCCGCTATCCCACTTTATGATGAGTGAGTCATGACCCGCCGCCTTGTCCTCTGTGCCCTTCTGCTTCTCCCTCGCCGCAATCTCCTCCATGGGCCAAACTGCCGCCTTGAAGAAGCAGGAGGCGAAGTCAGCACATTCGAGCGTCCCAACAATATCTGCAGCAGCAGCGGCCCGACCTCGCGATTCCCGAGTTGCAAAAGGCCGTCGCGCTGGAACCGCAAAATGTAGATGCGCGCGGAAACCTGGGCGTGCTGCTCTACTTTCGCGGCGACTACGCCGGCGCGGTTCCTGAGCTTCGCGTAGCAGTCAAGCTAAAGCCCGAGCTGTGGAAGCTGCAGGGCTTGCTTGGACTGGCGGAAGAGCATACGGGAGATACTCAGGCGGCCAAGCTGATCTGGAAAATGCCTTTCCGCACCTGACCGAGCAGAAGTTCAAGCGAAGTGGGCGACGCACTGATATCGGGTTACAGCGCCGCGGAGAGACGGAAAAGGCCGCGTTGGTCGTATCGCAACTGCTGGCCGATCAGCCAACCAACACGCGCTCCTCTATACCTCGTACCGGCTTTATTCCGATCTGGCGGACAAGGCGCTGCTGACCATGGCGCTCACCGATCCGGATGGTGCGCTGATGCACGAGATGATGGGCCGCGAGCTGGCGCGGCATGGCGACGAGGCACAGGCGATCGTGAATCTGCGCGAGGCGCTAAAGATCAATCCGCATCTTCCGGGCGCGCATTTTGAGCTGGGCGAGCTGCTCCACAACTCATCCAAGAGCAATTGCAGGCGCAGGCAGAGCCTGAGTTCCAGGCGGCGCTGGCTGACAATCCGAATGATGAGAAAGCGCACCTGGTACTGGGTGAGACTGCCGCGAAGCACGGGGATACAAAAACGCGCTTTCAGCGAATACTCGCGTGCCGTGGAATTGCAGCCGAACGATCCGGATGCGCTGGTGGAACTGGGCAAAATGCTGATGACCATGAATGAAAATGAGAAGGCGCAGGAGATGTTCGTGCGCGCCGTAAAGGCTGATCCATCGAACACGGTGGCACGTTACAGGCTGAGCATGCTCTACCGCCGCCAGGGCAAAGCGGCGGAAGCCGAGCAGCAAATGACCGAGTACAAGAAGTACAAAGACATGCAGAAGCAAGCTGGAGAAGATCTTCCACGATATGCGGGTCGGCTCGCTGCAGAAGAATGCCGATGATGCGAATGAGCAGCGCTGATTGCCGCGCACCGTCGGGAGCGCCTGTGCGGGCCAGTGCTTTTATTGGTTGTCAGCCTATGCGCTCCGATGACCCTCTATGCGCAATCGGCTAAGAAGGTTCAGACAATTAAGCAGTTCCGCCTCCATCGACGACTGCGACGCAATTGCTGGATATCACAGCACGCACCGGGATTCATTTCAACCACATGTCGACGCCTGACGCCCGACATCGTCGAGTCGATGAGCGGCGGAGTCGCGCTGATCGACTACGACCAGGACGGCTATCCGGATATCTACTTTACCAACGCCGCCAGCGTGGAGATGGGTCTGGCTGGGAAAAAGGCGAAGAGCGCGCTCTATCACAACAATCACGATGGCACATTTACCGATGTCACTGACAAGGCTGGCGTTGGGTATCCATGCTGGGCGATGGGCGCTGCGTCGGCGACTACAACAACGATGGACGTCCCGATCTGCTGGTGACGTGCTTTGGCGGAGTCGTCCTCTATCGCAACAATGGGAACGGCACATTTACCGACGTCACGAAACAGGTTGGCGTGAGTGGAGACAATGGATGGGCGACTGGCGCATCGTTTGGTGACTATGACGGTGACGGATGGCCGGACCTGTTCGTCTCACACTATGTCGATTTTCATCTGAACGATCTACCACCTTCGGATCGAAGAAGACCTGTCAATATCACGATGTGCCGGTGCAATGCGGACCACGCGGGCTGAAAGGCACGAGTGACAATCTGTATCACAATCGCGGTGACGGCACGTTCAAAGATGTTTCCAATCAGGCCGGCGTGGACGACCCGCATGGCTTCTTCGGATTGACGGCAGTCTGGGCGCATTTGAACGGAGATGGGCCGCCCAATCTCTTTGTAGCGAACGATGGCGAGCCGAATTTTCTCTATGTGAACGATGGGCATGGGCACTTCTCCGATGTCGCGTATCCGTCGGGGGTGGCAGTCAACCAGGACGGCACCGAGCAGGCCAACATGGGCGTGGCGCTTGGCGATTACATGCACACTGGGCGCTTATCCATTGCGATTTCGCACTTCAGCGAAGAGTACGCGACGCTCTATCGAAACGACGGCAGCATGAATTTCACGGATGTGTCGTATCCATCCGGGATAGCGCGAGCCACCACTCCCTATGTCGGATGGGGCGACGCCTTCATCGACCTCAACAACAGCGGCTGGCTCGATTTCATCCTGGTCAATGGCCATGTCTATCCGCAGGTGGGAGCATCCGGAACAGGTACGGTCTATCGCGAGCCCAAGCTGGTGTATGCCAATCAGCACGATGGAACCTTCCGCGACGTCAGCAAGATGAGCGGTCCTGCGGTGCAGATCCCGCAGGTGAGCCGCGGGCTCGCGGTGGGCGATCTGTTCAATGATGGCCATCTGGAAATCGTCATCGAGAACCTCGAGGGCAGCCCGATGATTCTGCGTGCGGATGCGGATGCGCAGAACCACTGGATCAGTCTCGAACTACATGGGGCAAAGGGGAACCTTCTGGCGCTGAATGCTCGCGTCAAGGTGACAGCGGGCGACCTGGTCCAGGCAGACGAAGTGCGCAGCGGCGGCAGCTATCTGTCGCAGAACGATCTGCGGCTGCATTTCGGTTTGGGAAAGCATCCACGCGCAGACAAGGTGGAGGTAACGTGGCCTTCCGGAGCGAAAGAAACACTCGCGAACCTGGCGGCCGATCGCTTTTACGTAGTGCAAGAGGGCAAGGGCATCGTATCGACGCATCCGGCGGCGACGGCTCCCGCGTCCACGCATTGAATTCCTCGCAACAGATCGCCGTACCGAATCAACTCAGCGACTCCAGGTTGATCTCTGCGGCACCAACTACCGACAACGATTCCGGATTCCCGATAGAGATGTCGAATTCAGACACGGACCTTACGCATGCCGGTACTCGATATATATTCACTTGATCTTAAGGTAGTATCCGGGGTATAAGCATTCTTTCGCTGTTACGATTTGTTGCGCAGTAACCCTCGAAAGGGGCCTCCCCCATGCCCACTGGAAGACTTTTCCGGCTCGTTGTATTCGTGTGCCTTTTGAACCTGCCCCTATCTGCCGACACCACAGTGACGACCTGGCGGAATGACATCGGGCGTACCGGCCAAAACATTCAGGAGACGCAGCTGACGCCTGCAAACGTCAACAGCGCTGCCTTTGGGAAGTACTTCGCCTATGCCGTGGACGGGTATGTGTATGCACAGCCGCTCGACGTCTCCGGGCTGGGCATCGCCGGCGGCATCCACAACACAGTCTTCATCGCTACCAACATGACAGTGTTTACGCCATGGACGCGAGCCACAATCAACAGTTGTGGCATGTCAGCCTCCTTGATACCGCGCACGGAGCAGCGGCAGGAGCGACGACACCAACCAAAGCCGACATTGGCGGCACCAGCGTCGTACCCGAAATCGGCATCACCAGCACTCCAGTGATCGATCCGGCAACGAAGACAATCTTCGTCGTCGCAAAGAGCAAGGAAAACGGCAGCTTCGTCGAGCGCTTGCATGCTCTGGACCTGACGACAGGCGATGAGCAGCCCAACAGCCCCGTCGTGATCGGCGGCTCAGTACCCGGCAGCGGAGTTGGCAGTGTCAATGGCGTTATCGCTTTCCGGCCAGTGCTCCAGTTGAGCCGGGTTGGTCTACTGCTGCTCAATGGTCAGGTCTATGTCACTTACGCATCCTTTGGCGACCAGGGGTCGTATCATGGCTGGGTCTTTTCGTACGATGCCACGACACTACGGCAAACTGGCATCTACAACAGCACCCCGGTTGGCAGCAAAGGCGGAATCTGGGAAGGCGGGGCGGCGTTGGCTGCCGACACCGTGATCGGCGGCGGGCGCATCTTCCTGGCGACCGGCAATGGCACCTTCAATGCCAGTTCGCCATATTCGAACAATCAGGACTTCGGCGACTCCGTCGTAGCCCTCACTCCCAGCAACGGCAAGTTACAGGTTAGCGATGCGTGGACACCATTCGACCAGAATGCGCTGAATGACGCAGATGGGGATCAGGGATCTGCCGGTGTGCTGCTATTGCCGGATCAACCCGGGTCACACGTTCATGAACTGATTCAGGTTGGCAAAAACGCGCGCCTCGAGCTTCTCGATCGTGACAACCTTGGCGGATACAACGTCACTGCCAACAACATCGTGCAGGAGATCAGCGGACAGCTTTCAGGAGAGGTCGGTTCCACCGCTGCGTACTGGAATAACAACGTCTACATCTCCAGCAACGACGGACCGATGCTGCAGTACACATTAAAGAATGGACTGCTCAGCACTGCTCCGGTCTCCAAGAGCACCCACATCTTCCATCGTGGACCGACTGCGGTGACAAGTTCCAATGGCACCAGCAACGGGATCCTGCGGGCGATCGATGCGGTCAACAACCAGGTACCCGTCTCTACCCTCTATGCCTTCGACGCAAACGATGTCAGCAAGGTCCTTTATAACTCTCAGGAGAACAGTGCACGCGACAGTGCCGGCAAGCCCGTCAAGTTCACGGTTCCCCTCGTCGCCGATGGAAAGGTCTACGTTGGCGCGCAATCCGAAGTAGATGTGTATGGACTGTTGACAAATTCGCCGACGACGACGGCCGCGCCCACCTTCACCCCGGCGCCGGGAAACTTTACCTCTCGGGAAAGCGTCACGCTGACCGATGCGACCAGCGGCGCGGTTATTTACTACACGACGGATGGCAGCGTTCCAACGACTTCTTCGAATCGGTACTTGGGCCCAATTGCTCTCAGCGCGACAACGACCATCCGGGCAATGGCAGCCGCCCCGGGCATTGATAACAGCTCCGTGACCGGTGGTACCTACACGCTTGTGGATGCGCCTGCGGCCAGACCAACCGTCTCGCCTGCAGCGGGTATCTACGCCTCCACGCAGAAAGTCACGTTGTCCGATGCAACCGCTGGCGCCGTCATCTACTACACGACCGATCTAAGCGCACCGACTACCTCTTCGACCCGATATCAGGCTCCCATTCTGGTGAGCCGTTCCACAACCATCCGGGCGATGGCGGTCTCACCAGGCTATAGCAACAGTGCGGTCGTCAACGGAAAGTTCACCATTCAGGCTCCCGCACCAACCTTCTCACCAGCGGCGGGACCATACACCATCACCCAGAATGTCACCTTATCCGATACCACCGACGGCGCGATCATCTACTACACAACCGATGGAACCGCCCCAACCACCGCATCCCCGCGTTACGCGGCGCCCATTGTTGTCAGTCTCTCTACCACGATAAAGGCGATTGCAACGGCGCCGGGCTTTGGCGTCAGCCCAGTGAGCAGCGGACGATTCTCCATCACACCCACGGCCAGACCCACCGTCTCTCCGGCGGCCGGTGTCTATACTTCCACGCAGAACGTCACCTTATCCGACGCAACCAGCGGAGCTGTCATCTACTACACAACGGATCTCAGTACCCCCACCACCGCTTCAACGCGGTATCAGGGTCCCATCGTGGTGAGCCGTTCCACGACCATCAGGGCGATGGCTGTCGCACCGGGTTCTAACAGCAGCGCTGTCGTCAACGGAAAATTCACCATCGCAACTCACTAACCCGATTGCCACTTGGGTCACTTGGGCGCACCCACCTCCCACTGGCTTTCGCAGCCAACTGCATAATCGCTGCTTCTGCTGATCGAGCGACTCCGGCGGTCCGTCTCTTCGCCGGCTAAGCCCGGCGGGCATCGACGGACATTTACGGGCACGTTCCCTATCGACGAGATTCGTTGCGAAAATACCACCGGCTCACATCGAGCACCCCGATTTCTGTCTCCAAAGCAGACATTGTGCCCATAGACCGCAAGCGGAGGCAGCTCTGTTTGAGGCCGAACAAGCTTGACAGTCGCCCATTCAAATGTAATTCTCGTGTACGTTACCGATTGGGTAGTATTCTCCCACCTTGAGTGCTTCCGGCTTTGCCTGTATCGACTCCGGGATCGCAAGAGCGTTAAGTGACGGCATGCCTGGAGAGTCCTCTTCACTTCCATTTCGCCTGGAGCTTCCCCCAGCGCCTCCTGAAGAGACTGGCGCCGTAAAGGCGTGGCGCCAGCCAGTCGTGCTGCGCAGCTACCTGCCGCACCCTCCGGATCGCAATCCAATGTTCCTCGAGACGCGCGTGTATCAAGGCAGCAGCGGCCGCGTCTACCCCATTCCCTTTGTAGACCGCGTCGCAGAGACGCCTGTCGAACAATCGTGGCAGGCGGTGCACATTGAGAATGCCTACCTGCGTCTGATGGTATTGCCGCAGATTGGCGGCCGCATCCACGTCGGGCTGGACAAAACAAACGGCTACGACTTCTTCTACCGTCAGAACGTCATCAAGCCGGCACTCGTCGGCCTCGCCGGTCCATGGATCTCGGGCGGCGTCGAGTTCAATTGGCCGCAGCATCACCGTCCTGCAACGTTCATGCCGGTGGAGACAGAGATCGAGCGTCACCCCGATGGATCCGTCACGGTGTGGTGCAGCGATCATGATCCGATGCAGCGCATGAAAGGAATGCACGGCGTCTGCCTGCATCCGGATCGAGCCGTGGTCGAGTTGAAAGTGCGCCTCTACAACCGCACGCCATACCAGCAGACATTTTTATGGTGGGCCAACGTCGCCACGCGCGTGCATGAGCAGTATCAGTCCTTCTTCCCTCCCGACGTCCGCTATGTCGCCGATCATGCAAAGCGAGCCATCACTGCATTCCCGCACAGCGACCGCCCCTACTATGGCGTGGATTATCCCGCACGCGCGCGCAATGGAGTTCCTGAAGAGGAGCAGCCGCGACAGTTTCGGCCGGACGGCTCTTACGCAGCCGACGATCTAAGCTGGTATGCAAACATTCCGGTGCCGACAAGTTACATGATCACCTCCACCAGGGAAGATTTCTTTGGCGGCTACGATCATCGCGCACAGGCCGGCGTGCTGCACTTCGCCGATCACCACCTCGCCCCTGGTAAAAAGCAATGGACCTGGGGAAATCATGAGTTCGGCTACGCGTGGGACCGCAGTTTGACGGACAACGACGGCCCTTATATCGAGTTGATGGCCGGAGTCTATACCGACAACCAGCCGGACTTCTCCTTTCTCGCACCGGGCGAGACCAAACGCTTTTCGCAATTCTGGTATCCGCTGCAGCGGATCGGCCCCCCGCAGGCAGCCAGCTTGCAATGCGCACTCAGCCTCACTGCAAGGAGCAATCGCGTCCGGATCGGCGTGCAGGCGACGCGTAATCTGGCCAACGCAACGGTGACGCTGACATGTCGCGGTGCCGTTGCGGCAACATGGACGCAGAATATTCGGATCGGCAATCCGTTGATTCTTGAACACGAGTTTGCGACTGCAGTATCGGAGACCGATCTCGCTGTCACCGTGGAGGCGAATGGAGCTTTGCTGCTTCGTTACGCACCCGGCGAAGTCATTCCCGCGCCTGTCCCCGCCGTCGCAGTGGAGCCTGCAATACCTTCTGCCATTCCAACCAACGAAGAGCTTTATCTCACGGGGCTGCATCTATCCCAGTACCGCCATGCCACGCGACGGCCAGAGCTCTACTGGCAGGAGGCGCTGCGCCGCGATCCGTTCGACGCGCGCGCAAACACCGCGCTGGGCGAATGGCACATGCAGCGCGGCGAATTTGCCACTGCGGAGGACCTGCTGCGCAAAGCGATTCAGCGGCTCACCGCGCTCAATCCGAATCCGGCCGACGGGCGCGCATTCTATCTGCTTGGTTTGACCTTGCGCTTCATGGATCAACCTTCAGAAAGCTACGATGCTTTTGCGAAGGCGGCATGGAGCGCGGCATGGAAGTCGCCGGCACACTACGCCCTGGCGCAAGCGGATGCAGCGGCCGGCCGCTGGGAAGTGGCGCTCGAACATGCACGACGAAGCCTGGCGTGCGATGCCGATCATCTGAACACCCGCAACTTGATCGCACTTGCTCTCCGCGCGCTCGGCCATCACGACGAAGCACACACCATGCTGGCCGAGACACGCGCCATGGACCCACTCGATCATTGGAGTCGTCACCTCGCGCTGGGCGACGCGCCCGCGGACAACCGCGCGCTGCTCGATCTGGTTTGGGACTACCTATATTGCGGCCAGCATCAGACCGCCATCGATCTACTCAACGCTGCCAACCCAGAAGGCATCGATGGCAGCATACCGCTTCTGTACTACACGCTCGGCTACCTGTTACGCCGTGCCGGACAGAAAGATGAGGGCGATCACGCATGGCAGCGTGCGGCGGCAGCGTCACCGGACTACTGCTTTCCGCATCGGCTGGAAGAGATGATCGTTCTGCAGGCCGTTACGCAAACCGTCCCCCGGGATGCGCGCGCGCCATACTATCTCGGCAATCTGCTTTACGATCGGCGGCGCTACGATGAGGCGATAGACCTCTGGCAGCGCGCTGCAACGTTGGATGCGAGCTTTCCCACCGTCCACCGCAACCTTGGCATCGCGCTCTTCAATGTCCGCGGCGATGCCGAGGGTGCAATCGCGGCCTTCGATCGCGCACAAGCCGCTGACCCGGAAGACGGACGCATTCTCTATGAGCGTGACCAGCTCTGGAAACGTACAGGCATCGCGCCCGAGCATCGTCTCGCAGAACTGCTGCGGCATGCCGAACTCGCGGCCACGCGCGATGATCTGTCCGTGGAACTCGCCACCCTCTACAACCAGACGGGCCATCCGGAGCGGGCGCTTTCCGGCTTGCTCTCGCGAAACTTTCAACCGTGGGAGGGCGGCGAAGGGTTGGTTCTTGGACAGTTCGTTCGCGCGCGCCTGCTCCTGGCCCGGCGCGCCATCGCGGCTGA
Organism: uncultured Acidobacteriaceae bacterium; assembly: GCA_963750845.1. Taxonomy (GTDB): domain Bacteria; phylum Acidobacteriota; class Terriglobia; order Terriglobales; family Acidobacteriaceae; genus KBS-83. The sequence goes on from CAVVSP010000027.1 coordinate 13,895, forward strand.
AAAGCCTGCAGATGCAATCACGCACCTTGAAGCAGCGCTGCGCCCTCCGCAATCGATCGGCGAGGCGCGTCACCTCCTCGCGAACAAAAGCGACATCGAATACACGCTCGGTGTGGCACATGCGGCTGCCGGCAATGACGGGGAAGCGGAACGCTGGTGGCAGCGCGCCTCCCAGGAGGCAGGCGACTTCCAGCAGATGAGCGTGCTCCCCGTCTCCGACATGACCTACTGGAGAGGCGCCGCGCTCGAAAAATTGCAGCAACCGGAACTGGCCGATCAGGTCTTCCGCGGCATCGCTGCATTCGCTGATGAGCTCGAGGCGCAGGAGCCGAAGATCGACTACTTCGCCACCTCGCTGCCCGCGATGCTGCTCTTTCATGAGAACCTGGCTCATCACAATCGCGTGCTCGCCGCTTTCCTGCGTGCGCAAGCCGCCTACGGCTGTAACGGCGCAGCCGCTGCCATCCCGATGCTGCGCACTGTGCTCGCGCTCGACAGCAACCATGCCGGCGCGTCCGATCTGCTGCAACAGATCGAACTGAGTGAACGCGACGTTGCAGAGCAAGCCGCTTCGTCGCACCCTTCGAAATCGCAAGACATCGCAAGGGCGAGATAAACGTGCACTCCGCAACGCCCATCCCATCGCCCACCGAACCTCATGCACAACACTTTCGCCTTGGCTATCTAATCTGGATCGCCACTGTCGCCGCGCTCGGCGGCTTCCTCTTCGGCTATGACTGGGTCGTCATCGGCGGCGCAAAGCCCTTCTATGAATCGTACTTTCATCTGACGACAGATACGCTCATCGGCTGGGCCAACAGTTGCGCCCTGGTGGGCTGCCTCGCAGGCTCGCTCCTCTCTGGCATGATTGGTGATCGGCTGGGCCGTAAGCGCTCTCTGCTGCTGGCCGGCGCGCTCTTTGCCGTCTCTTCCGTGCTCACTGGCTGGGCCTTCTCGTTCACCGCTTTCATTGCGTGGCGCATTGTGGGCGGACTCGCCATCGGACTCGCGTCAAACATCTCCCCCATGTACATTGCTGAGATCAGCCCGGCACAGTGGCGCGGACGCCTGGTCAGTCTCAATCAGCTCGCCATCGTGTGCGGCATCCTCGGCGCACAAATCTTCGACTGGCAGATCGGCACACGCGGCGCGCATCTCTTCGGCGGATCGCTCTCCGCCGCCGTGTGGAATGCGCAGTACGGATGGCGTTGGATGTTCACCGCAGTCGCTGTGCCGGCGGTGTTGTTATTTGTTCTCGCAAGTGTCATTCCAGAGAGCCCACGCTGGCTGATCTCCCGTCATCGAACTGCGGACGCGGAGACAATCCTTGCGCGCATGGGCGGCCGCGACTACGCAGGCAGCACGGTGCACAGCATTGCGGAGCACCTGCAGCACGATCGCGCGCAAGAAACCGGCTGGCGGGAGCTCGCGTCACCGGGCGTGCGGCGCCTGGCACTCATCGGCATCGGGCTCGCGGTCTTGCAGCAGTGGAGCGGCATCAACATCCTCTTCAACTACGCAGAAGAGGTCTATCGCAGCGCCGGGTACGGCGTAAACGACATCCTGTTCAACATCGTGATCACCGGCGCCATCAACCTCGTCTTCACGCTGCTGGCGATGCTCTTCGTCGATCGCATCGGCCGCCGCTTTCTCATGCTGCTCGGCTGTGCCAGTGTTGGCATTGTCCATATCGCGCTGGCAATTGTCTATCACCTGCACTTACGCGGTCTGCCCATTCTGCTGCTCACGCTATGCGCGATCGGTTGCTATGCCATGACGCTCGCGCCGGTCACCTGGGTGTTGATCACGGAGATCTTCCCCACCCGCATTCGTGCACGCGGCGTCTCCCTGGCTGTCTCCGCGTTGTGGGCCTCGTCCTTCCTGCTCACATTTTCTTTTCCCGCGCTCACCGGCGCCTTTGGCCAGTCCGGAGCCTTCGTGATTTATGGCGTCACCTGCCTGGTCGGCTGGGTCTGCGTGCGTGGTTTGGTGCCTGAAACGAAAGGGCGCAGTCTGGAGCAGATCGAAGATCAGATTGAAGGCGCCGCCGCGCACTGACTCCAAATCGTCAGACGCTCCGTGCTTCCGCACCAACCTCGCTACGCACTTTGCTGCGTACGCGATCGGCGAAGAGCGGCAGATTGCTGCGGAATACGGTGTGGGGTGCAAGGCGCGTCGCCGCCCGCTCCGGGCGCACACGTTCCACCAGGTAACGCAGCAGTATCTCGAAGGCCGTCTTTCCCTGCGCGAATGGCCGCTGATAGAGCGTTGCCAGAATGCGCCCGCCTTCGAGAAGCGGAATCAGCTCCGGAAACAGATCCGTGCACAGCACCTGCACCTTCCCCAGTAGCTGCTGCTCCTCCAGAACGCGCAGCACCGGCAGGCTGTTCGCGGTGCTCACGTAGATGCCGGCCACCTCCGGATTGCGCTTCAGCAGGCTGCGCGTCTGTCGCAGCGCTTCCTGCGCGCTCTCATGAGACTCCACCACCGGCAGCAACGACAGGTGTGGTGCCAGCAGTGCGAGGTTGGCCGCAAAACCGCGTAGTTTCTCCGCATGATCCAGAACGTGCAACTCGCCCGTGATCATCGCGACCGTGCCGTTCCGTTGAATGGTGCGCCCCAGCAGCTCTGCAGCCAGCGCACCACTCACGTATGCATCGATCGACACGGCAGCCGTGCGCTCGCTATGCGGTGCGTCGCTGGCTACGCATACCATCGCGGTGCCGGCGCGGCTCAGCCTGTTGATGGCCGCCTCGGATTTTTGGGGGTCGCCCGGCGTGAAGATGACGCCGTCAAAGCGTCCATCGGGAATCGATTCCAGCAGTGCGAGATCGCCTTCGCCCATACGCGGATACGTGCGGTATTCCACATCGATCTCTACGCCGAAGACGCTGTCTGCCGCCGAACGTACGCCTTCCAGCAGTGGCGTGAAGAACGAATGGATCTGCTCCGGCAGGTAGACCGCGATACTCAGACGGCGATTCAGTTTCAGGTTGCGCGCCGCCAGGTTCGGCCGGTAATTCAACTTCTGCGCCATCGCCAGCACGCGCGCTCGCGTCTTTGGGTTCACCCCGGGGCGATCGTGAAAGGCGCGATCGACCGTGGCGATGGAGATTCCAAGGGCCCTGGCAACATCCTTGATACCCGCTGGCTTCTTTCCTTTGTCCATGCAACCTGCATCCTAGCGCAGCCGCCCCGCTTTACCGTCATCTTCTCTGTCCCTTCGTGCACGTTACCGATAAAGTTGCTGTAAATTGTCAATTCTTCCTAGGCCCGATGGGCTCCGGCCGCGTTCAGGGTTTTCATGCGCTCATAATGAGGGCATTCTTATCGGTTTGAAGCAGTTTTCTTCGTGGCGCGCCTTCCTATTCGCGTGCTATTCTTTGCGGCGTTTAGAAAATTTGTCGGTAACGTAAACGAAAATGGGCTTTCATCGTAGATTTCAGGGAGGCATCATGCAGCGCATATTCGGGGAAGTCACACTTTCGCAATTTGGGCGGTGGAGAGGATGGACGTGCCGGAGTATTTTGTGTGCTCTGCTCTCCGCCATAGGCTCCTGCCTTGTTCTGCAGGGCGTGCCGTGCATGGCGCAGATCGACCAAGGCACTATTGCCGGCACGGTGACAGACCCTTCGGGCGCTGTCGTGCCAAACGCTCAGGTCACGCTTACAGAGAACGATACCGGCCTGGTCCTGCAGAGCACAGCAAACAAGGCCGGGGGGTACGTCTTCTCGCCAGTAAAGATTGGCAACTATACGGTGACCGCGTCCGCGCCAGGATTTTCCACTACTTCTCTGCCCGGCCTGGTATTGAACGTGAACCAGCGGCTCTCGGCCGATATCAAGCTGCAGGCCGGCAACGTAGCTCAAACCGTGACGGTAAACTCCGGCGTAGCCCAGTTGTTGGAGACGCAGCAGTCGTCCACCGGACAGGTGGTCAGCTCGCAGGTGATCAACGATACCCCGCTCAATGGTCGCAACTACGTCTTCATCGCCCAGTTGACGGCCGGCGTTACGCAATCTAATGGATCGCGCGGCGAGGGCAAAGGTGACTTCAACGCCAATGGACAGCGCGCGGAGCAGAACAATTTTGTACTGGATGGCGTAGACAATAACTCAAACGCGGTGGACTTTTTGAACGGTGCGAGCTTCGTGGTGAAGCCTCCGCCCGACGCGCTGGCCGAGTTCAAAGTCCAGACCAGCAACTATGATGCGCAGTTCGGCCACTCTGCAGGCGGCGTGATCAACGCCTCGATCAAAAGCGGTAACAACAGCCTTCATGGCAACCTATGGGAGTACTGGCGCAACGATACGCTGGATGCCGTCGACTACTTCGCGAAGACCAAGCCGAAGTACCGGCAGAACCAGTTCGGCGGCACCATCGGCGGCCCTATCCTGAAAGACCACCTCTTCTTCTTCGGTGACGTCGAGGCCAACCGCATCATCTTCGGCAACACCGCCACTTACACGGTGCCCACCCCGCTGATGCGTCAGGGCAACTTCAGCGAACTGCTCAATACGGGCCTCACTGGCGCAAGCCAGCCGACGTTGCTCTACCAGCCGGGATCGAAGGGCTCGGCGCCCCTGACTTGCAATGGCCAGCAGAACGTGTTCTGCGCCAGCCAGATCAATTCCATCGCGCAGGGTCTCCTCAATCTGTATCCGCTGCCAAACGCCAACGGCGGCAAGACCTACAACAACTACGTTGTGAACAACAACAACATCGACAACACCGTGCAGTGGGATGGCCGTATCGACTGGAATGCGACCCAGCACGACCAGGCCTTCTTCCGCATGAGCTACTACAATGAGCGCGGCGACTATGCTCCGCCGCTCGGTCCGATTCTCGACGGTGGTGGTTATGGGTCCGACGGACCGACCATCAACATGGGCGAGAACTATGCACTGAGCGAAACGCATGAGTTCACGCAGACCTTGGCGAACGAGTTCCGCTTCGGCTACAACTGGGGGCACTTTCAATTCCTGCAGCCGGGCGCGCAGCAGAATATCGCGCCCACCGTGGGGCTGGGCGGCATCCCGTTCCAGAAGAACAATGGCGGGCTGCCCAGCACCAGCATCACTGGCATCAGCAGCTTTGGCTCGCCGGGTTTCTATCCGGCGATCGAATACGAGAACGTCTTCCAGATTCTGGACAACGTGACCAAGGTCGCTGGCAACCACACCCTCAAGGCTGGCGTGGCCTTCCAACATGTGCGCTTCTCTACCACCGCCCCTATTAACCCGCACGGCGGCTACAACTACACCGGCTTCTATACCTCGGTCCCAGGGCAGAGTTTTACTGGCTCGGGAGTAGCCGACTTCATTGCCGATCAACAGAACAGCGCCGGGATATCCAACTACTTCAACATCGATAACGTGCGCTGGTACCACTCCGGCTACTTCCAGGACGATTGGAGGATCCTGCCGCGGCTGACCCTGAATCTGGGTATCCGCTACGACTACTATCAACCGACGCAGGAGCGCCACGACAACCAGGCGAACTGGTATCCCACGTCTATCACCGGACCAGGATCGGGCACGGCGAACTATGTGCTGGTAGACAGCAAGCGCAACGTGCCGCTCGCGCCCACCTTCCTGAGCCTGCTCGCCAAGAACAATATCAACCTGGTGTACAGCGGCAATCGCTCCCTGGTGGACTCGCAGTACACCAATGTCAGCCCACGCGTTGGCTTCGCCTACAGTCCCACCGACCGCTTCGTGGTGCGCGGCGGCTTCGGCCTGTTCTATGGCGGACTGGAGAGCATTGGCGGTGCGCCGAATCCGGGCTTCAACTATCCCTTCTCCTTCTCCTCCGGCTTCCCCGCGCCGGGCTGCAGCACGACAGCGAACGTGTGCCCCACCGATGGCCTGACCCTGGCGACAGGCTTCCAGGATGCGATCAATCAAGGCCTTCAGAACTTCCTCAGTACGCCGGGACTGGTCGGATCCCAGACGCAGTTCCGCAGCTCCTACAGTGAGCAGTACAACATCTCAACGCAATATGCTTTTTCGCCCACGCTCAGCCTCACCACCGGCTATGTGGGGAATGTTTCGCGTCGCCTGACGGCCTTCCCGGATCAAAATGCTCCATTTGGACTGGTAGGTCCGCAGGACAGCTCACAGAACATCCGCCCCTTCCCCGGTTTCGGCGGGTCGCAGTACATCGCATATGAAGGTGTGGGCAGCTATAACTCCGGCCAGGTGACACTCGAGAAACGGAATTCGAAGGGGCTGTATTTCCTCGCCACTTATACCTACAGTCACGCGTTGGATGACACTGCAACGCCGCTCGATGGAGGTGCCAATACCTATCGCAGCGCACTCGTCCTTCCCATCGGCTACGAATACACCAACTCCGACTGGGATGTGCGTCACCGTGTCACGCTCAACGCCAGCTACCAACTGCCCTTCGGCAAAGGGCGCGAGTTCCTCAACCGCGGCGGCTTGGCAAACGAGGTAGCCGGCGGATGGGCGGCGGATCTGGTCTTCGTGGCGCAGACCGGCAATCCGTTCACCGTGACTCCGAACAATAGCAGAGCGAACGGCGCCAACGCAGCCCGAGCGGTGTTGTTACACGATCCCTACACCAGCGGCGGCTCACCCGACCCGTCGAATGCGGGAACCGAGTGCGCAACCAAGACTCGCAACGTCACCAACTGGTTCAATCCGTGCGCGTTTGGCAATCCACTGCCGGGCAGCGACATTCCCAACACGCAGACCGATGCTGATCCCATCGGACAGCCGCTCACTACGCCGAGCGCGGTGCTCCCCTACCTGGGCACAGCACGAAATCAAATCTATGGGCCCGGCTATCAGCGCATCAATATGAGCGTCTTCAAGAACTTTGACACTTTCGAGCATCAGTATTTGCAGGTGCGCGCCGACATCTTCAACCTCTTCAACACGCCAGCCTTCGGCCAACCGGGTAACGGCGGTGCAAATGACAACTCCAACGGCGGCCAGATTACCAGCACGCGCTCGCTCGGCGCGTTTACCCCCAACCCGCGTTTCTTCCAACTCGCGGCGAAGTACTACTTCTAGCCATGTCCTGAACCGATTTGTATTCTTTCCCTGCCCCACCGGATGCGATCAGGTGGGGCTCCTTTTCTTCAGCATTTCTTACCAAAACTTCTGGAACGGGAATAAAGAATGTACGTTCGCTCATCTCTCGCCCTATTTCTCTGCTCGTTGGCCCCTGCAGTCGCTCTCGCGCAATCTGTTTCGGTCACCCTCGACCCTGCCCGCCCCGGGCCTTTTTTCGATGGTTTGGGCGCGGTCAGCGCCGGGGCGTCGTCGCGCCTGCTCTACGACTATCCCGAGCCCTACCGCTCCCAGGTGCTCGATTATCTCTTCCGGCCAAACTACGGCGCAGCACTCCAGCATCTCAAGGTCGAAATCGGCAGCGACGTCAACTCCACCGATGGCTCCGAGCCCAGCCATATGCGCACCCCGCAGGATAAAAACTTCACTCGCGGTTACGAATGGTGGCTGATGCAGCAAGCGCATCGCCGCAACCCAAAGATCATCCTCGACACGCTCGCCTGGGGCGCGCCCGGCTGGGTTGGCCCAGGCGGCACCGGAAAGCCCACGCTCTACACTCCCGCCATGGCCCAATACGCCGCCGTCTTCCTCAACGGCGCGCAATCGCAATATAACCTCAACATTCCCTACACCGGCATCTGGAATGAGACGCCATTTGATCCGCAATACGTGAAGACGCTTCGCGGCGTCCTGAACAAGCAGCGCCCCGGCACGAAGATCGTCTGCTGCGATGAGTATCCCCACGAAGGCGGAGGCCAGTGGAGCATCCTCGACGCCATGCGCAAAGACCCCGCGCTCGCCAACGCTGTGGATGTCGTCAGCGTCCATTACCCGCGCGAGAAGGGCAAGCTCACCACGCCGGCCGATGCCACCAGCGCCGGCAAGCCGCTCTGGTCCAGTGAAGATCAGCCCGAGTCCAGCGCCTCCAATATTCTTTCGCGCGACTGGGCCATCGGCGGCCGCAGCCTCGCGCACCTCTACAACGAAAACTATCTCGAAGGCCACTTCACAAAAACCGAAATCTGGAGCCCCGTCACCTCCTACTACGACATCCTCGCGGCCCCGAATTCCGGCCTGATGTACGCCAACACGCCGTGGTCCGGCCACTACGACGTTCAGGGAGCTATCTGGGCCACCGCCCACACCACGCAATTCGTGCAGCCCGGCTGGCGCTATCTCAAGGACGCCTCGGGGCAACTCTCCCCCGGCAGCTACGTCACCCTCGCGTCCCCCAACGGCCGCGACTGGAGCATGGTGGTCGAAACCATCAATAGCAAGCAGCCCACGAGAATGACAGTCGCCATCAAGAGTTCACTCGGCCACGGCGCGCTTCACGTGTGGGAGACTAACCAGCAGCGCACCTTCGAGCACGTCGGCGATATCACGCCGCATGACGGCAGCTTCACCTACACCTTCGATCCGGACTCGCTCTACACCATCACCACCACCACCGGCCAGCACAAGGGCGCCGCCGAGCCGCCGCCCAGCAAGCCCTTCCCCTTCCCCTATGACGACTCGTTTGAGAAGACTCCGCTGCTGCGGGCCCCCGCCTATCTCTCGGACCAGGATGGCGCCTACGAGGTGCATCCCTGCACCGGCAGGCCCGGCAAGTGCCTGGAGCAGGTCATCACCAGGAAGCCGATTCCCTGGGGTCCGCTTCCCGACCCATGGACCCTGGCCGGCAACATCGATTGGACCGACTATCGCGAGCGCACGGACTTCCGCCTCCCCGCCGATGGCGTCGCCACCCTGATCGGCCGCATCGACTCCGCCGATGTCTTCCAGGATCAGAAGGCCCGCTATCCCAGCGGCTACGTTCTCCGCGTCGAGGCCGATGGCCACTGGGCGCTGCTCGCAACCGTCTACAAGAAAGCCGAGAAAAAGCTCGCCGACGGCAGCCTCACGCTCGATCAAGCGCACTGGCACACCATGGAATTGAGCTTCCACGGCAGCACCATCCATGCCGCCATCGATGGCAAAGCCGTCGCCAACCTCCAGGACCAGAGCCACACCCACGGCATGATCGGCATCGGTTCCGGCTGGGACCACACCTCATTCGACAACCTGGCCGTCGACAAGGTGGCCGAATAGCGCGGCTGTCCGCCGTGAACGGGCAGCCAATCCGCGCCGCGATGAATCACAGCGTCCATGGCGCGACCTATATGGCAAGGACAGATTCAGATATCCCTCGTCTCCTTTGGAGTTAGCATTGTGCCGGCAAGCACGTCGGCGCGGCAGGTAGCTTTCCACGAAGTCGATCGCAAGACCGGCGAACGGATCCACCACCGCAAGACGGCCGACGATAAAGATGTGGAGGCAGAAGATGTCGCCAAGGGATACGAGTACGAGAAGGGAAAATATCTCGTCATCGAGCCGGAAGATCTCAAGCGCCTGCGCTTGCCCGGACAAAAGACCGTGACGCTCGAGCACTTCGTCCCGCGCGATGAGGTCGATCCGGCGTTCTTTGAGCGTCCCTACTTCCTCATCCCCAAAGACGAAGCGCAGGCCCGCACCATGGCGACCATGAGCCGCGCATTGCGCGAGAGCGAACGCGTCGGCCTCTCTGAGATCACCTTCAGCGGACGCGAACACTTCGTCGCCATCGCGCCTCCCACCGACACAGACTCTCCCTGGCTGAATATGTATCTGCTTCGCTACGAAGAAGAACTGCGCGACGCGGCCAGTTACTATAAGGACCTCAAGAAACCTTCGGTCGACAAGAAGCAGCTCACCATGGCGCAGGAATTGATCAAGTCCTACAGTGAGGAGTTCGAACCCGCCGCTTTCAAAGACGATTTCGAGGCGGCGCTTCGTGAATTCGTGAAGGCGAAGCTGGGCAACAAGCCGTTGCCGAAACGTCCTGCGGAGGCGAAGCCCGGCAAGGTGATCGATCTGATGGATGCTCTGAAGAAGAGCCTCGCAGAGCGCAAGACGGAACACGCCGCCGGCGGCCATGCCAAAACCCGCCGCCGTAAGGCCGCCTGACGATGCCCGCACGCACGAAGAAGGCCACGAAGCGAACCCAGACGCCCTCCGCAGCGGTGGATGCGCAACTCAGCCGCTACCGCAAGATGCGCGACTTCGCCACCACCGCGGAACCCCGCGGCGGCGCAAAGGCAAAGACGCCATCCGACGGCCTCCCTTTCGTCATCCAGAAGCACGCGGCCACGCGGCTGCACTACGACTTCCGCCTCGGCTGGAATGGCGTGCTCAAAAGCTGGGCCGTCGCCAAAGGCCCAAGCTACGTCGTCGCGGACAAGCGCCTCGCCGTCCAGGTCGAAGATCATCCCATGGAGTACGGCGGCTTCGAAGGCACCATCCCAAAAGGACAGTATGGCGGCGGCACCGTCATGCTGTGGGACACCGGGACATGGGAGCCGGTGGGCGACGCCGACGAAGGCTTCCGCACCGGCCGCCTCAAATTCATCCTGCACGGGCACAAGCTTCAGGGCCACTGGACCTTAGTCCGCATGGGCGGCAAGGCCGCGCAGGAGTCCAAACCAAACTGGCTGCTCATTAAGGAGCACGACGAATACGAGCGCAGCCGCCGACGCGCCCGCCATCGTCGATGAAGCGCCCGACAGTGTCATCACGCATCGCGACCTCGATGCCATCGGCAGCGCCTCCGATCACGTATGGGATTCGCGCACCGGCCTCGCCGCCGACGAGCGTGCCAAGGCGGCTGGCTCGGGGAAGAAAGCTGTAAAGATCGCTAAGAAGCGCAGCATCACCGTCCCGAAAGGCGCAAAGACCGAGCCGCTGCCCAAGTTCATTCCCCCGCAGCTCGCCTCCGCATCGGAGCTTCCTCCCACCGGTAAAGACTGGCTGCACGAGCTCAAGCTCGATGGCTATCGCATGCAGGCGCGCGTCGAAAATGGCAAAGTGCAACTGCTCACTCGCAGCGGTCTCGATTGGACGCATCGCATGCGCCCCATCGCCACCGCGCTTGCTGAGCTATCCGCAAAAGCTGCGCTGCTCGATGGTGAAGTGATCGTCCTCGACGAGAACGGCATCAGCAGCTTCGCCGCACTGCAGACTGCCTTCCAGGAGGGCGCGAAACACGCGCTGCACTACTACGTCTTCGATCTCCTGCATCTCAACGGACACTCGCTGCGTACCCTTGCCGCTCACCGAACGGAAGGACCTGCTCGCGCAACTCGTCGAAGACCTGGACGACGACGCCATCCGGATCAGCGAGCATGTACGCGACGAAAAGGCCGCCATCTTCGAGGAAGCTTGCCGCCACGGCGCGGAAGGCATCGTCTCTAAGCGTGCCGACAGCGTGTATCTCTCCGGCCGCAGCGCAAGCTGGCTGAAAGTGAAATGCGGCTTGCGGCAGGAGTTTGTCATTGGCGGCTTCACCTTGCCCACCAAGGGCGGCGATGGCCTCGGCGCGCTTCTGCTTGGCTACCATCAGGATGGAAAGCTCCTCTACGCAGGCCGGGCAGGCACCGGATTTACGCAAAAGTCTCAGGTACAGATTCGCGAGAAGCTCGAAGCCATCCGTTCGGAGAAGAACCCGTTTCTCGCGGTCGGCACTGCAGAACGCAAGGGCGCTCTCTGGGTAAAGCCGCAGCTCGTCGCGGAGGTCGCCTTCAGCACCTGGACCACCGACAATCTGGTGCGCCAGGCATCGTTCAAGGGCCTGCGCGAGGACAAGCCCGCAAGCGAAGTCGTTCGCGAAAAGGCCACCGGCGGCATACCGAATGCGCGGTCCACCGCAACTCGCCGCCACGCTGCACGCCGCTGTCGACAGCACCGTCCGCGCTCGACGCTGCCGCGCATCACCAATCCCGACAAGGTGATCGATCGCGAAAGCGGGCTCACCAAGCAGCAGTTCGTCACCTACTACGCAGAGGTCGCAAGCCACATCCTCCCGCACATCGCGGACCGTCCGCTCAGCATCGTGCGCTGCCCTTCCGGCACAGCGGCAAAGTGCTTTTTCCAGAAGCACGTCAAGCCGGGCCTGCCCAAAGGCATCGGCTCAGTCGAGATCGTCGATCGCAAAAGCGGCAAACCGGAGCCATACATCACCCTCTCGGACGCCTCCGTCATTCCCGAGCTTGGCCAGCTCAATGTCATGGAACTGCACCCCTGGGGTGCGCCGGCCAGCGACTTCGAGCACCCAGACCGCATCATCTTCGATCTGGATCCGGATGCAAGCATCGATTGGAAGACGCTCGCCGACACGGCATCCGAAGTGCGCGCACGTTTGAAGAAGCTCGGCCTCGAATCCTTCCTGAAAAGCACTGGCGGCAAGGGCCTGCACGTCGTCGCCCCCATCCAGTGCGAGCATGACTGGGCCACGGTCAAGGAGTTTGCCCATCACTTCGTGCTCGCCATGGAAGCAGAAAACCCGTCGCTCTACATCACCAAGATGACCAAGGCGGCGCGCACCGGCCGCATCTATCTCGACTATCTCCGCAACGAACGCGGCGCCACAGCCGTAGCGCCCTACTCGCCGCGCAGCCGCAATGGCGTTCCTGTCTCCGTACCGATGGCATGGAGCGAGCTCAAAGCAGACGCCGCCCCGCGCTGCCTGGTCGCAGAGTTCCCCGAATGGCGCAAGCGTCTCGCGCACGATCCCTGGGCGGAATTGCCTAAGACAAAACAGCGGCTCACGCAAAAAGCGATCGCCGCTGTCAGCGGAAAGAAGCCGAAATAGCTCAGCAGCGAACGATCTTCGGCGAATCGATTCCCTTCGTTGCATTGCGCGTATCGACGACGAGCTGCGCGTCCCGCACAATCCCCTTGATGTCATAACTCGAGTGATCGGTCACGATCATCACGCAATCGTATTCGCCAATCTTGTCCAGCGGCACGCTGCGCATGTGCAGGTCATAGTGCCGCCCGCGGCCCACCGTCGGGAAGAATGGATCGTTGTACTCCACCAGCGCGCCGCGCCGTTGCAATAGCTCAATGATGGTCAGCGAGGGAGACTCGCGCAGGTCATCGATATCGCGCTTGTAGGCCATTCCCAGCACCAGCACGCGCGAACCCTTCAGCGGCTTGCGATGCTCGTTCAGCGCCGCCGCCGTTTCATCCACCACGTAGTACGGCATCCGGCCATTGATCTCTCCCGCCAGTTCGATGAAGCGCGTCTGAAAGTCGAACTGCTTCGCCTTCCATGAGAGATAGAACGGATCGATCGGAATGCAGTGGCCACCCAGCCCCGGCCCGGGATAGAACGGCTGGAATCCGAACGGCTTGGTCTTCGCTGCCTCAATCACCTCGAAGATATCGATGCCCATGCGCGCGCAAAGCTGCTTCAGCTCATTCACCAGCGCGATATTCACCGAGCGGTAGATATTTTCCAGCAGCTTCGTCATCTCTGCCACTGCCGGCTTGCTCACCGGCACCGTCCGGTTGAAGATGCTGCCATAGAGCGCGCAGCCAAGCTGCGTCGCCATCGCATCCACGCCGCCCACCACCTTCGGAATGTCCTGTCTCGCAACGGTCTCATTGCCCGGATCTTCGCGCTCCGGCGAAAACGCCACGAACACATCGCCCTTTCCGTCATCGCCGCGTATGACACTCAACCCCGTGCCGTTGCCCTTCTCCAGCAGCGGCACCACGACCTCTTCCGTTGTCCCCGGATACGTCGTGCTCTCCAGCACGATCAGTTGTCCGCTGCGCAGCCGCGGCGCCAACGCCTTCACTGTGTCGGTGATATAGCTCAGATCCGGTTCGTGGTATTCGTTCAGCGGCGTCGGCACGCAGATCAGCACCACGTCCATCTCACGCAGGCGATCGTAGTCGCTGGTCGCTTCAAAGCCGTTCGCCCGCGCGCGTGCAATCTCTGCGGGCGAAATGCGGACAATGTAGGAGCCGCCGCCGTTCAATGTCGTGACTTTGGACTCGTCGATATCGAAGCCCGTCACGCGAATGCCCTTTTCGCTGAAAAGCAATGCTAGTGGCAGCCCTACGTATCCCAGCCCGATGATGCCGACACGCGCTGTGCGGCTCTCGATGCGCTGCTTCAGTTCCTGCGCCTGACTTCCTGCGGCCATCTTGCTCTACCTCAATGGGGAAATAAGAATCTAGCGGCCGCTCGATCCAAAGCCGCGCTCGCCGCGTCGGCTTTCTGTCAAGTTTTCAACCACCGTAACAGGCCACTCCGTAGAGGCACGCAGCGGCGTCATCTGCACGATCTTATCTCCTTTATGCAGATGCACAATGACATCGCTCTTTACGAGAGTCACACCGCGGAGGGTACCGTTGGCATCGCGCTCTTCCACAAGTGTGTAAGTTGGCTGGTTTACATTCACCAGGCACACCAGGATCTCGCCACGATAGCCGGCATCGATACGCCCGCCTGCGTAGGTCACACCGCGGGCCGCCATGGAGGAGCGGTCGCCCAACACAAATCCGTAGCCTTCCGGCCCTTCCACCGCAATGCCGGTGCGCACGCGCACCATCACGCCAGGCTCCAGCACTACGTCGTCCAAAGCGTAGAGGTCGAAGCCCAGATCGCTGCCCGGATGGGCCACGGTGGGAGCTTTCGCGTCCGGGTCGAGCAGTTTGACGCGCAGCACGGCGTCTGTCATCGATCTATTCACGGGTCAAGCGCACAAAAGGGTCGCAATGCCTACTTGCCCTTCGTGTCCTCTTTCTTTTGCTTGGCCCAGCGGCGACGCTGTGCCTCGATGATGCGTCTGCGTCCTTCCGGGCTGATATGCCGCCTGGCAGCCGGTTTTGCATGGCCGTTTCTCAGCGAAATGTCGGCAGCTACATCGCGTGAGTTCCGTATCAAAGTGCGAGCTGTTTCCAGCCGCTGAATCTCCTGGTCCAGCGCGACTATGATCTCGTGTCGTGTCATTTGGGGGCCTCAAGAATCCGTATTTGTAACTGCGGGGAGAGTGGAGCAGTATCTCCCCAGAAGTATCTTAGCAATAGCTTTCTCTCAGATGTTTGAACGAAGGTTACGTTCTTTTGATTTCGGCCTCGCTGGAAACGTTCACCGCGCGCATCCAATGCAGAAGAACAGACAGTGTAAGGTAGGACGCAACTGCGAACGCACTCGCTCTTAAGGAACGGCCGCACAGAACCGCTCTCTCCGGATCATGATATCGGTGCTTTTGCTCGGATGCAGGGGAACATCATGCTCGTCGCTCCTCCTCACTGGAACTCCGGTGCCGAGTCTCTGGCTCAGGTCGGCCGCGGACCATCGCTGCTGATGCTGGACTACGACGGCACGCTCGCTCCGTTCCGCGACGACCGCATGCAGGCGCTGCCCTGGCCCGGTATTGCTGAGCGCCTGGATCGCCTCAGCACCATGCCCTCCGTCCATCTGGCCTTGGTTACGGGGCGTTCTGCCCGCGAACTCGCCTCACTCCTCCCCACGCGGCACTCCGTCGAAATATGGGGCTCGCACGGGCGCGAGCATCTCACTGCAGACGGCGTGTATACCTCTGCCAACCTCGCACCGGCGCAGCAGGCCGCGCTCCATCAATTGGAGAAGGCGCTCGACCAGGCCGGGTTCGCCGCGCAGGTCGAGCGAAAACCCGCCAGCCTCGCCGCGCATTGGCGCGGCCTTCCCCCCGCTGCCGCGGAGAAAGTGGAGCAGGTCGCCCGGGACGCCTTTCGCGCCGCCGGCGAGCGTGCCGGATTGCAGCTTCTGGTCTTCGACGGAGGCATCGAAGTGCGCTCGGATTCCATCCATAAAGGTCATGCGGCCCTTCACATGCTGACCCGCTTCCCTACCGCCACCGCCGCATACCTCGGAGACGACACCACGGACGAGGATGCCTTCGCCGCCCTTCGCGGCCGAGGACTCACGCTGCTCGTCCGCGCGGAGCCCCGTCCCAGCCAGGCCGCATACTGGCTCCGTCCGCCGCAGGATCTTCTCGCCTTCCTCGATGCCTGGATCCACGCCGCCGAAAGGGCAGTCCGGTGATGGTCGAACACAAAAAGCAGGCAGCGGATGCAGCGCCGCGGCATCGCCTCCTCGTCGTCTCCAATCGGCTGCCCGTCTCCATCAAAAAAGACGAAAGCGGTCACATGTCGGCTGCGCCTTCCAGCGGTGGTCTGGTCAGCGCCCTTACCCCCATCCTCTCGGAATATGGCGGCATCTGGGTCGGCAGCACCGGCCACGCCAGCAACGGCGAGGCGCACGATGCCGAAGTACGCAAAGTCCTCTCCTCCACCACCCGCGGCGCATCGGTGCGCTATCTTCCCGTCTTCCTCTCCGGCGAGGAGCAGACAAATTTTTACGAGGGCTTCTCCAACGAAATCCTGTGGCCGCTCTTTCACGACCTCCAGTCTCGCTGCAACTTTGCACCGCGTTACTGGGAGTTCTATCAGCGCGTCAATCAGCGCTTCGCCGCCGTCACGCTCAAGGCCTCCCAACCCGGTGACGTCATCTGGATACAGGACTACCAGTTGATGGACGTGGCCCGGCAGATTCGCCTCAAGAGGCCGGAAGGCGTGCTCGCCTTCTTCATGCACATCCCCTTCCCCGCACCGGACATCTTCGAAAAGCTCCCCTGGCGCCGCACCATCCTCGAGGGCCTGCTGGAGCACGATCTGCTGGGCGTACAAACTCCCCGCGACGAGCGCAACATGGTGGCCTGCATCCGCACCTTTCTTCCCGGAGCGGAAGTCGAGCGGCAGCACGACTTCCGCATCGTCACCTATCGCTCGCGGCGATCACGCATTCAGGCATTTCCCATCAGCATCGACTTCGAGCAGTTTGCCGAGGGCGCCGCCAGTCCGGAGGTAGGACGCCGCGCCTTCGAGATACGCCGCCAGCTCAATGGCGTCCGCATCGCCATCGGTATCGATCGGCTGGACTACACCAAGGGCATCCCGGAGCGGCTGCGCGCCTTCGCCCGTCTCCTGCGCGACTACCCGGCAACCCGCGGCCGCATCTCGCTCTATCAGGTCGTCGTGCCCAGCCGCGAGAGCATCGTCAGCTACCGCCGCCTCATGCATGAGATCGAGCAGCTCGTCGCCCACATCAACGGCGAGCACAGTCAGCCCGGCTGGGTGCCCATCCATTACGTCCATCGCTCTCTGCCGCGAAAGGAGCTCCTGGCTCTCTATCGCGCGGCGAGCCTCGCCCTCATCACCCCCTTGAAAGATGGTATGAACCTCGTTTCCAAGGAATTCTGCGCCGCGCGCACCGAGAACGATGGCGTGCTCGTCCTCAGCGAGTTCGCCGGCGCGGCTCCGGAGCTATACCGCGGCGCACTGCTGGTAAATCCCTACGACGAGCTCGGCATCGCCGAGGCCATCAACCGTGCCATGGTCATGGAGCCGACAGAACAGCGCCGGCGCATGATGCGCATGCGCGCCTGGGTACGTCGTCACGATATCCACGACTGGCGGGACACCTTCTTCGCCGCGCTCGACGGCGACGAGCCTGTGCTCACTCCGGTCTAAGCAACCCTGCTTGCCAAAATGCGACGAGCCCCTGTCACTCGTCCTCTCGACGAAACGCGACCAGCCCTGGCAACTTCCTCGCCATCCTGAACGTAATCGAGGGTGGAGTGAAGGACCTCTTTTATCTTTTTTACATATCGGCGCAAGCGCCGCTCGATCGACCCGCCTCACGCAGACAGCCGCAACGCACCACGCCGCGGCAGCGTCATCACAAAGGCGGTCCCATGGTCTTCCGCCTCCTGGCTGCTCGCCACCTCCAGCCGTCCCTGGTGCTTTTCCACTATGCCCTTCGACACCCACAGCCCCAATCCCGTCCCCGCGTCTTTTTTCGTAGTGAAGAACGGCTCGAAGATGTGGTCGAGCACCGGCTGGGGCATGCCATGCCCGGTATCGGAGATGGACATCCGTACCTCGTCCCGATGCGTCCGCACCTCGATCGCGAGTACACCGTACGGCTCCATCGCATCCAGCGCGTTGGACAGCAGGTTCGCCACCACCTGACGCAGCTCCCCTGCAACGCCGTCCACCATCACGCTTTCCACGCTGCGTGTTACCCGGATCTGCCGTGCATCGAACTTGCGCTGGTAGAGCGACAGAACGTCATTCACCAGTGCGCACAGATCGAGGGATTGCGGCCCGCCGGAATCGCGATAGAAGCCCAGTGTCTGGCTCACGATATTCCCCACGCGGCGCAGCTCCTCATTCGCCAGCCCCAGATAACGCTTGGAACCCGCCGGCAGTCCCTGCTCATGCAGCGCCAGGTACAGCAGATTTCCCACGGCCTCCAGCGGATTGTTGATCTCGTGCGCCACCGATGCCGCCAGCCGGCCGGCTGCCGCCAGCTTTTCCGTCCGGCGCAGCAAACTCTCAGCGATCTTGCGTTCGTGGATGTCCATCGAGCTGCCGAACCAGTGGGCCACCCTGCCCATCGCATCCATCAGCGGCTGTGCCCGCGTCAGCACCCAGCGATAGCTCCCATCCGCGTTCCGCATCCGATACTCCACCTCGTACGGGCGCTCGGTGCGCAAAGCATTCGCGAATACCTCGGCAGCCCCTTCGCGATCCTCCCCATAAATCAGATCCAGCCCGCCAAACGGCTCCTGGGTGGGAACGGCACGGGTGAAAACGCGCCAGCGTTCGTTCACATATTCCGGCTCGCCCGCGGGGCCAGTCACCCACACCATCTGCGGGATCGCCTCCATCAACTGCAATTGTTCCGCCCGAATCTCCTTGAGAGCGTCTTCGCTCCTATGCTGCGGGGCCACGTCTTCGATGACCGCCATCGCAGATTGCGCCTTTCCCTTGTCATCCCGCAGCAGAGAAACGCTGACATGCACCCACAGCACCGAGCCGTCTTTGCGCATATGGCGGCTCGGCAGCCGTAAATTGTCCTGCTCGCCGCGCAGCAGGCGAACGAGTTGCTGACGCAACCCCGCCCGTTCTTCGGGATGCTCGAGGGATACAAATCTTCGGTTCAGCAGCTTCGCCGCCGCATAACCGGACATCTCGCAATACGCCGTGTTCGCATACCGAATCCTGCCGTCGAGATCGAGCATGACCATGCCGATGGCCGCCCTCTCGACAGTTTCGTGAAACAGAGTGGCAGCCGGGACCCCCCCAGCGACCATCTCAGCTACTATCCCCGGCAGCTTTGGCAAGCAATTTTCCCCCCGGCCCACCTCCTGGAGATGACCGGAGGGGACATTCAGTAGGAGTGCACCAGCGCCAGCCTGAGATGGCTCGTGAATGGGAATAGATCGCCGAATGACGTTTTATTTGTGGCTCTATCCGCGACTACCTGCCCTGTCGAGATCGCGCATCATCGCCACGCTGCCCACGGGCAGCCGCAATTCGCTCCCCACCCACGCCACCTCCGGCGTCGAGGTCAACGCCACCTCGTAGTTGTACTTGACGGGCAGACTTACCTCAGATCTGCCTGCGTTGAATGCCACTTCGATGGAACCATGTTTCATCCGCAGCCACTTCTGTTCCTCGTCGAACTCCACCGTCACCCGCCGTAATTCACTACGTAACGCACTCTGGCTCAGAGCGATATCCGCGTGGCGCAACGCAATCAGCCGCCGATACCAATCCAGCATCTCGGCATGGACGCCCTCGCCTGCCTCCTCCCACCGCAGCTTCGATCGCAGAAACGTCTCTTCTGCCTGCGGGTCCGGCACCTCTTCCGGCGCCCAGCCGAATGCCACAAACTCTCTCCGCCGCCCTTCCGATACCAGCCGCCCCAGCTCCTTGTCCTGAAAATCGGTGAAGTACTGGAAGGGCGTCGATGCGGCGAACTCCTCCCCGGCAAACAACATCGGCACAAATGGCGAGAGCAGCACCATGGCCGCCGCGATCTTCGCGCGTCCCACGTCCACAATCTGGCTCAGCCGCTCCCCCTGCGCACGATTGCCCACCTGGTCGTGGTTCTGAATAAAGCCAAGGAAGCGGTCTGACGGCAACTCGCCAATCGACCGGCCGTGATTCCGCTTGCGGTGCGGCGAATACTG
Organism: uncultured Acidobacteriaceae bacterium; assembly: GCA_963750845.1. GTDB lineage: Bacteria > Acidobacteriota > Terriglobia > Terriglobales > Acidobacteriaceae > KBS-83. The sequence goes on from CAVVSP010000027.1 coordinate 33,828, forward strand.
CCCCTGATAGACAAAAGCCTCGCGGATGGCCGTCGCAAGATCGGCCATGCTGCCAAAATCCTGGTAGTAACCCGTCCTCTCCCCCGTCAGCACAACCCACAGCGCGTGATGAAAGTCATCGCTCCACTGTGCGTCCAGCCCGTAGCCGCCCGCTTCCCGCTCCGTCACCAGCCGCGGATCGTTCAGGTCGCTCTCCGCAATCACCGCGTAGCGCCTGCCCGTGTGATTGCCCAGCGTGCGCACCTCTGCTTCAAGCTGCTCCAGAAAGTGAATCGCCGATCGGTCGATGAATGCGTGCACCGCGTCGATGCGCAGCCCGTCGAAGTGATAGTCGCGCAGCCACATCAGCGCGTTGTCGATGAAAAACTCGCGCACCTCCGCCGAGCCCGCATCCTCAAAATTCACCGCTCCGCCCCACGGAGTCTTGTGCTGCTCAGTGAGATAGGGACCGAACTTTCCGGTGTAGTTCCCGCTCGGCCCAAAGTGGTTGTAGACCACATCGATCAGCACCGAAAGCCCTCGCCGATGCGCCGCATCCACAAGGCGCTTCACCGCATCCGGGCCGCCATACGCCTCCAGCGGCGCGTAGAGCGCCACCCCGTCATAGCCCCATCCGCGCTCACCCTCCGCCGCGGCCAGCGGCATCAACTCCAGATGCGTGATGCCCAATTCGCACAGGTACTCCAGCCGCCCGATCGCCGCATCCAGCGTCCCTTCCGGCGTGAATGTGCCCACATGCAGCTCATAGATCACGCTGCTCGCGAGCGTCGGCGGCCGCCAGCCCGCGTCATTCCACGCAAAAGACGAGTGGTCCACAAGTTCCGACAGCCCATGCACCCCATCCGGCTGACGCATCGACCGCGGATCGGGCACTGGGGTTTCAACGTCATCCAGCAGAAAGCCATAGCGCGATCCCGCATGCGCCTTTTCCACCGTCGCCGCCCACCACCCGCGCGGCTCGCTCTCCATCGCATACCGCTCGCCATCCACCACCACGGAAACATGCTTCGCCCGCGGCCCCCACACTCGAAACCTGTGCATGCAAAATCGTCCTCAGCAGAATCTGGTCGGCAATTTCGTTGTTCTTTCACCCTTAGGATGCAGCATCGCGCACCATTTCCCTCATCCATCCACCTGGCGCGGCATTTTCGCTATCTCAGTCACCATGGCGGCAACCCAGTGCAAGACGGGACGCATCCGCGTCGGCATCTCCGGTTGGAACTACGCGCCGTGGCGCGGAGTTTTCTATCCGCCACGGTTACCACATGCACGCGAGCTCGCCTACGCCGCCGAGCGCTTCTCCACCATTGAGATCAACGGCACCTTCTACAGCCTGCAGCGGCCCTTCAGCTTTCTCCGCTGGAGCGAGCTCACCCCGCCGGACTTCCTCTTCAGCGTAAAGGGCTCGCGCTATATCACTCACATGCTCCGTCTGCGCAACGTCGAACAGGCGCTCGCAAACTTCTTCGCCTCCGGGCTGCTGCTCCTCGGACCAAAACTCGGCCCCATCCTCTGGCAATTTCCCCCGAACTTCGCCTTCAACGCTTCCCTGCTCGAAAATTTCTTTCAGCTCCTGCCCCGCAGCACAGCAGAGGCCGCCGACCTCAGCCAGCGGCACGACAACAGGGTCGAGGGCCGCGCCTGCACGGAGTCCGACAAGAAACGCCCCATGCGCCACGCCATCGAGATTCGCCACGACAGCTTCCTCACGGAGGACTTCATTCGCCTGCTGCGTCGCTACCGCATCGCACTCGTCTGCGCAGACACGGTGAGCTGGCCTCGCCTGGTCGATGCCACCGCGGATTTTGTCTACTGCCGCCTTCACGGCTCGCGCGAGCTCTACGCCAGCGGCTACGGACCGAAGGCCATCGCCACCTGGGCCGATCGCATCGCGGCATGGGCTGGAGGCAGGCCGCCAGCCGGCACGCGCGTCTCCGCATTCAGCCCCACCGAAGCCCGTCCTCACGACGTTTACGTCTACTTCGACAACGACATGAAAGTGCGCGCACCCGCCGATGCTCTAAGCCTCGAACGCCGTCTCGCAAAGCTCGGCATCGCGCAACCGTGGAAGGCGCTGCAAGAGATCTGAGCCGAGTGTCTAATACACCGCCCGCACTCCATCCAGCGACGGCAGCAGCACCGGATGCACCTCCACCGCCAGCCGTCCCGCCAGCACTCCAGGGTCGTTTTCGGCCAGCGTCACCGCGGCTTCGAGCGTCTCGGCAGAAATCAGCAGCACACCAGCAAAGTTGCTTTCGTGCACCACCGGCCCCGCCAGTCTGTATCGCCCCGCCTCCGACTGTTCCCGCATGTACGCCAGATGCCGCGGCAGCAACTCCGCCGCTTCAGCGCCTTCAATCTCGTTCCAGCGCGGCCCGCGCCGCAGCAGTCCCAGAAAGTACGGCTTCAGATTCTTCGGCACATCGCGCATGCCAACTTCCTTCGGATTCCGCTCCTCAGTCATCGCACCTCGCACAGCTCTCATCATGCCATCCCGCAATCTTGAACTTCTGATGACATCTGCCATCGACCCATTGCGCTATGCTCGTCGCACACCGAGCCATCATGCTCCGCACCTTGCTCCTGACCATCGCCGCAATCGTCGTCGAATGCAGCCTGCACGCGCAGCCAAACGCCGCGCAGCCAACCAGAAAGTTCGTCGGCTCGGCCGCCTGCAAATCCTGCCATGAAGCCGCATACAACGGATGGCGCCAGACCCGGATGGCCAACGTCGTTCGCGATCCAAAGGTGCATCCAGACGCCGTGCTCGGCGACTTCGCGCACCCCGACCCCGCCCGCACCTTCTCGCTCGACCAGGTCGCCTTCGTCTACGGCAGCCGATGGAAGCAGCGCTACTTCGAGAAGCGCGGCCGCGACTACTTCCCGCTCCCCGCGCAATGGGATATCCAGCATCGCCAGTGGCTGCCCTATCACGTAGCGGATGGCACAGACTGGTGGACGCCCTACTACGGCAAGGCCAACACCGACCGCCCCACTGGCCCCACCTGCGACGGCTGCCACTCCGTCAACTACAACCTCGCCACTCGCCAGGTCACCGAATGGAACGTCGGATGCGAAAAGTGCCACGGTCCCGGCAGCGAGCACGTCGCCCACCCCACGAAGCAGAACATCGTCAACCCGGACAGCCTCGACTACGTGCGCGGCAACGACGTCTGCATGCAGTGCCACACCCAGGGCCGCCCCACCACGGTGCCGATAGCGATCGCCGGCCGTACCGAAGCCGAGGCAGACATTCATTCCGAGCGGGGTGAGTATCCAGACTGGCCCGTCGGCTATCTGCCCGGCGATCGGCTCGCAAACGTCTGGCATCTCGAAGAAGCAAAGCTCGGCACGCAGGACTTCTACTTCTTTCCCGACGCCACCGCGCACAAGAACCGCATGCAGGGCAACGACTTCGTGCAAAGCACCATGTACCATCGCGGGCTGCGCTGCTTCGACTGCCACCAGGTCCACAGCAATCGCAATCCCTCGAACCTGATCGCCACCGGAAATGAGCTCTGCCTCGGTTGCCATACTAAAGACAATCCCGCCGGTCTGAAGGGCACCGTCTCCGAGCACACGCACCACCCCGAGAACAGTCCCGGCAGTCAGTGCATCGCCTGCCACATGCCCAACATCGCGCAAACCCTCGGCAACAAGCAGCACGCCGACATCTTCGTCGCCAGCCATACCTTCCGCTTCATATCGCCGGTACTAACCGAAACCTCCGGCATCCCCAACCCATGCACCGGCTGTCACAAAGACAAGACCAACGCCTGGGCCGCCGCGCAGCTCCGCTCCTGGACGACGACGAGCCCATGGCGCGTGGCGAACTAAGATAGCCATATGCCAGCCGAGCGCCTCTACTACGCCGACTCCGCACTCACCCACTTCACCGCCACCGTCACCGACATCCGCGAGCGCTCGCGCACCGGCGGCACGTCGCTGTGGCAGATCGCGCTCGATCGCAGCGCCTTTTACCCCACCAGCGGAGGCCAGCCGCACGACACCGGCATCCTCGCCGCCACTGCCCCCAGCGGCGCGCGTCTGGAGGCCCCCATCACCGACGTCGAAGAGGACGACCAAGGCGAGCTCTGGCACCTCACCCCGAAGCCACTGCTCGCCGGCACCCCGGTCGAAGGCCGCATCGACTGGGCGCGACGCCTGGACCACATGCAGCAACACTCCGGCCAGCACCTGCTCTCCGCGCTCTTCTTTCAGGAACTCGGCGCCCTCACTGTCTCGTTCCATCTCGGCGACACCGTCTCCACTATCGACCTCAATACCGAGTCGCTCGCACCGTCCACCCTCGTAAATGTGGAGCAGCTCGCCAACCGCATCGTCGCTGAAGCCCGCCCCATGGCTCACCGCGCTGTCACTCGCGCGGAAGCGGAGCGCCTGCTGGCCGAAGGGAAACTCCGCAAGCTTCCGGAGCGCGGAGGCGACATTCGCCTCATTGTCATTCCCGCCGCCCCGGATGCGGATTTCGCTGCCGTTCCCGATCTCGACCTGAACGCCTGCGGCGGCACCCACGTCTCCTCCACCAGCCAGATCGGCGCCGTCCTCATCCGCGGCACGGAACGCATCCGCCAGTCCACCCGCATCAGCTTTCTCTGCGGCAACCGCGCTATCGCCGCGGCACGCGCCGACGACGCCCTGCTCACGCAACTCGGCCGCGAGCTCTCCGTCGGCCGTGCCGATCTGCCCGCCGCCCTCGCCCGCATAAAGACCGAAATCCGTGCCGCCGGCAAGGAGCGCCAGGCGCTCCGCGAGGACCTCGCCAACTACCACGCCTCCCGCCTGCTGGTCGAAGACCCGCCGCAACAGGATCTCCGCATCGTCCGTCGCATCTTTCCCGATCGCGACCCCGATTACATTAAGCTGCTGGCCAGCCGTCTCATCAGCGCCGCCCCGCACACCATTGCCCTGCTCGCGTCCATTCCGCAACCGACGCAGCCGGCGAACTCTCCAGCCACCGTGATCGTCGGCTGCAGCCAGGAGCTAGGCCGCAACGCCGGAGAAGTACTGCGCACCGCCCTCGCCACCGCAGGAGGCCGCGGCGGCGGCTCCGCCACCCTGGCCCAGGGCCTGGTGCCTGCAGAAAACCTCGCCGCCGCCCTTGACGCCCTGGAAGCTCTCCTGCGCGCCAAACCCGTCCCCGTGACTTCGTGACGTTTTCGCGTCATCGCCTCTTGCTGCTATAGTTTGTGAGGTATCTCCCGCCGTTTTCGCTGTGGGGCTATAGCTCAGCTGGGAGAGCGCGTCGTTCGCAACGACGAGGTCGTCGGTTCGATCCCGACTAGCTCCACCAAATCTCAGAAAACAAAAGAGTTGTCATCCTGAGCGCAGCGAAAGCCCTGCACTGACTCGGCGCAAGCGATATGTTGCGCGTGAGGGACCAAAGGAAGCGAACCCCGAAAAACGCACGTGAGTGCGCCCGCCTGGATGGCAGATCCTATTTTTCGATTTCCACGCCGCGCCAGAAGGCCATGTGGTTCTTCACATGCTTCGCCGCAGGCTTCGGATCGGGGTAGTACCAGGCAGCGTCCTGATTCTCCTGCCCATCCACCACCAGCGTGTAGTACCGCGCCTGCCCCTTCCACGGACACGTGGACGTGGTCGAGCTGGCACGCAGATATTCGCGGTTCACCGAGGCATCAGGAAAGTACAGATTGCCCTCCACCGTCTCTACCTGCTCGCTCTCCGCGATTACTTTGCCATTCCAGATCGCCTTCGCCATCGTTTGTGGGTCGCCTTCTCCAGGGAGTCGCGCCCGGGCGTACCCGCCACGAGCCACGCAGTACAGTAACAGATTCCGCGCGGCAAAGGCTTGCCCATCGCTCGCAAACAGCGAGAGAGGATTCCGCCACAGGCTTCCAGACGCGTCCTCTCCTCCCGTCCTTTCCTTCAATGGAGCCGGCGCCGGACCACCGGCGGCCATCGCAATCGGCCTGCTTACTGCTTGTCGTCCATCATGCCGCTGGTGCCCTTCAGCCCCTTGGAGAAGGTCACCTTGTCGATGTGCACACTCTTGGCCGAGTCATCGGCCGTCGCCATCACCGTGACCGACTTGCCGTAGTCGTCCGCCACCGCATCCGGGTTGTCGATCGCCCACACATTCTTCTTGGCATCCACCAGCACCGGCTTCTCCCCGCCGGAGATGCACTTCTTCACGCAACCCGCATCAGGAGCGGCGCTGTTGTGCATCGCCGCGCACTTCGAATCGCTGATGTACCCCTTCATCTTCGCCGGCTTACCGGTATCTGCCGCCAGGGCCGTCAGGCTGCTACACGCCAGCAGAGCCAGAATCAGCTTCTTGTTCATATTTCATGCCTCCGGGGCTTGAGACCTTCGCCCGCCACCTTTCTAGTCCTGCGGCAATGGCACTGGCAAGTTCATCCAGCCCACCACAGGTTGGTGTCATCCTGAACTTGATCATCGACGTGTCATCCTGAACATCATCGAAGGGGGAGTGAAGGCTCTGCTGTATCTTTCCGTTCACCGGCGCAGCCCCGACTTATCATTTTGGAATGGAGATCAAACGCAACGGCTCGCAACCCTCCGCCAAAGGCCCCGCAGACTGGTTCACCGGCACGGTACGAATCGACCCTCTCTTTCAGGCGCCCGATCCCGCACTCGTGCAGGGCGCCAGCGTCACCTTCGAGCCCGGCGCGCGCACCGCATGGCATACCCACCCGCTCGGCCAGACCCTCATCGTCACCGCAGGCTGCGGCTGGGCGCAGCGCGCAGGCGGCCCGGTCGAAGAGATCCGCCCCGGCGATGTGGTCTGGTTCTCCCCCGGCGAAAAGCACTGGCACGGAGCCACGCCAACCACCGCCATGACTCACATCGCCATTCAGGAGAAACTCGACGGAAAGGTCGTGGACTGGATGGAACAGGTGAGCGAGGAACAATACCGCGACAAGGCAGTGAAAACGGGTGCCCTGCCTTACGAAGTAGGGTGGTGGTATTCCCAACCATCCAGTCGACCCGAGAGGGTCCACCATCGTTGCCGCCGTCAGCGAGCCGCCCCCGCACCCTGCCTTCGCGTCGCATGCCGCTGCAAATAGAACTCCAGCTTCTGCCGTCCCCCCGCACTCCGCTCCAGCAGTTTTTCCATCTGCGTCAGGAACATCGGCGACTGCGTGCGGATCTCCTGCAGGTAGGGCCAGAACTTGGCCGCCAGGGCAAACGGCTCCGCGTTCGCGTCCACAAACAACTCCTGCGCCAGGATGCCGTGATTCACCAGCGCCGAAGCCATCTCCCAGTACGAGGTCACCTGCCGGAACCAGCAGTTCTTCTCCGAGCCCATGTCGTTGAAGATCACCCGAATCTCATCGGCAGACGAGGGCCAGAACTCCGCCGTCATCCAGGTGCGCGCCTTGCGCATCACCGGCTCCTGCCGCAACTCGTACAGCTTCAAAATCGTGACGGCATCTTCACGCGCCGCTAAAGTCGTTTCCATGCGTGCTCCTTACAACCGATGAAAGCACGTCGCCGCCTCTGCTGGATAGTGGGCAAGCCGAATGCCTTTTCCACTCATCTGCCCATGATCACAAATCGCCGATGAGCGCATTGGCGATTTTTCGCCAACTATTGTCAATGAAACTGGTCGTAACGCTGCAAGGGCGGCGATGAAAAGCGGGCGGATGTTGCTTTCGTCCCTGCTCTATCGCATGGCATAGACGTCGTAACTCACCTTCGACTGCGCGACATCAAACACGCCAACACCGACACATTGCAAGCGGTTGAGCCATAGGTATTCGGGATGGCCCGTGTAGTAGCGTGGCACGATTCGCAGGTCCGGGCGAGGCGGCAGAATTCCCTTCAAGAAGAGGTTGTAACCGTCCGGTCCCAAATCCACCACGCCGCCATACGTCGTATAAATCAGAGCTCCGTTGTCCAACTCTATAGTTGCGCGAACGTCAAGCAGGCCGACGCCGTCGGGACGAAGCAGTAGCCAGTCGCCACCAACGGTCCTAAGCTTACCTCGCATGCTGGGCCCGGAGACCTCGCCGCCTGTGACGTAAAAATTTACTCGGATTCCCTCGGCAAGCGGCCCGATCACTTCGGGTGGAGCAAGCGTTGCCCAGTAGGAACAGAGGTATTCGAGATCCACATTTGCGAGCCGGTTTGCATCAGGAGCAGCACTCATTTGCACTCCCCGCGGTTGAGTCGCAGAGAGTATCACAATCATGCAAGAGAAGTAACCATTGCTATCAGGACAATTGCTATCAGCACAATGCAGGCACTCATCGACTCCACTTCGAGTACAGAGGAAGGATTGGTCAGATCAGCAATGCCAAGTGCCGGTTAAGCCTATGCTACATTTCTCGCGTGTCGAGAGGAGTGTGGCTCTTTGAAGGCCATTGTCACCACACAATACGGGCCACCACCGGACGTGCTGCAGCTCAGAGAGGTAGCAACTCCTGAGCCTGCGGAGGACGAGGTGCTGGTGAGGTTGTATGCCTCGTCGGTCAATCCGCTCGACAGTTTCACGATAAGAGGGCCATTGTTTTTCTTTCCTAAGCTTGGGAGGCTACTTAAACCGAAATACAAGATCGCAGGCGCTGATTTTGCAGGGCGAGTTGAATCGGTTGGCCGGGAGATAAGGCGGTTTCGGCCGGGCGATGAAGTGTTCGGGGCATCATTCAGAGGAAAAGGCCTCGGAGGATTTGCTGAGTATGCGTGTGCCCGTGAAGACAGCCTGGCGCCGAAGCCGTCCAACCTGTCGTTCGAGCAAGCAGCAGCCGTGCCGGTGGCGGCGGTCACTGCCCTTCAGGGTCTTCGCGATCAGGGTCAGATCCAGCGCGGCCAGAAGGTTCTCATCGATGGCGCGTCTGGCGGTGTGGGTACTTTCGCTGTCCAGATTGCCAAATCATTCGGGGCTGAAGTGACTGCGGTGTGCAGCCCGGGGAATGTGGACAGAGCGCGAGTGATCGGTGCCGACCACGTGATCGATTACACGCGAGAAGATTTCACGCGTAACGGGTTGCGCTACGGCCTGATTCTCGGTGCGAACGCGCATCGTTCGATTTTCGATTACAGGCGTGCGCTCAGTCGGGACGGAGTCTTTGTGATGGTCGGAGGTGGTATGGCTCGTATTCTCCAGGCGGCGTCTCTGGGGCCACTTCTGTCGCTGATTGGCAATAAGAAAACGCGTTTCTTTATTGCAAAGATTAATGGGAAGGATCTCCTTCTTCTGAGGGATCTTCTTGAAGCCGGAAAGATTGTACCGGTCATCGACCGGCGGTACCCCTTAGGCGACGTAGCTGAAGCCCTCCGTTATCGCGAAGAAGGACATGCACAAGGGAAGGTCGTTATCACCATTCATCATGGTGAAGATGTCCAGGGTGGTCTTTGAACTCTCCAGATCGTCGATGATCGCTCTAAGATCCGGGCAACGGGCAAGGAGAAGTTTCATCTCAACCGGCGACAACAGGACAATGCGCTCATCAACTCCACCTACAGCACAGGGGAAAGATCGCAGCGAGCCCGGCACGTAACTCCTCACGCGACGGGCTGTGCCGCCTCTTCCTTCGCCTTCTTCGCCTTCGCCGGCGCAGCCGCCTCGGCATCCGGGTTATCCCGCAGTCGCTTCGAGTAGTGGCAGGTCACGGCCGTCTCCTCCTCTCACCTTCTTCTTGCGCTTGCTCGTCTTCTCATCGGAGGCCGCAGGCTTCTTGTTGTTCGGGCACGTTAGGTACACGCCGGACTTCAGCGTCTTCTCGATGAGGTAGCTTGAGCCGCACTCCGGACACTTCTTCGGAACCGGTTTGCCGTTCGCCGTAAAGTCGCACTTCGGATAGCGCGTGCAGCCATAGAACGTCGTGCCAAAGCGCGTCTTCCGCTCAGCGATATCGCCTTCGCCGCACTTCGGGCACTTCATCCCTTCCACCAGGTTCTGCTTGATGTACTTGCACTCCGGATAGCCGGAGCAGGAGACGAACTCGCCGAACCGTCCCGTGCGCCGCACCAGGTCCTTGCCGCATACCGGGCAGGGCTCACCGATCGGCACCGGCGGCTTCTGCTGTTCGCGGCTGCTAAGCCGGCGTACTGTCTTGCAGGGCGGGTCATCGTTGTAGCCCGGACACGCCATGAACGGCCCGAACGGACCGTTGCGCAGCACCATCACGCGCCCGCATGCCTCGCAATACTCCTCTTCCTTCTCGTCTGGATTCTCCAGCTGCGGCTTGGCCGCGAAGTTCTCCTTGGTAAAGGTGCAGCTCTCCTTGTCCTTCTTGTTGTAGGTGCTGCACGCAAAGAACGAACCGAACTTCCCCCACTTCAGCACCAGCGGCGCGCCGCACCGATCGCACTTCTCGTCGGTGGGCTGCTCCATCCGCTTCACGTTCTCCATGTGCTTCTCGGCGTGCTTCAGCTCTTTCTTGAAGTAGTCGTAGAAGGCCGTCAGCAGATCGGTCCACTTCTCCTTGCCGTCTTCAATGTCGTCCAGCTCCCCTTCGAGCTTCGCCGTGTACTCCGGATCGAAGATGTAAGGGAAGTTCGCCACCAGCAGATCGGTCACCACCAGGCCAATCTCGGTCGGGATGAACTTGCCCGAGCGCCCCTGGCCCACCTTCTGCACGTACTCGCGCTCCTGGATGGTCGAGAGAATCGTCGCGTACGTCGACGGACGGCCGATGCCGCGCTCTTCCAGCGTCTTCACCAGCGACGCCTCGTTGTAACGCGGCGGCGGCTCGGTGAACTTCTGCTCGTGCTTCAGTTCCTCAAGCGTCAGCGCCTGCCCCGCATTCAGATCGGGCAGCTTGTTCTTCAGCGCATCGTCATCGTCGTCCTTCGCGTCCTTGGCTTCTTCGTAGACCTTCAGGTAGCCATCGAACTTCAGGATCGATCCGGTCACGCGGAAGTCATAACGCCGGTCCGCCTTTGCCTGCACGTCCACGATCGTCTGATCGAAGACCGCCGGCACCATCTGCGATGCCACAAACCGCCGCCAGATAAGCTGGTACAGCTTGAACTGCTCATCGCTCAGGAAGCGCTTGATCGACTCCGGTGTATGCCGCACCTCGGTCGGACGAATCGCCTCGTGCGCATCCTGCGCGTCCTTCTTGCTCTTGAAAGTATTCGGAGCCTCCGGCAGATAGGTCTTGCCGAGCTCCTTGCCGATATATCCGCGCACCTCGGCGATCGCATCCGGCGACACGCGCGTCGAATCGGTACGCATGTAGGTGATCAAACCCTCGGTGCCTTCCGAGCCAAGCTCCACGCCCTCATACAGCCGCTGCGCGACGCCCATCGTGCGCCTCACGGAAAAGCCAAGCTGCCGCGACGCATCCTGCTGCAGACGGCTGGTGGTGAATGGCGCCGTGGGATTCTTGCGGCGTTCCTTGCGCTCTACCTCGCGCACCGACCACTTCGCCTTCTCGATCGCGGCCAGCACGTCCTTGGTGATGCGCTCATCCGGCAGCGCATTGCCGCTCACCGTGTCCACCTTCGCGCTCTCGCCGTCGATACCCACGAAGCGCGCAGTAAAGGTGTTGTTGTCCTTCGCGTCTGTCTTCAAATCGGCATCAATGGTCCAATATTCAACCGGCTTGAATGCCTTGATCTCTCTCTCGCGCTCGACAATCAGCCGCAGCGCCACCGTCTGCACCCGGCCCGCGGAAAGCCCGCGGCGCACCTTGTCCCACAGCAGCGGCGAAATCTGGTAGCCCACAATGCGGTCCAGCACGCGCCGCGTCTGCTGCGCATCCACCAGGTTGCGATCCACCTGCCGGGGATGCTCGAAGGCCGCGCGTACCGCCTTGGGCGTGATCTCGTTGAAGGTCACGCGTTGGATCGAATTCTTTGGCGACACCGCCCGCAGCTCGTCTTCCAGATGCGCGGCAATCGCTTCTCCTTCGCGATCCGGGTCGGGCGCCAGGTAAATGTTCGTCATCTTGCCCGCGATCTTGCGCAGGCGATCCACGATCTTCACCTTGTCCGGCATCACGATCAGGTCCGGTTCAAAGGTGCCGTTCTCCAGTTCGACGCCGATCTTGTTTTTGGGAAGGTCCTTGACGTGGCCGATCGATGCTTCGACTACGAAGTCTTTGCCCAGATATTTTCCGATGGATTTCGCCTTGGCCGGCGACTCGACAATAACCAGTGATTTACTCATTGCTTCCCTTCACTTCCGCCTGCTCTCCGTTCCGGCCGCGGATCTGCCGGTGCGCCTCGTGCTGACGACGCTACTGTTTCCGGCGGCGAGGCAATTTGTTGCTCCGCTCGCCGGCAATCTCCGAACGCTATAGCATTTTCCCGGCTATGGGAAGTCGCCAGCTACCCAAACGCGACCCCCAGACACATTCAGGACACATTCGCAGACACATCCCAAACACACCCGGAACGCGCCCAAATGCGCTCCGAAAGCCCCTTTTCGCGACCAGAAATCAGACGCGCTCCGCCTCGGAAGGTCGCGGATTATTCCTGCAACAAGATTGATCAGAGTAACAAGTACGGCAATGGCGGGTGAGCAGTTCCTTTACATGCGCCGGACGTAGTTCTTGCCCGGCAACTGCCGGATGTGGTTGTTCAGTTCCAGCTCGAAAAGCGCCGTAAATATCTCAGCCGAGGTCACTTGCCCCTCCAGCCGTTCCAGCAGCTCTTCCAGATGGAGCGCCTCATCCATGCGCAGCACACCGTATACCGCGGTCTCTGGAGCGCTCAAGGCGGGGCCGGGCGGCACTGCCGACTCTCCTCGTCGCAGTAAGGATGCAGTTACCCCCTCCCCCGATTCAAATCCGGATCCAGCGGACAGTGCGAAAAGCTCCTCCTGAACCCCGCCATTGCCCTCTAACTCCAATCGAATCTGCGTCGGAAGCTCTTCCCACACGTCCTCCCAGGTAGCCGTCAGCCTGGCCCCCTGCTTGATCAAGGTATTCGGTCCCCAACTCCCTTTGTTTGTTACGTTTCCAGGTACCGCATACACATCGCGGTTCTGCTCCAGCGCACACCGGGCGGTCACCCGCGTGCCGCTCTGCTCGCCTGCCTCCACCACCAGCACGCCCACACTTAAACCGCTGATAATACGGTTCCTTAGAGGAAAATTCTGCGGCGCGGGGAAGGTGCCCATCGGCTGCTCGGAGACAATGGCGCCCCCGGAGAGGATGATCTCCTCTGCCAGTCCCTTGTTCTCCTTCGGATACACCACATCGAGTCCCGTTCCCCACACAGCCACGGTGGGGCCACCGGCCTTCAGGGCGCCCTTGTGCGCGGCAGTATCGACACCACGGGCCATCCCGCTCAGAATCACCATGCGGCGCGCCGCCAGGTCGCGTGACAGCATCTCGGCCATGCCGGTGCCGTACGGGCTCGGCGCCCGCGTGCCCACCACTGCAATGGCCGGCCGCGACAGCAGCGCGCGGTCCCCGCGTACCCACAGTACCGGCGGAGGATCGAAGATTTCGCGCAAGCGATGCGGGTAGTCGGGGTCAGCCAGCGTCATCACGCCGCAGCCGCTGTCACAAATGTGCTGCCACTCCTCTTCGGCCGCCTTGCGCGCTTTGCCCTCGGCGATAAATCGCGCAGAGGCAACAGGAATCTGCAGCGCTTCAAGCGCGGTCAACGGCAGGCGGAACAACTCCGCCGGCTCGCGCATACCGCGGACGGCACGCTGGATGCGGCGCGGCCCGAGCCCCGGTGTCAAGGCCATGGCCAGCCATGCCAGGGTCGTTTCAGTAATGGGAGGAGGAACGCAGATCGTCTGGGGGCCCGGCATAGATATGAACCGAGGCTATGAGCATGAAAGCGCAGCGGCAATTAGACGAATGGGGTACGCAACCGCAGCCAGTACACTATGCAGTGACGACTCGCCTTCGCGTTGCAGCCATTCGCTTTCTGAACCCCGCACCGCTCATGTGGGACTTCGACCATCCACCTCATGCGGTCCCGCTTGCCGAACGCTACGACATCGAAAGCATGATGCCTGCGCAATGCGCCGAGCGTCTCGCCAACGGCACCGCAGATCTCGGCCTCGTCCCCATCACCGCCTTCGCGCACAGCAGCGATCTCCGCATCGTTCCCGGCTGCACGATTGCGTCGAAGGGTGCGATTCGCTCGCTGCTGTTGATCGTCCGCGCCAAAACAGGAATCGAAGGCATCCGCAGCATCGCGTCCGATACTTCCTCCCGCGCGACACACACCTACGTGCAGGTCATGGCGCGGCGCTTCTGGAAGATTCCCGCCACCTTCACACAGCACGCGCCCGATCTAGACGCGATGCTCGCCGCGTGCGATGCGGCGCTGCTCATCGGCGATCCCGCACTGCTCGCGCTCGAAGACCGCGCGGCGCGCCAGCAGCGCACCGGCGAAGACCTGCTCTATCTCGACCTCGGCGCGGAATGGCGCAAGCTCACCGGCCTGCCGTGGATCTCCGCCCTGTGGGGCGTCCGCGAGGAAGCGGTTCGCTTCGACCCGGTGCGCGATCAACTTGTGAGCGATCTTCTTGGCTCGCGCGACGCCGGACTTGCCCATATCGACGACCTGGCCGACGAGTGGGCCATGCACATCGCCGTGCCGCGCGCCACCATCCACACCTACCTAAGCCGAAACATCCACTACATCCTCGACGAGGAGTGCCTGGAGGGTCTGCGGCGCTTCTATGAGCTTGCAGCCGCCTGCGATGTGCTGCCTCCGGTCGCCAGACCTTCGCTTTCTTTAGCAACTCCAGCGCCATCTGCTGGAAAACAAACGTCAATTGTCTCCATCTATCGCGGAACTCGTGACCGCTTCCAAGCGTCCAAGAGGACGTGACTCCAGCAAATTGGACCGGAATCCGGGCGCTCATGGCAGCTGCTCATCCAGCACGGAAAGGACACGGCGCCATGCGCTGGCTGCTCGGCATGGGGTGGATCGGCCTTTTCAGCGTGTCGCTACTGGATGCCTGCCCCATCCCCCTGCCGGTACCGGGCACGACCGACCTCTTTCTTCTGGTCCTGGTGGTGCGGCATAAGAGCAGCCTGTGGCTGCTGGTGCCGCTCGCCGTTGCCGGCGCGCTGGTAGGAGGCCTGCTCACCTGGTCCGCCGGCAAGAAGGGCGGCGAAAAGGCCCTCCGCCGTTACGTCCCGTCGCGTTATTACAACCCCATCACTCGGTGGGTGAAGAAACACGGTCCCCTCGCCGTCGCGTTGGCGGCCATACTGCCCCCGCCCATCCCCCTGATGCCATTTCTGGTGGCGGCGGGCGCACTGGGCATCACCCGCCGACGCTTCCTTGCAGCGCTGGGCACTGCTCGTGCCCTGCGTTACGGCCTTGTTGCGTGGCTGGGCGTGAGGTACGGGCGACCGATGGTCCATTGGTGGAACCGCTACATGGCGCAGTATGAAGGCGCTATCGGATGGGCCATCCTGGGCCTGTTTCTTGTGGCGCTGGCGTGGGGCGTCTGGCAGTGGAGGCGCAGCAATGCCCACTCGGCAGCACAGCCGGCTACAACGTGACACTTACTTCTTCGCGTCTGTCTTGTTTTCCAGCGGCCGCGAGATCACGCAGGCGTTGATGCCGCCGATACCGCTCGACAGCTTGCCGGCAAGGCCTTCCGCGGTTACGCAGCTATCGGCAAAGACGTATTGTCCGTGGATATCGGCGATCGCGGGATTCAGCGATTGCTCGGTGAGCAGGGTCGGGAAGAGGTGCCCGCTGGCATACCCCAGATATTGTGCCGTCAGCTCCCAGCCGCCGCCGGCGCTCATGCCGTGGCCAAAGGTGCCTTTGCGCGCCGTCACCATGACCGAGTCCGGCAGCATCGTGCGCAGCGTGCTGATCTCCGCATAATCCCCCGGCGTGGCGGTGGCATGCAGGTCCCAGGTGGCAATCTGCTCTGGCGTGGCGTGCGCCTCTTCCAGCGCCTGCCGGATGGCCGCCTGCGGCCCCGGAATCGACGGCGTGATGATGTGGTGCGCGTCCGAGGAGACGCCTACCGAGATCGGCTCCATACCGAGCGGCGTCATGCCTTTGGATTCCAGATACTCCATATCGCCCACGATCCAGACCACCGATCCGCCCGCCACATGCGTGCCCTGCAACTGCGTCAGCGGATTGGAGACCTGCCGGCTTGCCGAGAGCACACGCGCGCCGTAGAACGAGCCCACAATCAGCGGATGGGGCGGCGGATCCGTGGCGCCCACCACGACGACTTTGGCCTCGCCTCGCTCAATCGCGTGCATTGCCAGCCGCAGGGCCACGCCAAACGTCGAGCACGCCGCGACCGGCGCAAATGCGAGTCCGGTGATGTGTCCCAGAATGGAAATCTGAGACGCCGGCGTGTTGTGGATATTCCAGATCAGGTTGGCCGAGACCTTCCACGGCGGATCGGGCGCGCCCCACTTCTCCTGCAGGCGCAAATGCCGTTTGCCGCGTTCACGGATCACATGGAGCTTTCCCTGCTCCACCTGGCCTTCCATGAGCAATGAGTCGATGGCCGCGGCTGCGTCCAGATATTCACGCAGCTCCGGCGACCGCTGCATCCAGTAGGCCTCCCACGCAAGCGAGAGTTCGACCAGATCGCCCTCGGCGTCGGCGGGATTCAGCGGCACATCGTCGAGGCCCTTGAGCTGGCCGTCGAGATAGGCGCCGAGCGCGCTGTTGTTCTCCCGGCTGCCCCAAAAGCGGTTCCAGCGCTGCTGCGCTAAATGCAGCGTGATGCTGGACTGGTACATGGCCTCGACAGAACCAAGACCCGTCCCGAGATATACGTGGGCCTGGCCGCCCAGCTCCTGCATGAGCCTTTCAAGCCCGGGGTTCTGTTCCAGCGCCTGGATGAACGCACCGATCGCATAGAGCGACGGATAGTCCATCTTTTCTTTCAGGTTCTGGTAGTGGCGCGGCGCAAAGCGGGCATCGATCCAGGCTTTGTAGTCCTCGAAGCGGAACTCCGGCTGGCCGACCAGAAAATTGCTGGGTCCAAAGCCTTCAAAGGGCGTCAGCCAGCTCTCCGATGTGGCCAGATTGTGCGCGAAAGCGGCGATATTGGGCGATTTGGGCGCCACAATGCCCCATCCAAAGACCCCGATGCGCGGCTGTGTCGCACTCCTGGCGTGATGGGCGGAGGGGGCTGCCTGTGCGGCGTCCTTTGTCGCAGATTCGGTGCTTGTGGGCAACTCGATGGGGCTCATAGCTATACCGATTTCACAATCCTGGTCCTGACTCGCACCCGCTATGTACAGCTTGTCTTAGCAGGAAAGCTGCGTCCGGAGTTTCCACCGGAAATACCGATTGTGAAAACGGTCCGGCCCTTTGATTCTCGCCGACGAGACACTCGTATGTCCACGAAGGCGGCAAGGAATCAGTGTGCTGTTGTGGTTCTGGCAAAACGTTCACGAGCGGAACGCTCTTAGTGCACCGGGTGGCCTACTGCGCCCGGAGTGACCCGTTACCGTTGCTTCCTTCCGGACCTGGCGGGGTTGGCGGGATTCCGTCGCGTAGGACCCGGCACTGGGAAAGAATATCACCGCGGCTGTGGCTCCGGCACGGTCCGCTAAAATAGCTAAGTGAATCCCACCGACATTCTGGAAGCACCTCCCATCGTGCCCGAGGCGACTTCCGCGCGGCCGCGTGTCGGTTTTGTCAGCCTGGGCTGCCCGAAAAACCTCGTCGACAGCGAGGTGATGATGGGCCTGCTGGATCGTGCCGGCGCGGAGCTGACCTCCGACCCCGAGACGGCGGAGATTCTCGTCGTCAACACCTGCTCGTTTATCGACTCGGCGAAGCAGGAGTCGGTCGACACCATCCTCGAGATGGCGCAGCACAAGACCACCGGCCGCGCCCGCAAGCTGATCGTCGCCGGGTGCCTGGTAGAGCGGTATCGCGACGAGATTCGCAAGAACATCCCGGAGGTCGACGCGGTCGTCGGCACGGGCGAGCTGGAATCGATTCTGACTGCTGCGGGTCTCGCGCCATCGCTGCCTGCACCTACAACGCCACAGCTCTTCAACATACTGACCGCAACGGCGACGCCGCGTTACGCACCCGCAGACGCCGCAGCCTCCCGCGCCGAGGGCGATTTGCGCGAGCAGCAAGGCCGCTTTGCGCGCGATGCCTGGGACGGCGCAGCGCCGATGCTGCCGACTTACCTGTACGACGAGACGACACCGCGTCTGCTGGCGACGGGCAAAACCTCGGCATA
Source organism: uncultured Acidobacteriaceae bacterium (assembly GCA_963750845.1). Taxonomy (GTDB): domain Bacteria; phylum Acidobacteriota; class Terriglobia; order Terriglobales; family Acidobacteriaceae; genus KBS-83. The sequence continues at coordinate 51,952 of CAVVSP010000027.1, forward strand.
TCTCAAAATCGCCGAGGGCTGCGACCATCCCTGCTCCTTCTGCGTGATTCCGAATCTGCGCGGCAAGTTCCGCTCGCGCCGCTTCGAGTCAGTGATCACAGAGGCGGAGCAACTGGTCGCGCGCGGCGTGCGCGAGATTACGCTCATCGGGCAGGACACGACCTGCTACGGCGAAGACTTTGGCTTGAAGGATGGCCTGGCCGCGCTGCTCGACCGGCTGGCCGAGATAGACGGTCTTACATGGCTGCGCTTCCTCTACGCCTATCCCAACAAGATCACCGGCCGGCTGCTGGACACCATCGCGAAACACGAGCGCATCGTGAAGTACATGGACGTGCCGCTGCAACATGCTGCCGCGCCGGTGCTGAAGCGCATGCGCCGCGGCGCGCATGGCGACATCTTCCTGAAGACGCTGGAAAAGATCCGTGCCGCAGTTCCAAATATCGCGCTGCGCACCAGCTTTATCGTCGGCTTCCCCGCAGAGACGGCGGAAGACCACGCTGCGCTGATGGATTTCGTGCGCGCCGCCAAGTTCGACTGGATGGGCGCATTTGCCTATTCCGACGAAGAGGGTTCGCAGTCGATTGCTTTGGATAAATCCCTCAAGGTGCCGAAGCGCACCATCGAGGCGCGACGCCGTTCGCTGATGAAGCTGCAGCAGTCCATCAGCCGCGATCGCAAGGAACAATGGGTCGGCCAGACCATGAACATCCTGGTCGAAGGCGAAAGCGACGAGACGCCGCTGCTGTGGGAGGGCCGCTCCGAATTCCACGCGCCGGAGATCGACGGCAAGGTCTATATCAACGACTTCGGCCCGCACGAGACGCTGGTGCCGGGCACCTTCTATCGTGCAGAGATCACCGAGGCGCACGACTACGATGTGGTCGCGCGCGTCATCGAATAACAGTCAGGAGTAACTTTCAGGAGTCGTTATGTCTCAGGCGAAGCAGAAAATCCTTCGCTGCCCCATCTGCAGGACCATCGTGCCGCTCGATGATCCCAACGTTCCCTTTTGCAGTGACCGCTGCCGCGTCATCGACCTGGGCAAATGGGCCAGCGGCGCATACCGCATCTCTTCACCCATCCTCGACCCCGAGGTACTGGAGGATATCGACGAGGCCACACTGCGCCGTGCCCAGCAAGAGCGGGAGCAAGACAACGATAGCGATCGATGAACGCGATGTGATCCGATGAACGCCTGTGGCCCAATGAACGCCTGTGGCTCTTATGAACGATAGACCCTCTCCCACTGGCAAGAAGACGCTGTGGGCATGGGCCGTCGGCACTTTCTTCGGCGCTGGTCTGCTGAAGCCGGGTCCGGGTACCTGGGGGTCGGTCGCAGCGGTGCTGCTTTGGATGGTGCCTGCCTGCGGCGGGGAGCGGCTGGCATTCCTGGTGAGCAGCCGCCAGTGGTTTCTTCCCAGTTATTGGCTGGATGGCTTGACGCTCTTCGCGGCGTTCCTGGCTGCCGCTATCGGCATTCCCGCCGCAACCGTCGTTGCGCAAGAGAGCGGCCGCGAGGACCCTGGCCATGTGGTCATCGACGAAGTTGCCGGGCAGTGGCTCACCCTCGCCGTCTGCCGGCCGGACTGGCCGCATGCCCTGGTCGCCCTCGCGCTCTTCCGCCTCTTCGACATCACCAAGCCGTGGCCGATCCGCAAGCTGGAGGCGCTGCCGGGCGGCTGGGGCATCATGCTGGACGATCTGGCAGCCGGGGTTTTCGCCGCAGTCGTGTTGCTTCTCATCCAGCACTGGTGGTGAGCAGGGTAAGGAAAGATACTGCAGGACCTTCGCTGCGCTCAGGATGACACCTTTCTATTCGCGGATCCCTGATCCATGTTCTCGCGTCTAAACTGGGCAGTCGTAGACTGGGGTTACCGAGCTTATGATCCGTATCGCTAAATCCGACCACCCCAATCCGAACACGCCGCGCATCGATTCCATTACGCCGGAGGCAGCGCTGCCTGGTGGCGAAGTCGAGCTGGCCGGCAGCGCGCTTGGCCCCGTGGCCGAGCGCCGTCCGCTGGCGGTGCTCGACGGCTCGCTGGCTCCCATTTTGTTGAGCCGTCCCACCCGGATGAGTATCCGGGTACCGGAGTCCGCGGAGATCGGCCGCCTGGAAGTGCGCCAGAACGGAGCCACCAGCAACGCTGTCACGCTGAAGATCGGCCGCCTGCTGGCCGAGAATGTGAACCCCGTCGCGAGCCCGGTGGTCGACGCAGAAGGCAACGTCTACACCACGCTTTCCGGTCAGCGCGGCGAGAAGATGCCGGTCTCGGTCTACCGCATCTCGCCCGAGGGCGATATGGACGGCTTTGCCACCGATATTGTGAATCCGACGGGGCTCGCGTTTGACGCTGACGGCCTGCTCTATGTCTCATCCCGGCACGAGGGCACGATTCACCGCATTACGCCGGCGGGCGCCAGCTCCATCTTTGTGGAGAGCATGGGGGTGGCGACGGGGCTCGCCTTCGACCCCGAGGGCAACCTGTACTGCGGCGATCGCAGCGGCACCATCTTCAAGATCGCGCGCGACCGGCAGATCTTTGTCTTCGCGACGCTGGAGCCGAGCGTCGCCGCCTACCATCTCTCCTTCGGCCTGGATGGCACGCTTTTTGTCTCCGGCCCCACCACATCCAGCAACGATGTCGTGTATGCCATCGACCGCGATGGCTCGGCTCGTGTGTACTTCCGCGGCCTTGGCCGTCCGCAGGGCATGGCGGTGGATATTGCAGGCTCGCTGTACGTCGCAGCGTCGCATCGCGGGCGGCGCGGCGTGCTGCGCCTGCCCATCGATCGCGCACCCGAGGACGAGCCCGAGATCGTGATCAGCGGCAACGGCATTGTCGGCCTGGCGTTCAGCCCATCGAGCAGCGCCATCGTGGCTACCCACACGGCCATTTATGATGTGGCGTTGGGCGTGGAAGGCTTGCGGTTCCTGTAACAGGTTCGCTTGCGCGCCGTACTCCAGCCACGCTCGCAGGCTTGTATCGCCGTATTTCGGAAGGTGACCCACCCGCATGCTCGCAGAAACCATCGCCGTCGGCTCGGAGATGCTGACGCCGTTTCGCCAGGACACCAACTCGCTTTTCGTCATCGAGCGCCTGAACCAGATCGGCGTGAAGGTCGCTTTCAAGACCACGGTCGGCGACCGCATGGAGCACCTTGTCGGTGCTGTGCGCACCGCTGCGCAGCGCGTGGACATCGTCGTCATCATGGGCGGTCTCGGTCCCACAGAGGATGATCTGACACGCCAGGCGGTGGCCGAGGCGATGGGGATTCACATCCGGCGCAATGCCGACATCGTTGCCGAACTCTACAAGCGCTTTGCCGCACGCCGCATGAGCATGTCGGAGAACAACGCTCAGCAGGCGGACGTGCTCGAGGGCGCCCACGTGGTGCCCAATGCGAACGGCACCGCGCCCGCGCAGTGGCTGGATACCGTCTTCGGCGGCCATCGCAAGATTCTGATATTGCTGCCCGGGCCGCCGCTGGAGTTGAAGCCCATCTTCGAAAACGAGTGCCTGCCGCGCCTGCGCGAAGCGCTGCCGCAGCGATTCATCGCCATGCGGACGTTGAAGGCCGCCATGATCGGCGAGTCAGCTTGCGATGCGCGCATCGCGCCCATCTACAAGCACTATCCGGATATCGAGACCACCATCCTGGCGAGCGGCGGAGACATCCAGCTCAACCTGATCTGCGAGAAACCCGCGCTCGACATCGCGCAGGCGCGCGTGGATGAGCTGGCCGGCCGCATTGAAGAGGAGCTGGACGACCTTATCTACTCGACGCAGGGCGAATCGCTGGAAGAGATTGTGCTGCTCTACCTGGGCATGAAGGGCGCAACGCTGGCGGTGGCGGAGAGTTGCACCGGCGGATTGGTGGCCGAGCGCATTACCAGCGTCCCCGGAAGCTCACGCGCTTTTCTCGGCGGCGCGGTGGTGTATTCGAATGAGCTGAAGACGCTTTACGCGGGCGTGGACGCGGCGCTGATCGCGCAGCACGGAGCGGTGAGCAGCCAGGTGGCGAAGGCGATGGCCGAGGGCATCCGCAAGAAGACGGGAGCCACCATCGGCCTCGCCGTGACCGGAATCGCGGGACCAGCCGGCGGGACAGAGGAGAAGCCGGTAGGGCTGGTCTACATCGCCGTTGCGCATGGCAAAGAGATTGAGGTGGTGGAGAAGAACTTCGCAGCGTTCTCCACGCAAAGCACACGCGAGCGCGTGCGCATGCTGGCGGCGCAGGCCGCGCTCGATCTGGTGCGGCGGCGATTGATGTGAACGGGGATGGTGGCCGCAACGCGGTCGCCATCTTGACCGAAGCGATTCCGCTCTCGACCCTGATCCCAAACCCTGCTTCCGCGCTACACTCGAACCGTTCCCATGCTGCTCTACTGGATCGTCGGCATCATCGCTTACCTGCTGGGCTCGATTCCCTTCGGCCTCATTCTGGTGCGCATCTTCCGCAAGCAGGACATCCGCACGCAAGGCAGCGGCAATATCGGCGCTACCAATGTGATCCGCTCCGGCGGCAAGGGTTTGGGCGCGATCACTTTTCTTCTCGATGCCGCGAAAGGCCTGGCTGCCGTCTTGCTTGCGTGGCAGGTTGCGCTGCACATGCATCAGTCGCAGCTACAGGCGCAAAACCTCGCTGCAACTGCTGCGCTCTGCGCCATTCTCGGGCACATTTACCCCGTGTGGCTGCGGTTCAAAGGCGGCAAGGGTGTCGCCACCGGCTTCGGCGTCTTTCTTGGCATCGCGCCGTTATCCGCCCTGGTGGCGCTGCTTGCATTCATTGTCGTCTTCGCACTGAGCCGCTATGTCTCGCTGGCATCCATCGTTGCGGCGCTGGTCTTCCCGCTTGCTGCGCTGCTGCGGCATCATGAGCCGCTGACGCCGTTCATGATTGCGGTGGTAATCCTGCTGCCGCTGATCGTCATCGCCAAGCACCACGCGAACATCCGCCGTTTGCTCACTGGCACCGAGTACCGCTTCGGCAAGTCGAAGGCCGCCGCCGCGTGAGCCGCATCGCGATCATCGGCAGCGGTGCGTGGGGCACGGCTCTCGCCATCTCGCTGGCGAAGCGCGGCAACCACGCCATCGCACTCTGGTCACATACCGCCGCGGTCGCGGAAATGATCGCGCACCAACACGAGAATCGCACCTATCTTCCCGGCCACGCGGTGTCGGACGCTGTACGGCCGACGGCAGATCTCGCGCAGGCACTCGCATCGGCCGAGATTGTCATCGGCGTCATGCCGTCGGCTCACGTGCATGAGATTTACACCAGCATGGCTCCGCATCTGGCTGCAGGGCCAGGTGATCGTGAGCGCGACTAAAGGGATCGTCACGAGCGGCGCGCAACACAGTCCACTATCAGCGGATCAGCGAGACGATCGGGGACGTGCTGGCCGCGCACGGCGTGTTCCTGCCATGCGCCGTGCTTAGCGGGCCGTCGTTCGCGCAGGAGGTTGCCGCCGGGCAGCCCACCGCGATGACGATCGCGTGCGCGGAGATGGCGGTGGCCGTGCGTCTTCAGCAGGAACTCTCCGGCCCCGCATTGCGCCTGTACACGAATGACGATGTTGCCTGGCGTGGAGCTTGGCGGCTCGCTCAAGAATGTCATCGCCATCGCCACCGGCATTGTGGATGGACTCGGCCTTGGCCACAACAGCGCGGCAGCGCTGATCACTCGCGGCATCGCGGAGATCACGCGCCTCGCCGTGGCCTGCGGCGGGCGGCGCGAGACCATGGCCGGCCTCGCCGGGCTGGGCGATCTGGTGCTCACCTGCACCGGGGAGTTATCGCGCAACCGGCGCGTCGGCATCGAGCTCGGGAAAGGTCGCCGTCTCGGTGACATTCTTGAGGGCATGGGCGGCAAGGTGGCCGAGGGCGTGCTGACCACCCGCGCCGCACTGGGACTGGCCAGCGAACGCGGCATCGAGATGCCCATCACCGCGCAGGTGGATGCGATCCTGCACCGCGGCAAGAGTCCCCGCGAAGCGGTCGCGGAGCTGATGCGCCGGCCGGGGCGGGACGAGCTGTAATCCGCAGCCGGGCACCCGCGTTGCTACACTGAAGGGGACGAGCCTTCCATGATCCAGACCCTTTTCGGCAGCCTGAAAGAGGCTGAGGAACCCAAAAAACGCGGCCTATTCGACCGCATGCGCGAGGCGGTGACGCGCACGCGCGAGAACCTCTCGCAGTCGCTCGAAGAGATCGTCGCGCTTACCGTCGAGATCGACGACAGGGCGCTCGACGAGCTGGAGATGAGCCTGATCGCCGCCGATCTGGGCGTGGTGACGGCGCAGGAGATCCTGGGCGCATTGCGCGAGCGCGCGCTGACCCACAAGATTCGCGATGGCGCGGAGTTGAAGCAGATGCTGCGCACCGAGATCAAGGCGATTCTCGACGCGTATGCCACGCCGCCACGCGTGGTGGAGCAGCCGCCGGAGGTCATCCTGCTGGTGGGCGTCAACGGCACCGGCAAGACCACCACCAGCGGCAAGCTGGCGGCGTGGTATCGCCGCATGGGCAAGACCGTGCTGCTGTGCGCGGCAGATACCTTTCGCGCCGCGGCGATCGAGCAGCTTGAGATCTGGGGCCAGCGCACCGGCGTTGAGATCATCAAGACGAAGCAGGGCGGCGATCCTTCGGCCGTGCTCTTTGACGCGCTGAACGCGGCCAAAGCGCGCGCGACGGATGTGCTGCTGGTCGATACAGCGGGCCGCCTGCACACCAAGAACGATCTGATGAAGGAACTGGACAAGATGCGGCGCACGACGCAGCGCTTCATTCCGGATGCGCCGCATGAAGTGCTGCTGGTAATGGACGCGACCACCGGCCAGAACGGGATGCAGCAGGCGAAGCTCTTCACCGAATCGGCAGGCGTGACCGGCATCGTGCTCACCAAGCTCGACGGCACGGCGAAGGGCGGCGTTGCCGTCGCCATCGCGCGCGAGCTGCAGCTTCCCGTGCGCTTCGTCGGCGTAGGCGAAAAACTCGACGACCTGCTGCCCTTCGACAGCGCCGCTTTCACCGATTCGCTGCTTGGCGCCTGACCGACATGGACGAAACGCCGGAGAACGCGAGCGATGTTCCGGCAGCGGGCGACCCGTCTGACTCGCAGCAGCAGGACGTGCGATGGATGCGGTGCGCGCTCGCGCTGGCGCGCCAGGGCATCGGACTCGCTTCACCAAATCCAACCGTAGGCTGCGTAATCGTCCGTGAAAACCGCATCGTCGGCCGCGGCTTTCACCAGTACGCGCAGCGCGATCATGCGGAAGATCGTCGCACTCGCGGAAGCGGGCGGCGCGGCGCGCGGCGCTACGGCTTACGTCACGCTGGAACCGTGCAGCCACTACGGCCGCACCGGCCCCTGCGCTCGCGCGCTGATCGAAGCTGGTGTAACGCGCGTGGTCGCAGCTACCAGCGACCCCAATCCGCTGGTGCAGGGGCAGGGCTTGGCGATGTTGCGCGAGGCCGGCGTGGATGTTTCGGTTGGCCTGCTGGCAAGCGAAGCGCGAGAGTTGAATGACGCCTTCGCGCACTTCATCCGGCATCACACGCCGCTGGTCTCACTCAAGATCGCGGCCACGCTGGATGGCGCCATCGCGCCGCCTGCCGGCACACACCAGGAAGGCCGCACCAGGCGCGCATCCTTTGCCATCACCGGCCCGGCATCGCGCGCACGCGTGCAGGAGCTGCGCCACGCGCACGATGCCCTGCTGACCGGCATTGGCACCGTGCTGGCCGACGATCCCCTGCTGACCGATCGCAGTCAGCGCGCGCGGCGCCGTCCGCTTGCTGCGTATCGTGCTCGACTCGCAATTGCGCCTGCCGCTGACATCGCGCATATTGCAGGGAGTTCAGGATGATTTGCTGATCGTCACCCGCAGCGAAGACCATGCACGGCAGCAGGCGCTCATCGATCGCGGCGCACGCATTTTGAAGATCGACGCACAGGCGGAGGGTGGCATTTCGTTGCGCGCTCTGCTCGAGCATCTCGGCCAGCGAGGACATCGCCAGCGTGATGATCGAAGCCGGCGCCCGGCTCAATCGCAGCGCGCTGGCGGCCGACGTGGTGGACAAGCTCTATCTCTTCCAGGCGCCGCGCTTTCTTGGTCCCGACGCAATACCGATGCTGGCTGGCGCACACGCAACCGGTCTGCCGCGGCTCCTTCACTACCGCACCGAGCGCATTGAAGAGGACACGCTCATCGAGGGCTACATCCACGACCCGTGGAGCCTGGGCGCCGCGTCTACTCATCCTTGAATTTTGCGCGCAACGACTTGCGCTCAATTGCGACTCAGTTGCCACCAACAGTAAACGTTACATTCTTTTGAATATGAAGGCCGCTCGCGCCTACTTCAAAGAAAGCTGCCGTATGTTTTCCGTTCGGGACGGGCAGGTTTATCTGCAGACGGTCCGTGAAAACTTGAGCCTTCTTGTGACCATCGATCCACAGCTCGATTCGATTCAGCGGCTGGGTGTTGGTACGCGCACTAGCCAGGAAGTGAACGGTTCCACTCGGAACGTTCGCTGAAGGCGCACAAACATGGATGCCTCCGCTGGCTGGATACGCACAGGGGTCCGCTGAATTGCTGGTGCTATTCATCCAGACCTGGGTTTCGGTTCCCACCGGGACCACGAGGTCGCGCGTGCCATTCTTATCCAGAAAGCCGGCGGCAGTGTACAGCCCGGCAGGCTGCGTGGGATTGGGCTGATCGTAGTACTTCAGCGCATGGAAGCTTCGGCTGCCCGCACCGGTCCACATCATGATTCCAGGGGGCAGTTGATTGAAATTCTGATCAAGCCCTCCGGTCGAATAGCCTGCGATATCGGTGATGCCATCGTTATTGAAGTCGCCAACCACAACCTCAGTAGGAACGGGTCCATCCTGAGTATCAAAGACATCCAGCGACTGGGAGTTCGCGACGGTAAGGTCCTTCTTCATATAGATCACGGAAACGCCAACGCAAGGTGTGTGACAGCCAGCGAAGGGAATCACCAGATCGGTGAGGCCATCCCCGTCAATATCGGCAGCCTTGAGGCTGAAACTTCCCGTGCCGCCAGTTGGCATTTTGGGTTCCCATCCGGAGGTCGTATTGGCGAGGATGAAGAGCTCTTCTTCTGAGACGCTGCATTGCGCACATCCATCGATATAGGCAAGGTCAATGCGTCCGTCGCCATTGAAATCCCCGGCCACCAGATCATCGATGGAATCGGCACCGGCTCCGAAGCCGTTCGCCGTGAAGTAGGTAGCCGCCTTGAAAGAGTGTTCCGTGAAGGACGACCCCGTATTGGTGAGGATGGCAACCGTGTTTGTGCTGTTGTTGCTGGAGTTGCCGATCACCGCGATGTCTGGCCGGTTATCGTTGTTGAAGTCGGCCACCGCAATGGAGTTGGCAGGTATCGCTACCGTGTAGTACTGGGGCAATTGAAGCGTGCCATCGCCGATTCCGCGGAATACCGCGACACGTCCCTGAGTGGCGTTGTAAGCGCCAATCGCAACGGCCACATCAAGCTTCCCATCTCCATTGAAATCCCCTACCGCAATGCCATTCGGTTGGCCTGAGATGGCGTAATAGGTGGGAGCGCCGAACTTCCCATTGCCCAGATTCTTCAGTACGACGACCGAGGCGCTGGTGTTATCCAGCCCGATGATCTCCGGAGCATTGTTGCCGTTGAGGTCTGCAACCTGCACGCTGGAAAGGTTGGCGGGGTAGCGGCTGGTTGGTACGATCGTGGGCTCCTGGGCGAGAGCCGTAAGCGTGGTCACGAAGAGCAGGACAGCGGGAAAGATTCGGCAGGCCATGATCAACACCTTCGGTGCGGAATATACGCGGAAATATCAACCGGGGACATAAGAGTAGTGGCACGCACGCTGCAATCGTTTCAACATGGGTTTGGGATCGTGTCGGTCGCAGATCGTTTTCACTCGGCGAACACCTTGTTGAGTGCCGGGCTGGCGTGGCTTTGGGTTGAGTGCCGCTCCGCGCCGATTTTGAACGATAGGTACAGCAGATCCTCACTCCAACTTCGGTTACGTTCAGGATGACGAGCCTTCGCGGAAGCTGTAGTTTTGAATTATGTTTACAGGCCTCATTCAGGAAACCGGCTCCGTGCTCGGGATGGAGGAGCGCGGCGGAGTTCGTCACATTACGATCCATGCGCCAACACTTGCGTCGCAGCTCCATGTAGGCGACAGCATCGCGGTCAGCGGCGTCTGCCTTACCGCCCTTGCCACTGCTCCCGCGGAGCGGCCTGATCGCTTTGAAGCTGACCTGGCTGAAGAGACCGTCCGCCGCACCTCTCTCAGCCAGCTTGCGCCCGGCACAGTGGTCAATCTGGAGCTGCCCGTTCGCGCCGGAACACCACTGGGCGGCCACGTGGTGCAGGGACACGTGGATGGCGTGGGCCGTCTCCTCTCGCTCAAGCCGGTCGCTCCGGAAAGCGACACAACGGACTGGTGGCTGGAAATCGAGGTGCCAGAGGCCATTCGTCCCTATGTCGTCGAAAAGGGATCGATTGCGATCGATGGCATCAGCCTGACGGTGGCGCGCTGGGATGGCGAACATGCAAGCGTCGCCATCATTCCGCACACGTATGCGCACACCAACCTGTGCAACCACCGGCCGGGCGACCTGCTGAACCTGGAGGCCGACGTCCTGCTGCGCCACGCGGCCCAGACGGAGGAAACCCGGAGGCGCACGAAAAAACATCGCCGCAGCTTACTTTGGCCTATTTGATTGCCAACGGTTATTGAGCAAACGCATCTCAGCCTGACATGACCGGGCGTAGCATAGATCGCGGTTCGGCTTGCGGCATAGGTCGCGGGATGGATCGCAGCATGGATAAGCGGAAGGTATGCGTCTTCCTGATCCTGGTCGTGATCGGGCTGCTGTGCCTGTGCATGATGGTGTACACGCTCTTCTACGCCCGGCCGCACGCGAACCCGACGATTCAAAATGGTGGGCAGCACAGCTCTCTCCGGCTGGACCCGCGCCCCTTTGTCCACTCCTGAACAAGCGCAATTCTCTTTCCGGACAGTGTATCTCCCGACGCTGGTCCAGGCGATTGTTTCTAAGGTACTTAACGGCATTGCCGATGGCACGTGGCGTGCTTCTGATATGGGTCTCCAAACCTATGCGCCTGATCGCCGATATCCGCTTCGCCCTGCGCCAGTTCCGGAAAGCGCCCGCCTTCACCATCACGATCCTGGCCGTGCTCGCGCTCGGCGTGGGTGCGACCACGGCCATCTTCGGTCTCTTCGACCAGGTGCTGCTTCGCTCCTTGCCGGTGAGCCATCCAGAAGAACTGGTGCGCCTGCAGGAGCACAGCGAAAGCTTCAGCGGCAGTTTCAGCGCCCGTGGCGGCGATTTGGACGAGTACACTTCCTATCCCTGCCTATCGCTATCTGCGGGACAACACAGGAGCCATCTTCAGCGGCGTGATCGCCACCAATCCGGAGAACACGGTCGGCATTGCGTGGCATGACCGCAGCGACCTGGCCAGCGCGGAGCTGGTCAGCGGCAACTACTTCCAGGTGCTGGGTGTCCCGGCCCTCGTGGGACGCACGATTCTGCCGGCAGACGACGTGGTCAAGCTCGGCTCACCGGTTGCGGTACTGAGCTACGGCTACTGGCAGCGCCGCTTCGGCGGCGATCCGCGGGTCGTGGGTCAGACGCTTCAGGTCAACGGACACCCTTTCACCATCGTGGGCGTCGCGCCGCAGCGCTTCCATAGCGTGAATGCCGGCGAGCCATCGGACCTGTTCGTCCCCATGATGATGAAGCCGGTGATCCACGCCGGACGGGACGATCTGGAGCAGTACAACTCCGTGTGGCTGAACATGGTGGCGCGCCTGAAGCCGGGAGTCACGATGGCGCAGGCCACCGCGGCGCTGCAGCCCATCTGGCATGCGGAGCGGATCATTGACTTCGCCTACCAGAAGAACCAGTCGCCGGCGCAATCGCGCCAAATATGTGGACCAGGCGCGCATGAAGCTGGTTAGCGGCGCCACGGGATTCTCTCCGCTGCGCGATGATCTGGCGACGCCCGATGAAGGTGCTGATGGGCATGGGCGCGCTGGTGCTGCTGATGGCCTGCGCCAACGTCGCCGGCCTGCTTCTGGTGCGCGCGGCGGGGCGGGTGCGCGAGATGTCCGTACGCTATGCGCTGGGAGCGAAGCGGCACCGGATCGTGCAGCAGCTCCTGGTGGAGGGCCTGTTGCTCGGGCTTGGCCGGCGGTGGACTCGGCCTGCTGCTTGCCCAGCCGGTGGCGGAGTTGCTCATCCGCCGCATCCAGGGCTTGAACACAGGGGATGCTCCCTATTCCTCCCAGATCGATCTGCGGCTGTTGCTGATCACGCTGGCCATCACGCTGGCCACCAGCCTCATCTTCAGCCTGGCGCCGGCGCTGCAGTTCTGGCGGCCCAACCTGATGCCTGCGCTCAAGCAGCAGACCGTCACCAGTTCCGGAGGGGCGCTGCTGCTGCGCCGTTTCTCAGTCGGCGTGCAGATCGCGCTCAGCGTGCTGCTGTTGGCAGCAGCCGGATTGTTTCTGCGCACGGTGGACAATCTGCGCGCGGAAGACCTTGGCTTCCGGCCCGACCACCTGGTGGAGTTCACCGTCGATCCGCGGCTGGCGGGATATGCGAAGGATCAGGTCAATGCGCTCGATGAGCGCATCCTTGCCACGCTGCGCGCTCTTCCCGGCGTGAAGTCCGTGAGCGCGAGCGACGATCCGGAGATGGCGGGCAACGATGAGGTGAGCACACTGGATGTTCCCGGTTACAAGGCGGCGCAGAACGACGATTTGAATGTGGAGTGGTCCGCCGTCATGCCTGGATATCTCGAAACCATCGGCGCGCCTCTGATCGCCGGCCGCAATATCACGGAGGCCGATCGCAAAGGCACGGCGCAGGTAGCCGTCATCAGCGAGAGCGCCGCGAAGCGTTACTTCGGCAGTGCGCAGAACGCTCTTGGCCGCGCCATCAAGGGCGGGAAAGAGTCGCGCACCATCGTCGGCGTCTTCGCCGAGATCCGGCATGTCGACCTGCGGCAGCCCATCCGTGCGCGTGTGCTGCACCCTTACTATGCAGGACGATCCGCATCGGCTCACGTTCGTTCTGCGCACTGCGGCTGCGCCTGCGCCCATGATGGAGACCGTCCGCGCCGCGATGCAGCAGCTGGATTCCAAGCTTGGCGATCGATCCGCTGATCACGATGGATCTGCAGCTGGACACGAGCATGGCGCAGGAGCGCACGCTGGCCCTGCTGGCCTCGGCCTTCGGCATTCTGGCGGCGCTCATGTCCGCCGTCGGGCTCTACGGCGTGCTGGCCTTCGACACGCTGCAGCGCACGCGCGAGATTGGCGTGCGCATGGCGCTGGGCGCCAGCCGGCGCGGCCGTAGCGCGCCTGCTGCTGGTGGAGACGCTGCGGCTGGCCGGCATCAGCATCGCTGATCGGCGCTGCCGATGGCCTGGGGCTTTGCGCGTCTGGCCAGGTCGCTGCTCTTTGGCGTCAGAGCGCAGATCCGCTCACCTATACCGCAGTCGCACTGCTGGTGGCACTGGTGGCGGTGGTTGCTTCCGCCATCCCCACCTGGCGCGCTGCGTCGATCGAGCCCATGCAGGCGCTGCGCTACGAGTGAAGAGATCGGAAAATCCAAAGCGAAATATCTCTCACGCACGGAATTCTGCATCTACGCTCCAGACCGCTGCTACTCAAAGGCCAGCGGACCGGAGATCTCATGAAAATAGCTGGAATCGTACTGATTATTGCCGGGGTGATCGCGCTTGTGTACGGCGGATTCAGCTACACCACCACGAAAAAAGCAGTGGACATGGGCCCTCTTCAGATCAACACCAAACAGAACCACACGGTTCCGCTGCCCCCGGTGCTGGGCGTGATCGCGATTGTCGGTGGCGGAGCTTGCTCTATTTCGGCGCGAGCGAAAGAAGGCCTCGGAAAGCCTGAAGCGATCGCCTATTCCTAGTCTGTGGGCTGGACAGCTAAGGTTTAGGGATGCAGGCAAGACCGGCTCCCCCAACCCGGCAACGCGGAGGCTTCCTGGCCAGCGAGCCTTTGCTGCTCGTGGGCCTGATCATCCTTACGCTTTATTTCGCCCGGGATCTGCTGGCGCCCATGGCCTTTGCGCTGGTGCTCAACTTCCTGCTCTCGCCGGCGGTCGCGCGATTGGAGCGCTGGCGGCTCAGCCGTGCGCCCGCGGTCGTGCTGGTCATCCTGATCTTCTTCTCGGGACTGGGAGTTACGGCCTGGGTGGTGGCACGGCAACTGGTGCATGTTGCCGAGCTGCTGCCGGATTACCGCGAAAATATCCAGACCAAGCTCGACAGCCTGCACACGCCGATCGGCGGCGCCGCGGGCAACGCCATCAGCACGCTGGAGGAGATGACGCAGCAGCTCTCCTCGCACGCCAACGCCACCATTGCTCCCCCAGCCGAACCGGAGACGGTCCCGCCCGCGGCCCGCCATCGGCGCCTCCGACAGCGCCATGCCGGAGACGCCGCTTCCCGACAAGAATGCGACGCCGCAGCAGCCAACGCCGGTCCAGGTGGTGGAACCGCCAGTCTCCGTAGGACGCTACCTGCAGGAGATGTTCTCGCCGATCCTTCGTCCGCTGGCCGCCTGCGGCATCGTCATGGTCTTTACCGTGTACATGCTGATGAATCGCGAAGACCTGCGCAACCGTCTGCTGCTGCTGGCGGGCATGGGCAGGTTGAGCCTGATGACGCAGGCCCTGCGAGACGCCGCGGAGCGCATCAGCACCTATCTCGTCTGGCAGTTCGTGACCAACGTGCTGTTCGGGCTGCTCTTCGGCGTCGGACTCAAGCTCATCGGTGTGCCCAACGCGACGCTGTGGGGGGCGCTGGCCGCCATCCTGCGCTATATCCCCTACGTGGGCGCGGCCATCGCCGGCCTGCTTCCGGTCATCTTCGCGGTAGCCATCTTCCCTAACTGGCGGCAGGTCTTTGAGATCGCCGGACTCTATGCGGGGCTCGAGTTTACGACCTCGAACTTCTTTGAGCCCTGGCTCTACGGCTGGCGCACGGGCATCTCCGCGCTGGCGCTGCTCGCTTCCGCCATCTTCTGGACGCTGCTGTGGGGCTGGCCGGGGCTGGTTCTGGCTACGCCGCTCACCGTTTGCCTGATCGTGCTGGGACGCCACGTGCCGCAGCTTCGTTTCCTCCATGTGCTGCTGGGCGAAGATGCCGAGCTGACACCGGAGGCGAAGTTCTACGAGCGCATGCTCGCCATGGACCAGAACGAGGCGCACAGCATCGCGGATCGGTTCCTCAACAAGCGGCCGCTGATTGATTTCTATGACAGCGTTCTGCTGCCCGCGCTCGGGTTGGTGGAGCAGGACCGGCACCGGGGCTCATTCGATGAGACGCGCGGCAACTACCTGCTGCTGAGCGCGACCGAGCTGGTTGCGGAGCTGAGCGAATATAAGGCCGAAGCCGTTCTTGCCACATCGGGAAACGGCACCGCTCCTGTTACGAACCCGGAGCCGCCCGAATTGCACCTGAAACGCGCTCCGGTGATCTGCATTCCGGCCGGCGACCAGGCGGACGAGCTGACCGCGATGGTGCTGGCACAATTGCTGGAGCAGAGTTGCCACAACACGCTGCTGCTGCCCACTGCGTCGGTCACTCCGGAGATCCTGGAGCGGCTGGGGCAGGACCGGGGAACGATTCTGTGCATCTCCGCGCTGCCGCCATTCGTGTTTACCCAGACGCGCACGCTCTGCCAGCGCATCCGGGAGCAGCTTCCGGAGAATCGCATCCTGATTGGTCTGTGGCAGTCTCCTCAGAGCGCCGAGATGATGCGCGAGCGCTTTGGCAGCGCGCGGCCGGACCGCGTGGTCACCACGCTTGCGGACGCCCTGGCGCAGATTGAACAGTGGCAGGCGGGCTGCGCGATGCCGGCAGCCGCGGCTATGGCCGAGCCTCTTACTGCGGAGTGATGATGCCGCCCACGCGCTGGCGTGGAGGCAGCGGCTTGCCCCGCCGGTCAAGCTCTACTGGCGGTTGCCCTGCGGATTTCACGCCGGGCTTTGTTTTGTCCTTCGGATCAGAAGATTTGGTCACATGCGGCTGTATCGGCTTCATCGGGTCACGCACCTGCAGACTACACTTCCCGCAGACTACACTTTTAGATATGCCGTCGCGTGTTCGCCTGATCGCTATCGATATCGATGGCACGCTCCTCCCCACCTCCAGCACTACCATCAGCCAGCGCAACCGTCGTGCGCTTATGCGATGCGCAGGCTGCCGGCATCCATATCGCGATCGCCACCGGCCGTCGTCACCAGTACGCTGAGCCGGTGCTGGAGCAGGTGGGACTCTCGCCCCGCACCGTCATGATTTCGTCGAACGGCTCCGTCATGCGCCACTTCGATGGCGAGCTCATCCAGCAGAATCTGCTGCCGTGGACACGGCGCGAGCGTTGTGTGCTGCCCTGCGTCCCTTCGGCCAGACCATGGTGTTTACCTTCGACCGCTACGACAGGCCATCGCTGGTGGTCGAAAGCATGACATCGCTGCAGCGCAAAATTGGCGTCTGGGTGGAGTCCAATCGGCCCGACATGCTGGAAATTGCGCCTCTGGAACGCGCCTTCGATCAGGGCGAAGCGCCCATTCAGGCCATGCTTTGCGGCGATATCGCGCAGATCCGCGCTGCCCAACAGGCTCTCGAAACCACGGAACTCGCCGCCGGTATCGCCATGCACCGCACAGAGTATGCGGAACGCGACCTTGGGATTCTGGATCTGCTGCCGCCCAATTGCTCCAAGGGCCACGCGCTGGAGGACTATGCGCGCTCCCTGGGGCTGGAGGCAGCGGAGGTAATGGCCATCGGGGACAACTTCAACGATCAGGCGATGCTGGAGTTTGCCGGTTCGGCCGTCGTGATGGCCAATGCCGGAGCCGAGATGCAGGCCCTGGCCGCACGGCACGGCTGGGCCATCGGCCTTAGCAACGACGAGGACGGCGTAGCCGCGACGCTGGAGCCCCTGATTCGCTCGGAGAAAAGTGCTGAAAAGGTAACCAGTTTTGCCTCGGAAGTGGTACCGGCCGGAGAGCGGCATCCGCGACCGATAAGTCCGGGCCGCATGGTAGCCTACCGTGGAGTGGCTTCTCTCGAAAAAGCCGGAATTTCCCATACGGGAATGGTTGCGTCCCTACTATTGTTAGCGGCCGTGGCGACGCCCCTGCGTGCGGCAGAACACATCACACTGCGCAACGGCTTTGACCTGATCTGCGACCACCGGGAGGCGCCGGCGACCGCGTCCGCTTGTACATGACCGCGACCGGACCGAGTTTTACGGAGGTCTCGAGCGCCGACATCATGAGCAGTGAGTTTGTTGCACTGCCGGTGGTGGAGCAGCCTCCACCCACAGCAGCAGCCGTCCAGGTTGCTCAGCCCGCCAGCCGACCCCACTCCGGCAGAGATTCATGAGATGGCGGCGAAGGCCGGCGCCGCTCACGATCTGGATGTGGAACTGCTGGCCAGTGTCATCCGCGCGGAGAGCAATGGCAATGTACACGCTGTGAGCCGGGTGGGCGCTCGCGGTCTGATGCAATTGATGCCTGACACCGCGAACAAGCTCGGCGTGGCGGACAGCTTCCGCGCAGACCAGAACATCAATGGGGCACCGCCTACCTGAACGACCTGCTGGTGCGCTATCACGACAACCTGGCACTGGCACTGGCCGCCTATAACGCCGGCCCGGCCGCGGTGGATAAATATCACGGCATTCCGCCCTACCGCGAAACCCGCCGTTACGTCGCCCGCATCATCCACGACTTCAATCGCCGCAAGGCCGATCACGCTGCCCACGCCACGACGATGGTCGCTTCCGCCGCACCGTCCGCTGCAGGCAATTGACCATCGATACGACGTGGGCCACTCGCGTCCCCGCGAAACCTAACCC
The DNA here is from genome assembly GCA_963750845.1 of uncultured Acidobacteriaceae bacterium. GTDB lineage: Bacteria > Acidobacteriota > Terriglobia > Terriglobales > Acidobacteriaceae > KBS-83. Next base: position 69,914 of record CAVVSP010000027.1, read on the forward strand.
ATCTGGAGCGACCGCGCTTTGAAATCCAAGAAGCTCCTCCTTCCATCGCGGCCGCGCTGATCTTCGTGGCGCTTCTCGTCTACGGGAGCCACCGCACCCATTTCCGATGGGACATCCTCGCCCAGCAGATGCGATATCGTGCGCTGGTCCAACATCCTCTTAGGTGTGCTCCTGATCTACGGGGCGTTTCTGGTGCGTGCCTTTCGCTGGGTGGTCTTTCTGCGCCCCACCAAGCGGCTGCCTCCGCTGTACCTGCTGGGAACGCAGGTCATCGGCTTCACCGCGGTGGCGCTGCTGGGACGTGTTGCCGACCTCACCCGGCCCTATCTTGTCGCCCGCCGCACCAAACTTCCGGTAGCGCTGCAGATAGCCATCTGGACCGTCGAGCGCATGTTCGACTTCGCCTCCATGGCCACCATCGTTTCGCTGGCTCTGCTGCTGGCCCCGGATCAGCGCGACCATGCCGCACCGGGCGAGGCGATGGCGGGCGCAAAAAGCCTTCTTTCCCTCGCGGCTGTGCTGGTCTTCTTCACAATCTCGGTGCGGCTCTCCGGCGAAGAGATCGCAGGATTTGCGATCGAGCGTGGTCTGCCGGGCAAGTTCGGCGCCGCCATTGCATCGAAGATACGCAGCTTTCGGGAAGGCCTTATTGCCATCTCTTCCGGCAGGCGCGCTCTTGCAGGCGGCAGCTGCTCTCGCTGCTGATGTGGGCCATGATCTCCGGCGCATATCTTATGACGGTGCGGGCCTTCGCCGCTTCGCCCTCGCTCGCCTCGATGACCCTGGGCCGCACGGTGATCCTGATGGCGGCCAGCATGGTCGGCTCGGCCTTCCCTGTCCCCGTATCGGCCTGGTTTACGCAGATATCGGTGCTGCAGACAGCGCTTTCCCAGCGCTTCAACGTGCCGCAGGAAGTTGCACTGGCATGCGGCGCCGGTCATCACCTTCGTGACGTTTCTGTCATCATCCCTGTAGGACTGATGTGGTCCCGCTTCGAGCACATCTCGCTGCGGCAGGTCTCCGAGCAGTCCGAGCATGAAGCCGAAGAGCTCTCGACGGCCGTGCGCAGGCGTAAGTCTGCGCTGCTCGAGTGAAATCGCTATCTGATCCCTGATCCCCGGTCGTTGATCTCCAGGCTGCTATCGTAGACATATCTATGAAGTGTCCGTACTGCGGCTTTGCGCAGGATCGCGTCGTGGATTCACGCGAGAGCAAGGAAGCCGATGCCATCCGAAGACGCCGCGAGTGCGAGCGATGCCAGAAGCGCTTCACCACCTATGAGCGGATCGACGAGATTCCCTACATGGTGGTGAAGAAAGACGGTCGCCGCGAGCGTTTCGAGCGCCACAAAGTCCTGAGCGGCCTGCTGCTGGCCTGCCGCAAACGGCCCTTCACCCCGGACAATCTTGAGGCCATCGTCGATGAGGCGGAGACCTTCCTCATCGATTCGCCGGAGCGCGAGCGCACCACCAGCGAAATCGGCGAGCTGATCATGAACCGCCTCAAGGCTATCGACACCGTCGCCTACATCCGTTTTGCCAGCGTGTATCGGGACTTCACCGACGTTCGCGAATTCAAGGAAGAGCTGGAGCGCCTGCTGACCGCCAAGGATCAGACGGCGAAGCGGCGGACCACGGAGCCGCACCGGGAATCAGCACACCGGGAGCCGGCACACCGGGACGCGCCAACACGAAAACCCCAGCGCCGCCAGCCGTGACCACCGCGATACAAGACTGATCGCAAGAGGAAGAACAGAGAATGCCGAAACAACACACGATTACGCTGATTCCCGGAGACGGCATCGGCCCTGAAGTGACGAACGCTGTCGTGCGCATCCTGGAAGGCGCCGCCGCCGCAACCGGAGCGAGCTTCCAGTGGGAGAGTTATGCCGTCGGTGCTGAGGCCTTCGAACGCTTCAAGGAGTACATTCCGCGCGAGCTCTACCACTCGATTGAACGCAACCGCGTGGCGCTGAAGGGGCCGGTCACCACGCCGATCGGCGGCGGATTCGCCTCTATCAACGTGACGCTGCGCAAGCAGTTCGAGCTCTATGCGAACTTCCGCCCCATCCGCAACCTGCCGGGCACGCAGACCCGCTATCCCGGCGTGGATCTGGTCATCGTGCGCGAGAACACAGAGGATCTATACGTCGGCCTGGAGCACGAGGTCGTTCCCGGTGTCGTCGAGTCGCTGAAGATCGTGACCGAGAAGGCTTCCACGCGCATCGCAAAATTCGCCTTCGAATACGCGCGCAAACACGACCGCAAGAAGATCCATGCCATCCACAAGGCGAACATCATGAAGATGTCGGACGGTCTTTTCCTGCGTTGCGTGCGCGAAGTGGCGAAGGACTATCCGGAGATCACCTACGGCGAGCACATCGTGGACAACACCTGCATGCAGTTGGTGATGAATCCCTACCAGTACGACATGCTGGTGCTGCCGAATCTCTATGGGGATATCGTGAGCGATCTGTGCGCGGCCTTCGTTGGCGGTCTGGGTCTGGTGCCGAGCGCCAATCTCGGTGAGAGTTGCGCGATCTTCGAGGCGGTGCACGGCTCCGCACCGGACATCGCGGGCCAGGACAAGGCCAATCCGACGGCGCTGCTGCAATCCGCCATCCTCATGCTGCACCACATCGACGAGTCCGCGGCGGCGAACAAGATTCAGGCGGCCATGGACAAGGTGTATGCGGAGAAGACCACGCTGACGCGTGATGTAGGCGGCACAGCGGGCACGCAGGCGTTTGCAAACGCTATCCTCGCCGCCCTGTAACACTCACGTTTCATCAGAAAGGATCGCCATGCCATTGCTGACTCGGTCGTTTCCCCTGCTCGGATGTCTGTCACTCTGCGGCGCATTGCTGCTGAGTGGGGGATGCAAACGCTCTGAGACGGGCGCAGGGACGGGTGCGAGCACCAGCAACTCTTCCGCCGCCCAGGGACCGATCGCGCAGATCGATCCAGCCACCGCGGGCAGCATCGAGGGCACGGTGCACCTCATCGGCAAAGCGCCCGAGCGCATCGAGATCGATATGGCGCAGGATCCCGCGTGCGCCATGAGTCCTTATGGGAAAAATCTGACTGAAGGCATCGTTACCCAGGACAGCAAGAGCAAAGACGGCAAGCTTGCGAACGTGTACATCTACGTGAAGGACGGCCTCCGCAACAAGGTCTACGCAGCGCCGAGCACGCCGGCGGTGCTCGACCAGAAGGGCTGCCGTTACGTGCCGCATGTGCTGGCCGCGATGGTGGGCCAGCCGATCGAGTTCCGCAACTCCGACCCCACCATGCACAACGTGCACATGCAGCCCACCGTCGCCGGCAACCAGCAGTTCGACATCTCGCAGCCGCCGAACGGAGGCGCCACGAGCCATACCTTCGCAAAGCCGGAGTTGATGTTGCCGGTGCGCTGCAACAACCATCCCTGGATGCAGGCGTTTCTTAACGTCGCGCCGAACCCCTTCTTCGCTGTCACCGGGGAGGATGGCCACTTCGCCATCCATGGCCTGCCGCCGGGCACTTACACGCTGGTCGCGGTCCAGGAGCAACTGGGCCAGCAGCAGGCGACCGCGACCGTGACGACCCACGGCACCGCGACGGCGGACTTCAGCTTCACGGCGAAGTAAAGATCCACTTCCGGGGCAACGAATGTGTGCTTCGCCACACCGGCAGCCGGCGTGACTGCGATTCGCGATAAAATTATCGAATCCTAACAAGACAGCGAAGAGGCCAATGGCAGAGAGACTGAGGGTTGGCATACTCGGCGCTACCGGCACTGTCGGTCAGCGCTTCATCCAGATGCTGGACGGGCACCCGTTCTTCGAGGTGGCGTGGCTGGCTGCGAGCGATCGCTCGACCGGGCGCCGCTATGAAGACGCGGTGCGCTGGAAGCTGGACACGCCGATTCCGGCGGCGGTGCGTCCCCTGCCGCTGTTGCCGGCCACTCCCGATCAGCCGCCATCCATCATTTTTGCCGCACTGGATACAGACATCGCCCGCGAGATCGAGCCGCAGTTTGCCGCTGCCGGCTGCGCCGTCATCTCGAACTCCAGCGCCTTCCGCATGCATGAAGATGTGCCGCTGGTGATCCCTGAGGTCAATGCTGCGCATCTGGGACTGATTGAGTCACAGAGCTGGCGCAAGCAATCCGGCGGATATATCGTCACCAATCCGAACTGTTCCGCCATCGGGCTGGTGCTCGCGCTTAAGCCGCTCGCCGACCGCTTCGGCATCGAGAGCATTTTCGTCAGCACCATGCAGGCCATCAGCGGCGCCGGCTATCCGGGTGTGCCGTCGCTGGATATCCTCGGCAACGTCGTTCCCTTCATCAAGAACGAAGAGGAGAAGATGGAAGCCGAGACCATGAAGCTGCTGGGCACGCTGGAAGGCGCGGCTGTCCGGCCGTACGCCGCACGCATGAGTGCGCACTGTAATCGCGTTGCCGTAGAAGATGGCCACACCGAGAGCGTTTCCATCAAGCTGAGCACCCGCGCGACGCGCGAGCAGGTGCTGGCCGCCTGGAGCGAATTCAAGCCGCTTGCCTCGCATCAGCTTCCCACTGCACCCGCGCAGCCGGTCGAATTTCTTACCGCGGAAGATCGCCCGCAGCCGCGCCTCGACCGCATGCGCGGGGCCGGTATGGCGGCCACCGTCGGACGTCTGCGTCCCTGCACCCTGCTGGACTGGAAGTTCACCGTCCTATCGCACAACACTATCCGCGGCGCGGCAGGCGCGGCGTTGCTGAATGCGGAGCTGCTGATGCAGCTTGGAAAACTGAGCGGCACACGCACGGCTCATTCCGTGGCTGCCGGGGCGGCCCTCTCCGCATGAAACTCGTCGTTATGAAGTTTGGCGGCACCTCGGTGGAAGATGCCGTTGCGATCCGCCGTACTGCCGACATTGTTGCCGGCCGGGTCGCACGTGGGCTGCAGCCGGTGGTCATCGTGAGCGCTATGGCGCGCGTGACCGACCAGTTGCTGAACGCAGCGGCGGCAGCCGGACGCGGCGACAAGTCCGCTGCCCTGGCGGCCAGCGTTGCGTTGCGCGCGCGCCACCACCAGGCCGCGGGCGAACTGGTTCCAGCCGCCGACCTGGCGCCGGTCACGACGTTTATCGACGAACATTTCGATGCCCTCGACGAGCTGCTACGCGGCCTCGCTGCAGTGGGTGAAGTGACACTGCGTACCATCGACATCGTCGCCTCTTACGGAGAACGGCTCTCCAGCCCGATCGTCGCCGCTGCTTTCGTCGCGCGCGGTGTCGCCGCGACGCACGTTGATGCACGCGACTGCATCATCACGGATGCGCAACATACGAAGGCCATCCCGCAGGATGACCTGATCGCCGAGCGCCTGCGCAAACATGTGCAACCGCTGGTGGAGGCCGGTCGCGTGCCTATCCTGGGCGGATTCATCGGCTCCACGCCGGAGGGCGTCACCACGACGCTCGGCCGCGGAGGATCGGACTTCAGCGCGGCGCTGGTCGGCGGCGGCTTGCATGCAGAATCGATTGAAATATGGACCGACGTCAACGGCATCATGACCACCGATCCGCGCATCTGCCCGGATGCGCTGCGCGTGCGCACCATCAGCTTTGACGAGGCCTCCGAGCTGGCCTACTTTGGTGCGAAGGTGCTGCATCCGGCCACCATTCTGCCGGCTGTCGAGAAGAACATCCCGGTGCTGGTGCTGAATTCGCGCGATGCACAGAATGAGGGCACACGTATCACCGCGCTGGCGCCGCACTGCCGCAGCCCTTTCAAATCGATTGCGGCAAAGAAGCGACTCACCATCATCGACATCGTGGCCAACCGCATGCTGATGTCGCACGGTTATCTGAAGGCTGTTTTTGAGGTCTTCGACCGCCATAAGTGCTCGGTCGATATGGTCTCTACCTCGGAGGTCAGCGTCTCGCTCACCGTGGACTCCAACGAGCGGCTTCCGGAGATTGCCGCAGACCTGCGCAAGTTCGCGGATGTAAAGTACGAGGGGCGGAAGGCGCTGATCTGCATGGTAGGCGAAAACATACGCGGCCAGAATGGCATCGCCGCGCAGGTTTTTGGTGCGCTCACGCACATCAACCTGCGCATGATCTCGCAGGGCGCATCTGAGATAAACATGAGCTTTATGATCGAGGAGGACGACGTCGAAGAGGCGATCCGATCGCTGCACTCTGTCTTCTTCGCCGATCCCGATCCCTCCATCTTCGATCTCGAAGCGCGCGCGTTAGCGCAAGCTGCCGGAGGCAAGCGATGATCTTCCTGATTCTTGGCCGTGGCAAGACGGGCTCCATCGTTGCCGACGTTGCGCATGAGCGCGGACACGGCGTGCGCGTGATCGGTGAAGAAGAAAACCGGAACGCCTCCGCGCTGACGCCTCCGCTGCTGACGCAGGTGGACGCCGTCATCGACTTCACCACCGCGGACGCGGTCATTCCCAACCTGCGCGCCTGCCTCTCCAGCGGCGCCAAGGTCGTGGTCGGCACCACCGGCTGGTACGACCGTCTGAAGGAGATGCGCGCACTTTGCGAGCGGAGGAATGCCGCGCTGCTCTATGGCACCAACTTCTCCGTGGGCGTGCAGGTGATGCTGCGATTGGTGCACGAGCTTGCCATCGGCACGCATGGCTACGAGCTCTCCATCTCCGAAATTCACCATGCCAGCAAGAAGGACGCGCCATCCGGGACGGCGCTTTCGCTGCAGCAGACGGTTCGCGAGGCAGCGCCGGAGCTCGACGCCGCCATCACTTCACAGCGTGAAGGCGACGTCGCCGGCATCCACGAGCTGCAGGCCCGCTCCGCGAACGACCTGATCACCATCCGGCATGAAGCCTTCTCGCGTCGTGGCTTTGCCGAGGGAGCGATACGCGCCGCCGAATGGATCTCCACCCGCACCGGCTGCTACGACTTCACCGACATCTACTCGCAGTTACAGTAGGCCAGTCGGCTGGAAGAGCGCTCTGGCAAAGAATCGGCCGGACGATATGCACCAGCTGAAGGCGTTCGTCATGCGAAGCGGGTGCGACCAACGGGAGCACCCACAACAGCACGCGCCGCAGGCGCCTTTGCCCTACGGCCAGTAGTAGCTGGTATTCTCGGCACGGTATGGAACTACGCGGCTGCGGCACGGCACTTGTCACCCCTTTCCGTCCCGACACGACGATCGACATCGGACACGCTTGCCGCGCTGGTGGAGTGGCAGATTGCGAGCGGCATTCAGTTTCTGGTTGCCTGCGGCACAACGGCGGAAACGCCCACACTGACCGACCGCGAGGCACTCGATGTCGTCCGTCTGATCGTTCGCGTCGCCGCCGGCCGCGTTCCGGTGGTCGCGGGATGCACCCACAACGCGACTCGCGAGGCGGTAGAACGCGCCAAAGCCGTCGCGGCCATTCGCGGCGTCAGCGCGATCCTCACGGCGAATCCGTACTACAACAAGCCCACGCAGGAGGGCCAGTACCAGCACTTCCGCGCCATCGCCGAGGCGGTGCCGCGACCGGTGGTGATCTACAACATCCCTGGCCGCACGGCGTGCAACCTGGAACCGGCCACCGTGGTTCGCCTGGCGCGCGACTGCCCAAACCTCTGCGCGGTGAAGGAGTCGAGCGGCAACCTGCAGCAGATCACGGAACTGATTCATGCACTCGACGGCACCCGGACGGGAACCCCAGTGCGGGTGCTGGCGGGCGACGACAACATCGCGCTCGCGGCCATCGCGGTGGGCGCGGCGGGGCTGGTCTCCGTGGCCTCGAATGTGATTCCCGCGGAGATGCAGCAGATGATCGCCGCTGCCCTGAGCAACGACTGGACCGCCGCGCGCAATCTGCAGCGCCGCTACTATCCGCTGCTGCTCGCCAACTTCTGGGAGACCAGCCCTGGACCGGTGAAGCACATCCTGGCACGCATGGGCCGTATCGCTCCGGTGTGGCGTCTGCCGATGGTGCCGCCCTCGGCGCCCGTGGCCGCGCGGCTGGACGCGGTGATCGCGACGTTACAGCTGAACACCGCTTCGCCAAAGCTCAACCCCGCATCGCAGAGCTGAATCTGCTCCGCCGGGAGCACCGTACACTAGGCCAGAACATGTCCGCACAGCATCCACTTCAGTCAGAGATCGAGCGCCACTTTGCCGCCGGCGCTGCCGCCGCCGGCGACCCCGCCGCGCTCCGCGCCTTCACCCAACTGCGCGATGAACTCAACACCGGTCGCGTCCGCGCGGCAGAGCCCGATACCGCCGCGCCGCTCGGTTGGCGCGTCAACGCCTGGGTGAAGCGCGGGATCCTGCTCGGCTTCCGTATCGGCCAGCTCACCGCATTTGGCAATCACGATCTCTCCTTCGTGGACAAAGGCACCTTTCCGGCGCGCAGTTTCACCCCACCGAAGGCATCCGCGTCGTCCCTGGCGGCTCTTCGGTGCGCGAGGGCGCGTATCTGGCACGCGGCGTCGTCTGCATGCCGCCGATGTATGTCAACGTGGGCGCCTACATCGACGAGGGCACAATGGTCGACTCCCACGCACTGGTCGGGAGCTGCGCACAGATCGGCAGGCGCGTGCACCTCAGCGCGGCGGCGCAGATCGGCGGCGTGCTGGAGCCCGTGAACGCCAACCCGGTGATCATTGAAGACGACGTGCTGGTGGGCGGCAACTGCGGCGTGTACGAGGGCACCATCGTCCGTGAACGTGCCGTGCTTGCCGCTGGAACCATCCTGACGCGCGGCACCCCTGTCTACGACATCGTCAACGGGGTGATTCTCAAGGCCGACGCCGCCGGCTCCAATGCGGGTCCAGACGCGGAGGTGAAGCCTCTGGTCATACCGGCAGGCGCAGTGGTCGTCCCTGGCTCGCGGGCGGTTACGCGCGGCCGCGCAGCGGAATGGGGGCTCAGCCTTTACGCGCCGGTGATCGTCAAATATCGCGACGACAAGACGGATCTGAGCGCGGCACTCGAAGACTTACTGCGCTAAGCTGGAAGTAGCTCCTCGAGCTTCTTTGCTCTTTCAGGGGAGCCCTGGTTTTGTCCGCATCCCACTACCTGCTAGCATTTTTCTATTCATGTCTAAAGGCAAGCTGCAAATCATACCCATTGGCGGACTCGGCGAGTTCGGCATGAACTGCATGGCCATCCGCTGGGACGACGACATCTTCGTCATCGATGCCGGCCTCATGTTCCCGGAGAGCGACCTGCTCGGCGTCGACATTGTCGTGCCGGACATCACCTATCTCATCGAGAATCGCTCCCGCGTCCGCGGAATCGTGCTGACGCACGGCCACGAAGACCACATCGGCGGCCTGCCCTGGCTGCTGCGCGAGCTCAATGTGCCCGTCTACGCCACGGAGTTCACGCTGGCGTACATCGAAGGCAAGCTCGAAGAGCACAAGCTGCTGGACAATGCAGAGCTGATCGAGATCGAGCCCAAGCGGAAGTTTCAGCTTGGCCCTTTCACCATCGAACCGCTGCGCGTGACCCATAGCCTGGTCGATTGCGTTGCGCTTGCCATTGAGACGCCGGTGGGCATCATCATCCATACCGGCGACTTCAAAGTCGATCTCTCGCCGCCGGACGGCCACGCCTTCGATCTGGCAAGCTTCGCGGAGTACGGCAAGCGTGGCGTGCTCGCCCTGTTGCAGGATTCGACGAACGTAGACCGCGCCGGCTACACGCCGAGCGAATGGGCTGTCCGTCCGCGGCTGGACGAGGTCTTCTCGCGCACCCAGCGCCGGCTCTTCTTCTCCTGCTTCTCTTCCTCTATTTATCGCCTGCGCATCGCGCTGGAGCTGGCGCAAAGCCATGGCCGAAAGGTCGCCGTCGTCGGGCGATCGATGCTTGAATCCTCCGAGATTGCGCAGGACCTTGGATACCTCAATATCCCCGGTGATCTCCTGATTCACCCCGGCCAGATCAAGGACTACTCTCCGGAAGAAGTCTGCGTGCTGATCAGCGGCACCCAGGGCGAGCCAATGTCCGCGCTCAGCCGTGCAGCGGTGGACAACCACAAGCACGCAAAGATTGAGCGTGGGGACACCGTGGTGCTCAGCTCACGCGTCATTCCCGGCAACGAGAAGAGCATCTACCGCGTCATCGATCACCTCTGCCGCCGCGAAGCGAATGTCATCTTCGACGACGGCCAGTCCGGTCTCATCCACGTCAGCGGTCACGGCAGCCAGGAAGAACTGCGGCTGATGATCAACCTTGTCCGGCCGAAGTTTTTTGTGCCAGTGCATGGCGACTTCCGCCATCTGCAGCGTCACGCGCGACTGGCGATGGACATCGGTATCTCCGAAAACGCGTATCTGCTCGAAGACGGCGACGTTCTCGAGCTCGATCAGAAGAGCGCAGTGAAGAACGGCAAGGTCGCCGCGGGCCGCGTGCTGCTCGATTCCGGCGCTTCCGGCAACGTCGTCGAGGATCATGATCATCCGCGACCGCCGCCACCTCAGCGAAGATGGACTAGTGATCGCGATCATCACCATCAACAAGCTGACCGGCCGCGTCGAAGGCGTGCCGGAGTTCGTGACACGCGGCTTCGTTGCCGGCGATCTTGAACTGGGCGAGCAGGCCAAGGCCATCGTCGGCAAGACGTTGCAAGAATCGAACGCCGAGGAGCGCGCCGATCAGGTACTGATCAAGGAAAAGATCCGCGTCGACCTGAAGCGCTACATCCAGAGGCAGACGTCGAGCCGGCCTTTCATCATGCCGATCATCCTGGAAATCTGAGTATCCAGGGAATCGGAAAACTGCGAATCTTTCGCTGCGGTCTTTCATCTGAGTGAGGCAACAGCCCTATGACTCCCGCAGCCGATATGGAACTGATCTCGCTTGCTGAAATCGAAGTTGCGCGCGAACGCCTACGCGGCGCCGTCCTGCACACGCCGCTGGTCCGGCTCTCCTCTGTCACAGACGCGGTAGCGTTTCTGAAAGCAGAAAGCCTGCAGCCCATCGGCAGCTTCAAACTGCGCGGCGCCTTCAACGCTGTTGCTCAATTGAGCGAGGCGCAGCGCAAGCGCGGCGTCATCACCTATTCCAGTGGCAACCATGGACAGGGCGTGGCGTACGCGGCGCGGGCCTTCGGCATTCCTGCCGTCATCGTCATGCCCTCGAACGCGCCGGAGATCAAGCGCCAGGCAACGACGGCGCTCGGCGCGCAAATCGTCGATGTAGGTCCGGCAAGCTCGGAACGCCGGGAGCGTGCCGAGGCTTTGGCCGCCGAGCATGGCTACGCCATCATTCCTCCCTATGATGATCCGGCAATCATCGCCGGACAGGGCACCTGCGGACTGGAGATACTCGCCGACTGCCCGGAGGTCGATCTCGTGCTTGCACCTGTAGGTGGCGGCGGACTGCTGAGCGGTGTGGCGGCGGCGATCCGCCTGCGCGGCCGGGGTGCCAGGTGGTCGGGGTCGAGCCTGAGCTTGGCCGGCGATGCGGCAGCCAGCCTGCGACAGGGCAAAATCGTTCAGTTCACGGCGGAGCAAACCACCCGCACAATCGCGGACGGCCTGCGCACCCAGAGCCTCGGCGACCTGAACTTCGCCCACATCCAGCGCTATGTCGAGCGCGTCATCACCGTGACCGAGCAGGAGATCGTGCAGGCCATGCGCCGCATCGCATGGGATGCGCGCCTGATCGCGGAGCCCAGCGGCGCCGTGGCGACCGCAGCACTGCTCTTCCACCGGCACGAGCTGCCGCCTCACCGCACCGCTGTCGCCATCATCAGCGGCGGCAATGCGGAGCCGGCCACGCTGCTTCGGGTGCTCGGCGCCACATAGACACGGGCGATCGACACATCGCAGCGCGTCACAGCGTATTCCGACCGGCGTATTCTGGGCACGTGAAACCATCTCAAGCTGCCAGCAATGTTTTCTTTTGCATCTGCCTGACGTGTGTGCCTTCCCTGGCTGCGGACAAGCCGCCCTCCGGCCCGATCGCCACCGTTCTGCGCGACACCTCGATATTTGTCCAGGCGGACACCAGCTCGCAACGGCTGGATACGATCACGCCCGGGCGAGAGATGGTGATTGTCGAGACGAATGGCCCCTGGCTGCGCGTCTTTGCCAACACCGATGTCCAGCAGAACCAGGCAGCGGATGCGCCCGTCTTTGGCGGTGATGCGGCCACGCCGCCCATCTCCGGCTGGATCCAAAGCAAGGGCATCGTCTCCGCGTCCACACCGAACGCCGACAACATCCTCTACGGCGCTGCGGCCGGCCAGGAAGCGAGGGCCAGCGACGTGCACGGCTCGCGCGGGGCGGCACAAGGTGCGCGGCTGCTCTACGCGCGCGATGCGCAGCTCTTTCCGCAGGGGCCGCATGCCGGCGAGGCCGCATGGCGCGCTGCGGACATCCGCTGGCAACTGGAGAAGGCGGATGTCTACTCGCGCCCCTCCGCCCACGAGAAAGAGGCTTATCTACGCCAGCAGATCGATGACAGTGAGATGAAAAAGGTCATCAAGCGCTTCCCCGGCTCGAAGTACGCCGACCTTGCCGCGTACGACATGCTGGACAACAAGGTCTGCGGCGACTGGCAAGGCTCGACAAAGTGTCCGGAGAAGGAAGCGGAGCTCTTTCAGAAGTACGCCGACGAGCACCCCAACTCACCCAAGGCGCCTGAGGCGCTTTTCGAGTCGGTCTACCGGCTCGCGGCGGCGGGCGATATCTATGCCGGTGACAACAACGACAAGAAGGCGACTGAAGATCGCGACCACGCCAAGGTTGTGGCTACGCGTCTGCAGCAGAAATACCCCGGAAGTGATTTTTCGGCGCGCGCGGCCACTCTGATATACCAAATGGAGCAGTCCATCCCCATCTACGGCGCCGAACGAGATTAGAGCATTTTTCCTGTAGGGTAGACCGGCCGGCGGAGGTTCATGTGGCCCTTTCTTTGAGGAAAGGCCACGTCGAGATCCTCTCCGCAGGTTCACAGCAGGAGGAAAAATGCTCCGAACCGCCGGCCAAGGAAGTGCGTGAACGACTACATCGTCTCGGTCCTGCTCGGCATCGTCGAGGGGCTTACGGAATTTCTGCCTGTCAGCTCGACCGCGCACCTGCGGATCGCGGAGGCCATGCTCCACATCAACCTCGCCGATCCGTATTGGAAGATGTACACCATCGTCATCCAGCTCGGCGCTATCCTCGCGCTGATCTTCCTTTTCCTCGGCCGCATTCTCGAATTCTTTCGTACCTTTCCTAAAGGCGAAAGCGGCAATCGCACCGCGCTGAATCATCCCCTCTCCCTCACGCTCATCGCCTTCTTCTGCACCGCCATACCTGCGTTCCTGCTCACCAAGGTCATTGGCAAGCACCTGGAGAGCCTGCGACTCATGGCTACCTCGCTGTTGGTGGGCGGCATCATCATGTGGGTTGTCGATGCATGGAGCGTACGCCAGGTACCGGCCACCGAGGACGTCGAGCATATGACACCCGGTCAGGCGATCTGGATCGGCCTCTGCCAGGTCATGTCCGCCGTTTTTCCCGGCACATCGCGTTCCATGTCCACCATCGCCGCAGGCCAGCTCGTGCGCATGACGCGCTCCGCCGCGCTCGAGTTCAGCTTCCTGGTCTCTATCCCCACCATGGTGGCCGCGACCGGCTATGATCTGCTCCGCACGTTACACCCCAGACACACGGATGTGGCCCAGGCGATCGCACCGCTGGTCATCACCAGTCACGGCTGGCTGGTGCTTTTTATAGGCTTCGCGGTTTCGTTCATCATCGCGCTGCTGGTGGTGGAGTGGTTCCTGATGTGGGTCCGCCGCCATGGCTTCGTCATCTTCGCTGCCTATCGCATCGCGTTGGCGATATTGCTCTTTACCTTTGCCAAGCACTTCATTGGAATGTAGAGCCGGTTCGCAGTCGGCCGCTGCGGGATCTCTGGTTATGCTTCAGTGGACCACCGTAAAGGGCCCCGAGCCCGTCTCCGCGCCCGCATTTGCGAAGGCAGGAACCGGCGCATTCGTTGCGAAAGGCAAATCCCATTCCGGCGACTGAAGCTCCGGCATAGCCTTTGCCTGAAACAGCTTGCGGCATTGCTTCGCCATCCATCGCGCGGTCGTCCTGGCCTTCTTCCGTCGCGCGCTGTCGGTGGAGATGCCGGTGCCTGCATACATCTGCCGGTAGAGCTTCGAGAGGAACACGAACGCGACCCGCGCTTTGAGCGTGGGTGTGCACGCGGAACGCTCCCAGATCGCGGGGAAGGTGTAGAACCTGTCCCACACGCGCTGCGTCCGCTCGCGAATCTCATCCGAGCTCATCGAAGGATGCGGGGTGAACATCTTGGGGCGCACCGCTATGGGAATCAGCCAGTAGCGCGTGATCGGCACGCCGTCCACCAGCGTGGGAGACTTCGCCTGCTCCTTCTCCCAACGGTTGAAGTCCACCGTGCCGGGAAAGGGCGTCATCATCACGAACTGCGCAAAGGTGATGCCGGCCTTCAGCGCCATCTCGGCGGTGGCGTCGAAGGTCGCCGGCTTGTCTGTCGGCAGCCCGAAGATGAATGAGCCCAGCACATGCACGCCATGCTGTTTGAACGTCTGCAACTGCTTGGCCAGCCCTTCGCCGGAGCAGTTCCAGTCTTTGAACACTGCTTTCAGTCCCTCCGGCGTCACCGCTTCCACGCCCACCAGCGCGCCCTTGATGTTGGCCTTGTGCATGGCGTCCAGATACTCGCCATCCTCGCCAGCTTCCATAGTGATCTGGGTGAAGAACACCATGTCCTTGGGCAGCTTCGCCAGCTCCGCCATCAACTGGAAGCGCTCCGCGCGGATGCGGGTCAACTCATCCAGCTTCGACTGGTTGTTCTGCTCCCGAGCCAGGCGCAGGTCAGTCAGTGTGACGGGGTAGAAGTTGTCGTCGGCCAGGGCGATGAACCGGAAACCCAGCCTGCGCAGTGCAACGATCTCATCCACCACGCTCTGGAAGCGCCTTTGCCGCGGCTGTTGTCCATCGGTGCGCCACACGCTGCAGAACGAACAATGCTTGGGGCATCCGCGCAGCGTCTGCACCGACGCCCACATGTATTTGTCCTTGGGAATCAGGTCCCAGCGTGCGGCCAGAAACTCCTCGCCGCCAATTCGCCCGCCGTCGTAGATCTTCTGCGGTGTGCCGCGCATGATATCCGCCACGGCCTTGCCCCAGGCAAGATCGCCATCGCCTTTGACCACGCAGTGTGCTTCGCCCAGGTCGAAGGGCTCCTCCGGAAACAGCGTGGCGTGGATGCCGCCATAGACCACCCAGGCACCCCGCGCGCGCGCCATGCGCCCCACCTCATAGCCACGGAGCGCGTTGCCGGTGTGGACGCTGATGCCCACGATGTCTCCCGCCGCAATGCTCTCCGGCTCGATCTGCTCCAGGGACTCGTCCACCAGCACCGGATCGCCCACGACGTTCGGAGTGGCGGCCGCCAGCACAAATAGCCATCGCGGCGTGATCACCGCCGTTCCAAAAGAGTTGTCGCTCGGATTCACCAGATGAACGCGCATTCACTCAACCTTCCTTCGTGCCTGCCCGCTAAGTGTGGGACTTGGTTCCGGGCTTGTACTCTGCCGTGACACGCGGCCGGTTCAGCCACCAAATGATTCCGCCGTCTCCAGCGGCAAGAGCATGCCTGCCTGACATGCGGAGCGGTCCTGTCAATGCTGCTTGTCGCCCTCCGGCGAGACAGGGACGATGGAAGAAGATTGGGAATCAGATCCGGAGCGGAATCCCGGCGAGGGGCGAGAAGGCAAAGGGAGTTCCCTGTCTGATTCGCGACTGAAAGAAGGACGAGACTGCTGCTCAGAACTGCACCGCCCAACTTCCCGCGAAAACCCGCGTGTGAAGAGCATGTCACGGATACGCAATGAATGTCGAATGATCTGTTCGCTAACGGGCAGACATTTTTGTGAAATGCTCCTTCAGGTTTTCTTAAGCTACAGGCATGGACGGCCGGCAAAATACTTGACTTTGTCAAATATTTTGCTCAGACTGTCGCTCATGGAGACCGGCGCTCCGGGAAGTCTTCCTGCCAGCGACCAGATCGCAGCATTCCGGCGATTCAATCGCCGTTACACGCGCTTTATCGGGACATTGCAGGAGGGCTTGCTCGATACCCCCTATTCCCTCAGCGAGGCGCGAGTGCTGTACGAGCTGGCCACGCGCCGGCGGCCATTCGCCAAGGAGATAACTCAGGAACTGGGTATGGATGCCGGCTACCTGAGTCGCATCCTGAGTAAATTTCAGGAGGCTGGCCTGGTCAAGCGAGCGACTTCTCCTGAAGATGGGCGCCAGACGCATCTCACTCTCACCAACGAGGGCCGAGCCGCCTTCCGCAATCTCAATAGCCGCTCCGACCGGCAGGCACGCAGCATTCTAGGCGGCCTCGCCCCGGTGGCGCGGTCGAATCTGATCCGGTCGATGCGCACCATCGAAGACGTTCTCGATACAACCGCCGCTGATGCAACCGCGGAAGCGAAGGCACAAACCGCCGCCACGCCCTTCGTGCTGCGTCCCCATCGTCCCGGCGATATGGGATGGGTGGTGCATCGTGAGGGAGCGCTTTACGCGCAGGAGTATGGCTGGGACGAGAGGTTCGAGGCGCTGGCCGCGCACGTCGTCGCCGACTTCATCGATCGCTTCGATCCGGCACGCGAGCGTTGCTGGATGGCGGAGCGCGACGGCGAAAGCCTCGGCCACATCTTTCTGGTGAAGCATCCGGAACGAACGGGCGTGGCCAAACTGCGTCTTCTGCTTGTTGAGCCGAGTGCCCGGGGCATGGGCGTGGGCCACGCGCTGGTGGCAGAGTGTGTGCGCTTCGCTCGCGAAGCCGGCTACCGCAAGATCACTCTCTGGACCCAGAGCATTCTCACCGCGGCCCATCGCATCTACCAGCAGGCCGGCTTCCGCCTGGTGAGCGAAGAACCGCATCACAGCTTCGGCAAGGACCTCATCGCGCAGACCTGGGAGCTGGATCTGACCGGAAATGGCTGAGCATGCGAGCGATTGGCGAGCTCGATTCCTGCGATCGCTTTCCCTCGATTCCCGCTCCCGTGCTTTGCGACAATGAGAGTTGCTCTGGCGTGTCGGCTCTCGGTCCATTTGACACAATGGGCGGTCGCTGTTTCGCGTCCTCTTCGTAGAAAGCCATGAAGCCACTGAAGGTAGCTCTCACGCCCACCGGCAATCGCAGACTCAATGAGCTGGTAGGCGTCTCCCTCATCGCGATGGCCGGCCTCCTTGTCCTCTCGCTCGTCTCCTACCGGCCTACCGATCCCTCATTCAACACCGCGGGCGGAGCGATTGCCCACAACTGGGCCGGCATCTTCGGCTCCACGCTCAGCGATCTGCTCTTTCAGTTCGAGGGCTTCGCCGCCTTCTGCCTGCCGCTGATGCTCGGCCTGCTCGGCCTGAGCTGGATCCGCTCTCGTGTCATTGGCGCGCCGAAATCGAAAGTCGCGGGATTCGCGCTCTTCCTGTTCGTCATCCCAGCGGTCTTTGGACTGCTCCCTGGGCACATGCACTGGCTCGGCACGATTCCGGTGGAGGGCGTGTGGGGGCGGCTTCTGGTCGACGGCATGACCGCCGTGCTCAACTACCCCGGCACCTGCGTGCTGGTGGCGGCTCTCCTGCTCATCGCGGTCCTGCTCTCGACTGCGTTCTCCTTCGGCAACCTGCGCCAGTGGCTCGCAGTGCGCTTCGCCTTTGTCTACGCATGGCGCGACCGCTGGCACAATTGGAAGCTTCGCCGTGCCAAGCGGCGCGCGGCCCGTTCCGCCGATCGGATCATCCGTGCCCAGCAGAAATTCACCGGTCCACGCAACGCGGTAGCGCGAGCGGTCCAGCAGAATGCTGCGCCCACTCGACCACGCACGAGCTGGCTGAGTCGCGTGCTGCATCGGCCGCAACAGCAGGAAGAGAATGAGATGCCGACGGCACGGCGTTCAGCATTTGCCGAAACCGCCGCACCCGCTTCACCTCAGGACGCCGCATACCTCGAGGAGCCGGCGCCCGCGCCATCCCTCTGGCAGCAGATTCCGCGCGCCACCGTGCGCGATCCGGAGCCCGAACCTGAACCGTCCGTAACCTCACGGACCAGCGCAATCGCCCAGCGCCAATGGGAAGATCCCGCCGAGCAGGACGAAGAGCCGGATGGCAGCATCTCCATTGGCGAGCGCGCCGATGCCGACGCGCATCCCGTCACACTGACACCGCGGGCCGTCTCAGGCTATCGCCTGCCGCCCAGCACACTGCTGCATCGTTCCGACGATCAGCAGATCATCCGCGAAGATGAACTGCGCGAAGAGGCCAAGGTTCTGGTCGAAAAATGCGCCGAGTTCGATGTAACCGGACAGGTCACGCAGATCAATCCTGGGCCGGTCGTGACCACCTTCGAGTTCCGTCCGGAGGCGGGCGTCAAATACTCGCGCGTCACCGGTCTGGCCGACGACCTCTGCCTTGCCATGGCCGCGGAGAGCATCCTCATCGAGCGCATGGCCGGCAAAAGCACTGTCGGCATCCAGGTGCCGAACTCCACTCGCGAGACCATCTGGCTGCGCGACGTGGTCGAGGACGCCACCTTCGCGCAGACGAAATTCAAACTGCCGCTCGCCATGGGAAAGGACATCAACGGCCGCATCGTAGTCGCCGACCTGGCAACCATGCCGCACGTGCTCATCGCCGGCTCCACCGGCAGCGGCAAATCCGTCGCCATCAACGCCATGATCATGTCGGTGCTCTTCAAAACGACACCGGAACAGGTACGAATGATCCTGGTGGACCCGAAGCGCGTCGAGCTCGGCATGTATGAGGGAATCCCGCACCTCTTCACCCCGATCATCACCGAGCCCAAGCTCGCTGCGAATGCGCTTCGCAACGCCGTTCGCGAGATGGAGCGGCGTCTCAAACTGCTGGCATCGCGCTCCGTGCGCAACATCGATCAATACAACAAGCTCTTCGACTCCGGCACGCCCAGCATGTTCGAGGACGCGGAGGAACAAACGCCGCTGCCCTACATCCTCATCATCATCGACGAGCTCGCCGACCTGATGATGCTCGACCGGGCCAACGTTGAAGAGGCGATCACGCGCCTCGCGCAGATGGCGCGCGCGGTCGGCATCCACCTGGTGCTGGCCACGCAGCGGCCGTCGGTTGACGTCATCACCGGTCTCATCAAGGCCAACGTGCCGACGCGCATCTCCTTCCGCCTCGCCACCAAAGTCGATTCGCGCACCATCCTCGACAACAACGGCGCCGAAGCACTGCTCGGCCGCGGCGATATGCTGTTCCTGCCGCCCGGCACCTCGCGCCTGCAGCGTGTCCACGCACCCTTCGTCACCGAGACGGAGATCTCCGCCGTCGTCGATTTCTGGAAGGCGCAAGGCGGCGCGGAGTACGTCGAGGCCTTCCTCGAATCGCCCAAGGACGAAAAGGGCCGCGAGCTGAACAGCGAAGACGGCAACGAGGACGACAACGATCCGTTGTTCAACGATGCAGTGCGTCTCGTCTTCGAATTCGGCAAGGCGTCCACGTCACTCATCCAGCGGCGTCTACGCGTAGGCTACGGGCGCGCCGCGCATCTTATCGACATGATGGAGCGTGACGGCCTGGTCGGCCCTGCCGATGGCTCGAAGCCACGCGAGATCCTGAAGAGCCCCGATTGGATTAGCGAGATTGAATCTTCTATGCGCTAAATGCGCAGCTGGATCGTAGTGTCATCCTGAGCGCAGCGAAGGACCTGCATTTACTCTGCTAGCTGCTTCGCGCGCTGCGCAGCGCCACGAAACCCAGCGTGCCTACCACCAGAATCAGTGCTATCCATAGCAGGACGGGATGCCGCTCCGTGAACGGCAGCAGACCCGCGGGCGCCGGCATGAGCGCGCGTTCCGCTCCGAGCGTGCTCTCGGAAACATTTATCGCAGCAGCCTCAATCGGAGACAGATCATACTGAGGCGCGCCCAGCAATGGATCGCCATAGCGCAGCGTGTACGACGTGTTCGGCTTGCGCAGAAAACATACCTGCCGCTCCCGCATCTGGAGCACGACAGCATGCAGCGCGAGCGGCGCATCGTCGCCGTTCTGGATCGTCAACCTTACAGTGGACGCGTAGGGCGCCGCACCCAGAGCAAGATGAATCGTGCCCTCGCCACTCGATGCCGATGGCCGCTTCGCATCCGGCGCATGCATCAGCGCGATCCCCTCACTCTGCATCGGCATCTCACGCCGAGCCGTGTCTTCCGTCGTTGCCTGCGCGGCCTGGGACGATCGGAACCGCTCCACATCGGCGGTCCGGGAAAACACCGCCTTCGGATCGTCGCTCCCAAAACTCAGTCCGTCCAGCGGCAGGTTTGCCGGCACTGCAAACTCGTAAATCGTCTCGTGCGGCTTTTGCTGCGGCCCGGTCGCGGTCGCGACTTGAACGTACCGTGGCGGCTCTCCACTTTGCACCAGCACATCCACGCCGGCAATGTCCTGCGGCGTCACCGGCTCCAGCGCCAGCGTGCGTATCTCAAAATGCAGGTAGCGAAAGTTGCTCTCCGGCAGCGAGATCAGCTTGGCCTGCGGCTCGTCCTCTGGCGTATCGGAACTATAGGCAATCTCTGGAAACACCACTCCCGCTTCGCCTGGACGATCGATACCGGTGACGTGAACAAGAACGGAAAAATGCGAGCGCGCCATCTTCAGCAGCATGCGACTGTACCGCGGCTCGGTCATCTCCACATCGAAGCTGATGGCGCCGTTCCGCTGGCCGCGATTCAGGATCTGCTCCGGCCGCGCCACCTCTTCACCTGCATCGCTCGACGTGCGCACCTGGTAGGCGACTTCGCGATCGCCAGCCATCACGCGCAGATCCTGCAGCCACGGCGAGGCGTGCGACAGGAGGTCAATCGGCAAAACAACACAGGTCTCGGGCACTGAAGAAGGAGCAAGTTGGACGGCCCGCTCGTAACGAAACACCGGCGCAGCCGCATGCAATGCCGGCATGACCACCACGAGCGCCAATGCCGCCAGGCCCGTGCGCAGTATCACTTCGTGTCTCCAGCATTCGCCGCGCCAGCAGCACGAAGATGCAGCCAGTCGCGCTGATAGGCAAAGCTCACACCCAGCAGCAAAGCCCCCAGCGCAAGGAAGCTGATAATGCGGTAACCCTGACTGAGTGTGCTGGTATCGATCAGGAATACCTTGAAGATCGTAACTGCCAGCAGCACCAATCCCTGCCAACGCAGCAACGCGGACTGACGCCGGAATCCCACGGCCAGCAATGCCGCGCCAGCCAGCAGAAACCATGCAGAGTAGCTGAAGCGCTCTGCCATCTGGCGTCCGGCGACTTGCGAGGCGTACATCATGGAGCCGGGCGCTGCGACCAGGACCCGCGTTGACCAGAATGTCGAAATCTCGAAGCAGACCGCGGTCAGTACGAGCAGAGTCACCAGCACGCTGGCGCCGATACGAAATTGCGATTCGCGACCCGGCTGGCGACCCGATCCGGCGCGTGCCTGTCGGCCGGCCCACGCGACGCAGGCGATGGCAACGGCGAAGGCAGCAAAGCGCAAGTTCCAGATGACCTGTTGCTGGCTGTAGAACGTTCCGATGACAAGTGTCAGCAGTCCAGCCGCAAACCAGCAGGCGCCTTCGATTCGATGGACACTGGTTTGTAGAACGATTGCTTTGCCGCGTGCAGCCATCCAAACGATAGCTCCGCTCGCGATCATCATCCAGATGGCGCTGCTCAGCAGCGAACCCGGAGCCCGCAGATCCGGCATGCCTACCGCCGGTGCCAGGCTCGACCACCAATAGGTGTGGATCTCCAACAGCACAGCGACCACCACCAGCGCACGCGTCATCACGGCACCGGCCTGTGCCAGCAGTCGCCAAGGCCCGGCGGAGATCGCCGTTCCATCGCGCCTCACTTCTTCGCGACTGCCTTCGCGATCCGCCTCGCCGCGTATCAGCACGGTGGAGATCGCCATCGCGGCAATCGACACCGCGAAGCTCAGCAGACGCGTGTTCCACAGCACCCGCGCCTGTGTGATGCTGGCGTCCATCGCCAGTGAGATGAGCCCCAGCGTCAGCGCTCCCGCGGCGAGCGCTCGCATCAGGTCGGTGCGCATGCGCGTCGCCACCCAGACCAGCACGGTTCCCTCGGCCATCCAGCCCACCGTTACCCAATGCCCATGCACCGCCAGCGGCACGGCCAGTGTCAGGAAGACGATCGCGATCGAAAGCTGAATATCGGAGAGTGACGCCAGCCGCGTCCCCGCAACAGGGGTGCGTTCCATCAGTTTCCGCACCCCCAGGTAAAACGCGCCGAAGCCCACGGAGCACCACGCCAGCGCTGTATTCCGTCCGCTTCCGTTCTGCGACAGCATCGCGTAGTAACCCAGGAAGCCGAAGGCCGCGTTCGCCAGACTGATCAGCACGCGCGCCGCATCGTCCTGCTCCGCGTGCACCCGTTTCTGCCGGGCCTGCTCCTTCGGAACGATGATCGTCGCCGCCGCAAACAGCAGGACAAACAGCGCCAGGAAAAACGCGGTCTTTGCGAATGCCGCGGGTGTGTAGAACTGCCAGTACCAGCCCCAGTAAAACGCCGCCGTACCGAGAAACGAGAGCACCAGCAGCCGGTTCCAGCCCTTTAACACGAGCAGCGCCATGGTGGCCGCATTCATCATCAGCAGGTAGCTGAAGAGGAAGACCTCTTCGTTGCGCCCGGTGGAGAGCAGCAGCGGGGTCGAGAACGCGCCGACAATGGCGTAAACCGCCAACAGCTCCGCGCTCTGCCGCCAAGCGATGAATGCGTTGAACGCGGTTACCAGCACCATCCCGGCAAAGGCCACGCCGGGCGGGATCAGGTGATACATCGAAAACGCGGCCCACAACGACAGGTACAGCACGCCGCTGCCGACGGCCTTCAGCGAATAGGAAAAGGCCAGATATCCCTTGCTGCGAAACCGCTCCGACCACGCAATCAGCGCCGCCCCGCTCACCAGTCCAATCAGCACCCGGCCGGCGGGCCCGACCCAATGGTTGTCGAAGGCAAACTTCAAAAACCATGCCACGCCAATCAGCATGGCAACGATCCCGATGCGGTTAAACCATTGCGAGCCGACGCGGCTTTCGAGCGAGCGCTGCTCGTGTGGCCGGGCTAGCGCGGCAGAGGCGTTTGTCGCAGCGGCGGTTCCAACAACCGGCGAGCCGGCTGGCGCTTCAACCTTCGATACTGTCGGCACCGGTATATCGCGATCGCGCAAGGCAGCCGACGTTTGCCACTGCGGAGCAGAGCTACCCGGTGCGGCTGGCTCGGCTACCTGGGCAGCCGCGCCGGGGGCTGACTCGCCGCCTGGCTTTGATTCGCCTCGGAGCGCAGCAACCTCCTGCTCCAGTTGGAAAACACGCGCCGTCACCGCGGCCAGTTGTGCCTCCAGGCGCAATGTGCGCTCGTCCGCCGGCGATCTCTCAGAGCCTTCGCTCATGTCGTCTCACTCTACGCAACCCCATCGAGCGGAACAAACAGAGAAACAGCGGCCCGCGGGCCGGCGTTCCTATTCGGTCTCGCCGGCATCCCCAGCCGGTTTCTCGGTGGCTGCGTCCCGGGTGAGAACCAAGTAAAATGAAGAAGGCAGACGCCGGTTGCTTGTCCGATACCGTTGCCCAACAATTGATGCAACTCCAGAGGCCCTTCGCGTACTATGCCACTGTGGACGCGGACCCCCGGCCGGCTCCATCAGCTCCGAAAAACACTCAGGTCCAATAAACACTGACCATGCAGACACAAATCGAGTCGACGGCGCCGCGCGTCCTGCTCGTCGACGACGACAGCATCGTGCTGGAGCTGCTGTCGCTGCTCTTGACCGCCGAAAAGGCCCACGTGTTCCGCGTGTCGGGGGGCCAGGAGGCGCTGGACACGCTCAAGTCACTGTCGCCGTTGCCGGATATCGTCCTGGTGGACCACCAGATGCCCGGAGTCAGGGGCACAGACGTCGGCCGCTATGTGAAATCGCTGCCGGAGCCTCGCCCCCGCGTCATCGCGATGAGCGCGTCCCCGCTGCCGGAAGACGAATTGGCAATCTTTGACGATTTCCTGCACAAGCCGGTCGATCAGGACCTGCTGCGGGCGGCCATCGCCGGCTCATCAGCCCGGCCATCCGCGGCGCCGCGCGCCAAGCTGCCGCCGTCTCTCGACTCCACCACCGTCACCAAGCTGCAGGCCATCATGCCGCCCAGCGCCATTCGCGAGCTTTACACCGTCTACGTTGCGGACACGCGGCAGCGCATCAGCGAGCTGGAACGCTACTCGGCCGACGGGGACGAAGACTCACTACGCCGCTGCGCGCATGCCTTAAAGGGAGCCGCGGCCATGGCTGGGGTCTCCGGCATCGCTTCCATCGCGGACGGACTCGAGGCGGGACGACTTCCCCGCCAGGACCACGGGAGACTCTTTCATCAATTGCGCAGTGCCTGCGATGATGTGGAGCAGACTATGATCAAGAGCGCAGTGACCAACAGCGCAGCTTCTGGGGAGGCCAGATGAGCCCAAACGCACCTGCATCCGTCGAGCATCGCAACAGCAGCATCCGCATCCTTCTCGCGGACGACCATCCAGTCGTGCGCATCGGCGTGCGCAACATGTTGCGTGCGGAGGGACACTTCGATGTCGTGGGCGAGGCCTCCGACGGCGACGAGGCCATCACCCAGACGCTCGAGCTTCTTCCCGACATCCTGCTGCTCGATCTCTCCATGCCGCGCATGCCCGGCCTGGAGGCGATGCGCGCCATCATGAGCGGCTCGCCGCGCGTCAAGATCCTGTTGCTCACTGCAACCATTTCGACCCAGCAGATCATCGAAGCGCTGCAGATCGGCGCCCGCGGCATCGTCACCAAAGACGCGCTGATCGATCAGCTCACCAATGCCATCGACGCTGTCATGCAGGGCGACTACTGGATCAACGGCCAACGGGTCGTCAACCTGGTCGGCGCGCTGCACGAGCTCATGCAGAAGGCCGCAGTGCCGGAGCGCAAGACCTATGGCCTGACGCCGCGTGAGCTGGAAGTCGTCGGCTGCATCGTGGAAGGCTGTTCCAACCGCGACATCGCCAAGCAGTTTTCCATCAGCGAAGAGACCGTGAAGCGGCACCTGTCGAACATCTTCGACAAGACCGGCGTCTCCACCCGCCTCGAGCTTGCCCTGTTCGCGATTGCTCACCAGCTGGTCATGCCGCAGGCTTAGCCCATTGACCGGTTACAGATTCACGAGTGGCGGCGATCTCAGCCGCCACTGTCACTCCTGCCCTCTGAGCGGCATCCTCTGTATGCAACCATTCTTGTGCCGGATGCACCGTAACCCCGGTGCTACACATGTTTGCGGCTGCAATGCGGCGATGTGGACCAATCTCTCCCGGCGCCAGTTTTCTGGGCGCCAGTTTTCTGAAGGAGTAAAACGATGAAGATCGTCTTCGCGGCCTTAGCCCTCTCCAGTCTCTTTGTACTTCCGTCTCACGCGCAGGACACCAGCCCCGTGATGCAGCAGACGCCCGCGCCGACGCAGGAGATGCGTAATGGCGAGCCGCTCTACCGCGTAGAAGTCATCGGCCGCAACATTCCCGCCATCAATTACTTCAATCGCACCGGCAGCACCCGCATCGGCTTTGAAGGCACCAGTCTTCTCCCCCGCGCGAAGGGTCGCGCCACCGTCGACAACGGCAAGGGCAATGCCACCATCGAGGCCCACTTTGAAGGTCTGCCGCCCGCCAACACCTTCGGGCAGGAGTACCTCACCTATGTCCTCTGGGCCATCACGCCGGATGGCCGACCCAGCAGCCTGGGGGAAATTCTCCCCGACGGCAAGAAAGCCTATGTCCGCCTCACCACCAACATGCAGGCCTTCGGACTCATCGTCACCGCGGAACCATACTTCGCCGTGACCATGCCCTCCGATGTCGTGGTGATGCAGAACGTCGTGCTGAATAACAAGACTGCCGGCATCGTCACGCCGATCGATGCGCACTACAGCCTGCTGCCGCGCGGCATCTATACCCGGACCACGGGCGGCAAGATCTACAACCCCATCACACGCAACAACAAGTCTCCGCTCGAGCTCTATGAGGCCATCAACGCCGTGCAGATCGCGCAGGCCGCGGGCGCGGACCAGTACGCTCCGGACATCCTCGCCCGTGCCAAGGAACAGCTCTCCAACGCGCAGGATCTGGACCAGCGCAAGCGCGACCGCAAGCAGGAAGTGACCTATGCGCGTGCTGCCGTCCAGACCGCGGAAGATGCGCGGCTGGTGACCCTGCGCAAGATTCAGAACGAACAGCGCGCCGCCCTGGCCGCTGAGCAGAAGGCAAAGCAGGATGCGGCGAATGCAGCCGCCGAGAAATCACGGCTGGAGGCGCAGCAATCTCAGCTTGCCGAGCAGCAGGCGCAATTGCAGGCCCAGCGCGAGGCCTCACAACGCGCCCAGGCGGAGGCCGATGCCGCACGGGCGCAGGCCGCCCAGCAATCTGCCGAGCAGCAGGCCGCCGCAGCGCGTGCCCGCGAGGCTCAATTGCGCGAACAGCTTCGTCAGCAGCTCAACTCCATCCTGCAGACGAAGGAGACGCCGCGCGGTCTGGTCGTCAACCTCTCCGATGTTCTCTTTGCCACCGCCCGCTACGACTTGAAGCAAGACACCCAGCTCAAGCTGGCGCGCATTGCAGGCATCTTCCTCGCGCATCCGGATCTGAAGGTGCAGGTGGAGGGTTACACGGACAACGTCGGCAGCGAAGCATACAACCAGAAGCTCTCTGAGCAACGCGCAAACACCGTGCAGAGCTTCCTCATCCAGCAGGGCCTCTCGCCGCAGAACGTCAGCGCTATCGGCTACGGCATGGCCAATCCAGTGGCCGACAACAGCACCGCCGACGGACGCAAACAGAACCGCCGCGTGGAAATAGTTGTCTCCGGCCCGTCCATCGGCATCCCCAACCAGGCTGCACCCGGACAGACGCCCGCGGCGGCCCCGAATGCGGCGCCGACGGCACAGCCCGCGCCCTATTCCCAGCCGTCGCCGCCACCGCCGCCGGCAAACCCCAGCGGCGTCAGCAATCCGCCGGGCCCGCAAGGCTGAATGCACTGAATCGCACAAACAGGCTGCTCTCTTCGGGCAGCCTGTTTCCTTTCTCGGCTTTCCTTCATCGAAGAGACTGAACGTCACATTTCCCGCCGGAGCTCCAGTGCCCTCTACTCAAAACCTCGCCTTCCTCGGCCTCGGCCAGATGGGTGCGCCCATCGCGCGGCTGCTGCTTACGCAGGGTCACAACGTAACTCTCTGGAATCGGGATCGCAGCAAAGCAGATGTGATCCAGGGCGGCAGCTCCAACATCGCGGCGTCTCCGCAGGACGCGGTCCGCAATGCTGCAATCGTCTTCACCATGCTCGCCGACGACGCGGCTACGGAAGCCGTCCTCTTCGGCGATGCGCATCCACCCGGATTTCTAGACGCGCTCCCGCCGGGAGCCATCCACGTCACGCTCTCCACCATCAGCGTCGCCATCGCGCGCCGCATCACCGCTGCGCACCAGGAGCGCGGTCAACATCACGTTGGAGCACCTGTCTTCGGCCGGCCGGCCATCGCGGAGGCAGGCAAGCTCTGGATCGTCGCTTCCGGCGCGGACGAGCCGCTCGCGCAGGTACGCCCGTTGCTCGAATCCGTCAGCCGCGGCCTCACCATCGTCTCCCGCGAGCCCTGGCAGGCCCACGCGCTCAAACTCGGCGGCAACCTGATGATCACCTCCATGAACCAGACGCTCGTCGGAAGCCTTTCGTCTACGCCGAATCGCAGGGTATCCCTCGCGCACTCTTTCATCAGGCGGTCAACAGCGCGCTCTTTCAGTCCCAGCTCTACGAGAACTACGGCAAGATCATCCTCAACCCGCCGGAGCACCCCGGCGCCACCGTCATGCTCGCCATCAAGGACACTCGTCTCGCGCGCGAGGCTGCCGCCGAGGCCGGCGTCCATATGCGGCTCGCCGATTATTTCGCCGACGTGCTCCATCGCGCGAAGGAAGCCGGATTCGCCGACGAGGACTGGGCCGTAGGACAATACCGCATCGCCCAATCGGACGCCCCACTGCGCGCAGAAAAGGATTGATCCAACCGATGTCCAAACACGCAAACAGAAAATACTCTCTCGAACAAGATCGCCTTCATCACCGGCGCCAGTTCCGGCATCGGCCTGGCCACGGCGCGCGCCTTCGCCGCCCAGGGCGCGCGCCTGCTGGTGGCCGCACGCCGCGAGGATCGACTTCAGGCCGAGCGCGCCTACGCTCGCCGGCGCCGCGGATGTCCACACGCTCCAGCTCGACGTGACCGACCATGCCGCCGTGGAGCGCGCCATCGCCGCGCTGCCGCAGGAATGGCAGGCCATCGACATCCTCGTCAACAACGCCGGCCTCAGCCGCGGCCTCGACAAAGTTGTACGAAGGCAATCGCCAGGACTGGGAGGAGATGATCGACACCAACGTCAAGGGCCTGCTCTACGTCACCCGCGCCGTCGTGCCCGGCATGGTCGAGCGCGGCCGCGGCCACATCGTCAATCTCGGCTCCACCGCGGGCCGCATGACCTATCCCAACGGCGCCGTCTATTGCGCCACCAAAGCCGCCGAGCGCTCCATCACGGAAGGTCTTCGTGAAGACCTGCTCGGCACGCCGCTGCGCGTCACCACCATCGACCCCGGCATGGTCGAAACGGAATTCAGCCAGGTCCGCTTCCGGGGGGACAAGGCGCGTGCCGCCAAGGTCTACGAGAACATCACACCGCTCACCCCGGAAGACGTGGCCGACGCCATCCTGTACGCGGTCACGCGGCCCGCGCACGTCAACATCTCGGAAGTCCTGCTCACCCCCGTAGCGCAGGCAAACTCGCTGCTCTTCCATCGAACGTCGAAGTAAGACAGAAAGAGCCGAACGGTTGGAATAGCATGGTCGGTGCTGGAGAGCCGGCATGCGAGATGGCCATACATCCCGAAGGGCATTTCTGGGCGCATCCTGTGGGCTCGCCGGCGCCGTACTGATCGAGCCGTCCTCGTTTCTCGGCTCTGCCTTCTCCTCGCGCGCGCAGGACACTCCCGCAACCAGCGACACGCCGGCCGACTACAGTCTCACTATCGCCACCACGCCCATCGAACTCGCGCCCAATCGCATCATCTCCGTCACCAACTACAACGGTCAGTTCCCCGGCCCGCTGCTGCGCTTCAAGGAAGGCCAGCGCGTCACCATCGACATCCACAATCGCACCGACAGACCAGAGCAGGTCCATTGGCACGGCCAGTTCGTACCTGCCGATGTCGATGGCGCCGCGGAAGAAGGCACACCCTTCGTGCCGCCACACGGGAGTCGCCGCATCTCCTTCGTACCCGGACCATCCGGCCTGCGCTTCTATCACACGCACGTCCGAGCCGGCGCAGACCTCAGCGCCGGCCAGTACAGCGGACTCGTCGGCCCCGTCTACATCGAGCCAAAGCACAATCCTGGCGCCTACGACCGCGAAATTTTTCTCACGCTCAAGGAGTTTCAGCCCACGCTCAGCCGTGGCGGCGACATGGCGATGGACTTTCTCTCGCCGGCCGCTACCGTAGCAGCGCTCAAAGATCAGGGCGAAGGCGCGATGCGCGCCTCGCTCGCCAAAGGCAACCAGCACGGTTACGAAGTCGGCTACGACGCCTTCACCATCAACGGCAGGATGCTGAGTCACGGCGAACCGCTCCGCGTAAAACAGGGGGAGCGCGTCCTCTTCCATGTTCTCAACGGAAGCGCGGGCGAGATTCGCAGCCTCGCGCTGCCCGGCCATACCTTCACCGTCGTCGCCATGGACGGCAATCCACTTCCCGCACCCGTGCGCGTGCCCGGCCTGTGGCTCGGCACAGCAGAGCGCATCTCTGCCATCGTCGAGATGCACCACCCCGGCGTCTGGGTCATGGGGGACCTCTCTGACGACGATCGCCATCACGGCATGGGCATCGTCATCGAATACGCCGGCGCGAAGGGCAAGCCGCAGTGGCTCGCGCCGAAGCCCTTCAAGTGGAACTACACGCACTTCGGCCGCCCAAGCGCACCAAAAACGCCGCCGGACGATACATTCGATATGCTCTTCGAGAAACAGAACGCCGCGTCGGACGGCTTCAATTTATGGACGATCAATGGCGTGGCCTATCCGGCGGATCAGATGATGGCGCCTGCGTCCTTCCATCTGCGGCAGGGCCGCCGCTATCGTCTGCGCATGCGCAATGCCAGCGACGATATCCATCCGATTCATCTGCATCGCCACAGCTTCGAGCTCACCCGGATCGCCGGCCAACCGACATCGGGCGTGATGAAGGATGTTGTCATGGTCGGCGGCTATCAGGAGGTCGAGGTGGACTTCGTCGCCAACAACCCGGGGCCTACCCTCTTCCATTGCCACCAGCAACTGCATATGGACTACGGTTTCATGAGCCTGTTCGACTACGTGTAGGTGAAGCCACGAGATGATGATGACTCTACGCGATGACATTCCTGCCAGCCACGCCTGGGCGGCGCTGCTGCTGCGCATTCTCGTCGGCTGGGTTTTTCTCACCGAAGGAATTCAGAAGTTCCTCTTCCCCGCGGCGCTTGGTGTCGGCCGCTTCACCAAGATCGGCATCCCTTACCCTCACATCACCGCGCCTTTTGTCGGTGTGGTGGAGATCGCTTGCGGCATGTTGCTTATGATCGGCCTCGTCACTCGCTTCGCCGCCATCCCGCTGCTCATCGATATCGGTGTTGCCATCGCCACTACCAAAATCCCGATGCTGCTCCATCAGGGATTCTGGCAGGCGATGCACGAAGGTCGCACCGACTTCTGCATGGCCCTCGGCCTCGTCGCCATCCTCTGCATCGGTCCGGGCAGACTCTCCTGCGACACCCGGCGCTTCATGGATGGCGAATAACACGAAGCGATCCTCACCCGGCGAGGTGTTCTTCGCATTCCTGCGCCTAGGCTGCATCTCCTTCGGCGGCCCCATCGCGCATCTGGGCTACTTTCGCGACGCGTTCGTCGAACGCCGCAAGTGGCTCACGGAAGCTTCGTACGCCGAGCTCATCGCTCTCGCACAATCCATGCCCGGCCCGGCAAGCAGCCAGGTCGGCTTTGCCATCGGGCTGCTGCGCGCCGGCTGGCTGGGCGGCCTCGCGGCGTGGACTGGATTCACCCTGCCCTCTGCGATCCTTATGCTTGCCTTCGCCTACGGTTACGGCCACCAGCAGGGCAGACTCGCCACGGCCGCCCTTCACGGATTGCAGTTAGTCGCGGTCGCAGTCGTTGCGCAGGCCGTTTTGCGAATGCAGCGCATGCTCGCGCCAGACCTGCTGCAACTCGCAATCGCACTGCTGGGTGCGGTGATCTCGCTCATTGCACCGCCGGCATACGCAACCGCCTCTGCGATCCTTGCGGGCGCCATCGCAGGTCTCATGCTTCTGCGCCGCGGAGACGCCGCGACTGACGACGATCCGTTGCTTCCGTCCTCCATCTCGCGACGAGCGAGCGCCTGGGCAGCAGCGGCGTTTGTTGTGCTGCTCACGTCCGCACTCCTGCTGTCGGCGAGCCACAGTATTTTACTTGCCGTCCTCGCCAGCCTCTACCGTACGGGAGCCCTGGTCTTCGGCGGCGGCCATGTGGTGTTGCCGCTGCTGGACGTCGCGATCGTCCAGCGCGGCTGGCTCGCACAGCCATCCTTTCTTGCCGGCTACGGCGCCGCCCAGGCGCTTCCCGGTCCGCTCTTCTCCATTGCCGCCTATGTCGGCGCCGCCGTACGGCCCAATGCACATCCCCTGCTTTTGGGTATGGGCTCGCTGGTCGCGCTCTTCTCTCCCGGCCTGCTGCTGATGGCCGCGATCCTTCCGTTCTGGAGCACATTGCGCCGCCGTGCATCCATCCGGTCGTCGCTCGGAGGCATCAACGCCAGCGTTGTCGGCGTCCTTGCCGCTGCGCTCTATCGTCCACTCGTCACCACCGCCGTCCATGGCTTTGCTGACGCGGCGCATCGCGCTTGCTGCCCTCGTTCTCCTCGCGTACTTCCGGCTTCAGCCCTGGATCATCGTCCTCGGCGTCACGCGTCGTGTCGATGCTGGCAGTCCTGCTTTGAACGCACGTATACTGCCTGCGACTCCCTCCACGTCATCCAGCACGCACCCCTGCCGGCCCTATGCGCCGGCCGTCCAGGCGCGGCGTCAGAAAGAGTAGCCATGTTCTGCCCGGTACTGTTCCGCCGCGTTCTTTGTATTGCAACTACGTTTGCTACATTATGTCTCGCTTCGCCCCTGGCTTTCGCGCAGACCACATCAGCCTGCCACGCCAGCATGCAGATGAAAGCACTTCCCGCTCCCGAATCGCTGCCGGTTCCCGTGAAGATGACTGGCATCGGCAACAGCCGCCTCAGCATCACGGCCACTCCCGAGGCGCAAGCCTGGTTCAATCAGGGTCTTAACCTGCTGCATGATTTCTGGGATTACGAGTCTGCGCGCGCCTTTGAGCAGGGCCTCCGCGTCGATCCGAAGTGCGCCATGTGCTACTGGGGCCTCTACCAGGCGCTGACTTTCCGCAACGGCGACCGCAATGCCTACACCGCACAGGCGCTCGGCAATGCCGTCCGGCTGAAGCCGCACGTCAGCAAGCACGAGCAGCTTTACATCGACGCCACCTCCGCCGCCGACGACGCCGTCAACGCAGCCAAGCCCGGCGAAGATCCCGACAACACGAAGCAGATCGCCATCTGGCGGCAGATCGTGAAGGACGTATCCCAACGATCTGCAAGCGAAGCTCTTCCTCGCCGGCACACTGCGCGACGGCTACGACGATAACGGCGAGCCTAAGAAAGGGCAGAAGGAGCAAATCGCGCTGATCCAGCAGGTGCTCAAGGCTGCGCCCAATGATTCCGCCGCGAATCACTACTGGATTCACGCCGTGGAGGCGAGCCCGCATCCCGAGCAGGCAATACAAAGCGCGGCACTGCTCGCCAGCCTCGCTCCGGCGTCGGGCCACATGGTC
Organism: uncultured Acidobacteriaceae bacterium; assembly: GCA_963750845.1. Lineage (GTDB taxonomy): Bacteria > Acidobacteriota > Terriglobia > Terriglobales > Acidobacteriaceae > KBS-83. Next base: position 102,910 of record CAVVSP010000027.1, read on the forward strand.
CACATGCCCGGCCACATCTACTATCGCGTCGGCGATTACGCGCAGGCCGAGCACTGGTTCGCCGCATCCACCGCAGTCGAAGAAAAATACCAGCGCGAGCAACACGTCGCCGTCGATGACGACTGGAACTACGTCCACAACCTGATGTACTCCATCGCAAACCTGATGGAAGAAGGCAAGATGCAGCAGGCGACAGCGCTCTCCGCAAAGCTTTCCGGCGCACGCGGAGAGTTTGGTCCCACGCTCTACACCCATTCACCGCGCGATGGCATGACCCGCCTCGATCCGTTGCTTCCCATCGCGATGCGCACCGGCGATTGGGAAGCCGTTCTGCGCATGACGAAGGACAGCAAGCCGGACGCGAAGCTGGAGAATCTCACCTTCCTCGCCGGCCAGTTGAAAGAGTTCGCCGCGGGCATGCAGGCCGCTGAAGCAGGCGACGTGGCGGCAGCCCAGACTGCATCGCAAAATCTCGACGCGGAGCTGTGGCGAATCTCTCAGCGCGTGCACGACCAGCCGGCCGAGAAGAAGCCTTCGCTCACCGCACCGGCAATGGCGGTCGTCATGCCGGATGCAAAGGCCGCTCCGCTGCTCAGCAATCTCTCCGTTATGTCGCTTGAGCTGCGCGCAGCCATTCTCGTCGCGCAGAAGCGGCTTCCCGAAGCGAAGACACTCTTCGAACAGGCTGCGCATGAAGAAAAGAAGATCGGCTATCGAGAGCCGCCTGCATATATCCGTCCGGTGGGCGAGACCGAGGGTGCGGCGTTGCTCCGCGCCGGCGAAGCGGCAGACGCTCACACCGCGTACGCGGCGGCTCTGAAAGAACGACCGAACTCAGGCTTCAGTCTCTACGGTATGGCGCAGGCCAGTGAAGCCGCCGGGAACACCGCCACTGCACGCGAGGAATACGCGAAGTTTCTGACCGCCTGGAAGAATAGCGACGCCAACCGTAGCGAGTTGGCCCACGCTCGCGCCTACATCTCCGCGCAGAAAACCGTCGTAGCGGTATCGGCGCCACGTCCTGGCTAGCCCGCCACGCCCCAGTCTTTACGGAATCCCAAGTCTTTACGGAGTATCGAGCGCGGCGATCTGTCCCTCCACCTGCTTGAGCGCCGCCTCCAGCGCAGCCCTGCGGTGCGGATTGGCCGTGCGCGCGGACAGGATCTGCTCACGCTGCAGTTCCAATGCCTGCCGCGCCCGCGCCTTCGGCCCATCGATCTTCGACTTCAACTCGACCGGCGCAGCGCGCTCCGCCTGCTGCTCCTCTACGGACTTCGACTCCCAACCCTTCGACATACTTCCATGCTAGGCCCGTGACGCCGAACGTACGCAACCCTTTCCACGATCCCTGCTCTAATAAATCCATGAAGGCATGGCGCATCCCCGCATTCGGCATCGACAAGCTCTCGCTCGACGAGGTTCCCGCACCGCAGCCCGGTCCCGGACAGGTCGTCCTCGATGTCCACGCCGTCTCGCTCAACTATCGCGACCTGATGACGGTCAAGGGCGCATACAATCCGAAGCTCCAGCCCCACCGCATTCCCTGTTCGGACGGCGCGGGAATCATCGCCGCTATTGGCCAGGGAGTAACGCGAGTCGCGGTCGGCGATCGGGTCGCGGGCGTCTTTTTTCAGCATTGGCTCGACGGCGATCCTGCCCCGGAAAAGTTCAAAGGCGCCCTCGGCGGCGACATCGACGGCACGCTCGCGCAGCAGATTCTCCTCCACGAAGACGGCGTCGTAGCGATTCCGGACCACCTCAGCTTCGAAGAGGCCGCCACCCTGCCCTGCGCGGGCGTCACGGCCTGGAACGCCGTCGTCACCGCGGGCCGGGTCACGTCGGGCGACACCGTCCTCATCCAGGGCACCGGAGGCGTCTCCTGCTTCGCCCTGCAGTTCGCTCACGGGCTGGGCGCGCGGGTCATCGGCACCTCCTCCAGTCCCGAAAAGCTGCGGCGGGCGGCAGATCTCGGTCTGGACGCCGGCCACAACTACCGAGAAGACCCAGAATGGGCCAGATGGGCAGTGAGCCAGACCGGCGGCCGGGGGGTTGATCTCACGGTCGAAGTGGGCGGCGCGGGCACTTTTCAACAATCCCTGGCCGCTACCCGGACCGGCGGGATCATCGCACAGATCGGCGTGCTCGGGGGCCGCGAGCAGAACCTCAACATTACGCCTATCCTGCACAAAATGCTGCAGATACGCGGCATCTACGTCGGATCCCGCCAGCATTTCCTGGAGCTGAACCGGGCCATCGCTCAGACTGGCCTCAGACCGGTCATCGACCGCGTCTTTTCCTTCGGAGAAGCCCGGGAGGCCTTCACCACCATGGAAAATGCCTCACATTTCGGCAAAATCGTGATTTCCGTAAAGAATTCCTGAGCTCTGCCGATAACACCCAGACCGGCTCAGCCGTCTTCTGCGTACGACTGGCATGACAAAAAAAAGGTGGGCGCGCCATGCTTTGGTAACCACTTTGGGGGATTCCGGAACCCGGAAACCAGTGTCACCCGTAAGGCAAGAAATCGACAAACCGCTTCGTCTTCCGGCGCGTCCTTGCTAACGTACACCTCAGCCAAACTTCGGGAGTCTGGACAGAACCTCGAATCGGAAAACAGAAATTTCTGCTCTTCCAGAGAGACTGTTTCAGACTTCTCGCATCTAATGAATGCACTCGGGTTCGGAACAATGGACCCACACACCAGAGCCGCTCTCCACGACGAGGAGCTTCACAATGCGCTGGATTATGGAACTCTTTCAATCTGTCTTCGAGGCTATTTTCGGTTTCTGCCGCCACAACAATCAATCGCGTCCCTTCACGATTGAGGGCCAGACCTACAAGGTCTGCATGGACTGCAGTCAACAGATCTTTTACTCGCGCGAGACTCTACTGCCGCTGAGCCGCCGCGAACTGCGCCGTCTGCGCGCCGAGCAGGCAACTGCCTCTGTCGCCGTGATGCCGGCTACCGCCGAGGGCCGCGAGGCTGTCGCCCGCCGCTCCCGCAAGACGGCTGCCGCTTAGGTCGAACACCTTTTTGCGCCGGCTCCTTCGGGAGCTGGCGCTCTCCCTTCCCCGCACTGCGTTCTATGACACCAGCCTTCACGCGCAGTACCTCACCTTCGCGCGGGCTCCCGCTTTCCTGTACCAAATGCAGCCAGAAAGGCATCAGCCACCTGCACTTCAAGGCCCTTGGGGCCCTTCTGTCCCAGCTTCCGGGTAAAGACGTGCCGATACATCATCGGCCCCAGCAACAGGGCGATGCCCACCTCGGGATCGATGCCATGGCGGAGGGCGCCACGCTTCTCGCCGCGTTTGATGATGTTCGCCAACGCCACGCGTCTCGGCTCAATCACCCTCGAGCGCCAGGCTGCACCCAGCACCTGGTTGCGTGACGCGTAAGCGATCATGTGCGGCGTCATCTTGTCCCGCAGCGCCTGTCGATCCGCCGCCGGCTGGTATTGAAGCTGCGCGATCAAATCGGCGCGGAAATCGCCGGAGTCGAAGACCGGCGGCTCCTCGTCCAGGCCATGCAGATACCCCATGACTTCGAGGCAGAGGCTGTCCTTGTCCGGCCAGTGTTTGTAGATGGTGGCTTTGCTGACCCCCGAAGCCTCGGCGATGGCATCCATGCTGGTCGCATCGATGCCCCGCTCGGAAAACAACTGCACGGCCGCATCCACGACTTTCTTGTGTGCCTGCGCGCTTCGCTGCCTCGCCATTCCTAGGCTTCGATTCTCGAAAACAGATACGCCCCGGCACTCAGGAACGCCGCCCCGATGGCCGCCAGCAGCGCCACGTCCAAGGCCAAACTGAATTGCCAGTGGTTGATCAGTGCTCCCCGCAGTCCATCGACCCCATAGGAAAGCGGGTCTAGCTTGGTGATGATGCTCATCGCCAGCGGCAGATTGGCCAGGGGAAACAGGGCGCCTGAGAGAAAGAAAATCGGCATTACCAGGAAGTTCATGACCAGTTGAAAGCCCTGCATATCCTGAATGATCGAGCCGATCGCGGTTCCCAGCGCGGCGAAAACGATGGCGATCATGACCACAAAGAGGCCGGCGATGGGAAGCGCCAGCCAGCTATGCGGACGAAAGCCGGCGATGAGGCAGATGATCAGGATCAACGTCCCCTGAATGATGGCGACCGTCGCGCCGCCCAGTGTGCGGCCGATCATGATCTGCATCCGCGAGACCGGGGCTACCAGCGTCTCCTTGAGAAAGCCGAACTGCCGATCCCACAGCATGGCGATGCCGGAGAAGACAGAGCTGAACAGCACCGTCATGCCGACGACGCCGGGCGCCATGAACTGCAGATAGCTGCCGTGGCCTGCCTGCCGGAAGACCGGGCCAAGCCCAAATCCGAGCGCCAGCAGATAGAGGCACGGCTGGCCCAGCGACACCACAATCTGCACCCGCGAGCGCACATAGCGTTTGAGTTCCCGCAACCACAGGATATAAATCGCGCCCATTCCAAGCTCCCTTCAATATTTCGTCATTTCCGTCCGAACTCTGTCGACAGAACCCTGTCATCCTGAGCCGAAACGAAGGACCCGCAGTAATCCGCTCGCCCACAACGTCACGTGTAAGCGACCAAAGGAAGCGAACCCAACAACCCGCGCCGCAGGCGCCTATGCCCGTGCGGCCAGCACCGCCGCAGGCGCGTCTGCCTGTGACGGCAAGTCACCGCCGCTGGAACATCTGCGCCACCTGACGCAGGCGGTCCTTGGAATCCGCTGCCTCGTCGCGCAGCGAGGAGCCGGTGAGCGCCAAGAATGCGGCTTCGAGCGAATCAGTCTTGGTCTGCTCTCTCAGCTCCGCCGACGTGCCTTGGGCCACGATGCTTCCGTGATCCATGATGGCGATGCGATGGGCGACACGGTCGGCCTCGTCCATGTAGTGCGTGGTCAGAAAGACCGTCGTCTTCTCGGTTTCGTTCAGGCGCTTCACGTGGGTCCAAAGCTGGTTGCGGCTTTGCGGATCGAGACCCAGCGTGGGCTCATCCAGAAAGAGAATCTTCGGCGTGTGCAGAAAGCCGCGCGCGATCTCAAGCCGCCGCTTCATGCCGCCGGAGAAGGTCTTCACATAGTCATCCTTGCGCTCCCACAGCTCGAAGAGCTTCAGCAACTCTTCCGTGCGCTCGGCGCGCAGCTTGCGGGGCACATGGTAGAGAACGCCGTGCAGGTCCATGTTTTCCCACGCAGTCTGCTCGCCGTCCAGGCTGGGGTCCTGAAAGACAATGCCGAAGCGCTGCCGGGCCTGCTTCTGCCTCACCGTCGGATCCAGACCGTCGAGCTCGATCCGGCCGCTGGTGGGACGGAGCAGCGTGGTCAGCATCTTGATGGTGGTCGTTTTGCCCGCGCCGTTGGGGCCCAGAAAAGCAAATATCTCGCCCTGGGCGACATCGAACGTGATGTCCTTGACCGCGGTGAAGTCGCCAAAGGTCTTGACCAGATTGCGAACCGAGATCATCCCGCTGGATTCCTCCTGGGAATCAGTTCCCTGAAATATAAATACTGAACGGTTTAGTTTAGATAGTCAAGAGACGGGAAGCGAATAGAGCGTGTAGATCGATTGCCGTCCGGGCTGGAAGGCGGAGTCGCGCAGCGTTTGGACGTACCATGCTTTTCCCGGCCTGGCAGGAAAAGCAGATCTGTTCCCCTTCGCTCCGGTCGAAATGTCGAGACGACAAACCTTCCCGATCGGCTCCTGACTGGCTCGCCGATCGCTATTCCCGATTCGCTGTAATCTTTCGCGCAACTTCTTCGTCTATGTGGTGTTTTGTTCCGGTACGCCGTTCTCTGCCGTACGACTTTCGTGATACGCACACATGCGCCTCACCAGGGCTGGCAGATACGCCGGGCACGTACAATTACAGCGACCCCTGGATGGTAGTTATATGACCCGGCACTTTCGCTCGCTCTTTGCCTGCTTCGCTCCTCTTGTGCTCGTCATCGCCGGTTGCGGCGGCGGCCCCAGCTCCAACCCGTCGAACGGCACCCTGACCATCTCACCGTCGACCACGACCATCGATACCAACGGCCAGGTCCAGTTCACTGCAACGCTTCCCGACGGCTCCCCGGCTACCGGGGTCAATTGGGTGGTCACCACCGGGACCAACGACTCCACCACCCTCGGCGAAGGCAGCATCGACTCCACCGGTCTCTACTTTCCGCCCAGCGCGCTCTCCAAGGATTCCGTCCAGATTCAGGTCCAGGCCAACCTGGCCTCCAACATCTACAAAAGCGTGACGGCTGTCGTCACCGTCACTCCTGGCTTTATCCAGTTTGTGACGCCGGAGAACGCCACCGTCGCCAGCAGCGGAACCGTCCAGCTCAGCTCCACCCTGGCCGAGGTGGGCGGCGGATCGGTGAACTGGAGCCTCTCAACCAGCCCCTCCGGCGGCTCCGCCCCCGGCTCGGCGGGCGGCGCCATCAGCAGCACGAGTTGCCAGAAGAGCGGGAGCATCAACTCCTCGAATCCCTACTACACCTATTGCACTGCCACCTATACGGCACCGTCCGCCGTACCGACGCAGGCCATCTACGCCTTCGCCGCGGTGGCGGCCAATTCGGCGACCACCAGCTATTCCAAACTGCTGCTGAATGGCGCCGGTCTCAACACCTCGCCGCTCGATAACCAGGCCGCACAGACAGCCGCCGTCCAGATGGGCAGCTCCGGCGGCAACAACAACGACGTGGACGTAGACTCCAATAACAACATCACGGACTGTGCCAGCGGCACGCTGGGCGCATTGGTACAAGACCAATCCAGCAACCTCTACATCCTCAGCAACAACCATGTGCTGGCAGAATCCGACCAGGCCGCCACCGGCACCGACATCATCCAGCCCGGCCTGGTGGATACCGGTTGCACCCAATATCCGGGAAATGTGCCCACGCCTACCAACGGTACCGGTGCCGCGATCCGCTCGATCGGCACGCTGCAATATTCAGTGCCACTCAACACCACCTCAACCAATGTGGACGCGGCCCTGGCGAACACGAGTGCCAGCAGCGTCGATGCCTCTGGCGCGGTCATCGCCCTGGGCGCAGCGGGGGGCGGCAATAATTCGATCGCCGCCGCGGCTCCCGTTGCCGGAACCGGCGAGGTCCTCACCGCCGCCAACATGAGCAACATCCATGTGGCCAAGAGCGGCCGCACCACCGGTCTGACCTGCACCACCGTCGACACAATCGATTCCAGCGTGAAGGTTTCCTACTACAAGGACGCCGCAGAGACGCAACCCTACTATTCGAAGACCTACACCGGCCAGATCGGCATGCCCGGCAACTACTTCTCCGACGCTGGCGACTCCGGCTCGCTGATCGTGGACACCGCAAACGCGCAGCCGGTCGCTCTGTTCTATGCCGGTTCGGCCGGCACTTCGACACAGCCCGGTGAGAGCTTCGCCCAGCCCATCGGTGAAGTGCTTACCCAATTGGCTCAGTTCAGTACCGCTCCCACGGGCACGATATTCAGCATCGTGGGTGGCTCGCCCCATACCGTGAACTGCCTCAACTACGATGCCAACACCGCTACACCCAGTTCCGTGGTCTCGGCCTCCCGCATGAGTGCAGCCAAAACCGCCGCGAGCCAGCAGGGCGCGGCTATCGTAGACGCTTCCAAAGGCATCCTTGGCGTCACTGCGGGCAAGAGCCTCGACCAGCCAGGACAGGCCGCGGTGCTCGTCTACACCGACCAGAATCACGCAGGTCCGGTCACAGTGCCCCAGACCATCGGCGGACTGCCGACCCGCGTCATCGTCACCACCGCAAACGCGGTCGCCAGCGGATTGGCCCCGAAATCCACGGCGATCCTCCAGGGGATTCATCTGCCGCAGGCAACGCTGGACGCGGCCAGAACCGTCCAGAAGCAGCATGCAGCCCAGCTCATGGGCGATCCTGCCTTCTTTGGCGTGGGCGTCACCCAGAGCCAGGACAACCCCGCAGAGGCTGCGCTGATGATCTTCATCGACCGGACGCGCACCCCGCGCTCGCAACCCGCAACCGTTGGCGGACTCCGCGTGCGCTACCGCACCATGAACCCCATCAAGATCAACTACAGCTCGGCAGCGCGGAGGTAGACCACCGCGCGGCCAGGCATGAAGAGAGGCGGCCACACCGGCCGCCTCTCTTCTTTTCCTGAGAAATTTTCTTCCTGCTTTGGCGTTTCTGTCTGGCCAGTCAGGCCATCTGCTCTGAGATCACCGTAGCTGCGCTCGATTCACCGGCCTCCGCCACAGGCTGCCCCACGCCGTGGTCAGGGAAGAACAGCATGAAAACCGTCCCCGAAGCGCCATTCGGCGATTCGCAGCGGCTGCGCGCCACAATGGTGCCCTGGTGTTTGCCCATGATGTCCTGCGTGACCCAAAGCCCCAGCCCGGTTCCGGTGGCCAGCTTGGTGGTAAAGAACGGCTCAAAGATGCGCGCACGTACCTCCGCGGACATGCCCGAGCCCGTATCCGCCACCACCACCCGCACACCCGGCCGCCCATCCTTCCAGCAGTGGGACCGCCCCGCGCGGATCAGCAATCGGCCGCCGCCGTTCAACGCGTCCAGCGCGTTGGTGATCAGGTTGGCGAAGACCTGCCGCAGCGCGCCGGAGAGGCAGTACAGTTCGATGTCGTTGCCATAACGGCGCGTTACATCCACCCGCAGGGTATGAACCCGGCCGCTGTGCAGGGTCAGGATGGAGTCCAGAATCTCTCCGACATTCGCCACCGCGGGCGAGGTGGACGGCCGATAGAAACGCAGCGTCTGCTGGGTGATCTCGGAGACGCGCGCGACTTCGTGCTGCGCCATCTCGGTAAAGCGCAATGCTTCTCCATCGAGCGTGGACTGGGTCCGCAATAGAAACAGCAGATTGGTCACGGCCTCCAGCGGGTTGTTGATCTCATGCGCAATCGACGCCGCCAGTTGACCCGCGGCAGCCAGCTTCTCCGTACGGCGCAGCGTGTCCTCGGAGCGGCGGCGCTCCGTGGTGTCAATCATCACGACGCCCACCCAGCGCACGTCCTGCCCGCTCTTTACCGGATACAGGTTCACCAGCCAGTGCCGTGCGTCGCGCTTGGCATCGGCCATCTCCAGCTCGAAGGTATCGACCGGGTGCGCCCCGGCAAAAATCGCCGCCAGCCGGGGTTCCAGCGTCGCCGCTTCCGAACTGCTGAAGAGCTCGGCCGCCGTGTGGCCCAGGAAGCGCGTCAGCTCGATGTCCATGCTGGTGGCGAGGAAGTTGTTCACTCGAATAAATCGGCCCTGCCGGTCGAGAAAGGCGAAGCCGATCGGCGCATGCGCCAGCATGGAGTCCAGCAGGGCCAAGGTGTCGTTCAGGCCGGAACGCTGCTCCTCCATCGACAGCACCAGGAGATTGAAGGCCTGGGCCAGTTCTCCGGCTTCATTCGTCTCCGCCACTTCAATCGGAAACCCTTCCTTCGTCTCAGGGTCGCGAATCAGCCGCCGGGTCGCATTCATCACAATGTGCAGCGGGCGGGTAATCGAGCGGGCCAGCAATGCCGAGGCCAGCAGGCAGCCCAGCGCGCCCAGTGCCCCGGCAAGCACCGTAACCCGCACCAGCGCCGTCACCTCGGCGCGTTCCGGTGTCGGATTCTCCGCAACCCAGGCGTACCCCAGCAGAACATCGCCGTCGCGCACGGCCTTGACAGCCTCGCGATTCCCTTCCTCGTTCAGAAAGACGTCTGGGCGGTCCAGCGATCGCCCCGGGGCCGGCAGTTGCTTGCGCTCCGTCGCGCTCAGCGGAGTGGTTTCGATATGGCCGGTGTTGGGCAACAGCGGCGCACCGTGCGGATCGGTAAGCCGGACAAAATGAACCGAGGTGCTCGCCTCAAGGGCCTGCGACATCGGCACCAGCCGGTGGGTCTCCTGATCGATCATGGCATCGGTCGCCATCGTTGCCAGCAGATTCACCTGCTGCTCGATGCGGCGGAGTGCCCGCCCGTGAATCTCCTGCACCTCGGTCTGCAGGATCAGCAGCGAAAAACAGACGGTAAATGCCAGCTCCAGAACGATGAAGCCGATCGTCAATTGGCTGCGGATCGTGCGGTAACGGAACCAGGGCATCCATGTCCCTTCCTTCCGGAGGGCGGAGTGGGCCACATCTGTCTCTCGGAGAGAGGGAGGTTACACACTCATATGACGCAAAAACATCGTCCCGCGGGCCAGCGCGGATTTCGTACCGAAATCCGCTCCAGTCTACAGGCATCGTGATCGGTTGCGTTTCAGGGTACCAAGCCGTCCTGTCCGATGAAAACCCGGGCTGGGATCTGCACCGGAGAGGAATGAGCACGAAGAGCCTTACTCGTCCCGCATCGCAGGAACAGCGGCATCTGCCAGCTTCACCGCGATGTCCGCGGCGATCTGCCGCCCGTGGAAGCGCCCATTCTCGATGAAAATCTCATTGGTTCGCGACCCGGCAACGATGACGCCTGCCAGGTAGATTCCCGCGACATTGCTCTCCAGGCTCTCGGGATCGCACTCCGGGCAGCGATCCTTGTTGTCCATTCGCACGCCGAGCGATTCCAGCAGATCGAAATCCGGATGGTAGCCGGTCAGTGCGAAGACAAAGTCGTTGCGCAGCGTCTTCGCTCCCTTCGGCGTCTCGAGTTCCACGCTGTCCTCGCGGATCGCGGTCACGCGCGAGTCGAAATACGCCTCCACCTCGCCTGCCTTGATGCGGTTTTCAATGTCGGGAAGGATCCAGTACTTCACGTGATGGTGGATCTTCGGCCCGCGATGCACCAGCGTCACGCGCGCGCCGTGCCGCCACAGATCCAGCGCCGCAATTGCCGCGGAGTTCTTCCCGCCAATCACCACCACATCGGTGTCGAAGTAAGGATGCGGCGCATCGTAGTAATGCATCACTTTGGGCAGCGCCTCGCCCGGAATCTTCAGATAATTCGGCAGGTCGTAGTAGCCGGTCGCCACCACGATCTTCCGCGTCGCATACGTCTGCTCGCGGCCAAAGCGGTCCTGCACCCGCACGCGGAACTCGTCGTCGCTGCCTTCCACGCGCAGCACCGTCTCGTACTGGCGCACGTCGAGTTGGTAGTGCTCCGCCACCTTGCGGTAGTACTCCAGCGCCTCGTCGCGTGTCGGCTTCTGGTTGGGGCTCGGGAACGGGATGTCGCCAATCTCCAGCAGCTCCGGCGTCGTAAAGAAGGTCATGTTCGACGGATAGTGAAACAGCGAGTTGCACAGGCAGCCCTTGTCCACCAGCACCGTCCGCATGCCCCGCCGCTCCGTTTCAATGGCGCAGGCCAGCCCCGTCGGGCCGGCACCGATCACCAGCACATCGAAACGCACCGCGCTGTGACGCCGTGCCGCGGCCTGCTCTTCCATCTCGATCTTCTTCGCGCACATAGATCTAGCTTAAGGGATGCACCGTGATCGCTCAGCCAATCGGCCTGGACATTTCATATTCGATCAGAGCCGGATCGTTGGGATATGGTTCCGTTCGCCCGGTTCGTGAAAAACCTAACCGCTGGTAGAAAAGCATCGCCGCTTCGTTGCTGGACGTCATCATCAGCTGCAGTACATCGGCGCCGCGTAGCCGCGCCCAGCCGGCAACCTCACTTACTAGCCGTCGTCCAATACCGCATTTCCGATGCGTCGGAGCTGTCCACATCGAGATCAGATGCGCGCGCGTCCCGTCTTCTTCGTCGAGAAGAGAACCAGCGATACCGCAACCGCAACCACCATCCATCGCCAGGTACCCTATTCCTCTTTCCCCATTCCATCGCGTCACCCTCTTGAGCCACTCATCATCAGAAAATTGGCTCTCTTTTGCATAAGTGGAACCGAATGCCAGAGGAGCATCCTGCAGCGCACGAAGTCGTACATCGCGAAAGGTCGCTAGATTGAGCGTTGTGATTGGTTCAAGTGCAATCATCGGAAATGGGCAGTGGCCGCTCCAGTATCTCCGATCTCATCACCATGCGGACGATCGCGGATCATTGCTCGGCACGGCCGAAACTTGCTCAGAGAGAAGCACTTATGCACATGGACCGTAGAGCGGCCGGCCGTTGTTTTCTGCGCCCCGTAAAATGGTAAGAGCATCGAATCGAAGAGATCGTGTCTACCCAAACCATCTCGACCGCTGCCGCGACCGCTCCATATCGCAGCTCCCAGCGCCTGACCGACAGCCACGGCCGCGCCATCACCGACCTGCGCGTCTCCGTCACCGACCGCTGCAACTACCGCTGCATCTACTGCCGCACCGGCAATGACGGCGCGCAGTACAGCGAACTGCCGCTCGCCGACTACCTCCGCATCATCCGCGTCTTCGTCTCGCTCGGCATCGAGAAAGTCCGCCTCACCGGCGGCGAGCCGCTGCTGCGCCGCGATCTCACCACACTCATTCGCGAAGTCGCGCAGCTGCGGCACCGCGTCTGGCAGCCCTCTGGACATAGCGATCACCACCAACGGCCATCTGCTCGCCCCGCAGGCCCAATCGCTGCGCGATGCCGGCCTCAGCCGCGTCACCGTTTCTATGGACGCCGTCGATCCGGATGTCTTCGCCCGCATCACGCGCGTCCCAGGCAGCTACGACCGCGTGCTCGCCGGCATCCGCGCCGCACAAGCCGCCGGTCTCGGCCCGGTCAAGGTCAACTGCGTGCTGCTGCGCGGCTTCAATGACGACCAGATCGTCCCCTTCGTCCACTTCGCCCGCGCGGAAGGCATCATCCTGCGCTTCATCGAGTTCATGCCGCTTGAAGAAGACCGCATCTGGTCCCCCGACACCGTCATCGGCTACGACGAGCTGAAGGCACGCATCAGCGCGGTGCGCCCGCTGGTTTCGCTGCCTGGCAACGCGCCCGGCGAGACAGCGCAGCGCTTCACCTTCGACGATGGCATCGGCGAAATCGGCATCATCGCCCCGGTCTCCCGCGCTTTCTGCGGGGCCTGCAGCCGTGTCCGGCTCACCTCGGACGGCAAGATCCGGACCTGCCTCTTTTCCCAGACCGACCACGATCTCTACGGCGTGCTCCACCGCGGCGGCTCGGACGACGACCTCGCCAGCTACATCCGCGGCGTCATCGCGCAGAAGGAAGCCCGCCACCACATCGGCGAGCCCGGCTTTCTCAAACCCAGCCGCAGCATGGTTCACATCGGCGGCTGACACAATCCCCGGAAACCTCCGCCACCGGAACGACGTCTGTCTGTCCGCACCATCGGTCTCGGAGGTAAGCTTCAGCCCATGAAAGTCTCCATCCGGTTCGCCGCTGTCCTTGCTGCTCTTTGGGCCACGCTCTGTCTGCCCGCCAGCCTTCATGCTCAGAGCACACCGGCCTCATCCCTCCTCGTGCTCTCCAAGCAGGACCACACTCTCAGCGTCGTCGATCCGTCATCCTTGAAGGTCATCGCCAGGATGCCGGTCGGCAACGATCCGCATGAGGTCGTCGCGTCCACCGACGGCAGGACCGCCTACGTCTCCAATTACGGATTCGGCGCCTACAACACCCTCGCCGTTGTCGACCTGGTCGCACGCCGGACGCTTCCTTCCATCGACCTCGGCCCGCTGCGCGGCCCGCACGGACTCACCTTCGTCGGTGGCAAGACCTGGTTCACCGCGGAAGCCGCAAAGGCGATTGGCCGCTACGATCCAGCGACGCGCAAGGTCGACTGGATCCTGGGCACCGGCCAGAACCGCACCCACATGATCTATGTCTCCGCCGGCCAGCAACGGATCATCACCACCAACGTCAACTCCGGCACCGTCAGCCTCATCGAGCAGGAAACCATCCACATGCCCGGCCCACCGCCGGGAGGAGCGCGCGCCCCGAAAAGCTCGCACGCCGGCCCCCCAGCCGGAGGACCCGGCGGCCCACCAAATGGCGACGCCAGGCCGCGCAAGGACTGGAACGAAACCGTCATCCGCGTCGGCAACGGCTCGGAGGGCTTCGATGTCTCCGCCGACAGCCGCGAGATATGGGTGGCCAATGCGCAGGACGGTACCATCTCCGTCATCGACATTGCTGCCAAAAAAGTCGTGCAGACGATTGCCGCGAATGCCCATGGCGCAAACCGCCTCAAGTTCACACCCGACGGCAAGCGTGTCCTCGTCTCCAGCGGCCCGGAGCTGGTCATCCTCGATGCATCGACCCGCCGCGTGATCAAGCGCATTCCCATCGGTCACGGCTCCGGCGGCGTCCTGGTCCAGCCGGACGGCACCCGCGCCTTCGTCGCCTGTTCCCCTGATAACTACGTCGCTGTCATCGACCTGCGCTCCCTGGCCGTCGTCGGCCACATCCAGGCCGGCACGGAACCGGACGGCATGGCGTGGGCCGTACGGCGCTAACTACTAATTGAGGAACGCATTGCCACGATAGCGGTCAATGTCCGCACGGCCGCTGCGCAGACGGTTGCATCGTCCACAAAACTGTTCGCCAGCGACCAAAGGAAGCAAACCCATCGACTCGCCGCAGGCGCATCTGCCCGGACGGCCAGTCCCGTGGCACAATCGACAGCAGCCGATGGCCGACTCCGCCCCAAACTCCGCAGCCACGCTCGAACATCTCCGGCTCTTCCATGACGCCGCGCGGGCCCTCACCTCGTCATTGGACCTGCCCACCATCCTGCGCAGCATCCTTGAGCAGATGGAGCGCTTCTTCCATCCTGAAAGCTGGTCCCTGCTCATGGTCGATGAGCAGAAACGCGACCTCTACTACGCCCTTGCCCGCGGCGTCTCCGACGAAGCGCTGCAGAATATCCGCATCCCGCTCGGCACCGGCATGGCTGGATGGGTAGCGCTGCACGGCGAACCGCTCATCGTCACCAATGACGGCGTTGCCGCCCGGCTCTCCAGCGGAGAGCAGCAGCACTCCGCCATCTGCCTGCCGCTGCGTTCGCGCGAGCGTACCCTCGGCATCCTGCAGGTCACGCATCCCACGCCGCAAACGCTCACTGACGACGCCATCACTTTCCTCTACATCGTCTGCGACTATGCCGCCATCGCCATCGAAAATTCGCGCGCTGTCGAACGCATCCAGGAACTCACCATCACCGATGACTGCACGCACCTCTTCAATGCGCGCCACCTCGCCGCCGTGCTGCCCAACGAAATTGAGCGCGCCCGTCGTTTCGATCAGCCGCTCGGCATCATCTTTCTGGATCTCGACTACTTCAAGCAGGTGAACGATGTGCACGGTCATCCCGCTGGCAGCCGCGTGCTGGCCGAAGCCGCCGAGGTGATCACCCGCACCCTGCGCACGGTCGATCTCTCGTTCCGCTACGGCGGCGACGAGTTTGTCGCGCTGCTCCCGCAAACGTCGGGTTCCTCCGCGGCCAAAGCCGCCAACCGCCTGCTTGTCGCCATGCGCGCCCATCGCTTCCTCAGTCTGGATGGGCTTTCCCTCCGGCTCACCGCCAGCATGGGCGTCGCCAGTTATCCGAACGATGCCGATAACGCCGCAGCGCTCCTGGAACGAGCAGACCAACGCATGTATGCAGTGAAAAATTCGACGCGCGACGGCGTGGCAACAGAAGGTTAGCGGTCTATCGGCAGGATCGCGTTTCGGTTATCTCCCGACTGCGGATCAATCGCAAAATCCCACACCGACAGGTTGGCCTCACGGGGCCCCAGCAACTCCATCAACGCGTACTGCCCCACCGTCAGCTTCTGCTTCGGCACCACCTTCATCCAATGACCGCCAGGCAGGACCGTGGTCGTCGTCTCATTGACGTTCTCGCTCTGGTGTCCCAGCTGGCCCAGCGTCAAGGTCGTGATCACGCGGTAGTTGCGCCGTGGATCCACTTGCACGATGGCGTAACGGCTCTTCGGCGAACTCACGGCCCCGGGCACTTTCGCATCCGGCGCGCTCACCGTCATCGCATCCGGCCCGGCTGAATCGTCGCCGCCGGTCAGGCTCACGTAAAACACCGGCTGGTTCTCGTGCAGATGCACCCTCGATCCCTCGCCGTCCAGCCGTATCTCCGCTTTTTTAGGCGGCGGATTGATCTGCCCCCGCTGGACGTTGTGGCCTGACTGCATATTCACGTCGCCGCTGTCCTGCTCCAGCGTCACCAGCTCGGGCTGGTTCTGGAAGTAGTCAAGCACCCACACGCCGTCGCGATTCGGCAGATTCAGCCGCGGCGCCACCTGTGGCGTGCGCGAGGTGATCTCCGCCTTCTCGGCTGCTTCTTCAGCATCCACCGCCCGCGCATCGTCCGAAGCCGCGGTCTCCTCGCGGCCGGTTTCGGTGTGGGCATGCGCAAACTTTTCCGTCGCTGCCCAGTCCACCAGGCTGACCGGCAGCTCCTCCCACGCGCCATTGCGCTCCGTGGAGACAAAGCGCACGCGGTCGCCCTTGATCTCCCAGCGCCGCACCTGCTGGTAGCTGCCGTCGGTCAGGACGAGCCGATGGATATTCGCAATGACAGCCGGATTGGTCGGCGGCTTCGTCTGTGCGACCGACGCCACCGTCAGAACCGCGGCCGCCAACAGTCCGATTATTTTCCTTCGTGCCATCATCTTTCCAGAGTCTAGACGTTCCACAGGCCAGAAAGTCTGCGGACTTTTAATCCCCTCTTCCCTCTCCGCCCGCACTCTGCGATACTTGATCGTGCCCACCCGGTACGCCATCCAAACCCACAATTCAGAGGTGATGCAGTGTCAGCAAAGTACATCTTTGTGACCGGCGGTGTTGTGTCCAGCCTTGGCAAGGGTCTTGCCGCCGCCTCCATCGGTTGCCTGCTGGAAGCGCGCGGCCTCCGCATCAATCTGATGAAGTTCGACCCCTACCTCAATGTCGACCCGGGCACCATGTCGCCCTTCCAGCACGGCGAGGTCTTTGTCACCGACGATGGCGCCGAAACCGACCTCGACCTGGGCCACTACGAGCGCTTCACCCACGCCAAGCTCACCCGCGACAATAACCTGACCACCGGCCGCATCTACGAGCAGATCATCACCAAGGAGCGCCGCGGCGACTACCTCGGCAAGACCGTCCAGGTCATCCCCCACGTCACCAACGAGATCAAGAACGCCATGCGCAAGGTCGCGGCGGACTGCGACGTGGCCATTGTCGAGATCGGCGGCACCGTCGGCGACATCGAGTCGCTGCCCTTCCTCGAAGCCATCCGCCAGATGCGCCAGGAGCTCGGCCGCGAAAACACTGTCTTCGTCCACGTCACGCTCGTCCCCTGGATCGCCGCCGCGCAGGAGCTGAAGACCAAGCCCACGCAGCACTCCGTAAAGGAGATGCTTTCGATCGGCATCCAGCCGGATATCCTGCTCTGCCGCTCCGACCGCGCGCTCTCAAAAGACCTGAAGGCCAAGATCGCGCTCTTCTGCAATCTCGAAGACCGGGCCGTCATCGCCGCGCGTGATGTCGCCAGCATCTATGAGGTTCCGCTCAACTTCGCGCAGGAGGGCGTCGACGCGCTCGCGCTCAAGTACCTGCATCTTGAAACGCCCAAGCCCGACCTCTCGCGCTGGCAGCAGGTTGTCGATCACGCGCACCACCCGAAAGACGAAGTCCACATCGGCATCGTCGGAAAATACGT
The DNA here is from genome assembly GCA_963750845.1 of uncultured Acidobacteriaceae bacterium. GTDB lineage: Bacteria > Acidobacteriota > Terriglobia > Terriglobales > Acidobacteriaceae > KBS-83. Next base: position 120,428 of record CAVVSP010000027.1, read on the forward strand.
CGAGTACGAGGACAGTTACAAATCGGTGAAGGAAGCCCTCGTCCACGGCGCGCTTTCGCAGAACCTCAAGCTGCGCGTGACCTGGCTGGAAGCCGAAGGGCTCGAAGCTGAAGACTACGTCTCGCAGCTCAAGGACTTCGACGGCATCCTCGTGCCCGGCGGCTTCGGCAAGCGCGGCATCGAAGGCATGCTCAACGCCATCCGCTATGCGCGCGAGTCCGGCACACCCTACTTCGGCATCTGCCTCGGCATGCAGACCGCCACCATCGAGTTCGCGCGCAATGTCGCCAAGCTGCACGGCGCCAACTCCAGCGAGTTCGACCCCGCCACGCCGCACCGCGTCATCTACAAGCTGCGCGAGCTCACCGGCGTGGAAGAGATGGGCGGCACCATGCGGCTCGGCGCATGGACCTGCCTGCTCGAGCCCGGTTCTAAAGCCGCAGAAGCCTACGGCAAGACCGAAATCTCAGAACGCCATCGCCACCGTTACGAATTCAACCGCGAATACGAGCCGCTGCTCACCGGCGCCGGCCTGCGCATCACCGGCACCACGCCGGACGCCACCTACGTCGAAATCGTCGAGCTGCCCGAGCATCCTTTCTTCCTCGGCTGCCAGTTCCATCCCGAATTCAAGTCCAAGCCGCTTGAGCCGCACCCGCTCTTCCGCGCCTTCGTCACCGCCAGCTACGTCAACCGCGGGAAGCAGAACCCCTCGGCTTCCAAGGCAGCCGACGAAGCCCTCGCGCGCCCCCTCGTGCATCACTGATGCGCTCTGCCGTCTCTCAACCTGCACTCGCGCCACTCGAAGACTCGCAGGAGCTGGCCTGGCGTCCCCCAACCCCCCGCCAGGTTGCTCTCTTCCTGCTCGCTGGGCTTCTTGTTCTCTTCTGTCGCCTCCCCCGCCTGCTGCTGCAGGGCCGCGTCTATGCAGAGGAGGGCACCACCTATCTTCGCTATGCGTGGAATGCCACTCCACTCCGCGCCCTGCTGGCCCCGCACCAGGGTTACTATTCGCTGCTCGACAATCTCGCCGCCCTCATCGCCGCGCGGCTGCTCCCGCTCTCTGCCGCCGCGCTCTTCTTCACCTGGATTGCCGCCGCCGTTCAGCTCGTTCTTCTCCTTCTCGCAGTCGAGTGCGAGGCTTTTCGTACTCCACTCGAACGCTGGCTCGCGCTCTTCGCACTGCTGCTCGTCACGCCAAATATCGAAGCATGGCTCAGCTTGGAAAACTGCCAATCCCTCCTTGCCGTTGCCGCCGCCATCATCCTTATCTCCTCCACCCAGAGACTCTTTGCGCTTCGCACCGCCGCGCTGGCGCTTGGCGCCCTCACCTCCGTTACGACAGCGCCGCTCATCCCGCTCTTCTGGCTTCGCGCGTGGAGGGAGCGCACGCGCCGCGCTGTGGTCTTCGCACTCACCATCACCCTTCCGGCATTGCTGCAAGGCGCCGTCCTATTGCACTCGATCCGAGCCGGTGATCGCCCCGTCAGCGGCCATCAGTTCCGTGCGCTGGTGGCCTATGCCTCCTCGCGCATCATCGTCTTGCCCTTCACCACCGGTCGCGGCGCGCAATACTACGATGCCTTCCTCTTCCACCATCCCGGCATCGGCTGGATGCTCACGCTCTATGCCGCCTCCGCCGTGCTGCTGGTGCTTGGCTTCCTGCTCTTCCGCCAGACCTCGCGCGCCGCGCTGCTGCTATACGTCGGCGCACTCCTCTCCAGCGTATTCGACTGGTACGGCTGCCTCCCCTGCGCCTACGATCTGCTGCTGCGGTCACGCGGAGGCGAAGGCCGCTACTTCTTCCCGGCAAATTCAATGCTGCTGCTCGCCCTGCTGCTTGCCGCCGCCGGTGCCTCGCGGCGATCGCTTCGGCGCTCCGCCACCGCCGCCTTCGCCTGGCTCATGCTCACCGGAAGCTTCCATTACTTCCGCATGCGCCCCTACCTCAACGACTACCCGGCATGGCTGCCTCAGGTCCGCCGCTGGCAGTTGGACGAGCGACAGCCACTGATCCTCGCCCCGGGTTTCTGGCGAACGAATCCGCTCCGACTCACGCATCGACATCCCAACCGCGCCGATCTGCCGTCCGACGCCTACGACTCATCGACGAGCCACCCCATTCGCGACTAGAAGAATCCTGCGCTGCGGACAAGCCTTCCAGCCTCCGCATGCGTCACATAGATACTGAGAGACCGGATATGCCCTCCACCATCACCGAGAAGTCGTCCCCCGTCCAGAAGCGTTCCGCTGCGCTGCCCGCGCTCATCCTCGGCCTCGTGCTCGGCCTGCTCGTCGCGCTGCTCGCCGTTCCCGCCGTCGCGCGCCACGTCGGAACGTCCATGCGCAACCGCATCAGCCTCGCCTTCCTCGGCCGCCACGATGCCTTCGACATCTCGCAGCCCACCGTCATCGCCAGCATTCAGCGGCTCGCGCGCCTCGAATCCGTTGTCTACACCATGGACAAGGTCGTCGAAGGTGACCGCTCCAGCCAGTACCTGCCCGACGTCCTCACCGGCGACAAGCTCCTGATGGTGGTTCACGGACAGGCCGTAGCCGGCGTGGATCTGAGCCAGGTGCAGGCCGGCAACGTGCTGATCGACGGCCGCAGTGTGCATCGTCACCGTGCCTCCCGCCGAGCTGCTCTCCGTCTCGCTCGACAACAGCAAGACGCGCGTCTACTCGCGCATCACCGGCCTGCTGGTGCCTGCCGATCCCAATCTCGAATCCGAGGTTCGGGAAAAAGCTGAAGCCGATCTGCGCCAGTCCGCGCTCGACAGCGGCATCCTGACCACCGCCGAAGGCAACGCCCGAGCCACCCTCACCACCCTGCTGCATTCCCTCGGCTTTCAGCAGGTCATCTTCCGCTAAGCCCACATCTCCTGCCGTCCTCGCAGAGCATGATTTAGATATCCCGCTGAAGGTTGGGACGCAGAGTGAGTGAGCCGTCTTCATTGAGTTGCTGGCTACACGCCCAACGCACCGGATAGCGCATTCCCTTTACCTCGATCTCCGCCCTCAGCTTCACTCCTTGCCACTTTGTTCCCTTGGGCAGCACAAACTGTGCCTGCCGGATCTTTCCCGGCACCGGATAGCCGGCATCCAGACAACCACTCTTGAGCGGCTGTCCCTCCTGACTTTCTACCGTGACGCGCAACACACCGGGAACGCCTGCAACGCCATCGTTCGCGAAACCGACAATCAGCCCAACATAACCATCGTCCTCGTAGCTCCAGATAAAGGACGGTCTCACGCGATAGCCAATGCGCCGATTGATCCGGTCGAACGATGCCCGGTAGGCCTGGTAGTAACTCGCAAGCCTGCTGGCGCTGATCTCGTGAAAGTTCCAGAGTGACCAGTAATTCGCGCCCACATCCATGACATGGGCGATCATGTTCTCCGTGTGTGAGATTCCTTGCTCGCTGCCGGCAGGCGCCGGAGCTTTGCCCGGGAGCCCCTGCTCAATCAGCGCGCCGATCCATGGAGGCCGGTTGCTCAGCGCTTCGATCTGCTCGTTCTCAATGAAGATCGTGTCACTGCGAATCCAGTTGTTGCTGCGCACACTTCGGTCAAGAACTTCAGAATTGCCCACCCGGCTGTAGTCCGGCTGAGTGTTGGTCAGCAAAGGAGTCTTCGTGAAATGCTCCATCTGCACCTCGAGCATCGCAATCCAGGTGCGCTCCGCCGTCTGGTAATCGGGAAACGGGGTGTTGCTGAATGGCCATGTGTGGCCTTCTCCCCAGAATCCATACATGAATGTATCGATGAACTCGATGACAGGATTTCCATTGAACTCCGCTGCCAGTAAGCCCACCAGCTCTCGAAATGACTGCTGGAAAAATGGATCGTCGAAGCGCGGCTGATAGCGGGAATATGGATTCTTGAGAAAGCGCGCCGCAGCAGCCTGTTCCTTCTGATCGGTGAGGACCAGATCCACCTTGGGCACTCGCTCAAGAACAAAATCAGGCAGCGCCGGAGCGCCCCAGTAATCCGGCGCGCTCATCTGAATCCGCAGGCCGATCCGCTTGTTATTCTTCTTCGCCAGATCGAAAACAAGTTTCAGATACTCCGGCATCTCCAGACGCCCGGGGCGCGGCTGCACTTCCCGCCAGGTGGGCCGGATATAGAGTTGCTGGCCCAGCGGAAATTGAACCAGTTCCTCGATCGCCTGAGAGAGATTGTCCCCCTTGCTCTCATCTTTGATCTCATCTTTGCCCATATCGGCAGTGATGTAGGTGATCAGCCCCTTGCCATAATTCGGCACCACCTCATCCGAGGGGGTTGTGGCCATGACCACTTCATCCTCCGGAATCGCCGCATCCGGCGGATACTGCGGAAAAGGCCCCTGATTCAGGCGATCGGGAACCACCGGTCCGGAGCCGAAATCATACTTTCCCCAGTTGTGAGCCCGTACCATCGCCTGCGCTCTGTTGTTCCCGATGGTGAGGACTCCGGCCATCGCCGCACTGCCTTTGAAAAAATCTCTGCGCCGCATCGAGTCAGGCTCCTCCTGCAAGGTCGGCCATCGTTTGATTTCTCTATACTGTGTTTTATTTCGTTTGTATATGAAAAAGAAATGATTCGATAGGCAAAAAGCATTGCCGTTACAAACCTTCGGCAACCACTCGCGCCTGCGCGAACAACTCTCCGAGCTGCGCCAGTTCTCACGATTCGAAAACATCTTCCGCGATCTCAGCTACGCCATCCGAGTCCTGCGCAAGCCCCCGGCTTCACCGCCACCGCTATTTTTCCAACCCGCAAGACAACCGAGACAAGAGACCCTCCTGCGTCTTCGTCGTCCGCTCCGAAGGACCAGCCGCACCCGTTGCCTTAGCCGTCCGCGCGCCTCACCGCCCGCGAAGCGTCCGACGTTCCCGCACCCGTCGCCGTCACCCTCATCGGCGCGCTCGCCGGACTCGGCGCAGCAATGCTCGCCGCCCGCATCAATCCACTCGCCGCCATCCGCACCGAATAGTGAACCAGGTCGTAGCTACTCCCAACGCAGCCGCACCAGCGTGACACCCTGCCGCGCCAGCATCATCTGCAACTGAGCCGTACCGCCTTTCACCGCGACAGGATGCGCCGCCTCGACGCGTTCCAGCTTGCCTGACTTCACCAGCTCCTGCTGCTGCGTGGCAGTCGGATTCTGCGGGCGTCCCATCTGTTTCCATAGGGCGTAAGCGTTGCTGTGCGATGCATCCATCAGACACGCCTCTTCCGATATCTGAGTCTGCGGCAATCCACGCACCTCCAGTGCGATCTTCGCCGGCGCCGCTGGCACATCCGCGTCGTGGTAGTTCCACAGCAGAACATCCACTTCGTGCGGGCGTCGCGTTGCGATGGCATCGACGTCCGCCGGTTCTGTCACACTCGCCGTTTTTGTCACACTCTTAGTGACGATCTGCTCGACCTGCATCGCGCCCGTGCTCTCCGCCCGCACCCAGTCGCCCCTCAGCATCGCCATCATGCGGAAGACGTTCAGCACCGCCTTGTCCACGCCGTTGGTCGCCAGTTCACGGAAGCCCGCGAAGTAAGGCTGATCCTCAAACGTAAACGCCCACGTCACCGCGCCCTGCACGTGCACCCCGTGCTTACGCGCCAGCTCCCATGTGCGTGCGGTCGCCTCCGCCACGCTCACTCCGTAGAGCGGGCCATTGCGATAGCCGTTCTGCGCGCTCTGGCACGCCGCGCATCCCTCCGGATCGCTCTCGCCCAGCACAATCGGCGTGTTGCGCCACTCCGGAAAACTCGCCACCACCTCCATGCCGCGCTCCACCGCATCAAGCTGCCGCCCCACATCCATCACCACATGCCCGTTCACAAACCTCGGCGAGCCCTTCGGGTGATAGCTGATAAAGTCCAGCGGCGCCCCGGTGCCGCCGGTCGCTGCATTCTTCCCATGCGCGCAGTGCTCCAGGAATTGCCGTAGGAACGCTTCGCTCGTGCTGACCCCGTTCTTTGCAGGCCCATTCTTTGCTGGATAGACTCCTGTCGACTCCGGTCCGCCAATCTTTGCATGCGGCAGCACCTTGCGCACCGCCGCAGCCGAAACGTCATAGAGCCGGTCATACTCCTCCGGCGTGCCATGCCAATAGGCGATGTCCGGTTCGTTCCATACCTCCCACAACCAGCCATCCACCGCCGTCCCATAGCGCGTCTTCAGGTGCGCTGCGTACGCCTGCACCAGCGCGCCCCACTTCGCGTAGTCCTTCGGCGGGTAGCTCCACCCAGTGAAGACATCGCCCTTGGGAAAGTGATGCCGATACGGCGTCGGATGCGTTGACAGGGCCTCCGGCATAAAGCCCAGCTCCACAATCGGACGTACTTCTGCATCGCGCATGGTGTCGAAGATGCGATCCGTAATCGTCCAGTCATAGACGGCCGTCCCGTCGGCACGCTCTGTATACGCATTCGTCGAACCCCACTTCAGCGAGCCGCTGCCGTCGCCGGTGGTGAGCAGGTTGTGTGCGCGAAAGTACACCGGAGCATTCGCCGTGCGGCCCAGCTCGCCCAACTCCGCCATCAGCTTCCGTCCACGCGGACCATAAACGTAATTCGGCTCGTCCGCGCCAAAGTAGCTCCAGATGGGCGTAACCGCGCCCATCGGCGCGTCTGTATGGACGGTCACGCGAACGGTCGCTGCACTCTCACAGTACGCGCCGGGGCGCAACGCGATTGGGGGCAGCGCCACAAGAGCGGAGAGCAAGCAGGAAAGTGTTCGCCTATTCATGCCGCCACTTTACTCGACCGGCGGAGCGCGGTGTAGCCAACTACTCTGTGCGCAGCACCCGCATCGGTTCTGTCGAAGCCGCTCGATGTGCCGGAAGGAAGCACGCCACCAGCGCCGCAACCATGAGCACGCATCCCACCACCGAAAACGCCGATAGATCCAGCGCGCTCACCCCGTAGAGCGTGCTCTGCATGGCGCGGCCAATGAAGTACGCGCCCAGCAGCCCGAGCGCAAACCCAATCGCCGCCAGCGTCACGCCTTCACGCAGCACCAGCGCCACCACGCGACCGCGCGTCGCTCCCAGCGCCATACGCAGCGCAATCTCGTGCGCGCGTTGCGCCACGGAAAATGTCATCACGCCATAAATCCCCAAAGCGGCCAGCAGCAGCGCGATCGCCGCAAAGCAAGCGAAGAGCACCAGCGTGAAGCGGTCATCCGACAGCACATCGTGATGCACCTGTTCCATGGTGCGCGGCGACGCCAGCGCTACCTCCGGATCCACCTGGTGCACTGCAGCAGCAATGCTCTTCGTCATCGCGCCCGGATCCTGGCTCGTGAGCACGCCAATCCCTGCGTTCGGCCACGGAATCTGCCAGAACGGAATCAATATCTCCGGAAAGTCCTCACGCAGCCGGTCGCGCACGTTGTGGAAAACGCCCACAATCTGCCACTCGACTGGCGGCCCCAGCTTGGTCACTCCGGGAATCAGTTGCTCCACCAGAACACGTTGTTGCAACGGATCCTTTCCCTTGAAGAACTTTCTGACAAACTCTTCATTCACCATCGCGACCTTCACACTCGTCGCCGTGTCCTGGTCGGCGAACATCCGTCCATGGATCAGCCGGATGCCAAAGGTCTTGAAGTAATCCGGCGTCACCATGCCAAAGCTCGATAACGGACGCTGCGATGGATCGGCAAACGCGGGCGCGCCGGCGATGGTAAACGGCATTCCGAAACCCGCACCCTCCAGCGGCGTCCCGGTCTCGGCCGATGCGGATATGACTCCCGGCACGGCAGTGATGCTCGCCAGCAACTGCCGGTAATGTGCCGCAATCAACACCGGGTCTTTCGAGCGCGTGTCGGGAATGGGCATGTAAAAGGTGAGGACATGATCGGTTCTCACTCCCAGGTCGACCCGCGTCAGATTCAGGAAGCTGTGAATCGCCAGCCCGGCCCCCGCCAGCAGCGACAGCGCGAGCGTGAACTCACCGATCACCAGTGCCTGCCGCAACCGTTTTCGGCCCGCGCCCGTTCCCGATCGTCCGCCCTCTTTCAGCGTCTCCGCCGGATCCACCCGCGACGCGTGCCACGCAGGCACGCAGCCGAAAAGCAATCCGGCCAGCGTGGTAGCCCCCAGCGTGAACAGCAGCACCGGAAAATTCAAGCTCAGGTCCGCTTCGCTCGGCAGCGTGCCTTCGGGCATAGTGGCCATGAAGGCGTGCAGCATCGCATACCCGACACCGATGCCCAGCGCGCCCCCGACCAACGCCAGCAGAATGCTCTCCGTCAGTAGCTGCGCAAAGATGGTCTTCGGCGTGGCGCCGAGCGAGGACCGTACCGCCATCTCCTTCTGTCGCGCCATACTCCGCGCCAGCAACAGGTTCGCCACGTTCACGCATGCGATCAGCAGAACAAATGCCACCGCCCCCAGCAGCATCCACAAAGTGCGGATGCGTTCCTTCGGCATAAAGTCGTTCTTCAACGGCTCGACAAACGCGCCCCATCCTTTGTTGCTCTTCGGATACTGCTGCGCAATATGCGCGGTCACCGCATCCATATCGGCGCGTGCCTGCTGCAGCGTCACGCCCGGCTTCAACCGCCCGATCGTCAGCAGCCAGTGAAAGTCGTGATTCAGTTGCTCCGGCTTGAACGCAAGCGGCACCACAATATCGCCCTGCCCGCGGTCGTAAAGGCCCGCCGCCAGCACGCCCACCACCGTGTAGGGCTCCGCATTCACCTTCAGCGTCTCGCCGACAATATGCGGATTCGCCCCCAGCCGCTTCCACAACTTGTGCGTCAGGATCACTTCATGATCGCGTCCCGTCTGGCCCTCTTCCGGCAGAAAATCGCGCCCCAGGAAAAAAGGCGTCCCCAGCATCCGGTAAAAACCCGGCGTCACCATGCGCCCGTCGATCTGTTCCGGCTGATCCTTCGTCGACAAGTTGAAGGCGCCGCCCGTCCACGCATTCATGTCCTGAAACGTCGTGTTCTCGCGCTTCCAGTCGGTGAAGTCACCCGCGGACATTCCGTTGTGGAAGCCCTGAATCTTCGACCACACCACCATCAATTGATCCGGGTCGGGATAGGGAAGCGGCTGCAGCAAGGTCGCATAATCCACCGTGAAGATCGCGGTGTTCGCACCCACGCCCAATGCCAGTGTCAGCAGAATCGTGAGCGTCAGCCCAGGATTCTTGAGCAGCATACGGAAACTGAAGCGAAGGTTGCGGAGCAGGTTCTGCATGAATGCACCTCACACGGATTCGTCAGCCCGGACCCAGAAAGCTCATACGCAGCGGAAAGACTTCCGTTCCAAATCGTTGTTTACGTCACCGGACTGAGTTACTTGCTGTAGTGCTACATACGGTAGCACTACATACAAGAAGAGATCAACCGCGCGACGGCAGCCTTTTCGTCCCGCGTGGCCGACAGACGCAGATCCCCTGGCCGGCGTTCAAAAATATTCGTAAGACGTGGGAACCGCGCTTCCAGCATGCGCGTACAAGCCCATGTGGCATTCCCACATAAGTTCTGACATACTCATGTGGTCAATACACAGGAGACCGCGCCCATGTCCGACCCCAAACTCGACCTGCTCCAGGGAACCCTCGACCTCATGGTCCTCAAAACGCTCGCCGCCATGGGTGAGCAGCACGGCTACGGCATCGCGCGACGCATCGAGCAGATCTCGGGCGACACCATCCTGCTCAACCAGGGCACCATCTATGCCTCGCTCGTCCGCCTGCAGAACCGCGGCTGGATCTCCGCCGAGTGGGGCACCTCCGACAACAACCGCAAGGCCAAGTACTACGCCATCACGCGCAGCGGCCGAAAGCAGCTCGCGCGCGACGCGGAGGACTGGCGGCGTCTCGCCGACGTAATGGGCCGTGTTCTCGCACAATCTCCAGAAGGTGCCAAATGATCTCGTCTTTCCGCTCCGCCCTCGCCCGCCTGCGCGCCTTCGCCAACAAGCCCGTGCGTGACGCCGACCTCGACCAGGAGCTCGCCTCGCACCTTGACTTCGCAATTGAGGAAAATCTGCGCCGCGGTCTCTCGCCGCAGGAGGCGCGCCGTCAGGCACTCGTCCGCTTCGGTGGCGTTGAGCAATCGCGCGAGCAGCAGCGTGCTGCCCGCGGGCTCCCCATGCTCGACGTCCTCATGCAGGACCTCCGCTATACCCTCCGCACCCTGCGCCGCGACCGCGCCTTCACCATCGTCGCCATCCTCATCCTCGCGCTCGGCATCGGCACCAACATCGCGGTCTTCTCGGTCGTCAACACGCTCATGCTGCGGCCTTTGCCTTTCCAGGATCCCTCGCGCTTGCTTTGGATCGGCCCGGAGATCTTCGACGGCAACTGGTCCGCAGCTACCTACTCCACTGACGCCTGGCAGCAATACCTCGAGCGCAACAAGTCTTTTGAGGATGTCGCAGGCTACTTCGCCTTCTCCTCTCCCGACAACGTCAAGCTCATGGGACACGGCGATCCCAAGCCCTTCACCGATATCGATGTCACCCAGAACTTCTTCCAGGTACTCGGCGTCCAGCCCGTGCTCGGCCGTCTCTTCTTACCAAGTGAAGCCGTACACGGCGCACCGGATGTCATGCTCCTCAGCTATCACTTCTGGCAGCGGGAAACTCACAGCGATCCGGACATCATCGGCAAGCCGCTCCGGTTCAACGGACACACCGCCACCGTCATCGGCGTACTGCCCAGGAGCTTCGACTTCGGCGCGGTCTTCGCGCCCGGCACCAACGTCGATGTCTTCACCGCCGTCATCCCTCAAGACATCCGCATGGAAGGCAACACCATCACCCTGCTCGGCCGCCTCAAACCCGGCGTCACCGTCGGTCAGGCTCGCGCGGAAGCCGCACTGCTCTTCCCCAAAATTCTCTTCCGCCGTGATCTCCCTAACTCGACCTGGTATACGGCCCCATACCCCACGCCGTTGAAGGAATATGTCAGCGGCAAGCTCCATCGCTCTCTCGTCGTCCTGTGGTCCGCCGTCGGTCTCGTGCTGCTCATCGTCTGTGTCAATCTCTCCAACCTCCTGCTCGCCCGCGCCGCCGCGCGCAGCAAAGAGTTCGCACTGCGCGGCGCGCTCGGCGCCAGCCGCCGCCGCATCGTTCGCCAGTTGCTCACGGAAAGCCTCCTGCTCTCCGGCGTGGGCGCAGCGCTCGGTCTGGGTCTCGCGTATGGCATCACGCTGTGGCTTACAGCATCAAACCTCTCTCGCGCTGCCGCTGCTCAACGACGTCCACATCGACGCCACAGCGCTCCTCTGGACTCTCGTCATCGCCGTCGGTACCGCCGTCCTCTTCGGGCTCGCACCCGGTCTGCGCATGTCCAGTGAAAACCTGCAGGAATCGCTCAAGGACAGCGGAGGTCACGGCGCCAGCGACAGCCGGCGGCACGACCGGCTTCGCTCCACACTGGTCATTTCTGAAGTTGCACTCGCCTGCGTCCTGCTCGTCGGCGCCGGCCTGCTCATGCGCAGCTTCCTGCGCATCCTCGACGTCAACCTCGGCTTCCAGCCCACTTACGCCGCCACCATCAAAGTTGACTTCGACGACGGCGGCGGCAACAGCGGCCGGTCGTAGCCCAGCAGCAGCTCCGGCCGGTCCAGCGTGGTCGGCAAGATCGTGTCCAGGCCGATGGCCTTGGGGCCGGCCGCGTCGATCGCGTCGATGACGTCGCCGAAGTAGGGCGTCCAGGCGACCTTGGGCGTGTTGGCGAAGGGCTCGGTCTTGTAGGTCTGCTCGTCGATCGCGACGACCACCACGTCGGACTTCGACGGCGGGAACAGCGGCCCGAACAGCCCGGTGGCGCAGCGGCAGCAGGTAGTCGATGCCGCGCCGGTCGAAGCGCCCGCGACGGCGGCAGGCGTCGCGACCGCGCCCGCCAGCGACCAGCACCGCAGCAGGACCGGCGACCAGCGCCGGCGCGCGGCGGCGCCTCCCCACGGCCGCGGAGCCAGGCGCGCGAGGCCCTAAGGCGCGGAAAGCGGGACAACGCGGTTGGCCAGGCTGTCCGCCACGTCCAGCGCCGGGTCGATGGAGAAGAGCGCGCTCGCCACCACCTTGTCGCCGGCCACGGCCTCGACCTTGTAGGGCGCGCCGGGCGTCAGCGGGCTCGCCGCCTTGGCCGGATAGGCGATCCAGTCGGTGGTCGGCGTCGCCTGCCAGAGCGACCGGCTCGCCGTCCTTGTCCATGTCCTTCACCCGGATGGTGACCGCGCCCAGCGGCCTTGTCCCACTTGAACACCGGCGGGCCGCACTTCAGCTCGCGCTCGTCCCAGTTGGCGCCGGTGAACGGCGTGATCCGGTTGACCGTCGCGCCGGCTTCCGAGGCGCTGGCCAGGATCACCGGCTTGGCGCGCCTTGCAGCCGGGCGTCGCCCGGGTCGTGATCTTGCCGCCCGCCACCCGGCTGCCGGTCGGCGTCGACGGTCACCGTCCCGCCGGTGATCGCCTCGGTCAGGCAGCCGGAGAGGTAGCTCATGGTCATCGTGCCCTTGGGGCCCAGCGCGATGCGTCTGCCCGGCGAACACGTAGTCCATCTGACGCACCGGCGCGCCGTGCCGAGGCCGCCTCGACCACCGCCACCGCATCGGTGCCCAGCTTGTGCAGCGGCGGCAGAGCCGTCCCGGCCTGCAGGCCCATGGCGCCCGGCGCATCGCCGCCCGCGCCCGGCTTGGGCTGCTGCTGGGGCGCGGGCTGCGCCGGCTTCGACGACGGCATGGGCAGCTTCGAGGCCGCGCCGCGCAGGATGTCCCCGAACTGATAGGCCTTCGCCGGCCCGGCGCCCGCCGCCAGCCCGACCACCGCGGCCAGCGCCAGAGCGCGGCCCCAACGCGGCGCGCGCACGCGCCCGAATGCTTGCAATTGTCCCATGCCCTCGCCTCCCACCGGGCGTCTTAGCCCGTCCCACGGCGTTCTGACGGTGACTTTAATTGCCGCCACCAGAGATAGACCAGGGGAATCGCGTGGTTGGCTAATCGGCCGAGAGCATGCCCAGCAGCTTGATGCGGAAGATCAGCACGCTGTTGGGCGGGATCGGTCCCGCGCCCTGGGGGCCGTAGCCCAGCTCCGGCGGCGCATAGAGCATCCACTCGTCGCCCACCTTCATCATCGGCAGCGCCTGCATCCACGCGGCCACCAGGCCGTCCAGCGGGAACAGCACCGGCTTGCCGCGGGCGATCGAGGAGTCGAACACCTGGCCGCCGACCAGCGTGCCCTCGTAGTGCACCTTGATGATGTCGCCGGCCTTGGGCGACGGTCCCGCGGGTCCCGAGGCCACGACCTTGTACTGCAGCCCGGACGGCAGGGTCTTCACGCCCGGCTCCTTGGCGTTCTTCGCCAGGAAATCAGCCTGCGCCGCGGCGCTGGGCGGCGCGGCGGGCGGCGCCGGTTGCGCCTGGGCGGCGGCGCCTACGGCCAAGGTTGCGGCCACGACGAGGGGAACGAGACGCTTCAAGGTGGAACCTCCGCACAAGCGGTCGAGCCCGCTTCGGCGAGGCCTCTGACACATTTCGCCCCACTGCGTCGAGGCAGGGCCCCTCCTCCCCCTGTGGGAGGAGGACGCCGATTGTGATCGCGCTGTCCTGCCCACGCCGCCTCACGCGATCAACGGCCGCACATGCTCGTCGAGCAGCGCGAGGAGCCGCTCGACCAGGAACGTCGACATGTGGCCGCCCTCGGCGATCGGGACATAGCGCACGGCAGGGGCGCGCAGCTTCGCCGCATAGGCCTCGACCTCTGCGGCCGGCGTGTGGGCGTCCTGCGCGCCCTGCAGGAAGGCCATCGGCATCGGGAATTCCAGCCCCAGGGCCTCGGCGTCGAAGGCCAGCAGCTCGGGGCGGATCGCCTGGATAGGCCGCGTAGGCCGCGCCGAACGGGTCGGCCACCGGCGGGACCGGCGCCGCCCAGCTCGCGCCCGGCGGCGGACCGCTCATCATGGTCTGGGTCACCGCCGCCATCGCCGCCTGCTCGGAGCGACGTCGGCGCATTGGCGTACTTCGATTTGGCGAGTTCGGCGCCCGCGTCCGGCCAGGGCGGCGGCCCAAGGGCCGTCAGCTCCGCAGTCGCCGCCGGATCGCCCCGCTGCTGCTCAAGCATGATCCGGTAGGCCAACGCCTCCTGGCGGCGCCAGTTGGTCACCTGGCCGTTGCCGACATAGGCGCTGAACCGCTCCGGCGCGGCGCGCAGCATCTTCAGCCCGGTGACCGACCCCCCGGAGATCGCGAACAGCGCCAGCGTCCCCGCGCCCAGCCGCGCGCAGACAGCCTCAGCCACCGCTGCCCCGTCGCGGGCCAGCCGGTCATAGGAGAGCGGCGTCTTGTCCTCAGGATTGCCCGCCAGCGTCGCCCCCGCCCCCGGCTGGTCCCACTGCACCACAGTGAACCGCGCTTCCCAGGGCGCGAACACCGGCGCCATCGCGCTGAACGCCGCCCCCGCCCCGGTGATGATCATCAGCGCCGGATTGGCCCGGTCGGCGCCCCGGATCGTCACCCATTGCCGGAGCCCGCCCACTTCCAGGAACAGGCCTTCGTCGATGCTGTCGATCATGTCTCAGCTCCCCCGGTCCAAGCGCCGGATAAGAGCAACCCCCGCCGGCGCTGGGCCGACGGGGGTCATGAATGCTGTCCATCAGGCCGCTCGGCGGCCAGCGTGTCAAGCGTTCGCCCTGCGCCTCACCGCGCCTTGGGCTGAGCCGGGCTGTAGGCAAGGTATCCGCGCTCGACCAGCCGGCGCAGTGCGCCATAGACCTCGGTGAGCTCCTCGAAGGCCTTGCGGTGCTGGGCGATCTGCTCGAGTTGCTCGGCGCTCGGCGGATGGTCTCCGTCGCAGGCCGCCAGCGCGGCCGCCATCCATCGCGTCCGGGCCAGGGCGGCCGATCGCGCCAGCCGTTCGAACTTCTGGCTGTCGGCCCGGCCCAGCGCACGGACCGAAGTGCGGTTCGCGACATAGGCCGTGTAGTCGATCTGTTCGAGATGGCCCCGAAGCTGGCGCTGAACCTTTGCGTCGACCTCTTCGTCCGGCTCGAAGTGATCGCCGCCGCTGCGCCAGATACCGCTGACCTTGCTCATGGCCTGCTCGCCCGCTGCGGCCTTACGGCCCGCCATCGCGGCAGCATGGCGCTCAACGTTTAAGAAATCCGGCGCGGGGCGGCTCCTACCCGCCGAACCGCCGGTTCAGCTTGCGCATGCCGCCGATCCAGCGGTCGTAGTCGCTGGTCTTGTTGCGCATGTATTCCAGCACCTCGCGGGTGCGGCAGGATCAGGAAGTCCTCCGCCTCGATGGCGCGCACGCAGGCCTCGGCCAGCGTCCTCCGGCTCCATCATGCCGTCGATGCTGGCGACGCCGTCGGGATTGCCGGCGGTCATCGCCGTGCGCACCGCCTGCGGGCAGAGCACCGAGACCTTGATGCCCTGGTCGCCGTGGGTGATCGCCAGCCACTCGGCCAGGCCGACCGCGGCGTGCTTGGTCACCGCATAGGGCGCCGAGCCGATCTGCGAGAGCAGGCCCGCGGCCGAGGCGGTGTTCAGCAGATAGCCGCCGCCGCGCGCGGCCATCCGCGGCACCAGGTGGCGCGCGGCCCAGACGTGGGCCATGACGTTGATGTCCCAGATCCGCTGCCAGCCGTCGTTCGGCGCCTCGGCCCCGCCGCCGAAGCCGATGCCGGCGTTGGAGCAGAAGAGGTCGATCGGCCCGTGGTCGTTCTCGACCGTCTCGATCAGGGCCTGGATGTCGGCCTCGCTTGGCGACGTCGGTCTTGAACGCGACGCCGCCGATCTCCTCGGCCGTCGCCTGCGCGCCCTCGCCGTTGCGGTCGGCGCAGACGACCAGCTTCGGCGCCCTCGGCGGCGAAGCGCGCGGCCAGCGCCCGGCCGATGCCGCTGGCCGCGCCGGTGACCACGATGATCTTGTCCTTGAGCTCCATGGCGCGCAGCGTCTCCCTGATCGGTCCAATTTCGCGACCGGCTTAGCGGAATTACCGCCAGGCGAACACCGGCTGTTCCAGGTGCGCCACCCGCGTCACCCGCCCCGCCGCCAGCTCGCGCAGCTGGTAGATCAGGGCGGCCGTGGGCGCATGGACATGCAGGTCGCCGCCGGAGTCACCGCGCCTATGCAGGCGGATCACCGGCCGGTCGCTCTCCGGGATGGTCTCGAACTCGACCGCCTCCTCGCGGCCGATGTGGTCCAGCCGGATATGGTGCGCCGAGGCCACCTCCTCCGGATTGAGCGTCAGCGCGCCGGCGTCCTGCAGCCACACCACCACCGGCGCCACCAGGTAGCCGGAGCGCGTCGGGTAGTCGTCCAGCACGCCCAGGATGTCGCCCGGCGCCAGCCGCAGGCCCAGCTCTTCCTCCAGCTCCCGCAGCGCCGTCGCCTGCAGCGTCTCGCCGGGGTCGCAGCGCCCGCCCGGCAGCGCCCACTGGCCGGCATGCGTCCGCATCCCCGAGGCCCGCCGGGTCAGCAGGAACGCCGTCTCGCCCGAGCCGTCGTCCGCCGCCGTCAGCACGATCGCCACGGCTGCATGCTTCAGCCCCGCCCCCTCCTGGGCGATCCGGGGAAAATCACGACAGCGAGCGGCCATGGCCTCTCCCGGAACGCGGCGTCGAACGCATAGCTCATGCGAAACCTCTACAACGACCATTAGCGGACGCTACGGCGCCTGTGCTTCAGTTGCGGCGAAACTCGCCAACGGCAGCTCAGGACCCGGACCCCATGAAGACCCGCATCACCGAACTGTTCGGCATCGAGCACCCGATCATCCAGGGCGGCATGCACTTCGTCGGCTTCGCCGAGCTGGCGGCGGCGGTCTCCAACGCCGGCGGCCTGGGCATCATCACCGGCCTGACCCAGCGCACGCCGGAGAAGCTGGCGCGACGAGATCGCCCGCTGCCGGGAGATGACCGACAAGCCGTTCGGCGTGAACCTGACCTTCCTGCCGGCGGTGACGCCGCCGGACTATCCCGGCTACATCCAGGCGATCATCGACGGCGGCGTGAAGATCGTCGAGACGGCCGGCAACAACCCGCAGAAGTGGCTGCCGGCGCTGAAGGAGGCCGGGATCAAGGTGATCCACAAGTGCACCTCGCGTGCGCCATTCGCTGAAGGCCGAGTCGATCGGCTGCGACGCGGTCAGCGTCGACGGCTTCGAGTGCGGCGGCCATCCGGGCGAGGACGACGTGCCCAACATGATCCTGCTGCCCGCGCGCGGCCGAGGAGCTGAAGATCCCGTTCGTCGCCTCCGGCGGCATGGCCGACGGCCGCTCGCTGGTCGCCGCGCTGGCCATGGGCGCCGACGGCATGAACATGGGCACCCGCTTCATGGCCACGAAGGAGGCGCCGGTGCACGAGAACGTGAAGCAGGCGCTCGTCGCGCGCCTCGCGAGCTCGACACGCGGCTGATCATGCGCCCGCTGCGCAACACCGAGCGGGTGCTGACCAACGCCGGCGGTCGAGCGCCTGCTGGAGAAGGAGCGCGACGCTGGGCGCCGGCGATCAAGTTCGAGGACATCGTCGCCGAGGTCGCCGGCGTCTATCCGCGCGATCATGCACGAGGGCGAGATGGACGCCGGCGCCTGGTCGCTGCGGCATGGTCGCGGGCCTGATCCACGACATCCCGACCTGCAAGGAGCTGATCGACCGCATCATGGCCGAGGCCGACGCGCTGATCCGCGAGCGCCTCGCGGCGTTCGCCGCCTAGCGCGCCTCAGCCATACCCCACGCCCTGCACGCCGACGTAGATCGCGTAGACCGACTGCGAGGCGGTGATGAACAGCCGGTTGCGGTGGCGGCCGCCGAAGCAGAGGTTGGCCGCCCCTTCCGGCAGGTGGATGCTGCGGCGAGGTCACTTTCTCGCCGTCCCGGGTTTAAACATCACGCCCGTCCTGGTCCGGGTCGCCCCAGCCGGTCGCGGCCCGACGTTGCCGTCCACGTCGACCCGGAAGCCGGTGCCCGGCGAGCAGCGGCCGAAGTCGAGAACACTCGGCCGTTCGGAAAGCTTCTTCCCGTCAACGACGTCGTAGACATGGATCTGGCGCGGGTGGTTGCGGTCTGCGACGCGCCGGTGTCGGCGATGTAGAGGCGGCTGAAGTCCGGCGAGAAGGCCAGCCCGTTCGGCCGCGCCAGCGCCTCGTCGACCACCGTGGCCGCGCCGGTGACCGGGTCCAGGCGGTAGGTCCGCGTGGGCAGCTCCATCTCGCCCCTCTCGCCCTCGTACCAGTGATCCAGGCCGTAGCCCGGGTCGGTGAACCAGATGGCCCCGTCGGAATGCACTGTCAGGCAATTGGGTGCGTTAAGCGGCCTGCCCTCGAACTGGTCCAGCATCACCGTGATCGTGCCGTCGTTCTCGGTCCGGGTGACCCGGCGGGTCCGGTGTTCGCAGGTGACCAGCCGGCCCTGGCGGTCGCGGGTGTTGCCGTTGGCGTTGTTCGCCGGCTGCCGGAAAGTGATCTCGCCGGTTTCTTCGGTCCACCGCAGCAGCCGGTCGTTCGGGATGTCGGAGAACAACAAGTACCGTCCGTCGCCGAACCACACCGGACCCTCCAACCAGCGGCCGCCGGTCCAGATCCGCTCAAGGCCCGCGCTGCCGATCCGGTAACGGTGGAAGCGCTTGTCGGCGGTGTCGACCTCCACCGCCGGGTCCGGGTAGCGCACCGGCGAGGTCCAGTCGCGATCGAGCCGTCGGTCCATGTCCGTCCCCCTCAGCGACGCGCGATCATCAGCATCTGGGCCCGCTCTTCCAGTTCCAGCGCGACGTCGAGGCTGGGGATCTCCAGCGCCGCGTCCAGCGTGCGCTTGGTCAGGCGCAGGGCGTCCGGGCGGGCCTCTCAGCATCGCCTCGCCAGCGCCTCGTCCATGCAGCGTCAGCGCCCGTCGGGCGTCACCGACGACACCAGGCCGGTGCGCCAGGCCTCCGCGCGGCATCGGCCGCCCGGTCAGCAGCCTCTCGCGAGCGCGGGACAAGCCCATGGGCGCTGCAGGCGCCACGCCGCGCCCAACTCCGCGCCGCCAAGGCCGATCTTGATGAAGGCCGGGTGGAACGACCGCGCTCTCGCCCGCCACGATCACGTCGGCGGCCAGCGCCATGGCCGGCCGCCGCCCGCGGCGCCGGGCCGCGCACAGGGCGACGATCGGCTGCGGCAGGCGCGCATCGCCTTCATCAGATCGCGCAGGTCCAGTCGCCGTCCGGCCCGTCGCGCAGCGCATCGGGTGGCCCATCGCCTTCAGGTCGGCGCCCGCGCTGAACCCCGCCCCGCGCCGCGCGAGGGATCACCCGCGGACCGTCATCCGCCGCCGCGCCTCGAAGTAGGCCAGCAGCGCCTCGGTCAGCGGCTGGTTCAGCGCGTTCAGCCGCTCAGGCCGGTTCAGCGTGACCCGCTGGATCTCGCCCAGGCGCTCCACCGAGGGGGCGTTCGTCTTCCGCCGCCGCTTCGCTCATGACCGTCGCCTTCCCGTCCAGGCAGCGGAGTAGCGGCCTGCCGGCGCGGGTGGGTAGGAGCTTCGCGAGGGGGGGCTAGGGCAGCCGGTCGGTGATGAAGTTGGCCGTGCCGGTGGCGGTCGGCGGGTCGCGGTTGGCGAGGACGGCGAGGTGTAGGCTCGTGGCCGGGCTCAGCCGGGAAGATCCGCAGCTCGCCGTTCATGCCGGGCGCGCCGCCGTTGTGGCCGTAGTAGCGACGCCCATCGCCGGCCGGCGCGCCGAAGTCGTAGCGCCAGAACTTGCCGTCCGCGCCGGTGAACCCGCCGTTCGTGAGCAGCCTGGTGTGCTCGGCGTCGAGCAGGCGGTTGGCCATCAGGGCGTCGGCGAACCTGGCCGAGGTCGCCCACGGTGGAATAGCCGCCGCCGGCCGGCGTGCCGCTCCAGGGCTGGGTGTCGGCAGCGCTGAGCCGGCCTGGCGGCCCGTCATGTAGCCGGTGGCGCGCTTGGGCAGGCGGACGGTCTCCGGCTGGTTGCCGGTGGCGGTCATGCCGCGCGGGCTTGAAGATGTGGGCGGCGATGTAGTCGTCGTAGCTACCGCCGCGACGGTCTCGACGATACGGCCCAGCAGCATGAAGCCGTAGTTGGAATATTCGTCGCGCGCGCCCGGCGCGAAGAGCGGCGGCCCGGGCGCCGTAGAGAGCGACGTAGTCGGCGGGGGTCTTTGGCTCGAGGCGGTGAGCGAAGAATTCCGGCGCCGAAGATGTCGCCCGTGCCGCCGGTGTGGGTGAGCAGGTTGTTGACCGTGACATGGTCGGCGATGTCGCGGTTCGGATAGTCCGGCAGGTAGCGGCCGATGGGCGCGGTGAGGTCGAGCTTGCCGGCCTGGGCCAGCTGCATGATCGAAACCGCGGTGAACATCTTGCCCATGGAGCCGAAGCGGAATTGGTTGACGGTGGCAGGGGTCTTGGCCTCGCGGTCGGCCAGGCCATAGGCGGCGACAAGCACCGGCTGGCCGGCGTGGGCGATCAGCACCGCCGGAGAACGTTCGGCCTTCGTCGCGGCCTCCATCCGCGCCCGCGTCGCCGCCGCCAGCGCGGCCGGCGCGAGCCGCGGCGGCGCTGCTGCTGTCGGCCGGGCGCTTGGCGAGCTGCAAGAGCAGGCCCGCGATCTTGTGCGGCGCTTCAGGAGTGACATCGAGAGAAATACAGATCCCCAGATCCACGCTGGCGTCGTCGACGGAGAGTTCGGCGTGGGTCGCGCTCGCCCCTTCCACCGCGTGCAGCCGCATCGACCTCAACTGCGCACGCAGCCCCAGCCATTGCTCGTCGGGCCGCTGCCGCTGGCTGACTTCATGCTCGAAGGCGATGAACGCCTCGTCGCCCTCCGCCGCCGCCTCAGCAGCCGCCGCGCCATCTCGCTGGCCGGGGTCTCGGCGACCGTAGCCACTGGAGGCGCGGGCGCCGACCCGAACGCTCGTCGCAAATCCCATGCCCGCCAGCATGGCCGCCAGCACCAAGGCCGTCGTGACCCGTCTTGTCATGGATGCGCCCCCGCCCGCGTCCCACCGCGGTCAAGGTAGCCTCTCCGCGCCGAATGGCGAGATTGCGGCTGCGTCCTAGGCGTATTCCTTCTCGCCCAGCCAGGTGCGCAGCGCCTTCAGGAACGGCAGGGCGTCGCGGAATTCCTTCTGGGTGAAGCCGTCGCGCAGGCGGTCCATCCGCGGGCCGGATGCGCCACCATCGCACTGGCCGTAGGCCGCCCGGCCCTCGCGCGGTCAGCCAGATGCGCTTCTTGCGCCCGTCGCTCTGGCAGTGCTCGACGCCGGATCAGCTTGCGCGCATGCAGCCGCTGCAGGGTGTTGGTCAGCCCGCTCTTGGTCATCTGCAGGGCGCGCGCGATGGCCAGCGGCGTGATCCCGTCGCCGCGCCGCGACAGCAGGTTCATCACCTCGAACTGCGGATAGGTCAGGCCGACCGGCAGCTTGCGCGCGATCGCCGTCCTCACCAGATGTTCGATGTAGCGGATCTCGTCGAACACCTGGATGTCGGGGTGGTCTTCCGGTTCGGCGGCCATGGCGGCGCTCCCTCGTTCGAATTCGAACAAGCTAGGCCGCGTCGCGCGACGCAAATCAAGTTCGATATCGAACTATCTGCCGTTCGCCGCCAGGGTCTCGGCCAGGCCGCGCCGCGCCAGCGCGTCGGCGCGCTCGTTGAACTCGTGGCCGGCGTGGCCCTTGACCCAGCGCCAGTCGACCTCGTGGCGCAGCGCGGGCTGCGTCGAGCCGCTTCCACAGGTCGTCGTTCTTCACCGGCTTCTTGTCGGCGGTCGCCAGCCGCGCGCCTTCCAGCCGTGGATCCACTCGGTGATGCCGTTCTGCACGTACTGGCTGTCGGTGTGCAGCTCGACCTGGCAGGGCTTGCTTCAGCGCCTCCAGCGCCTGGATCGCGGCCATCAGCTCCATGCGGTTGTTGGTGGTCGGCCAGCTCGCCGCCCCAGAGCTCCTTCTCGCTGCTCGCCGGACGATGCAGCACCGCGCCCCAGCCGCCCGGGCCCGGATTGCCGCGAGCAGGCGCCGTCGGTGTAGATCACCACCTGCGGCGTCACGCGGTCGCGCCGAACAGCACCAGGTCGCGGCGCCGGCGCGGTGCACGGCCAGCTTGCGCTCGTACTCCAGCGGGTCCTTGGGCCGCACCAGCGCGCCGGCCGGCGTCGCGCCCCAGTCGTGCAGCCGGGTCAGGAAGAAGCGCATCGCCGCCCCGTGCGCCAGCACCGGCAGGGCCGCGCGTTCGAGCGTCGGACAAGGGCCGCGCGGCTCTCGTAGCCGGCCACCAGCTGCGCGCGCCGCGGTGATGTTGAAGCTGCCGTCCGGCTCGAAGCACCAGGCGTTCAGCGCCACGGCGATGTCGTAGGCCAGCGCGTCGTCGCAGGCGAAGTAGAAGTCGATGGCGCCGGCGAACTTCGCCCTGCTTGAAGAAGACGTTGTCGGGGAAGAAGTCGGCGTGGATCACGCCCTGCGGCAGGCCCTGCGGCCAGCGCCGCGGCCAAGCAGTTCGAGATCGGACGATATGGTCGCCGCCAGGCCCGGGCTTCAGCGCCTCGGCCGCCTCGGTCAGCGCCGCGAACATCGGCGCCCAGGCCGCCTGGCCCAGGTCGTTGGCCCGCGCCCGCGGAAAGCCCTCGCGCCGCCAGGTGCAGCCGCGCCAGGCCCGCGCCCGCCTCGCGGCAATGGGCCGCGCGTCGGCCGGCGCACCGACAGGCCCGGCAGGAACGAGACGATGGCGCAGGGCTTGCCGCGCACGCGTCTTCAGCAGCCGCCCGTCGCGGTCGGCGATCGGCGTCGGCGCTGGGAAAGCCGTGCCCGGCCAGCCAGCGCATCAGCTCCAGGAAGAACGGCAGGTCGTCCGGCCTGCACGCGCCGCTCGTAGACGGTCAGGAAGTAGCGGCCCGGCCTCGGTCTCCAGCAGGAAGTTGGAGTTCTCCACCCCCTCGGCGATGCCCTTGAACGCCGAGCGGCGCGCCCGAGGTCGAAGTCGGCCAGGAGCGCCGCCAGCTCCGCGTCGGTGATGTCGGTATAGACGGCCATGGCCAGGGGATGGGCGAGGTCGCCGGGGCGGTCAAGTCGACAGCGCGTATTCCATACGTTACGCCCTAACTCGAAAAGGCCGACGCCATGATCGCGCTGAAGCTGACCCAGGTCGGAAACTCTGTCGGCGTGCTCTTGCCCAAGGAGGCGCTGGCCAAGCTCGGCGTCGAAAAGGGCGACACGCTCTATCTGACCGAAGGGGCCGAGGGCGATATGCGGCTCTCCGCCTACGATCCCGGGTGGCCGAGGAAATCGCGCTCGGCGAAGAGCTTCATGGACGAATACCGCGACGCCTTCCGCGCGCTGGCCAAGTGACGGAGCCGCGCTGGCCCGCGAAGCAGAGCCTGATCGTCCTCCACGACCGCAGCATTGCTCTGCACGGGGGCGCCGGGCTGCGCGACGAGGGATTGCTGGAATCCGCGCTCGCGCGGCCGGCCAACCGCTTCCACTACGAAGGCGTGGATGACATCTGCGAACTGGCGGCGACCTATCTCGTGGCCGTCGCCAGCAACCATCCGTTCGTCGACGGCAACAAGCGCGCGGCCTTCCTGGCGGCGAGCCTCTTCCTGCGCCTGAACGGCCGGCGGCTGGTCGCCGAGCAAGCCGACGCCGTTCGCGCCGTCCGGCCGTCGCCGCGGGCCAGGGACATCGCGCGAGGTCGCCGCCTGGATCCGCGCCCGTTCGATTGCCGAACCCTGAGCCTGGCTGGAGACAAGCTTGCTCTTCCCCTCGTCCCGCTCCAGCCGCACCCAGTCGTTGAGCTCGAGGTTCCAGGCCGAAAGGTCGACGCAGCCATAACCTTCGTCCAGCAGCCCGGCCGCCCGCGCCTTCAGGGCCGCCAAGTCCTGCGACAGCTCGTCGACGTAGGGTGTCCGCGCGCCTTCGCGCCAGCCCTGCAGCCGGAAGCGGCCTTGGTCCGTGTCCCCGCCCACGCCGGTCCCTAACGCTTTGGCTTGAACGCCAGCAGGCACATTCCCGGAACTCGCCGAACCGGCCGTAGCCCGAGACCACGAACAGCATCCCGTCGGCCGCCACATAGGGCGAGGAATCGATCGCCCCGCCGTGCGCCGCGACGCCGTTGACGGTGTCGAAGGTCTTCATGGTGTCGTAGCGCCAGAGCTCCGCGCCGGTCCCGCCGTCGAACACCCGCAGGATGCCGTCGACCGAGCCCTGGATCACCGCGCCGTCCACCACCAGCGGCGCCGGCGAAAAGCCGAAGCGGGTCTGGCAGGCGGCGTAACGCGCGCTTGCGGTCGCCCGAGCAGTCGCCCTGGCCCTTGGCCGTCCACAGCACCTTGCCGGTCTCGACGTCGAGCGCGTGCAGGGCGACGCCGCCCAGCGGATATTCCTCCGACGCCGGGTTGGCGTCGTTTACGGCGCAAAGACCGATGGCCGTCGATCGCCGTCCCCCAATGAATGCCGCCGTTCGCCCCGCCCTTGCTCAGCCGGCGCGTCCAGATCAGCTTGCCGCCGTTGTCCGGATCGAGCGCCCAGACCGCGCCCGGACTTCTGTCCGGCCAGCAGGATGTCGCGGCCGTCCGCCCGCTTGGCGATGATCACCGAGCCGCCGAAATCATGGTCCAGCGTCACCCCGGTCTCGGCCCCGAAACAGTTGGCCCCCTTCGGGCACGCGTAGTGCCAGAGGTCGCGCGCCGTGGCCTGGAACGACCACTTGCGCGCGCCGGTCGCCAGGTCGAACGCGACGATGGCGTCCGTGGTCTCGCACGAACGGGATCGAGTTCTGCTCGCCGGTGCCGACGTAGAGCAGGCCGCGCTTCTCATCGATCGCCGGCGTGCTCCAGATCGGCGCGCCGGACGGGCCCCGCATCTGGGTGCCGACCCGGCTCTTCTGGGTCTTGGTCGCCGGGGCCATGGTGCGCCCGACCCACAGCGTCTTGCCGGTTTTCAGGTCCAGCGCGACGACCGCGCCCTGCGCCTTGCAGCACTCATAGCTCTCGTCCACCGCGTGGTTGATCTCGGTGGCCGACAGCGGCGCGTAGACGCGGCCCTTGTAGATCACCGGGGTCCCGGTGATCCGGTTGGCCTCGACCAGCTTGGCGTCCGCGCGCCAGATCGGCTTGCCGGTCCGCGCATCGATGGCCAGCACAAAGCCGTTGGCGTCGCCGGCCACGATCACCGGCCGGCCCGGCGCGAATTCGCCATAGCTGATCGACGAACGCAGTGGGGCGGCGTCCTCGTACTGCCACTTGGCGCAGCCCGTCTTGACGTCGAAGGCGTACATTCGGCCCGCGTCGCTGGCGACGATGTAGAGGGTGTTCCCGGCGATCACCGGTTGCGAGCGCATGGTCGGCGTCTGCGGCAGGCCGACCGCCCAGGCCAGCTCCAGCCTGGGGAAGTCCGCCTTGCTCAGGCCCGTCTGGCGCCGCCGTCTGGGCGCGCGTGTTGTGCGCGTCGATGCCCCAGGTCGCCACCGTGGCCTTCGCCGCCGGGTCGATTCGGGCCGCCGCGCCCTTGCATGCCGCCCGCTGCACCCAGCCCGAATTGTCCGGCTGGCCCATGCGCCAGCCAGTCGGTCAGGTCCTTGCGCTGCGCCGCGCTCAACCCCTTGGCCTGGGTGCGCATGTAGCCGGCCGTCATATGGTACTCGACGCTCGACGGCCGCATGGCCCGCAGCAACTCGCGGCTGGGGGCGCGGGATCGTCTCCGGGATGGTCGTGACAGGCCGCGCAGGTCTGGTCGTAGATCGCCTTGCCGGGGTGGGCGGCGTCCGCCGGTTGCGCCAGCGCGCCCGCGCCCAAAGCGAGCGTCGCGCTCGCCATGCGCCCGCGACCGACAACCCTGCAAGCCTGATCCAGCTGATCAACCGTACCCCCCAGTGGTTCGTCCTTCGACGTGTCGCGAAGGTTCATGGCCCCGGCGCCCATGAGCGCGCCGGTCCGACCACAGGCTGACAACTCAGCCGCCGCGTTTCAATCGGCAAGTGGCGGGGCGGGCCCAGCCTGCCGCGCCCGCCGTTTTGACGTCGGCGACGGCGCCGCTACAAGCCGCCCATGCTGCCGCTCAAGTTCCACAAGGTCGACGAGAAGCCGCTGGCCCGATTTCGAGCGCCTGTTCGCCGGCCGCGGGGGACCGAAATCCTGCTGGTGCATGGTCTGGCGCGCCACCGGCGCCGAGACCCGGCAGACCAAGGGCTCGGATCGCAAGGCCGCCATGGAAGCCCGCGTCCGCGGCAAGGTCCCGATCGGCATCCTGGGCTATCTGGACGATGAGCCGGTCGCCTGGTGCTCCATCGCGCCGCGGCCCACCTACCGTCGCCTGGGCGGACCGGAGGTCGCCGGCCAGGACCCGGACAGCGTCTGGTCGCTGGCCTGCTTCTTCGCGCACCGCACGCTCCGCGGCCAAGGGGTCACCTCGCAGATGATCGAGGCCGCGGTCGCCCATGCGCGCGCCAAGGGCGCCAGCGTGGTCGAAGCCTATCCGGTCGAACCGGGGTACCCCGAGCTACCGTTTCATGGGCTACCTGCCCACCTTCGAGGCGGCGGGCTTTCGGCAGGTCGACGTCGCCGGTTCGCGCCGGCGCGTCGTCCGCCTGGACCTGGTCTGACGGGAACGGCGGGACCCACCCGCGCTCGCGTTGCGCGCAGGGCCTTGGCCGGCGGGCCTTAAGCGGTCACCTTCGGCGCATGAGTTCCACGGCGGGCGAAAGCGGGACCCTTCAGCAGGCGTTGGACTTCGCCGCGCGCGCCGTGCTGCGCGAACCCGCGGCCGCCGCGGCCCAGGCCCGGGAGGTTCTGAAGGTTGCGC
>CAVVSP010000028.1:0-31179 GCA_963750845.1 uncultured Acidobacteriaceae bacterium
CGGCTCGTGCTGCAGCAGACGACTCGTACGAAGTAGACGAGCATACACATGGCCTCATCGGAGGCCACGTCGAAGCCCATCGCGGCGGCGCGCTCGAGCTGGCGGGTCGCGGTGGCGAACGGCGCCGTGCACCGGGGCGGCCCTCGTCGTCCCACCCGCCGGTCGAGCGCGGAGAAACTCGGCTCCAGGCACCGTCGAGGGCGCGGGGTCGCTCGACGAGGACGTGGTGGTCGGCTCCGCGCGTCAGGAGGTCGGCGCACCGGGCGCTGCACCATCGTGACGGTGCACCGGTTCGGAGAGCGCCTTCGCGATCCGCTCGGGGGACGCTGCGGTCGGTCTCGCGCAGGGACGCGGCCGCCTCGCGCAGCGCGGGTCGCGAAGGTCAGCGTCGGCGGCATCTCGAGCGGGCTGGTCGAACTCGCCCGCGGGCTGGTCCGGGACGTCGGCCGCGCTCGCGCGGTCCTCGATCTGCGCCGCCCCGCGCTCGAGCAGGCGGGCGCCGCTCTCGAGGTCGTTGGCGAGCTCGCCGGCTCCCTGACCGGCCGCGACCTTCACCTCGACGGCGTGGCGCCAGGTCGCCCACGGGTCGCTCCAGGCGTCCACGCGGAAGCGCCAGAGCCCCTCGGTGTCGGCGACGAGGCTCGCCGCCACCCGGCTCGGTCTCCGGGCCGAGGCTCGCCATGCGCGTCGAGCGCGCATCGCCGACGGTCGGGGCGACCGCCACGGCCTGCGCGTCGGCGTGGTCGACGTCGGCGCAGCGCTGCCAGACCAGCGTCGCGGCCACGGCGTCGTGCCCCTCGCGCCACACCGTGGCGGTGACGGGCACGACCTCCCCGACGACGGCCTTCGACGGGAACCGCCCGCCGGAGACCTCGGGGCTCACCTCGTCGATCCCGAGGCGGCCCTGCGCGAGGCGGGTGCGCTCGGAGGCGACCGGTTCGGTGGCAGGCGTGGGGGTGGGTCGCTCGACGTCGGGCGTCGGGTCGGCCTGGGTCAATCGAAGTATCGACGCCTTCCATCCGTTTGATCGACTCATCACGTTTACCCTCAAGAAGCGCCACGAGTGACGCCATCAGACTGGTCATCACAGGGGAGAGGGTAGTCTTAGCCATTCTTTCGCGCAGAAGCGTTGAAGCACGCAGCGAATCTCCGAGTACAGCCCAGGACGCTGCATCGAGATAGTAGGCTCCCCTGCCCCCGTAAGCCCCAATTGCAGATGCAAATTCTCCCGCAAGAAAAAGGGTGTGAGGGACGCTGGTGAGGATGGCAGGGTCCAATTCAATGGCTCGCCGATGCGATTCGAGCGAAAGATCTATTAGGCCACGGAAGCGAAACGCGTGAACCAAGCCCGCGAGCGACTCTGGCTCATCTGGATGAATCTTGAGTCGGTCCACAAGGCGGCACATTGCGGCAGAGGAATATCCAGAATCCACTTGCACCAACGTGAAGAACTGATGGGCGCATGCGAGATCTGGGTCGAGAGCTAGAGCTCTGTTAAACGAAGCGTGTGATAGATCGTAATTTGACGAGGGGTTGGTGCCGAACTTGCCCAAGAACCAACAGCACCTGCCCAACCAAGCCCAGGCTGATGCGAACGCCGGAGCCTCAGCAAGACAGGTCCAAAGGAGATCGCGTGCAAGTTGCATGGACTCAACAGAACGTTTCGCAGTCAAATCCCTGGCGCGCGCAAAACGCTCGAACGTGGCGCGCGTTGCACCCGGTTCACCGACAACCAAAAGATCGAAACGGTATCCGTACTTCGATACGGTGCGGATCGATTCGCGCCCCACAATCTTTCGTAGATCCACAATGATATTGGTAAGGCTGCGTTCACTCACATATACGTCAGCCCAAAGCGCCTTTATCAACTCCGGCTTGCTGACCAGATGCCCCGCTCGACGCACCAAGCAGAGAAGAGCGTCGAAGGCTTTAGGTTGCAGCGAGACGGGAGCTCCGGATTGAATTAAGCGGCGATCACCGGGTTCTAGCTCAAAATCTCCAAATCGATACGAAGTATCGCTCGAGATTTGATTTTGGTTTGAAAATCTGTTGAACATACATGAAGTCGGAGCCCCTGAAGCTAGCCTACACTGCTCTCATGTATGTAACTAGGTTTCACGTCATCGACTTCTATCGTACGGTCGCCTTCCGGGCCAAATTCTCGAAGACGCACCCTTCCGCATGGAGCCTCTCCCGCTACGGCGCAAGAAAGCTCTTTCAAATCGTAGCAATTTGCCTAATGTTTGTAGCACCTGCCTGGGCTACGGATGATTCGAAGCAGCCGTCGCCCAGGGTGGTCAATTCGGATGAAGCGCCGCAGTCTAACAGAGATGGGCAGCATGATTTCGATTTCAACATCGGGACTTGGCACACTCACATAAAGAGAATTCTCAATCCGCTTTCCGGTTCCACAGAATCGTATGAGATGGACGGAACCGTGACCGTTCGGAAGGTGTGGAATGGGCACGCACAGCTGGAGGAGATTGAGGCAGACGGTCCAAAGGGTCATTGGGAAGGCCTGACTCTGTTCCTCTACAACCCGGAGTCGCATCAATGGAGCCAGACATTCGCAAATGGCAGTCAGGGAGTACTGAGCACACCTCTGATTGGTTCGTTCAGTGATGGAGGGGGCGAACTCTACTCCCAGGACACTGCGGACGGGAAGTCGATCTTAGTTCGCGGAGTTTGGTCGGAAATAGCTCCAGATTCTCATCGTTACGAAGAGTCTTATTCCGATGACGGCGGTAAAAGCTGGAAGGCGGCATTCATCGGTAGTCTGACCCGCGAGCGCAAGTCGGCGGCTGCGGAAACGCCCGGTTCGAATCGCGGGGACAGCCGCGATAGGCAACGCGATTTCGATTGGGACATTGGCACATGGAAGATGCAGATCTCGCGTCTCTCACATCCTCTTACGGGCTCGAAGAGCTGGTTTGAGATGGATGGTACGACGGTGAACAGCAAAGTTTGGAACGGTCGCGCCAATCTAGCCGAGGTGGAAGCTGACGGAGCCGGAAGTCATCTGGAACTTCTGGCGCTACGTCTCTACAACGCCGAATCCCACCAATGGAGAGTCTATTTCGCTACGAGCAAAGTCGGAGTATTGAGCGTCCCATGCATAGGCGAGTTCAAGGATGGACGCGGTGAATTTTACGACCAAGAAGACCTTAATGGCCGGTCAATACTCGTTAGATTTAGAATCTGGCCGATCTCGAACAATACCGCTCAATCGGAACAAGCCTTTTCCGTCGATGGAGGAAAGACGTGGGAAACAAATTGGATTAACAAATATGCCCGACTTGAATGATGACCTGATCCGCTCCAACTAGACAGGCATGCCTACGGTTTCGGCCATGAGAGCCACTCACCGGCCCGCAAAACTTGCACATTGACGTTTCGAGCTTTCGCGGACTCGCGCAACTTCTGCTCGCAGTCCGGAATCTCCCGATACCCGTCGGATCCGGTGACCCCATAGTGAATTGGAACAATGAGCTTAGCGCCTGTCACGACCGCTGCCGCTACAGCCTGCTCGGGTGTCATTACTGCTGGGATGTCGCTCCAGGGTTTGCGCCACTCAAATCTGGCTCCGTTGATCGGCAGAAATGCAGCATCCAGCGCCCCGAACTGCCTTCCAATTCTCCACCAATAACCGTGCCAGAGGGTGTCACCGCAGTGAAGAACTCGTTTGTCCCCCGTCGAGACAATCCATGAGACCTGTGGATCACCATATCCGTCCATCGCCGGAACCGCGGTAGCCGTGAAATCTCCCAGGAGGACGGGCTCGTAGAGGGACGCGAGTCTTACTTTGAATCCTTCAGCGGCGGCAAGCGGCGCCACGTCTGAATCGCACACCAACACGCCAGCGTCACCAAGAATCTTACGAACCGCCAGTGGATCGAAGTGATCCGGGTGCCGATGCGTCACCAACACGAACCGATCACCCCGCTCCACATCAACCGGAATCATCGGATCTGCCAGAGGCGCTCTCCCAGACATTGCGATTGATTAAGGGATCGATAAAAAGCGCGCTCTCTGCAAGTTGCAACCGAACACCGGCCCAGGCAAGCTTCTGTATGCGTAACAGGTTGGGCCCTTCGACAGGTTGCAGCTCAGACCAGGCGCTCGCCGACAGTCCCGCCAGAGCAGCAGACGCCGATCCTGCGAGAAATGCTCTTCGACTCGACAAGGAATTCTGCATTCCGTCATTTCTCCAATGCGTCAAGTGCCTGTGCCGGCTCGACAGCGCCAGGATCGAACTGGAGAATCTCCGCTCCCATGTCTGACAATTGCAGAAGGGCCGTCCTCCGCACTTCATCTGCGGTCTGCCTGCCCAGCATCGGATGGGCAATCTCATGCGCGCCTGTGGCTGCGGGGTCAACGCAGACAGAAAATCCACGAACCAGAGCTTCCCGCGCCGAGGTGGACAGACACATATGGGTGAAGAATCCCGACGAGCAAGAGCTTCATCGGCCTTCTTTGCATGAAGCCATTCTTCCAGTCCGGTTCCGAAGAATGCTCCGAAAACGTCCTTCTGGAATAGCCCTTCGAGCCTCGATTCCCCCTTCGGTCCGAGCCCCTGAGACAGCTCTGCACCCCAACTCCCCGGAATGAAGGCGGGAGATTCATCAGGCTTGTTGTAGTGCTGTACCCAGGCGATGGAATCTCCGCCTTCCCGCGCTCGTTGTACATGCCACTGGATTCGGGCAAGAATTTCATTGTGGGCCGGTACGGTCCTGCCTCCCTTATCCGAAAACTCATTCTGCGCGTCGATGACAATCAGGGCCTTCATAGAGTCTCCTGAAACAGAATTTACTTCGTCCCAGCTTCGTAACGGAGCATATTTTTGCGTGCGATGATCTCATAACTGAAGATTTTTCGGAATAGATGTGCCATGCCAACACTTGATCGAAAGGATTTCGCTCTGATTAGCGCACTTCAACAAAATGCATCAATGCGCTTGGAGGATTTGGCGAAAACGGTAGACTTGGCACCCTCTTCTGTCCACGAACGGCTGCGCCGTCTTGAGCGACTAGGCGTCATCCGGGGATGGAGCATTGAGGTCGATGCACAAGCCCTAGGCTTGGGTGTTCTCGCGTTCATCGGAATCAGCTCAAAGAAGCCTTGTTCGGAACTCGTCGAATCTTTACGTGCGATCCCAGCAGTCGAAGAGTGCCATTCTGTTGCCGGAGAATTGAGCATGCTGCTCAAAGTTCGGGTGGCGGACACTGCTTCTCTCCTGACTCTGGCTGAACGTCTTCGGAAGATTCCCGGGGTTGAACAGACAAGCACGACAATCGTTTTGAAATCCCAATTCGAGCGCCCAGTCGCGGTAGCCGTCACTTCGCTCAACGGGAAGGTACGTTCGTAATCAAAAACGCTTGTCGGCTTTTTGGGGGCGTCACACCCGCATTCCGAAGACAATCTCGTGAAGCTTTTTGCCTCTAGGCGCGGCACTACCCAATGTGCCTCCGTCGGCCCACTTGGCTGTCAAATCCAATTTCAGAGAAAGCTCAGGGAACTGAGTGGCGACCCCCTCCTGCAAACCGACTGGAAACTCCAAGAAGGGGTCCGCAGTGCTTCACAGGATCATTTTCCGGCTTCCGTGTGCTGCGAGTACAGTGCGCGCCAATGCCCTTCGCGATATACGAAGATGTCGCAAGACATTACTGGTTTGGGATCGACTCCCTTTTGCAGCACGAACGTCACAATCGCGACATCTCCGTTCATTTCGATAGTCGGGCGATTGGGATGTGCGGCTCGCCATTTCTGGGCTTTTGTCTTCCTTATCTGCGTGCTGATGGTGAGAACAGGGCGAGTCACTCATCTAGCTCGAGCGCAACGTTCCTGTAGCCACAATGGCCTGGAGGGTAGGGGTTCATTGCTATTCCCTCTTCTTTATCTGCCAATAGGCAAACCGCGGTGAAAAACTGCGCCCAACTGTCAGATAGTGAGAGGCTTCTCTTACGCGGACTGATTATCCGCTGCGTATTCCGTAATTGAGCGTAAACGAGGATAACTATAGATAAGTTTGTTGGCGAAGGTGGTGCGAGAAATCCTCAACCGATTGAAAATACGCAGGATGCGCACTGTACCTGATTTTGTACCTGAAACTATCTAGAGAGCTCGTCTCACAGCCTTGCAACTATCGGAAAAGAAAGGGGATAAGTGGTGCCGGGAGGGGGGATCGAACCCCCATGGAGATTGCTTCCGACGGATTTTGAGTCCGCTGCGTCTGCCAGTTCCGCCATCCCGGCTATCTATCGGCAAACAACTAGCCAAATCGAGCTGCGTCAGACGCCACAATTCGCGGACGCTGGCTCACAATGGCCAAGGTCAGTCTCGCACGGCAGCCTGCTCGTCGCAAGGATCTCGCGGCGTTCCCACGGTGAACGGTAACCACAGGCAGCCTCAGCCCAGATCCGCCTTCCTCGAACCGTCAATTCGCCGCAGGAAGCACCAGATATTGCTCCAGCTTGCCATCCGGCTCTTCGTAGGTTGTCACCGTCAGTCGTCGAGTGGGGAACTCCGCGCGAAATGCGCGAAAGACCATGCCTCCGCGTGGCTCCTCGGCGATCTGTTGGAAGCTTTGTGGCGTTCCCAGTGGCTTCAGGCTGCTGGCAAAATCCTGGACGGCCTCTGCGGTGAAGTAGTTATTGCACAGCTCCGTCAACTGAGAACGGTCGAGCTGTCCATTCTGCAAACTGGTGAATATCTGCAGCGCACGCGCCTCTGCCGTCTGCACTCCATTGCTCGAATTGCCACCCGCGCCTGTAGAAAGCACGATTGGCCCCAGCGAGCGCGCGATCGTCGCCGCAGCGCTCGACGCATCGATATTCGTCAGCACCGTCACTGCCGCTTTGCGGTCCGGGTAGATCGTATTCTGCGAGACAAAGCCCGAGACCTCGCCACTGTGCGAGATCACGCGTTGGCCATCGCGCTCGCTCACCTGAACGCCGAGCCCGTATCCTGTCGGCTTGCCGCTCTTGAGTTTCACATCGGTGAACATTGCATTGTAGGACCCCGGCTTCATCAAAGACCGGTTCATCATGCTAATGTTCCACAGCGCCAGATCGTGCGGTGACATCGCGAGTTCGCCCGCGGCAAACATCCAGCCTGTGCCCTCCAGTGGAGCGGGTCTCAGCGGTCCCAGCGCGTGCTGAAAGTAGCCCGTCGGATCGCTCGGCGGCAGGTGGCTGGCATCCTGGTCGCGGACGCCGGTCATCTGCAGCGGGTCGAAGATGCGCGCACGCAACTGCTCCACCAGCGGCTTACCGCCAACGATCTCCGCAATGCGCCCTGCGATTACATAATTCGTATTCGAGTATTGCCATTGCGTACCCGGATCGAAGTCCAGTGGCTTACCGCCCCACACGTCCAGGATGTGCTGCGCCGTGGTGGGCGCCATCATCGTCGTCATCACGTAATCTTCTGGCCAGAAGTCCTGATATCCCGCCGTCATCGATAACACCTCGCGCACCGTCACCTCGTTCGCGCGTGTCAGGTGCGGCAGAAATTTGCCGACTGGATCGTCGAGCGTCATCTTGCCGTCTTCCACCAACATCAGGATCAACGCGGCGGTGAACTGCTTGCTCACCGAGCCGACCGAGTACTGCATCTCCGTGCTCGCCGCCATCGGCGGTTCCAAGCGTGCCTTGCCATACGCCTGCAAATACACGATCCGTCCACGCTGCACCAGCGCGACGGAGGCGCTCGGGATGCCCGTGTCGGCGATTACCTTTTCGACGGCTTGATCGACGCGTGCCGCCGTTGCGGCGTCGAGGGCATTCGAGGGCTGTGCCAGAGCTGCTGCAGGAAGAGCACCAAAGAGCAGGGAACCGGTGAGAAGAGCAACCGCAACGCGCATGACTGGGAGGGTATCAAGAAACCGGATTCAGAAGACGAATCCAGATCGGAGCTTTCAACATGGCATCAGCGGTGTTTGGATTTCCCACCCTCCGGGAGCCATACTGGATGCGACCAGGTTGACACTGGACCAGGCAGGCGGCCGGGAAGGATAAACATGTCGGAGCGGGATGGGATCACCAAGGTGATTGAGGGGTATCGGCGCTTTAGCGAAGAGATCTTCCCGGAGCATCGCGAACTCTTCGACGAACTCAGGGACCAGCAGAATCCGCAGGTGCTCTTCATTACCTGTGCCGACAGCCGCATCGATCCCTCACTCATCACCCACACCGTTCCCGGCGAGCTGTTCATCTGTCGCAACATCGGCAACATTATTCCTGCGTACGGCGAAATGCCGGGCGGCGTCTCGGCCGTCGTCGAATACGCCGTGGTCGGACTCAAGGTCTCGGAGATTATTGTTTGCGGTCATTCGGATTGCGGCGCCATGCAGGCACTCAAGGATCCGGAGGCGGCTTCGCTGGCGGCGATGCCCACCGTCAAGGCGTGGCTGCGAAATGCCGAAGCGGCGCTGGGAGTGGTGCGCGCCACGGATCCCGAGGCATCTGGCCACCGCTTGCTCCGCGCCCTGACCGAAGAAAATGTCCTTCTACAGCTCCAACATCTCCGGACCCACCCGGGCGTCGCCGTTGGCCTGGCGACCGGCAAGGTGCGCCTGCATGGGTGGATCTACAGCATCGGGGATGGCCGGGTGGACGCTTTTGACGAGGTCACACACCAGTTTCGGCCCATCGAAGAGGTAGTCGCCGCTCCGGATAGGCCATTCACGAACCCGAGGCATCCAACGGAACTGACTACCGTCCCGCCCTCCGCCAAGGGTGAATGATCAACGGCTAAAAATATTGCAATCAGTAACTTGATGCCCTATATCGGCAAGGCTGCTTGATCCCGGGTCGCGTCTCGCCACCTCTATCCCCCCTTGGAAAACTCTGGAATCCACCTGCACGATATCTGCATCAGATACATTGACAACAAGTCACTCAAGTGCGAAAGTGGTCGAAACGCGCAAGAGCGATGAGGTCAGGAGATTTATGGCAAAGATTATCGGCATCGATCTGGGCACCACCAATTCCGTGGTGGCCGTTATGGAAGGCGGCGAGCCCAAGGTCATCCCCAACAGCGAGGGCGAGCGGACTACGCCGTCCATTGTGGCCTTCACCAAAACCGGCGAGCGGCTGGTTGGCCAGACGGCAAAGCGGCAGGCGGTGACCAACCCGCAGAACACCATTTATTCCATCAAGCGCTTCATGGGCCGTCGTGCCAATGAGGTCACAGACGAGATGAAGATGGTCCCCTACACCGTCAAGGCGCAGGGCGATCATCTTGTCATCGAGGCGCAGGGCAAGGACTACACCCCGCCCGAGATCTCGGCGATGATCCTGCAGAAGCTGAAGCAGGCGGCGGAGAGCTATCTTGGCACCACTGTGACCGAGGCGGTCATCACGGTGCCCGCGTACTTTAACGACGCGCAGCGCCAGGCTACCAAGGACGCCGGCCGGATCGCCGGTCTGGATGTCAAGCGCATCGTCAACGAGCCTACGGCGGCGGCGCTCGCCTACGGTCTCGACAAGAAGAAGGACGAGACCATTGCGGTCTACGACTTCGGCGGCGGCACCTTCGATATCTCGATCCTCGAGGTTGGCGAAGGCGTCATCGAGGTGAAGTCCACCAACGGCGATACGCACCTGGGCGGTGACAACATCGACCAGCGCATCGTCGACTGGCTGATCGAGGAGTTCAAGAAGGACGAAGGTCTGGACCTGCGCTCAAAGGGCAACGAAATGGCTCTGCAGCGGCTGAAGAGCGCCGCCGAGGCAGCCAAGATCGAGCTCTCCACAACCATGGAGACGGAGATCAATCTGCCCTTTATCACCGCGGATGCCAGCGGTCCGAAGCACCTGGTCCGCAAGCTGACGCGCGCCAAGCTGGAGCAGCTTGTCGATGACATCCTGCAGCGCTCGATCGAGCCGTGCAAGAAGGCCATGACGGACGCCGGCGTGAAGGCGGACCAGATTCAGGAAGTCGTGCTGGTCGGCGGTCAGACCCGTATGCCGAAGATCCAGCAGATGGTAAAGGAGCTCTTCGGCAAGGAGCCGCACCGCGGCGTCAACCCGGATGAAGTGGTCGCGATCGGTGCAGCGGTCCAGGCGGGCGTGCTCGCAGGTGAGGTCAAGGACTTGCTCCTGTTGGACGTGACACCACTGACGCTGTCGATCGAGACGGCGGGTGGAGTCGCGACGCCGATGATCGCGCGCAACACCACGATCCCGACCAAGAAGACCGAGACCTTCTCGACCTTCGCGGACAACCAAAGCGAAGTCGAAGTCCACGTTCTGCAGGGCGAGCGTTCGATGGCGCAGGATAACCGGACTCTGGGCAAGTTCAAGCTGGGCGGCATCGTACCTGCTCCGCGCGGCGTGCCGCAGATCGAGGTCACCTTCGACATCGACGCGAACGGCATCCTGAATGTGCTGGCGAAAGACCGCGGCACGGGCAAGGACCAGAAGATCACCATCACCTCCTCTTCGGGTTTGAGCAAGGAAGAGGTGGAGCGCATGGCGCGCGACGCCGAAGCCCACGCGTCCGAAGATAAGGAGAAGCGCGATCAGATCGAGGCCCGCAACGGCCTGGACAACATGGTCTACAACATCGAAAAGATGTTGAAGGAGAGCGGCGACAAGGTCTCCGGCTCGGAAAAGAGCGAAGTGGAATCCTCTCTGGCCGATGCCAAGAAGACCTTGGAAGGCACGCCGAGCGCGACCGAGCTGAACGCGGCGCGGGAGAAACTGACCGCTGCCTCGCACAAGCTGGCTGAGGCCATGTACAAGGCCAGCGCGAACGCCGCACCAACCGATGGCGCTCAGGCGGCTGCCGGAACCACGGCAGAAGAGCCCAAGAAGGACGAAGGCGTCATCGACGCGGAGTACGTGGACGTCGACGAGAAGAAATAAAAGTCGTAGGTAATGCTTCGGCAGATGACCACGACGGCGTCTGACGGTGCGAAGGTAAGGGGCGCTCGCAGCGAATGTGAGCGCCCCTTCCGATATCAGGCCGATAAAGGAAGTGCGCAGGGGAGCAGCTAGATATGCAGCAGAGAAATGGGCACACGAACAATGGCACGCCAGGACAGGGGAGGGCGGCTGCCGAGGGACAGACAATGACCAACACCATGTGGCGCTGCGTGCAGTGGCGCGCCGGCCAGATTCTGAACAAGGTCCTCTTCAATACCAAGTCCGAGGCAGAGACCTTTTGCGCGCAGATGCACCGCGCCGAGCCGGACATCTTCTGGCGTATGGAGCCGATTGAAGCCAAATTGGTGTGGAACTAATCCGTAACAAGTAAGGTGACGAGAACGGATGCCCGAGGGAAATGAGGTCCATCGCTTTCGCGATCGGCAGGCAGCGACCTTTGCCGGTCGCATCCTGCACGCGGACTCACCCTCGGGACAGTTTCCGGACGCGGCCCTCCTCGACGGCCGCAAACTCCGCGGCATCATCGCGCACGGCAAGCATCTGGGCTACGACTTCGGCCGCGATCTCATCCTCCACGTGCATTTAGGCCGCTTCGGCGATTTCACCGAAGGCACAGGACCATTGGCGGAGCCAAAAGGCGCGTTGCGGCTGCGCATCTGGACCAAAAGCCGGAAACAGATTGCCCAAAGCCGGAAAGAGACCGACTGGCTCGAGCTGCGTGGGCCGTCGGACTGTTCGATCTACGACCAGAAAAAGTGGGAGCGGCTGATCGCGCGGCTCGGCCCTGACCCGCTTGAAAAGGGAGCCGACCCCAGGCCGGCATTTGCCACCATCGCTGAGCGAAAGACGCCGATCGGCATGCTGCTGATGGACCAGTCGATCTTCTCGGGCATCGGCAACATCTATCGTGCCGAGCTGCTCTATCGTGCCCGGCTCAGCCCCTTTCGGCCCGGAATGGATGTCGAGCCCAAAACGGTCCGAGCGATATGGAAAGATGCCATGGTTCTGATGGCGGACGGCATGATCGACCGCCGCATCGTCACGACCCGCACAAAAGACCGGCCGCACCCACGTGGGCCAGCCGAAAGCGGGGAAGTGCACTATGTTTATAGGCGCAAAGGAAAACCGTGCCTGGTCTGCGGCACGGCGATCCAGAGCCGGGATATGGCTGGCCGCACACTCTATTGGTGCCCGGTCTGCCAGAAAGATTAGATAAGCAGTCAGCAGGTCAGAAGCGAACACATAAACGATGCCAACGACACAGAACAAGGACTACTACGGTCTACTCGGAGTCAAGAAGACGGCCAATGCGGACGAGATCCGCAAGGCCTTCCGCAAACTTGCGCGCAAATATCACCCGGATGTGAACCCCGGCGACAAGAAGGCGGAAGAAAAGTTCAAGGAGATCTCCGAAGCCAACGACGTCCTGAGCGACGACAAAAAGCGCAAGGTATACGACCAGTTCGGCTTTTATTCCGACCAGATCGATCCCGCGCAGGCCGAGGCGGCTGCGCGCGGCGGCTACGGCCGTGCACGTGCCAGCAGCGGCTCCGGCGCCGGGCACCGCAGGAGGTCCCTTTCGATTTCGAGGGCTTCGACTTCTCGAACTTCGAAGGCGGTCCGGGAGCCCAGCGCCAGCCTCCACCGGGCGCCGGCGGAGGCTGGGGCGGCTTCCGCGACATCTTCTCCGGGATGTTCAATCAGCAGGGGGGCAGGCAGTCGCAGCGCGGGCCGCAGCCCGGCACAGACCTCGAATACACCGTCAATGTCGATTTCTGGACGGCGGTTCGCGGCGGCACCGCACGCCTGCAGATCCTGCGGCAGGAGAGTCTGCCCTACCTGCCACGGCAAGGCCTCATCCGGTGCGCCGATGCAGTGCCCGGAGTGCCATGGCACCGGCCAGGTGACCCAGATGGGCGGCCGCATGAAGTTCAATATCCAGTGCCCGCGCTGCGGCGGCTCCGGCAAAGTGCAGGAGAGCTGCCCCACTTGTCATGGCGAGGGCACTGTGCAGCGCCCGGAAACGATCGATTTTCGTATCAAGCCGGGAACCCGCGACGGTCAGCGTATCCGTCTGGCCGGCAAGGGTAACGCAGGAGTGAATGGCGGATCGGCGGGCGACCTCTACCTCATCATCCGCTCCGGACCCCATCCCATCTTCCATCGCGTGGCCGACAACATCGAGATCAGCGTGCCCGTCCGGGTGGATGAGGCGGCCCTGGGAGCGAAGATCGATGTGCCCACCATCGACGGGCGCGCCCAGTTGCGTATCCCACCCGGCACCCAGACCGGACAAAAGCTGCGCATGCGGGAAAAGGGCGTGGCTTCGGCCTCGAACGAAGGCCACCGCGGCGATCAGATCGTGACAGTGGAGATTACTGTTCCGCAACTGCGGGACGAGCGCTCGAAGGAGATTCTGCGGGAGTTCGCCCATCTGAACCCGGAAGACCCGCGCGCTGTGCTCTGGAGCAAGGTCTAAAGCTGACGCGGCGGACGGTGCAAAGAAACAGGCCAGGGACTAGTCCCTGGCCTGTTTCCCATTATGAAACCTCCTATTGCATGCCGCCAACTGCTGCGATGGTGGTAGTCAGGGGCTCGCGATCGAGCGTTTCCAGCTTCGACCCGGTCCACAGCATGTAGTACTTACCGCAGGTGCTGGCAGAGTTGCCATGGCAGCCCTGCATCACCAGCAGGCGGCTGTCGGGCCGGTATTGGAAGCCGACATTTTCGTCTGCGCCGTTCTTCGGAGCGGTCAGATTGTAGCCGGGCTCATAGACGTGGCCGTTCAATTCGTCCACGATAAAGAAGGTGGTGCAGCCATCGCCGCATCCCCATTGCAGCAGCGCGTAGTGGCCGCCGAAGTTCGTTCCCTGGCTCGATCCCTCACGCAGACGCGTGCGGAAATAGGCCTTGGCAGGGCTATTGATGACAGGTTCGGATTTCAGTCCCACGGGCACCTTGACGGCCGGATAGTCGGCCGCCGCCGGGGTCCAGCCTTGCTGGGCCTGAACCGGCTGGGCTAGCACCGATGCGACTGCGAAGGTGAAGGCGGTAAGGGTGAACCGAAGGTTGTTCATGACCGCAGTGTGCCTCGTCCCGTTGCGGATCACCAGAGAGTAATAGGAAATTATGATTACCAAAGGGTCGAAATGCAGCAGAAATTACCTAAACAGGCCAACGTACAACTTTTGGTGAACGCCGTTATGCCCTGGGCTGAGGCAGAACTCCAAAAAAGTGGCCGATTTTGCCCAGCCGCTGCCTGGCTTTTGCCGGGGCCGTCGGAGCCCGAATTCCGCCCTGTGGAGGTCTCCGAAGCGGCGCCGGAGCAGTCCATCCAGCAGCAGGAAGCGGCGCTGGCGGCCGAACTTCGAGTCCGCTGGCAGCAAGGCGAGCTTGCCGCCGCCATCCTGGTGACGCCGGTCCTCTACGGCCGAAGCGGCTCCGGGGAGCGTTCCCCGGCCGTCCGGCTGCATGTGGAGGCGCGCGACGGCTACTGCGCCGACATACTCATGCCATACCGGATACGCACCCGCCGGGGGTGGCGCGGCGGGCTCCCGGAACCGCGTACACTTCAGCCATCCGGTGGCGCAGGAGAGCGATTCGCGCTTCAGCGATTCGCCCGCGCCGGCGTAGAAAACAAACGATGCCGACGAAACGCAGATCCAAGGGCGCTTACATGATCTCCGCGGTGGCGGAGATGTACGAGATTCACCCGCAAACCCTCCGCCTTTACGAGCGGGAGGGGCTGCTGAAGCCCTCGCGCACCGAGGGCAATACCCGCCTGTACACCGATGAAGACCTGGAGCGGCTCGAGTTCATTCTGAATCTGGCGCGCGATCTGGGGGTCAATATCTCGGGCATCGCCATCATCCTGCAGATGCGTGAGCGCATGGAGGAGATGAACCGGCAGATGCAGAG
Source organism: uncultured Acidobacteriaceae bacterium (assembly GCA_963750845.1). Classification (GTDB taxonomy): domain Bacteria; phylum Acidobacteriota; class Terriglobia; order Terriglobales; family Acidobacteriaceae; genus KBS-83. Next base: position 14,808 of record CAVVSP010000028.1, read on the forward strand.
TTTTGTGGATTATGTGCGCTCGGAGATGCTGCAGCACATGCAGCAAAACGCTCCGATGGCGAACGAGGCTGCCATGGTGCCTCTACGCAAGCCGGTCGTCGAGCCGCCTCCCATTCGGGAACGCAAACGATAGTGACACAATGACTTACCGTGATCGCGGGACGCGCGCCGGCAAAAACCGGCCATAGGCAGACGTGCGGTCGCCAGAGTAGTCTAATGAACAGCTATTCCCAGTTACAGGTGAAACCGTATCGCGATGCTCCATCTCCTGCTCGCCTTGGGCATATTTGGCCTCATTACCTCCACGATCTACAGCGTCATGGTGATAGCAGGCGTTGTTCGATATCGTGCCCGGTGTCGTCAGGCGGCTCCGGCCACGTTTTTTCCGCCGGTAAGCGTACTGAAGGCCCTCCACGGCGACGAACCCGATCTGGAACGGAACCTCACAAGCTTCTTCGAACAGGACTATCCGTCGTTTGAAATCCTCTTTTGCGCGAGGCGAGCAGACGACGCAGGTCTGACCATTGCACGCAAGGTGGCGGCGCGCTACCCCGATATCGAATCCTCCATCCATCTTTCCGGTGAACCGGAGTGGCCAAACGCCCGCACCTATTCGCTGGAGATCATGCGCCGGCGCGGCCAGGCACGACATACTCGTGATGGCGGACAGCGACGTTTACGCGGAAAGAGACTATCTCGCAAAGGTCGTTCAGCCGCTGCAGGACGCAAATGTGGGAATGGTGACCTGTGTCTACAGGGGAGTCACCAAACATGGGCTGTGGGCAAGACTGGAAGCACTGGGGATGTCGGTGGAGATGACGTCCGGCGTTCTTGTGGCGGAGATGCTGGAAGGAATGCAGTTTGCGTTAGGTCCGACGATGGTGATGCGAACCAGCACCATCCAGAAGATCGGCGGCTTCGCTCCGGTTGGCCAATACCATGCCGACGACTTTATTCTCGGCAACTGGGTGCATCGCAGTGGAGAGACCGTGGTGCTGTCCACCTATCCGATCGAACACCACGTGGTCAACACCTCATTCGCCAGCACCTTTGCGCACCAGCTGGGCTGGGCTACGAGCACGCGTTTTTCCCGTCCGAAGGGGCATGCGGGAACCATCTTCACATTTGCCATGCCGTTTGGCCTTCTCGCGTTCGCGGCCTTATGGGCAGCCGATTATCCATACTTTGGGCTGGCTGCGTTGGCGTGGGCCTATCTCGATCGAGTGCTTCTGTCAGTTTTGGTGGGCGGTGTCGTCGTGCGGGATCGAAAAGCCATTACCTACGCATGGCTCTATCCTCTTCGAGATCTGACAGGCTTCTTCTTCTGGGCAGCCAGTTACCTGCGTCGCCGTCTTCGCTATCGCGGAGAGCTGTATGAACTTCGCTTTGGCGGAACACTCCACCGGGTCGATCCAAAATCGGAGCACGCTGCTGCCGAACGAACTTCGTTACTGACCTCCAAGCCGAAGTCTTGAGCAAAGTCAGTTCAAGCGGAATATCAAAGCGGCCGATCCGTGTAGAGAATCTTGTCCGCCAGCTCCTGGATCGGAATTAGCCGTTTTCCCAGTACTGCTTCCACCTGATCTCGCCGCTCCCCCTGAGCAAAGAGAAATTTGCGATTGCCCGTCCCCCAGATCGACGCGAGTTCCTTGTCGTCGATGAAGACATGCGGCGCATCCGGCCACATGGATCCCCACACCATGGTGGAAGAGCGTCCATGCACCAGCAGCGCCTGGCGCCGCGTGTAGAAGAGCACAGACGCGCCATCCGACTGGTCGCCGTAGACGATCAGCGTCGCACGCGATGGCGGCTGGATCCGAAGGACTCTCGCTGGCCGGATAACCGGCAATTTGATTGATGGTCGTCAGCCATCGGCTCAGAGGAAAGCATCGGTGCGAAGCGCACGAAGGCGATGTGCGCGGCGATGAGGAAGATCGCAAGGGTGAAGGCCACTGAGAGCGTTGCTTCAAAGTGCCGCGCTCTCCTGCGCAATTGCAATGCCAGCACCGGGCCCACCAGCAGAACCACCGTAGCGATCACGGCGGGCAGCCGCAATGCCGCAAACGATGGTCCAGTCAGATCGAAAAGGTGCGACATCGAAAGGGAGTAGTCGCCCACGGCGCGATGCGCCAGCAGTGTGCCGATATCCGGCACGAATGCCAGATGGCGCGAAGTCCAAAGCCCATAGCTCAATGCGGCGGCGGAGAGCACTCCCACGATGGCGAACAGAACGTGCGCGCCTGTAAGCCATCCATCCGCGCCTTCGCGCGCTTCTTCGTCGACACGCTCTGCGCGCAGCTCAAAGGATGCGAGCACAGCCGCCGTCAGCATCAGCAGCGGCAGATATGCGGGGAAGGTGTAGTACTCCTGGTTTGTAGAAATGGAAAAGAAGACCAGCATGAAGCCCGCGTAGAGCGATAACAGCCAGATCGTGCGGCTGCGAAACCGCTCGCCGGCGTCCTCCAATCGCAGATTGCTGATCCATCGCGTGCGGGTGCGCCACGCCCGCCGCACCACCAGCGGCAGATACAAACTCCACGGCAGCAACCAGGCGATTTGGCCGATCCAGTAGATCCATCCCGGCTGCTTGTTGTAATCCACCGGGTAGCGCTTGCCCAGGAAGCGCAGTACCTGCTCGTTGATGAAATAAAAGTAGAAGAACCCATGCACGTGGCCGAAGGTGGGATGGTTGCCGACAGGATTGCCCTGATCCGGATTGCGCAGGCCGGCGAGAATGTGCCACGGCGCGGCAACTGCCAGAAATAGCAGCAAGCCGGTCGCAATGCGCATCTCGCGCCAGCGCCGCCACTCCCCGGTAACGACCAGCCACGGCGCCGCCGCTGCGAAAAAGAAGACCGGCGCGATGAGGCCCTTGGCCAGCGTCGCGACGGCAAGCGATGCCCAGCTCACGTAAAAGAGCAACGGCTTGCGGTCCTCCAGCCCAAGCAGGAAACAATAAAGCGCGAGCCCAATGAAAAAGGTGAGGAGCGCTTCCGGAATATCGATCCGGGTAAAGAGAAAGACGCCAACGCCGGTCAGCAGGGCGAGCGCTGCATAGAATGCCGCCCGTTCATTGAATGCGCGGCGCGTCCAGTGCCAGGCGAGCATGGCCGTCGCCAGCACACCCAGCGCCATGGGGAGGTGCGCAGAAAAGACGTTATAGCCGAAGATATGGTCGTCGATGGCGGTCAGCCAGTAGGGAAGCGGCGCCTTCTCCAGATAACGGATGCCGTTGATCTTCAACGTCACCCAATCGCCGGAGAGCGCCATATGCTGCGCGGCGTTGGCATGCGCGGCGTCGGCGTCGTCCAGCAACGCCGGCGAGAAGAGCGCCGCAAAATAGACGGCGAACCAGACCAGGAGCAGGATCGTCCAGGCGCGGCGGGTGGTGAGGAAGCGCGCGGGTGCAGTATCAGTGTGCACCGGAAGTACGATGGGATGAGACATGACCGAACCAGCAGAATACCAGCCGGATCAGGGCGCCCGAAGCGTGGGTGCTTCGCCGATGCTCGACCATCTGCGCGAGGTTGCGACTGCCATGCGGGGTACGCTCGATGCCTGCCGCAAACATGGGGACGCGCCTAAGGTGGAGGCGGTCCACCATCTGCGCACCGGTACGCGGCGGGTGGAGGCGACGCTGGAGACCCTGGCGCGGGAGGCTGGCGCGCGCGGTCTGGGCAGGGCGACAGAGGAGGCGCGTCAGCGCTGGCTGCGGCAGTTGAAGAAGGTCCGGCGCGCCGCCGGGACGGTGCGCGACCTCGATGTCCACCGCGAGCTTCTGGCCGACAATTTCCTTCCCGCAGTCGGAACAAGCGAGGCCGACGAGGTTCGGTGCAGAGCTGGCGGAAGACACCGCGGCAGCGCTGCCGGTTCCGTCGGGATTACGCCCTTCATGCAACAGGCACGCGCGCTCGATCATGGCTGAAGGACCAGCGCTCCGATGCCGCGCAAGCACTTTGCAGCACACTCGATGATCATGCCGACCGGCTGCTCGATGCCGAGCGGCAGTTCATGGCTGCCATGGCGAAGCGCCGCTCCATCAGCCATCGCGCTCACCGGCCTGCCGCGCGTCTTGCGCTCGAAGACTACTTGCGCCTCATGGATGCGATGCCGCTCCTTGACAAGGAGAACCTGCACGACTTCCGCAAGGGCGCGAAGAAAGCACGCTATGTGGCCGAGTCGGACGACAAGGACCCAGCCGCCGAGGCCATGGCTAAAGCGATCAAGCGCGTACAGGATGTCATCGGCGAATGGCACGACTGGGATGTGGTGAGAGAAGAAGCGCGCGAAGCATTGCGTGACGACGGTCGAGCACTCGAGGCGCAGCTTGAGGCGCGGACTCAGCGCGCCTACCAGCGCGCACTGCGCATGACCGCCAGCATGAGCCGCCGCTTTATCGGAGAATGGCAGGCGTTGCGGCCCCGCCGCGCACGTTCGCGGCGTGTCTTGTCGCGGAAATCAAGTTAGTCTTAGCTTCCATGCAGAGAATGCAGACCCTCGCTGCGATCGACATCGGATCGAATTCCTGCCGGCTCAAGATCGCCCGCATCGAACAGCACCGGCTGAAAGTTCTCCACGAAGATCGCGAAGTGACGCGCCTCGGCGCCAGCGTCTTCGAGAGCGGAATGATCTCGCCCGATGCGATGGCCGGCACCCTGCGCGCCCTCAAACGTTTCTACAAGGCAGTGCAGGAGGCAGCCGCGGACCGTGTGCGCGCGGTTGCCACCGCCGCGCTGCGCGATGCACGGAACGCTCAGGCATTTGTCGCCTGGGTCAAGTCCGAGACGGGATGGGACCTGGAGATCATCTCCGGACTCGAAGAGGCGCGGCTCATCCATCGCGGCGTAATGCGCGAAGCGCGGACGCAGGGCCGCTGCCTGCTGGTCGATCTTGGCGGCGGCTCGTGTGAGATCACGCTGTCGGACCGCAGACGCATCGTCGAGACGATGAGCCTGCCGCTGGGCGCCGTACGCCTGACCGAGGAGTTTCTGCACGAAGCCGATCGGCCGGCGCCGGAAGACATCGCGCGTATGAAGCGGTACATCCGCCGCGAGCTGGGACGGGCGGGCAGGCGATTTCGGAAGCCTGTCGCGCGTGCAGGTCATCGCCACCTCGGGCACGGCCGCGGCGCTGGTGCAGGCCAGCGTCGTGACCAAGTTGGCCGGCCGGCCAACGAAGCGCCCGAAGAAGATAAGCCGCATGGCGGAAACGCGCGCAGTACGCCGCCTCGCCACCAAACTACCAAAGCTGACCAATCAGGAGCGCGGCAGGGTGCCCGGAGTCGGGCCCCGGCGCGCGGAGATCATCGTCGCCGGCGCCGCTGTCTACGCCGAATTGTTGGAGCACTTTGGGCTGGCTGGCTTTCGCTACTCCGAACTCGGACTGCGGGACGGAATCCTCGCCCAGATGCTCGCCGAACAGGATGCCCGCACCAGTGCGCATCAGCAATTTGAGCGCGACCGATGGGAGAGCGTACTGGCCACCTGTAAGCGCTATGGAGTGGATACGCGGCTGGCGGAGCCGGTGCGCGCGCACGCGGCACAGCTCTTCCGCGATTTGCAATCGATGCATGGACTCCCGGCGGACTACCGGCAATGGCTGGAAGCCGCCGCGATGATGCGCGATGTCGGGAAGTACATCAACTACCAGGGCCACCATCGGCATACGCAATATGTGATCGCCGGCTCCGAGCTCTATGGCTTCACGCCGCAGCAACGCTCCATCGTCTCCGGCATCGCGCGTTATCTGGGAAAGTCACGGCCGGCTCCGCAGGACCGCGCCTTCCGCTACATCGCCCCCGCCGATCACGACAATGTGAAGGGCGCCATCGTGCTGCTGCGTCTGGCCGTCGCGCTGAACCAGGATCGCGCCAGCGACGTGTTGCGCGTGACGGTGCGGGCCTATCCCAAGCGGGTTGTATTGAAGATTCAGCCCGGACGCACCGGCGCGGAACTGGAGCTGTGGTCGCTGCGCAAAGAGGCGGCTTACTTCCGGGAGGTCTTTCGCCGCGAGCTCTTCGCCACGCTTGCCTGAAACTGCCGCAGCATGCGCGTGTCCACAAGCCCCAGCAACTGAGCGGGCCGGCGGCTCACGTCAATCCGCACCATGGCTCCCTTGCGCAGCCGCAGGTTCGCCCGTCCGCCACGCTGCGCCGCGATCAGCGCCCCGGCAAACTGAGCGAGATTCGGATTGTGACCAACTACCAAGACCGTCTCCTGCCCGGCGTTCTTCGCCAGCATCGCTTCGAAGTCGGCGAATTTTCCGCTTGGCTCCAGGCTTGAGTCGGCCGCGATCTTCTGCTCGAATCCGATCTCCGTCGCCACCAGCGATGCGGTCTGGAGAGAGCGCTTCAATGGGCTGGAGATGATCGCATCAAAACTGACGTTCATCGCATTCAGGTAGGCGCCAATCAACAGGCACTGCTGCTTGCCTTCCTTGTCCAGCCCGCGCTTGCGATCGAGTAGAGGATTCTGCCGGCGAGAGCCGGCGCTGGCATGTCGGAGAATATAAAGGGTCATAAGAAAAGTTCAGTGCCGCTGAAACGCTGCAGGTCTGTAACCTGATTGTAACAATCCAGCCGGTTCGGCTCAGCGCTCATCACACAGTTCATATGCGGGCCTCTTCCAGGAGAACAGTCTGATCCCCGATACGATGAGGCAAGTGAAAGTGGCACGCCGTCTTTCAGGAATTGCAGCCATACTCGTCGCTCTTCTTCTCGGCTGGTTCGTGGGAAGATTGGCGACGCGACGAGCCGTTTCCTCTGCGCCAGGGGATTCCTCAGGGAGTACCGGCTCAATTCCTGCCGCAGCGAAGGTCCCTTCCGCCAGCGACCTCACGCCGACGCTGGTCTACGCTCACAACATCCAGCTTCGCAAAGGGCCGGACTTCCGCATTTACATTGTCTGGATCGCCGGTCAAATGGTTCGCACCAAACCGGATGTCAATCCGTCCTTCGACGAGCCGGATTCCTTCATCCTGAAGATTGAAAAGGGCATCATCCGCGCGAATATTGGTGATATCGGCAAATACCTCAACTCCACCACCTCGCAGGACTCCCCGCTCAAGAACGTCGACGTTCAGCCGGCGGGCGAACTCGTCAAGATTCGCGGCACGTTCAAAAAGGTGGTTCCGCTGCCGATCGAAATTCTCGGCTCGCTGGCCGCCACACCGGATGGCCTGGTGCGTCTGCATGTGCAGCACATCTCAGTCTTGAAGGTTCCGGTGAAGGGGCTGCTCGGCACCTTCGACGTCAAACTCTCTGACCTTGTGCCCTCGACGAACGTGGCGGGTGTGACTATCTCCGGAAACGATATCGTTTTCGATACAGAGAAGCTGCTACCGCCGCCGCACATCCGCGGCCAGTTGACGACAGTGCGGGTAAAAGTTCCGGACATCGAAGTCATCTACGGCAATGCGCCGAACGACCCCATACAGCTGGCGCAATGGCATAATTTCATCCGTTTTCGCAATGGTGCGCTCAACTTCGGCAAACTCACCATGCACAACGCCGACCTGACCATGATCGACGCGGCCAATGAGCCCTGGTTCAACCTGGACCTGGTCAACTATCAGAACCAGTTGGTGAGCGGCGATACGCGCATGACGGCGCAGGCAGGCGTGGAAATCTACATGCCAAGCCTTAAGGAACAGGCCAACCGGCACGCCGGCCAGCGGGTGACGCTGGAATGGCTCAAGAACCGAAACAGCTCGCTACCGCCGGATGTTGCGAAGAAGGCGAAGGCTCACTGATTGCTGTAGTTCATGTAGTTCATTGGTTGCGGTAGTTCACTGGAACAGGCTTGGGCTCGGGATCGAGTGGCCCTGGGTCGGGATCGGGTTCAGGAAAGCCTGGTCCATCCGGCTCCGGATCGGGCGGCGGATACGGGTCAGGCACAACGTCCGGCGGCGTTCCGGGAAAACCGCCCAGACAAAAGTCGCCCTGAGGCAGCGGGTAGGATTCGGCAGTGACGGAACGGTCGGCCATACTGTCTGGGATGACTCGGAGTGCCACTCCGCGTTGCTTGCCGTTTCCATCGGATGCGGTCAAGGGCCAGATTTCACGGACGCGCAGCGGCGCCAGCTTTCGCTCACCAGCAGCCCCGCCAATAATTCCTGCCGGTCCTCAATCATCCATCCAGCTTCGCGCATAGCGCGCGCGTGGTCCGGTAGATGGCGAGTTCGCAATCCCGTCAACAGACCGAAAGCCAGATACAGACCGCGCACGATCAACGTTCCCAATAGCCGGGCTGGTTTTCGCCGGGGAATGGCGAAGTCGGAGACCACCCAGAGCGCGGATTCATCGACAGCGCCATTCACGCGTGCGAGTAATGAGGCGATCTCTGCTTCATTGAAGCAGTCGAGGAAGAAATGGCTGACGATGAGATCGAAAGGCGCGTCGGGAAGTCCCGCCGGCTCGCACTCGCGTGCATCCACATGCAGCAGCCGGACCTGCGCCTCGAATGGCAGCCGTTGAGCAAGTCGACGCAGCATTTTGCCGCTCGCATCCACTGCCGTGGCGCGCATCTCCGGGGCGCGCCGTACCAGCTCCGCGAGAAAGCGGCCGTCGCCGTCTCCATAGACCAGCGCGCGTGTACAGGAAGCCGCTTCCGCTATACGTAAATTACGGCATTGCTGCAAATACGGTCCAAAGCTGAAGTATTCCATCCAGCGATAGACGCGCGACAGCCGGTCGAAGCTGGCTGGTGCGTTCATCGCGCGAACGGCCCCAGAACAAGCAAAAGCGGTGTCAGCAGGGCGAGGTCCGCTGCGATACGCCGTCCCCCGGGCCGCAGCCGCGACCGGTCGAGCACAAGAAAGAGTACGGCGCTCAACGCAGCAGCAACGGCCAGCCAACGCGCCGGTTGACTGACGAGGCCGAAGATACTCAGGCAACAGGCAACAATCGCGAGCGCTGCAATCCACCGTACGCGGTTTCCCTGATGGTGCTGTTCCCAGTCTTCAATGGCCACACAGTTGAGCCAGCAGAGCACCGCAAAGAGCGGGCACAGGATCAACAGCGGATGGTGGCGGGGCATCCCCGCAGCGCTGTGCCATGCCGCATCCCACCCGGGCAAAGCCGATGCAGCAGCAAACAGCAGCGCGACGGCGAACTCCTTGGGAAAGTATGGAAGTGATCTGCCACGCGCGCGAGCCGGCAAGTGCACCAGCCCCAGATACAGCAGCGAGAGCGCGCCAAGAACGCAGTAGGAGGTGATGAGCGACGGCGGCATGCGTGCCACGAGCAGCGCCAGAGCCAGCGCTACCGGTGCCGCCGCGGCGAGGAACCATCGCCGGTGGCGATCGTGGAAGCGATGCCGCTCCTTCAGCGCAGCTTCCGGCGAAAGCCGCGCATCCAGCAGCCGGTCCGCCACATAGAACAGCCATGTCCCCATCGCCAGCGCAATCGGAAGCCACGGCGCCAGCCGTATGCGAGCCGCGCGGCCAAAGGCCCAGCACCAGAGCGCGGCCACGGTGGGCGCATCCAGGCTCAAAAGGTGCCAGTACCGCAGCAATGTGTGAGGGAAGCGGAGCAAATTTCAGTGTAGCGGCAGCAGGTGTCGCCCTGTCACTCGGCGGCGATCAACACCTTTTGCAGGGTGAACGAGCCGTCCGGCTGCACTGCAAAGAAGCTTCGCACCTCGTCCGGCGCCGCCTTCCACAGCGCATGGATGGCCGCAACACGTTCCGGTGCGGTCCGCTGCCGCTCGGTCCAGCCGGAGAACTCGAGCGCGACCGGCCATTGCTTGCGCAGGGTTGCCGAGAAACCGGCCTCGCGGAACAGCGCCAGCCACTCCCGCGTGCTGTAGTCGCGGACGTGAGATGGGTCACGCAAAATCTCGACTGCCTGCAGATGGGTGTCGAGCAGCGGTTTCTCGCCTCCCGCAGTGTCGATCATCAGCGCCTGCCCACCGGGTTTCAAAACGCGACGCGCCTCGCGCAGCGCGGCAGGCACGTCGTGCCAGTGATGCGCGCTGTAGCGGCTGATCACGAAATCGAAGTGGCCGTCCGGGAAGGGAAGGACCTCCGCCATTCCCTGAACCGTGATGATGTTCTCGATGCCGCGCGCGGAAGCTTCGCGTTGCACCACGGCAAGCATCTGGGCGGTCAGGTCATAGGCCGTTACCGAAGCGGCATGCGGCGCTACCGCAAAGCTGGCGTGGCCGGCACCGCATCCCAGATCGAGCACGGCGGCATGCGGAGTTGCTGCAATCTCCCGCCCCAGCATCTCCAGGTCTTCCCCGGTGGCATGCGTCACACTCTCCAGATAAGCCCGCGCCGTTGTACCGAATTGCTGTGCGACGAGAACATCGTGATCCATGCTGCGCTTCCTCCTGGCCCGGACCGTTCCAAAGGGAACTATTGTTTGATCGCCTCAACTTCAAGCGTTACTTTCACATCGTCGCCGATCATGGCGTCGCCGGTTTTCAGGGTTCCGCCATAGTTCAAGCCAAAGTCCTGGCGATGGATCGTGGTGGTGGCATCAAAGCCGCGGCGCGTCTGCTTCTCCATCGCCAACTCCTTCGAAGGCGCGTCCATTGCCAGCACCACCTGCCTGGTCACGCCGTGCATCGTCAAATCGCCGGTAACCGTGTAGCCGTCTCCATTCTTCGTCACGCTCTTGCTGACGAAGGTCATAGTTGGATATTTGGCCGCGTCGAAAAAGTGGTCGCTCTTCAAGTCTGTATCGCGCGCCGCAACGCCGGTGTCGACCGTGGTGGTATCGATCGTCGCTTTGACGGACGACTTGCTCAGGTCGGCCGGGTCCAGCACCAACTCGCCGGCGACACCGCCAAAACGCCCGTGAACATTCGAGATGCCCATATGGCGGACAGTAAAGCCGGCCGCGGAGTGGCTCGGGTCGATCTTCCACGTGGAAGACTGCGCCAGTGCCAGCGGAGCGCTACTGGCAAGCAGTGCACCGGCGAGAAGGGTGCGAAAGGGGCTCAGCACAAAGGGCTCTCCAGAAAAGAAAATGTGTGGCAAAACGGGCGGCAGCGTCCGCGGTTGAGATGCTCGGTCGAAACGATACTCGCGGTCGATGGGATTCGCCATCGCGTGAGGGGATGCAACAAATTCGCCGGCTCAGGAAAGCGGCGCCGCTGCCGCGTCGTCCTGGGCGAGGTGAGCAACGGCACGATTCGCTTTTTTGCGCACAGGAGTTTTGCGCCCCGGCGCCGGCTTCGGTGCCGGGCCAACCGGTCCCATTTCGACCGCCGGCGGTATCTGGTCGGCGGTGACGCGTGCTTCGGCAAGCTGCATGAAGAAGTCCTGCGCGGAGAAGGCGGTCTTGCCGCTTGCCGGACGGGCGCGCCGGTAGTCGCCGGAAGGTTCGAGCATGCGGGTCTTCGCCGTGTCGGCCAGGTAGGCGGCCAGAATTTCATCCTTGAGCCGCGCACGGAGCTGCGCGTCGTTCACCGGGAAAAGCACCTCGCAGCGCTCGAAGAGATTGCGCGGCATCCAGTCTGCGCTGCCGCAATAGACGGTTTCTTCTCCCCCATTGGCGAAGTAGAAGATGCGGCTGTGCTCCAGAAAGCGCCCGACGATGGAGCGCACGCGGATGCGCTCGCTGAGTCCCTTCACCCCTGGGCGCAGCGAGCAGATGCCGCGTACGATCAGGTCAATCTCCACGCCTGCCTGCGATGCCTCGTAGAGCGCCTCGACGATGCTCTTCTCCAGCAGCGAATTCATCTTGGCGATGATGCGCGCCGGCCGGCCCTTGCGCGCATGGTCGGTCTCGCGGCGGATCATCTGAATGGACTGCTCGGCGAGCGTGAGCGGCGCCACCAGCAGCGGCGAGTAGTCGTCCGATTCCGAATGCGCGGTCAGGTAATTGAAGACCGCCTGCATGCTCGCCGTGATTGCCGGATCGCAGGTCAGCAGGCTGATGTCGGTATAGAAGCGCGCGGTGTTCGGGTTGTAGTTGCCCGTGCCCAGGTGCGCATAGCGGCGGGTCACGCCGTCCTCGTCCCTTCGCACCATCAGGGCCAGCTTGCAATGCGTCTTCAGTCCCACGATGCCATGAAAGACCTGCACGCCGGCATCTTCCAGGTTGCGCGCCCAGCGAATGTTCGAAGCCTCGTCGAATCGCGCCATTAGCTCGACGACGACCGTGACCTCCTTCGACTGCGCGGCTTCGATCAGTGCGGTAAACATGGGCGAATCCGCCGAGGTGCGATAGAGCGTCTGCTTCATCGAGAGCACGGCGGGGTCTTCGGCAGCGGCTTCGATGAAGCTGACCACTCCGTCATAAGAGTCGTAGGGATGGTGCAGCAGGATGTCGCGGTGCTGGATCTCCTCGAAGATATTCGCCGAGCGCCGGTTCAGGCGCAGCTCGCGCGGCACAAACGGGGCATATTTCAGGTCCGGCCGCGGGGTATCGGTGTACAGCGTCATGACCCGCGACAGGTTCACCGGGCCGTCAGTGCGCACCACCTGCGACTCGTCCACCTCGAAGTTCACGCGCAGCCGGTCGATGATGTCGGGGTCCGCGCCCTCTTCGACCTCGAGCCGCACTGCGTCCCCTTTGCGGCGGTTGTGCAGCTCCGTGCGCACGCTCTCCAGCAGCGAACGCGTCTCCTCCTCCTGCAGGTACAGGTTGCTGTTGCGCGTCACCCGGAAGGCAGCGGTGGCCAGCACCTCGTATCCGCGGTACATCCGCGCGGCATGGGCTTCGATCAGCTCGTGAAGAAAGATGTAGTCGATGGTGCCGCCGGCAGATGGCACCGGCACCAGCCGGGGCAGGGCGCGCGGCACGGTAACCACGCCCAGGACGGGACCGGCGGCGCTCTTGCGTTTGCTGCGCAACAGCAGGGCCAGGCACAGCGCCTTGTTCAGCACTCTAGGGAAGGGATGCGCCGGGTCGATGGTGATCGGGGTCAGCAGCGGATCGACCTCGCGCTGGTAAAACTCCGAGGCATGCTGCAATTGCTCCCCTGTCATGTCCTTGTAATCCAGAACGCGGATGCCGGCCGCGTGCAGGGCGGGGCGCAGCGACTTGTTCCAGCAGCGATACTGGCTCTCGACGAAGGTGCGCAGCTCGGAGGTGTCGCGGTCGAAGGTCTGCTCTGGAGTGAGGCCATCCGGCCCCGCTTCGTTGTAGCCGTCTTCTATGCGCTGCATCACGCCGGCCACGCGAATTTCGACAAATTCGTCCAGATTGGACGCGGTAATGGCGAGGAACTTCACCCGCTCGAGCAGAGGGTTGCTGGGATCCTCCGCCTCCTGCAGGACCCGGCCATTGAAACGCAGCCAGGACTCGTCGCGGCTGAAGAACAGTTGCTCTCGCTTTAGTGGGCGTGCGGTCATACTGGTCAGGAAGAGCTGGTTCGGCTGGAAGATGTTCCCTTGATACAGGATACGCGTCCCGCCCGATGTGAAAGCTGTGCCAAAATCCGCTTCGATCCTTCGGTTGACGCGCGGCGCGAGGTAGCTGAGGATGAAAGAACAACCAAATCAAGAGCCGTAACCAGCGAGTGGAGGCATCCGTGACCGAGACCCAGACAGCCATTCCTGACCCCGCGACAGATTGTGCGGACTGTAACGAAAGCGCCCTGTTCGAATCTGCAGCCCGCGAACTCTACCAGACCGCGGCGCTTTTTGTGGGAGACGAAAACGAAGCAACGCAACTGGTGGAGCAGACCGTCGCCGGCGTCGAAATGGATCCCTGCGCCGATGCGGACGCCGCGCGCAGCGCAGCCAGCCGCGATCTCGTCCAGCGAGCCCTGGCTCGCGTGGCCGCTCTCCGCTCTGCCCAGATGCATCCGTCGGCGACCGCGGATCTGGGTGGATGCGTGGAAACCGACGACCTGAGCGCTGCCGGCGTTACTCGCGAGCAATTGGAGGGCCTGCTCTCCGGTGCCAACCGGACCCGCATGCGGCAGTGGCTGGAGGGCCTTGGTCCGGTAGAGCGCAGCGTGTTTGTGCTGCGTGCGATGCTGGGCCGTAGCGGAGCCGAGTCCGAACAGTTGCTGCAGCAAGCCACAGGCGATCCGTGGACCGAAGCCCACGTCGGCGGAGCGTATCGCGCTGCATTGTGCTCGCTGGCCAGCGCATTGGTTCATTCCGCCGCCCACTAGCCGTCACGGATTTCAGCAGCCCTTCCGCCTCGAATCTTTCACTTGTCCGGCGGCGGAAGGGTACCGCTGACCCTGTTGATCCGGATATGCTGCTGTTTGGCGGGCAAGTCTCGAGAATCAAACGGGAAGTTCTGATTTTTTAAGTCTTTGCCAGCGTTCTGGCATCCAAAATGGCGACTATCATGTGGGGATTTTTACTGAGGCAGTCAAGCTCCGGAGTGTGCGTGCGCCCCTTCCTGCCGGTTGGCCGGTTGGCGCTGGTTCTTCTGGCCGCGGTCAGCCCGGCACTGGGACAGCTCGGCGGCAGCTCGTCGTCGAGTTCCTCCTCTTCCAAATGGGAGCCGCCCACCATCCCGCAGGCGCCGCCGCAGAGCGCTTATCAGGGCAGCGTCGCGAACCAGCCCGTGACGCCCGGCGTGATGCAGCTCACCATCAAAGACGCGGTGCTGACCGGCCTCAAAAATAACCTGGGCATCATTCTTTCCGGGCAGAACGTGAACCAGGCAGGCGGGCAGCGGTTGCAGCAGTTACAAAAGCTCTTGCCGACAGTGAACGGCACCTTCAAGGAATCTGTTCAGCAGGTAAATCTCAAAGCGCAGGGGTTGAATATTCCCGGATTCCCGTCCATCATCGGGCCGTTCTCCTATACCGATGTGCGCGGCACCGTGGACTGGACACTGTTGAGCGTGCCGTCGCTCAACAACTATCTCGCGTCACGCCACGACTTTGAGGCGACCAAACTGTCACTGAACGATGCGCGAAACCTGGTGGCGCTCAGCATCGGCTATGCCTACCTGGCCTGCATCTCCGACGAGGCCAACATCGCGAATGACGAGGCGCAGGTCGCCTCGACCAAGGCATCGCTCGATCAGGCCAACGCGAACCACGAGGCGGGAACTGCGCCCGAGCTGGATGTACTGCGTGCACGCGTCGACTACCAGACGCAGCAGCAGGCGCTGATTCGCGACCAGAACGCGCATGAGAAGGACAAGATTGCGCTGGCGCGGGCCGTCGGCCTACCGCTCGAGCAGAAATTTGAACTGGCCGATCGGCTGCCCTTTGCGCCACTCGAGGGCATGCAGCCGGATGAAGCCGTAAAGGTGGCATACGCGACGCGCAAGGATCTGCAGGCGCTGCAGCAGCAGGTGAAGGCCGCCGAACTGAGCCGCAAGGCCGCCACCGCGGAACGCTTCCCCAGTGTCTCGTTCAGCGGAGACTATGGTGACATCGGCCCCACCCTTGGCAACTCACATGGCACCTTCGACGCGGTAGGCTCGGCCAGCGTACCGCTCTTTGAGGAGGCCAAGCTGCGCGGCGATGCCCGGCAGGCCCAGGCGCAGCTCGATAGCCAGAAGGCGCAGTTGAGCGATCTGCGCGGGCAGATCGATGCCGACATCCAGGATGCATTTCTCGATCTGAATTCGGCTGCGAAACAGGTTGAGGTGGCGCGCAGCAATGTGGAACTGGCCAACCAGACGTTGAGCGACGCGCAGCAGCGTTATGGCGCCGGCGTCAGCGACAACCTCGCTGTCGTGCAGGCCCAGGCCAGCGTCGCCCAGGCCAACGGCCAGTATGTGGCGAGTCTTTATCAGCACAACGTCGCCAAGCTGTCTCTGGCGCGGGCGATGGGCGTGGTGGATACGCGATATCAGGAATTTCTCGGAGGAAAGTGACCGTGGCGGAACAGGATCCGGAGTCCGGCAGGGCCGGCAACCAGAACCAGCAGCAGGGGACTGATCAGGAACAGCGCGAGAATCCGGAGAGGAAGCGGCGGCGCAGCTTTATTCTCTTCTTCGTCATCGCTGTGCTTATGGTGGGTGCGCTCCTTTATTACTGGCACTCCACTTTTTATGAAGACACGGATGATGCTCAGGTCAACGGCCACATCATCCAGATCAGTGCACGCGTCCAGGGCCACGTCATCAACGTGCCGGTCAAAGAGAATCAGGAAATCTCCGCCGGAACGGTGATCGCGGAGATCGATCCGCACGATTACGAAGTTTTGGTTGCGCAGGACGAGGCAAACCTGGAGGCGGCCGAAGCCAACTATGAGTCGGCCAAGGTGAACATCCCGGTTACGGACATCCAGTCAACCAGCGCATTGTCGTCCGCAAATTCGAACGTTCTGGGTGCTAACGCGCAGGTGAAACGCGCCAACGGCCTGCTGGATCAGGCGCAGGCGCAGGTGGCGCAGGCGGAAGCAAACAACACCAAGTCGCAGCTTGACTTGAAACGCTTTACGCCGCTGGTGGAGAAAGATGTGATCTCCAAGCAGCAATACGACCAGGCTGTGGCTG
>CAVVSP010000029.1:0-42543 GCA_963750845.1 uncultured Acidobacteriaceae bacterium
AGGGGCGCGCGTTTGAAAAGAGAACACGCGGACTTAGCTCGTAGGCAACCTAGAACTGAGTGAGATTCCACAATTGCCATCGAAAGACATGCTGGAGTCTTTTAGCGGCGACAGAGTGATCGTCGCGCGGTTCTTGGTTTCTAGGGAGCTTGAGTAGTTTAGTCCAAAAAATCAATTTTCACTCTGTGGCCGATTATGAACCCTTTGGGAGCGCCGCAGGGTTCGCTAGAAGTCTGAAGAACTCGATGGCCGATTCACTCCGGCAACGCAAAGCTGAATAGATCGAAGCCTGACGCGATGGCGACGTACTGTTTGCCCCGTACCGCATAGCTCATCGGAGATGCGTGAAGAGTTTGTCCGGTGTTAAAGTGCCACAGCGACTTGCCGGTCCTGGCATCCGCTGCTTCAAAAGAGTTTGCATCGTCGGCAAAAAAGACAAGACCAGTCGTGGTTGTCATGACGCCACCCCAAGAATGAGAATCCCCTGCTTGTGGGTAGCGCCATGCAATAGTCTCCGTTTGGGGATCGAAGGAAAAAAGGACCCGTTCCGTTTTGTCGTTTGGATCGTGCTTGGTTCCTGTCGAGTAATACTCTCGGCCCTCTTCAACTGGGGATGGTTTTACAAAATACACCGAGCAACCCTCAAAAGCCAAAAAGTAGAACAAGTGTGTCGCTTCGCTATAAGACGGCGAGAACCAGTTGGTAGCACCTTCAACGCCGGGACAAATCAGTGTTCCATCGGGAGTCGGCTTTAAATCCGTGACCATCGGGCGGCCATTGACGTCCACCCCTGTCGCCCAATTAATCTTCTTTGCAAATGGTGTCGCGGATAGGAATTTTCCATCGGTCCGATCAAGGAGATAGATAAACCCATTTCGGTTGGCCTCGATCAGAAGCTTTCTCGGCTTTCCCTGATATCGCATGTCTACCAGGACGGGTGTCTCCGCACCATCGTAGTCATATAGATCGTGCGGTGTGAATTGGAAGTACCATTTCAATTTTCCGGTATCCGGATCGATCGCCAGGAGACTCGCGGTGTAAAGGTCATCGCCGGGCCGGACGCTGCCATCGTAATCCGGCGCTGCGTTGCTGGTGCCCCAGTATACGGTATTCAGCTCTGGATCATATGTACCCGGCATCCAGGCTGTCCCACCACCGTGCAGATAACTATCTCCAGGCCAGCTTGAAGAGCCGAATTCCCCCGGGCCGGGAATCGTCCACAGGCGCCATGCCAACTTGCCGGATATAGAGTCGAAGGCCGCAAGAAAGCCGCGAACTCCGTCGTCGCCGCCTGAGGTTCCTACCAGTACCTTATCTTTTACGATCAGTGGCGCACTCGTAGCTCCGTAGTTCTTGTTCCAGGCGGCGTATGCCACGTCCCAGATCAGATTTCCCGATCGTGCGTCCAGGCACAAGAGGTGAGCATTGTCGGTTTCCATGTAAAGTCGCGTGCCCAGGAGAGCAACACCTCGACTGATATGCCCGGATGCATCATCGATCAAGCCCGAGGAAACCGGCCGAGAATAGTGCCACAGGACCTGTCCGGTTTGCGCATTGAGGGCATATGCATCATTGGAAGCTGTGACGTACATGATCCCATTGACAACCACGGGGGTAACTTCAAGAATGCCCGCACTTCTGCTGTGGAAGACCCATTGAGCCTGAAGATGCCTGACATTTTGCGGCGTGATTTGCGTAAGGCTGCTAAAGCGCCTTCCTGTGTAATCACCGTTGTAAGAAGGCCAGTCGTCTTTAATCGTTCGAGACAGCAGATGTGACGCTTGTACCCCTGGAGCACGTGCCGGGGATGGATCACTCTCCTGGCCGCCCAAGGGAACAGACAACAGATACGCGAACGCGGCGATTAGCCAACTTCTCTGTAGTCTCATGAAGTCAACGTCCTTCATCCCTTCCGGTTACAAATGCCTCCCCGAGAGCTCCGCGATCGAGCCCGCTGTTATCGACCAAGTGAACCGAGACTCGCGCTACGCTCTTAGTGGTGGTTATCGTTTGTGAGAGCTGCACCGGATCTTGCGGTTGGACCGATTGGAGGGACACCTCCCCCGTTTCTGCGCCACCTTCATCATAAAGATGTGCCTTCAGCGCGCCGGGGAAGAAGACGCCGAAACTGCCCGAAAGCTCGAGCTTCCCGGCACTGCTCTTTGCGACGAGAGGTCGAGCCACCAAGCCTGCGTCGGTAACGGTTTTCAGGTCGCGGCTTATACGTGATGGAAACCAGTAGGTATCCATTGCGTATGTTTCCCCGGGTATTAGGACCTCCATGGGGCTATTAAGTTCCGCCTCCATATAGTAGGGGGTTTCTTTAAGATTTTTCGAGGTCAGGTAGGGCATACCCTGCGCATCCAGTTGCACCGTGGGTCCGTTCTTGTAGAAGATAACCGCAGCCTTTTCGGGATAATCTGCACCCTCGATGTACCTGGTCTTTTCGACCATCGCATAGTGAGTTGCGCCGTCGACTACCGCAATCCAGCCGGCGGTTGAGTCGAGCCACACCTCGTTTTCGAGATATCTCCAACTTAGCCGAAATAATCCATCCTTTACGCTAAAAGAAGGATCATTAGCCAGCCCATCACGGACATGGTAGCCGTTCAGATAGGAGGAGTGGGGATTGAGCGGCGCAAAGGCCCAAAAATCATGATTGTACTGGTCGGGATCACTGGCGTCGGACAGGTCATACTGAGAGACGGACTGTACAGACCAGGCGATCGAGTGGCCAGTGATGTTCCTGGTGATCATATGAAAGAAGATTTCAGGGGAATCTCTGCCGATACTTATCTCGCGCGTGTATTGAAGGCCCGTGGGCGGGTCCGGAGGGCCCTCCAACCGCACCGTGCAGCGATTATTTTGTGACAGAATCGAGAAGGCATATGCGCCGTCGTCAAGAGGAGTGGAAGCTCCTGTCCAGTGCTGCTCGTCTTCATTGCCTTCGGGTAAGGGCCAGATCTTGTCGCCGCCGTAGTTGATCCAGCGGCCCGCAGCCTCGGCCGGCGAAATGTACTTGCCTTTGTAAGCCTGGT
This sequence comes from uncultured Acidobacteriaceae bacterium, assembly GCA_963750845.1. Taxonomy (GTDB): domain Bacteria; phylum Acidobacteriota; class Terriglobia; order Terriglobales; family Acidobacteriaceae; genus KBS-83. The sequence goes on from CAVVSP010000029.1 coordinate 3,039, forward strand.
TAACGAATAAATAAGGGTGTCCATTGAAACTGACTTGCATCAACCGGCCGCCTAACTGAGGAACAAAGGTCAGCTTCACCCATTCGTTCGCTACCTCCTGGGCTTGCCAACCGTCGAAGACTACCGCATGAATTTGACATGAAGACGATGGAGTAGGTGTGGACTGCTGAGCGCTCGCGGAGGAGACCACTAGAGCAAAGGCAAGGAAGCAGCTGACGGCAGTTAGTTTCATCTACATGCTCCCTCATTCAACTGAATATTCCCATTGTGAATGGATCGTGATGAGAGTCGGTAGTCACGCGTCGCCTCCATCCACGGCTCCACGGATTTAGTTGACCGGTCTTCTGCCCGCATGGCCGTTGGGTGAATGTTTTACCGCGATGAAGGAGATTTGCTCGGCAGCCTCAGCCTGCACTTCGAGGTTCTGCTGTAGCACCGATCTGGCAGGATAACGGCGTTCAAAAAACTTGCCGTATATCGCGTTCACTCGATCGGTATCCTGTATCTGGCGCAAATAGACGGTGCTGAAAACAACGTCGGAGAAATCCATGTCAGCTTCTTGCAATCCATCCAAAAGATTGCGCATGGACTGCCGCAGCTGCAGCTCAAGATCGGGCGTGACTATCCCTTGATCCGGAATGAAGCCATCTTTAGCAGAAAGATACAGAGTGTCGCCATAGAGAATGCCCGGGCTGGCGGTGGGGCTGGGGGGCATATTTCTTGGCCGGATCGCTTTGCGTTTGTTGAGATCTGCTCCGGCGATGCAACTAAATACGATGTGGTCCCCTTTAGGAAGACTGACGACTTGGATGGTCCCGCGACCCGGTGTATTGCCGAATTCAAAATAGCTCGCGTAAACCTTGCCCATAACGTCGTATTGTCCATCGAGGCTCATGTAAGGATTCACCCATAGAACATTCTTCATGCTTAGCCGGGCAGCCTTGAGCACGGTACTTACATTATCGAGAGCCTGCCTGACTTCTCCGGCAAAGTCAGGCGCCTGTCTCCCTGTGAGCGGATCCCTACCCCCCTGCGCCGACAGATACATGATTTCACCTGCGCGGATTGCAGGCGGATCCACGTGCGGGCCTCGCGCCCAGCCTGTTGGCCACATCGCTTCTCTGTGAATCGTGTCTGCCACGGCTATGCAGTTGATTTCCACCTTTTCCCCATCGGGCAGGGCGGCAACCGTGAGAACAGTTCGCGCGGGAGGGTTTTGGCCGATTGTCTGCCAATAAACCTCATTCATGTCTGCCACGTCCTTCTCGTCCGTGAGATAGATGTTCATCCAAACAACATTCCCAAAGTTCATGCCTGCCCCCTTCAGCACGGCCTGGACGTTGCTTAGCGCTTGCGCGACTTGTTTGGCAAACTCTGGTGGACGTGTGCCGTCGGGCTTACGGCTTCCTTGACCGGATATGTAGAGCGTGCCCCTGGTCAGAATGCCAGGACTATAGAACGAATCGGCAGTTGCATGGCCCTGCGGCTGGATGACTTTGAATCCGGAGTCCTGGGCAACGAGGTTGAGCCCACACGCGCAGAAGAAAAGGCATGCGAAGGACGGAAGGCTGCGCTTGAACCGATCGATCATTTCTCCTCCGGAAGATTTGGGGCTCGCAGGTAGGGGACGAATCCGTGTGCTCGGGTCCCCAGTTTGTATACGGATGTCTTTGCCGTTATGTACAGGGTCGAGTAGTCGGGGTCTCCCCACGCGAGATTTGCCGGCTGCTCGGGAACTACGATGGTCCCCAGATGAAGGCCACGCGGGGACCATACCCATATACCTCTTGGACCTACCACATAGAGATTGCCATTTCGATCTACCTTCATTCCGTCTGGTACACCGCCCTCCGGACCACCTGGCTCTGTACCGAAGATCCGTCCATTGCTCAGCCTACCGTTGGCGTGGAAATCGTACACGTAGATATTTCGCTGGGTGGAATCATCAACATACAACTTGGAGCCGTCTGGAGAAAACGCGAGCCCATTCGGATCTTCCAGCTCCTTTGTCAGCAGCTGAAGTTGACCGTCCAGAGCAATGCGATAGATGCCTTTAAAGGAGAGTTCCTGCTTTTGCCCGCGAGGCAAGTCAGCAGTTGGATCAGTAAAGTAAATAGCGCCATCCGGACCGAGCACCACGTCGTTGGGACTGTTCAAACGCTTGCCTTGGTAATGATCCACGACTATTTTGTAACTTTGGCCATCGGGCGAGAGGCGGATGATCGCCCGCAGAACGCTGGCGCAGTCTAAAAGACGATGTTGTGCATCATAGGTATTGCCGTCGGGGTCACCCAGAGAGATGATTTCCTGTTTTTGACCAGTGGAAGTGTTGACCTTGAAAATCTTGTTGAGCGTTTCATCGCTCACCCAGAGATAACCAGCGCTGTCCCAAACGGGCCCCTCGGTAAAGCCAAAACCCGAAGCTAGTTTGGTCAGCTGTGCTTTTCGATCAAAGAGAGCCCAAAACTCGGGTGTAAGTGCCTGAAGTTTGTACGCCACCGTTTTCGTTTCTCCATAACCTGAGCGGCGGGCCGATCCTGCAATCAGCAGCAGGGTCAAAGCGGCTATCGCAACTTTGAGGATGACGATGTTGAACCACGAGTCGTTGGAGCGAAAGAATAAGTGATTATTCGTCATGATCGTCAGGTTTTGGAAGTTGTGTTGCGGAGTGCTTGGAATTTTCACTTCCCACATGAAGGAGATAACTGACTAGGTCATTTATCTGTTCGTCATTCAACAACGATCCATAATTGACCGGCATCAGCGAGTGAGAGCCAACATCTATGTGGGCGAGTTGTGACTTCTGCAAAAAATGAAAGTCTCCATCCATGGTCTGAATCGAAACAGAAAAATTGTCTTCCGTCTTGAGCATTCCAGTGAACTTCTGTCCTGTGTACGTCACGACGGTTGTAACCTTCTTCTGGGGAGGCAAATTCCTTTCAGGATCCAAAATCACGCTTCGGATCTGTCCGGCGCTTTCGTTCGCTCCGTAAACCGAAAGATCACTGCCAATAAAACCGCCTTTCCCATTGACCATGTGGCATTCTGAGCATCGTGCTTTGCCAAAGAAAAGAGCTTCTCCGCCCTTCGGGTCTCCGGGAAATTTGACGTCGATCTGCCGCCCTTGCAGCGTCCGTAAATATTGAACAATAGCGGTCAACTTCACTTGGCCGAGCCAGCCAAAGGCAGGCATACCAGTCCCGGGGACGCCATTTGTCGCGATCGCAAACAGGTCCGACTCAGCGAGTCGCTGCACGTCGGAATCAGTTGCTATGTCCGGCCCGTGTTCGCCCCCGCGGCCATCAGACCCGTGACAACTCCCGCAGTTGGAGTCGAAGAGGATCGACCCTTGAACGTCCCCTGCAGTAGTAGTGCTCGCCGGTGGTTGTGCGTGCAGATTCGTGATCGACACCAGTCCAAGCAGCAAACATTGGATGAAAATCGTGTGCCACCAACTCATCATTCGCCAAAAACCTCTTTCAGCGTTCGATACCCACTGTGCCAGCACCAGGGCCCGCACCGGGGCCTTAGTGTTCTGCGCCTATTTGCTCCATACCCGGATACCACGAGCGCACGGCGAGAATACGTGACTTGACGTTGGCGCCACTGTAATATCCGACTGTGCAGTTGAGCCGGAAGAAATAGGCATCCCCTGCTTTGGCGGGATGCCGCCCTGCGATTCCGTCCATTCCGCTCCCTGCGATCATCATGCCGTGGCCGCTCAAGACCAGATAAATTTCCTCTTCGCGCTCATGATGATGAGGAAAGTTAGTGCCTCCTGGCGCGATTTCCATCAGGAATAGGCTGGTTAAAACGCGACCGCCTGCAATGCGGTCGCGCTTACTGTCGACATCCCCCATCAGCAGACGATAACGAGTCGAGTCAGGGTGGCCGCTCACCGTAGTTGTCGGTACATCCTCGATGTTGGCCTTCAGAGGCTGCGGGGGCGGCTGGGATTTCTCGAAGCCTTTAGTACGAAAGCCCATAATGATCACGGTTAGCGGCATGTCAGACTTATTGCTCAGAGCATGCGCAATCGTTGACGGAATATATAAGTAGTCTTCTTTCTTAAGCGAAACGATTGTATCTCCGTACTTCAGGCTGCCCGTGCCTTCGAGCACCACGTACACCTGGTCTTCGTCTGGATATTGAACCGAACTGCAGACGCCATCCGGATCAATCACCGCTTCTCCGTAACGTGCTACTCCGACGACTACAGATGTATCCGAGTCTCCATGGCCGAACAACGCCCGGTAGTGGCACGTCTTCGTCGTAATATCTGACTTCTTCTCCACGACTGTGGAACTGTCACGGTAGAGAAAGGTGGGATCGATCTTGCGATCGTTGGCGTGGACCAGAGGTGCGCAGAAAAACATCATTACGGCCAGAGCGACAAACCTGACGGCACCGCGCCGGTTGTGTGCCCCATGGCATATTGCGATCGAAGAAAATTTCTCGGGGTCTAGGTATCTGTTCACTGTATTCGACCCTGCATGAATCCGGTAAACACGCATTTTGCAATTACTTTTTATAACCTGAAGAAGGCGCTTACGCCGATTGTTTGCGGCCTCTGTCAAGAATCCGGCGTAGGCGATTCCCCACCGTCAGATCTTCCCCTGGCTGTAAGGTCATTGAGACAATTTGCAACTCATCCGGGGGCGCTTCCTCTTTTGCCTTTGGGTCATCGCCCTCGCGGACTGCGGGTACTCCACTTGGATTATTGTTCGTCAGTACCTCAATACGTGGTTCGCCCTCCCGTAGCTGTTGGGCGCACTGGTCCACCGTCAAACCGAACCGCTGCACGTCCCACCTCACTGTCAGGGTCGGGTAACTGTTCTCTTCTTGAGGGATCGTGATGGATGTAGTGACTCCCGGTACGGTTTGAACCAACTTCTGGATGCGTTCAACCCGGCTCTGCCACTCCCTATTTAGGGCCGCGAGATCCGCATGGGACCAATAGTCGATTGCTGCAAGAATCCCTATAATCTCTTCTTTGCCGACCTTCATAGGCCGGCATACGGCGCCCTCCCACGGGTTGTTATTTGCCATCGCCGCATCGATCAGGTCCTTTCGGCCTAGCAACACCCCGGAACATTGGGGACCACCCAAACCCTTTCCGCCGCTAAAGCAATAAAGATCGACGCCGATCTTTGCGTAGCGTCTGAAATTCTCAAACGGAGGAATGCCTGCAGCATCATCCAGCAGCAGGGGGACGCCGGCGGCGCGCGTGATCTTCAGCGCATTCGGTAGGCGGTCGTCCCGCCAGGTTGTATAGACCATGGCGGTTTGTGGAGTAATGGCCGACTGTAGATTGTCCACTCCATGAGCAAGCACCAATTTACCTCCGGCAAGGCGTATCGCACTGTCGAATGCGCTCCGCCCTCCCAGCATCACAACTTCATGTTTCAAACCGGTTGTGTCGGGCAGTTGCCACACATTTTTTGGATCGGTTCCGGCGATACAGCCGGCAGTCGCCAGGGCCATTGCGCCAGCCGAGCCAGATGTGACCATTCCGGATTCGGCGCCGGAAAGTTCGGCAAGCCTCTTCCCTACTGCGCGCTGCAGTTCAAACAAGTCCACAAATTGTCGCGATGCAGCCTCAACCGCTTGCCGCACTCCCGGCAGTTCCAGTGACCCACTGAGATACGTCCACGTCCCCCGCGCATTGATCAATGGCCGGACCCCAAGGCGGGTATAAACATCGGCGGAGGAAGACTTTCCTGTAGTAGCCGCTACGGTGCTCGCAAGGCTTCGCGAGGCAATCGTGGCGAAGAGAGGAGCAGCGGCCAGCATTTTAAGGAAAGATCGCCGATCATTCAGGCTACTGTTGAATTCACGCTCGGGCAGCATAGTGTTTCTTTCCTACTGCAGCTGCCCCTAGGGCCCGCTGGTTGTTGTGCATTCAGAGTCGTAATCGATACCAGTCCAAGGACGACAAATTGGTGGCGATCACTTGCCGCCGATTCAGCATTCGCTAAAGACGTCTTTGACGCGGATCAGACCCACCGTGCCCCCGCTAGGCTGGCAACAATGGCGCCTAATATAAATTCTTCTTAGAACAGGAACTTTAAGGCAATCTGCATGATACGAGGATCGTGAGCACCAGTGACATAGCCGAAACCACCTTGGCCGGTGTTATTGACGAGCCCATTCGGATTCGTAAACTGCGCATGGTTGAAGACATTGAATGCTTCTGCCCGAAACTGCAGCTTAGTCGTCTCGGTAATGGCAGTACTCTTTAGCAGAGCCATATCATAATTGTCGATGCCGGGACCGGTGAAAGATCGCCGCATTGCGTTGCCCACTTGCCCGATTGTTTCCGGGGCGTAGTAGTTCGGGTTGAAATACGGCAGCCCCTTTCGCGGGTTCCGGTTTCCATAAAGGCGGCTGCCGTTGTTTGCGTAGTTTGGCACATCTACATTTGCATTGAAGGCCCCAAGTAATGAATTATCGTCATTCTCATTGAGAGTGACGGGCTCTCCCTTGGCAAATGTAGATACGCCGGAAAGTTCCCAGCCCGCGGTGAACCGTTTCGCAATATCCCCTCCGCCGATAAAGTGATCGAAGGGTAACTGCACGGTATAACTGGCGACCAGGTTATGCGGGACGTCAAAGCTCGACAATGCGCGAGTTTGGGCCGGATTCAACGGATTGGTCGCATCAAACGAATCTGAACCATTATCCAGCGATTTCTCGAAGGTGTATCCAATCAGGAAATTGAGATATTTTTCAGTATGCTCAAGGGTTACCTGCAGCGAGTTAAAGCTTGAACTAACCGCCGTCTTCATATACGGATTGCTGTTGAAATTAATCCCAAAGGTCGGCCGGGTTCCGTTGACTGTCTGGCCGCTCGCCGTGGTGTAGATCGTGTCTTCGCCGAAGGGCCCGCAAGTAGTCGTACCGGGCGCGACATTGGCTGGATTACTCAATTGCAGACAGAGAGACTGGTCCCCTGGATTTGATTCCTCAAACGTCAGCAATTGCCGCCCGACAGTGCCGACGTAGTTCACGCTCAGCACAGTTGCGGTTCCCAATTGCCGCTGGAGCGAGAGTTCCCACTCCTGAACATAGGGCACCGTGTTCTTATAGTAGTAATAGTCTGATCCGCCGATGGGTGTCGCACCCGCCCAATTGAAGGTGGTATCGGGATTCTTAGGAGACACATTGGTTGGAGGAAAGACGAACGGGAACTTTTGTCCCGCCGGAGCCCCCGACGGTCGATCGACAAACGGGGTGGCCAACTCAGTTGATGACACCGAGTAGTAATTGCCGTAAGGGGCATCCCCTACTTCGACAAAGCCAGTGGCGTCCTCGATAGAGCTATAGAAGATGCCGTAACCAGCACGTATGCTGGTTTTTCCGGCACCACCCAGCAACTTGCCGAGAAAACCGTCGCTCACATCTGGCGCATAAGCAAAACCGACCCTGGGAGCGAAGTTACTGTACTTGGTCGGCCCGAGGGTGCGCGGAATGCCCGGATCACCGGGCACCACCAGGCCCGTGGGAGCACCCGGGAAAGATAGTGATTGCTCACCGGCAACGACCGTTTCGAGCTTGTTCTGGGTGTCGTACCAGGGCGTAGCGGCTTCCCAACGCAGGCCGTAATTTAGGGTGAGATTGCGGGATGCACGCCAACTATCCTGAAAATAAAATCCATAGTATTTGCTGCGCGAATCGAGAAGCTGTTGGCTGGCCTGCACAAAGCTGTCTGGCGCCCCAATCAGGAAATCGGCAAAATCCACCCCGGTCTCTGACCCATTAAAGCTATAGCACCCGTTATAACAGTCGTAGTTCCGCTCGTTGATCTGGTTGTAGTGGAGATTGGTGCCAAACTGCAGCGTGTGTGTTCCAAAGACCTTGGTGACGTTATCGATAATCTGAAAAGTGTTGTTGTATTGCCTCAATGCGTCAGGCGGGACACCGAGGCTGAAGTTGTTGAACATAAGGTTTGCAACACCCTCGAAGGCAGGGTTGGTTGGGGAGATACCGCCAGCAGGGCCCCACGGAGTGACAAACCCCTGCGAAGCGAGCGTGACACCCAGACCCTGGCCTGCGGTGGGTTGGCCTGTCTGGTTTACATCGCGCAGGTAGGCGAGCCGAAGATCATTGACGGTCGATGAGTTAAACGTGGTGGTCAACCCCAAGTTGATCATTTGGGTTTGACCCCGATTGGTTGCGGCAAAGCCCGGAACGGATACCTGGCTATACGGATTCACAGTATTGAATCGGTCAAAGAAGTAATAGCCGAACACAGCGCCGAACCGGGTGGGAATGTCGATTCGGCCACTCCCCTTATTGTCGGTCAAGTTCTCGTTGAAGGCAGAGGTGGAGAAGTTAGGAGTATTGTTGACAACTCCATTGGCTGTAGGGAGGAACTTCAGCGAGTTCACCGCAACTGGCGACCAGGCATTCTGCGGGATGGCTGCATTAGGAAAGACGCAGGTCGCACTTGTGCAGCCCGGAGTGTAATAATTTTCCCCTTGCGCCACGGGATATCCCAATCTCTGGGTGAGCGTGTTAGCCCAGCCGGCACCGACGACTGTGCCGGTGAGGGAGTCTGCCTGGTCCGTCACATTCCCCGTGCGGTCGGCATTGGAAGGCACGGGATAGCTCTGGGTCTGTCCCAAAATCTGTCGTGTTCCCTGGTAGTCGGCAAACCAGAAAATCTTGTTCTTGCGGACCGGCCCTCCGGCCGAACCGCCGAATTGATTCTGGATGAAAACGCCGCGCGTCGGAGCGTAGTAGTTTCTGGCATCGAGATCAGTGTTGCGCAGGAAGTCGAAGATCGTGCCGTGATACTGATTGGTTCCCGACTTGGTGACTACATTGACCTGGCCACCACTGTAATTTCCATACTCTGCATCGAAGTTGTTGGTGATGATACGGAACTGCGCGATGGAGTCAAGATTGGGAATCATCGCGGCGCCGTTGTGGACGCCTTCTTCCGCATTCGCCCCATTCACCATGAACGCGTTGGATCCGGTACGGCCCCCGTTGACGGATTGTTGGCCGTTGTCCAGGTCACCCGAGACCTGCGTCGCTCCGACTCCGGATGTTTCGCTGTCCTGGCTATGGGAATAAGGCGACACGCCGGGTTGCAACTTCAACAGGTCGATGTAGGAACGGCCGTTCAACGGCACAGAAGTGATCTTTTGGCCCTCGATAACTACGCCATTCTGCGTGCTCTGCGTCTCCACCTGCAGAGTGTCGCTTTTCACGTTGACAGTATTGGTAACCGTGCCGACCTGCATCGTGATGTCGATACGAAGCGCGGAGTTCGCATCGATCTTCACGCCGGTTTGGACATAGTCGCGGAAACCGTGCTGGCTGACCGTCACGTCGTAAAGGTCAACGTTCAAAGTCGGGAAGCTGTAAAAACCCTTCGAATCGCTGATTGCGATCGTCTTCACGTTCGTGGACAAACTGGTAGCTACTACGGTCAATCCCGGTATGACGGCTCCACTGCTATCCGTGACCACTCCAGAAATCGAGCCGGTAATGGCTGCCCACGCGGTAGCTGTCCCGAGAAGCACGCCCAAGAGGAAACCTAGCCTGACAAAGCGAGCCATGGCAGTCCGACCTTTCAAAATGAAGACTGGTGAAGCGATTGGGGTCAGTGCTATACGAAAGGGATCGATGGCAAGCGATAGTAATCGTAAGACTTAACGGTGTCAAGGGACGGTCCACCTGGACTAGATAATGATGGCCCGGGAGCTCTCGGGTTGAGTACCTGCCGGAAGCTGTTGGCGTGAAGGTGACAAAGATTCGGCACAGGCCATGGCCACTGAGGGTGGTACCGCATGTGCTGGTTAGCCGCATAATCCGCCGAACGGACGCGGAGAAGGCTGTCGGGCAACTCAGGGTCGACGTCAACGAGGGGGCGGCGGCGTTTGCCCCATGAGCCTTGACAAGCTGTGCCGCACACTACCAGCATGTCGAGTTACCAACTCAGGCTTATTTCACGAAGAAGAGTTACAACCACTACTTAAAGCTTCTCATCCTGCCAGAGGGGGAAACTATAGATTGTCAGCAATCCAGAGCGTCGAAGTCGAAGGTTGGCTGCGCAATCTCAAGGCGGCGAAGGACAAGCCGCGAGTCCCGGAACAAGGACAAAAGATCCCCAACATGGTGTCCGCGATCTTCAGCTACGCAATTCGCTACGAATGGGCGGTACGCAACCCAATTCGTCCCGTTCGCAGTTCTGCCAAACGGCTCCGCAATCCAGACATCCTGAGGAGTTCAGGGCGTTGGTCGCCCCGCTTTCTCCGCGAGAACGAGTCTCGGTGTTGCTCGCTGGCAGTACGGTACTACGACGTGGAGAACTGTTGGCCTCCGGTGGTGCGACATTGATCCGGAGGCGAAACAGGCGAATGTCACGCGCTCGGTGTGGCGGAACGTGGCGCGAGAAACCAACCCGAAGCGTCACGGAAACCTGTGCCTCTGCACCCAGTGCTGGTCGAGGAACGGAAGCAATGGAGGCGAGTGGCGTTTTACCCGTCGGAGGAGGATTTCATCTTTCCGTCGATACCAAAGAACGTAGGTCCAGCCGATTTCCCCGGACATGATCCTGAAGCGTCGCATCCGGCCAGCGCTGAAGCAAATCGGAGTCACGAATCGGATAGGGTTTCACAGCTTCCGCCACGGACTCGTCACCATATTGTTGTGGCAGCGGGGCGTCGACATCAAGACGGCGCAAGAGCTGCTGCGGCATGCCAACAGCGGGATCACTCGGAAGATCTATCAACAGAGTGTCCGCGAAGAGAAGCGAGATGCCCAGGACCGAGTCATGGGGATGCTGCTCGCAGCAAATGAAAAGGGAGCGGAAGGATCGAACCCTTCAGCACCCTTGGAGCTCTATCGAAAGCAACTAAATGAGCCGTAAACCCATGTTTCTACTGAATCTATGGCGGGGACGACGGGGCTCGAACCCGCGACCTCTGCCGTGACAGGGCAGCATTCTAACCAACTGAACTACGTCCCCATTGCCTTTTCAACCACTTGCCGCAAAGTGCTCATGCCACTAGCGGTTTTGTACTGTCTACCCGCTCGCCCGTGTGCAGACCGCGAAACTGTCACCGTTCCGGTGAGTGGATTGTATCAAAGAAAGCAACCGAAATCCCTCAGGCCCCTCATGAGCCAAGAACTCTGCGTACAGTGGCCTTATCTCGAAGTGAAATCATTAGAAACATCAAAGATTGCCTGGACGACTCTGGCATGGCGTTTGCACTTCCTGAGCCTGCGTCAGGCGCTCTATGCAAACCAATTCTGATCCCGTAAATGCCGTTTCCGACGATGCTCCTATCCCGCTGCGCGCACGGCTCATTGCGCCGACCGCGCTGAGCGAGGCGCAGCGGCTCACCCTGCATAGCCTATGCCTGCTCTTCACTCGCGCGGTCAACGCCAACATGACGCGCTGGCTCGGCGTGCCGTTTACCGCCAGCCTTGCGGGAGTCGAACGAACGCCCTTCTATGAAATCATCCACTCACCTGAGGCGGAAACGCATTATGTGACGACGCTGGCAGTCGGGCCCGCAGCCCAGGCAGCGTTGCTGCAGATGGATCTTCCCCTGGTGTATCTCTTCGTCGAACTCCTGCTCGGCGGGCCAGGCGGCACCTCACTCGAACGTGAACCCACAGAAATCGAGGGGTCGATCGTCCGCAGCGTTGTCGATCTTATCTGTCGCGATCTGAGTACCGCCCTCTCCTCGCCTGAGTTGGAGATTCGCAACGATCCCTCCCTTCCACCCCGCGCCATTGACCGGCTGATGCCCACAATCGACAGCACGCTGTCGCTCTCCTTCGACCTGATCTGTGGTACACAGCGCGGGCGCATCGCATTCACGCTTTCCTCAGAAGCAGCAAAGGTCTTAATCCGTTCACTCGATGGGCCGCCCAAGACCGCGCGACAGACCTCGCCGGAGATGCGGAACGGTCTATTAACACGTCTGCAGAGAACCATGCATTTTGCGACGCTGCAACTACCGACTGTCCGCATACCGCTCAGCGTCGTCCGCGGGCTGAGTCCGGGAGAGGTTCTCACCTTCGATCTCTTTGATGACACCCCCGCGATTTTCTCCATCGCGGGCAGGCCGGCCTTCTACGCCACTCCGGTGGATGCTCAATCACGACGGGGGGCCTACATCGCCGCACCGATGGAGTAGGTAGCACAGAGACGTGGCTCATGAAAAACTAGCTGCTGCACGCCATGTTTGGAATCGACTTCGGAACGACCAATAGCTCCATTGCACGGGTGGACGTACAGGGGACGGTGGAGCTGGTTCAGTTCCCTGCCGCTGGCGGCGTCTTTGCCGCGTATCGCTCTCTTCTGTACCTCGAGCAGACGAAGACCAGAACACGGTCGCAACTGCACTCATGGAGCGGCCCAGAGGGTATCGAACGTTATCTCGCAGCCGAACCGAAGGGCCGACTGATCCAGTCGCTCAAGTCGTACCTCTCCAGCCACACGCTCACCGGGACAGAAGTCTTTGGCCGGCGGCAACTACTGGAGGATTTGGTCGCCCGCATTCTCGCCGACCTGCGCAAACACGCGGAAAGCTACTTCGGATGCCCCGTTACCGCCGCCACGGTCGGTCGCCCTGTGCACTTTGTCGGTGCTGAGTCTGCCAGCGACGATGCATTCGCGCTCGAACGCCTGCGCGAATCATTCTCCAGAGCGGGCTTCACGCAGGTGGACTTCGAATTCGAGCCGGTGGCCGCTGCTTACCATTATGCGTCCACACTGAGCCAGGAAGAACTAGTGCTCATTGGTGACTTCGGGGGCGGCACCAGCGATTTCTCACTTCTGAGACTGCGCCCCCACGCCCGCGAGCAGGAGCAGCGGACCGAGTTGCTCGCCACCAGCGGTGTCGGCCTTGCCGGCGATGCCTTCGATGCGCGCCTGGTTCGCCACCTGGTGTCGCCGCACCTCGGTGCTGGCACGCTCGAAAAGTCCGGCGACAAAACCCTCGTCGCCGTTCCAAGCTGGGTCTACGTGCGGCTCGAGCATTGGCATCACCTCTCATTCCTGCGCACCCGCGCCGTGAGCGAGATGCTCCGTGCGGCGCGCGTTCGCGCCTTCGAGCCAGAGAAGATAGCGGCCTTGTCCGAGCTGATCGAGTCCGATCTTGGCTATCAACTGCATCAGGCGGTCCAAAGCACCAAAATTGCGCTCTCCAAAGAGGACCAGGCCGAGTTCCGCTTCCGCGATCACGGATTCGATCTGCGCGCATCCGTCACACGCGGCGAGTTTGAATCCTGGATCGCACCGGATCTAGCAGCGATTGAAGGGGCTATCGAAGAGGTGATGGCCAAATCCTGCTTGGAACACGGCGCAATCGACCGCGTCTTTCTCACCGGTGGCTCCTCGCTGGTACCCGCCGTTCGTCGAATCTTTGACGACCGGTTTGGCCGCGACCGCGTGCGCACCGGCAACGAGTTCACATCCGTGGCGAGCGGCCTAGCGCTGCGCGCACGTGCGTCCCAGCAATCTCTCGTCGCATAGTCGCGCCACCGCTTTAGGGCCTTGCATATAATTGCCGCCGTATGCCGTACATCCTTTCTCTTGACCAGGGCACCACAAGCTCACGCGCTATTCTGTTTGATCAGCAAGGCAGCAGCGTGGCTCAGGCACAGCACGAATTCGAACAGCGATTTCCCAATCCGGGGTGGGTGGAGCATGACCCATACGACATTCTTACTTCGCAACTGACGGTGGCCGTGGAGGTACTGACTCGCGCCGGTATCAGGCCACGCGACGTGGTGTCACTCGGAATCACGAATCAGCGCGAAACAACGATCGTGTGGGATCGTGAGACCGGAAAGCCTATCTACAATGCCATCGTGTGGCAGGATCGACGGACCGCTCCGCTCTGTAGCCGCCTGCGCGACGAGGGCACCGAGGCCATGGTCCGGGAGAGGACCGGATTGCTGCTGGACTCCTACTTCTCCGGTACCAAGGTCGCCTGGATCCTCGACAATGTGGAAGGTGCGCGTCAACGCGCAGAAGCCGGGAAGCTCGCCTTTGGCACAGTCGACAGCTGGCTAATCTGGAATCTGACCAGCGGCAAACGGCACGTCACCGATCAGACCAACGCCTCACGCACTCTGCTCTACAACATCGTCGAGGGCAAATGGGATTCGGAGTTGTTGCGGCTGCTGAATATTCCGGAAAGCATGATGCCGGAGGTGCTCTGGTCGAACGACCGTATCGGCGAAGTAACTACAACTCTCGGACTCGGTTCCGTCGCCATCGCGGGAGTGGCGGGCGATCAGCAGTCGGCACTCTTTGGACAGTTGTGCCTTTCGCCAGGCGACGCAAAAAACACCTATGGCACCGGTTGCTTTCTGCTTCAACACATCGGGCAACAGTTCGTCCTCTCTCAGAACCGGCTCATCACGACGCTTGTCTGCAGCCTCGACCGCAAGCTCGAATATGCTCTCGAAGGTTCGATATTCATCGGAGGAGCGGTCGTTCAGTGGCTGCGGGACAGCCTGGGTATGATTCGCAAGTCGGCAGACGTGGAAGCGCTGGCGGCGACGGTTCCGGACAATGGCGGCGTTGTCTTTGTTCCGGCTTTTGTTGGCCTGGGTGCGCCACATTGGGATCCCTACGCAAGAGGACTGCTGATTGGCCTCGAACGCGGCACGCGGCCAGGCCACATTGCGCGTGCAGCACTGGAGAGCATCGCGTTCCAGGTAGCCGACGTGATCGAGGCCATGGATAAGGAGACGCAGAATCCTTTTCGTGAGCTGCGCGTCGATGGTGGCGCGTCAGCGAACGATCTGCTGATGCAATGCCAGGCCGATATCACCGGTATTCCCATCCTGCGGCCGCAGCATGTGGAAACAACCGCGCTTGGCGCGGCGTATCTCTCCGGGCTGGCTACGGGCTTCTGGGAAAGTCCACAACAGATAAAGAAGTTACGCGGTGAAGGTCAGCGTTTCCAACCCAACCCCGATCGCACAAAAGCACAGCAACAGCGCGAGCGTTGGCGTGACGCTGTTTCACGCGCGCGCGGCTGGAATCAACCGGAAACCGCTGTGGGTTCCGGTGCAAAAGGGGAGCAGGCATGAAACGCGAGGAGATGCTGGCACGCGTCGAAGCACGCACCACGCCCTGGGACATCGTCATCATTGGCGGCGGCGCCACGGGCATGGGCATCGCCGTCGATGCAGCCACGCGCGGATATGACGTGCTGTTGCTGGAGCGCGAAGATTTCGGCAAGGGGACGTCCAGCCGCTCCACCAAACTTGTACACGGCGGGGTGCGCTATCTGGAACAGGGCAACGTCACCCTGGTGATGGAAGCGCTGAAGGAACGCGGTCTGCTGCGCCAGAACGCGCCCCATCTTGTGCACGATCTCGCCTTCGTCGTGCCCAGCTACTCCTGGTGGGAAACGCCGTTCTATGGAATCGGACTCAAGATTTATGACCTGCTCGCGGGTAAGTATGGCTTCGGCCGATCACGTGTTCTTTCGCGCGAAGAGACGCTTGAACGCCTCCCCAACATTCAGACTGACGGATTGAAGCAAGGCGTCGTTTACTACGATGGCCAGTTTGATGACGCACGGCTGCTCATCGATCTGGCACAGACCGCTGCCGATCATAAGGCAACGTTGGTTAACTACGCAGGCGTTACCGGAATCACGAAGGATGACGAAGGCTTTGTCACTGGAGTCATCGCGCTGGACAGCGAGAACGGCCGGCAAATCACCGCAAAGGCCAAGGTCGTCATCAATGCCACCGGCATCTTCACAGACGAAGTGCGGCAGCTTTCCGATCCACAGGCGAGCGGGATGATTGAGCCAAGCCAGGGCATTCATCTGGTCTTCGAACGCTCATTCCTGCGGGCCGACGCCGCCATCATGGTGCCCCACACCAGCGATGGTCGCGTACTCTTCGCCATCCCCTGGCACGGTCATACTGTGGTCGGCACCACCGACACCCCCATCGACAAGCCCTCGTACGATCCACTGCCCATGGAGCAGGAGATCGACTTCATCCTCGAGACAGCGGAGCGCTATCTCAGCCGTCCACCGTGCCGGGAGGATATCCTCAGCGTCTATGTTGGCATTCGCCCTCTGGTGAAAGCTGCCGGATCGGACTCTGGCAAGACTTCCGCTCTTTCTCGCGATCACACCATTCATGTCGACAACTCCGGTCTGCTCACTATCGCGGGCGGCAAGTGGACGACCTACCGTCACATGGCGGAGGATTGCGTCGATCACGCCATTACGCTCGGGCGTCTCGAAGAAAAACCCTGCGTGACACGCGACCTGCACATTCACGGATATCGTGAGGAAATCGATGACCTCGGCGCTCTTGGCGTGTATGGCAGCGATGCCGAAGCCATACAAGCTCTCGCCGCAAGCGACCCTTCACTCGCTGCGCAGATCGACCCATCACTCCCCTACATTGCCGCCGAGGTCGTGTGGGCGGCACGCGAAGAGATGGCGCGCACCGTGGACGATGTCATCTCACGCCGGACCCGGGCCCTCTTTCTGAACGCAAGAGCAGCGCAGCGCATGATCGAGCCAGTCGCCACGCTGCTGGCGCGGGAGCTACGCCGCGACGGCACATGGATACGCAACCAGATCGATTCGGCATCTGCACTCGCTGCAAAGTATCTTGTTTCGCCAAATGGCAAATCCTGACTAGGGTCGAAGGAGAACACTGGGAATGTTGCGTACCCCGATGCTGGGCGAATTTATGGGCACCCTCATGATGATCCTGCTCGGCGACGGTGTCGTCGCGGCCGTTTTGCTGAAACGCACTAAAGCAGAAAATTCTGGATGGCTTGTCATCGCTACCGGATGGTGCTTTGCCGTGATGTGCGGCATCTTCACCGCAAATCTTTTCGGCAGCACAGATGCGCACTTGAATCCCGCGATCACGCTGGCGTTTGGCATCAAGGAGGGCAGCTTCGCGAAGTTGCTTCCATTTGCTCTGGCGCAATTAGCGGGCGCCTTCGTCGGCGCGGCGCTGGTATGGATACACTACGGCCCGCACTGGGCTGTCACCGAGGACAAAGATGCCAAGCGAGCAGTCTTTTGCACGGCTCCCGCCATTCGCAATTGGCTATGGAACCTCGTGAGCGAGATCATCGGCACCTTCGTTTTGATCATCGTCGCCGGCGGCATTACATCCAAGCTCGTTCTTTCCACCGGAGCTGCGGCCGGCGTCACTCCGTATCTCGTTGCGTGTCTCGTCTGGAGTATTGGCCTTTCGCTCGGCGCGACAACCGGGTACGCCATCAATCCCGCACGCGACCTCGGCCCGCGCATTGCCCATGCCGTCCTTCCCATCGCGGGCAAAGGCGGATCAGACTGGGGCTACGCTCCGATTCCGATCCTTGGACCGATGATCGGTGCGGCCCTGGGCGGGCTCATTCTGCGTGCGCTCGGCGCATAGTAGGGAGGCTACGAACGCATCTTCGCGCGCTCGACACACCACCGTATGGCCTCCCCTACTTCGCCAGGCCGCTCCAGGTGCAGCCAGTGACCGCTCGCCGGAAGCACTCGATGGTCCGCCTCCAGCAGCCCCTTCAACCAGCTATCGCGCTCACGCAGTTCCTCCGGCGTCGCCGAAGCTGAGGAGAGAACGGCAACCGGTAGCTCCGCGGGCAATGACGGAAGTCCCGCATCTACCGCACAAACGGGCAATGCTTCCAAGGTGCCCGCCATCGTGCGGAAACTCTGGGGCCGGCTCCACTGCGCAGCCACCAGCGGCCACAATTCCCGAGGCAGATTGCTGACCTCGCCGGTCAATCGCTCCAGCGTGGCCGCGCCCGGCCCTGCAGTATAACGGCCGATCTGCTGCGACCACCGCTGGCCTCCATGGAGAAGTAGCGCGAGCGCGGCACGCACGACACCGAATTCTGCCAGCCAGGCTCCCCTGCGCGAAAGCGTCGCTCCCACTTGCAGACGGAGTTGATCGGCAGCGGAACAATCTGACCAGGCACGAAGTGAAACCGGTTCCACCAACACCAGCCCGGCAACATGCTGGGGAAATCGTTGGGCGTACGCCAGCAGGAGCAATGCGCCGAACGAGTGGCCAACCAGCACAACTGGCTCCCCGCGGCCCGCCCAGGCCACCACCGCTTGCAGGTCATCAAGCATCTGCGCCAACAACGGTTCCGAATAGAGCGCAGTACTCCATCCGAGGCCCGCACGGTCGTAGCTGGTCGTGCTGCTGAACTCAGCCAGCAGCGGCTGGACGCGCGCCCAGCTCAGCGAGCTTGCTGCCAAACCCGCTTCGAACACGATTGCGGGCTGTCCGTCTCCCTGCTGCTGGACGTGAAGATAGCGGCCGCGATGTGAGAGCAACAATCCTTGTGGCGGATACCGCCGCGCATCATGTTTGAGACCAGCACGCTGATAAAGCCAGCCAAGCCCTGCAACGGCCAAGGGCGCAAAGGCCAGCGCTGCCGCAGCTCGTTTAATCCGCAACGACGAGCTCTCCCGGCAGAATCGGCCGCGTCCGAGGCAACAGACCGGCCGCCGCCGCCGCCCCCACGGCCAACAGCACTGTGCAATACATCGCGAGCTTCGCCACGTCTTCCGCATGGGAGCGTGGCAAAACCTTCCAGAGAACGAAGAGCGTAGTCTGCGCAATCGTGACCGCCCACACAGTGCCGTAGAAATACCGGCGCTCCCATCCCTCACCTTTGGTGGAACGGCGCACTCGTGGCAGGAAACCTGCCATCCCTAACACCACGATCAGTAGCAGGACAGCAGGGTATACGCGGGCATAAATCTGCTGCATATACCAGCCTCCCGTTCCGGCAGCGATCAATAGACCCAGCAGATTCATCAATGCGAAGTTGATCGCAGCGTTCCAGCCGAAGGTATAGCAGACACGGCGATAGAACGGATTCGGTCGGTCTTCTGTGAAACGCAGTATATAAGGTCCAGGTTCTGCGCCCGGAAGATGTCCGCGAAATGCCGCAATCCCTGTACCGATCAGAACAGCCGCCAACCATAAGGCGTTCCAACGATTCCATCGACCGGCGAAGAGGTCAAATGTGAGCGGTCCCGGCGCAAGAAAGAAGACGAATATCCAGATCGGCCAATGTGCCAGGCGATAGGCAACGGTGTTGCGCTCACGGATCTTACGCTGATGGGCATATTCGACGCGACGCAGCATTGTCCTCGTCCCTCAACGATTCGTCACCTGGAGGTTGACCGCTGTGAACACTCTCCGACCTTGCCGCACGAACTCCATGACCCGAACTCCACAACATTGACCAATCAACAATCCCGCCAACCTGGCGTTCCTCTTCCGCGGCAGAAGCGTCGGATGTCCACGGCTCCTATTATGCGCTACGCCGCTTGGGGATCGAAGGCCATGTGAACCACCTTCGGCGGGGTGCAATGGAAGGGGACCGTGCGATCGCATACGCGCAAAACAATCATCTTGCCGTGCGATTTCCCTGCTAGGCTTTCGCCGGCACTGCAACTGGGCCCTTGGGAACATCACCGGTCAACGAAGTGCTCAGCCTGCGTAGCATTTTGGGAACGCGTTGGACGGGGCGTTCCTTCGCCGGTACACGGGTGATGAGCACCGGCGCCAACTTTTTCTTCTCGGCCCAGCGCTTCCGCTGCGCCTCTGCAATCCTTTCGCGGGCCGCAGCGGAGAGGCTGCGCTTCTTCGGAGCGATAGATGCAATTGGCAGCGTCGCCGGAAGGTGTACTGGATGTTGAGTTACCGATCTTGCGATGAGCGCTCTGGCCTCCTGGAATCGTGCGATTTCATCATCGAGCGCCGCGATGATTTGGTGCCTGTTCTGTTCAAATGACATCATTGGATTTATCTCCCGCGAAAATTTCCTCTCCGGCCGGCGCAGTCAAGCGCTTCTCTACTTGAAGGTGTAGTTTAGCCCGGCTGTGAATTGAAACGTGTTCGACTTGTAGCCGGACGGCGGATTGTTGATGTAGTTGTCCTGAGCTCCGAGTGAGAAACCAAAGTTTTTGTAGACCGGAAAGATCAACCCGGTGACGAAGGCGGTGACGACCGTCCCGAATGCTGCATCGATGACAACACCCACGGCCCGGTCGACCACATTGCCCCGCAGCACAAGTCACGAAAACCCTTGAACACATAATCTCCTCTTCCGATTCAGCGTTCATAGGCAGAGACAAACGCTCTAGCGAAAAAGTCACATTCCGCCCAAATACGCGGGCACATTTTCCTGTTGAGGGTTAATCCCTGCAAACCGCCGCGGCGCTTGTAGCCGGGTAGCGAGGCTGTGTGAGAAGCTGGGTTCGCATGAACCGCTATTCGAACGATGCCTTAGCCGAACCGCAACACCACAACGCATACGTTCCTCGAACAGACCAGCAAGCAGTGATGGTGTGCCGCTGTGCGGGCCTACACTGCCTTGATTTCGACACCCAGCGGATTTCCGAGAGATGTAGACCACGATGGGAATACCACTCAACACGGACCTGCAGCAGCATCGATAAGCAAAAATCCACTCATAAGGGAGAGTCCCATGTTTCACTCTCGACTCACAGTCGCATCCGTCATCCTGCTTAGCATTTCCACCGTGGCCGTGTCTGGTCAAGCCGCCAGCTCATCGCAAAGCAACGAAAACGATGGCTACCACGACCATCATCACGCGCCTACCCTTACGGCGCAGCAGAGCGGCACTACCAACCGGCTCCAGGCGGTCAGCCCGGTGAACTCACGCGTGGTCTGGGCAAGCGGTGTCGGCGGCACCTTTGTGCGGACAATCGATGGGGGCAAAACGTGGCAGGCGGGAGTCGTGGCGGGAGCGGAAACTCTTCAATTCCGGGACGTCCAGGGAGTCAGCGAAGACGTCGCTTATCTTCTCTCCTCAGGCACAGGCACAGATTCACGCATTTACAAAACTGAAAATGGCGGGCAATCGTGGACGCTGCAGTTTGAGAACCAGGATCCGAATGCGTTCTATGACTGCTTCGCCTTCTGGACGCCAGACCGTGGCATCACCACCAGTGACGCGGTAAACGGAGTCTTCCCGGCGATCCGTATCAGGGACGGAGAGACCTGGGATGACATCGGAGATCGTCTGCCACCGGCGCTGTCCGGCGAGGCTTCCTTCGCCGCCAGCGGAACCTGTGTCGCGACCGAGGGAAAGAGACGCGCCTGGATCGCAACCGGAGGGGCGGCCAAAGCCCGCATCCTGGCCACTGTGGACGGTGGAGACACATGGAACGCATATGACACTCCCATCATCCAGGGCACAGCGTCGTCCGGCGTCTTTAGCGTCGATTTCCGCGACGCAGTTCATGGCATCCTGGGCGGCGGCGACCTTGCGACACCCGCAGTGATCTCCAACACCGTGGCCCGATCCGCAGATGGAGGACGGACTTGGATCCTCGGCGGCAAGACTCCCTTTCCGGGCGCGATCTACGGCCTCAGTTATGTGCGGGAGCTTCGGCCTGACGACGATCGATACGACGGCTTCGACCGCCACGACCACCCTGACCGAAACGATGATCGGCGAAGCAATGATCGAAGAGTAGTGGCGACCGGTCCCGCCGGCGCTGCATGGTCTCCAGATGATGGAAGCACCTGGCTTAGTCTGCCGGGAGTCCAGAACTACTGGGCCGTGGCCTTCGCAAGTCACGAGGCGGGTTGGCTCGTAGGAACAGACGGACGCATTTTGAAGATCAGCTTTTGAGGCCACCTCCGCTGATCTAATGCATAGACCCGCTTTGTACGATGACGGCCTCGTTGTACGAAAATAGGCCTTCAGAAGCCGTACAGAGCGCGCTCCTGTGGAGAACGCAGATACGCGAATGGCCTTTATCCATGCGCCCTTTGGTGCCTTGTCTGAATTTCAAGAAAGTGATGGTGGGCAGAGAGGGACTCGAACCCCCGACATCCTGCTTGTAAGGCAGGCGCTCTAACCAACTGAGCTATCCGCCCATCGACGGCTCATGCATGCAAGCTCTCCCGAGTCTATGGAAGCCAAGCGGCGGGGTCAATGCCAGGCATCGGGCTGGCTCTAGCCTTGCTAGACTCGTGATGTGGATACCCCGCAGCCGGCGGAGCGCCGCCTCATCATCAATGCCGATGATTTCGGCCTGACGGAAGGCGTAAACCGCGCCATCCTGGAGTTGAATGCGGCCGATGTGTTGCCTTCCGCAACCTTGATGGCCACCGGCCCGGCCTTTCGCGATGCGGTGCACGCCGCATTCCGGCAAACATCGCTCGGCGTTGGTTGTCACGTTGTCCTCGTGGACGGCCAGCCCGCGCTGCATCCAGCGGAACTTCCCACGCTCGCGCGCGAGGGGCGCCTGCGCTCCAGTCTCACCACGTTCATGGTGGACCTCTTCGGCGGCCGCATCGCCTCTCAAGAAATCGAACGCGAAGCGATCGCGCAGATTCGCCAGGTTCAAGCTGCCGGCATCACGGTTACGCACGTCGACACCCACAAGCACACGCACATGTTCCCTCGCGTGCTCGGCCCACTCATCCGGGCCGCACGCGCCTGCAACGTGCCCGCCATCCGCAATCCTTTTGAACCGGACTGGTCAATTCGCCTCACCGGAAAGGCGCCTCACACCCGGCGACTGCAGGTCCGTACCTTGCGGCTCTTCCGCGAACAGTTCTTGCGATCTGTGCGCGCTGCCCGCCTTCACACCACGGATGGCGCTCTGGGTGTGTTGGCCACCGGGACATTTGACTCGGCCTACGTCCTGCGACTGCTGCACAATATGCCTGCTGGCACGTGGGAGCTCGTATGCCATCCCGGATATGTTGATGCCGCACTCTCCCATGCCGGAACCCGGCTCATCGAGACCCGCAAAACGGAACGCCTCGCCCTGCTCGACGCGTTGGAGAACCCGCCCGCCGATCTGCCCCGCATCGATCTTATTCACTACGGTGAGTTCACAGACTGAATCGCAACCGCATAGCGCCGCGTCCAATCAAAGATTGCTGTCAGCGAATACGGATAGGGAACGCTCATGAAGATTGGCATCACCTGTTATCCCACTTACGGAGGCAGTGGCGTCGTCGCCACCGAGTTGGGCATAGAGCTGGCCGCGCGTGGCCATCAGGTCCACTTCATCACCTACTCACAACCCTTCCGTCTGGGCGGCCGCGAGCGCGACATCCTCTATCACGAGGTCCCAGTCTCGAACTATCCGCTCTTTGAGTTCGCCCCCTATTCACTCGCTCTCGCCACTCGCATGGCGGAGGTGGCGACATATTACGATCTCGATCTGCTGCATGTGCATTACGCCATTCCGCACGCCATCAGCGCGCTCCTTGCCCGTCAGATGTGCGCGACCCAGGGGCGGCGTTTGCCCTTCATCACCACTCTGCACGGCACGGATGTAACCCTGGTTGGCATGGACCGCTCCTATCTGCCCATCACCCGCTTCGGCATTGAACAAAGCGACGGTGTCACGGCGATCTCGAAATATCTGCGCGACAAAACGCTCACTGACTTCTCCATCACGCGGCCGATCGAAGCCATTCCCAATTTCGTGAATTGCGATGTCTATACGCCGATGGAACCGGACAAGCGGGAGGAGGCACGCAAAGTGTGGGCGCCCAATGGCGAAAAGCTGCTGATCCATCTCTCCAACTTCCGCCCGGTCAAGCGCGTCACGGACTGCGTTCAGATCTTCGCCCGCATCGTGAAGCAGATTCCCGCCCACCTGCTTCTGGTGGGTGACGGTCCGGACCGCTCTCAGGCCGAGATGCTCGCTTTTAGCCTCGGCATTCGCGAGCGCGTGCACTTTCTGGGCAAGCAGGATAGCGTCACCGACTTGCTTCCTCTCGCCGATCTGATGCTAATGCCGAGCGAGCTCGAATCCTTCGGTCTGGCTGCGCTGGAGGCAATGGCGTGCCGCGTCCCGGCCATTTCTACTCGGGTGGGCGGTGTGCCGGAACTGATCGCAGATGGCATTAACGGTTGCCTTTTCTCCGTGGGTGACGTTGAAAGCATGTCGCAATGCGCGATTGACCTGTTGAAGGATCCCGCGCGGCTGGAAGCTATGGGCGCCGCCGCACGGCAAACCGCACAGGACCACTTTTGCGCTTCGCGCATCATTCCGCTTTACGAAAGTTACTACGAGCAGATACTCGCTCAGGACGCGCGCTGACTGGCTACGCGTTGATCCCACTACACAGCCGACGGGCCCGCCTCATACACCATAGGCACCTCCAGCGTCACGCGCGTGCCCCGTCCAGGGCGGCTTTCCACTTCGAATCGTGCCTCGCCTCCGTACAGCACCTCAAGCCGTTCGCGGACATTCTTCATCCCGATGCCGTTGCCGGATCGGCTCTGCGCCGTGACCGCGCCAACCGCGGCCGCGCGCGCCGGCATGATCCCGACGCCGTCGTCCTCCACGTCCACCACCAGCCTGCCCTCGCGTACCCGGCTGCGCAGCGTCACCGTGCCGCCTTCCAGACGCGGCTCCAGCCCATGCTTGATGCTGTTCTCAATCAGCGGCTGCAGCACCATGCTGGGCACCATCACCTCCAGCGTCTCCGGCTCAATCTCCCGCTCCACGCGCAGCTTGTCCGCGCCAAACCGCACCACCTCAATGCCGAGATAGTCATCGGTGAAGGCAAGCTCATCGCGGAACGGAACGAAGCTGTCATGCTCTCGCAGCAGCGCGCGCAGAATATTCGCCAGCCGCACGATCATCTCCCGCGCCATCTCCGGATGGAACCGCACCAGCGACCCGATCGAGTTCAGCGTGTTGAACAGAAAATGCGGATTGATCTGACGCCGCAGCGCATCCAGTCGCGCCTCCAGCACCAGGCGCTTCTGCTCCTCCAGCTTCTGTTCGATCTGGATCGCGTTCCAGATCTTCAGCGGAATCCCCACCACCACCGCCGGACAGGCATAGATCGCCAGCCGCACAACCCAGCTATGCGTATCGAGTGCAAAGAGGCGATGTGGATATAACTTGTGCGAGTTCCATGCGTCCGATTTGCATCGCCACAATCAACATCAGCAGCAGGATCTGGCGATCCAGCCGCGGACGCGCCAGGTTGCGTCGCACCCAGCGATAGATACTCAGGTCGATAAAGGGTGAGAACGACCACACCTCTTCCGGATCCACCAGCCGCCCGTAGAGCCCGGCAATGAGCGCCACGCAAAGATTCGCCGGCAACGTCAGAAATTCGCCATGCAGCATGGCAGGAATAGCCAGAAATGCGCCGCCCACCGCAGCCCACCACGGCCCCAGCAACACACCCAGGATCACCGTCGTCTCAAACGCAATATCCGCTGCCAGAAAGTTCGGCACCGTCACCCGTGCCCAGACGCCCAGCGTGAGCGGAATGCAGATGAAGGCCAGCAGGCCGATCGTCTCGCCCGGCCGTGCGATCTTCTGCGAACAGCAGGCGCTTGAAAACGCGCGAACGCGCCAGCGCGCTCGAAATCGCCGCGGCGATGCCCAGCTTGATCAGCAGCGAGATCAGAATGAGTCGTGGTTCGTACATAATCGGCGTGGCCCGCAAGAAGCGGCCGGTCGCTCCCGACTATAATCTAAGCATGTCCTCCGATCACGGTCAGCAAGATAGCGGAAGCAGACTTCCCTTCCCGCTGGGGACATTTCCGCATCCATGGTTTTGAAGGTGTGATTACGGAGCCGGAGCCCTGCCGGCCCGGCGATCCGCCACCCGTTCGTCGCGTAGAAGGCTGCGTGGCCCTCGTCTTCGGCGACATCCACGCCGCGCCTCCCGTCGTCCGCATTCATTCGCAGTGCCTCACCGGCGACGTCTTTGGCTCGCTGCGCTGCGACTGCCGCCAGCAGTTCGAGCTTGCCATGCAGCGCATCGTCGATGACGGCGCAGGCATCCTGATCTACGAGCAGCAGGAAGGGCGCGGCATCGGCCTGATGGCCAAGCTGCGCGCCTACGAGTTGCAGGACAAGGGCCTGGACACCATCGAAGCCAATCTCGAGCTGGGCTACAAGGCAGACTGCCGCATCTTCGAAGTTCCGGCGAAGGCCCTCACGCTGCTGGGCGTGCATGCAGTGCGCCTCATCACCAACAATCCCGAGAAGATTGCCGCGCTCGAAGAGCAAGGCATCCGCGTCGTCGAGCGCATCTCCGCCGAAGTTCCGCCGGCATCGCCGCTTGCCGAGCGCTACCTTGAGACCAAGCAGTCGAGGATGGGTCACCTCTTCACTGAGGCTCAGGCGAAGTAGTTCTCGCCCGCAAAGCTTTCACGATCTTTGCGGTCGTCACCATCTGTCCGACATGCCGCTGTGTGTGTTCGGCAACGTGCACCAGCAGTCCGCCGAGCGTGGTCGGCAAGCGCCTGCGTCCGACGAAGCGCTCCGCCTCCAGATCGTGCTCCAAGAAAGTCGCGGACCCGCTGACTCGCCCCTTCCATGGACTTCCCAAACTCACGCAGCAGCACGTGCGGCATGGCGCCCTCCGCTTCGCGTGCAAGCTCCGCCATTTGCTCCTGGCTCAGTTCGCGCCCCTCAGCGTAAGTCAGCAGCCGGTCCACACTTCCGCTGATATGCCGCAACTGAGATGCGACCGATGGCAAACCGGCCGGCCGTGCATTCACCTCCACGCCGGTCAGATCCCCGCACCAGCGCTCCGCATCTTCATGAGCGAGTTCCAGCGCATGCACCACTGCCCGAATCACCGCCGGCACATCCGTGAGCGTGCCCCGCAGCCATGGCTCTGGCGCTTGAATCTGCGCTTTCGTCACAGTATTGCTCACAATCCCTTCTTTGCCCGGAACTCCCGCACCACCTCTGCCGGGTCCCGATGTTGTCCGTCCACCGCTTCGTTCATCGCCTGCATCTCCTGCGCGCTGATCTTCCCCGCCAGTTCGGCAACCGCTGCTCGCATCTGCGGCCAGCGACGGTAAGCCTCCTCGCGAAACAGCGGCACAGCGTCGTATGGCGGAAAGTAATGCCGGTCATCCGCCAGCACGGTCAAATGCAGAGGCTGGATCGGGCCATCCGTCGAATTTCCCGCGATGATATCTACCTGTCGCTGCTCAATCGCCCGATAAAGCAGCCCCAGATCCATGGTGCGCGGCGAGCCACTGAATTTCAGTCCGTATGCTGCCTCCAGGCCGCGCAGCCCATCCGGGCGCTCTTCAAACTCATATCCCACGCCCAGCTTCCACTGCGGTGCGACAGCGGCGGCCTGGCTTAACGTGGCCACGTGCAGACGTTCTGCGTCATCGCTCCGCACGATCATCGCGAACGTGTTTTCGAACCCGAGAGAGTTCCCCACATCGACGTTGTATCGCTGCTTGTAGAGCCGTTGCACCGTTGCAAGAACCCGTGCCCTGTCTTTATCCACAGGCTGCTTCAGGATCGCCGTCAGCGCCGTGCCTGTGTACTCCACATAGCCGTCGATGCGGCCGGCCACCAGCGCCTGCTGGCAGATATAGCTGCCCGCGAGATAAAAGCGCCGATCGACCTTCAGTCCAGTGCGCGCCTCAATGTGCTGCGCGAGCAGCTCACCCAGCAACACCTGCTCGGTGAAATTCTTCGCCCCGATGACTGGACGGTCCGGCCGCGGCGGTGCGCATCCTGCCGCCCCCAGAACAAGCATGATCAGCGGCAGCCACCAAGACGCGCACGGCGTCTCACGGCGCGCCTCGTCCCCGGCACGCCGCAGCTTCCATCCAGCAGCCCCAGCAGGCCGTCTGCCGCCAGCGCAAGCAGCGCCGCCGGCACCGCTCCGGCCAGCACCAACCGGTTGTCCACAGAGGCCACGCCGCGGAAGATGAACTCGCCCAGGCCACCTGCCCCCACTGCCGCTGCAATGGTGGCGATACCCACACACGTGACGGTTGCCGTGCGCAGCCCGGCCAGGATGAAGGGCATCGCCAGCGGCAGCTCCACTTTGCGCAGCCGCTGCCAGCTCGTCATGCCTACGGCCTCGGCCACATCCATCACCGTCGCGTCCACTCCCGTGATGCCGGTGTACGTGTTGCGCACGATGGGCAGCAGCGCATAGGCGACAAGCGCCACGATCGCGATGCGCGCCGCGCGCTCGCCGATGAATGGCAGCGGCAGCAGGAAGCCGAACATCGCCAGGCTCGGGATGGTCTGCAGCGTGTTCACGACGCCGAGCACCGGCCGCGCCAGAGCCCGCTTGCGCGCCAGCAGAATGCCCAGCGGCATCGCGATGGCCGTCGCAAACAGCATCGCCGCGCCGGTCAGCCACAGATGCTCCAGCGTCAAGGAAACGATCTCGTCCCAGTGCTGTTGGAGAAAGCCGGAGCCTGCCATCACGAGCGCGTCTCCACGCCGCGATGGATCGCTCGCACATAGGCCTGCACCGCCGGCACTGTCGAAGAGAGAAACTGCTCCGCGGGAAGATTCGCAGCCACCCGCCATCCTCGATCAACACCACGCGTTCGGCCAGGTACAGCGCCTCATCCAGGTCGTGCGTCACCAGCAGAACGGCAGTCCGCGCGCCGCTTCCCTGCACCTCCAGAGTCAGCCGCCGCAGCACATCCTGCATCTCCGCGCGTGTCAGAGGATCGAGCGCGCCGAACGGCTCATCCATCAGCAGGATGTCCTGGCCTGCGGCCAGCGCCCGCGCCAGTCCGACTCGCTGCCGTTGCCCGCCCGACAATTCATGCGGCATCCGCCGCGCAAAATCCGCCGCATTCAGCCCCACCATTTCAAGCAGCACGTGCGCACGTTCGGTAATCGCCGCGCGAGATCTGCCTTCAATCTCCAGCACCAGCCCGATGTTGCGCTCCACCGTAAAGTGCGGGAAGAGCCCGGTCTCCTGGATCACATAGCCGATCGAACGGCGCAGCGGGATGACCTCCTGCTCGAAGATCGAGCGCCCACGCACCAGCACATCGCCGCTGCTGACGCCATGCATGCGGTTGACCGTTCGCAGCAATGTCGTCTTCCCGGATCCGCTCTTCCCCAGCAGCGCCACGGTGGTGCCCATCGCCACCTCCAGCGTCACATCGTTCAGCAGCGCGCGGCCATCTGGCAGACGGTAGCTCACATTGCGGAACTCGATGGCGGGCACGGCACCCATGCTCTACTCCAGAAGCCAATCCAGAAGCGAAAGGCCGGGACACGGCCCGGCCTCATCGCTAGAAAATACCGGCGAAACTACTCTTCGCCCTCATCGTCTCCATCCAGCATCGTCATCCAGTTGCAGGTACGGGAGCGCTCATCGCGCTCTCCGGCGTCGGCGCCGGCTGGCCCTTCACGCGGACCACCGTGATCTTCGAAAACCCCTCTTTGAAGCTGGGCGGACGCAGGCGCTCCGCCATCTTGTGCATCGTCTCGTCGCTCACCGTGCGCTCGCGCCGCTGGTTCCGTTCCATACAGACGTCGAACGGCACATCGAAGAAGACCGCCTGCACATCGTAGCCAAAGCTCTTCGCCATCTTGATCCACTGCCGGCGCTCGTGCGGCGACAGGTTCGTCGCATCCACGTAATTCCACGGCATCTTGGCGATCAATCGCGCGCGCAGCAGCGAGCGCAGCGTGGAAAATACCAGCCCCTGATAGCGCTGCTCGGTGATGTCGTCGAAAAGAATCGTGCGCAGCAGATCGCTGGAGAGCGGCGTGACTCCGCGGCGCTTGAACCAGGTGGTTTTGCCGGAGCCCGGCAGTCCAATAGTCAGCACTACGAAACCGCGCGATGGCCGCGCTGACACTGTTTGCCTCAGGCGGCACCGCGGAGGGCGATTCCGGCTGCGTCTCCAGAATCAGTTTGCCTTCAGGAATCGGCTGGTCAGCAGCCGAGGATCCTGCAGCACCATCCGCAGCGGCATCGCTCGCATGGGCCACATCATCCAGATCGCTGCCCACCACGGGCGGTTGCTTCACTCTTCCACTCGGCTTCACATCGGCGGATTTCGCTTGCGGCGGTGGGGTTGAAGAAGGCGGGTAGTCCGCGCTGGCGTAGTTCGGCTGCAAGGGCGCCGGCTGATTCGCGGGCAGCTCCTGCCCAATTTTTCCAGTTTGCTCGGAGAGGTTTGGGGCGCGCTTGGAACGTCGTCTCATCGGTCTATTGGCGCATCCACACGCGCCTACGTGGATCGTACACAGGTCACGCCTCTGTCGCAATAACTGTGCAAACCCGCCGCCCTCGCAAGCCCAAGGTGCTAGCATCGGAGATGGAAACCGTGAAAATCATGCAGTATGGCCGGCATTTTTTGAGCGCTGGCTTCGCGACACTTCCCATGACCCCCTCTGAGGAGACCATATTTAGATGGCTGTGAAGGTAGGCATCAACGGCTTCGGCCGCATCGGCCGCAACGTTTTCCGCGCTTCGCTTGGTAAATCCGATCTCGAATTTGTCGCTGTCAACGATCTCACCTCGCCCAGCGACCCTGGCGCACCTGCTCAAGTACGACTCCATTCTCGGCAACCTGCCTCACGACATCACCGCCGGCGAAGACTTCATCGCCGTGGACGGCAAGAAGATCAAGGTCTTCGCGGAACGCGATCCCGCCAAGCTCGACTGGTCGTCCGTGGGCGCGCAGGTGGTTGTCGAATCCACCGGCCACTTCACAGACGCCACCAAGGCCAAGGCCCACCTGCAGGGCACGGTGAAGAAGGTCATCATCTCGGCGCCGGCAACCAACGACGATCTCACCGTCGTCCTCGGCGTGAACGAGAACAAATATGACCCCAAGGCCCACCATGTCATCTCCAACGCTTCCTGTACTACCAATTGCCTGGCGCCGTTAGCGAAAGTACTGGATGAAGAATTCGGCATCATCAATGGCCTGATGAACACCATCCACAGCTACACCAACGACCAGGTCACACTCGACTTTCCCCATAAGGATCTGCGCCGCGCCCGGGCCGCCGCGCTCTCCATCATCCCCACATCCACCGGAGCCGCCAAGGCGCTGCACCTGGTGCTGCCGCAGCTCAAGGGCAAGCTCGATGGCTTCTCCCTGCGCGTGCCCACTCCGGTCGTTTCCGTGGTCGATCTCACTGTCACCGTCGAAAAGCCGATCTCGGTCCAGATCGTCAATGACGCGCTCAAGAAGCACGCTGCCGGTCCGCTAAAGGGCATTCTCGGTGTCGAAGAGCATGAGCTCGTCTCCGCCGACTACAAGGGAAACCCGCTCTCCTCCATCGTCGATGCGCCGCTCACCAAGGTGATCGGCAACATGGTGAAGGTCATCTCCTGGTACGACAATGAGTGGGGCTATTCCAACCGGGTCCGCGATCTGATTGTCTTTCTGGAGAAGAAGGGGCTTTAAGAAAGCGCGGCCCTGCCATAACTCAAAACGGAGCGCCGGCGACAACATCTCTGGCGCTCCGTTATTGGGATGTATGCAGTACAGACGCAGGCGAAATGCCTGCGACAATCTTCGCAAGGTGCTCGATTCCGCTTTTTCTCGGCTGACACAAAATGCCGCAACGACAGAACATTTCGGGTAGCTCGCCCTTTGAGCCGCGGATCGGCTTCTCGCGCGCCGTCCGCATTGGGAACGCCGTCCACGTCTCCGGCACCGGCCCGGTAGGTGCAGACCAGGCCTCTGTGGAAGAACAGACGCGGCAGGTGTTCAAGATCATCGAACAGGCGCTCGCCGGCGCGGGCGCCACACTGCGCAACGTCGTACGCACCCGCATGTACCTGACACACGCAGCAGACTGGGAGGCCGTCGGCAAAGTCCACGGTGAGCTCTTCGGCGATATCCGCCCCGCCGCGACCATGGTTGTCGTCGCCGCGCTCCTCAATCCCTCATGGCGCATCGAGATTGAAGCCGATGCAGTTCTCGATCGCGCGGAAAGCTAAACTGCAATCATGAACATCCCTTCCATCCGCAGTCTGACCGAGGGCACGAATCAACTGCAGCACCAGCATGTGCTGATCCGGGTTGATTTCAACGTGCCGCTCTCCGACGACGGCACCGAAATCCTCGACGACACCCGCATCCGCGAGACGCTGCCCACCATCGAGTTTGTCCTTCGCCACCGCGGCAAGGTGATCCTCTGCTCGCATCTCGGCCGTCCAAAAGGAAAGCCGAATCCGAAGTACAGCCTCCGGCCCATCGTGGATCGGCTCCGCGTCATGCTGGACCACACCATCGGGGAGCAGGTGAATGTCGCCTTCGCGCCGGACTGCGTTGGCGACCTTGCTCGCGAGCTCACCAACAAGCTCGAAGACGGCAAAGTGCTCCTGCTTGAAAATCTCCGCTTCTACGCCGAAGAAGAAGCCAACGACCCGGTCTTCGCCAAGAAGCTCGCGGGCCTCTGCCAGATCTACGTGAACGATGCCTTCGGCTCCGCCCATCGCGCGCACGCCTCTACGGAGGGCATCACGCACTTCGTGCATCATGCCGTGGCCGGCCTTCTCATGGAGAAGGAGCTGAACTACATGGGCAAGGCGCTCACCAACCCGGCAAAGCCGTTCATCGCGATCCTCGGCGGCGCCAAGGTCTCGGACAAAATCGAGGTCATCGACAATCTGCTGACCAAGGTCGATGCGATCCTGATCGGCGGCGGCATGGCGTACACCTTCCTCAAGGCTCAGGGTATGGAGGTGGGCAAGTCACTGGTCGAGGCCGACAAGCTCGACGTCGCGCGCCAGGTAATGGCTGCGGCCAAGAAACGGGGGGTGCGCTTTCATCTGCCCGTCGATCATGTGCTGGCAAATCGGTTTGCCCCCGACGCAAAAACAAAGACGGTCGAGAACGACGAGCCCTTCCCCGCGGACTGGATGGCGCTGGATATCGGGCCAAAGACGGTAGATCTCTTTGCCCGTGAAATCGCCGAGGCCAGCACCATCGTGTGGAACGGACCCATGGGCGTCTTCGAGATGCCGGCATTTGCACACGGCACAGTCGCCATTGCAGAGCTCGTGGCAGGCAACCGGGACGCAGTTTCTATCGTTGGCGGTGGCGATTCGGTCTCGGCTATCAAACAGGCCGGAGTCGCGGACCGCATCACCCACATATCCACAGGCGGCGGCGCTTCGCTCGAATTCCTCGAAGGGAAAGTGCTGCCTGGGGTTGAAGCATTGAGAAAGAAGCCGTAATCTGCTAGTTGTCCTTTCCCCCGGGGTCTGATGAGGGAATTTGCCGTGCCTTCCGTGTTCTTGCTGAACGCCGCCATCTTATTCAGTGGCGTCGTCGCATTCATCATCGCAGGTTTTGCCGGGACCTTCGTCCGCTCCCTGCATCCGTGGCGCTACAGGCTTATGCTTGCGCCGCTTGGCTTCGTCGTTTGCGGCGGCATCAGCATCTCCGCGGAGCAGCATCTCCTGCGCTGGATCGAGCATGGCCATCTCCAGCATTCCGTCAGCTCCGGCATCGTTCAGGGTGTTGTGCTCGTCGTCGCCGGCCTTTGCGGCTTGCTTGCCGGCATCGGGTTAGGCACCAGCATTGACCGCACCTTCCCGGACACGGAGAGCTATTCCATTGCGAACTATTGGGGAACACAGGAGAGCAGGCCTCGCCCCCGCAAGGGCAAGGTCGTTCCCATCTCCCGCGGCCGGCAGCCCGGTGTCGTCCCGCAAATTAAAGCCATCTCTCACCGCGACTGATCACTGGCGCCTCGCGGTCCAATGTCATCCCTGCATCGCACGAAAGGAACCATGCGCATTCCCCTGCTCGCCGCAAACTGGAAGATGTACAAGACCCCCGCCGAGGCCCGCTCCTTCGTTTCCACATTTCTCGAAAGCCCGCTCCCCACAACAGCGGAAGTGGCCCTCTTCCCTTCCGCGATCGATATTCCAGCCACGCTGGACGCTGCGAAGGGCTCCGCGCTCCGTGTGGGCGCACAAAACATGTACTTCGCCGACGAAGGCGCCTTCACCGGAGAAATCTCCGCACCCATGCTGGTCGCCGCAGGCGCCACGCATGTGCTGATCGGCCACTCCGAACGACGCCAGTACTTTGGCGAGACCGACGAACTGGTGAACAAAAAGCTCCTCACCGCCCTGCGCTACAAGCTGATTCCGATCGTCTGCATCGGCGAGCGGCTGGAGCAGCGCGAAAATGGCGAGACAGAAGCGGTCCTCCGCCGGCAGACTAGCCGGGCGCTCGAAGACATTGACGCCGCCCAGGCCGCGCCTATCGTCATTGCCTACGAGCCGGTATGGGCCATCGGCACCGGCAAAACCGCCACGCCGGAGATCGCAGCAGAGGCCCACGCCGTCATCCGGCATGAAGTCGCACAGCTTCTCGGCAAGCCCGCATCGGAAGCGATGCGCATCCTGTACGGCGGCTCGGTCAAGCCGGACAATGCAGCTTACCTTTGCGCACAGCCAGATATCGACGGCGCACTCGTCGGCGGAGCCTCGCTCGATCCGGCATCCTTCGCCAAAATTGTGGCCGCAGCTTCGTAACCGCTGCATCAAAGGATGGCGAGCGATGGAACAAAGCGAACTACTCGCCTACCTGCGAAGCCAGCGGCTCGGCGTCCTCGGCACGCTCGCTCCGTCAGGTGAGCCACAGGCCGCGCTGGTCGGCTATGCAGTCACACCAGACTTCGAACTCCTCTTCGATACCTTGCAAACCACTCGCAAATATCGAAACATGATGGCGAACCCAAGCGTCTCATTCACCATCGGCAATACCGTGGGCCATGGAGACGAACGCACAGCGCAATATGAAGGCGTCGCTGAAGAACTCGCTGGCGAGCAACTCACACGCTTGCAGCCATTTTATTTCGCGGTCTGGCCGGATTGCGCTGCGCACAAGCAGTGGCCGCACATCACCTGGTTCGTGATCCGCCCGCGCTGGATCCGCTATTCGGACTTCAACATTCCCCTGACGCAGGAATGGACGTTCTGAAATACAGCATCACTGCACCCGCCCGCCGTCCGGCGACTCCTCTTCCCCATCCAGCTCCGCATCCATCGCATCCCGCACCCGCGCAATGGTCTGTTCCGGCCGCAGGTGCTTCTGCTCTTCATAAAAGCGCGCAACGTGGCGCACCAGGTCCGCCAGCACCACGCCCCACGCGGTTGGATCGTCCCAGCCGCCCATCTGCAGACTCACATGCAGGTCGCCCTGTGCCACCCATGCGCGCACCAGCTCAAAGGCCTTCGGATCGTCTGCCGCTCCCGGCGGAATCGCCAACTGGTTCTTCGCGGTATCGTTCTTCTTCTCCGGCATCGTTGTTACACCTCGCACAGTACGTCATCGCCATCGACGCGCAGCGGATACACCGACGCACTGCCCAGCGGATTGCACAACTCCGCGCCGGTTTCTGGATCGAAGCTCCACCCATGCCACGAACACACCAGCCGGCCATCTTCAATCGCGCCCTCAGACAGTGGAGCACCCTGGTGCGGACATACATCGTTCAACGCCGCCAGTTGTCCATTGAACCCGCGCCACGCAGATCGTCGTGCCCGGCGCCTCAAACGCCTTCGCAGTCCCCTCGGCCGGCATCTCAGACACAGCGCCGATCCTTACCCACTGACCCATTCCCGACTCCTCGCTCTGAAGCAGTGTACGGGCTCGGCCAGTGGAAGATCGCGTGCCGCCGCTGCTACGCTGTAAACACATGCCCGAAGCGAAACCATCCAGATGCGCAGGTCCCGTGCAGCCACGCTCTGGTGTCCGACATGTGCGCGGCCCGTCAACGACCCTCTCACCTGCGGAGACTGCTCTGCGGTCATCTGCCGCGTCTGCGGCACGCCGCTCGAATCCGCCGATGAGCTGGGGTTCGGCTGATCATGCCGGCACCCACCCGTCCAACGCCCTCCCGGTACTTCGACGATCCCCTGCGCCCGCGCAATCCCCTGGTGTCGCACCATTGGATCCTCGTCGGCATCGGCCTGATGGTGGTGGCGTCGCTCGTGGCAGTCTATTTCGCCATCGGGCTGCTCTTCTGGCAAGGGCAATGGCAGCTCGTCTTTCACCCCTCGCACGTCGTAAACGCGACGCCGGCGACCGATGGCCTGCCCTTCGACGATGTGCGATTCGACGCCACCGAAACCGGGCACACGCGGCTCAATGGCTGGTGGATTCCAGCAGATAGCAGCTCTCCCCACCAGGCGCATAGCCATCCTCTACCTGCATGACGCGCGCGGATCCCTCTCCGATGCGATGCCGGATATTCTCGCGCTGCACGCGCTCGGCAATGACGTCTTTGCCTTCGATCCACGCGGCTTTGGGAAGAGCGAATGGGCAAAGCCCTCCGAGCATCACTGGGACCAGGACGCAGAGGCTGCACTCTACTACCTCGCCAGCGTGCGCCACATCGGCCCCAGCCATTTGATCGTTGTCGGCCGCGGGCTCGGAGGCACGGTAGCGGCTAATCTCACCGTCAAACATCCAGAGATCAGAAGTCTGGTGATGATCGATCCTCAACCGCCGACACTTGGGCTACTGGAGGCGCCGCGCTGGACTCACATCCTGCCCGTGCGCCTTCTCGCGCGCGATCGTTTCAACCCCGCGCCTGCCCTGAGTTCCCGTTCCCTGGACAAGCTTTTCCTGCTGCCCGCGAACTCACCTGTTCCGGCTTACATTGCGAAAGCAGCTCCCCCCATGACGACGTTGCATAGCACGGTGCTTGGAGAGCCTGAGGCTGCGTCCCTGCTCCAGCGCTTCGTGGCACAGTCAAACGCTGAACCACATAACTAGCTGGAAGCCCTTATATACTCAGACAATCTCTCTAGCGCAGCTCGCGCCTGCTCATCCAGACTCTCATTCACTCGCGCCAGATCCGGCACCAGATGGCTGAGATTCACCGCCAGAAGATTTTCCTGAACAACCTGGGCCAAAACACGCCGCAGCAGACAGAATTCGGCCAGCATCATGCCTGGCGTATATCCCTCCAGATCGCGTTTGCGATCGTATCCCCCTGAAGAAAGTTCGTGTCTCGCGGTCTCTTCACCGGAGTACGACTGTGCCGCGCGAATGACCTGCTCCAAAATGCCTTTGAGGTATTCGTGTCGCTGTTCTTTCTTTAACGTCAGCCGCGCTAGCGCATCGTCTTTCTGTAGCGCAGATAGCCACAGTTCCTCGATACGTTGCAAGTTCTCCTGCAGCAGCATCGCTACGCGCTTTGGGGGCGGCAACTGACGCTGCCGCGGCGGAGTTGCCAGTTTGCTCTCGATCGTCCTCACCAGCGCCGGAATATCCGCTGGCTTCACAATGTAATCGTCCACCTGCTGCCGGATCGCTTCGAGCGCCGTTTCGAAAGCAGGGTATCCGGTAAGAATCATCGTCACCGCTTTCGGCTGCGTTCTTCGCATGGCGCTGACCACGGTCAGACCATCTCCAGGATTGCCGATATTCAGATCCGATAGGAGTATGTCGAATGTCTCCGAGGTGATCTTCTGCAATGCCTCGGCCACCGAGGCGGCAACGCTTACCTCAAAGCCGTACTTGCTCAGTATGACCGACAATGTGAAGCGGATAACTTCCTCGTCATCCACAAGAAGCAAGCGTCGCTGCATTTTCTAAATCCTGGATCGTAGGAGTTATAGGCCCGTATTTTGTCCATCGGCACCTTGTAGATGCGCCCTGGGCTCGCTACGGTTACTCGTCCAGGAAATCCAGGGTCCGCTGAACTAGAACTTCGCCAATCTCTCGATAGCACGGAACAGATCTTCCGGCTGCGGCAGGATCACGTTCTCCAATTGCGGCTGATACGCCACAAAAGTATCCGTCGCCGCCACCCGCTTCACCGGTGCATCCAGATCGTCGAACAACTCGTCCGCAATGCGGGCAGCGATCTCCGCTCCGTAACCCCAGCTCAGCACGTCCTCGTGCGCCACGATCACCCGGCTGGTACGGCGCACGCTCTCGGCAATCGCCTCCCAGTCATAGGGGCTCAGCGTCCGGAGATCGATCACCTCCGCCTCCACTCCCAGCTCGCGGCTGGCGCGCTGCGCCGCCTGCAGCGCACGCGGAACCAGCGCACCATAGGTCACCAGCGTCAGATCTTTGCCCTCGCGCACCGTCTTCGCTTTACCGAAAGGGACCATGTAATCCGGCCCCGGATATGGAGCGCGCCCGAATGTCTCGCGGTAGAGCCGTTTGTGCTCCAGAAACATCACCGGATCGTCGCAGCGGATCGCCGTCCGCAGCAGGCCGTTGGCATCCAGAGCATTCGATGGAAAGACGACGCGCATTCCCGGCGTGTGGGTAAAGAGCACTTCGCCGCTCTGCGAGTGGTAGAGCGCGCCGCCGGTCAGATATCCGCCGATCGCCACCCGGATGACCGCCGGCGACGAGAATGCATTGTTCGACCGCCAGCGCAGCGGCGCCAGCTCATTGCGCAACTGATGCATCGCCGGCCAGATGTAGTCGAAGAACTGAATTTCAGCCACCGGCTTCATCCCCCGCGTGGCCACGCCAATGGCGCGGCCGACGATGTTGGCCTCCGCCAGCGGCGAGTTGAAGACACGGTCGCTGCCATACTCGCATTGCAGCCCGGCAGTCAGCTTGAAGACGCCGCCCTTGCCCTTCACCGCGCCGCTCTTGAGTTGTTCTTCGCGGCTGCAATCGGCTACATCCTCCCCAAAGACGATGATGCGCGAGTCGCGCTTCATCTCGTCCTTCAGGCAGGCGTTGATCAGGTCCGCCATCGTTTTGTCGGGACCGCCGCTGGTAACGGGTGCCGTCTCCGCGGCGAACGACTTCGATGTCGGGTCGATGTCCGGCGAATAGACGTAGTTGTAGATCGAGTCCGCAGGCGCAAACGGCGCGCGCAGTGCGCGATCCGTCGCCGCCTGTATCTCGTCATCGACCGCTTTCTCCAGCCTGGTGATGCCATCGGCATCGATCACACCTTCGCGCAAGAGCCGCAGTTGCAGCTTCGGCAGCGGGTCGCGGAGATTCTCCGCCTCTAGTTCCGCGGCCGAACGGTAGAGCTTCGCGTTGTCTGAGAGAGAGTGCGAATACGGCCGGGTGACGTGCCCATGCACAAACGCCGGGCCCTTCCGTGCTCGGCAATGCGCCACCGCTTTCGTCATGGCGGCGTAGCTCTCCACCGGGTCGGTACCGTCCACCTCAGCGAAAAAGAAGTTCGGAAAATTCGCCACCAGTCTCGAAATGTTGCCGCCCGGCGTGTTCACCTCTACCGGAGTCGATATGGCATAGCCGTTATCCTCCACAACGAACAGCATCGGCAGCTTGTCCAGCGACGCCGAGCTCAACGACTCCCAGAATTCCCCCTGGCTGGTGGAGCCCTCGCCGATCGACGCGTACACCACCTCGTCGCCATGGAAGCTAGCGTTGTGGAAGGCCCTGTAGTCCGCGCCGGCGGGGTCGAAGCCCCGCTGGGCTGCTTCTGGGTGCGCGGCAAGATACCGTCCCGCCTCGGCGCAGCCCACGGCCTGCAGCATCTGGGTCGCCACCGAAGAGCTTTGCGTCACGATATTCAGCCGTTGGCTACCCCAATGCGATGGCATCTGCCGTCCCCCGCTGGCAGGGTCCGCCGCGGCACCCACCGCCTGCAGCAGCATCTCCTCCGCCGTCACCCCCAGGGCAAGGCACAGGGCGCGGTCGCGGTAATAGGGGTAAAACCAGTCATAGCCCGGTTTCAGCGCCTTGGCGGC
Organism: uncultured Acidobacteriaceae bacterium; assembly: GCA_963750845.1. Taxonomy (GTDB): domain Bacteria; phylum Acidobacteriota; class Terriglobia; order Terriglobales; family Acidobacteriaceae; genus KBS-83. The sequence goes on from CAVVSP010000029.1 coordinate 42,492, forward strand.
AGCCACCATCAGCGCCTCATGGCCGGCGCCGGAGATCTGAAAGAAAATCTTT
>CAVVSP010000030.1:0-104837 GCA_963750845.1 uncultured Acidobacteriaceae bacterium
TTGCGAATGTCGTCTACATCGCGTACCAGACCGACGCTACGAATAAGGTATTGTTCCGCATGCTGGGGCAGTACACCGCCTCCTGCATTCGCGTTGTTACGGGCGAGCGCCGAACGTACATCGTTTATGGTGAGATCGTAGTAATGCAGCTTCTGCGGATCCACTAATGTTTCATATTGCTTCACAAATCCGCCAGTGGAGTTAATCTCCGCGACGCCAGGGATGGAACGCAGTAAAGGGCGGACTAACCAATCCTGTACAGTTCGCCGCTGAATCAGGTCCTCTCGCGTCAAAGCACGTTTGGATGTGCTCTCGCCGGGGAGTTCAAGCGTGTATTGATATACCTCGCCAAGCGCATTGGTGATTGGACCCAGGACAGGCGTAACCCCTTCGGGCATCCGGTCACGAAGTTCGGCGAGACGCTCAGAAACCATCTGCCGCTCCCGATATAGGTCACTGCCGTCACTAAACACAAGCGTGATCAGCGAGAGCCCAGGCTTGTTGAGAGAACGCATATCCGTCATGCCCGGCAGACCAGTCATGCCGATCTCAATGGGAATCGTGACGAAGCGTTCAATTTCCTCTGGCGATTTGCCTCCGGCTTCGGTCGCGATCTGCACTTGAACGTTTGCGACATCGGGAAATGCATCCACGGACAGGTGCTTGGCAGCATTGATGCCGAAACCCACCATCACGACTGCAACTACAAGCAGGATCAGCCTTTGTCGCAGTGCGCCCGCGATAATAGCGTGCACCATTTACTGGCCGCCCTTTATAGCGTTCTGTTTGCGTTGATTGTTCAGGTGAAATGCGCCATCCGTCACGATGCGCTCGTCTGCCTGTACTCCCCTGAGCACAACGCGGCGATCATTTTCCTCATCGCCGAGAGACATCTCGCGCAGCACATACTTGAGCGGTGCACTTTGCACGAAGACATAGTCTTTGTTGTTTTCACGCACCACCGCCGCATTGGGTATGGTGAGCTTGCGACCGGTGTGCCCAGTAAACGTCATGCTTGCGAGTTGGTCCGGCTTGAGCGCGCCGTTGGCATTGGCCACATCCATGCGCACTTCAACGGTACGGGTAGCGGGATCGACGATAGGTGAGACGAAGGTGAGTCTTCCTGCAATCTCTCGTCTGCGGAAGCGCAGGAACATGAACCTTCACTTCCATGCCCTTTTGCAGATGGCCGGCTTCTTCCTCGGGCACATTGGCGATAATCCAGACACTGGAGAGGTCAGCGATAGTGAATGCCGGATCAGCAGGCTGCACAACCTGACCGATCGTGATCTCGCGTTTAAGTACAGTGCCGCTGCGTGGCGTGACGATGGGGTAGTCTGCGCTCAGCTTGCGACTCGACTCCAGACGCCGGATCTGGTTTTCCGTCATGCCGAGCCCAAGCAGTTGAGTGCGATACGAAGCGGCTTCTGTGCTTGCTTGCAGTACTTCTGCGCGGCGCCGCTCGAGCTCCGCTTGACCGATGACGTCAGCCTGCATAAGTTGTTCAGCGCGCTTTGCCGCGGCTTCCGCGAGTTCTTGCCGAGAGGAGGCTTTAATGAGAGCGAATTGTGTATCGGACAGGTCGGTACTATGCAGCATAGCCAGGACGGTGCCGGACTTCACGTATTGACCTTCGAAGACAAGCAGTTTCAGGATGCGTCCGGCCACTGGAGAGCCGACCCGCGCAATCTGCTGAGCGTCTGTCTCCACGTGCGCAGGCACCTGCAGCGTGCCGTTTACGTCGGTCATCTCGGGCATGCCAAAGCGTAGGTTTTTCGCCAGTGCCGGGGTAATGCTGATTTCGTTTGAGTCAGGCACCTGCTCCGCAACAGATACTATCGGTTTACTAGCGCATCCCTGAACAGTGATCAGAAGAGGCATAACGACACATACGCATGCCAACGCGCAGAGGGGCATGTTTCTGCGCCGCAACCAGGCTAAGAGAGGAATCGGGGCGCTCATTCAAGGTCTCGCTTTCGACGCGACTGCGCCAAGTTCTTCTAAATCAACCAATGCAGATTGTCGCGCAAACTGCGCATCTAGCAAATCTCTGCGAACGCTCTGCAGTACGCGCTGTGCGTCCAGAACTTCCACAATGCCACGTTCCCCAAACCGGTATGCAGCCTTGGCGGCATCGACCGCGCTCTCGGCTGCGCGCATTGAACCAGCCTCAAGTGAGGTGGTCTGCTCGTCGGCCAATTGATATTGTTCATACGCGCGCTCCAACGCGGAGATGAGTTCGAGCCGTCGCTGATCGAGCATGGCAGCCGATTGCGAAATGGTGGCCTTCGCCTCTTCGATCTGTCCTCTGCGTCGGTCCCACAGCGGTATTGGGACAGTGATCCCGGCGCGCCAGAATCTGAGGTCAGGTTGATTTTCAAATTCCGCAAATGCGGTAGGCTGCGGAATACGGAGTGAGTGCTCATGATCAAGCGCGTCACGGGCTTTCTGAACATCCGCCTGCGACTGCGCAACGGCGGGATGAGTGCGCAGTACTTCCGTTCGCAGTTGTTTCAGAGGATGCAGAACAATGCTTGGCTCCAGTGTGCCACGCGGATCGAGATTGGCTTCGGCCGGCGCTGCGATAGTGAGTCGCAGCAATGCTATGGCATTTGCATACTCAAGCCGCGCGCTTCGAAGGGTGAACTCAGCTCGTGCCAGCTCTGCCTGCGCGCGTGTTAGTTCAAGCCGTCCCTTTTCTCCGACGTTGACTTCTACAGTGACTCGCCGGCGCAAATCTTGTACAAGCTGCAGGTTCTCCTGCGCATGGGAAATCTCCTCACGCCGTCGGAGAGCGTTATAGAAAGCACGCTTCGCATCAGCGGTAACGGATAGCATGATGGCGCTCTGCCCAAAATGGCTACTGGTCACGGCCGCATCAGCCGCTCGCTGCCGCGCAAGGCGTTCAGCGGGAATTTCGATGATTTGGTAGGCCGCGTAGTGTTGCAGTAATCCGGGCACTCCGGGTGTTGCGATAGGTCTTGCTGATTGGTGACCCTCAAAAACCTCAAGACTGGGGTTGGTATAAGCTCGCGCCGTTTGTGCTGCGGCCTTAACCCGCTGACTTGCTGCCAGAGCCTCATGAAGACGAGGGCTATTGTCTTCAGCCATCCTGACAACGTCCGTTAATGACAGTACGAGTGGCGTGCCTTGCACCTCCGCCGTCGTGTTTCCGTGGCTGACCGGGACACTTCAAGCGAACCAGAAGCCATTTGTCCGGAACGAGCAGCGGACCCGGCATCCTTCGGAGCGGCCTGTCCGATGAGAACGCTACTCGGCAAAAGCAAGAACAGTAGGACAAGCCTGAGCAATATCACAGACTTGAGTAAAGCAATCGAAAAGCCAAACACCAAAAGCGGCCAATGCGAGGTATTTCCCGCAAGGAAGCACCGCAGCTGTGCCCCATAAGGGACATGGGGTGTCCGTTATGGGGCAGTGGCATATGGTGCAGTGGCTCAGCACATTGGGTAGTAGGGAAATCTAGAGGCATTCACGGAATGGTTCGTGGCGCTTGAATTGCAATTGCTTCTTCTCGGATGCTTACGCACTCAATCACCGATCTGCCGCTTCTGTCCAATTGTGAGCTCCGTTTTGCCGCGCCAGCGTGGGAAAATGCACTATGGCCGTTCTTCCTTCCAGTCTGCGATCGGTGCGGATAAAGGCAATGCTGATCGCATTTCTTGTGATTCTCCTCGCTGTGTTCACCTGGATAGCGCCGCCGCATGCGATAGTTCTGCATAACGTCCTGCATCATCTGAATATTCTGCCGTTCATGCTGGCGGGCATGTTTTTTGGATGGCGCGGAGCTCTCGCCACAGTGATTTTGGCGACGGTTTTGCAGGCTCCATCGATTCATCGCCATTGGTTTCGTGCGCCCCTCGATGCTCAGGACCAGATCGTTGAACTAAGTACCTTTGGAGCAGCAGGCGTTATCGCAGGCCTTCTTGCAGGCCGCGAGCGGATGCAGCGAAAACGCGTGGAGACGACGAAAATCGAACTGGAGCGGGTCTATATTGAGCTTCGGCAGAATATCGATCAACTCAAGCAGACGGAACGCCTTACCGCTGCCGGTCAGCTTTCGGCCAGCCTGGCCCACGAAATTCGGAATCCGTTGGCAAGTATTAGTGGCGCTGCCGGCATACTCGCGCGCGGCCAAGCCTCATCGCAAGACCGCGCTGAATGTCTGCAAATTCTCATAAAGGAATCTCAACGTCTTAATCAGCTACTCACAAGTTTTCTGGATTTTGCGCGCCCCCGTTTGCCGCGGTTGCAGAGGATTGAACCACTTGAGATGGTCCAGTCAGTAACGTCATTGGCTCAGCACGCCGCAAGCCGCGATGGCATCTCTTTGCAAGTGCAGGCAGACGCGAAGATGCGAGAGGTAGAGTGCGATCCGGAACAGGTCAAACAACTTCTGCTCAATCTCGTTCTAAATGCCATCCAAGCGACAGAAGGGCCAGGGACGGTCATTGTCCGTGCCCTTTTTGTAGGTGGTGCGCTGCGCGTTGAAGTCTGTGACCTTGGACACGGCATCGCGCCCGAACAAAAGGATCACATCTTCGAGCCATTCTTTACTACAAAACAAAACGGTACCGGATTGGGCCTCGCCATCGCTGCAAACATCGCATCCCAACATGGTGGCTCCCTCACCTTCGTGCCAAATGCGAGCGGCACCATCTTCCGTTTTGAGATGCCTGCCTCGACAAGCGCGATTGAGCTGGAAGGGAAAGCGTTAGCGCTATGAAGCGGAACCACATCCTCGTCGTTGACGACGACAGCAGTCTTCGCCGCGTCATGAAGATGCAGCTGGAGGAGGCTGGCTATGATGTCACGCTTGCATCGGATGGTGAGACCGCGTGGACCGCGCTCACCGACATTGAGCCGCAGCTAGTCATCACTGACCTCCGCATGCCCACCTCGGGCCTTCAGCTTCTGAGCCGAATTGCAAAGGCGGAGATGCCGACGACCGTCATCGTCGTCACCGCATTTGGAACCGTCGAAACTGCTGTGGAGGCAATGAAGATGGGCGCCTACGACTACGTAGCAAAGCCCATCGACTTTGAGGCACTGGTCCTGATCGTCCATCGTGCGATGGAGCGGCAGAATCTCATTGAAGAAGTTCGAACGCTCCGCACGGCGCTCGATCAGCGCTATGGATTTGAAGGCATTGTCGGCCACTCGAAGGGGCTTCTTCGCGTTCTCGACCAAGCTGCGCGGGTCTCGCAGAGAGATGCGACAGTGCTCGTCCAGGGAGAGACGGGTACGGGCAAGGAACTAGTCGCGCGAGCCATTCATCACAATAGCCGCCGCAGCAAAGGCCCCTTCGTTCCCATCAATTGCGGCGCGATACCCAGAGACCTGGTTGAATCGGAACTTTTCGGCTATGTGCGTGGTGCATTCACCGGAGCCCTTTCAAACAAGACCGGGCGTATCGAGTCCGCCGATGGCGGCACGTTGTTCCTGGACGAAGTAGGGGAACTTCCTTTGGAGGCGCAGGTCAAGCTACTGCGCGTGCTGCAGGAGGGCGAACTGCCGAAGGTTGGTGCAACGGCGCCCATCAAGATTGACGTACGGGTTATTGCCGCAACCCACAGAAATTTGTCGGCAATGGTTGAAGACGGTGCATTCCGCGAAGACCTTTACTATCGGCTCGCAGTTGTGCCATTGAGAATTCCACCATTGCGAGAGCGGCGCGAGGATGTTCCCGATCTCATTGACGCGTTATTTCAGCGGTCAAAAGACCGGCATGGACTTTCCGGTGTGCGCCTGTCGTCGGCAGTCCGTCAGCGACTTATCTCCTATCGATGGCCGGGCAATGTGCGACAACTGGAAAATGTCCTGGAGAGATTGTTGGTGCTCTCGTCGACTGATCTCATATCGGAAGAAGACCTGCCTGAAGAATTTGCGCCGGCCGCGACGAATTCAGCCGTTCTTTGGCCGGACCTGCCTGAAGACGGGATAAGCCTGGAGTCAATTGAACGTGAGCTCATCAGTCGAGCATTGGAGAGGTTTGGCGGAAATCAAACACAGGCCGCCCGTTATCTGGACATTAGTCGCCGCGCTCTTATCTATCGCATAGAGAAGCATAGCCTTATGGTTGCCGATGCTGTAGCTACGGAGGGTTCGTCCAGCTAACTGTTGAGGAGCGTTGATGGCCAAATGCGCTTATATCAGTAGACGCACCGAACATTGCATGAAGATTGAATATATCCCGATGGATATACGCATCTAATACGAAGTATGCCTACCATGAAACAAGAAGGTGCAGCGCTATTTGTACCGAAGACTCGCACGTTGCCTGTCTTGCGCAGCGCCGTTCAGAAATGCCATGGCTGTGACCTTTATCGCCATGCGACGCAGGCTGTCTTCGGAGAATTAGAAACAGGCACGGAGACGAAGCAACCCATGGTTGCCATCATGATGATCGGCGAACAACCCGGAGACCGTGAAGACAAAGAGGGGCGACCCTTCGTCGGGCCAGCGGGGAAACTCCTGGACAGGTGTTTGGAGGAAGCAGAGATCGATCGGCGAAAGGTCTATGTCACGAATACGGTCAAACATTTCAAGTGGGAGCCACGCGGAAAGCTTCGCATTCACAAGAAGCCGAACATGCAGGAGATCCATGCATGCAGGCCATGGCTGGAAGCGGAGCTGGAAACGGTTCGTCCAAAGTTGGTTGTCTGCCTCGGTGCTGTAGCCGCGCAGTCCTTGCTTGGCTCAAAGTTCAAAATCACGCAATCGCACGGCAAACTCCAGGAGACCGAAGGCTTCCCGCCCATCATCGCTACATTGCATCCGTCGGCGATTTTGCGTGCCAGGAGCGACGAAGATCGCGATCGAGACACCAAGATCTTCCTTGAAGACCTACGACGAGCCGCGGCCTATGTGCATCATCAGGTCCAAAAAAATCCTCACAATTAAGCCACTTATTTTCATCAGCATCGCCGTGAGTTGCACCGACGCTGATGCATACCTCATTTGACGATCGACCGGCTGTCGAGACGAAGATAAGGCGAAGATGCTCGCTATGACTTCTGCCTCGATAATACGGCTCCAGATCGAATCCACGCTCGCGCAGAGAATTCCTTCAGCACTTACACCAGCCCCGAAAATCCTGCACTCAGTTGTCGCAACAGGTATTACGGCGCTGGACGGAGTGTTGCATGGTGGACTGCCCGTCGGAGCGATCAGTGAACTCGTCGGTCCTGAGTGTTCTGGACGGACTTCTATCGCGCTCTCATTTCTCGCGCAAATCACACAAGCAGCAAAGGTCTGTGCATGGGTGGATGTATCGAATGTCCTTGATCCTGCGTCAGTTGCCGCTGCCGGTATCGATCTTGCACGGTTGTTATGGGTGCGGTGTGGCGTATCGCAAACGAGTGAAAAGCACGGGAGCCGCAGCTTTGTTTTGCCAGATAAATGCTTTGTTCCTCTTCCTGCAAAGAAAGGTCTGCATGGCGGAGGCTTTGGAGCCCATCCACGCAGTGAGGTCAAAGGACTCTCAGATGCTGTCGGCAGTTTGCTGCGATCAGAAACAACGGCGCCACGACGTGCGGAACCAAAGCGTAGTTTCAGGCCATTGCAGGAGCCATCTACGCCGATCTATCAGAGGGTTTCTGAACCTGCACGGCGGACTTCGTGCGCTTCCAAACCATGGCCGCGCATAGAGCAGGCATTGCGCGTCACGGACCTGTTGCTGCAGGGTGGAGGCTTTGGCGCGATCGTGTTGGACCTGGGCGGGATCGCACCGGAGTACGTCTCACGTATACCGCTCGCGACCTGGTTCCGTTATCGTGCAGCCGCGGAAAGAACACGGGCGAGCATCTTGCTCCTGACACAATACGGGTGTGCAAAAAGCAGCGCTGAGCTACTGCTTCGACTTCAGCCTGCGGAACCACTTTGCGATGAAACAACAATCTTCACGGGAATCAGGCCGCACATCGAAGTGGCGCGTCAGCGGTTCACGCATATGGAAAATAACGTTGTCCCTTTGCGAAAGCCGCCACAAAGCGTAACCACCGCCTGCTGGCATAGCCGAACTACATGGGCAGGCCGCAGATGAGCAGGCCAGCAGAACTATACGCGTGCCTGTATGCGAAGGAGTTTCCCGCGCAAGCTCTTCTTCGGCTACAGACGGGACTGCGCAACAGGCCATGCGTCGTGATGGAAGGCGAGCCATCGTTCCAGCAGGTCTGCTCGCTCAATACCAAGGCTCGATTATTAGGTATGAAGCATGGAATGACGCGCGTCGAGGTCGATACCTTTCAGGACCCGGTCGTGTTGGCACGCTCGCTACGAGCGGAGACAGCAACGAGGGCCATTCTCCTGGAATGTGCAGCAGCTTTCTCGCCTCGCATCGAAGATTGCAGCCAAGATACGGCGTTGCTCTGCGGCATCGATATTGCCGGGACACAGGACCTATTCGGGCCACCGGCGATGCTTGCGAGGAGTCTGCTGCAACGAGTGAAGTCGCTTGGTATCTCAGCTCAAATTGTTGTAAGCAACAATTTCCATGCAGCTGTTTGTCTTGCGAAAGCTCCATCACCATGTACTTCCATCCAGGTGATCCCATTCGGCGAAGAGGCAGCAGTGTTGGCGCCTCTACCACTGACCGTTCTCGATCTAACAGAGCAACAGGCAGAGACCTTTGCGCTTTGGGGTATTCGTACCTTGGGGATGCTGGCTGCTCTGCCTGAAGAAGAACTGATTGCCCGCATGGGCCAGTATGGCAGGCATCTTCGTCAGCTCGCGCGGGGTGAGTTAGCGCACCTGTTCCAGCCAGTTGAACCGGCCTTCGCTCTTGACGAACGGATGGAACTCGATACACCCGTCGAATTGCTGGAGTCGCTCCTGTTTGTTGTTGACATCATGCTCGATCAACTGATTTTGCGAGCAACGGCACGCATTCTGTCCATGGCCACCGTGACCATCACATTGTCGCTTGAAGGCAGAACATCGCATAGCCGTACTATTCGACCTGCACTGCCAACAACCGACAAGCAACTCTGGATGAAACTGCTGCACCTGGATCTCAAAGCGCACCCGCCACCGGCATCTATCCTTGCCCTTGCACTTCACGCTGAACCGGGCAGCACTAGCAAAGTGCAATCAGGCATTTTCTCGCCGCCGCTTCCTGAAGCGCCACGTTTGGATGTCACTCTTGCCCGTATCCATGCCATCGTAGGCGAGGGCAATGCCGGTTGCGCTGTACTCGAGGACACGCATGCGGAGGAGGGCTTTCGTATAGAGCCTTTCTCGCTATCTTCCTGTAACGTCGATGTATTTGTTTCTTCGCAGCAGCGAACCGTCCTACGGCAACTCCGGCCACCAGAAACAATCATCATTACTTTGCAGAACGCTCAGCCTGCGAGGTTCTTTTTTCGCGAACGGCAGTATGTAGTAGAGCGCGCATATGGCCCATGGCTCACCGGAGGCGATTGGTGGAACCAGGCGCTCTGGGGATTTGAGCAATGGGATCTGATAGCGCGCGCAGAGGATGATTCACGGCTCTGTTGCTGCATTGTGCTTGATCTCACGCAAAATCAATGGCAGATGGCGGCGTTCTATGACTGAGCGCTATGTTGAGCTGCATGCTGCCAGCGCTTTCAGCTTTCTAGAAGGCGCCTCGCAACCGGAAAGTCTCGTGCAACGGGCCATTGAGTTGGAGATGCCCGCAATGGCGCTGCTCGATCGCAACGGGGTTTACGGTTCTGCACGATTTCATATCAGCGCGAAGCAAAATGATGTTCGCGCGCATGTCGGAGCGGAGATTGCGGTGTCGAGTCTGAGTCTGCGTCTCACACCACCGCCGTGGCTGCCGCATCAGCACATTCCAGAATCGGCTCGCCTGCCTATATTATGCGAGTCGCGTGAAGGCTATCAGAATCTCTGCCAGCTCATTACTCAGTTCAAGATGCGAGAAGTGACGAAGCAGGAGGGCGCGGCCAATGTTGCTGATTTCGAGCAATACGCTTCTGGTCTGGTGTGTCTCACGGGTGGCGATGAAGGCCCGCTAGCAGCTGCATTGATGCACGGCGGCGAAAAGGCTGGTCGGGAAACTGTCGAATGCCTGATTCGTATCTTCGGTCCGAATAACGTCTATGTCGAGCTGCAACGCCACCAGGAGCGCGAAGAAGAGTGGCGCAATCAGGCTGCCATCCGCATCGCTCATTCGCTGAGCTTGCCGCTGCTCGCAACAAACGGCGTGCGGTATGCGAATACCTATGACCGAGAGCTTCTTGACCTCTTCACCGCCGTGCGCAACCATACGGAGCTTGATCGAGCCGGGCGTTTGCTCGCACTCAACAGCCAGCGACATCTTCGTCCCGCACGTGAGATGACAACGTTATTCCGCGACGTCCACGGAGCAGTCGAGAACACCTTGGAGCTTTCCTCGCGGTTACGGTTTGAGTTGGCGGACCTGGGCTATGAGTTTCCCCGCTACCCAGTTCCAGACGGCGAAACTATGGATAGTTTTCTGCGCAAACGCGTCGAGGAGGGCGTCATTCGCCGGTATGGGGCTAAAGAAAAGCATGGCTTGTTTGAGAGAGCACAGAAGCAGGTGGAATATGAGCTGGCACTGATCGCCAAGCTCGGATTTGCTGGCTACTTCTTGATCGTCTGGGACATCGTGCGGTTCTGCAAAGAACACGACATCCTCATTCAGGGTCGAGGAAGTGCTGCGAATTCAGCTGTCTGCTATGCGCTTGAGATTACCGCCATCGATCCAGTCGGCATGGATTTGCTCTTCGAACGCTTTCTCAGTGAAAGTCGCGGCGAGTGGCCGGACATCGATCTTGATCTTCCCTCAGAGGAAAAACGCGAACAGGCCATTCAGTACGTCTACCAACGCTACGGCGAATTGGGCGCCGCCATGACCGCTAACGTCATCACCTATCGCGGCAAATCTGCAGCACGTGAAGTTGGAAAGACTCTTGGTTTCGATCCAGAATCATTGCAGCGCTTGTCCAGCCTGGTGAACCATTTCGAGTGGCGTGGCCCAACCGACACCATGGCGCATTCGTTTCAGAACGCGGGTTTCGACCTAAAGCATCCACGCATCGCCAAATATCTCGACCTCTGTATGCGCATTCAGGATCTGCCGCGCCATCTTGGGCAGCACTCAGGTGGCATGGTGATCTGCCAAGGTCAACTGAATCGTGTTGTTCCGCTCGAGCGTGCGTCCATGCCGGGACGCACCGTGGTGCAATGGGATAAGGAAGACTGCGCCAACCTCGGCATTATCAAAGTCGACCTGCTCGGACTTGGAATGATGGCCGTGCTTAAGGATTGCCTGGAGCTGATCCCGAAGCACCATGGCGACAAAGTGGACCTGGCGCAGTTGCCGGAAGACGACGAAGTTTATCGTACGTTGCAACGCGCCGACACGGTTGGCATGTTCCAGGTCGAAAGCCGCGCACAGATGGCCTCACTTCCACGAAATAATCCAAAAGAATTCTATGACGTTGTCGTTCAGGTTGCCATCATCCGGCCGGGACCAATCGTCGGCAAGATGATGCACCCGTATATGCGGCGCCGCCAGAAGAAGGAAGACGTTTCCTATCCTCACCCATCTCTGGAACCAGTGCTCAGGCGGACGTTAGGGGTGCCGCTTTTTCAGGAACAGCTTCTGCGCATGGCCATGACCGTCGCCAACTTCACCGGGGCGGAGGCTGAGGAACTGCGCCGCGCGGTCGGGATGCGGCGATCCTGGGAGCGCATGAAGAATCTTGAAGGCAAGTTGCGGGCCGGCATGATAGCGAACAAGATTGATGTGGTCACCCAGGAAACCATCATCCAGAACATCAGCTCTTTTGCGCTTTACGGCTTTCCCGAATCCCATGCAGCCAGTTTCGCTTTGATCGCCTACGCTTCTGCCTATTTCAAAGTGAAGTATCTGGCTGCCTTTACCTGCGCTATTCTCAACAATCAACCGATGGGCTTCTACATGCCTGCTGTGCTGGTTAAAGATGCACAACGGCATGGCCTCAGAATGAAGCCGATCGATGTCCAGGTCTCCGATTGGGCCTGCACTATCGAGCATGAGGCTGATGAAAGTCTCTCTCTACGCCTTGGGCTGGGCTATGCAAAGGGATTGCGAAAACAATCTGGCGACGCTATTGCAGGCTCGCGCAAAGAATACGGGCGGTTCCATTCCACGGAAGACCTTGTCGCGCGCGTACCGTCTCTCAATAGGAACGAGCTGACGCTGTTGGCCCGCATAGGAGCTTTAAATTGGCTCCCTGGCGTCGACCATCGTCGCGCGGCACTATGGCAGGTCGAACGCGCGGGCAAGCTGGAGGGTCCGCTGCTTCGGCAAAAGAATGAGCTCTTGCGCGAGGATGCGAAGACCATGCCGTTGCAACAAATGACTACCGAAGAGCGTTTGGTCGCGGATTACGCCGGCACCGGATTAACAACCGGGAAACACCCCATGGCGTATCGGCGTCGCGCGCTACGCCGCCAGAGCGTTCTTTCTGCGGAAGAACTGTGTAGCCGGAGAGATGGAGAGTTCGTGAGGACGGCCGGTTGCGTTATCGCCCGGCAGAGGCCCGGCACGGCGAAGGGGGTCATCTTTCTGTCAATGGAAGACGAGACAGGCATCGCGAATGTCATCGTGACGCCTGACCTCTACGAGAGTGAGCGCCTAGTCGTCACTCGCAGCAAATTCATCCTTGCCGAAGGTTCCTTACAGAATCAGGATGGCGTGATTCATGTGAAGGCTTCGCGTCTGTTACCTCTTTCCGATCAAACGCTGGAGGTTCATTCGCATGACTTCTACTAGCAGTGATGGATAACCAGTAACTCTGTCAAACTGGAGAACCTCGGCATACACAATTTCAAGTATTCGTGGCCAGCCGCTTGAGCTTACGGATCGCGAGGCGCGAACTGCGTCGGGAAGGATCGGAACGCCGGAAGAGTGGCGGCTACGGTGTATTTCCCTCGCTTCGGATGAAGTTGTTTATATCAGGGGGCTACTCTCACAGTGGATGGGGATGGGACGCCTCGCAATGGAATGTCCTGCTCGGCCCGCGAAGCGGAGAGAAAGCTTGACGAGGTGCCGGTGAAGCACATGGGCAGCGCCAGGTGGGAAGACACCGAGACCGCTTGCCCCTACTGCGCCTCCGGCCTCGCAATTCCGGCGCAGAATACTTCACGCTTTACGGGACGGCCCGCCGCTTTTTTTTCTGAAAGAGTGGGCCTCCTTCTTCCGACGCGTGTGCTACTTAGTGATAGCGTGAAGCATCGACAATGTTCGCCTACTCACAGAAATTGAGCGGTTACCCCGTTCACCGCCAGAAAGGGCTGCGGTTGGCAAGAAAAGCGAGGGCGCTGCTGGGGCTGCTTATATCGGTGCCTGCCCTTGCTGTATTGCTGTTCCCAGCGGCGTACGCGCAGACAGAGACACCTCCGGCCACTTCTGTCGTGGTTCAGCCTGGGGCGCCGGGCGAGCCGAGCAGGATGCTCCCACCTTCCACGCGCCCTACCGTGCCGCGTCTGTCGCAGGCGGATGTCGCATTTATGGAGGGAATGATCATGCATCACTCCCAGGCCGTCGAGATGACAGCTATGATTCCATCTCGTACGGACAATAAAGACGTACAGTTGCTGGGAGCAAAGATTAGCAGTTCGCAGATGGATGAAATCAACTTTATGAAGCGCTGGCTGGTGGCGCGCCACGAGCCGATCTCCATGACGATGCCAAGCATGCCTGACATGGATATCTCAGGGCAGCCAATGCCTCCCATGCCCGGGATGCTAACGGCGAAGCAGATGGGAGCGCTACGCCAGGCGAAGGGTGCGGAGTTCGATCGCCTTTTTTTAGCGGGGATGATCCAGCATCACAACGGCGCGCTGATTATGGTGAAGGACCTGTTCGATACGCCGGGGGCAGGGCAGGATGCGGACCTGTTCAACTTCGCGACGGACGCGGACAATACACAACGGGCCGAGATCAGAATTATGCAAGATATGCTGGAGAAAAAGCACTAATGGAGAGACGATGAACCGGATGAAGAGTGTAGCTTTCCGTTTGGCTTTTTTGCCGGCGGTTGCAATCGTTCTGCTATCCCCCGCCTGTTTGCTATATGCGCAGCAGCCTGCGCCTGCGGCTCCTGTGGTAAAGCCACCTGATGCGAAAGCTGCTGCCAAGCCCACTCCCACAGATGAATTGGACGAGTTCGCGCCGAAGCCCGCTCCGCCATTGCCAACGGGGATGACCGGATCCGATACAAATGATCCGCGCTACACCCTAAAGGCGGGCATGTACAACGCGGGCGAAGCGGCGAAGGGCATGAAGCATCTCTTCTTCCTGAAGAAGCCCGGCCCGTTTCGATTGGATGCAACATCGCCGGACGATCCGCAGGTGGACAAGACGCTGACGCTGCTGGGCGTAGGCGACAAGTCCAAGATGCCGAAGTTGTTGAAGCCGGTGATCGCGCAGTTGGCCTATGCCAACTCTGATTTCGCATTCCAAGGGAACCACCTGTTCCAGGGGAACTTCTACGGCGTCAGCATTTATGACATTGCCAATCCAGCGAAGACCAAGCTACTAACGACACTCGTGTGCCCCGGCGGACAAGGTGATGTGTCCGTATACGGAAATCTGCTTTTCATGTCCGTAGAGATGCCAAATGGACGGTTGGATTGCGGTGCGCAGGGTTTTCCGCCGGAGCCTCCTCCGGCGTCCGGGCATGAGAAAGAACATCATCCACCGGCAGCGCAGAAGGACCGCTTTCGCGGCGTGAGAATCTTCGACATTTCCGACATCAAGAGCCCCAGGCAGGTGGCGGCGGTGCAGACATGCCGTGGTTCACATACCCATACGTTGGTTGTAGATCCAAACGACAAGGACAACGTTTATATCTACGTGTCCGGAACATCGTTTGTGCGTCAGACGGAAGAACTGGCTGGATGCTCAGGCGAGGAACCGGGGAAGGACCCCAACACTGCGCTGTTTCGTATCGATGTGATCAAGGTTCCAGTGGCGGCGCCGCGGGAAGCGAAGGTGGTGTCGAGCCCGCGCGTGTTTATCGATCCGCGGACGGGCGCGCTGAACGGTCTGAACAACGGCGGCAGCCATGATAAGGGTGCAGAGAAGCCGAAGGATACGAACCAGTGCCACGACATCACGGTGTATTCGGCGATGGGGCTGGCGGCGGGCGCGTGTTCAGGGAATGGTCTCCTGCTGGACATCAAGGATCCGGTGCATCCAAAGCGCGTGGATGCGGTAAACGATCCGAATTATTCCTACTGGCACTCGGCTTCATTTTCGAATGACGGGACGAAGGTGGTGTTTACCGACGAGTGGGGCGGCGGCCTGGGGGCACGGTGCCGCCCAAACGATCCTAATAAGTGGGGCGCGGATGCGATCTTCCATCTAAAAGACGACAAGCTGAGCCTCGCGAGCTATTACAAGCTGCCGGCGGCGCAAAGCGACACGGAAAACTGCGTGGCGCACAACGGATCGCTGATTCCGGTGCCAGGGCGCGACATCGAAGTGCAGGCCTGGTACCAGGGCGGCATCTCAGTGATGGACTTCACTGACGCAGCGCACCCGGTGGAGATTGCCTACTTCGATCGAGGGCCAATCGATGCGAAGACCCTGGTGCTGGGCGGCGACTGGTCGGCATATTGGTACAACGGCTACATCTATGGCTCAGAAATTGCGCGTGGGCTGGATGTCTTTCAATTGATGCCGACGAAATTCCTCACCAAGAACGAACTCGAAGCGGCGAAGACAGTTCTAGTCACTGAGCTGAATGTACAGAACCAGCAGAAGATCGAGTGGCCTCCGCAGTTGGTCGTGGCAAAGGCTTATCTGGATCAGTTGTCGCGGTCGCAGGCTTTGCCGCAGGATCGCATCGTCGCAGTGCAAAAAGCGATCCATAGCGCGGAGAAGTCACACATGAGCGCAAGCAAGGTCGCTGCTTTGCAAGGCCTGTCGGCGTCTATGGAGACGAGCGCCACAACGGCGACGAATCCGACTGATTCGACAAGATTGCATGCCCTCGCGGAAATCCTGAAGCACCCTACAGCGTGACCGCATAACAAAGTTTATGAGGAGGCCCGCTCCACCGATGCTCGCGAGCTGGCCTCACAATGCCTGATCAATCGGAGTTGGCACGAGCATTGGAAATAGGCTCAGGGACCTCCGTTAAGACCGGGCGAAAGAATTGTTACCCGCAAGCGTGCATTAAGGACAGACAGCGCCCGAGGTCACCCAATGCGCGGCGAGCGCACTCCCGCGTTCTGCCGAATCCAGGCGCCTAGGCCCAGCCAACGAGCGTGTCTTTGCCGATACGCGGTGATAAAGCAGTGATAAGTAAATAGAAATAGCTGAGTACACACCATCGCGCCTTTCGCGCGCTCGTAGAATCGGAGGCCGGGGCAGGTCGTCGGAGAGCTTCTCCAGCCCGCAATACTCGGACACACGTCATTCGATGATTTGCAGGCAAAGCGTTCCGCTCATAAATTATTGTGGATAGACATGGCAAAACGCAGCGCAGGTTTGTTGATGTACCGAAGAAAGCAGGATGAGATCGAGGTGTTCCTCGTCCATCCTGGCGGTCCGTATTGGGCCAACAAGGATCAGGGAACCTGGGCCATTCCAAAAGGCGAATACGGCGACGATGAGGAACCCTTCGCAGCAGCCCAGCGCGAGTTCTTCGAGGAGACCAGCTTCGCAGCCAATGGTGAATTCCTCAGTCTCGGAGAGGTTCGCCAGAGAAGTGGGAAGCTCGTCACCGCCTGGGCATTCCGGGGTGACTGCGACCCGATGCAGTTGAAGAGCAATACGTGCGAGATTGAATGGCCTCCAAAATCCGGAAAGCGTCTGCAGATTCCGGAAATCGATCGCGGTCAGTGGTTCACGATGGATGAGGCGCGGAAACATATCCGGGCAGAACTGAACGATCTGCTACTTCGGCTCAATTCGCTAATAAGAAACGATGTTGTTTCAAACGCGGATAGGTGATGCGCTGTCTCGCAAGGGGAGCTGGCGTTAGCAACGCATATCGTCGAATCCGTGGCTATGTAGTACCTGATTGGTGCGAACCGCGATCATCAGCCTGTTCTTTGGCATAGATGGTGTGTGTAATACGAGGCGCTTCCTCATCGCTGTGAAGGCTGAAGACCCGATCACGGATCGTGAGGTCCGAGGCTGTGAAACGTTCCCGTTGGCGCAGATAATCTATCCATGATTCCATGATGAACGTCTCTGTGAGGTGGCGGGGATCACCAGTGTCCTGAAAGATGCCCCAACGCATGGCGCCGTCACGCAGTCGCACATTTTTCATCTGGTGGATCGCGTGGACGAAGGCGTTGTAATCCTCCGGATTGACGTAGTAGTCGATCAGGATGCGTACGGGACCATCGGACATCTTCGGCTCCATGGCGAGCTGCGGCGCCGGAGGGGTTGAGCGGAATGGGCTGAAATCGGGAAGTTCACCGCGCAACACGTGGAGCCTGCGTGTCATGGGCAGCGTAATAAACAGACCGCCTGCGGCCGTGGCAAGTGAGACATTTGTCGAAACATGGGTTGCAATGAGTCCCCAGATAACGCTTCCGAGCGCCATGCCTGCAGAAAAGACCATCTGATAGATACCGAGGGAGCGAGCCTGAACCCAACTTGGCGCGGAAACCTGGACGGCAAGGTTGAACGTGGACATGGTGCTGGTCCAGGCAAACCCTGCGAGCAACAATACCGGAATGATCACAAGCGGATAATGGGCGAAAGCAAGGATGAGCAATGTCCCGACGAATACGATGGTCGAAATGGCAATAATCGTATCGGCTGGGAGTTTTCGCCGGAGCCGCGGCAACGAGGTGGCTCCAATGACGGCTCCGAGCCCCATGCTGCCATTCAGGATGCCGTATCCAAGTGCGCCTTGATGCAAGTCACGAGCGGCCACGACTGCCAGGAGGGACCAGACCGCACTAACGAATATCGTGAAGAGGAAGACGCGTATGAGGGCGGTCTTTAGTAGCGGAGCGAACTGGACATAGCGAAGGCCGGCTCGCATGGAACCGTAGATTCGTTCGGCGGGCAACGCACTCTTGAAGAGAGGATTCCGCTTCCACTTGTAGAGGACGAGGATCACCCCTACAAAAGAAAGCGAATTGAGCAAGAAGGTCCAAGCCGCGCCAGTATCCGCATGAACGAAGAAGGCGATGGCTAGTCCACCGAGCGCTGGGCCGAGAGCGCGAGCCAGGTTGAAGCCGGCGCTGTTCAGTGACACAGCTTCCGGAAGCTGTTCGCGGGGGACCAGCTCAGGCATGATCGCCTGCCAAGCCGGGCTGTTCATCGCTGTTCCCACATTGAGCAAAAAGGTGAGGATGAGCAACACCCATGGCGAAATGATGTTGAAGAACGTGAGCACGCTGAGCAGTGCGACCGCGGCCAGCATCCAGGCTTGCCAGAAGAGCAGAAGCCGGCGGCGGTCGAAGATATCTGCCGTTGCGCCTGCCAGCAGTCCCAAAACCAGAACCGGCAGACTAGCGGCGGTCTGCATCAGGGCAATGAGCAGTGGAGATGGCGTAAGCAACGTCATCAGCCAGGTTCCGGCCGTATCCTGCATCCAGCCGCCGAGGTTCGAAATGGTGGAAGCGATCCACAAATTGCGAAAGAGGGGAGACCGTAGGGGTTCAAAGCCCGTAGAGTGTCGCGTATCAGTCAAACCCTGTTCGGGAACTGGAGGCGGATTGGGCGTAGGGGAAAGGGGCATGAGGCTGTGCAGCAACAACAAGTCTCCCAATGATACCGAGGTAATGCGCCTTCAATAGTCAGTTATGGGATACCTAATCGGATGATTTCCGTGTCCCTCGAAAGCCCACAATCGATAATCCTTCATTGGTAAGGCGAACCCTGCGGCAACAAAAGGGCGAAGCTGCTTGCTAATGAACCAGCAGAACCGGCGCACGCCAGAAATTCGACTTCAGGGTTGTCGGATCGAGGACCGTGACCTGGCAGTCGTATTCTCCCGGCGGGAAGCGGTCCATGGTGACGGTGAAGCTGAGAGGCATTGTCCCAAGTCGGCTTGCGACAGCCGGAATGACCGCCGTAGGGGGTGTCTCAAAGACTTTTTGATTGCCCCGATAAAGACTGACAAAACCAAAGAGAGGCTGGTTGCTGGCAGGCTGTTTACCACGGAGGGCTTATAGGCCTGGAGATAGACGTACATCTCGTGGCTGGTGCTGAAGACGCGGGTTACGCTGGGGACGAGCTTCTTGCCATCCTGCGACGAGAGGATTGACGGCGGTTTCCTTTTCCCGTTCCTTTGCTTTTCGCGGCGTCGTACAGAGCGTCCTTAGATCGACGCGCTGGCTGCTGAGCACGACGGAGCTGATGGGAACGCGCTTGTCTTCCTTGTTGAGGTTGGGGATGACGAAGATGGTCTGGTAGGTGCCGATGCGGCCCGTCTCGTCGTCGCGCGCCAGGAACTTGATCATGTACTTGCCGGGCAGAAGCGTGAAGCCGGCGTCGTACTCGATGGGGCGACTGGGCGAGCTCGGCAGCGGTCGCGTCGGTGAGCTTGATGTTGACGTTGTCGCGGACGTTGGTGACCGTGGTGCCGCCGACGAGGTCCTTGATCTCGCCGACGAAGTCGATCAGCGTGTGCTCGGCGCCGCCGCGCTTGGCCAGCGCGAGTTCGCGGCCGGGGATCTTGACCACGATCGGCACGAAGTACTCGGCGCGGTTGAGCTGGAAGTGATCGATCTCCATGGCGATGGAGAGCTCGGTGATCGGGTCGTCGAGCATCAGCGCATCTTCGAGCTGGCGCTCCTTGTCGACGGCGTTGAAGCTGGCTGAACTGCTTGCCGGCGTAGTAGCCCTGGCGGTAGGCGAGATTCGCTGCGGCCGTCTGTCGTTGAGAGTGATCTTGACGCGGCGGAACTTGCCGTTCTGCGCGGTGTTGGTGGTGTAGTAGCCGAGGATGTAGTAGTCGGAGATGGACTGCTGCGCGTGCACGATGCCGCGGGTGAGGTCGTTGTTGTCGAACAGGGCTTTGCCGCCGGTATCGCCGGCCAGCGCGAACAGCGTGTCCTGCGACTGCTGGAAGCGTGTTGGTGGTGGCGAGCGCGGCGGCGCCGGTGTACATGCCCGCGTTGCCCGGCGAGCCTTGGGTCGCATCGCCGAGCGGAGCTTCGGCGACGAGGCCGCGCGCGTCGATCGGCCAGAAGGAGACGCCCGCCTTGATGGCGGCGTCGACCGTCGCGTGGAGCTGGGCCTGGTTGTCGATGCCGTTGAGGCGAAGGCCGCTGGCGAAGTAGATGAGCGATTTCTTCTCGTTCAACTGGCCGAGCATCTTGGCCGCGGTCTGCAGCGCGGAGAGCTGGCGGTCGGTGTTGAAGACGTTGAACTCGCTGTCGTCCTGGCCGAAGGCGGCGCCCGGTATCGGCGCTGCTGGCGTCGTCGATCGTCTCGGCGAGCCCTGGCCCTCGCCGACGATCAGGGTCTGGAGGATGCTGAGCAGCCTGTTGCGGTCGGCGGTGAAGTCCTGCAGGATGTCGACGGAGCCGCCCTGGTAGCGCAGGATGGAGACGAGATCGGCCGTGGTCATCTGCGTGCGGAGGAAATGCTCGGCGGCGGTGAGCGCGCGGAGCTGGTCGGCAGGCCGCATGGCGGACATGTCGAAGTAGAGGGCGAGCAGGCGGCGATTCTTATAGCGCTCGCTTCCTGCGGTCTCGGGCGCGATCTGCGTGCGGGTGAGGCGTTTGTAGAGCTTGATGTCCTCGCTGCCGGGCTGTGGAGGCGGCAAGGGGTGCGGCGTTGGCGGCGAGGTCCTGGTGCTCGCAGAAGCGAATGGTCTGCGGAACGCCGTCTTCGGTGAGGGTGAAGTCCTTCGCGGTGAGGCCGTGGATGAAGTTGCCGTTCTTGTCCTTGACAACGACGGTCTCGACGACGAGCTGCGCCTTGACGGAGAGGGTGTAGGTGTCGAGGAGCGCCTGGCGGGCTTGTTCTGCCCGATCTGCTGCGCGCGCGCGGTGCGACAGCGGCAGCGGTAGAAGCACAAGATGACGAGCAGCGAGTCTCGCATTTCAGAACCTCAGGCGCAGCGTGGTTTCAGGCTGCGCATCGGATTGGCGGCCACGGGAAGGCCGAACTGCGTGCTGTTGACGGTGGTGTTCCAGCCGGTGAAGACGACATGGTTCAGCAGGTTGGTGGCGTCCACGCGAGCATCGAGGTAGAAGCGCGTGCTGGGGCGGAAGGTGCGCGCGAGCGAGCGTCGAGGGTGAACTGGTCCGGGCCGGTGATCGAGTTGCTGGCCGGCAGTTCCCCACTGGCCCGGGCGCAGGCGCGGTGTAGGCCGCTGGGTTGAGATGCACGCCCGGTCGCGCGAGACATAGATCGGGGCGCCGGTGAGGTCGGCCCGGATGGTGCCGGTGAATCCAGTGCCGGAACGGCGGCGAGATAGATGGGCGTCTCGGGCAGGCCGGTGCCCGCCGTAAATTGCGGTGAGCGACGGTCCACTCCTTTAGCAGCCGGCCGCGCCAGCCACTCATCAGCGTTCCGCCGCCGAGTCCCTCGCCGCTGGTGTATTGCGATCTGCAAGTTGAGCAGATGGCGCTGGTCAAAGCGAGAAAGCGAGCGCTCGGCGCGGAGGTCGAGCCAGTTTTGCGCGATGGTTGCGGATGTCGACGCGGTCGAGCTCTGGGTTGGTGCGCTGCGTCGTGCAGCCGTGCGAACTGCGTCTGCGAGGACCCTGGCCTTGCGCGGCTGGTGATGACGTGACCCTGGCCGCCGAGGCGGCATCATCGTCGATGGAATTAGAATAGGTGTAGAGCAGCGTGGCGGTGAAGCCGCTGCGCAGCCGGCGGCGCAGCTGAAGCTGGCCCGACTTGCCGCGTGGAGTTGCCGCCCGAGGTCTGGTAGATGAAACCCGACGGGCAGGCCGGGCAGGGTCGGCGGCGCCGATCGGGTAGGTGTTGGGCAGGAACTGCTGAGCCGTGCGTGCCTTTGACGCCGAGGTAGGTGGCGGTGAGCTGGAGCGCGGCGGGCAGGTCGCGCTGCACGGCGAGTTGCCAGGTCTGCGCGTACCCGACGCGGAAGTTGGGATCGATGGCGAAGGTGTTCGCGGTCGTGGAGGAGCATGCGTTGAAGCCGTGGCGAGTGTCAGCGGGCAGGCGGCGCTGTTCTGCACGCTGAGACTCTTCGAGAGCGGGGCCTGCTGGGCGAGTTGGAGCGCGGATGCTGGTAGACGGAGGTGTCGTCATAGATGCCGTATCCGGCGCGGACGACGACGGTGGATGCGGGGATGGGACGCCAGGAGATGCCGACGCGCGGTTCAAAGCCGAGCCGGTCCGGGCGGATCAGCGAACGTGGATAGTGCGTCCCGGTGAGCGTGCCCACGGGTCGCTGCCGAGGACGGAGCCGCGGCGGTAAAGTCTGGAGCGACGTCGAGGTTGACGAGGCGGTTCTTGAGCTCGGTGATCGGCGCACCGTACTCCCAGCGCATGCCGGCGTTGATGGTGAGGTCGGACAGGACGCGCCAGTCGTCGGTCGCGTAGGCGTCGTAGACGGGCTGGCGGAGATACTTGTCGGCGTTGCCGAACGCGATCGAGCTGGTGTCAGGCACGCCGAGGAGGAAGTCGGCAAGATCGGAGCCGCTGGTCGCCTATTGGTGCCGCGCCCGGGTAGCGGCACCGGTGAAGGTGAAGGTGCCGCGCGGATCCTGCTGAAAGAAATCGTTGAACTGCTGCTTGCGGAGGTCGCCGCCGATGGTGATGTTGTGGTGCCCGCGATAGATGGCGGTGGAAGCGGAAAAGGCGTCGGTGCGGCTGCGATTGAAGGAGCTCTGCGCGTCCGTCAGAGCGAGGCGATGCCACTCGAGAAGTTCGAGCGGGGCGGTCCCCAGTAGTGGGCTCCTGGTTGTTGCCGGAGATGCCCGCATCGCCCGGAGACGTTCGGCGGTCCTCGAAGTAGGGCGTGGCGCTGTGTTCGCAGACCGGCTGAAGCGGTAGCCCCTGTAGAGAAACAGATGCTGGCTGAAGCGGTGCGACCAGTTGATGTTTGCGTTGATGCCAAGAATGTCCGTGACGATCGTTGAAGCCGAAAAGGTTGGCGCTGCTGGCGCTGGTGCTCTGGAAGTTGAACCCGCCGTAAAGCTGATCCTTGCGGCCGAGCGCTCTTGTCGAGCCGGGACAGCAGCGCGTCCTGATGGCTGCTGTTGAGAACGGGCATCTGGTAGTTGTAGCCGGTGTACCGCTGATATTTGGTAAGGGGTAAAGCTGCAAGAGGGCCTGCGCCTGAGGGCTGACGGGATACGGTTACCGGGAAATGGCTGGCCGGTGGCGGGTCAAGATAACACGGCTGACCCAGAGGATTGCGCAACCCGGAAGATCGCCGTTGCGCTCGGTGAGCGTGGGCACGAGGCCGGACTCAGTCTCGGCGATGCGGTCGCGCGTCCACTCGTAGGCGACGAAGAAATGGGGCCGTGCGGCAGCAGATGCGGGATCTTCAGCGGCCGCCAAAGGTGAAGATGCCGGTGACGCGATTGTAAGAGGGCTTCGGTGTCTGGAGCCGCTGAGCGAGTAGGGGCGCGCGTCGAACGCGGAGTTGTCGAGGATGCGGCAAGCCCGCCGGTGTACAGGCTCTTACTGTTCGGCCTCTGTTGCCGAAAGCCTGGTCGAGCGAGAACTTGAGGTCGCCGCATTGTTGGCGCTGCCGTTGACGAGGAACCCGTCCGAGGCTTGCTGGTCTTCCAGTGGTTTCAGTGTCTCGGTCGTTTCGCTATCCGACGGTGACGTCTTGTTCGCTGCGGCAGCGGCTGGTGCAGGTTGCAGCGGATTGGCCGGAAGCTGCTTCAGCTTCGAGCGCGCCATCATCTGATCGACTGAGAGCAGATGCAATTCCCACTTCGTTCCAGATGTATTTGCTGCAATATTTATCTCCGACTGGATCGTCGAGAAGCCCTGCATCTCGATCTCGATCTTCCATGCGCCATCCGGCAAATCAGGGAAGTCGTACAGACCGCCCTGGTCGGATACGGTGATAAGGGTTGTCCCACCCCGTGTCACCGTAACTGTTGCCCCGGGAACAGGAAAGCCGCCGAAGGTGATCTGCCCATGGTATGGGGAAGCAACGGCCAAAGTGGAGAACGACAGCGTCCCCCAGAACGCATGCGAGACAAAACCTCCGATGCGTTTTCCACCACGTCATCGCTATTTGCTGTCCCCGCTACTTGTCCGGCTCAGTTGGCGGAAGGCTTCTCGACCTTATCAACTACCAGGACCTCAGCAGGTGCCTTGGTAGCGTCGAGTCTGAGGCCAATCTGCTCCTGAATGGCTGTATAGAGATTAGGTGATGCGTCCGCGCTATCGTTCGGGGGAGGAATCTTCGCTCCCATCCCGCCAAATTGCGAATCGTCTGGCGTCCATTTGAGAGTGAAATCATACGTTCCCGCGAGCTCCGTTTGATTAACGACAGGTCGGTCCAGTACGGCTGCCTGCATCAATGCAGCGAAGTCGGCCATAGTTGCGTTAGCAACGTGCAAATCTCCGAGATTATGGAAGAACAAAGCAGGAAGCCCGTTCGGATCACCTTGGCTCTTGGTCATTTTCGAGCCGCCCTTGGCTACACTGAGGACATAGACAGAGAGTTCTTTCTTGTCGCGGTGGAAACCGAATTGGAAGCGATCGGCGAGCAATTTCTGGACCATGATCTTCCACTGTTTATCGCTGGGGGCACATTCTCCGTCGGGTTCCGCGTTTATGTCGAATTTATCGGTCGCCGCCCAAGCCGGGGCACCAATGACCTGCTTGGCGTGAACGCCATATGCGAACGAGATGAGATCATCCAGAGTCGTATTGACAGTCTTGAACTGACGACCTCGAACGCCGAACATTTTGCCTGGCGTATCTGGTTTGCTCGGTTTGACAGTCGCGACCTCGAAGCTTGGTGATGCATTCGCATCCATCGGCGGAAGCTTCGGTGTCGGCGGTGGGATGGTCCATTCCGTTTCGGGCGTGACGCGAGTCAGAGTTAAGGGCAATGGACTCGGCCCCTGGCTCCAAGTGCCAACGATCGTCTTGCCATCCGGGCTCAGCTTGCCCTCATAGCTGCCACCGATCATCGTCAGCGACATCTTTACCGTTGTCCCATCGAGCATGATGTTGGTGACCGGAAGACCATCGCCTCCCTGGTCGATGCTGTGGAAGACTGCTTTGTATCCGCTGCCGTTTTTGTGATTTTGACCACCGTTCGTAGATCTCGACCCGCATGGAGTGTGCCCTGCCAAGTGTCCGCGATGCTCTGCGTCGTCTTCGTGGCAGCGGATTGAGCCTGAACCTGCGTCAAATTCACAAGGCCGAAGATGATTGGTGCAGCGATCGCGACGGTTGCCGTCGTGCCGAGCAACAGCTTCCTGCTGAAATCGAGCTTGCGGGCAACCTGCTCCGTCGTGATGCGTAGAATGCGCCGTTTGAGATCCGATCCAGTGATGCCGGAGATGCAGGCTAATGGCGACTCAACATAGAACTTGCAAACGTTCAGGATCGTTTCCGCATACATCTCCGCTTGGTTGCCCGACTGCAGGACGGCTTCGTCACAGGCTCGCTCGCGCTCTTCCATCAGGCGGGCTCCGATCCACGAAACCGGGGGATAGAACCAGAAGACAGCCTGGATCACCATATGGATTGCGGCTGTCAGGTTGTCACGCCTCCGCACATGACACATCTCATGCGCAATCACGGCATTAAGTTGCGGCAGAGAGAGGCGATCAACGAGGCTCATCGGTAGAAAAAGTACCGGATGAAGTATCCCGAAGACCCCTGGTTCCAGCGCATGTCCTGTGGCGAAGGCCGGTATCTGGCCGGCAGCGTCATCTGCGACGAGGAACGGACCATGGAGCGAATCTGCCACCACCTGAGAGCCCATGAGAATGCGGCGACCAAAAATCCAACAAGCCAAACCGTGACCAGCATTAACGGCAGCAGATCGCGAATGTATCCGGCGGCAACAGGTGCCGCAGCGATAGGATGTGCAGCAGAGGACGCCACAGCGTGCGGGAAAGGCTGGGCGAGTTGCTCCATCACAACGGCGAGCGCCGCACTCCGCACGGGAGGTGCAATCACAGAACGAAGCGATTCGCCCGCAGCAATCAGAAGAGAAAATGGCAGAAGGAACTTTACCGAAGCGATCATCCACACCCAGTAGCGTGTGCGCGCCTGATTGCTTCGCAGCATCCACGCCAGAAGCCAGGCGATAAGTGCAACCGCAGTCGATTGCCAGAGGTGATTGACGACTGCTGAGATCCAGGCGTCGTTCCAGAGCGATAGAAACATCACAATTGCTTCTCCTTCGAGGGGAGCTTTCGTAGCACTTTCTCCGCTTCCTTCACATCTTCGAGAGACAACTTGCCCGACTCGATAAGGTGCGCCATCACGGGCTGCGACCTGCCACCAAAAAAAGCCAATAGCTCATCAATTAGTCTTCGCTGTGCGGCATCGCGAGAGATGGAAGCAGCGAAGACGTGAAAGTTGCCAACCTTCCTTGCCCGTCGAACTACACCCTTGGCCTCCATGCGGTAAACAGTGGTTTGGATCGTGGTGTAAGCGGGCTGCCGCTTTGTCGGAAAGGACTCCTGAATCTCGCGGATCGAAGAATCGCCCTTCTCCCACATCGCTTCCATAATCTGAAATTCAAGTCTCGATAGTTTCGCCTCAGCCACCGTGATCTCCTATACGTATAGTATGAAATACTACATCTGTTTGTGATCGGTCAAGAAGGGTGTCTCAAAAACCAAATGCCAGAAGCATCAGAAGCAACTTGATTTGGCCTCATATACCGGACAGCGGTCCTCCAGCAGCAGACACTCCCCCATTGGTATTGACCGTGTGCAGCACATATTGACCCGTAACTACGCGCGAATCGTTTTATCGAGACGCTTCAGACAGCGGGCGCCACAGTAGCCGCCGCCCGGTCGCCTGGAATCCTGGCAGCCTAATGCTGAAAAGGTTACGGCTTCGATTACCCTTGGGAAACAATGTGCTCCTTAGAAGAAGGTGCTATTGCCAACGGTAGTCTTCAGCCCTACTATGCACCTTCAATCAGAACATCAAACCAGAAGTCACTGAAGAGCCATGGGCCTTACCTCTCCTTGCATCGCTTTCTGCCGCCGGCGTCGTCCCGATAACGTGGAGCAAGCGCCTTTGCCCTTCCGCGGCCTCGCCGGCGCACTGGCGCTTGCGATCCTATCGGGCTGTGGCGGCGGGTCCACTGGAAGCAAAATCACGCTTGCGGCCAAGCCAACGTTCAGTCCCGCAGCGGGAACCTATAGTTCGCCGCAGACGGTGACGATCAGCGATATCACTCCCGGCGTGACGATTTACTACACGACCGACGGGACAATACCAACCACATCGTCAGCTGTGTATTCGGGACCGATCCGTGTTGCCACGAACGAAACAGTCGAGGCCCTGGCTGTGGAGCCGGAGGAAATCGACAGCGCGCTCAGTTCGGCGAACTACGTTATCGCTTTGGTTGACATTGGCGCTCCGGCGACTGAATTCTGCGGTGGCCCTAACCACATTTTGCCGGCGGGAGACGTGAAGACCGATCTGGACATCCATGGTTTGAGTTGCACTGTCGACGGCAGCGCGCCCCAGGGCACGTATCACTATCGCAATGTAAATATCTGGGGCGGCGGATCGCTGACCTTCGCAGACGCGAAGATCGATTTTCACGCGCATTCGATCCTGGTGGAAAATCAAGGCGGGCTGTACGCAGGGCTCAACGCGCCTGCCGTCGGACCCATCAGCATCTGGCTCTATGGCACAGCCCAGGACGGCGTCCCCGCGATCACCTGCAAGAGCGGCCCCACTTGCGGTGTGCCGGAGGCCATCTGGAACTCCAATCCCAACGTGCCGATGAAAACGATGCCGAGCCAACGCTGCGTCAAAGCTTCCACTCTGGACCCCCAATCGCCCGTAGGAAATGACTGCTTCTATCAATACGAAGTCTTCGACGCCGCCGATGGCCCAGGAACTTATTTCGGGAAAAAGGTTCTTGCCCTTTCCTACGGAGGCACCATCTATTTGCGAGGTGCGAAGGGGATTCGGTCGGAAAATACCCCCATCGCTGCGATCCCTTCCGATTCCGGAACAAGCTGGGTGCGTCTGGTAGACGACCTGAAGGGCGGCGAATCTTCCTTCCATGTGGATCGTGCGGTTCCGACCTGGGGCGATGGCGACCACATCGTCCTCACCACCACGGACTACCTTCCTGGCCACTCCGAGGAACTGGTCATCGCCGGCGTTGGCAGCGATTCCAAAGGGACATTGATCACGCTGCAGAATAAGGTGAAATATCCGCACAGCGGCACCGCCTACGATTTCAGCAGCCTGCCCGCCGGCAACGGGCCGCAGGACGATCCCAACCGGCCGGCAACTCAGCCTTCCCGCCGTCTGGAAACACGAGCCGCCGTGGCTCTGCTGACGCGCAGCATCATGATCGCCTCTGAGGGGCAAACTCCCCTGGACCAAGACCGCACCGTGGAACACTTCCCCGCGGCTGGTTTTTATGGTGGACACACGCTCATGCGTGAGGGCTTCCAGAATTACCAGGTGCAGGGCGCGGAGTTCTATCACCTGGGACAGGGCGGCGTGATCGGCCGCTATCCCGTCCACTTTCACATGGACCGGAAGGTCCCGCAGCCATCCCAGAGCCCCAAGTACGACGGAACCTACATCGTCGATAGCTCAATACACGACTCGATGACGCGCTTCATCACCGTGCACGCGACGCAGGGGCTTCTTGTCGCACGCAACGTGGGCTACCAATCCATCGGTCACGGCTTCTACCTTGAAGACGCCACCGAGATCAACAACAAGCTCTACTCCAACATCGGTATTGAATCCCGCGCGGCGGTCGATGATGATCTGAACCCACGCAAAGTCCCGGGCATCCTCTCCCGGCCTGGGGATTCCGGCGCGGAAATCTTTCCCTTCCACTCCGACTACGATCATCCTTCGATCTTCTGGATCACCAACACCTGGAACGACATGCGCTACAACGTCGCGGTCGGTGCCGGAACCTGCGGCGCCTGCTACTGGATGCCACCGTCTGTCAACAGCGGTCCCTCGCTCTACGAAACCTGGGATTCCTACGCTTCCATGCAAACAGCCGGCCGTGGCGGCGCCACGCCGACGTTGAACTTCGTCGGCAACTCCTGCAGCACCGCAATGAATGCGCTGGAGACTGTCAGCAATACCTCGCCCTGCTTTGGCGTGGTTTCCTCAGATGCGCCATCCGATTCCACCAACCTGCACGCCATTGCCAATCCCCATCCCCTGCCGGACAATGCGTACCCTCAGGTGAATGGCGATCTGCGCCAGCATGCGACGCTGTGCGACGACGCGCATCAGAACGATTGCAGCAAGGTAAACCTCTGCTCCGGTATAGGGTCGGATGAAGCGCTCTGCGAGCCAACCGTGATCGATCACTTCACCACTTCCTTTAACTGGGCGCAGAAAAACTTCGCCGCTGTCTGGCTGCGCGGCTGGTGGTATCTGCTGCGCGACAGCGCGATCACCGACGTGCAGAGCGGCGGCCTCACCTTTGTTACAGGCGGCGGATACACCCGAGCCGACGCTGCCCAGGGCTTCTGGAACCTCTCGCAGCGCGTTCTCTTCGTGGGCAACACGCAGCCTATCGACACGGGAACGAAGGTGCCCGAGAATCCAGCCGCATCCAATGCGGGCCCCTTCAATCCCCAGGGGTTGAGCTGCCCCCCGGGTGCGACCTACTGCGTCTCCAAGGCAGACGATGTCTCCTTTCAGGTAGACGCTTTCAGCGGCGCGCAGCGGATGATCAGCATCTATGACGGCCCCTCATTTGAGGACTCCGATGCCTTCATGGATGTGCACACCACCGACGTCGGAACCCTCAGCGAATGCAAGTCGGGGAGCGGTAACCCGGCGGGCAGTTGCAATAACGCAGGCTGGATGAACGCCTATCAGTCGGGCGCCATGCTGTCGCCTGCCGTAAACTCATCCACCAGTCACTGCATTCTGCCCAACGCCGCAATTGCCTGGAAGCAGCCGAACGGCTTTTACTATCCACCGGCGTTCCATTCCAGAAACATTGCGTTTCAGAATGTCGATATCCGTCACTTCGTGATTCAGCCGCTATGGGAGCCCAAGAGCTTCACTCCGGATATTTCCACCATTCAGAAGACCTATTGCGGCTGGCAACCGGCCGACTTCACCAACTTTACCGACGTAGACCGCCAGACCGAGTTGAGCGATGACGACGGCGCCATCACCGGCCTCGTGTCGGGAACGCCGCCGAACAACGAACCCTCCATATCCGTAACCAAGGACGCATTCTTTAATGCGCCGCTGGTCACCGAACGAATGCGCCAGTTCCATCCCCGGTGCGACCGCTACGGTCGACACCAGCCCCTATCAGTACGTGACCACCGCTCTTTTCCCCAAGTGTGCGGGTGCCGGCGGCTCATGCGAAGCCAGCAGTTGGGTCACCGCCTGCACCAACCAGTCATGCAAAGGGGTCACGCTCTATCGTCAATACCTGACGGATGCTGAGTACACGGCCTTCCAGTCCAACCCGAAAACCCGTCCTTCCATCCAGATGATGGGCCAGGCGAGCGGACAGCGTAGCACGCTCAGCGTCAACCACGGCAGCTACTACATCGACACCACCCAGAAAGACACCACGACGCCCGTCAGCAATAACTTCCTGGGTGGTGTGCCGTACTACATCTATCTTCTGTTCGCCACGCCACAGACGCACCAGACCTACAGTCTCTTCATCGGCAAGAATCTCTCAACCCCGGATGCGCTGGCCAGCGCCGTCCCGGGCATGGTCGATATCACTACCCAGGCGTATCGATTCAATCAAAGCACCTCGGGGAACTGGATCACCAAGAGCTACGATCCCGCCAGTGGAGTGCTGACCGTCGTGATCGATCTGAAAGACGAAGCTTCTGTCTTTGAAAATGATCGGCCAAAGTTCTGCCAGCCGACCACGTATTGCAGCATCCATAGCGATGGCTCCTGCGGATGCAAGCCGGGCAGCAGTTGCAAAGAGGATTCCGTCTGCGCATGGAGCAACAAGGAAGTCGATTGCCCGATTGGAGGCTGCTTCGGTTTCTCCGTCACCCTGCCGAATGGATTCAACCCCGATCCGACGGTGGATCTGCCGCCGGCGCCCATTCATTTTGTCGGCGATCCCGGTAGCGACCCCTACTTTGCTCCGGGCACTGTGAAGTTCTACAACGTCGACGAATCCATCTCCGGCACCCAGTGCCACTACGACCAGCCGCCGCTGCAGCACTAGGGCGCTGCCGCTCATTGGTAGTGCCCGAGGTGCGTTGATCTCTGCGAAGCATTTATCGACGCCAATTTCGCCTCCCGCAAAAAAGGCGCGCAAAGCCGGAAAAACAAAAACGCGGCAAGGGAAAACAAAGATCATGGCGGTTGCTGATCGTAGCGGCCTGCGAGTCTCTGTTTTACTCCGAGGGTAGGTCGAAGCGCAGACTCGCGGGTGGGCGGCACACGGATGGCACACACTGCAAATGTGTCGAGTCATGGAACTCTAGCCCAGATTTGGTTGCAAATTAGCTGCATCGTTGACGATGCCAATCAACACTGCTTCCAGCAGCCATCCTCCTAAAGGTTTCCAGATCTGCTGATCCATCGCCACTTCTAACCGAGACTATCTGAGCAATCAGCGGCTCAATTCTGGCAGCACGATAGCCACTTCGCGGTCGATACCGAGCCCGGCTCCGTCGACCAGGACGCAGGCGATCTCCGGCTCCTGCTTGCCGGCACGCTGAGCGGCGGCGGACGTGACCCGGTGGCAGCATCCGACCGCTCCCGCGATAAGACTCCTCGCCGTGATCGGGTTTGGGGCGCTTCTAATCGGAGTGGCTTCTGAAGCGCGTTGCGGTTGATGCTTGAACTTAGGGATCCGGTATTGCATCGCCGGATCCGGCAACCGATAAAGATCGGCGATGAGCGCAATCTCAAGCCTCATTTAGATGCCTGTGTTGAGAACATCGTTAGCTCCATCGTTCCGCTGCGCTCAGCGCCCCGTTCGACACTGGAGAAACGAGCTTCCCAACGAAGTGGTGAAAGCCAGAGTTCGAGCATCAACAACCTATGTGACCTCCGGGGGCGTCAAAGCTAATGTCCTGCACTGTGAAAAGTCTGAGTCTGGGAGATGGTGAAAAGAATGAGCGACGCATCCGGGGTACTGGTAGAGCGTCTGCTCGCTTGGGGAGTGGATACGATCTTTGGCCTTCCAGGAGATGGCATCAACGGAGTCTTCGAGGCCCTGCGGAAACAGAAGGAGAAGATCCGGTTCATTCACGTGCGCCACGAAGAGGCGGCAGCATTCATGGCCTGCGCCTATGCGAAGTTCACTGGCAGACTCGGCGTTTGCATTGCGACGTCCGGTCCCGGCGGCATTCATCTGCTGAATGGGCTTTATGACGCGAAAATGGATCATGCTCCCGTTCTGGCCATTACCGGCCTCCAGCACAGTGATCTGATCGGCACCTTTACCCAGCAGGATGTTGCTCTCGACAAGCTCTTTATCGATGTTGCTGTTTACAACGAGCGCGTGATGAGCGGCGCGCATATGGAGAGCGTGGCGGATCTTGCGATTCGCACAGCGCTGGCTTCGCGAGGCGTCGCTCACATCACCATTCCGGTGGACGTGCAGGTACAGGAGGTGAAGAAGGGCCGTTCCGAGCGAAACCCTGTCCATCACACCTCGGCTGTACCGGCATACTTCGATCAGGTGCCTGCCCGGGTTGAATTGGAACACGCTGCCGACATCCTGAATCGCGGAAAGAAGATTGCGATTCTTGCAGGGCAAGGCGCTTTGCACGCCACTCAGGAACTGGAAGAAATTGCAGAGATGCTGGGGGCGCCGATCATCAAGGCATTGCTCGGGAAGGCAGCTGTACCAGATGACAGTCCCTATACGACCGGAGGGATCGGTCTGCTGGGAACAGAGCCATCGCAGGATGCCGTCGAGGGCTGTGACACGCTGCTGATGGTCGGCACATCGTTCCCCTACGTCGAATTTCTTCCCGAGCCCGGATCGATCAAATGTGTGCAGATCGATATCGATCCCCAGCGAATAAGCCTGCGCCATCCAGCGGATGTGGGGCTGGTCGGCGACGCCAAGAATACGCTTCGTGCACTTCTTCCGCTCGTCGAAAAACATGACAAGAATTTCCTTGAGAAGGCGCAGAAGGCCAAGGCCGAGTGGCAGAAACTGATGGAAGAACGCGGGACTCGGCCGGATAAACCAATGAAGCCTCAGGTGGTGGGCTGGGAGCTGGGCAAGCGAATTCCTTCAAACGCCATCGTCACCTCCGACTCAGGAACTATCACCACGTGGTGGGCGCGCTATGTTCCGGCCTTGCGCGGGCAGAAGCACAGCTGCTCCGGCAATCTGGCGACCATGGCTTGCGGCTTGCCCTATGCCATCGCAGCGGCGGTCGCCTATCCCGATCGGCCGTCTTTTGCATCATCGGCGATGGCGGATTGAGTATGCTGCTCGGCGAACTCATCACGGTTGCCGCTTACAAGCTCAATATCAAGATCATCGTCATCAAGAACAACACGCTGGGACAGATCAAATGGGAGCAGATGGTCTTTCTGGGTAATCCCGAATATGCCTGCGATCTTTATCCCGCCGACTTCGTGACCATCGCTCGCGGAGCTGGTATCGATGCCATTCAGATCGAGGATCCGGCAACGTGCGGGGCGCAGCTGGATGAGGTTCTCGGCCGGCGGGGGCCAGTTTTAATCGAGGCAGTAGTCGATCAATTCACGCCTCCCATGCCGGCGAAGATCAAGGCTTCTCAGGCTCTCAAGCTGGCGGAGGCGCTGGTTCGCGGCGAGCCCAATCGCATGAAGATAGCGCTCACGAATGCGCATGACAAGGTGCGCGAACTGGTATAAGCCGAATAGGAAGACTTCTGGCCTATGCCATTTTCGGAGAGCTCGGTAGAGAGAGTAAAGGTGTCTGCCTATGCGATCCCTACCGACGCTCCTGAGGCCGACGGGACGTTTCAGTGGGATTCCACGACATTGGTGCTTTGCGAGATTCACGCTGCGGATCGGATCGGGATTGGATATACATATGGCAATAAAGCCACGGCATTGCTTGCGGATGAGCTGGCGAACAAATCCCTGCTCGGTCGACCGGTTCTTGATATTCCCGCTTTACACGCGTCGATGTTCGACCAGGTGCGCAACGACGGGAGCCGCGGCATTGCGTCTATGGCGATCTCGGCACTCGATGTGGCGCTGTGGGATCTAAAGGCAAAGCTGTTGGATTGTTCCGTCGTCGATTTGCTGGGCACCGCACAGCCGAGCGTAGCTGCATATGGCAGTGGCGGCTTCACGCCCTACAGTAATCAGCAACTGGCAAGACAACTGTCTGGTTGGGCTGATGAGGGTTTGAAAAGCGTAAAGATGAAGATCGGCGCTGACCCGAATGCTGACCTCGAGCGTGTGCGTGTCGCCCGCGAAGCGATTGGAGCCAATGTAGAGTTATTCGTCGACGCGAATGGCGCCTATGACACTCGGCAGGCCATTTCGTTTGCACAGCGATTCGCTGAGTACGACGTTACTTGGTTTGAGGAGCCTGTCAGCTCCGATCATCTTGCCGATCTTCGGCGCGTCCGCGATCACGTCCCAGATCGGATGGAGATCGCCGCCGGCGAATATGGCTACGACCTGTTCTACTTCCGGCGAATGCTTGAGGCAGGAGCGGTCGACGTATTGCAATTGGACGCGACACGCTGCAAGGGATTTACCGGATTTCTGCAAGGATCCGCGATTGCGGCGAGCTTCGGCTGTCCCATCTCTGCGCATTGTGCTCCGTCGCTTCACATGCATGTGGGGTGCGCCATCCCGAGGTTCCGACACGTCGAATACTTCCATGATCATGTGCGTATCGAGCAGATGCTTTTCGATGGATTTATTCCACATCTAGGCGGGGAACTGAAGCCGGATCGATCACGGCCCGGTCTGGGTCTCATCTTCAGAGCATAGCGACGCAGAGCAGTTCCTCAGGTGGAGAAACACATGATTTACGACTGGGCCAGCGATGACCGGAGAGATGGCGTGAGTTTTGTTCTGACAACCGCGTTGGAATGTGCTGCGAACCGTAACCTGCCCGCGCCGTTCTCCGCAGCCGCGACGGCAGCGCTTGAACATCTCCGCAAAGGCTGCTTTCAGCGCAGCCTGTGTCTTATTGTTTCGGCGACCAGCATTGCCAGCGGTCTCGAGGTTGGTTACGAGCATTACAAGGGGAGCTATAGCAATCCAGTCATGTATACGCCGGTTATTTTGAGCGGCGCGCTGGCGAGCGCGGGTCTGCTCGGCGTTTTCAGTCGCCGCGCAGCCTGTACGGTTCTTCGCTGGGTAAGCTTTGTGACGTTGGCGGATGGGATCATCGGATTCTTCTTTCATGTCCGCGGTGTGGCACGAAAGCCCGGCGGCTGGAGTCTCCCGGTTACCAATATCGTGATGGGGCCGCCGATCTTCGCGCCTCTGCTCTTTGGAACTAGCGCCTATCTCGGCTTGATGGCCTCTTACCTGGGACGGGAGGAAGATCTTCACGCCATCGGAAAATGTTTGGAAGATGCAGTTGCAGGAGTCGCCTTTGGAAGATCTGACTGGCGTAGAAATCTACGACACGGCAGATTTCAAAAGCATCTCTCCGGCTCTGACCATCCTATGGGCTTTCTTCAGCGGCTTCGAAGCGCTTTACTCTCACTACAAAACGAATTTTCGCTATAAGGCGCAATGGACTCCCGTCCTGCTTACTCCCGTCCTGATGGCTGCAGCTGCGGGCGCCGTGAAAAGCCGCCGCGTCGCAAATACGGCGCTTCCTGTTGTCTCTGCGCTTGCTCTCGCAGATGGCGCTATCGGCTTTTACTATCATGCGCGCGGCATCGTGCGACGGCCAGGCGGTATGAAGAAGCCGCTCTACAACACACTCTATGGCCCCCCAATCTTTGCCCCGTTGCTTTTTGCCGCGTGCGGATTTCTGGGCCTGATGGCGAGCCTGCTGCGACGGGAGAAGAAATGAGCCGAAAGTCTTTTCCAACTGAGAGCCACAGGCGGTGAGTTAGCTATCTCAACCAACCCGGCTATTACAGCGGGTACAGCACCATGGCTCAGAAGAAGAACTGGGAGGATGCGACGCGAAAAACCGTGAGCGAGCGTGTCGACAAGATACCGCAGATCCGTTTTTTCTCTGCGGAGGAAGCGGCTTTACTCGACGCTATGATCGACCGCCTCATACCCCAGGATGATCGCTCCGAGGAGCGCACCATTCCTATTCTTCCCGTCATTGATGAACGGCTTCACAAGAATTCCCTGAACGGCTTCCGGTATGAAGATATGCCTCCCGATCAGGATGCATACAGGCTTGGTATCAAGGCAATTGAGGAGATGGCACAGGCCCGCTTCCAGCAATCCTTCGCCGAACTCACCGTGCACCGCCAGGAGTTGATCTTGAAGTCACTGCACGATGGAGAGCCCGAACCTCCAAATCCGGTTTGGGAGCATATGCCGGTACATCGCTTCTGGGCACTGCTAATGGAAGATTGCGTAACGGCTTACTATTCGCATCCCGTGGGCATGGGATGAGATCGGCTTTGGCGGCCCGGCCTATCCGCGTGGATATATGCGGCTCGAAAACGGCCTGCCCGAACCATGGGAGAGGAATGAGCAACGGTACGAGTGGAATGTCGCCCGTCGATTCGCTTTCTGAACTCGCTGAAGAGGGTGCTCCTCCGGAACATGGATCGCTGCATGGTCACGGGGGCAGTCACTGATGCCGCATCGTCTTGGGTCCATGCAAACGCTTCCTTCGCCGATGCGAAGGTTTACCGACAGCGAATCGGTCGATTACTGCATCATCGGCGTTGGCGCCGCCGGCGGAGTACTTGCGCAGCGACTGGCGCGCGCGGGATTTCGCGTTGTCGCCCTGGAGGCCGGTCCTTTCTGGGATACGGAGAAAGACTGGGTCAGCGACGAGAAGGGATCGCACGAACTCTACTGGAACGATCTGCGTATCACCGGCGGCACAAATCCACTCGCCTTGGGCGCGAACAACAGCGGTAAGGGAGTCGGCGGAGGCTCCGTCCACTGGGCAGCTTTCGCCCCGCGTTTTCATCCCTCTGACTTTCGGGTGTACTCGGAAGACGGCGTCGGCGTCGATTGGCCGATCTCGTATTGGGATCTCAAACCTTATTACGAATTGCTGGAGCGGGAGATTCCTGTTGCCGGACCGGCCTGGTTTCCGTGGGGCGATCCACACGGACATCCTTATGGACCGCATCCTCTTGGCGGAGTCGGTGATGTTCTGGTTCGTGGATGCGCCAGCCTTGGGATTCGCACGGTTGCGGGAGGACCCGTTGCGATCCTTTCCGCTTCGCATGGAGATCGTCCACATTGCATCTATCGCGGTTTTTGCCTGCAGGGCTGCAAGGTCGGTGCGAAAGCAAGCACGTTGATCACCCATGTGCCCGATGCCATCACTCATGGCGCGGAGATTCGCGCGCATTCGATGGCTTCTCGCATCAGCCTGCGCGACGATGGCCGGGCTGATGGCGTTGTCTATATCGACCGCGACGGCAAGGAGCATTTCCAGCGAGCCCGGGCGGTAATTGTATCCGGGTATGCAATCGAAACTCCGCGGCTGCTCCTCAACTCCGCCTGTCCGGGGCACCGCCATGGCCTCGCAAACTCGAGCGGGACAGCTCGGCAAATACCTGATGGCGCAAGCCGGCAATGTCGTTGCCGGTCGATTCGATGAGTTGATCCGCCTTTACAAGGCTCCGCCAGCCCACGCCCTCACCGAAGAGTTCTACGAAACTGATAAGCGCCGCGATTTCGCCCGTGGCTTTGCCGTACAGACGGTGGGGCCGCTGCCCGTGGCGTTCGCAAAGCAGATGGTTGCCGCAATGGGTGCATGGGGCTGGGGATGCGGCGCGTCATGATGGACTATAACCATTGGGCGACGCTGGGTGTCCTTGGAGAAATCCTTCCCTGGGAAGATAATCGTGTCGAGTTAGCCGAAGAAAAAGATCAGTATGGGCTCACGGGTTGCGAAGGTCACCTTCAACCTCCACGACAACGACAAAAAACTGATTGAGTTTGGAAAGAATAAGACCATGGAAATCATGCGGGCTGCCGGAGCGAAGCAGGTTGTGCAGGAGTCTCGCTTTGCCCATCTGGTCGGAGCCGCGCGCATGGGAAGCGATCCATCCACTTCTGTAGTCGACAAGTTCGGGCGTACGCACGACATCCCGAATCTATTCGTCTGCGATGGGAGCATCCTGCCCACGCAGGGCTCGGCGAATCCCGGGCTCACAATACAGGCCCTTGCAGCGCGGACCGCAGATTATTTGATCAAGCAGGGCGACGCAATCTTCTTTTCCAACCGCCGTGATCAGAACGAGCCCGGTATCCGCTACGACCTCAGTCCGCCTTATACGCGGTTCAAGGGGAATCCGCGCATCGCCTAGCCATCGAACATTTTCCTCGCGCAAAGCGCAGCGCCCACCAGGCCACATCCAAACAAAAACCAGCCGCGATGTTTCGATACTTCTGCTTCCAGGCTGAACGGGCGGGATTTGCCGTCGAATGGACCATGTGCTCCCAGCGACGTAGGGACGGGCTGCCACACATTATTCGGCCGATCGGGTGAATCCGGTTCATCGCGCTGCTGTGCCTTATAGCCTGTCTTGCCCAGATATAGGTCAAGCAAGCCGGGAATAAACTTCTGTCCCACGATTGCTTTCACAGTCGAGCCGCCGACCCAGTACTCGCGCCGCGGCGATGAAGTTAGTGCAGCATGCAGTACCACACGCGCCCCTACCTCAGGTTCATAGATGGGTGGCACGGGTCGGGGAAGATTGGGAAGCCGGCTTTTCACCCAGGTGAACTGAGGCGTATTCATCGCCGGCATGTGGACCACAATCGCTTTCACCGCGCTCTTGTCGTGATAGAGTTCACAGCGCAGAGAATCCGTAAAGCCAACGATCGCATGTTTAGTGGCGCAGTAAGCCGATTGCAGCGGTATACTCCGCACCGCGAGTGCCGAGCCGATCTGAATGATCCGGCCCCGGTTCCTCGGAAGCATCCGGCGTAGCGCGGCAAGTGTTCCATGGACATAGCCAAGATAGTTCACTTCTGTAACACGGCGAAACTCTGCCGCCTCCATCTCTTTGATAGGCGAAAAGACCGATACCATAGCATTGTTGACCCAGACATCTATAGGACCGAGGCGCTCCTCGAACGATGCTGCAGCCGCTTCTACTGCCTGATCGTCGCTTACATCTCCTGCATAGGTGGCCGCGGTTCCGCCCAGCTTCTCAACTTCCGCCGCGGTTACGTCGAGGGCCGCACGATCCCGCGAAATCAGACCGACTTGTGCTCCCGCCTTCCCGAACTCAAGGGCAATGGCTCGCCCAAGTCCCGCCGATGCTCCCGTAATGACAACTGTCGTTGTTTGTCTCATCTCTGCTGTGTTACCCGTAGGGGACTTCCCTCCAAACAAGTTAGATGCAAGCAATTGCAGAGAAAACGGCATCTAAAATCTTCGACGGTGTCGTGTTTGATCGAGGATTAAATGCGTGGCCCTGAAGATCGAAGATTATGCTCTCATAGGCGACTGCGAAACAGCAGCACTCGTCGGAAAGAACGGGTCGATCGATTGGCTATGCTGGCCTGATTTCTCTTCACCCGCCTGTTTCGCAGCACTGCTTGGAACCGCAAAGAATGGAAGATGGATCTTAGCTCCCCGCGATTCCGTTAGGAGACGTTACGCGGCGATATCTTGATCACACACTGATTCTCGAAACCCGGTTCGAAACTCATCCGGTGTTCTCCTAATCACTGATTTCATGCCCGTCCGTGAGACACACTCAGACCTCGTTCGTATCGTCGAGTGCATGCAGGGGAAGGTCACCGTGCAGATGGAACTATGCGTCCGATTTGATTATGGACGCACCATTCCATGGACTGGTCGCTCGCGAAGGGGAATGCATGGACTGCCGCCGCAGGAATGGGATTCGTATACTTGCGCACACAACAACGATGTGCATACCGAAGATGCTATCGCGACTGCCGAGTTTACTTTGCGACAGGGCGAACGAAGTTCTTTTGTACTCACACATGCTCGCGCGAAAGAGGATCCGCCCCGCCGTATCAACATAGAAAGGCCCTGCAGCAGACCGAGCGATTCTGGAAGCGCTGGTGCGATATCAACACTTACGACGGCCCGTGGAAAGATGCCGTCGAGCGTTCTCTGATCACACTCAAGGCTCTGACTTATCGTCCTACCGGCGGAATAGTCGCGGCCCCGACCACATCGCTTCCGGAACGCCTAGGCGGTGATCGCAACTGGGACTATCGATATTGCTGGCTTCGTGACGCGGCCTTCACACTGGAGTCGCTGCTTTCCGTTGGCTATCAGGACGAGGCCCGCGCCTGGCAGGAGTGGCTCCTTCAGGCCGTGGGTAGTGATGTGCGCGGCATGCAAGTCATGTATGGGATGCGCGGAGAACGCCATCTTCCTGAATGTCAATTGCCATGGTTGCGAGGATATAGGAAGTCGCAGCCTGTCCGAATGGGAAACGCGGCATCGGAACAGCTGCAACTGGACGTGTATGGAGAAGTGGCCGATGCCATTGCCAGCATGGTGCGGCCAGGATACATCTCGATCCGCGCCTGCCAGGCTTGCAGCGCGATCTTACAGAATTACGTCGCGTCGATCTATCAGCGCCCCGCGTCAGGCCTATGGGAGCAGCGGGATCGGAAGAAGCACTACACATATTCCAAAGTGATGGCATGGCTCGCACTCCAACACGGAGTCGCTGCCACCGGAGGGCGGCTGGCTGCAGGTTGGAAACAAAAGCGCGACCGGCTCCATCGACAAATATGCAGACAGGGCTTCAACCGCACGCTGGGTAGTTTCGTTCGATCATTTGGATCGAACAGGCGTCGACGCCTCAGCTTTACTTCTCCCAATTTTCGGATTTCTGCCATTCGAGGATGAGCGCGTCAAGGCACGATGGGGTTGATCCAGAAAAAGCTCAGCCAGGAGGGTCTCATTTATCGTTATGTACCATCCCACCAAGCATGAAAAGGAATCTGCCTTTATCCCATGTTCCTTCTGGATGGTTCAAAATCTCGCCGGCGCAGGCCGTAAAGGCGAAGCAGAAAGGCTATTTGAAAGGCTTCTCGCGCTGCGCAACGACCTCGGCCTGCTTTCTGAAGAGTACGATCCTGACCAGGAACGTTTCATGGGGAACTTCCCCCAGGCCCTTTCTCACATCGCCTTGATCAATGCTGCTCGGGCGCCGGATTGCGTGGGGTGACGGACGCGGCACTTTGTAGTCGGCCTGTCGGCCAGCTTCAGATACGCAGGAAGAGCTTGCGGCGATACATCCAGAGGAGAACCAGCCAGTACGTCAGCATGACCGCGATCCCTAGCATCAGGGGCTGCAGACCGAGCCCGAAGAATGCTAAACGTTCGAGTTCCAAGGTGGGTCCGCAAACTGTCGAGAATGAAGTCTTCCCACAAGTGGGCAATCAGGTAGGCGGCGATGGAATTCATGCCGACAACGACGAGCGGGAAAGCCCAACTGCGCCGATTCTTCACTTCAATTACCCAGGAAAAGCCTGCCAGAAAGAGGAAGCAGACACCACCGCTGAACAAAGTCCATGCAGGCGTCCAGATGCGTTTCACGATAGGGCAGATGTGGCCGAAGTGAAGGAGCAATGCCGCTGCGATGAGGATGGCGGCAGCCTGCAGGAAGCGTTTGATCGGTATGGCCGGCTCGCTGGCGCGGAGCCAGCGCCCGGCGGCCAGCCCCAGTAACATCGTTCCCAGCGTTGGGATAAAGCTAAGCGTCAGATAGCCGCCATCGTTGAACGCAAATGGGTGCTCGCGCGGGAAGAGATTCAGAAACCAGACATCAAACGCTTGACCCAGATTGCTGTTCTTATTCCAGTGCGAGAGAAAGCCCGTGAAGTTGTGATGCCAGTCCGGAGGAACGCCCACGGCGGCGTAGTCGAAATGCGGGCCCGGGGCAGGATAGAAAGCCCAGGCTGCCCAATAACCGACCAGGATGACACCCAGCGCTGTCCATTGCCAACGCGGACGCGCAAAAGCCAGCAGAAATGCAATCGGGTAGCCCAAACCGATCTGCGTCAGGGTGTCCTCAAAGGTGAAGTACGTCATGGAGCTATGTGTGGATCGCAGGAAAATTCCAAGCGCGACCAGCAGCAAAGCTCTCCAGCACGCATGCATGACCATGTGGGGGAAGCCTTCCCCTCTACGGATGCGACTCGCTATTGAGTACGGCATCGCGACTCCCACCAGAAAAGTGAAGCCGGGCTGTATGGTGTCGTGCAGTGACATACCGACCCACTCGACATGCGTTTGATTGAAGGCCAGGATTCGCCAGAACAGACTGTGGGGGTACGCGTGGGATACGGCAGCCCACTGCATCACCTCTCCCATCATCAACAGCATGACCAACCCACGATAAGCATCCACAGCGACATTTCGTCTAGGGGCAACGACCGTCGTGGCGGTGGCGGGGCGCCCGGAGCTCGTTGCCAAGGGGGCTTGCCGGAATCGGCGATAGCTGAGTTCATGACGTCTCCAGGATTTGGGCGTAGAGGATCCAGCGTGGCAGCCCGCCGATCCGGTAGGAGCCAGGCCTCATATTGCGTTTGCTTTCTTTCATTGGTGTCTGCATCGTATCACGCTCGATTGCCACGATGGCTGGGCATTTATTCCGGCCACCCGCTGGGCGGGTGAGCGACGAGGCCGCCAAGCAACAGTCACAAATGCAAGATTCCGGCAGAAATTTCTGGCTTGACACGCTCGAAACCCCTGCTAGACTTCATCTAATTCGAAATAATCGAAACAATAAATAAACGCAGGTGTCGGTCCCGAAAGGATGCTTCAGCTATGAGCTGTTCCCTTTATCGCGTCTTCGGTCTGGCTCTGCTCTGTCCTTTGTTGGCCTTCGGCCAGAAGGACTCAGCTACGATCGTCGGGACCGTGACGGACCATAGCGGCGCTACGGTGCCCGGTGCGGCAATCGACGCTGTGAGCCTGG
The DNA here is from genome assembly GCA_963750845.1 of uncultured Acidobacteriaceae bacterium. Taxonomy (GTDB): domain Bacteria; phylum Acidobacteriota; class Terriglobia; order Terriglobales; family Acidobacteriaceae; genus KBS-83. The sequence continues at coordinate 43,137 of CAVVSP010000030.1, forward strand.
AGACAAACTTTGCCTACCACGCCACCAGCAATCAAGCCGGAGAGTGGACTATCAGTCCGGTGCGTATCGGCACATATCGTGTTACGGTGACTGCGGCTGGATTCAACAAGGCGGAAGTCGGCCCCTTTACGCTGGACGTTCAGCAAAGACAGCGCACTGGATGTCATTCTGCAGCCGGGGTCGGTTACCCAGACGGTGATGGTGAAGCAGACCGTGCCCTCTGTTAGAGAGTGATACCTCTGATCGCAGCCAGGTAGTTGACAGCCGGACCATGCAAACTCTTGCACTGAATGGCCGGAACCCGGTGCAACTGGCGCAGCTTACGGTCGGTGTCACGGTAAGTGAGCCTGGCGCTCGCGATGAGCAGCGGTTACGGCTTCAGCGCGAACGGCGCCCGCTCGCTCGAAAACAACTTCCTGCTCGACGGAGTCGACAACAACTCGAACTTGCCCGACCTCCTGAACGAAGCGAATTACGTAGTCATGCCGTCGGTTGATGCGCTGCAGGAGTTTCGCGTGGCAACGAACTCTTACGGCGCCGAATTAGGACGCGCGAACGGAGCCGTGGTCAATGCCACGGTCAAGAGTGGCACCAACCAGTTCCGCGGCGTGGTGTACGAATTTGTCCGCAACCAGATTTTCGATGCCCGGAATCATTTCGATAGCACTCTTCCTCCGTACCACCAGAATCAGTTCGGTGCCACGCTCGGCGGTCCCATTTGGCGCGATCAGCTTTTCTTCTTCGTCGACTACGAGGGACTCCGCGTGCGGCAGGGGCAGACGTACACGCAACTGGTGCCGACCGCGGCGCAGCGCGCTGGCGATTTCAGCAGCCAGTTGGATCTGAGCTTCGCCTACCGGCGTTCAGGACTGCAACGGCAGCCCGACATACGCCGGCGAGCTCTTTGATACCACGAAGACGCAAGCCAGTCGCGAGCAGTCCAACCGGATATTGCGGCGTTCCGTTCGGGTACGGCGGGAGCGATCAGCCCTCGAATGTCATTCCGGTTGCGCAGCAGGATGCGCTGGGGAGCAAACTGGCGCAGCTCTTTCCGCAGCCAAACGCAAACGGGCTGGGCTACAACTTCCTCTCGAACCCTGTGCTGTCTCGCGATCGAAATCAAGGCGATGTTCGCGTCGACCAGGGAATCACGGCCAATGACAACGCCTTCTATCGCTTCAGCATGAGCCGTCAGCCGGCGAACCATACCCGGGCCATTCAGCGGGATTGCAGACGGCGGCGGATTCTTTACCGGGATCGAGAGCAATTCCGGCTATAGCTTCGCCGCAAGCTGGACCCACATTCTGACAGCGAAGCGAGTGAACGAACTGCGTCTTGGCTATAATCGTCTGCACTCTAGCCGCTTCCAGTTCAATTACAACCAAGACGTCTCCGGCAATGTCGGGTTCCCGGGTGTTCCTTATGTGGCCGGCACAGACAATGGCGGACTGCCGCAGATGACATTCAACGACGTGGCGACGCTCGGCAGCCCGACGTATCTGCCATCGAACGAGATACAGAATACCTATTCGGTCTCTGATACGTTCACTCTGATCGCTGGCAATCAATCCTGGAAATTTGGCGCGGAGTACCGGCCGGAAGAGTTTACAATCTATCAGCCGGCTGCATCCCGTGGAGCGCTGAACTTTGGGACACAGTACACCGATAATCCTGCTGCACAGGGCACGGGTGGCAGCGGCTTTGCGACCCTTTTGACAGGGCAATCGTCGGGCGGAAATATCAACAACTTGAATAACGTTGATTACAACCGGACCACTTACTGCAATCTTCGCGCAGGACGATTGGCGCGTGACTCCTCGCCTCACTCTCAACCTTGGCCTACGGTACGAATTCTTCGGCCCGGTGCTGGAGCGGCACAATGCGCAGTCCAATTTCAATCCCAGCACGGGAAAGCTGGACATTCCCGCATCCAGCAATGTGTCACTGACGCCGACGCTTGCGCAGTTGCTGCCGGTGAACCACAAGGCCTCTAACCAACTGATCAGCACTGACTATAACAACCTTGGACCGCGTGTCGGCTTCGCGTACCAGGTGGCGCCGCGGGTAGTGGTGCGATCAGCCTTCGGCGTCTTCTACAACGGTGACGAAAACGGGCCTTACAGCAACCCAAGCCCTGGTTTCAATCCACCGTACTTCGCGAGCCAGAGCTTCAACGCACCGTGTAGCCAGTCAGCCTATGCCGGAAGTGCACTGGACTGCTCGGTACCAGGACTCACCCAGCTCGCACAAGGATTTCCAGCCACCTCGCTGACCGATCCAAATACGCCCAGCCTTTTCTCTCTGCAAGTGAGCCTGCGCACGCCGTATGTATCGCAATGGCATGGTACTGTGCAGTATCAGATCGCGCAGAATACTGTGCTGGACGTCGGCTATGTAGGGTCGAAGGGAACGAGGCTGTACACCTTCAAGAACTTGAATCAGGCCGCGCCGACGGCGGATGCGTCTGCACCATATGCGCCGCGCCGTCCCTTTCCTTACATCGACTCGGCCATCAGTTACCTGGACTCGGAGGGTCTCTCGAATTACAACGCGCTGCAGGCCAAGGTGCAGCATCACTTTGGCTCGGGCGTGTCCGCTCTGGTCAATTACACCTACAGCCACGCGCTGGGCGATTCATCCAATGCGAACCTGGGCGCCCAGAACAATGACAGCTTCCGCTGGAGCGCGCATCCGGAACTCGAGTACGGAAACCTGGACTTCGACGTTCGTCATCGCTTCCTCGCGAGCTATATCTGGGATCTTCCGATCGGCAAAAATCAGCACTTCGCCCCAAACATCAACAGTGTCGCGAATTTTCTGGTCGGCAACTGGCAGCTCTCGGGCATTGTGACGCTCTCGTCGGGCACCTGGTTCACGGTGACGGATGCGAACGCGAACTTCGCGAATTCGGATGGACAGCAGCGTCCGAACTTTGTGAAAGGCCAGAATGGCAATGGGAAGCCCTGTGTTGCAGGAGCCTTCTTCAACACCTGCGCGTTTGTCGATCCGCAGCCGGGGTCTTTCGGAAATGTCAGCCTGAACTCGCTGCGCGGACCCGGCTATAAAAACTGGGATGGCTCGCTGCTAAAGAACTTTCCTATCGGAGAGAGCCGCCGTGTCGAGTTCCGTGCGGAGTTTTACAATCTGCTGAATCATACGAACTATCTATTTGCGGCAGCAGGCCCGCAGAACTCAAACGACTCAACGGTGCTTGGCACCTCAAGCTTCGGGTATGTCACTGCCGCACGTCCACCACGGCAGATGCAATTGGGACTGAAGTTCTACTACTAGGAGCAAGCATGGAAGACGGTCCAATCCAAGCATCGCAGCCGCCTGCGTCAGACGATGCAACATCCGCTCGCGGACCACTTTCCCGCCGCAGCTTCCTGCAGGCGGGAGCGGCGTCCGCCATCGCGCTGGGATTGTCGCCCAGTAAGGCAACTGGAGACACTTCAGCAGTACTCACTCAAGCCCGAACCATGATGGGCGCTGCTTTCGAAGCGAAGGAGCCGCGGCTCGGCATTATTGGTGTCGGTGGTCGTGGCACGAGTCTGCTGGAAGATCTGCTGGCGGCCAACGCGCAGGTGAGGGCGATCTGCGATGTCGTGCCGGAAAAGGCAAAACATGCCCAACAACTCGTCGAAAAATCGGGCCAGCATGCGGCTGAGATCTACACCGAAGGCGATCACGCATATGAGAAGCTTGTTGCCAGAGACGATCTGGATATCGTGATCATCGCAACTCCATGGCTGTGGCATGTTCCCATGGCGGTTGCTGGGATGCAGAAAGGCAGGCACGTCGCAGTCGAGGTGCCTGCAGCAACCACGATCGACGACTGCTGGCGGCTCGTTAACACGTCGGAAGTCACGCGGCGCCATTGCATCATGCTTGAGAACTGCTGCTACGGGTATAACGAGACACTTATTCTGCGCATGGTGCGTGCGGGCCGACTCGGCGACCTTCTTTATGGAGAAGGGGCGTACCTACACGATCTGCGCGAAGAATTGTTCTCGAACAAAGGCGAGGGACTCTGGCGCCGCACCGTTCACACGCAGCGGAACGGCAACCTCTACCCCACGCATGGCCTTGGTCCGGTCGCAAACTACATGGGTATCAATCGCGGTGACCGCTTTGACTATCTCGTCTCCATGAGCACTCCGCAGCGCGGTCTGGATGTCTATCGTAGTGCGCATCTGGAAAAGGGAGACCCTCGCTGGGCTGAGCACTACGTTACCGGCGATATGAACACTTCTCTGATCAAGACCGCGAACGGGCTGACGATCACCGTGAAGCACGATGTCTCGAATCCGCGGCCCTACGATCGGATCAACACCATCGCCGGAACAAAGGGAATCTTCACTGATTATCCGCCGCGCATCTACCTGGACGGCCAACAGGGTGAGGAGGCATGGGCGACCCTCGATGCCTACAAGGGGTATCGAGCATCCGTTGTGGCGGCAGGAGGGTGACGTCGCACGCAAAGCGGGCGGCCATGGCGGCATGGATTTCATCATGCTCTACCGACTCCTCGAGTGCATGCGCAAAGGCCTCCCGCCGGATATGGATGTATACGACGCAGCCGCTTGGTCTTCGGTAGCGCCGCTCAGTCTCGCATCGCTCGAATCAGGCAGCGGTCCCGCAAAAGTTCTCGGACTTCACCCGAGGTAAGTGGCATGAACGACTCGGCTCTCCCATCGGGAGTGACTAGGAGTTGGCACATTCCAGTAGGTGCAGGCGAAGACCCGCGTGTCCGGAAAGCGTTCACGCGCCTTCACCAATACCACATCCAGTGCCGCAACATTGCCGCCGTGCGAGTTCAATAGCAGCAGCTTACAAAATCCCGCTTGCGCCACAGATGCGATGGAATCAGTGGCAACGGAGATATAGGTGTCCACGGACGCCGTAATCGTTCCCGGAAATCGCATGTGGTGCAACGACAAACCCATCCACTGAACCGGCAGAACCAGGAGCTTTTCCCCGCAGGCAATGTCCAGCCGACTGGCGATTCCTTCGCCGATGAGAGCATCGGTTCGCAAAGGGAGATGCTTGCCATGCTGTTCGACGGCGCCGAAAGGCAGAACAACCACGGTGGAACGCGGAAGTGCATCGATCTGTTGCCACGTCAGATCCTGCCAGAACATGATTTCCTCACGTGCGCCCTCTGGATTGAGCCTGATGAGGAGCGCTTTGCCTCTACTCTACTTTCCCCAAGAGCCCTTGTAAGGATCTCGTTCATCTCGCTAGAAGGAATTTTGCAAACGTGCAGAAAGTTCAGCGCTCTGGACGGAAGATTTTTGGGGCCGTTTCCTAGCCGGGCCGATGGTTACACTGCCGCCATGAAGTTTTTGCGAAACCAGCCAAACGTTCCCGTTCAGTGCAGCCGTTGTGCACACAGGCCGTGTCATGGAGGCGGTACTCGTTGGCATCCCGCCGGGCGAGTCGAAGCCGGCCGAAGGCGGTCCCGCGGAGGAGATGAAAGAAATCTTTCGCCAGTATGACGAACTACTGGCGCAGCTAGGACTCGATAAGACCGCGACCGCCTCGGTACGACTCTATCTACAGAATGTCGTACATGATATTGCGGAAGTGAATCTGGTCTACCGTGAATATTTTGGTTCACATCCGCCGAATCGTCGAGCCTATGGCGTGGATCTCCAAACCGGCATGCTTGTGGAGGCAGCGTTCACTGTCGAGATTCCGGAGAATTAGTTAGGTCGGTTTTCGCGCGGCCGCTCTAGGCTCGGCGAAATTCTAGGGTGGTGTAATAACGGGATTGCCCTCGATAAAATGGCGACCACAGCATCCTGTCACGCCGGTGATTTTGAGGCCACTGTTTCATTCTGAATACGTCCGCTCTTCGGATGTGAGGGGTGCCGCTGAAGCTCCTGTAACAACAGTCGGATTCGCGAGCTGGCAATCGAACGATGGCGGTCGCGATCCTCAAGCGCCGGTGTTTCTACTTCCGCTTCTGATGAAAAAAGCAAGGAGCTGTCGGCGATTGAAGTTCAGGTCGCGGGTTTGCAAATAAACCTCCGAGAATCCGTCTCTTACGCGACGGACTCAATCAGGGGTGCACTAAAGGGGATTGCTAGCGAATTCGGATGGTTGCGGGTGCCCTCAACCTCATGGTTTCGTCCGTGATTCCCTTTGAGAGATCCTTTGCACCATGTCGGCAGAGGAAGACCCGGTGTGTCCACTTTGCTAGTCCGAGGCGTGCTTTGCAGCGCTTTCTGCTGACGTGATATTGCGTGGGGTGACCTCAATAGTCAGTTATCGGACACCTTATAGGACATCTTTGCGTGCGGTGGAATGTGATGGACGACGGGGCCCTCTCGCTCGTCGACTGAATACGGAGTATGCGATGTCCTCACGCAGAGTTCCGGGTACCCGGAAGCGCTCACGGTGGGGTCCTAAGTAAGGATCCGCAGGTGCTTGGCGAATTTCATTCTGTCACTTTCAAGGTAACGGTTCCGATGGTCTGGTTGAGAGGGCCGTTTCCCGCTGTCTGTCCCGACGCATTGAGCTGGATGGTGATGGTCTGGCTCTTGCCGTTGACGCCACCTGTTCCAGACTGCCCTCCGCCGCAAGCGCCCATGAGGGTGAAGATGCCGAATATACAAAGAGACAACAATATCCTTCGTGCCCTGCCATTTGCCATGGCGAAAGGCAGGAGGAGTGCCGCGAGGCATGGTATGGGACGCCACCATAGTGCTGCTGACCGGGGCGGCTCTACGTTTGTTGCCGCGACATTGGAGTAGGTCGCGGTGATGCCCACTTGGACAGCCGCGGTGCCGCCGTCGGTGAGGACGGCGTTGTACGGCGTGGGGTTGCAGGCGACATTCGACGGGGCTTGGCAACTGATTTGGATACTGCTGGTGGTGAAGTGATTCACGGACTGGAAGTTGACGGTCACACTGACCGGAGCTCCGCTCTGCGCCTTAATGCTGGTTTGCGAGAGCGATGCTGAATAGCTCTCGACGCGCAAAATGGCAGGGATGGATCGAGACGCCATTCCACCGGAGGCGGTGATGGTGAATGGATAATCCGCAGAGGCAAGGCCGGTCTCAGTGAGGCTCAATTGTGCGCTGGTGTTGGCGGGGTAAAGAGCACCCAGGAAATCGCAGGTGGCACCGGTTGGTAGTCCGGAGCAGGTTACATCAAGCGTATTGCTGTACCCATCCTGGTACTTCGCCGTGAGTGTGGTGTAGGGCTGCTGCGTGCCGCTATTGATCGGGATCGTCGTCGGTGCAGCGCTGAGAGTGAATGTGCCCACCCCGAAGGTCAGCAGCCGGGACGAAGCGCTCATCGCTTTTTCAAATCATTGGATGTACGACGACAGGCTTGTAACCTTCCCCGGGGTCGGAGGGCCGCCATCCGTTGGACACGTTCTCGTGAACCACATCCCTGCAGGAGACGGGCAAGAGGAGAGTTCCAGTGATGAGATGTTCGCCGCTTTGCCTTTCGGTCGCAGAGGGTCACGGATCGAGGGCATGCTTCGGGAAACCATCCGCCGATGCGAGCAAGTGACGACGCGTTTCTGATTCGCTCTTGGCCCGGATCGAGGTCGAACGAACGTAGGAAAGATGACTTTCATCGAAATGATTGGACGCTGGCAGCAGGAAGCGGTCGGGATCCGGCCTCCACTCGTAGGCAATAGAGTCGGCGCCGTTGGCGGAATGCCGGGCCCGGCGTTTTTTCCAGAGGGACGGGGAATCAACGAGTCATGCATCCGAGATGGTGCCACACCGACTGTCATGGCGATAGGCCACAACTTCGGATGTGTCAGCTACAGAAACAAGATCGATTCGGTGGGACGGGAAGACGATCAAGCAACATGGAGAAATCTCGACGCGCTCCTCATACAAGCTGGCTGCAGCCCCTCACAATGCTTCCGTACCAATTGGTTCATTGGCCTTCTCCCCGGCGATAAGCAGACGGGGCGATTCCTGCTGAAAGCGGAGCCGGAGTACGAGGATGCCTGCCGCGCACTCCTGCTGAAACAGATTCACGCAATCAGACCGCGCGCGATTCTGCTTTTGGGGCCAGAGGTGGCCAGTCGTGCTCACACGGTGATGCCATCATTGGGCCCGTGGCGAGGCGCGAAGAAATGGGCCGATATCGACCGTTGCGCCATTGGGCATTCTCCGCGCGATGTCGAGATCGCTGGATCCGACCATCGTACGAACATAGCGGCTCTGCTGCATCCTTCATTTGGAGTGGCAAATCAAGGTCGGCGAATGCAAAACATGTCAGTGCCCATGACCGAAGTTGAGATCGTGCGCGCCGCTCTTATGTAAAGCGAGTCGAACAAATTGTGTACCAGAGTAATGCGCGGCGCCAGTTGCCCACAGGACAACTCGTGCGATCGGCTATTGACGAGAACGGAGGCCTCGAACATGAAGCCTAATGAACCCAGCCGCACAGCCCTAATGATCGCCCGACAACGAGCTGCTCATTAGGTGCTCGATCTGGCTCAATCCTCCAAAGGCGCATCGTCATGTTCTCGCTTGCCGATGAATCGCCTTAGAACTTGCTGAGCGAAATGCCCGGTTACCACCAATTGGTAAGGTCTCGTGTCTGCACTATTCCGGGAGTGAGGCTTCGACGGTTGCGAAATGTGTTCGCTAAGAGGATCGGCCTTCTCGTTTTCGGTTGACAAGATACTGCACGGGTGTGTACACAGGTTTGCGATGTCTGTGGTAGCGCAATCATAAATCGATACTGCTTAGACAGTAATCCCCAAGATCTAGCTCCTGGGGTTGTCAATAATGGTTTGTTTCCGAGAGATATAGGGTCGTGAATCCTCATACCCCCATTTGCACCTGACGGGGTATGTCAAATTTAATTCTCTTCTAATGTCATTCATTTAAGAATCGCCGACTGTATTACCAGCAGGCGTACTTCGTGGGACAACCGAAAATGTCCCATAGACAGACGTGTGTCGGCTTGATCAGAGAAGAAGTCGTAACCAACAATCTAGGTCTTCTACTTTGGAGGCGGAGTTGAAGAACACATTATTGAGCATTCGTGCGTTTTTGTTGTTTCTCGCGATAGGCGTGATAGGTGCTGCTCCGACGTTTGCACAATCTGACACTTCATCCCTTTCAGGGGCTGTCTCAGATTCATCCGGAGCCGTTGTTGCAAACGCAAAGATTACCGTGCACAACAACGCTACCCTGATCGACAGGGATGCCGTCTGCAACGAAGCAGGCAATTTCACCATCACCAATCTCGCGCCCGGCATCTACAGCATGCACATAGAAGCAGCCGGTTTTCAGACGACTACTCTCAATGACGTGCATCTTGACCCCAACATCGGGCGCCATATTGATGTTGCAATGAAGATCGGAAACGCCACCACTTCAGTTACGGTTGAGGCCCTTGCCAACACGGTGCAGACGGAAAGCGGATCGGTCGGCCAGCTGATCACGCCGGAACAGGTGAAGAGCATCCAGCTCAACGGCCGGAATCCTTTGTATCTTTCGCAGCTGGAGCCGGGCGTGGTACGCACCAACCCTATGGCGTCCTTTGCCTTCGGACTTGACAACGGCATCAATGTGAACGGCGCGCGCTCGCAGGAAAGCGTAATTACCTATGATGGTGCGCCGATGGTGCGCACGCGATCGAATGGCACCAGCGTGGGCGTCGCTGACGTGGACTCCACCTCGGAAGTGCAGGTGCTGACCACCAGCTATCCCGCGGAGTACGGCCGTACATCGGGCGGTCAGATCCGCATGGTTCCGAAGAGCGGAACCAGCGACTTCCACGGCAGCGCATTTGAATACTTTCGAAACACCGCCCTCAATGCCAACACCTGGTCCCGCAATTTCGCACACCTCAAACGGCAGGGTTTTCACTATAACCAGTTCGGATGGAATTTGAATGGTCCCGTCTACATTCCCGGCCACTTCAATAGCGACCGCAAGAAACTGTTCTTCCTTCTCGGACAGGAGTGGACACGTTACAACCACGACGACCTGTCACAGCAGAAGGTCCCGACGGAACTGATGCGTACGGGTAACTTCGGCGAGCTGCTAGGACCTAACATCTTTTACAACTCGCCTGTGCAAGTTGTGAACCCGACAACCGGCGTTCCGTATCCGGGTAATATCATTCCGCCCGACCAGCTGAGTGCCAACGGCACTGGTCTACTCAGAGCTTATCCGGCGCCTAATGCAACCAACAATCCAAACAACTGGATCGATTCCGCGCCCTACACAGAAAAGCAACGTAAGGACAGCATCGTCGTCGACTTCGTTCCGACTGATGCACATCATTTCCGCTTCAGCCTTCTGAACTACAACTACAACGACTACGAGCCACACTTCGGCAACTTCAATACCAACCCGCGCATCTTCAACAGGCCGAACCAGATTGCTGTCTTCCACTACACATGGGCCGTCAATCCCACCATGGTGAATGATGCCTTCGTCTCCGGTGCAGCCGACCATGTCGATATCAACATCGACACATCGTCGGGTCTCTACAACCGCACTAAATACGGGATCAACTACCCATATCTCTTCGGATCCGCTACCAAGATAGTTCCCAACAAGATTCCGACGATTCAGCTGTCGAACTTCGGTACGCTTGATGGCGGCCCATACCCGTCGCGTTCGGGCGGTATTGTTTATGACGTCGGCGACACCGTCACTAAGGTTTGGGGGAACCACACTCTCAAGGTCGGCGGATTGTGGGAGTATGCCGGAGAGAATAATTATGACCAGATCAGCGTCGATAACACGCGACCTGGTACAACCAACAACCAGAATGGTCTCTTTGTCTTTACCGATGCGCGCGGCGGCAGCTCGGCGTCGCCCGTTCCGACGTCAAAAGCAGCGATCGCAAATGCCGCTCTCGGCCTCTTTGACACCTACGGCGAGATCGGCACGCGCTCCTATACGCTCTTCCGCGGCAATATGTTTGAGGGCTTCGCGCAGGACCAGTGGCGCGTTTCGTCAAAGCTTGTGTTGGAGTATGGTGCCCGCTACAGCGTCATGATGCCGTATCACGCACTATGGGGTAACCAAGCCTTCTTCAGCGAGAGGGATTACAACCCGGCCCTTGCTCCGAGCGTTAATCCCTCGACGGGCTTCATCACCGGTGGCGATCCTCTGAACGGGGTGGTCATCCCGGGCAGCGGCTTCCCAAGCTCAGCCAAGGGACACGTTCCTGACAGCGTCCTGAACGGCGGCTATCAACGTCTGTTCCGCGGCTATGACAGCGGCTATTCTCCCACTGTCTACAGCAACATTCAGCCACGTGTGGGATTCGCTTATCAGGTGACGCCGGGTACTGTCTTCCGCGCCGGAGGTGGCCGCTACATTCAACGTCTCGGCATCAGCGACACGGTTCACGTTGGCGGCAATGCTCCTTTCCAGCCTGCTTCCAACGTAACTCGCGGCAGCGTCGACGACCCTGGCGGCATTGGTACCAACGCCACACCGCTCGCCTTCACCTCCCATTCTTACACTTATCCAAGTCCGGAGGCCTGGGGATGGAACGTGACCGGCGAACACGAGTTCCAGAACATCGGCGTCTTCACGGTAAGCTATGTCGGCCGGCGCGGATACCATCTGGAGCAACTGGCGAACGTCAACCAACTCCGGCCCGGAACTGTACAGGCAAACCCCGGCGTCAACCCGGATGCGCTTCGACCGTACAAGGGTTACTCGACAATTATCGAAGCCGAGAATGTGGGGGGATCGTTTTACCACTCCCTGCAGGCCAATCTGAAGCGCCGCCTCACCAATGGCTTGCTCTTCGGCATTGCTTACACCTGGTCAAAGAGTCTCGACTACGGGTCCTCGAACGGCACCAACATCGTCAACGCATACGACAACAGCATCATGTACGGTCCCAGTGACTTCGACACACGCCATGTACTTGTGGCGAACTACGTCTGGGACATTCCCTACGGAACCCATGCAACCAACGGTTTTGTCCGCAACACGCTAGGGAACTGGCAGTTCTCCGGAACGATCCAGGGACAGTCGGGTCGTCCCCAGACGGTCTCACAGAACAACGACCGTGCGGGCGTTGGCCCAGGTTCGGGCAACCAGTTCTGGGTCGCCACGAAAAGTCCTGTTCTGGATCACCAGTTCTCAGGCGGAACAAGCACGAACCAGTGGTTTGAGCCCGATGCGTTCTCGCCGGCCGCGGTTGGCACCTTCGCTCCACGCGGGACCCGGGGCTTGATCTACGGCCCCGGTTTCCAGAGCTTCAGTGCGGCGCTGCAAAAGGCCTTCCAAATCGTCCCAAACCATGAAAACCATCAGCTGATCTTCAAGGCTGAGGCCTTCAACTACACCAACCATCCCAATTACGATAATCCAGACATGGGTCCGACCAGCGGGACCTTTGGACGTATCACTGGAAAGGGAAATACCTACCCTTCAGAACGGCAGTTCCAATTCAGCCTCCGATACGCTTTTTAGGCGCGGCGCACGTGGCTTTGACGACGCATGGCTTCTTCGGGCCGTCCCGAGAAAAAGCATCGTTCCATGCCGATAGCGTGTCAGCATGACAGCGGTCAGGGACGAGAGGTTCCGCGCGAAGATGCCGTCGATGGAGTTTGATTGATTACGCCAAGGGAAGCAGCAGGGCTTCCGCAGTGCGGAAAACCCTTCTCCCAAGGATCGCGCGGCTCAACTCCGGGTCAGCATGGGAAAACGCGACCCGTGTTCAATCTGCTGACCGGTCGCCCGGAACTCAGACATAAGTCAATGCCGTCACCCTCGTGGATATGGAACTCTCAAAAGCTGGCGTAGCAGGTGCCAGCCGATTCACGGCTGGGGATGAATCCTGGAGTACGATCGCTTTCCCGACTTCCTCCACGTTCACCTTCCATCCACATACGCGCAGGATTGCGATTGCACTCTCCATGGTCATCGGCTTCTTCCTGCCAGCCATGTTGGTTCCTCTCTGATTTGCGCCCGGAAGCCCCCAAGGCTCGACGGTGAAAGTCGGTCTTGTGGAACGCAACTATTTTTGGCGTGAACTGCTACCGCCTGGCTCACACTTTCACAGCTTACCCCGGAGACGTTGTGGCATGGACATGTCCACCCGCCTGAAACGATTCGCAGGTTGTGACCACTATCCACTGAAGGTTCGGGGAGATTGCACCGCTTCGGTCACCTTTCTCCTTCCTCCGACGAAGGCTTCGATCCTTCGGAATCGAGGAGCAGTATATGGCTGGCCTGATCAAGAAGGTAAAGCTTTCAAAGAAGAAGCTGGTTGTCGGCGAGAGTCTCGGCGTGGACGTGCAGGTCTCTAACCAGGCTGCCGATGTGACAATCAATGGAATCTACGGCGCAAAGCAATACCTCCAGTTCCGCAATCCCGGTTCCTACACCGTGGTAGTCACTGCGGCGATGGGGAGCCAGATCGACCAAGCCGGCGAGAAAGTGGAAGTAAGTATCCAACATCCGGACGTTGCCAGGTTCCCCATCGTCTGGGCCACACAGGATCGGTACCAACCCCGCACACTCTCCTTTTCAGTGGCCAACGCCGAGATCGATCTGTCGAACGTGGTGGACTACTCGTGGAATTTCGGCGACGGCACCTACGGCGCCAGCCAGGGCGGCGGCGGCACAATCCACGATTACACAAATGCGCTGGAGCGCGACCGTCTTTATAGCAACTTCGATGTCCAGGTAGACGCGCATTACGTGAACGGATTTGTCGCCACGTCGAAGCGTACCGTTGCGGTCTTTAACACATACGGGTTTAACAAGATACGACGCAAGGTGTTGACGCCGCGCGTGGCGGTTCTTCCGCCCGTCACGATTCCATTTCCGTTCTTTGTCCCCAGGGAAGTGATCTGCTCCTTTACCGTCACAAACCTGGAAGACGAGGAGATTTCTTTTACCGCGGAAAAGCAGGAGTGGCTCACAGCCGATCCCGCCGACAATCCTGCGAGTAGGTCATCCGGAGTCGTTCGAGACCGCTCCGTGGCTATGTCGGCTGCGGCCGTGAGTCATGTCGTGTCGCCGCCAAAACTGGTGGCGCCCAGTTTTATCTCGATGGACCTGCGGATTCCGGCTCGCTCAACAGTTACGGTGACGAGGGCGCTTCCCCAGGAGATATTTACGGGGACCGTGTTCGGTGTAGCGATCCATTTGAGTGGAATCGGGATGTGTTCGAAGCTCCAAGCCATCTCCAGCGCCTATATTGAAGTAAAACTGCCGATGCAGTGGAGTGGATTTGTCTTCGATGTCAATACTTCTCGAAGCTTGTCGTTTCTCGCACGGAGCAGCGTTTCTGCGGACAACGTGGTCACTCACAAAGACCTGAGCGAGTCATTCCGCCGATCTGCAGTCGCTCAAATTCTTTCCCCAAGGACGCCTCGGGCGGTTTCCGACGCGAATCTCCTCAAGCAAAACCAGGTAACGCGGCCGCCCGCGCATCCAGGCATACCTGTAACTGCAGCGGTGCTCAGCTCGATTGACACAAGCGGACGGGCATTTGCTTCCGTGCTCTCCAATCTCACAGCTCCGGGCCTGGTCCCTTTCGATAGCCCTACTCCGGTGGTTGGGCAAGAGTGCGATCCGGACAACCTACCGGACAATCTTCCCGACGGCATGGTTTGTCAACTGACCAGCGAAGTCGAGTGGCGCTACGTTCCGGGTCGAGTTCTGAACGCAAAAAAGGGTGATCTCATCCTCGACCCGGGTGGGCCCGGCCTGGTGGGTCAGTTGCTCCGCCAGGTGACGCCGCCGCAGTTTTACTCCCACTGCGGAATCATGTCGAAGAACCATATCGAGTTGCGCCATTCCACGGGTTCCGACGATTGGCTGAAGGATCATCCCGCAGGAAGCTTTCTCGGCAACAAGGGAACGGATGGCTTTGATCCCGCGGCCTTGAAATACCTGTGGCCCGGTACTGTGACACAAAGCATTGACAACGCGTACTACGGGGAGTGGATGACGTCGCCGGACACTGGCCCATACAGGATTGCGGACTTTTCGTTTGCTCCGGACCTGAGTGATTCCAGCACGATCATCTACCCGATCGTCGTCAAACCCAATCCCTTCGACGAAACTGCAACGGTGCGGAGCACACTTCACGCGATTGCAGACGCCGCGCTCACCATCGATGGGCACTATCGCTTCTACGCTTACACCAAGCCCGAGATTGCTCTTGGTTCCGAGGGTGTTGCCGGAACTGATTCAGGATGGGCTCAGGGCACATTGGCAACCGTATGTTCATCCTTTATCTGGCTGGCAGCTCAGCATGCCAACGTGAAGCTCGAAGGCCCGAACAAGATCACAGCCGCGACTGACCTGGAGCCAACAGACGCCGAGGGAGGGGCTCAAGTGGACGGGTCGACGCTCGACGGACTCTATCTCTATACCTCAGAGGAGCGCCAGGCAGCAGGGAAGTGGCTTTATCAGACTGTCTATGACATTGCGCATAACAAGGCAGGGTTCTTCGGAACGCTTTTCACCGATGCTCCGGACAATGTGGCCAATCAGCTGTGCAACACCTTTGCCTCGGACTGGGCGGATGGTGGATCGAAGGATTCCGACGCGTGGAAGACGACCGGTACGGCGAACGCTGTGAGTCCGGACAATATGATCTTCTGGGATTCACCGGGTAGTGGAAATCAGGAGCAGTTTCGGTCAGTGTATGGGCATATCGAGGAGCTCTTCTATCTTCCTGGAACCTACGCTCAGGTTCCGATCTACCGATGGAAGATGGTACCGACAAAGGGAAATCTCACTGGCACAGTGATTGCAAACGCAGACGTTACCGGAGCGAATGTCTCGCTGCTGGGCAGTGGCCAACAAGATGTAGTCGTCGGAGGGGACGGCCGCTTTGCGTTCAACAATGTCCCCGCTGGCGACTATACGGTGACCGCAGGTTTAAATATTGGCGGCTATTGGAACTCGGCAACTGTAGCAGTCCACATCGATGCGGGGAAGACGACCGATGCTCCCATCACGCTCCAGCCTCCGCCAGAGATTGACCGTCTAGTGACGATCAGCGTAGACATGTCGACAGATTGGAGTTCCGTATGGGCGCACAGCCCAAATGTCTTCACCGGGTCCAAATCGGTTCGCGTGCAGCCGTTTCATTCGCATGAACACGTCGATTTCGGAGGCGGCGATACACCTCGCGGACAGATAGGGTTCGACATCGACTTGAATGCGGATCTGAGCATTACGGTCTCTTGGGCGGCACAGGAGATCGACGATGAAGTGGAGGGCACCATCAATGGTGGCCACAACGTTGGGAAGGACGGCACATTGAATTGGACGGGACTCGTGGTGGTCAACGACGACCCCATCGACAACGACGCAACGACCATGGACTTC
The DNA here is from genome assembly GCA_963750845.1 of uncultured Acidobacteriaceae bacterium. Classification (GTDB taxonomy): domain Bacteria; phylum Acidobacteriota; class Terriglobia; order Terriglobales; family Acidobacteriaceae; genus KBS-83. The sequence goes on from CAVVSP010000030.1 coordinate 59,456, forward strand.
ACGATCACGAACGCTCAGGCCAGTGGTTGAGGTCTTGTAAGCTCTCGTCCCATCCGGCTTCGCCGCACTGAACTTCGTCTGGATGATATTGTCGCGGTTGCGCGCCGGGTGGCCGCACCAGCCTCCATGTTTACGGCGATCAGCAGCGGTGAGACACGCTACTTTGAATAACCCGGATCGCCCAATGATCGTGATCCTCTATGACCTCTTTAATTGACGCGGATTGGGTGAGTGACGACGCCTCACGCTACCAGTAAAAAAATACCTCGAGGCGGAACTCCGCTCCCTCGCGCGGGCAAGACATCTGGCTAGCCTTCGCACTGCGTTGTGCAGACAAGAGTTCGAAGAGCCTGGCTGAGACTCATCATCTGACCGCGGGTGAACTCTGTAGGAATTCCACGTTATGCGCCACGGCTTCTCGCCGATCGTGTATCAGCGCTCGGCTGCAAGCTTGATGAGGTGTGTTCGAAGCTGCTCGATTTGTTCCTTCGAAAGGTATCGCCCGTCCAAGATCACCGCAGAGATGGTGCGCGTGTTTCGGATGTCTTCAAGCGGATTGCGATCGAGCAGGATGAGGTCTGCCAGTTTTCGAGGTTCGACCGAGCCGAAATCGGCACGGCGATGGAAGAAGATAGCGGGATTGAGGGTTGCCGTTTGTAGCGCCTGGAGCGGTGTGAAGCCTGCTGCGACAAATCGCTCCAGTTCCCGGTGCAGGCTGATGCCGGGGATGACATCCACACCTGCCGGCGTATCTGTGCCTGCGAGAAAGGGAACGCCAGCAGACTGCAGGCGATGAACGATGCCGAGCTCGTGCAGGACGAAGCGCTCGCGAATTGCGAGAGGATCGGTATCCAGCGAGGCACCGATGCTCTTCTGCATTGACGGCCAGAGTGTTGTTTGACAGGTGCGAGCGGCGTAAATGAGGTCGGGATCCTTGCGGAAGTCGATATTGTCGACCAGCCACTGGCCTCGTTCCCAGAACAAGGTTGGGCACTGCCAGATGTGATGCTCGGAGATGAGGTTAACGATGTGCTGTTCGCGGGCGGGGTCGTAGGCGGAGAGGAGCTTGGCGACCGTCTTTGTACCCTGCTTGTCTCCGTAGCTGCCGGTCAGATAGATGTTCTGGTCGGGCGAACTCGCTTCAAAGATGCCGATGAGGTGTTCGAAGGTCCGCTGGCCGGCGGCAATCGCTTCAGAGGCGCGAATGGCGTCCGGCACGTGGCCTTCGAATTCGATGTGGTCGCGGCGTGTTTCCTCGGCGATAGCGAAATACGCGTCGCGCGGAACGCCGGACTGAACCTTGATGAAATCGACACCACGGTTGTGCAGCATATCTACTGCCTGGCGACCGCTTGCTGGCGTAGTGATGGCGATGGCTGCCTTGTAGGAAGATGTGGGGCCGTCGAGCATGGGCCCGGAGACCACCATTCTGGGGCCAAGCAGCCGGTGGGCGGCGATCGCATCTCGTGCATCAAGCACCGGGGCGAGTGCACTGCCCATGTCGCGAACGCCAGTGACGCCGAATGCGACGAAGAGGGGAAGGATGAGATCCTTGCCATCCGCTGCTGTGTGATCGAAGAAGACATGAGTGTGCATGTCCCAGAGCCCTGGGATCAAAAAACGGCCGTGGGCATCGATGACCTTGCCTGAGGGAGGCGTTGGGCCATGAACGACGACGGAAACGATGCGGTTTCGTTCGATGACCACTGTATTTTCAGGGTGGAGGCGTCCGTTACTGACATCGACCACGGTGGCGTGGGTGATCGTGAGTGTTTGCGCTGATGCGCTGGAACTGGCAAACAAGAGAAGCGAGGTTAGATATAAGGCGAGCCGCACGAGTTCATGCTAACTGGTGGAGCTTAAACAGGGGAGAACCATGGTCGCCGACGGAGGCAGGATGAGGCTCGTTGTGCAGAAATCGGCGTGGTGAATACACAACTTACTCTCGTCAAGAGGGAACCAGCGTACGCTTACGCTCCGCCGTCGTAGATTCCTTCTCAGAATGGGCCATGGATCTCAATTTATCGCGTGACTCAACTCACACGTGTGTTGGCATGCGTCATTCACGCGCCAGCAAGGTTTGCTTCATCCGCGCTCACGAGGTTGGGTTATCCATAGCGCTCGAGAAATGCCTCGCTATCGCGCGTAGTCGCACTCTGCCGCGTTCCTCCGCTCATATGGCACTTCGGGGGTCCACCCTGGCACCCATCGATCGCTTAGAGCCGACGTTGTAATTCATGCAGCGTTCCTACATTAACGCGTGTAGTCAAGCGAGGGATCAGCCACATATCAGTTTGGCACGTCAGTGAAACGATTGTATGTCATTTGCGCAGAGGCGAATTAAGGAGAGCTTAGAACCTATCTCATAAATCCACCTCAGGTGCTTTACATGCTGTCGCACATAACTTGCAGTCTGCCGGTAACACGCTTGGAAGGCATTCTCACTAAGACCGTTCGACGCGGCGACTTTGTAGCATTTGGCCAATGTGGGATAGTTTAGAAAACCGTGGTTACCGGGAGTCGATCGAGCCCTCGAAACCTGTAACGGCTTGTCCAACGTGAATGAGTTCGGTTGCGCCTTCACCAGTCTAAGGCCCAGATCCGGTGATCCGTGGGCCCTGAGCGTGTAGAACGCAGGACAGCCTCCCGAAGTGTCTTGCTCGGAATCGTGCCGGTGTCAATACTGGCCCTACCAAGAGCTAGAGAGCGTTCGACCACCGCAACCCTTTGCCGAGTGTCTTCACAGTGCTGGCATTTGATGACGGAGTTGTGCTCTATGGATCGATGTCACCGGAACGGTGGAACGTCTAAGCCGCCCCTGGCTCTAGTGGTGATGACCATGGGAATGGCCGCCGCCTCCATGGCCGCCAAAATGACCGCCCGAGTGTCCTCCGAAGAGGCCGTGTCCGCCGCCGAAGCTTGCCTTGTGCGAACCTCCGCTGAAGCCCCTCGAAGAATGTCTACCGCCAAACAGGTGAAAGCCGCCAGACCGGTTTGCCTTGCCGGGGTATCCGCCGGTCAAGGAACCTCGCTGCCCAAAACCTTGACGACGATAGTTCTCAGCCGGAGTGCGGTAGCCTTGTGCCGGACCGCGATAGATGGGCTGGCTGAATCGTGATCGAGAGTACGAAGCTCTCGGCTGTCGGTAAATTGGGTCAGGCCTTCCGTAGATGCTTCCAGCCCTCACGTTATTGAGGCTTCCATACCTACCGAATCCATAGCTATTCGGTGTCCGGCCGTAAAACGGCCTACTAGCTGGCCGCTCGAAATCGTTGCGAGGGACGACCAGAGGGCTGCGCGGGTGCACGTAGGCGGTGGTCTGGTAGCCTCGAAGCGCACGCGGCCCGCCGTGTGGCAAACCCCAATCTGCCACAGTGGTGCTGTGAGAGTAGTAGTCATTGTGCTGGAAGAGAACTGACTGCGTCAGCCAGCTAAGCCCCCAGCCCAACCATCCCCAAGGTGTATGGTTGAAGACCGTCATCACCATCCCAAGGCCGTAACTTACCGGTGACGAGCCGAAAAATTGACCTAGAGAACCCAAAAGCGAAAATCCGGGATAGGGCGACACGGACCGGCCGTATACACTCCATGGGTCATAAGACGGCACGTGCACAACATCCGGATTTGGCGGCGCGAGCTCGATGTTGCCCCGGTCGTAGTTCACGGTTTCTTGCGGAGTGCTCTGAAGGCTCCCCGCTGCCTGGGCGCGCTGCCGCATCGCCTGCACCGCACCCAGTACGTCTTGCGGCTGATTGTAGTAGGCGTTCCCCAGGTCGCCCGTCCACTGAAGATTCCCCGCCATTTGCGCCAGAACCTGCGGAAACGCCGTGAGCGCCTTCAGGCTGGGATCCCAATTTTTCTCATCGGCTCCGGCTGCAATGTCTTCAGGAGGCGCATCGCCCTGGGCCCGCCGCCATTGATCCACATACCTCACTTGATCGGGATAAGTAGACGCGGTCAAAACCTGCGCCAAAAGCACGTCAGGGTAGAGAGAGATCGGCGCCACCAACTGCTCCAGTTGTTCCGCGCCGAGCGGCTGTCCACCAGCCTGCTGCTGGTATCCCCGTTCAGGAGAAGAATACGACTGCGGGTGGTGAAACTCTTGCGGATAAGGCTGGGGCCGTACGTAACCCTGCTGGCCATAATCCGTCTCCTCGTGCGCCGTGTACGTTCCGTAGGGGTTGCTCTGCGACCAGCCTTGTCCGGATGGCGCTTGCTGCGCAACCAGTTCTCCTCGACTGAGCGGCAGCAGAAAGAGGGCTAGGCCCATCAGCAGTCTTAGATGTTGCCCTTCGAAAGCAGCATCGCAGCCCAGCCGTGATCGAACGGATCGACGAGAAAACCTTGCGGTGCACGATGCTGGCACGTGCGGGCCGATGATCATATTCCCTCTCAGCCAGGAGCGACTGGCATCGAACCCTTGCAACACATGATCCTGCTCCGGCCCAAGGACGATTGTCCAGTGCGGCCGGAGCGGTCTCCCGGTCAGCCGAATCAGCATTCATTTAGATGCGGGAGCTCGGGAGGCGACGGGCGGCGCCGTCACGGCGGTAATCATCAGCCCATGACTGATGCGCCAAAATGGGATGGAGAGATCCACCGCGCAGTGAAGTTCATAGCCCGATGGTCCTAATTCAGTCCGGAACGTTTGACGGTAAGAAGAGAATCAGGAACGACAGACTCGTGGCGGTCGCAGAGGCCAACCACATATACGCGAATGTAGAAACTGGGCGATCGTCCAGGGAAATAAATGAAAGAATTGCAAGTCTTCTTCGTGTTCGGAGAGCGGGGCGCAGGTAATCGCCCGGCTTGAGGCGGGTATCGTCGACTTATTGGCCAAAGAAAATATGAAGCGGGCCATAGCAACGTTCGATTCGGACTCCCAGTGCATTTCGCTTTACTGATTCGCGCTTTGCTCGCCCTCTACCACCTTGCGGGCAATGCTAATCGAGTCTGATATTGCGGAGCGCACACGCGGACTCCTGCTCTGTATCTCTCTGGACTCGACGAGGGCCGACTTGACGGCCGCGATCAATCCTGCCATCCCTGCAATTTCTTCCTCCCCGTCGCGCACGGACAGCGGTCAGAATCTCGCGGACGAAGGTGCAACGAGAGAACATTCGGATGTTCCAAGCGTCTTGACAGCTCATACTTAGCAAATAGTGCGTTATCTGAAAATTGTCGCGCGGGGCTTACTCGCAAGGACCACTGTGTAATAAACCTGCATCCAACCCTCGGGATGATTGGGATTAAGAAGCGGTTTTCGTTTTTTCTGTTTGCATGTTTTGGAGTGGGGTTCGCCTCCCAGGCGACCCTTGCGCAGGGCTACGCCAACTTGCCGGATGAACCCGGCCTGGTGGTCGGCCAGTCAGCGAAGCCCACCTTGGACACCACCACCGGGGTGCCGCAGCGGGAGGCCACGTGGCGCAGCCTTCCCGGCGACTTCTTCCATGACCAGAAGGATCTGTGGACGTTCCCGCTGCGACTGGCGAAGGGGCACTCCCTGGTGCCGACGCTCATCGTTCTAGGGGGCACCGTCGGCCTGATCTACGCCGATCCGCACGCCATGCCTTACTTCCGCAACCACCAGAAGAACTGGGACGACTTCAACGATGTCTTCGATCCCTTGATCACTACTGGTGAAGTGATTGCGCTGCCGGCCGGGCTTATGGCCGCAGGCTACATCCGGCACGACAGCCGCGAGGTAACCACATCATTACTGGCCGCCGAGGCCTATGGCGATAGCGTTGTCATCAACCTGGCCATGAAAGCAATAACACGCCGCCAGCGGCCCTCCGACGTAGCACCGAATGGTGATTACTCCAACACTTTTTTCAATGCGGGCAAATCGCCATTCAAGGGCAGCAGCTTCCCGTCGGGCCACGCCACCGCCGTATGGTCGGTCGCAACGGTCGTTGCCGAACGCTACCGCCATCGCGGCAAGCCGTGGATTCCAGTACTCGCGTACACGCTGGCGACCGCCATCAGTTGCTCGCGCATTACCGAGGCCGCGCACTTCCCGTCGGACGTGTGGCTCGGAAGTGCGCTGGGATACACGATTGCGAAGTATCAGACGTTGAAGCCGAGATAAGTTTGCGGTTCTGAATTCTTAGTTCAGGGTCGGTATTTTCTTGGAACTGAAAACCGGAAGAAGTGGGAACCAACCTCAATCGGACTGCCGGCGACTTCCGCGTCGTCCATGATCTTGGCGGAGACGCCGTTGCTCCCCATCAGCCGCCAGTCGCTCGGAACATCTAGCACCGGTCTCACCTCCGCCACATCGCTCCTGCGTTAACCCGTGAAGTCTGCACAGCATGGCTGTGGCAAAGGCGTGGGCACGAAGACGCCGTTTGTGAACTGTCCGACTGGCGTGGAATCAACCGGATAACTTCCGAACTACTAGCGCTTTCTTGGCACACACGAAAAAACACGCACCTTGAGGGTGCGTGCTTCATAAAACAACCGCGGATTCTGCGCTATCGGTCTGTCAGTATCTGCTTATCCGATTTGGCGATCCCTTCGACCATCATCAGCGCGGCTCGGGGTAGTACGGCTGACTCCGATACGCTCTGTCTCGACGTCGCTGACTCGCCCACTCTCCACATTGCTTTTATCCGTATCCACGCCGTGCGTGCTCACCGACTTCTCGCCCGAAGAAGAGATGTCTTCTGCGCCGGTGGCTTTCAAGAGGTCTTTCGCGCGCGAAACCTCTTGTGAAGAGTCGCAATGCACCGATAGCAAAACACCGCCATCCTTCACTCGGCCTTCATACCGCTTGGCTTCATACTCTGGAATGCCGAGGCCGACGAGCGCGCCGACAATGCCGCCGACAGTACCGCCGACACCGAGACCCGCGAGTGCGCCCATGATGGGGCCTGCTGCAATGAGCGGACCAACACCCGGAATGGCCAGCGCGCCAATGCCCGCGAGCAGTCCGAGTGTCCCGCCGACGGCACCACCAACGCCTACGCCCGTGGTCGCGCCCTCAGGCGCCTTGGTATTCTTCTCTGCCGCAAAATCTTTGGAACCTTGGCGGTCTGCCATCAGGACAGAGACATCCTGATTGGAGAAGCCAGCCGCGATCAGCTGATCTACAGCGCGCTCGGCTGCCGCGTTAGACGAATAGATACCAAATGCTGCCGTATTCTTACCTGCCATGAAATTCCTCCCTGCGATGCTTCGAGAGACCGCAGCACTATTGTTTGACGGTGAGTTGATTGGTGACCTTATCCTGACCACCGGCGACTTCTGCTGCCTTTGAAGCGATGGCCGACTTCTCATCCTCGGAGTGCACTGGGCCTTTAAGAGTGACCATTCCATCTTTGGTGATGATCTTCACGTTGTGTCCGTAGGTAGAGAGTGACGTATCCGCGATGAGTGACTGTCGAATCTTCTTCGTCAGCATCCGATCCGACCTGGCCTCCGACTGCTGATCTGCGGTATGGTTATGCACCTTGTTCTTCGCAGAATTATCTTGGGTCGCGGCCGCCGGAGGGCTGCTCTGATCCTGCGCGAATGTCGCTACAGGCAACAACGTCATACATGTGAGCCCCACGCAAGCATGGAGCGGAAACTTTAGAAAGTTACGGCGGAACGGTCTCACATTATTACCTCGTGCGCACAATATACTTTCGTGGCTGTGGTCAGAAAAATGGCGACGATAATGGATAGAAAGCTGGAATATAGTTCGACGGGCAATATCGTACAGTCTTACCCTCACATGATAAGAAGCCAAACGGCGAGGAGGGGTTGGCGGGTGCGGCGAATGTTATCCGCTGCATAAGGATAAACAGAGTTCCTTCGTCGCCTCCGCACAAAGCAACCTTTCGTCGACCCGCCAAATATCCAATCGGGCAGGGAGTAAGACCTTCTAACTTGCTGCTATCTTCTGAGCTGGCACTTAGATTGGGTGGGATGGGTGTAGCCGCTCAGGCGAGTGAAAATGACTTACCGAGGTAATCGAGCCCCTTGGCGCTATTTGTCGTGCAGCAGATTCTGCTCTAGTTTAGGCTGCCTGGCTGTGCCTGTAACAGCGACGGAGACGACAGCGCCCGCGTTCTTGTGGCGATAAAAAGGGATCAGCGGTTTCAGCAACGCTGATCTCCATCCAGTTGCAGCGCGAGAGATATCCCGCTGGAGGTCGGCCTTGCCGGTGAAGTGAATACGAGAGTCCATGAGGTTAAAGGTCCCGTGCAGATGCGCGTCCGCGCCTGGGAAGGTGATGTGTATGTCGGGAAAGTATGCCGCGCCTTCATGAAAGATGGTCGGCGACGAGGCGGTTGCTGTCACCTGCGGAGGATCAATCTTCGCACCGCCGGGAGGGTCTTTTTGCAAGCGCGCGGCGAAGGCGTTCATGTCATGCTGCGCGTCGGCCTTTGCGAAGCTTACCTGCGCGAGTGAAATCTCTCCTTTGAGACCAAGCCGCTGAAGAAACTTCCCTGGGCCGTTGCTCAGGTTGACCGCAGCGTGAAAGCTGACTTTGCCAAGGACAGATGGGTCGTCCTGCTCGACGATTTTGAGCAAGTCCTGAATGCGGCTGTCCTTCGTTGCAATCGTGAAGTTCACCTTGTTGGGCTTGCCCACTACGGAGCCGCTCGCGGTAATAAGATTTTCGCCGGTCCTGACCTCCGTATTCTGGATCTCTACATCGCCGTTGATGCCGTTCACCAATACTCGATAAGCTGTGTCCAATCGCACCCTGTGCGCGGACGCAGCACGGAAGTCAGGAATGGCGACCTGGCCGAAGGTCTCGATGCCGGAAAAGGTTCCACTGTAGTGTCCCACGGCTGACGCGTGGCCAGAGATGCCATGTATCGGACTCAGATCGGCGTTCTGCAGCGAATAGGTTCCCGTGAGAGGAGTGGCACCGTAGTCATTTGTGCGGAATGGACCCAATGAACCATTGGCGAGGACGGACCCCTGAGGTTTCGTGATCAATGCGCGCGCGAAAAAGCTGAGTGGCCGGCCCTCACGCACATTGTGGACCTGAAGCGAGGGGAACTGGAGGCGCAGCGGCGGCGTGCCGTCATCTCTAAGAAAATCCAGCGTGGTCCCGTCTGCAACGATGGTCTCAATCTCGATCGTCTGTTGAGAGGAAGCGATGACGCCACCGCTAAAGTCCAGTTCTCGCGCCTTCGTTCCGGGCGGGGGAATCCGTATATGAAGGTTGCCCAGCTGAATCTCGTACAGTGCATGCGGATGGAAGATGAGGTTTGTCCACGAACCGACAACTGTCATGCGATCGAGCGTCGCCAACGGCGGGATCTGCGTATCACCGTGACGATAGAAGGTAACGCCTTCAGCCACGTAACCCGGGTGAGGGAGATAGGTTCGATGGTAACGTTTCACCGTTACCTTGCTCCGGAAGGTGTGCTCCAGCAGAGGATGCACCTCCCGGTAGCGGAAGGGCCAGTAGGTAAGCATCACGGCGACGCCCACGAGCGCGAGCACACAAACGCGGCCGCAGAGGGCCAGCTCGATGACGCGGCGCTTGTGCTTCCATGAGGTGCGCCGTGGTTTCGCTGCGAGGGAAGTTGGGCTACTCGCCATGGCCTTGCCGCTCCTAGGCTATGGAGGCAGATGGCCTGTCTCGCAGCCTGGTTGTCCTTGTTCATTGTTATTGTTCTTCTGAGGGAACAGGCTTTGCACGTAGTCGCGCCGATCATCTTAGACACACAAAGGTCGTCGGCCTCCGCGACGACAAAGACCCGCGTTCAGGGGTAAGGGAGAGACCTGATGGCGATGGAAAGATATGAAGTGCACGACGTGAAGGTCTATCAGCTGAACATCTGTGAGGCGATAGCCGATCACCATCTCGGTCCTGGGATGACGACGCTCCTTGCTGGAAATCTAGAGCTGGGGATGGTTGCCTGCAATTGTCCGTGCCACAAGAAGCCGGAGAGTGAAGTACCGCAGTAATGGCCATACTACCGGAGTGTGATGTCGTTGGGAGCCTGGGGCCGTCACACTGGACCTATGGCTGACAACCCCTACTGGGATGCCAAGGTCCATCAGGCCGTGAAGTTTGGGGCGCTTCGATTCCCGCACGGTGGAAAGCCGCAAAAGAGCGATGCGGCGGGGCGATACAGGCTCGACGGGCGAAAGCTGAGGTTGAGGCGCTCCGAGCCGAAGAGCATTACTGGAGTTTCCGGGGTCTTCAGGCGGTTCAGGCACGGCTGAGACAGGTTCGATCAGCGTAACGGCCGCACATGGCCTGAGTGGGGGCGCGAGGTAACTAGCGGCGATCCATCAATTCGGTCTCTTAGACTGTTCAATCATTTCACGCCAATTTGGGCTCGAATCTTTTCGTACTGACCTTTTGTGAGGATACGTCGTTTCACTAGCTGGGATGTGTTTTCGTATGGCCGTCCGGAGACAATGGAGTGAGCTTGCGCCGTGGTTACGCCGGGCAGTTGCGCCAGATCCTTTTCCGAAGCCTTATTGATATCAAGGGGCCCTTTTCGAGTTAGCCCTTCGACCACCCCTCGCGCGATCGCGCCCGCACTGCGTTTCGCCGCAGCTGTGGCATCGGCAGTATGTTGCTGAAGGGAACGGGTGTTGTTGGAGTCATAACAACCTGCTAACAACATAACGCACGCCGACAGTGCCAAAGTTGATCTCATTTGAATATTGAGATGCGTTTCGAAACGTCATTGTAAGTTTGGGGCGAAGCATGCCCTCCGAAGAGGCAAGTTGGAACGCCCGCGATAATTCGCTGGCAGATGGCGAAAGCTAGACTCTTCAACCTGCCGTTCTGCCCATTTTTGGTGCAACTGATACCAGCGGTCGTTTTTCCACGGCATCAAGCGGCGCTAAGCTGCCCGCATGGGGTCGATGCCACGCCGAGAAGCAGCCGCGCGCGAACATTGAGCTCTGCAGCCCGCGCTTTTCCCGGGTACTCAAGCTGATTCATCCTTGTGCTGGTCCTGACAGCGACCGCGAATCGGCGAATTTTGCTAGGTCTCCTGGCGTGCGTTTTCGCGATTGGACCGCGGAAAACGCACGAAACTATCAATTTCGAGCCGCCCGACTAACACTGGCGTGCTTCAGGCGAAATAGCCGACCAATGTCCACTAAAAAGCCAGCATAAGACAACCTCCCTGGTAAAGGAATTGAGGACGAGTCAGAGCGACGTAACGATTCAATGGACCTCCCGCATTGAGCCTAGGAATCAGGTACAAATTCGATGGTCTAGACGACAGCACAGCTGTCATGAACGGCTCAACTTGATACTGTCCGCGTTAGCCGGGCAACTGAAGGATGATGCCCGATGCTGCACCGAGTTGCCTGAGGCCCTTCGGCTGTTCGTTCAAGCAATATCGAGACGTTGCGGCAAGGGCCTTCCCGGATACTGACGGTACAGATATTGGAGCATCACCCAAATTCAGAAGCACCAATAGCCGCTCGTCCTCCCCGTGCCTCTCATAGCTGAGAATATTGTTCGCTGCAGTAATCGAATGCAACTTGCCCGTGACGAGCACGGGATGGCTTTTTCGTAATGCGATGAGAGCGCCATAGAGATGCAGAATAGACTCGGGGTCCTGATTCAAATTCGCAACGTTCAACGACGTATGATCTTCCCCCAGTGGTAGCCATGGTTGGCCGGTAGTGAAGCCCGCTAAAGGGGAACCGTCCCATGGCATCGGCGTTCGTTCGGGGTCGCGCCCGAGGCCGATTCCCGGTTCATTCTTCTCGGCAGGATCCTGTACAAGGTCTGGCGAAATCGGCACGTTTGTCATCCCAATCTCTTCACCGTAGTACAGCGTGATTGTTCCTGGAAGCGAGAGCAGTAGCATCGCTGCCAGTCTCGCATGATGAGTGCCTATCCGCGTCGCGATACGCGCGTTGTCGTGGTTTCCAAGGACCCAGTTCGGCCAAGCACCATCCGGAAGCGCCCTGTCATACTCGAAAATGGCTCCTGCCAACGCCTCTGCGGTCCATGCGGTCTGAAGAAGCTGAAAGTTGAATGGCAACTGAGCGCCGCCTAAGTCTTTACCGTAATACGTCATCAATTGTGGTATCGGTAGATAGATTTCACCGATCAGCACGCGATCTCTGTAATCGTTGATAACCGCGCGCATCTCCGACACGACTTCGTGAACCTCCGGTCGATCAGAGTTGAACACGGGGAAAAAACGGTGAGCGGAAGGTTGACCGGCTCGATAGGACGGATTCGGTGGGTTGTCTCGAAACTGATCATCCTTGATCATCAGCCAAATCACATCCACGCGAAACCCATCAACGCCGCGTTCAAGCCAGAATCGCATGGCTTCGAAAATCGCTCTGCGTACCAGAGGGTTGCGCCAGTTCAAATCTGGCTGTTGCTTTAGGAATGAGTGATAGTAATACTGGCCGGTGACGTCGTCCCACTCCCAGGCGGATCCACCAAAATTGCTCTGCCAATTGTTTGGTTCGTCGCGCCACAGGTACCAATCCCGTTTCGAATTCTCACGAGAAGAGCGGCTCTCCAGAAACCAGGGATGCTCCTCGGAGGTATGGTTAGGTACCAGATCCAGAATGAGTTTGAGGCCTCTCCTGTGAATCTCCGCCAGTAGTTGATCGAAGTCTTGCATCGTCCCGAAGAGCGGATCGATTCCGCAATAGTCGGCGACGTCGTAACCGAAGTCAGCCATCGGCGAAGGGTAGAAAGGCGAGATCCACAGTGCGTCGACCCCAAGCTTCACAAGGTAATCCAAGCGGAGCAGAATACCGTTGAGGTCCCCAACGCCATCGCCATCGCTGTCTTGAAATGAGCGTGGATAGACCTCATATATGACCCCGTGTTGCCACCAAGCTGTTGCCTGCATCCCATTACTACTCCCCGAATCCAAAGTCGAAATTGAAAGCATGCTCCATGATCAATGATCTCTGGTACAAGAACGCGGTGATCTACTGTCTCTCTGTCGCCACCTATATGGATGCGAATGGCGACGGCGTCGGGGATTTCGAGGGTCTGCTGCGCCGTCTGGATTATCTCCAGGGAATGGGCGTCACGGCCATTTGGCTCATGCCATTTCAGCCCTCTCCGTGTCGGGACGATGGATACGATATCTCTGATTACTATGGCATCGATCCCCGATATGGCACACTGGGAGACTTTGTCGAATTCGCGCAAGGTTGTAAACAGCGCGGACTGCGTCTGCTCATCGATCTGGTCGTAAATCACACTTCCGATGAACATCCTTGGTTTCAGGAGGCCCGCCGCAATCCTCAATCGAAGTATCGGAACTGGTACGTGTGGTCGAAGAAAAAGCCTAAAGGTGCTGACTCGGGAGTCGTCTTCCCCGGAGTGCAGAAATCCACTTGGGACTACGATACTGTCGCGAAGGCTTACTACTTTCACCGCTTTTATGACTTTCAACCTGATCTCAATACCTCCAATCCCGAAGTGCAGGCGGAGATTCTCAAGATCATGGGCTTCTGGCTGCAACTCGGCGTCTCAGGCTTCCGCATGGACGCAGTTCCGTTTGTGATTGCACAGAAAGGCGCCAGTATCGCAAAGCCGCGAGAACAGTACGACATGCTCCGAACATTCAGCCAGTTCCTCACTTGGCGGGAGGGTGCCGCGATCATTCTCGGTGAGGCTAATGTCCTGCCCGGAACCGATATGCAATACTTCGGCGATTCGGGCGACAGGATGCAGATGATGTTCAACTTTGAGGTAAATCAACACATGTTTCTCGCGTTGGCCACCGGCGATTCGCGACCGCTCGCGAAGGCGATGCAAGCGACGAAGCGCAGGCCAGCCACTGCACAGTGGGGGCAGTTTTTGCGGAATCACGACGAACTCGATCTCGGACGGCTCACCGAGAGGCAACGCGCGGACGTCTTCGCAGCATTTGGCCCGGAGCCGGAAATGCAGCTATACAATCGCGGAATTCGACGAAGGCTCGCACCCATGTTGCAAGGCGACCGCCGACGACTAGAACTTGCCTATAGCCTGATGATGACCCTGCCGGGTACACCCGTAATTCGATATGGCGATGAAATCGGCATGGGAGACAACCTGAAACTGCCGGAACGAAATTGCGCCCGAACTCCGATGCAGTGGTCAACGGAGCCGAACGCCGGCTTTACCAAAAGCGACAAGCCGTGTCAGCCAGTCGTAAGCGATGGTCCTTATGGTTTTCCGCATACGAACGTCGCTGCTCAGCGACGTGACCCCAATTCTCTTCTCAACTGGATGGAACGCATTATCCGCATGCGCAAGGAAGTCCCCGAGATCGGTTGGGGCGACTTCTCATTCTTGTCAACGGGAACACCTCATGTCCTGGCAATGCGGTATTACTGGCGAAACAACTCGGTATTGTGCGTCCACAATCTGAGCGCGGAACCGCGTGAGGTGCGAATCAAGCTAGGCGTTGACGACGAAGCAGGATCTGCGCTTGTGAACCTCTTGTCCGATGACCATGGCGAAGCTGCAAAAGAGGGCGTTCATCGCATCTTGCTCGAGGCATATGGCTATCGCTGGTATCGTGTAGGAGGCTTGGATTATCTATTAAAGAGAAGTGCGATTTGAAACTTGCCTTGGGTCGCGTCGTGCAGCATGCCAGAGAAGATTCAGGGCTTACTACGCCACGGGAATGCGCAGCCTGCCGCGCCATTGAAAAACCTACTTAACTGCCAACTGTTGCCGCAGTACCTTCGGCTATCGTCGCGCAATTTTGCTGGGTCCCCAAGTGGATTGCCAACGTCCGTGTACGCCGGTCACCAGCTTCGCTGGAGAAGGCGCTTCGATATCTGGGTGCCACGGATCAGCAGATCGCTGCGCATCGCGCCAACATGAGCCAGTGCGGTCAGGGAAGCAGCCATATCCGGCTGCTGCCGAACAGAAAGAACTTATTGCGGATTGATTGGAGCAAACTGTAGCCCAAACGGAAGGCAGAGGATCTGACGTTCAATCTTTGGTGTTCCGATCTTTAATGCACCACGGCCGCTGCGGCAGATGGACCTCGTGAAATCCAGGTCCCATTCCCTCCAGAAATGCCTCACCATCACGCTCAGCGGCCCTCCGCTGCGCTCTTGCGCGCGTGATGACCTTCGGGTGCAAATCGGTACTAGCGATTGCTTAGAGCCGACGCTGGTTTCTCATGGAACTCTACTGTACGGATCAACTAATCAACCTATCAACCAATCAAGGCAGGCTAGTAGTAAGTTATTAGAGAATAAAGAAAATACAGAAAGTAGCTGTCAGTAGACATTTTCGACGTTCGCGTTGATATTTTCCGATCCCTCGCCAGGTCTCGCGAATGGAACGCGCATAGTGACGCGTAGATGGGATTTCACATCGAAATCAAACTGAGGCAGCGCTTCTTTCTATAGGTGGACATTCAACTGCGGAATGACGCGATAGCCGCTCAGCATATGCCGATAATGCTCTCGTTCGATGTCCGGCCGCATTAGGATTCCTCTCAGGAATGCCTCCCTCTGCTCATGTTTGGCTGACGTACCTAAAATCCAGGTTTCTTGTTCGAAAACGTGGCCTCAAATGGTGACGCGCTTTGTGCCCTGCCGTTCTGGGTGAAACGGCCGCTATCAATGCCTGAACTACTGAAATGACGCGCGTCCGAGCTGAATATTGACGAGGTGTGGAAGGCACTAGAGAAGGACCGCAAGGGGAAATGTTCTCATTCTCGGCACGCGGCAGAACTCGACGAGCAATAGATGCTCACGACGGTCACCTCAGGTGACGTTTGGTTTCTGCCGCACAGCGGAGCAGTCGTTGTTCTAACCGGCTGCCTCAGGTGAGGTACTGCGACCCATCATGACGCGCCCGAAACCCTACTTTTTTCGATCGAGTTTTCAAGTGCGGACAAGAGGGCTGGTTCATTTTCTGTGTCTCGGGAATGACTGGCGGAGAGAGAGGGATTCGAACCCTCGATAGAGCTTTTGACCCTATAACGGTTTAGCAAACCGCCGCCTTCAGCCTCTCGGCCATCTCTCCGTTCTGAACGGTGACGCTACGCGGATTATAGCGTACTGAGCGGATGCAAGCCGGCACTGCGAGCGATTGAGTTCGACAACGAGCTCATGCACCCAGAAGGCTTGAGACCCGCCTCACCACAGATCGTTCGCGGAATCCGCCTTCTGCCGTGGATCGCATGGAGATGTTCCTATGCGACACCAGATCCCGAGCACGGGGGTGGTGCAGCCTGGGAACTCTGGACTACTTGACGAGATAGTAATCCACGGTAGTGACGACGCGAATCTTCTTCAACACGCTCGAATCAGCCTGCATGCTTGAGTCGCCAGCATCACCTTCCCCGCCGCCGCTCGCTGCACTCGCGGCGCTGATCGAGAAAACGCCCTGGTTTGCAGAGCGGATCGGACCCACTTCGGATCCGGAATCCTGGGCAAAGCGGGTGGCGGCTGCGCGCGCATTGCGTGTCGCCTCCGTGATCATGTCCGGTTTCAACGAGTTCAGGCCGGTGAATCTATAGCTGACTCCGGAGTTGGACAGAACGACGCCGGCTCTCACCAAATCTGCTGCCCGAGCACCGGCCGCCGCGGCACGATCCACAGATCTGGTTGTCAGAGTGATCGTCTGGCTGACGACGAAACGACTCTCCGGCTTCACGGTATTGCTGGTGTAGATGTCGGCCAATCGATCTGTAACGCCGAGGTCGCCCACGGAAATTTCCTGAGATGTGAATCCCTGGGATTTGAGGAAGGCCAATACCGAACCCTTGTCCTTTTCGCTCTGGTCGAGGACAGTCTGGAGGTTCGCGCCGGATTCCTTGAACGAAATTGGCCAGATGGCGAGGTCGGACTTCACATTCCGTTCGACCAGACCCTTCACCGTCACATAACGGTCAGCCAGCCGTGTCGCTTTGATCTGGCTGCCCAGGATCCAGCCGCCCACAATCAACCCGAGCATTAGCAGAAGTCCTTCGATGGCGCGTCCGCGTATCGTCTCATTCATCGCGTGTCAACGCCTTGCGGCCAGCTAGACATGGACTTCATTCGCTTTCTCGCGATTCTCAACAAAGCGCTTCGCGGACTCCGTCACGGCTCGGCGTCCCGCCTCCGCATCCTTCCATCCTTTGATCTCAACCCGCTTGCCTTCCAGGTCTTTGTAAATAGAGAAGAAGTGCGTGATCTCCTTCAGGATATGCGGATAAATCTCTGAATAATTCCAGACATCGGTGTAGCGGGGATTATTTTTTCCCACAGCGAGGATCTTTTCGTCCGGTATGCCCTGATCCAGCATCTCGAGTACGCCGATGGGACGGACCTGCATCACACAGCCGGAAAAACTCGGCGCATCGACCAGCACCAGCACATCGAGCGGGTCGCCATCTTCGCTGAGTGTCGAAGGGATAAAACCATAGTCTCCTGGGTAATGCACCGGTGAATACAGGTTGCGGTCCAGGCGGAAGACGTGAAGCTTCTTGTCGTACTCGTACTTGTTAATGCCCTCGAAAGGAATCTCGATGACAGCTTCAATCACTTCGGGACAGCGGTCGCCGATGGGCAGTTCCAGATAATTGATCATTCGATACTCTCCGGCCGCAGAGCATCTCGGCCAAAGCCTTATAATCAAGCACGATGAAGGCACATGTCTACGTCACGCTAAAACGAACAGTCCTTGATCCGCAGGGTCAGACCATTCAGGGCGCCCTGAAAAAACTGCAGTTTGGCAGCGTCGCTGACGTTCGCCAGGGCAAGTATTTTCTCCTGACACTGGCCGATGGCACAAGCCGCGAGGCTGCACAGAAGGAAATTGACCGCATCGCGCGCGACGTACTCACCAATCCCGTGATCGAAGAATACAGCTTTCGCCTGGAAGAATAAGCGGGCGCGGCATTCAGCAGGGAATGGCGTCCGGTCGCCCCGTACAATGACCGCATGTGTGGAATCATCGGCTACGTCGGCACAAAACGAGATGTAGTTGCGGTCATCCTTGACGGGCTGCGCCGCCTCGAATATCGCGGATACGATTCGGCGGGCATCGCCGTGGCCGGTAGCGGCAACGGTTTGGAACTGCGCCGTGCACCGGGCAAGCTACGCAATCTGGAAGAAGTGATACGTCAGCAACCGATGCATGGCTCATACGGCATCGGCCACACACGCTGGGCCACACACGGCCGTCCCACAGAAGAGAATGCTCATCCCCATCGCGACTGCACAGGCCGCATCGTGGTGGTGCACAACGGTATCGTCGAAAACTACCTCACCCTCAAAAAAGAGTTAACCGCCGCGGGCCACAAGTTCGTCACGGAGACCGATACCGAAATCATCGCGCACCTGATCGAGCAGGAGATTCGCTCTTCGGCCGGCTCCGGCAAAACACTGTCGCTGGAAGACGGTGTGCGCCGCGCCGTGCGGCGTCTTACGGGCGCATTCGCGCTGAGCGTGATCTCTGCTGATGAACCGGACAAGATCGTCGTCGCGCGCAATGGGCCGCCCGCGGTCATTGGACTGGGGGAAGACGAATACTTCGTAGCTTCGGATGTGCCGGGCATTCTGCATCACACACGGAATATTTACTTCCTCGCCGATGGCGACATGGCCATCTTGCGGCCATCTGGTGTCACACTTACCGATTTTCACGGTGAGCACATTAAGCGCGAGGTGACACGCGTGCTGTGGGATCCCATCCAGGCTGAAAAGGGCGGCTATAAGCACTTCATGCTTAAGGAGATTTTTGAGCAGCCGCGCTCCGTTCGCGACACCACGTTGGGCCGCATCTCGCTGGATACGGGAACGGTGTACCTGAGCGAGATGAAGATTTCCGACGAAGAGTTCCGTGCTGCATCGCGTATCAATATCGCAGCCTGCGGTACCAGTTGGCACGCCGCATTGGCCGGAAAATATATGATCGAGCGGCTGGCGCGTGTACCGGTGGATGTGGACTACGCCAGCGAGTATCGCTACCGCGATCCAATCGCGGACCCCGATGCGATCGGTCTACTGATCACGCAGTCCGGCGAGACCGCGGACACGCTGGCTGCGCAACGCGAGATGATCGCCAAGGGCGCCAAGACGATTGCTATCTGCAATGTCGTGGGAGCGGCCATTGCGCGCGAGGCGCATGGGACGATCTACACCCACGCGGGGCCAGAGATTGGCGTCGCCTCTACCAAAGCCTTCACCGCGCAGCTCACTGCGCTCTTTCTCTTTGCCATGCACCTTGCGCAGAAGCGCGGCGCACTGACCGAAGTCGAAAGCAAATCGCTGGTCGGCGCGCTGACTCACCTGCCTGGACAGATTGAAGAGGTTCTGCGGACTCGGGCCGTCCAGTGCGAGCACCTTGCTCTGCCATACTCTACGGCGCGTGACTTTCTCTATCTAGGCCGGGGCATTCATTTTCCCATCGCGCTCGAAGGCGCTCTCAAGCTGAAGGAGATCTCTTATATCCACGCTGAAGGCTATCCCGCCGGCGAGATGAAACACGGCCCGAATGCTCTCATCGACGAAACGCTGCCGGTGGTGGTCCTGGCTACAAAAGACGACACCAACCCGGATTCCGTGCTGCGCTATGAGAAGACCCTCTCGAATATCCAGGAAGTCACCGCACGAGCGGGGAGAGTGATTGCGGTCGCCATGGAGGGTGACGCACACATTGGTCAGCTTGTGGAGGAGGTCATCTTTATTCCGCGGGCGCCGGAGCTGCTGCTGCCCGTGCTTGAAGTGGTGCCGCTGCAATTGCTGGCATACTACATCGCGGTGCGTCGGGGTTGTGATGTGGACCAGCCGCGCAACCTGGCAAAATCCGTCACGGTAGAATGAGACAATAAAATCAACCATGGCACGTGAGCTCTACACAGCACGACTTACGCAAAAAGCCTGTATCTCTGAATCGGCGCAGTGCTTTCACCTGGAATTTGCGGTAGATGGCCTGGAACAATTCGTGTTCAAGCCGGGCCAGTTCGTGTCTCTTGTCAGGGAAGACCCCCGAAGCAAGTTGCAGACGCGGGCTTATTCCATTGCCTCAGCTCCCCGCGCGAATGCCTTCGACCTCTGCGTGAACCGCGTGGAGGGCGGCTTCTTTTCAAACCTGCTGGCCGATATGGAGCCGGGCGATTCTGTCAGCTTCCACGGTCCGCATGGTTTGTTCACTCTGCGCCAACCGCTCACCGACGCTATTCTCATTGCCACCGGAACCGGGATCGCTCCGATGCGCGGCTTCATCGAGCATCTTTTCCCGGACAATGGGCCATCGCTCAGCGGGGGCAGGAAGATCTGGCTGGTCTACGGCACGCGCTATCCTACGGAACTGTATTACCAGGATTTCTTCGCACGGAAAGCTGCCGAGCACCAGGACTTCGAGTACATTACGACCCTCAGCCGCCCGGAAGCCGACTGGCCGGGCCAGCGCGGATACGTGCAGGAGCATGTTGCGAAGATCGCGACCGAGCATCTCGCATCACGCTCGCAGCTGACGCCGACTGCGGCTGAAGGAGCGCCCGGCTTCAATATCCATGCCTACATCTGCGGCTTGAACGAGATGGTCTCAGCGAATCGCGAGCGGCTGACCGGCCTCGGATGGGACAAGAAGCAGGTCATCTTCGAGCGCTACGACTGATTCGTGTCTCTACAGCTTAAATAGCTCCCGTAGCCGGCGCGTCTGCGCGCGGCTCACCGGAATCTCTGTATTCTTGCGGTCGTTCATGCGCAACTGATAGCTGGACTTGAACCACGGCACCACTTCCTTGATGTGGTTGATGTTGACCACATACGAGCGATGCGCCCGCCAGAAGATTTGCGGATCCAGCAGCTCGAGCAACTCCTCGAGCGTGCGGCACTTCGACTGGCCTTCAATGGTGGGCGTCGAGACGGAGATGATGCCTTCATCGATCGCCGCAAAACACAGCTCTTTCTGGTCCACCAGCAGCATTCGCGTTCCGGCCTGAACGACAATTCTGTTGCTGCTGCGGCCATTGTTCGGCGAGCCGCCACCTTGCTGTTCGATCAATCGGATCAGAGAGTCGACTTGTTCGCGGGACAGCCCTGACGTGCGGGGGGTGGACGGGGGGGCGTCGTGGCCGTTCTGCGGCGGATTCTGCAGCCGTGCCCGGACCCGTGCCAGGGCCTGCTCCAGGCGGGCCCGGTCAAACGGCTTCAGCAGGTAGTCGACCGCATTCACCTCGAAGGCACGGACGGCGTACTTGTCGAATGCCGTGGCGAAGATGATCTGCGGCAGCGTTCCCGGCCCGGTCTTCTCCAGCAGCTTGCGGAGCACTGCGAAGCCGTCGAGGCCCGGCATCTGCACGTCGAGGAAGACGACGTCCGGCTCCAGTCGTGGCACCAGGGCAATGGCTTCAATGCCATTCTTCCCTTGGGCGACGACCTCTACATCATCGATGGAGCTGAGCAGGTACTGGAGCTCTTCGCGCGCCAATTGCTCGTCATCGACGATGAGTGCCTTCAGGGTCATATACCAACACGAGTATAGGAACCTGCAGAGAGCGGGGTCAACGCGCGGGAAGTCAGGAGACAGTGCTGCGCACGCGTGCGGGCATGCTGTCCGAGGTCAGGTCGTGCCCGCAGTGGACGCAAAACAAGTCCGTGGGCCGCGCGCTGCGATAACAGTTACCGCAGGCCGCGGAGACCTGGCAGGCACATTGAGGGCAGAAGTGGTAGTCGCTCTGGATGGAGGTGCCGCAGGCTGGACAGCCCGAGATGATCGGCTGACGCAGCAAAAAATAGAGAACTGAGCCGACGCCTGCCGGCATGACGAAGCAGATGAGCATCCAGATCTGCGCACTCATGTGCCGCCGGGGGGCGTCTTTGCTGACGTAGCCGATCATCAGCATGTAGAGGGCCGCGAGTGCGCTCCACGTGATGGCGAAATAGATGCGCATGCCCAACGGGGGGGCCGGATGATGGCGATGCGCCGGGAGCACGACCCAATAAAGATACTGGACCCCCACGAGGGCGGCCGCGGCCAGCATCACCGACCAGAGCGGGACCAGCTTCAGCTCGGAGCTGAACTTCTGGGGCTGGTCTGGCGGGGTCTGTTTTTCTGTCCGGCTTGTGACTGTGCGATCCATAAACAGGGTTCAAGACTTCAGACGGCGTGACGTCCGCTGAAAGTTTCTCTCAAAGCGGCGAATTTGGCTCGCAAAAAAATTAGTGGTCCTGCCGAAATCCATCGCGGCCGGAACGGCTGCGCCAAAAGACGGCCAGCGCCGCTACGACGGAGATCATCAGCAGGCTGGAGATGAGGGCCACCTGGGTGGGCAGGTCGCTGAAGTGTTCGCCGCCGATCAGATCGTCCATGCTGTCCCACAGGACTGGTGCAAGCAGCACGAAGAGGGCGCCACCCGCGAAGAGCGAGATGCCGAAGGTGCGGCGATCGCGCTCACCCTGCTCGCGGCGGGTCTCATCGGCGACGCGGATTGCCCGGCGTGTCCGGGCAACGACCGGCAACTGCGCGCCGGCATCGCGGCCGGTCACGGCGCGCAGCAGATCCTGCTGCATGCTGCGGCGTGTCTCGTCCCGAGAGTCGGCAGAGCGGGAAAACGGGGAGCCCTGAAAACGGTCCTTCATCAAGCCCCCTCCGCGTCCGCGGCCCTGGCCTGCAGGATACGCGGCTTCAGCGCGGCGAGTCCGCGATAGAGGCGGGACTTCACTGTCGAGAGATGCGCGCGGGTCACTTTGGCGATCTCTTCCAGAGACATCTCCTCGTGGAAGCGCAGTACCAGCACTTCGCGGCTCAGCGGGTCGAGGGTGAGCAGCGCTTCGGCGACGCGTTCACTGTTTTCGCGTATGAGGCAGTTGTCCAGGGGGGTGGGGTCGCTGGCTGCCGGCTCAAAGGGGCGCTCGTCGTCACCGGTATCGCAGAGCTCTTCCAGGCTGGCCATGGTGCGCTTGCGCCGCACGTCTATTACCAGGTTGCGGGCGATGGTGAAGAGCCAGGTGTCGAAGCGCGCGGCGCCGTGGTACTGGCTGCCACGCTGCAGCACCCGCATCCAGGTCTCCTGGAAGAGGTCTTCAGCGAGCTCGCGGCTGCCGGTGAGATAGAGCAGGTAGCGGAAGAGGCGATGCTGATAGGTGAGGATGAGCGAATCGAGAAGCTCGACGTTGCGCTGCTTGAGCCCGTTTGCGATCGCCAGGTTCTCCTGCTGCTGTGCAGGCGAAGCGAGCGGTAGAGCCATTCCGTGGGCCACAGCAGATCCCCCGCCTCCTTGGACGAGCGAAACCCCTGGCAGGACTCGATCTTTGCTTGCCTTTGTCAGAAAAGCTCTCCGTTTTGGAGTCGGCCCGGCCGCCCGGAGGCGAATTCTTCCATCATAGCGCCGGTCGTACTGATGGAGCGTAATTCACAGCGATACCTACGCCCCCGACCCCCAACGGATTTGGCTTCTAACTTTCCTGGAATGACAAGGTTATCGCCCGCGTGGAGGTCTAACTGTGGTGTCTAAAGGGTTTAAGGCCTAAAGAAGTCCAAACCAAAGAGCTACGGCTAGCCGGAAATATGCCGGTTTGAGCCCGCAGGCTAAAACCAAGCCACTCCGCCTTCGTCAGGCAGGAGACCCGGTTTTGCAATCGAAATCGCCCTATTTTGAGTTTAGCGAATCGCGATAGGTAAAATTGGCAGGTTTTTTTGCGAGTGACGTACGGCGTCGTCCCGAATGGGGACGGCGATGAACGATAGACTCAGACCTGATGGAAATACTGTACGGTCTGCACCCGGTGGAGGAGGCTTTGCGCTCCGGAAGCCGGCGGTTTGACCATGTTTGCGTCGCGCGGGAGCGGCAGGACCAGCGGCTGCAAAAGATCGTCGAGGCGTGCCGCGAGCGCGGTGTGCGGGTGCGGAGCGAGAGCCGCGAGCAGTTGACCTTGCTGGCGCGCAATCCGGGCCACCAGGGCGTGGTGGCGTTTGCCCGCGAGCGGTCGATGCTGGACATCGAAGATTTGCTAGGCGGAGGCGCCCTTGCAAACGGTCCCGCGCCGCTGCTGCTGGCGCTGGATGGCGTGGAAGACCCGCAGAATTTAGGTGCGCTCTTGCGGTCGGCGGATGGAGCCGGCGTGACCGGCGTGCTGATGACGGAGCGGCGGTCGGCGCCGTTGAGCGCGGTCGCGCTGAAGGCCTCTGCCGGCGCGGCGGAACATGTGCGGATCGCGCGGGTGGTGAACCTGGTGCGCGCGCTGGAGCAGGTGAAGGCCGCGAACATCTGGTGTGTGGGCCTGGATGAGCGCGGCACGATGGATTACACGGAGTACGACTTCACCACGCCGTGCCTGTTGGTGCTGGGGCGGGAGGGCGCGGGGCTGCATGACCTGGTGCGGCGGCACTGCGATCACCTGCTGCGCATTCCGATGGCGGGGAAGGTGGCTTCGTTGAATGTATCCGCGGCGGGAGCGGTGGTGTTGTATGAGGCGTATCGGCAACGCCGGCAGGCGCAGCGGAGCCCGGCGTCGCCGGCGAGGTCCGTGGCTGAGAGGTCAGCGCCGGGGAAGTCTGTGGCCGAGAAGCTCAGGCCCGCGAAGCCGCGCAAAGGTCTGGGCTCGTGATGCAGCGATTCGCTACGACTTGTCTGATCGTGTGGATGGCTGCGCTGGCGGCTCCGGCTTTTGCGCAGCATGGCAACGTGGTTGCCAATAGCGCGGGGCAGAATGCGCCGCAGACCTCTTCTGCGACTCCTGAGACGAAGTTCGATGTGCCGGATGCGACGCGGCGCGCGATCCTGTTCGCGAAATATGCCTTGGACGTGCGGCTGGAGACCGCATGACGCGACGATGCATGTGCGCGCCATTGTGAGGGTGAAGAACGAAAGCGCGGCTGCGCTGGAAGCGATTCCGCTGCAGATCTCTTCGTCGCTCCGGTGGGAGGAGATCGACGCGGACGGCAAGCCGCTGCGCTTTGCGCACCACACCGTGGCGACAGATGCCGATCATACCGGTGCGATGCATGAGGCTCTGGTGACGCTGGCGGAGCCGCTGGCTGCCGGCGGCGAGCAGGCGTTGACCGTTTTCTACAGCGGGGCGGTGGCGCCGACGGCGCAGCGGCTGACCGGCATTGGCACGCCGCCCGATGTGGCGCTGCATGCGGACTGGGATGGCATCCGCGAGGAGTTCACAGGGCTGCGCGGCTTCGGCAACGTGCTGTGGTATCCGGTGTGCAACGTGCCGGTGGCACTGGGCGAGAGCGACCGTTTCTTCAGCGAGATCGGGATGGGGAAGCTGCGGGAGAGCGCGGCGATTGTATCCATGACGGTGACAGAAGAGTTTACCGGGGTTGCGCCGACGGTGGCCTTTCTGGATGGCGTCCCGGTGACGGTTCGGGCGACGCCGCCTGCCGCCGGGAGCGATCTACCCGGGATCGCCACGGCGAAGCTGCCGCCGACGGCGCTGGGCTTTGCGACGCCGTCGCTCTTCCTGGCGCGGCGCACGCTGGAAAGCGGGAACAGCGTGAAGCTCTATGCGCGGCAGAGCGATGCGGCGGCCACGCAGTCCTACATGACGGCTGCTTCGATTCTGACGCCGCAGATGACGGAGTGGTTCGGCGCGAAGGCGAAGGGGGAGTTGAACGTGCTCGACCCGCCGGAGGCGGAGGACAGGCCGTTTGAAGAGCGCGCGCTGCTGGTGACCAACATCGCGAATGTGGATCCGAAGCGGCTGCTGGGGCCGATGAGCCACCTGCTGACCCATGCATACTTTCCATCGCCGCATCCGTGGCTGGAAGAAGGCGCCGCGCAGTTTATGGAGTCGCTGTGGACGGAGCATCAGGAGGGCCGCGAGATTGCGATTACGCAGATGGACAACCAGCGCGGCGCGTTGAGCCTGGCGGAGCCGGCGTGATCCTGAAAAGGACCCGGGCCAGCCGCTGATTGCGGCGCACGATCCGATCTTTTATCGGACAAAGGCCGCGTATGTGTTCTGGATGCTGCGCGGCATTGTGGGGGACAAGTCGCTGGCGGCAGCGCTGCGGCAATACAACGCGGCGGAGGATACGTCGGCCGGATTATTTCGAGCAGCTGCTGGAGGGGACGAGCGGGCAGAAGCTGGACTGGTTTTTCAACGACTGGGTGGACCGTGATCGCGGGCTGCCGGACTTGAGCATCGACGACGTTACGCCCAGCACGGGCAGCGAGGAAGACAGCTTATATTGTCGCCGTAACGGTGTCGAATTCGGGAACCGCGGTGGCGGATGTGCCGGTGACGATCTACGTCCGGCAGATGCGACGGTGACGGCGCGATGCGCATCGAGGCGAAGGGCCGCGTCGACGCACCGATTCCTGGCGCACGGGCGGCCGCAGCAGGTGCAGGTGAATGACGGGACCACGCCGGAGACGGAGGCAAGCGTGCACCGCAAGGACATCACCTACACGGCGCCGATTAAAGGACGCCAGTCTACTGCGTTTGACGACGGGCGCGGCGAGGGTGCCGGACATGGTTGTCGTTGTGGCGGTGGCCGAGTCTCCTGCTCCGCAATGCCGGCAGGTGCGGGGGCGGCGACTTTCAGGTCGAGGGAGCGGTCACTGCCGATGGTGCCGGTCACACAGCGGTAGCGTTGTTGGCGGTGACTTCGCTGCTGGGTGATGGTGATGGCGCCCTTCGCGACCTTTCCATCGCCGCTCCAGCGATCGAAGCGGTGCAGGGGGGTGCTGGTCAACTGGGGCAGAGCGCCGTTGGTCCAGTTCCACCGCAGCGTGCCTTTGGCGGAGCTGAGAGGTCGGAGGCGGTGGTGCCGCTCATGGTGAGGTCGCTCGCAGAGGTCGATCTGTCCGGGACCCCAATGTTCCTTGAGCAACTGCGCCAGCTCCGGCGCGGTGGCGTGGCGTAGCTGCACATGCGGCATCGTAGCTGGGAGTGGAGGCGAGTTCGACCGCGCCGGTGGCGTGCAGCGCGCCTCCGAGGGTCCGGGCATCGAGGGAGCGCACTTCGAGGTTGCCATCATGCAGCGCGATATCTGCGGAGGCGTTGGCGATTTCGATCTGTCCGAGGCCGAGATGGGCGATGTGGACGGTGCCATCGAGGAGCGGCCAATCCTGGCTGCGGGAGCGGACGCGGTTGATGAGCTCCTGCACCATGCCTTCATCCTCGCCGCGAAGCGAGGCCGCCAGCGCGCCGAAATTGACGGTTGCGGCGGTGAGATCGAAGTGGCGCTCGCAGGCGGCGGTGCAGGGCAGCGGCGTGTGCAGGCTTCCGGTGAAGTGCGTGGTGCCCAGGGTGGCAGTGACGCCGTTCCAGCGCACTCGGTGGGCGATATTGTCGCCGTGGCTGTGGCAATATGGACGGGCTCAGCGAGGTAGGAGGGCTGGAAGTCGGTGTTGTGCAGGCCGACGGCGCCATTGACGTCGGAGAGCGGAGCTGCGGATCGACCATGAGGGGCAGCAACCAGTCGCCCTGCACGGTGAGGTTGTAGTCGGCGGTGCCATTGCCCTGCAGGCCCTGGAAGGCGGCGGGAACGATGTTGAAGGCGTGCGCGAGGGGAAGCAGATGCTCGAGCAGCGCGCTGCCGCTGTAGTGGAGCTGGTAGTGCTGGCGGGTGAGGCGGGCATTGACGACGCAGCGGCTGGGGTCCGCCGAGGTCGATCCGTGGCGGGCTCGAGGCGAGGGCCAGTGGCTGCGGAGGTAGTGGCGACGGCTGGATCTGAGGTGGCCGGGCTGTGGGATGGCGGCGCGGGATGCCGCGGGCGGGGGTGGCGATTGAACGGTGAAGCGGAGATCGGGGAGGAGCTGCTCCATACCATCGCCGCGCAGCAGAAGATCGGTGGCGAGCAGATATCCGGCGGCAATCGTATGGTAGCCGCTGTCGGCGATGCGTGGCGTAACCGGCAGCGGCTGGCGCGCGTAGGCGAGCTCGCCGTCGATGGAGCCGCTGAGGGTGATGTCGTTGTTGAGACGGCCGCGAGTGTGGCGCAGCAGCTCCAGCACTTCGTCGGCGGGCACGTGCTTCACGATGAGCTTGAGATCGGGCTGGGGGTCGGGGGTGTGGATCTGCTGCATGGCGCCGCTTAGAGCAAGGCCGCCGTTGCCGACCGGGGAGATGCAGTGGATGCCGTCGATGGAGCCGATAGCGTGACGATATGTCGCAGTGCAGGTGACGTGAAGGTTGAGCGGGTGCGCGGGCTCGAAGCTCTCGCGGTGAAAGTCGGCTGGCTGCGGCAGAGAGCGGATGCCGAGCGCGGTGGGCACTCCGGTGATGTGCGCTGTGAGACTGGTATCGCCGCGCCAGCCCAGGTCATGAGCCAGGAACATGCGCGTCACCTGGCCGAGCGGGGCGCCGCGCCACTCTGCCTGCAGGTTGAGAGGCAGCTCATTTGCCGAGGAGGCGCGATGCACGCTGCCGCTTACCTGCACCTGGCCGGCATCGGCGAGGGAGACGTTGATGTCGGTGCGCATGGGCTGGGCGGCAAAGCGAAGCTGCCATTCGTCGGGATTTTCGAGCCATATCGAGACGTCGGCGTCGAGAAAGGAGAAAGGGCAGCTTCTCGCTTCCGTGCTTGAAGTTGATGCGAGCGTTGCTGGCTTCGATATAGGGGAAGCGGTTCTGGCCGCGGGCGGGCGGGCGTCCGGTGGGCGTTTGCTGCGTGCGCGAAGCCTGCAGCAGCACGGAGGCGAAGTTCCATTGTCCGTTGGGGGCGCGTTCCAGATTGAGGCTGGGCTCGTCGAGGGAGATGCGCGCGATCTCCAGCCGGCCACGCCAGAGCGACATGATGCGAAACGCGGCAGTCACACTGGAGCATTGGAGAATCGGCTCCGCACTGTAGCCGGCGGTCGAGTCGACGACGAAGTTGGCGATCTGCACGGCGGGGCGGGGCAGCAATTGCAGCTTGATGCCGGAGACCTCGACCGGATGGCCGAGCGCTGCGGCGAGACGGCGGCGATCCGGCGCTGGTAACGGCTGATGTTGATGAGCGGCGGCAGCACCAGGGCCGCGATCAGCAGGAGGATGAACGAGATGGCGGAAAGAGCAGATGCCGGCGGCGGGAGGTGGGGCGGCATGCTGGATCGGAGCCCAGATACGCCTCGAGTGCGCCTTGGGACCGGATGGCATTTGGACGCATGGATGGAAGCATTTCTCCACGTGTACAACTGGGATCCGTCCCGCAGCGTTCAGCTGCGACTTAACTCCTTACATTTGCGAACGGCGAGTGTATCTCCGCTCCCAACGGCGAAGATGTATAGCATTCGGTATCAAAATGCGCAGCAATTAGAGACCATCAGCGCACCATGTGGAAGGTCCTGCGCCAGCGGGTCTGGTCGAAGAAGTGCACCAGCACGTGGCCAATTGCTGCACGCGATCGCTCATGCTGGTGCTCTTCGTCTTCTTCCGGCGAGATGAACGACCAGTAGACGAAGAGCGGGCGTCCGACGATGTTTTCGCGCGGTACAAAGCCCCAGAAGCGGCCATCGAGACTATTGAGCCGGTTGTCGCCCATGGCGAAGTAGTTGCCGGGGGGCACGACGAGATCGCCGTTCTGGATGTGACTGGGCAGATCGTTGGCCCAGGACGGCTCGATGTCCGCTCCCTGAGCGGTGGGCACGTCGGGGAATTCATCGCGATAGGGCGAGGTAATTGCTGTAGTCGGGATGTCCGGCCTGCGGCTCGTCTTGCCGCTTGCCGTTCAGGTAGACATAGCCCTCATGCAGGTGAACGCGGTCTCCGGGAATCCCGACGACGCGCTTCACCAGAAACATATCCGGATAACCGGGCTTGAGGAAGACGATGACGTCCCCGCGGTGCACGGTGCGGTAGCGCACAAAGGGCGCCCAGTGCGCGGGAGGCGCCAGATTGACGCGATCAACCAGCACATGATCGCCGATCAGCAGGGTGTTCTCCATCGAGCCCGAAGGAATGACGAAGTTCTGGAAGATGAAGGTGAGGATGAAGAGGCCTACGACGATGACGGCGCAATAGGATGCCAGAGCTTCGAGCGTGGACTCGTCATGCCTCGGAGGGCCGGTTGCGGAGTCCTTCGCAGGCGCGGCATCCGCGGCTACGGTGGGAGAGGATTCGTTGTTGTCTCGGCCATCAGTCTCTGCTGCTGTTTCGGTTGCGATCGGGCCCGCTCAGCGGACCGTACGCAGGATGCGGTCCCACCGCGCGAAGTCGATCAGTCGATCCTCAACGCTGTTGCCGAGTCTATCACCCGGCAGCGGTGCGGCATCGGTTGCCGAGGGCTCAAGTCTGAAAGGCCTTCAGCGCACCATGTGCAGTGTCCTGCGCCAGCGCGTCTGGTCGAAGAAATGAAAGACCACGTGGCTTGAACTGCTGCACGCGATCCGCCATGCTGGGATGCTCGTCGTCGTCCTCCGGCGAGTTGAATGACCAGTAGACAAACAGCGGGCGGCCGAGGATGTTTTCGCGCGGTACGAAGCCCCAGTAGCGGCCATCGAGACTGATCAGCCGGTTGTCGCCCATGGCGAAGTATTCGCCGGGAGGAACCACCAGGTCGCCGTTCTGGATGTGGCTGGGCAGTTCGTTAGCCCAGACGGGGTTAACATCTTGTCCCTGGACGGTGGGCACGTTGGGGAATTCGTCGCGATAGGGACGGTAATTGCTGTAATCGGGATGCCCGGCCTGCGGCTCGTCTTGCCGCTGGCCATTAAGGTAGACGTAGCCCTCGTGCAGATGCAGATGATCGCCGGGAATGCCGACGACGCGCTTGACCAGGGACATGTCCGGATCGCCCGGCTTCAGGAAGACGATGATGTCGCCGCGGTGCACGGTGCGGTACCGCACAAAGGGCGCCCAGTGCGCAGGCGGCGCGTCAGATTGTTGCGATCGACGAGGACGTGGTCGCCTATGAGCAGCGTGTTCTCCATGGAGCCGGAGGGGATGAGGAAGTTCTGGAAGATGAAGGTGAGGATGAAGAGGCCCACTACGATGACGGCGCAATAAGAAGACAAAGCTTCGAGCGGAGTCTCGCGCTTTGTATCGCTGGGTGTAGCGACTGCCGTCGCGCGGTAGGATTCGTTGTCGTCTCGGCCATCACGGTCTATTCAACTCGCTCAGTGGACGATGCGCAGGATGCGGTCCCACCGCGCGAAGTCGATCAGTCGATCCTCAACGCTGTTGCCGAGTCTATCACCCGGCAGCGGTAGCGGTATCGGTCGCCGAGCGCTCGCGCACAGAAAAGTAGATAAGCAGGGGCGTGCCTTCGATGTTTTGGCGCGGAACGAAGCCCCAGTAGCGGCTGTCGCGGCTGTGGTTGCGATTATCGCCGAGCACGAAGTAGGTGTCGGCGGAACGCGCAGATGGGCATTCTCGACCAGGCCGCGCATCTGCACGCGCCAGTGCGGATCGACCCCCGGATCTTCTGTGGTGTAGCGCGGGAACTGGTCGCGGTACTCATCGCCGCCGGCGCGCTCGAAGACGTCGTAGGGCTCAGGCTGCGGCGCGTCGTTGACGACGGCGACGCCATTCTGCATCGCGACTTCATCGCCGGGCACGCCGATGACGCGTTTGACCACATGCTCGTCGGAGTCGAGAGGGAAGTGAAAGACGACGATGTCGTGGTGCGTGACGCTTGCGATAGGGCAGAAGCCACCCCAGATGCCGGCAGGAGCGAAGGCGACCTTATCGACGAGTAGAAAATCGCCGACCAGCAACGTGCGCTCCATGCTCTCCGAAGGGATGCGAAAGGGCTGCACCAGGAAGGCAATGATGAAGAGCGCGGCGACGATCACCATCATGGTGGAGCGCACCGTGTCCAGAAGCTGCGGCAGCACGAAATGAATGTGATGGTGCCGCGTGGCGCGGAGACGCGGGCGATGCTGGGGCGGGAGCACTCAAGCGGGAACACTCTTCGAGTGCAGGGGATACGCCGGGCGCGGCCAATTGTTTCCTGCAATTGCTGGAAGGCCACGCGCGCGGCTTCCTGTTCGGCACGTTTTTTGGTGGTTCCGGTGCCTTGCGCAGTGACTGAGGGCAGATGCGGCGGGCTGGGAATGACGACTTCCACTAGAAATCGCTTGCGGTGGTCCGGGCCGGTCTCCGCCTTCACTTCGTATTCCGGTGGCGCCGCACCCCGTGCCTGCAGCATCTCCTGCAGCGCGGATTTGTGGTCGCCGATGTTCTCGCCGCGCTCCAGGTCCTTGTAGAGGCGCTCCGCGGTGGGTTCGACAACCGTGTGCTGCACGAAGGCGCGGGCGATGTCGAGGCCGGCATCCAGATAGAGAGCGGCGAGCACCGCCTCAAAGCTGTTGGCGAGCAGCACGGTTTTGCGGCGGCCGCCATTGCGCTCCTCGCCGCGGCCCAGGCGCAGATGGTGACCGAGATGCAGCGATTCCGCTACATTGCCGAGATGCCGGCGGCTGACCAGCGCGGCCCGCAGCCGGGTGAGGTCGCCTTCCTCAAGATCGGGAAAGGATTCGTAGAGAGACTGCGCGACGAGGAGGCCGAGCACGGCGTCGCCGAGGAACTCGAGCTTTTCGTTATCGAAATTGCATTATGGACTGCCGCTTGTCGTCCTGAGCGCCCTGGGTGCTTTGCTCGAAGGCGAGCGAGCTGTGGGTGAGCGCCTGCTCCAGCAATGCGCGGATCGCGGAAGCGATGCTTCAGGGTGCGCTCGAGCGTTTCCAGCGTGCGCTGGCCCATGGGTGCGGGTCTCCCTCTGTTATTAGCTTACGGCAGGGGGCAGAAGTTTTCATCCGCCGCGGTGTGTATTGGCCGAGTATTTGCTGATTACCGCTGGGGAGCGGCTAGCCGGTGTGGCCGGGTGGGTGGCTGAGGTGCCGAAGCCTGGGTGTCGGAGCAGCCTGGGACGGCGCCGGGCTTCTTGGCGGCGGGCTGTCGTCATCGGAATCGTCTTCCTGCTGCTGGCGGGCTCCGGCGGGGGGCCGTAGGGCTCCTTCAGGCCGCGTTCTGCGGCTTCCTTGGTATCGAGCTGCCCGTCGCGGGTGACGAGCGCCTGCTGGTATTGGGCGAGGGCCTCATCGCGGCTGTGCTCCAGGTCATCCATGCGACCGAGATAGATGTGGGACCAGGCGAGGAGACGCGGATCCTTGCCCAACCGGACGGTCTCTTCGAAGTAGTGGCGCGCGTCGTGGACGTTGCGCTGCATGACAGCGCAGCGGGCGAGCAGGAAATCTGCGCGCGCGATGTCGCCGGTGTGACTGCGTCGAGCGCCTGATGCGCGAGAGTGGAGGCGCCGTCCACGTCGCCCTGCAGCAGCTTCATCTCGGCCAGATCAAGGCCGTGCAACTGGCGCGTGCCGCGGTGCACCACGTCGCCCTCGTTCTGCTGCGTGAACTCGATGTGCTTGGCGCGGCTCAGCTCCGAGGGAACATCCATGCCATAGACGATCTCGCCGATGGTTTCCTGGAAGGACTGCGGCTCTTTCTCGAAGGTGGTGAGCTTGTCATAGAAGTAGGCGGTGAGGACGTAGCCTTGCTCCATATCCCGCTTCACCGCCGCCTGGCGTACCGCTTCGGCCTTCTGCTCGGTGGCATGGCGCTGGCGCTCAATGGCTGCGAACTCCGAGTGGGTGACGACCGCGGGCGCTTTGAAGGGCGCGACACCGGTCTCCATAGTGCGCGCTTCGACGGCGCGGATCATGCATTCGGTGACGAGAGAGACGATGTCGCTGCGGAAGGTGTATTCGAACGGCGCTTCGCGCACAGCCTTCAGGAACGGCAGCAGGCGGTCCATGGACGAGGCGCGGGAGTAGAGCAGCGGCTCCAGCTCGAAGTGCAGATAGGTGTGGCGGATCTCGTCCATCCGCACCTTGTCTTCGCGGTTAGGTGAGGTGACGACAACGTAGTCTGCCCCATAGACGCGCGCGTTGGTCTGTCCGGGGTCGAGCAGCGGCTCCAGCACGACGGCGAAGCGGCTGTCGGTGGTGGTGTTGGCCGGCATCTTCAGATAGGCATTGGTGCCGATGACCATCTGGCTGAGCTAGTCATGCAGGCTGTTGACGATGGCGTCATATTGCGGACGCGCGGTGATCCAGATGTAGTGCAGGTCGATCTCGCGGGCGAATTTGCGCAGAATAGGCAGGAGCTCGACCACCTGGGTCGAGTCCGGCGGCATTTCGGTGAGGGGGACGCTGTTGGTGAGATCCGGCGGCGGCGTGACATAGAGGGCGAGTGAGACATACTGCGAGAAGTTGTGGCTGGAGTCGGAGAGCTCATGCTGGCGGACGTAGCCGCAGAGTTGGTCGCGGGTGTTCTGCGCTTCGGCGGATGCCTGGACCGCGGCGTTGACCTGGTCGCGAATCTTCTGTCGGACGGGCTGCGGACTGGTCGAGACCTGCGTCGTATCCGCAGGCATTCAGGGCGACGGCGATGTCGAAGAGGACTTCGCTGGTCTGGAGGCTGATCTGCGGGCCGGCGGGATCGATGAGCGGAGGGCGGCTTTTGCACCTCGGGCTGGATGGGGGCGCCGGAGGACGATGAGGACGATTGTCTTTGCGGCGCAGAGGACTGGGCGTGACCTGGAAGGTGCCGGAGGCGAGAAGGAGAAGTGCGAGAAGCTGGCGCGAGTGCGCGGAGACTGCGAGAAAACAGCATAGGAAGGTCTGCCGGTCAGTCTACGTAAGCGGAGGAAGCAGGGTCAACCGATTGAGGAGTCACTTTGCCCAGGCAAGGCCGTCGGCGAATTTGCCTGCCGTGATGAGGTTCTGGACCTTCCATTGCGCGAGGTCGATTGCCGCTACTTTGCCGCTGCTGTTGCAGGAGACGTAGGCGACTTTGCCGTCGGGGCGGATGAGGACCTCCTGCGGCGAGCTGGGGACATCGATGTTGCGAACGACTTTCATGCTGGCGAGGTCGACGACGGCGACCTGGTTTGTGGGCGGGACGGCGACGAGGAGGAAACGGCCGTCCGGTGTGGGTGCGGTGCCGTAGCCTGTGCCGGGCAGCGGCACCCAGGATTTCACCTTGTTGGTGGAGGTATCGATGACGGCGAGCTGCGGTTTGGTCTGGTCGGCGGTGAAGACCCAGCGGTCGTCGTTGGAGATGGAGATGCGCTGGGTTTCTCCCGAAATGGGAATGACGGCGATGGTCTTTCTGCCTACCAGGTCGAGCACGGAGACGGTGCCCGGGCCGACGTTTGCGGTGTAGCCGCGGCGTCCGTCATGCGAGAGCACCAGCATGTGCGACTGCGGCTGGCCGGTGGGGACGGAGCCGACGATCTTGCGCGTCTTTGGATCGATGATGGTGACGGATTGGTCGAGCTCGGTGGTGACGTAGAGCAGGTTGCGCGCGGGGTCGAATACCGGCTGGTGGGGCCGGACGCCGTGGCCGAAGTCGATGCTGCCGACGATCTTGCGTGATGGCAGATCGAGGATGAGCATCTCGTGGCCATTGAGGCCCGGCTTGCCGACGCCGACGTTGCCGTAGATGGGCACGTATGCGGTGCGTCCGTCGGCGGAGGTGGCGACCTCATGCCCGTGCATGGTGGGCGTGCTCTCGGCGATGACGGCGACCTGTTTCGCGGAGACGGGATCGACGATGCTGAGGCTGGTGTCTCCTTGATTGACGACCAGGAGCGACTGCCCGCTGGTGGCGGTTGCAAGACAGAGAGCAGAGACCAGCAGGCACACGCCAAGCGGCTTTCGCATGGGAAGCACTATAGCCGTTTCAAAGCTAGGCGGGTTCAGCCTTTGACGGAGATGCCGGAGAAGGACATCAGGGTGGTTCCGCGTACCGGCTGATCGAAGGAGTGGGCCGGGGTGAAGACGCTGAAGATCAGCAGGTTATCGATCGAATAGCGAGTCTTGGCGTCGACCTGGCCGGAGAGGACCTTGTAGTCGTAGACGCGGCCGTGGCCGTCGACGAAGACCTGCAGCACCACGGGATTATTGTGGTCGCCGATCTCGTCGCCGGCTGGAAAGAGGAGTAGAGCAGGCGCGGGGCGGTCGAAATCTCCACAGGCACATCGCGCGCCTCCACCTGCTCTGGCGAGGTAAAGCTGCCGACGAACATGGCTGCCGTGCCCACCAGGAAGATAGCGCTGGCAAAGCCTGCGGCGGCGCGCAGCAGGAAGGGCTGGAAAGTGTTCTCCCAGCGGCTTTGGAAGCGGCTAAACCGCTCGCGGGGCGCATTGCGGCTCTCCTGCGAGATGGCGACGCGGAGGCGGAGGCCAGATCTTCAGGGACCTTCGTGGGGCCAAGAGTGCGAAACCAGCGACTGGCTTTTCTGCCAGGCGGCAAACTCGCGGGCGCAGCCGGCGCACGTATCGAGGTGGCTGGAGATTTCGAGCATGCGGGTGCCCGGGACATCGCCATCCAGATAACGGGAAAACTGGTTCTGAATATGACTGCAAGCGCTCATTTGGCCTCCCTGAGCCCGGCCAGCGGACCCTGGTAAACAGTGGTGGATGAGCAGTCGGGGGAAGCAGCAGAAGACGTTGCCGAGGCACGTGCCAATGGAGCCAGCCGTGCCTTCAGATGGGCGCGGCCGCGCATGAGGCGCGATTTGACCGTGCCCAGATTGATGTTGAGGATTTCAGCGATCTCTTCGTAGCCGAAGCCTTCGATGTCGCGCAAAACGATCACGGTCTGGAATGGCTCCGGCACCTCGCGGACGGCGGCTTCGACCTGCTCCCGTAGTTCGGCGTGGGCGGCAAGGTCGAACGGGCGACTCGTGCTGATCGACGAGGGTGTCCTTGAGATGAAAGGCCTCCCCGTCCTCCGCGGAGAGCTCGTGCTCGATGGTGATTTCCTTGCGCTTGTGGCGGCACCACCAGCGGCGCTGGTTGGAGGCTTCGTGCAGGGCGATGCGGTAAATCCAGGTGCGGAGGCTCGATTCGCCGTGGAAGTTGCCGATACCGCGGTAGATCTTGATGAAGACATCCTGCGTGATGTCGGCAGCTTCGCAGGGATCGGGGATGGTGCGTGCGATGAGCGAATAAAGAGGAGAGTGATACTGGGCGATCAGCGAGGCAAAGGCCTCCTCGGAACCGGCCTTCAGC
Source organism: uncultured Acidobacteriaceae bacterium (assembly GCA_963750845.1). GTDB lineage: Bacteria > Acidobacteriota > Terriglobia > Terriglobales > Acidobacteriaceae > KBS-83. Next base: position 96,270 of record CAVVSP010000030.1, read on the forward strand.
TCGGCGATGACCGCGGCCTCTTCCGGCCTGGCGGCTGCCTGTGCTCCAAATACATTGGCGAAATTTCCCAAAGCTGTTCCCGCCTGCATTGCAACGTCCCCCATACAGTAACAGGAAGCACGGGCCAAACGCCGCCCGCCCGCCGGTGTCGTGCATGGAGCCACAAATTGGATGCCGCCGGCGGCCGAGTCGGGCAGTGCTCACTCAACTGGTTTCTGCCCAACCTACCTGTTTAGACACCCCGCAAAGGAGAAGGTTCCCCCTCGCGCCGTTACTGTCGAGCCGTTACTGCGGGGGTGTTGTGCCGGGCTGCGGGGCCGGCTTGTGGACCCGCTTTTTGGTCGATTTTGGCTTGGTGGACGGCCCATCATCCACCACCGTCCTGGTCGCGGCCGGGGGCGGTGCTGCCGTGGCAGGCGTGGTGCGCAAATGCATCACTTCTGCATCCTGCGCCTGTGACGACTGCAGGAGCGCCGCGCCAAGCTGGGTGCGGCTCTCCTCCAGGGTGGACCGCTGATCTTCGAGCAGCCGCGCGTCGTTGGAGCCGGCAAGCTGTGCCGTTTCCGATACGCGCAGCAGCACATCGTAGAGTGCATCGACGTTGCGATAGACAGCGAAGGCGGGCGATATCTTTGCCGGATCGCCGAGCGCGGTGTTGATGAGATTCGGCAGTGTGTCCGCGACATCGCGCTGCATGGAGTCGACATCGGACAAGGTGGTTTGCCGCACATCGCCCGGCGCCTTCCATTTGGGCACATTGATGGAATCCGAGAGCGCGGCGGAGATGGGCTGCGGCGATGCTGACCTGCTGCAATGCATTGCCCAGCGCGAGGCTGGCCTGGTTGCGCGGCTGTGCAGGATTGACGGCGGCCTGAGGCGCCGCGGCATGAGCAAGCGGCTGCGGAGCGAGCAGAAAAGTGGAGATGAGCGCGACGAGGGTAAGGCGAAAAGGCAAGAGGAGCGACTCCGGAAGGGACTGAGAGCGTTTGACGAATCTATCTTACTCGTCGAAAATGATGAGAGTCTTTCCCTTCCCAAAGTGGGCCTGTGGCGCAGCTGGGAGCGCGCTTCCATGGCATGGAAGAGGTCGTCGGTTCGATCCCGACCAGGTCCACCAATAAATCAATAAGTTACAGAAGCTGGTTTCTCCGACTTGGTAGCAATTGCCAAGATCCTTCTGGAAAACCGCTTCGGACTACGTTCGCTTTCTCCTTCTTCCGACTTTCCAGACTGATCATCATCTGCAATTTCGCAGTAAGCAGGACCTTGCGCCCTCACTCCGCGCGCAGGATCTCGGTGGGGTCTGTGCGCAGCGCGCGAAGCACGGCGGGCAGTGTGGCAACGAGCGCAGTGAGCAGAATGGCACACGCCGGCAGCGCGATCATATCCGCGTCGGTTGCTTTGACCTGGTAGAAAAGCGACTCGACATAGCGCGCCGCGCCGAATCCGAGCGCGACGCCCGCGCAGCCTCCGAGCGCGATCATCAGGAAGACATCGAGAGTCACAATGCGCACGATGCCGGCACGAGTCGAGCCAATCGCCATGCGGATACCGATCTCGCGGCGGCGCTGGAGGACGGAGTAGTTGAGGACAGCGTAGAGTCCGATGCCGGCGAGGAGCAGCGCGACGGCGGCAAAGAAGGCGGCGAGCATGGCGATCAGGCGCTCGCGAATGGTCTGGTCGCGGACCAGATCGAGCTGCGTGGTGACGTTCGAGACGCGAAGGCCGTTGTGGCGCTGCGCGATGAGCTGGCGGAGCGAGTCGGCGAGGGCGAGCGGGTTCTGGGCGTCGGTGTGAATGGTGAAGGTGGCGAAGCTCGACGGCCCTGGGGGCGGATTTGTCGTCGATTTCGGCGAAGGGGACGTAGAAGACGGCGCGGCTGGGCTCGCGCAGGTCGTGGTAAGGGACGTCGGGGGTGACGCCGACGATCTTGTTGAGGGGTTGATTGGCGCCGCGTTGCAAAGGTGCGGCCGATGGGGTCCTGGCCGGGGAAGAAGGTCTTGACGAAGGTTTCGTTGACGATGGCGGCTCCCGGCGAGGTGTCTTCAGGGCGAAAGTCGCGGCCGGAAACGAGGGGGATCTTCATCGTCGAGAGCCAGCCCGGGGAAACGTTCAGGAAACAGGCGGGAGTCGGACTGGGAGGCGCGCCGTTGATGGAGATGTCGCTGTTGATCCGGATGCGCCCGAGAAGGGGCCAGCCCGAGATGGCGACCGAGTCGACGCCGGGGACGGCACGGAGCGCCTCGGCAGTTTGATTCCAGACGACGGGGAGCTGGCCTTTGCCGGCAACGGTTTCGAGCAGGAGCAGACGGTCGGTGGAGAAACCGAGGGGGCGGTTCTGCAGGCGCTGGAAGGATGCGACGAAGAGCGAAGACAGAAAGAGGACGAGGAAACAGAAAGCGACCTGAAGAGCGATGGCTCCACGCATGAGACGGCGTGGCGAGTGCGGATCTTCACCACCTTTGAGGGCGGCGACGGGCCGGACGGCAGAGGCACGGAGAGCAGGAAGCAAACCAAGCAATAGAACGACGAGGATAATGAGCCCGAAGCCGAAGAGAAGCACACGCCAGTCGGCGGGAAGGGCGAGGCGCGCAGGGTTGTCGGGCGGATTGACGAGGCTGAGCACAAAGGGCGCCGACCACGCCGCAAAGAATGCGCCAAGGACGGAAGCCAGGAGGGCGAGCAGCGCGCTCTGGCACAGGATGAGCTGGACGAGGCGACGACGGCCGGCGCCGATCGAGATGCGGAGAGCCATCTCCTGGGCGCGGGCGGCGGCCTGGGCGGTCATCATGTTGGCGACGTTGACGCAGGCGATGAGCAGGACGAGAGCGACCAGCAGACCGAGGATGCCGAGGTAATCGGCGATAGTCCTTCTGGAGATCGGAGATGCCGGCGCCGGCGGGATTGAAGACAAGCTTCTTATTGAGAAAGCGGTCGATGGTCCGCCTGGGTCATGCCGCGGAAGCACGTGGAGCACTCGGTCTCGAAGGCGCGGCTGACGGCGGAGAGATGCTGGCGGAGCGGCTCAAGGGCGGTGGCCGGGTTGACGCCGGGTTTCAACATCAGGAAGGTGCGGTGCCAGGTGACGCTGTCCTGGGTGGCGAGGCTGTTCATGCTGAGGGGCAGAAAGATGTCGGTGACAGTTCCCTTTTCGGTTCCAGTGAAATCGCGAGGGCCGACGCCGATGATTTCGAAGGTCTGGTCGCCGATGTGGAGCGAGCGGCCGAGGACGTGGGGATCGCGGCCGAAGCGGTGATTCCAGTAGTCCCAGGAGAGGACCGCATAGGGAGCTGAGACCGGGGCCGCGGTCATCGGCGGGGGCGAGCAGGCGGCCGAGCGCGGGCTCAAGGCCGAAGAGCGGGAACATGTTGCCGGAGGCATAAACGACGTGGGCCTTCTCCATGTCGTCGTCGGTGGACCAGGTGATGTCCGTGCGGTCGGCGTCGCTGATGGCGATGAGGTCGGCCTGGTCCTTGACGGCATCGCGCATGAGGTTGAAGTCCGGCGTGGCCCAGTAGCCGTCCTCGATAGGCTTGCCGTCGAGGCCGGTCAACTTGCGGGAGAGGACATAGAGCTTGCTGGAATCGGAGATGGGCAGCGGGCGCCAGAGCAGGGCGTCGATAAGACGGAAGGCGGCGACACAGGAGCCGATGCCGAGGGCGAGCGAAAGCACAGCGGCCGCGGACGTGACCTTGTTGCGGCAGAGCTGCCGCCAGCCGAAACTCACATCGGCGAGAAGCGACTCAAGCCATCCGGCAGCACGAATGCTGTGGCTCGCCTCGCGGGCATGCAGCGCGGAGCCGAATGCACGGTGCGCTTCCTTGGGATCACGTCCTGAGGCAATGGCTTCTTCAATGTGTGACTGCAACTCTTCCTCGATCTCGCGATTCAAGCGCTCGCCGTGCACGGCATTCGAGATACGCGACCACAAAGACATGTCATGCCTCCCGGAGAACCCGATTGATTGCCAGGCTGACTGACTGCCAGCGCGACTCTTCCGCGCCCAGTTGCTTTTTGCCTGCGGCGGTCAGTTCGTAGATGCGGGCGCGGCGGCCGGTGTCTTTCTTGATCCACTCGGCGCGAATCCAGCCCGCTTCCTCCATCCGATACAGCGCGGGGTAGAGCGAGCCCTCCTCTGCGCGCAGCACTTCGCCGGATGTGCTGGCGATGGCAGCCATGATCGCGTATCCGTGAAGCCGCGGGCGCCGCGACAAGATCTTGAGCACGAGCAAATCGAGTGAACCTTGCAGAGCATCGGTCTTGGCCATATTTAGATGTCTTTATATAGATGTCTTAGTATCAAGTCAAGACGCGTTTACCGAGGTTAATTTACTCAAAAACCCGTTGAGTGGGGAGCTTTGAGTCACCGCACGAATCAGGGCAAACGTCGGAGCTGTCCAAATTAGCGGATCAACGCAGTTTGACGCGGGGTAGTTGCCTGATTGTAGGGAACCGATTTGATCCGAACCGAATCAAGTTGGTCTTCTACCTCGCCTGTGTTCTCTGAGCTGCGTAGCCGGTACCCAGGACTCGCGTCCTGGGAAAGATTTCAGCCGTCCCCATTCGACAAGCTCAAGCAGGCTCTGCGGGACTAGTCCGCTCCGAACCCCTACCCAGCACTGCGTGCTGGGCTAAGTTCAGGTACGGACCGGGGGCATGGTTGACAGTTTAGACCGGGGCCATAGTTGACACTTTCGTCGCAACGAGCAAGGCCGTGTGCTAGAGGACATGGCCTGGAGAGCGAGTGGCGTAGTGGATCAACGCAAGAAGTTTGTGGAGCAGTGCGAGAGTGGCGAGTGGAACATGGCGGAGTTGTGCCGCATCTACGAGATCTCGCGCCAGAGTGGTTACAAGTGGCTAAAGCGTGGCCGGGAACAAGGAGAGGCTGGATTTGCAGATCTTAGCCGACCTTGGCGTAGCAGTCCAATCAAACATCGGCCAAGGTGGAGCAGCAAATCATCGCCTTACGGCGACAGCATCCGAGTTGGGGTCCGCGTAAGCTGCATGTGGTGTTGCGCAACCTGCATCCCAAAACCCATTTCCCGGCGGTCAGCACCATCGGTGCCTTGCTCAAGCGTGAAGGCCTGGTGGTAGTCAGAAAACAGCGCCGCAAAACACCTCCGTACACGCAGCCGCTGGAGCATGCCAAAGGGGCAAACGATCTATGGTGCGCCGATTTCAAAGGCTGGTTTCTCACCCGAGATCAACAGCGTATCGATCCGCTGACCATCTCCGATGCCGCCACCCGCTATCTGCTCCGCTGTCAGGCGGTGCACAAAACCGACACCGAGCACGTGCTGGCGAATTTTCAGGCTGCCTTTCGCGAGTTTGGGCTGCCTTTGGGGATGCGGACCGATAATGGTCCACCATTTGCCTCCAGGGCCATCGCCGGGCTATCACCGCTGTCGGTGTACTGGATGAAACTGGGCATTGTTCCTGAGCGCATTCGTCCCGGACACCCGGAGCAGAACGGCCGGCGTGAGGGGATGCACCGCACGTTGAAGGCAGAGACGGCCACGCCTCCGGCTGCCAACCGAAGGCAACAACAGTATGTGTTTGATCGCTTTCAGGACATCTACAACGGCCAGCGGCCTCACGAGGCCATTGCCATGCATACGCCAGCCAGTTGCTACACCGTCTCGCCGCGCCCCTTGCCGGCCAAAATACCACTACCAGAGTATCCCTTACCCAGTTGGACGGTGCGAACCGTTCGTGCCTGCGGCTGACTTTCGATGGAAAACCAGGACGTTTTCATCAGTGAGACTCTGCGCAACGAACGCATTGGTCTGCAGCCAGTGGAGGAAGACTGGTGGCTCATCCATTTCGCTACCTTCCCCATAGCCCTATTCGACAGCCACACCTTATGCGTACAGCCTTTGCCTGAGCAAGGCAAGCCAGAAGATGAGGATGGAAATGTCGAGTCAGGGGAACGCTGCGAAAAGCAAACTACGCTTTCCGCACCTTCCCCCTGACTCTTGGAAATCGCATCGCGATTCCCACATTCCCACCCTCACGACGGATAACCATCAACCAACCAAACCAATTAACCTAAACTGAAACAGAGAGGGTCAACCATGCCCCCGGTCTAAAGTGTCAACTATCCCCCGTCCGCACATTCAGCCGTCCCTTACGGGACTGCTTCCGATACGCCTTGAGCGATGGTTTCTTTTCAGCGGGTGCCGCCATATGAGCCGATCAAAAAGCTAATTTGGACAAGTCTGAGGCAAAAGTAATACCTTGTTTTCTGTCAGCGGAAATCATCTCCTGAAGTGAACCCCTCTTAAGAACAACTCTCCCGATTCGGCTCTTTCGCCGCTCGGTTCCTCAGCCCCTTCACAATCATTCGCGCTCGAAGACGAGGACATTGGGCTTGCGGTCGTTCGCCGGCTGAATCGTCGTGGTAAGCGTGCTGCCGTCCGGAGAGAGTTGGATGTGCTGGGTGTCCACAACCTTGCCGTTCCTTTTCTCAGTGAACACAAGAGTGCTGGCATTCACGCGGCGCGCTGAGGACGTGGCGCCTGCCGGCGCATTCGAGTCTTTCACGGAATAGTCCTTGCCGTCAAACCTCATGTTTTTCGTCGAGTGCCGTGCCTGGTTGATGAAGGAAAGACCATCGCCTTCATAGGGCTGAATTTCCAGTTCCTCCCGGCTGGGCCTTTTCGCTGGTGCTATCCCACGTACCGGCAAAGCCAGCGGTTCCTGCAATGGGTGCGTAGATGTAGTGGATGGTGAAGCTGGAGCCATTGGACGGGTAGCCGGTGAAGTCGTCGCGCAGCGAGTTGCCGTCCGCAGAAAGCGTCCAGATAGCGGAGATCTGCATACGCCCGTCTTTCTTGCGGACGACTCGCCAGAAGCGAGGAGCTTCTGCAGTGACGGCAAGGGTGGTTCCCTCGAGACCGGGTTGATCGGTGCCGTCAACGACAATAAACTCCGGGCCGCCGCCAAAGTCGAAAGCGTAGCGGTTGGTTCCCGCGGGAGTGACCTTCATCTGGTCGTGCATCGTGCTCTTTTCCGGGTTAAGCTTCCACTTGCCGACGAAGGAGCCGTTAGCGGCGTGAAGCCTGGTCGTTGCGATGGCGACAAAAAGCAGTAATAGAAAGAGGCGCTTCAGCATGGCGTTCTCCGCAGGTCGATTTGGGAGCCCTGTTCTGGAGAAGCTGCCGTGCACTTAGATAACCAATGGCTCCCACAGGTCGCGCAGAGATGATCGAGCGCAAGGAAGGACTGAGTTAAGCTGTAGTCGATGAAGGCAGGGCTTTCGTCGCAGCCAGCGACAGAATCGTTCGGAAACGAACAGCGTCGTCTAAAAGCGGACAGCGATGATTGGGGGACCACCCGTGTGGAATGAGCCTTCGCCTCCTCAATTGTGTCGATGGCCGCTGTAATCAGGGTTAGCACGCGCCCCCCCCAGGGCATTTAGGGACTAATAAGGGAAATCGATCTTCGTTGCCGGGCATGCCCGAATGTTTCCTAGCCCGGGGGCTAGGCGGGAGCCAAAACCCCGTCGGTGAATATCGCAGGGACTGGCAACAATCTAATGATGTCGCTCAAGAACAATCACTTGGGTTGATCCAGATATTTCCCATACCGAGGCGCTGTAGCAGCAGGCTCGCGGAAAACTGCCCAGCGGCAACCGTGAGGCCAGAGATTGCCAGGGTTCCGCTTGACCTCAGACTTCCCAGAACTCGTAACACTCGGCGGGAGCAATCCAACGAAGTTCGTGCCCCACATCGGCGACAACAAGATTGGACCGGACCCTTACGTAGCGTCGCGGTGATGTCGTCCGCCGTGAGCGCACGCAGACGCATTCCCATCTCCAATGCGTTTCCCCGCCATAGATGTTCCAGCGGGAGCTTTGTGACAAATCTGAGGTCACTGTCCATATGTGAAGTCCACTCTCAAAATAACCCCAACTCTCACTGCCTGAAAAGTCTGGTTTTCGGTTGCCGACCGCACGGGCAATGGATCCATTGCGATTGCTTCCACAGTCACTCTTCCTCGTGGACGTGCGCTTATAGGTTAGCAGCGGAGATTCAGGAGCCACACGATGGATCGAATTGCTCTGCATTCCTTCATGGTGGGACATCGATACGGGGTAGTTTCGAGCATTTCTGGAGATGGCACCCCGCAATCCGCACTGGTAGGCATCGCAATCAGTCAGGATCTGGAGATTATCTTCGACACAGTGGAAGTCTTCCCGGAAATATCCCAATCTCACTCGCACGGCCAAATTGCTCTTTTGTCGTGGGATGGGCTGGAGAAGCAGACGGTGCAATTTGAAGGGCTTGCAAGTGAGGCGAACGGACCAGACTTAAAGCGTTGCCAAGAGATCTACTTCAGCAGTCTGGCCGGAGGGGCAAGCGCATTTGAAATGGCCGGGACATCGCCTATTTTGTGGTGCGACCCCGATGGGATTCGCTACAGCGACTATGACCAGACGCCTGCGGTTATCGAAGAAGTCGCGTTCGGTTTTTGAAGTTACCTGAAACCCCATTTTTGAGGCAAGTTTCTACGGAGACTAGGGAATACCGCCCGCGAAAGTCCAGTGAAGCTGATCCTTAATTGTGT
>CAVVSP010000031.1:0-55226 GCA_963750845.1 uncultured Acidobacteriaceae bacterium
CTATGTTCTGTAGCCTACTCGTTCAGTTACGTATCTGTTCGTTGCCGACGCGCGCCTTCCGAAGCTCACCGGCGGCACGCCGGCGCAGCGCCGGGCCGTGCTGGAACGTTTTCGCGAGGACCATGGCCATCTGCCGCTCGCGTCGCTGCCGCAAGTTCGTCGTGACGCTGCTCGATACCCTGCCCCGCATTCGGCGCGCACCTGGCTCAAGACGCTCCGTCACCTCTTCGGCTGGTGCATCGAGCGCAAGCTGATGCGCAGCGATCCGACCTTGGGCATGCGCCTGAAAACAGCCGAAGTCGGACGGCTACCACACCTGGACTGAGGAGGAGATCGCGGCGTTTGAGGGCGCAGCATCCGGTCGGCTCCAAGGCCCGCCTTGCCTTCGCGCTCGGGCTCTATAGCGGCACAGCGGCTCCGGCGACGTTGTGCGCGTCGGCCGCCAGCATATTCGTGATGGCGTGCTGACCATGCGCCAGCAGAAGACCGGCACGCCGCTGGCCATTCCGGTGCATTCCGAGCTCGCGGAAGATCATCGCCGCCACGCCGGTCGGTCATCTCACGTTGCTGACGACCCGGACCGGCAAGAGCCATTCACCGAACGACTTCGCCGAGCAGTTTCGGCGCTGGTGCGACGCCGCCGACTTGCCGCAGCACTGCGTCTTTCACGGGTTGCGCAAGGCGGCGCTGGGGACGCTCGCCGATGCCGGTTGCACCGCGCACGAGATCGCCGCCATCAGCGGGGACGCAAGACCCTGAAGGAGGTCGAGCGCTACACAAAGGCGGCCGATCAGGCGCGCTTGGCCCGCGCCGCGATGGCGAAGACCGCAACGAACAAATCGGAGAGAACGGAAAGTGTCAAAACCGATCCGGCTCAAGTGTCAAAGCCCTTGTTGCCGAAAAAGGGCGGCTGACGACGCCCCTGGTCTGGGTCGGTGAAAGTGCTCACCAGTCGCGGAATAGGCTAGCGACTGCGTTAAGCGAACGAGGTCACCCTCGAACACGGCCCGCTGCCGTTCTTGGCGCGGTCGCTGCGCTACTTTCTTTGGTGCCGCCGTTTCCTTCGGCGGCTCAGGCTTAGCAACTTCAACAAGCGGCTCGATAAAGGGCTTGTCTGCCTCTTTCAGGGCGAGGGGGCCTACGAGCACGCCAGAGATTCAATCGAACCCTGACGCTGCTTATCCTGCGGGGAACCATAGTCGATGATCTTATCGCTCTTGAATTCCACGCAGACGAAATGCGTCGCCATCGCCTCGGGAATGCCGGTCGCGGTTGCAGTCCTCCATAGTGAAGTAGGTCGACATTACGGCAGCGTTGCCCTGCCTTGGGACCGGGACGGCGGTTCCTGCCCGACGGTCAATTGCATCAGTATCACGATAACTGGCATCGCTTCAGGGGTAGTCATTTGCTTCCTCCTTGTTGTTTGTTAGCCATGGTAGGGACACTGTCCGAGGCCCGCATAGATCACCCAACCGCGGGGGCTAGGAAGGGCGCCGCTGGGATCGGGCTTTCCGATAAAGACCCAGTCTCGGAACGAGCTGGCGTCCATGATTTGGACGTCCTTCCCGACTGGAACGGTGCCCACCACTTGATTGCCGGCGGGAGCACTGAAGATGTTCAGCGCAGCGGCTGTGCAGAGGATTATGGGGCTCATTGTTGCCCTCCTTGTTTGAAAGCCGGCCGATCTGACGTTGGGATCACGTCAACACCGGTGGTGCTGTCGTCCGTGGTTTCCGGCGCATCAACGCCGATGCACCGACCCTCTCCTTGCCTCCAGTTCTTTTGCTGCTCGCACTCAGCGCGCGTTGGGAATTCAGCTAAGACGACAAAGGGAGGTGCCATAGGGGCTGCACGGCTGGGGCCGAGCATCGCCATTGACAGCACGCCCCAGACGAACACAACGGCGACAGCGAATATGACCGCGGCCGCTAACTGTGGCATCGTTGTCATGACGTTGCCGAACATCCTGTTCATGACACCACCACACGCTTGCCGACATGGATGACATCGCCGTCGATCAAGACAATGTCGCCGCCGACGATTGCTCGGGCAAATTTTCGGACAGTGCGAAATCGTCCAATCTCTTTGCCATTTCGGTTGACAACGAGCACCGGCGCATGATGGACCGCGGCGCCGACTACTATGCGACGGCCGGATAGATCGGTGTGCAACATGTTATTCTCCCTCCTGATTCGCCTTATTTGAGTGGGCGTACGACAGCGTAATATTACCCGAAGGTGGTCAGATCGCAAGCGGCATCACGGCCTCAGTAAAGGTTTGGATAACGCCAGCCTTACGCGAGGCCATCGAGAAGGCGGCCGAGCATGAGGGGCGATCTATTTCAAACTGGATTGAGCGGGCGCTGGAAAAGGCGATCGCGGACCTGCCCCCACCACGGAAGCCGTCTAGGAAGCCCTAGCGAGGCTACCGGCGAGGTTTGGATCGGATGGGGTAGAATAGGGTAGGCCGCCCTCGTGCCGGCCCATAACCAATATTGTCGCCACCAAAGCGTGGATTTCTGTCGCATCCATGTTGCGTCTACTCATTTGGACTAATCGAGAACCGTTGAAAACAAAGGAGAACAAGTCGCAACAAGACGCAACAAGAATGGGGCTCCACCTTTCAGCGAAGCCCCGATTTATTTGATGATTTTGATTCTTTGGCGGTGATTGCGCATCAGATAAGCGATCCGCTCGCCGGCGACGCCGGCCTCGCCAATCTTGCGTGCCAGCGCGGCAACCGCTTGCGCGTATTGCGCGTAAGTGACTTCCCGATCAACCAAGCCCGAGCGCCGGGGCATGGCCGCGATGCTCGGCCGCATAGGCGAGCGCGTGAACAATGGTCGGAAGGTCGGGGTAACGGGGATCGCGCTTTGGCAGCATCATCCGCGGCATCTGGCGGCTCTCGTTTACATCGTCGCCGTTTGCATTGCGATGCAGCAGTCCGTGTAACCGAAACGCATATCGTGGAAGTTGACCTCCTCCAGGCGCTGGGTGGCGTCCTGCGGCATGTCCAGCGGGCTGCCCGGGCCGATGTCCTCGACCAGCGGGAACTGCGACCAATCGAGATAGACGCGGCCGAACCAGGAGCGCTTCGCCGCCACGACGAAGGGTGTTACGGGCGGCTTGTAGATGGTGCCGGCGGGGTTGTCGATATCGACGTTGTCGCTGCGCGTTTGCACATCCGCGAGGTGGTAGGCATTGTCCGTCTCCACGATGCCCTGCCAGCGAAACGGGTTGATGGGATAGGGTTCAGCCGCCACCCGCAGCACAGGGCGGTCAAAGGAGGTCTGCTGCAGCAGGTGGATGGCGCGGGCGTGCTCGGTGCTGCGCAGCGTGTAGAGAGCCGCCACGCCGACCAACGCGGCGATGGCCCATCCACGCCCGCGAAATACGGTCTTGCGACTCGAAATCTCGCGATCCACGAGTCCGAAGAGGGCTGGGATCACCAGGCCACCCAGCAGCAGCACGAACATCACCGGCTCGAAGATGAAGACGATATCCCAGGAGTACCAGCGGGGATGGAACGGGGCAAATGGCCGTAAACCGTAGTTGTTGGTGTAGTCGAGCAGGAGATGGCTGAGGTCGGCGATCAGCGCGAAGAGCCAGAGCAGGAACCATCGCGGCGGGATGGGCGGCTTCTTTCGTCGCAGACGGTGAAATCCCCAGCAAAAGAGCGTGACCACCAGCGCGATCAGCGGCGCAGCCAGAAAAGTATGGGTAAAACCGCGATGATGCTGAAAGGCAACCAGCGGTCCGCGAAAGCCCCACAGGATATCGAGATCGGGCGTTTCCGCGGCCAGCGTCATGGCCAGCGTGGCATATGCGGTCTTGCGGTTGAAGCCGGAGCGGCCCAGGCATGCGCCGGTGAGGAAGTGGGTGACTGGTTCCATGAGTTCGTTACAGAGGTTTGGCGTTCGAGGGAAGCATACAGCCAGGGCGTCTGCATCTCTATAATCCGTGACGATGGCCGAGCGATCCAAACAGTCCCCCACACAGGCGAAAACCGAAGCGCTGCGCGAGAAGATTCGCCACCACGAAAACCTGTATTACGTGCTGGATGCGCCCGAACTGGAGGATGCTGACTTCGACGCGCTGATGCGCGAGTTGAAGGAGATCGAGGCGAAGCATCCGGAGTGGATCACGCCGGATTCGCCCACGCAGCGCGTCGGCGGCAAGCCGAAGGAGGGTTCGCGAAGGTCGCGCATTCGCGGCCGATGCTCTCGCTGGACAACGTGAACACGCCGGAGGAGCTGGCGGACTGGGATCGCCGCGTGCGCTCGCTGGCCGGCGATGCGGAGATCGCTTACGTAACCGAGTTGAAGCTGGATGGGCTTTCGCTGGCGCTGCATTACGTTGCGAGTACCAGCGGCGGCGCGGTACTGGCGCGCGCTATCACGCGCGGCAATGGCACCATCGGCGAAGATGTGACCAGCAATGTGCGGACGATCCGGTCGGTGCCGCTTTCCGATCTCTGCGGAGAAGTTGAAGAAGAGCAGAGCTGCCGGTTCCCTTCGAGGTGCGCGGCGAAGTGGTGATGCCGATGGCCGCCTTCCTGAAGATGAACCAGGAGCGCGAGGCGCTGGGGCAGTCGCCCGCAGCCAATCCGCGCAACTTCGCGGCGGGCACCATCCGCACCATCGAGCCGAATATCGTGGCACAGCGGCGGCTGGATTTTTATGGCTACTTCGCGCTGCAACTGGCGGAAGGCGCGGAGGGCGAGAACGCCTTTGCCACGCAGGTGGAGACGCTGGATGCGCTGACGACGGCGGGCTTCCGCGTGAACCCGCATCGTGAGGCCCTCAAGACACTCGATCAGTTGCAGGCATTTATGGTGCGCGCCGAAGAGCAGCGTGTGTCTCTGGGCTACGAGATCGACGGCGTGGTCATCAAGGTGAACAGCACCGCGCTGCAGAAGCGGCTCGGCTTTACCGGCAAAGCGCCGCGCTGGGCGGTCGCGTACAAGTTCACCGCCCGCGGCGGGGTGACGCGCCTGGAAGACATCACGGTGCAGGTAGGACGGACCGGCAAGCTGACGCCGGTGGCGGTGCTGAGCGCGGTGGCCATCGGCGGCATCACGGTGACGCGCGCAACCCTGCACAACGCGGACGAGATCGAGCGGCTTGGCGTGAAGATCGGCGACTTCGTTCGCGTCGAGCGCGGCGGCGATGTGATCCCGAAGATCGTGGAGGTGGTCGAGGACAAGGACCATCCTCGCGGGCATAAGAGCTTTCACTTCCCGGCAAAGTGCCCGGTGTGCGGCAGCGAGATCGTCCGCACCGAGGGCGAGGCCGACTACCGGTGCGTGAACGTGGACTGCCCGGCGCGGCTGCGCGAGAGCCTGCTGCATTTCGCGTCACGCGGCGTGATGAATATCGACGGTATGGGTGAGGCCGTGGTGACCCAGTTGATGGAGCAGGGATTGGTGCATTCCGTCGCCGACCTGTATTCGCTCACCAGCGAGAAGCTGCTGACGCTGGAGCGCATCGGCCAGAAAACGGCGGATTCGCTGATCGCGGAGATCGAGCAATCGAAAAAAGCGCCGCTGGATCGCGTGCTCTTCGGGCTGGGGATCCGGTTTGTGGGCGCGCGCACCGCGCAGTTGCTGGCGGACGCCTTCGGTTCTATGGATGCGCTGCTCGCGGCTACGCCTGAAGAACTGGAGCGCGTGCAGGAGGTGGGTCCGCGGGTGGCCGCCGCAGTGCACGAGTTTTTTGCAGAGCCGCGCAATCGCGAGCTTATCGAACGCCTGCGTAAAGCGGGGCTCACCTTCACGGCGGAACAGCGCAAACGCACAGCAAAGCTCGAAGGCCTGACTTTCGTACTTACCGGAACGCTGCCCACCTTGGCGCGCGACGAGGCAAAAGATCGCATCGAAGCAGCGGGAGGCCGGGTATCTGGCTCCGTGAGCAAGAAAACAAGTTATGTTGTTGCCGGTGAGGACGCAGGGTCGAAACTGGACAAGGCCCGCGACCTGAAGGTGCCGGTGATCGGCGAAGCAGAATTACTGGAGATGCTTGGATGAAGAATGCACGGCCACTGTGGATCACATTCGGGCGCTGCCTTGATGGCACTCGCGCCCGCAGCGCTTGCCCAAAACCTGCCTGCAGGCGTGGGCGGCTACTGGAAGATCACCAAGATGTATCCGAAGAAGCCCAAGGCCGCAGCCGACTGCACTGCCAATCCGGCGTTTTTCAGCAAGATGGCTCGGGGCAGCCGCGTCCTGATGAGCGATCGCAATATTGTGTGGGGCGCGGCGTCAGCAACTGATCCAGGCGCGCGGGTGACCATGGTAGATCCGGCAGATTTCAGCGCGCATCATTCGCAAGCCGGCGTGACCATGCACGAACTCCAGCTCGATCGCGGCTCGAAGGTCGAAGTGCTTCACCTTGCTTCGCCGGGCACATTGCCTTTTGACACCGTTGTGATCCTGGACCCGAGCACCGTGTACTTTGAGCGCTGCGGCATCTTTATGGAAGCGGTGCACGACAGCGGCTTTGTCGCTCCACCACTAAGGTAGCGGCTATTTGGGAGCGAAGTAGCCGGTGCGTGCGTGTACGACGTAGCCGCCGCGCAAAGAGGTGAGATAGATGCTGCGGAAGGAACCATCGGGACGGAAGTCCGCCGGCTTGTAGGCGAGCGAGTACTGCGAGCGGAGCTCTTCCTCGACGCGGTGGAATTCGTTCGAGATGTCCTCCAGCCGCTGCGGATAGAAGGCGGTGCCGCCGGTCGCCTGCGCCATCTTCTTCAGCACATCGTCGCCGCGCTCCCGCGTGGGACTGGTGTTGGTGCTGATGGTGAAAACGGTCGTCTCGGCGCGCTGGCACATCTTGATCGCATCGTCGAGGTAGGCGCGGCTCTGGTTGTCGTCGCCGTCGGAGACCAGGATGAGCGCCTTGCGTACCTCCGCATTCTCAGGGATGCCTCTGAGCATCTGGTCGCGGCAGGCCCGGTACACCGCGTCGTACATCGCCGTGCCGCCGCCCGGCTTCAGCTTGGTCAGGCCCGTTTCCAGCAGATCCGGATTGTTGGTGAAGCCCTGCGTGACATAAGAGCTGACGTCGAATCCCATGATGAAGGCGCGATCCGTACGCGGGCGCAGGATGCTGAGAAGAAATTCTGTCGCTGCCTGCTGCTCGAACTTGAAGCGCGCGCGGATGGAGGTGCTGGCATCGATGACCAGGCCCACGCGCAAGGGCTGATTGGTCTGCTGGGTGAAGCTGTAGACCTGCGCCGGAGCGCGCTGATCGTCCAGAAGCGCGAAGTCCTGCTGCTGCAGGTTATTGATGAAGTGACCGTGATGGTCCGTGACCGTGAAGGTCAGGTTGACCTCATTCACATTCTGCCGGAAGGTGTAGGTGCTTTCCTGGTCGCCGGGTGCGGCCTGCTCCGGTTGCTGACCGGCTGGGGAGGCCTGCGCGGGCTTGGAAGGCTGCGCGGCAGGAGATGCCGGCTGCGGCACGGGATTCGCCGGCTGGGAAGGCCTGGGCGCAGGTGGCGCGGGCGTTGTCTGTCCCGGAGCGTTGGGCAGCGTGCTGGGTGCGGTCTGCTGGGTGGCCGTCTGGGTGGCTGTCTGGGGTACCGGTGCGGAGGGCAGCGCAGCCGGCTGTGCGGTGGTCTGGGCACCAAGGGCAAGGTGCAAAACAAGTAGGCCAGCCAGCAAAATGCCAGAGACGCAGTGACACAAGCCGAGACGGCGTGAGCCCGAACGGCCCAGGGCTGAGGGAAGACGAGGACTCATGGAGGCTGCTTTCATTGTATGCGTTCCTTGCCCGCGGAAGCCGCTGCTGGTGCGGGGGGGCGCTGAATGGTCAACGCAGTAGCTAATTGTTTGAGAAACAGCTCAAGCTCCGCGGGCAGCGGTGCCTGAAAGGCGAGCGGAGCCCCCGTGACGGGATGCGACAGGGCGAGTTCGGCCGCGTGCAGGAAGTTACGCTCGAGTTGGAGCGTCGGTTCGGGCTGAGCATCCGCTGCCGGAGCACGCCGGCGGGGTGTGTGCGAGCGGCCAGTTTCGGGCGCCAGACGCACCAGGGCTGGGGCGCCATAGAGCGTATCTCCGACGACGGGATGTCCCAGCGACGCCATGTGGACGCGAATCTGATGGGTGCGGCCGGTCTCGATACGCACCGAGACCAGGGTGAAGCGGCCAAAGGGCGAATCAATGCGGCGCAGCACGCGATAGTGGCTGATGGCGGTGCGGCCATCGTCGCGGCGTGTCGTCATGCGCGTGCGGCGGATAGCGTCGCGGCTGATGGCGGCGTTCACCGTGCCGCTCTCCGCGGCAACGGCGCCATGCACCAGCGCGATATAGGTTTTACGCACCTGGCGGCGGGCAAACATGTCGGCCAGTTTTGCATGGGCCTTGTCATGTTTCGCCACCAGCAGCAGGCCGCTGGTCTGCTTATCCAGCCGGTGCACGATGCCGGGACGCAGCGAGCCGCCATGCGAGGAAAGCTCCTGAAAGTGATGCAGCAGCGCATTCACCAGCGTGCCGCGGTTGCGCGCGTCGTCGGTGGAACCGGCGCCGGCGTGCACCATCATGCCGGCCGGCTTGTTCACGACCGCAATGTCGTCGTCCTCGTAAACAATGTCGAGGGTGATGGCCTCGGGAACAGCACGAAGCGGGCGCGGCTCGGTTTCGCCCGTGACCGAGATCTCCTCGCCGCCGCGCAGCTTCAGGCTTGCCTTGGGCGGCTTGCCTTCGAGCAATACCTTCGCCTCGGACAAGAGCCACTGCACGCGCGCGCGGCTGACCGCGAGAGCCTCGACCAGATACTGATCGAGCCGGCGACCGGCGGCCTCGGCCGGAACCACGAGTGTGCGCGCTGTGGGTGCGGTATCAGGCATGGTGCACCGCCGGCTGCGATCGCCGGCTGGACCAGGGCGGAGTGAGCCAGCACACGCCGCCGAGCACCACCATCAGCATGGCGATGGCCTGCGCTGGTGTGACGATGTGGAAGAGCACGGAAGCGTCTGCATAGTCGCCGGACAGCGGCGCGAGCAGAAAGCGCAGCACGCCGTCCGCGAAGAGAGCGATGCCGAGAACTTCAGACGACCGGCCCTCTCCATTCAGGACAACGTGACGCAGCATCGTGACGAGGACTGCGGCGAGTACGAAGTGCCCGACGGCCGCATAGAGTTGCACCGGATGCAGCGAAATGCCCAGCGGCACACCCGCGGTGCGCGCGGCAAAGCGGCTGCTATAGGTGACGCCCCAGGGCACAGAGGTAGGCGCTCCGTAGTGCGAGCCGGCGGCGAAGTCTGCGATGTCGAGGATGGCCAGCGCCAGCATCACTGCCGGCGCAGCTGCATCCAGGGCACGGATGACCGGCACGCGGGCAAGCAGCAGGTAGGCGATGGCAACAATCGCGGCCAGCAACACACCGAAGATGACCGCGCTGCCTGTGCTGAGAGTGCCTGCCATAAGGATGAGCAGCGGCGCCTGAAGGAATCCCTGCCAGTTGTCGATTACCACGGCGAGCCGCGCACCTATGACAATGCACAGCACCGCGAGAAGGCCGGCGTTCTGGATCTTTGCCGAATCCAAGCTGGTGCGGCGCGCGAGGCTGGTCCAGAGCGCGATGCCAGAGAGCGCGGCAACGACCGCGAGCACCCCATAGGTGGAGATCACGAACGCGCCGAACTGGAGGAAGCGAGGATACATCGTGAAGAGAGAGACCTCGCAGCACAGTGCAAGAGATTCGGCGGGAAAGAGAAGAACAAAACCGACCCACGGGGCCGTGCGTTGCGCGCTGGTGAACCCGTCCTAAGACGGTGGGACTCTCCGCAGCTCTTTAGGCATTCCGGACTGGCGGACACTGCACACCGAGCCAATTAATCGAGTCGAGTCCCTGTTCATGAAGTATAGGTTCTACCAGCGTTAGCTCCGCACCTGCTTTGCAGGCCGGTTTCTGATCGGATGCTACCGAGGGGCGCGGCGGTTTGCAAGCTACCCATTTGGGGGATGGCAACGACGCCCTTTCGGGAGCTTAGACGCACACGACGCAGTTACGTCTCACGGCCTTCGTCCTCATCGAGTTGCGCGGGGTTGATTTCCTCAAACATCCCCACATCGTCTGCCTGCTGCGTCAACTGGCGCGGCAGGCGCTTGGCGGGCTGCACGCCAAGCGAACGCAGCATCTCCACCTGGCGTACCAGATTGCCCCGTCCGCGGGTGAGCTTGTCGAAGGCCGCGTCGTAGGCGGTGCGCGTCTGTTCGATACGAGCGCCAAGCCTGCTCAGGTCATCGACAAATCCAGCGAACTTGTCGTAGAGCTCCGCACCGCGTTCGGCAATCTGCTGCACATTGCGCACCTGCTCCTCCTGCTTCCACAGATGCGCGACCGTGCGCACAACAAAGAGAAGCGTGCTGGGCGAGACCAGCAGGATGTTCTTCTCCCAGGCATCGACCCACAGGGTGCTGTCGGTTTCCAGTGCGAGCAGGAACGCCGGCTCGATAGGAACAAAGAGGATGACGAAGTCCAGAGTTTCGAGTCCGGGCAGGCGATGATAGTTGCGCGCTGCGAGATCCCGAATGTGCTCTCGTAACGATGCGCAGTGGCGCGCTGCAGCATGCTTGCGCAGCGCTTCATCTGTGGTGGAGCAGAACGTCCCGTAGTCCACGAGCGAGACTTTGGCGTCGACCACCAGCTTGCGATTGCCCGGCAGATGCAGGATGACATCAGGCCGCGCACGGGTGGCGTCTTCGCGCGCGATGGTCTCCTGCATCGTGTACTCGTGATCACGGCGAAGGCCCGCAGCTTCCAGGATGCGCTCCAGCACCACCTCACCCCAGTCACCCTGTGTCTTCGAGGAGCCCTTCAGCGCCTGCGTCAGATCCTTTGCCTCAGCGGCGAGCCGCTGGTTCATCTCCAGCAGAGAGGTCACCTGCTGGGCCAGCGCACTGCGGTCCTTGCTCTCCTGCACGTACACCTGATCGACCTTCGACTGGAACTCCTGCAGGCGTGTCTTCAGCGGATCGAGCAGTTGCCCCAGGTTGGTCTGGTTCTGCTCCGTAAAGCGGCGCGACTTTTCCTCCAGAATGTCATTTGCCAGGGCGCGGAACTGATGGGTCATGCGATCGCGCGCGTCGTCCAGCAGCGCCAGTTTCTGCTCCTGCGCGGCGCGCTCCGCGGCCAGCGTGGCATCCAGCGCCGCGACCTGGCTGCGCAACTGTGCCGCCTGCTCGGCCATGGCGGCCCGCCGGTTGAGCGCGAAGAGATATCCCGCAAGCCCGCCGATGGCGAGGGAGGCCAGCACAGCAAAGAGATCGACCATGACATTCATAACCGGCAGCTCATTCGCACTTTACCGGCTTGCGCAGGCTGTTGGGACCGTCCACGCGGCCAGGTCGCCCGCCTTTACACCCCCGGGAGCCCTCAGTAGACTTGAAGGTTCGGGACCAGCACCCAACGACCGGGGTGCGGGCGTGCCTTGGTGCGTCCACACGTCGAGTACCTGATAGTCTCAAAGGGATTCAGTTCATCCGATTCGGTGATCGAGGAGATACGCATGGCAGCAGTCGACGAGAAAGTAAAGCAGATCATTGTAGAGCAGCTCCAGGTAGATGAGGCCGAGGTCACGCCCAGCGCCTCCTTCCAGGAAGACCTGGGTGCGGATTCGCTTGATGTGGTCGAGCTGGTAATGCAGTTTGAAGAGGCCTTCGACATGGAGATTCCGGACGAAGACGCTGAGAAGATCAAGACAGTGAAGGACGCAACCGAATACATCGAGAAACACGCGAAAGGCGGCAAGTAACCTGTGCGATGTGATCGACGAGTGGTGGTGACAGGCCTGGGATTGATTGCAGGCCCCGGCAATACCGCTCCAGAGCTTTGGACGAACCTGTTGGCCGGCAAGAGCGGCATGGCGCCGATTACCGGATTCGATGCCAGCGGATTTCCTGTCACATTCGCATCCGAAGTGAAGAACTTCGACCCTCTGCAGTTCATTGAGAAGAAGGAAGCGCGCAAGATGGCGCGCTTCATCCATCTTGCGATTGCCGCCACCGACGAAGCCTTCCGCCATAGTGGACTCAAGGTGACACCGCAGAATGCCGAACACGTGGGCGTACACATCGGCTCGGGCATCGGCGGGTTCGACATCATCGAACGCGAGCACAGCAACATGCTGCACGGCGGCCCGCGCAAGATTTCGCCATTCTTCATTCCCGCCGCCATCGTGAATCTGGCGGCCGGACAGGTGAGCATCCGCTACGGCGCCAAGGGACCGAATCAGGCAACGGCCACCGCCTGCACCACCAGCGCTCATTCCATCGGCGATGCCTACCGCGTCATCGAGCGCGGCGATGCCGACGTGATGATCGCGGGCGGCTCAGAGGCCGCCATTACCCCGATGGGCATCGGCGGATTCGCGGCCATGAAGGCCCTTTCCACGCGCAACAGCGATCCCGAGCACGCCTGCCGTCCCTTTGACAAGGACCGCGACGGCTTCGTGGTTGGCGAGGGCGCGGGCATCCTGATCCTCGAAGAGCTGGAGCACGCGAAGGCACGCGGCGCGAAGATCCTGGCCGAGATCGTGGGCTACGGCATGAGCTCGGACGCCTACCACATGACCGGCATGGCGGCGGAGGGTGAAGGCTGCTTCCGCGCCATGGGCAATGCGCTGAGATCCGCTGGGCTTTCGCCGGACAAGATCGGTTACGTGAATGCGCACGCTACATCGACGCCGCTGGGCGACGCGCTGGAATCGGCCGCGATGAAGAAGCTCTTCGGCGCCCGCGCTCTGAGCGGCGAGATGCCGGTGAGCTCCACCAAGTCAATGACCGGTCACCTGCTGGGCGGCGCGGGCGGGCTGGAAGCGGGCATCACGGTCATGGCGCTCATTCACCAGACTGCTCCGCCAACGACGAATCTCGTCAATCAGGATCCCGCGTGCGAGCTGCATTACGTGCCGAACAAGCCGGAGGCGATCAAGGCGGAATATGCGCTGTCGAATTCTTTCGGCTTCGGCGGCACCAATGGTTCGCTGATCTTCAAACGCTGGCACGAATAGCCGTCTTTGCATCGTACCAAAGCGCCGCGAATCATCCGCGGCGCTTTTGCTTTCGGCGACCTATTTCGGCGCAGGCATTGGATGTGCTTCGAGAATCGAGACATCCAGTTCCGGAACCGGGATATTCCGCGTGAGCGTAAAGCCTGCCTCTTCCAATAACTGCCGCCACTCATGCTCGCTGCGCTCCCGGCCACCCGTCACCGCCATCATGTTCAGGTCGCTCATGAAGCGGAAGACCAGCTCTGGTGCTGGCTTGGAAACTACATCCGGCAGGACGAACTCGATCACCAGCAGGCTTCCGGTCGGAGGGACTGCCGCGCGGCAGTTACGCAGGATCGCGACTGCCTTGTCGTCGGTGTATCCGTGCAGAACGTGCTTCAGCATGTAGACATCGGCGCCGGGCGGCACACTTTCCGCGAGATCGGCGACGATCCAGCTCGCAGCGGTCCGCCGTCGCTGATTCTTTGAAGTGAGCTGCGGCCGCTTCGATGGATGCCTCTCGATCCACGAGCATGCCGCGCAGCTTCGGATGCCGCTCCAGCACGGCGCGGATAAGCGAGCCGCCGCCGCCACCCAGATCGGCGACCACGCCGCTCGCGGGAAATGGCCATGCGGCAGCGATGGGCGCGTAGCCCTCCGTCGGCGCAGTACCCATCACGGCGCGAAAGATCGCATTCGCTTCCGGATCCTGAGACCAGCGTGACGGCCGGCCCGCCTGTGTCATCACCTGCGCCGCGTTTTGTCCGGTGCGGACACACTCCCCAAGCTGCGACCAGAAATCCGCCAGCAGATCGGCCCAGAAGACCACGCTGGACCATGCCGAATCCGGCGCGTCCTTGCGCAACGGCTGCCCCAACGCGGTGAGGCGGAAGTGTTGCGGCTTCGTCTCTTCGAGCAGACCAAGCGCCGCCATGGCGCGCAGCAGACGGTACATGGATGAGGGATCTGACTGGCATTCGCGGCAATCTCCTGCGCGCTTCGCTCTGCGTCGCCCAGCGCATCCGCGACGCCGAGCCGTGCCCCGGCACTCAAGACGCAGCTTCGCGAGTATGCCATCGCCATCTCAAGCAGGTCAGTGCTGCCGTCACATTTCCAATTCCGCACTTCGCAGGCATGCTGTGTCCTCCATCCATCGAAATGATGCGCTTCCAATGCTGTCGATTTGCGCGGCGTCATCCGCAATGCGGATTGTAGGGAATGGAAGCGAGGATGCGTCAGCGCACGCCGGAGGCGATGAGCGCCGAGCGATCTGGGCGTGAGATGCGAAATCGGCGATGTGGCGCCACGTAGGACTTGTAGACCGAGATGTGGAAGCAGGACTGCTGGAACTCCTCTGCCACGTCGATCTTGCCCGCCGTCTGCAGCGGCAGCAGGTAGGCGCGCATCCAGGCGACTTCGGACGGCGTGAGCCCCTTCTTCGCGATGTCCACGGCCTCGCCCGTCAGATGCGGCGAGGCGACGTCGCCCTCTGCCGGCGCGGCATTTCCGTTGATGTGCAGCAGATGGCGCTGGTACTCAACCGTGCGTACCGCCGAGTTGACTTGCAGTGGCTTGTGGAAGCGCTCGTAGTGAACGCGTGCGAGATCGCTGAGGAAACGCCCCGTCCACGCGCGGCAATAGCGCCGGTTCGCGGGCAGGCGGCTGTCCACGTGCATGGAGGCAAGCTCCGGCAGCGCGACCAGTCTGCCCTGGCGGCGCAACGTGACGAGGTCATCGTTGTCTTTCACGCGCAGCAAGCCATCCTGCTCTGCGCGCTCGTTCTGGCGCACCAGCGACTCATGGGTGCCACGCAACGGTGGCAGGTTCATCGCGGCAAGCGGTTCTTCCGGCAGGTTC
The DNA here is from genome assembly GCA_963750845.1 of uncultured Acidobacteriaceae bacterium. GTDB lineage: Bacteria > Acidobacteriota > Terriglobia > Terriglobales > Acidobacteriaceae > KBS-83. Next base: position 14,850 of record CAVVSP010000031.1, read on the forward strand.
AGCGATGCGGACTCGCTATCCGTGTCTTCACCGCGGGCGACGCGCTCTGTCTCATGGCTGGCCGCCGCACGCATCGCCTCCGTGCCGTGCCTGCGTGCACGCCTCAACGCACGCGCGGTATGTGGCCGTACGTGATGCTCGCGCTTGCGATGGCCTTGGGCACGGCCGTACGCCTGTCCTCGCGGCCGCTATGCGCCGAGGAGTGGACAACGTGTGTCGCTCTGTGTGCCGTTTTGCGGTGCGGGCGGCTGGTTTTTGGGTGCACGCGCGACGAGGCATGCCGCTGCGGATGCCGCACCGCCAGTGCCGCGCATGGCATCAACAAAAGTCCAAGGCAGAGAAGCGCAGCTAGAGCTGCGAAAGGACGATGAGAAAGTGAAACAAGGGTGAAGACAGCGCATGCCCGAGAGCAGGTACGCGAAGAATGCCAGAGGTCTTCATGGTAGCGCCGCACGCCGCTCTGGCGAAGTGCCCAGTCGGATACGTGCGGCTCTGGGGACCTGTCAAGGCTCCGGAATTGCCAGATAGTCCAATCATTCGTAGTCGCGACGGCTACGAACCAAATGCGTTCTGCGCCGGCCTCGGCGACCGCGTGGTCCTGTTCGCCGGATCCGCCGCTAACTCCGATGGCGCCCACCACTTTGCCGCCCTTCTTCAACGGAATGCCGCCGGCGAAGATCATCACCTTGCCGCCATTCGACGCGTGGATCCCGAAGAACTGGTTGCCGGACTGCGAATTTTCGCCCAGGTCCTTGGTGGAAATATCAAACGCCCGCGATGTCCACGCTTTGTTGATCGATATATTCACCGATCCCATCCACGCGCCGTCCATGCGCACGTGCGCCACCAGGTTGCCGCCTTCGTCCGCCACCGCGATGTTCATGGGCTGGCCGATCTCCTTCGCCTTCTTCTCCGCCGCCGCGATCACGCGGCGCGCTGCGTCTAGCGTCACTTCACTTGCCATAATGTTTGCCTTTCTGCTTTAAGAGGTTGGGAGGATTCTACGCGGCTCTCGCCAGTGGCCGCCTTCTCTCACTACGATGCATGGCCGTCTGCCCGGGTTCTGGCCGCCGGTAAAGTAGACGGCACAATCCTCTCTGCTTGAGCCAATGCGGTCGGCCAGCCGGTCGCTTGCATCCATCTCCACCGTCGCACACCATACCTGCTTCAGATACGGTGCGCGATCCAGAGCATCCCGCAGCTCGTGGTTGATATAGATCACGGCCGCGGCTCTCGGCTCCTCCGCGAGGGAGCGGCCAAGGTTCCGCAGCACCTTGTCCAGCACGGGCCGGCAAAATGGGTGATAGAGATACACCACCAGCGGCCCACTGGGGAAGCGGTAGCGTGCCGCATCCTGCAGCAGAATGTTCATCGGGGCTGGATCGGGCCGGCCCTCTCCCTTCCGTGCGGCTGCGTAGCGCGTGACGTTCTCCGCCGCGACGCGATGAAGTTGTGGCGCGATCTCCACGCCGATGACCTGGGCGAACGGGTACTGCGAAGCCAGCAGAACGGCGCGGCCCTTGCCGCACCCCAGGTCGATGAAGGTGGCAGTCCGCTGCAGCGTCTCCGGCACCTGCGCCATGACCCGGTGAAACACCGACGGCCCGATGCCGTAATACGCGGTATTCCACGCATCACTCCGGCTGCCGGTCTTTAGATCGAGACCCCAGACCAGCCCGCTGGTGTCCACTCCATAGCGGCGGTCGAACTCATGCTCAGCGGTCGGCAGCCAGGTGATAGCCTCCGCGGTTGCCGGAGGCAAGCGGCGCAGCTTCTTCCGCAGGCGATCGCGCGCGTCCCGCGCCGCGGCCGCCCAACCATGATTTGCGACCATTTGCCGCACGTCGCGCGCGGTACGCCTCACATACATAGCTGCTTCCATATTGCACAGAGCGCGCGCAAAGGGAAGAGCAGATGCTTGAGGTTGTCCTCTCCACCCGGAAACGCCAATCCGGTAACCGGGTAATCGCTACGTTGCATAGACAATAACTAGTGATCAGTAAGGTGCTTTATTTGTGAGGTTTATGGCGCCAGTCAAGAAATTTCATAGAGAAATTACATTACACAAGTACTATTTTCATGAGCCTGGCCACCCCGGAAAGTGTAGCCCCCCGTAAGGGGTTAACCATGCCGTTTGCGGTGGTTTCGCTTTGAGGTTTCCCCCTTGCGTGGGATTCTCCAGTCACGCGCAGTAGCAGATAGCAGCATTGCAGTATTCGGAGGCACCACATGAAGACTTTATTTGTTTCGCTGGCGATTGCCGCTGCTTCGGCAACCTGCCTTGCCCAATGCCAGAGCAATCGGATTTCACTGAACCAGGAGCTGAAAGACGCCGGCACCACCATGGTCGGCACCGTGGAAGCGGCCCAGCCGGTTCCGGACTCCTCATTTCATCTGGACGGTATCGACTATATTGTGCACGTGGATCGCGTCATCAAGGGACGCATGATCAGCACTGACGTAGTGCGCATCTTCAGCGAGAACAGTCCAACCAAGTTCCCCATGCAGGCCGGCAAACAGTATCTGCTCTTCGTTCACCGCAACTTCAATGACTACGAAGTGGACAACTGCGGGAATTCCGGCCTGCTGCAGGCATCGAACATCGACAGCGTTTCGAAGCTCAAGGAATATGCGAAAAAGGATTAACGCGGGCGCGCTGGCTGCGGTCGTTTGCAACACTGCTGTCTTTTGGTTTTCCTGGCTAGTCGTTTTGAACGAGCTGACAAGAGCGCTCTTACCGGGGCGCTCTTGTCGCGTCTGCTTCGCCGTCACATCACATCACATCAATGGACGCGTTCGTGCCGGTAGCCTGCCGCGGTAAGCGCATCGGCAATCGCCGCGATGTGGGCGGCGCCACGCGTCTCCAGCGTGATCTCGATGACGGTGTCGCCCAGGTTCACGCCGTAATACGAGCGATTGTGGCTGGTCTGCACGATGTTCGCTTCGCACTCTGTAAGGATGCGGGTCAGCTGATGCAGCGAGCCCGGACGATCGAGCAGGTAGACGCGGATGCGCAAAAGGCGACCATCCTTCGCCAATCCACGCTCGATAATGCGCGACAGCAGCGTGACATCGATGTTGCCGCCGCACACCAGCGCTACGGTCTTCTCGGTACGTAGATGCGTCTTGCCCTGCAGCAGCGCGGCGAGCGCCGCCGCACCGGCGCCTTCCGCCAGCGTCTTCTCTTTCTCCAGCAACACCAGGATGGCGCTGGAGATCTCTTCCTCATCCACGGTGACGATCTCATCTACATAACGCTGCACCAGCGGGAAGGTGCGCTCGCCGGCGCGACGCACGGCGATGCCGTCTGCAATGGTCGCCTGCGCGGGCAATGTCACCGGACTCCCGTGCTCTACGGCGCGCAGCATGGAGGCAAGCCGCTCCGTCTGCACGCCGATAATCCGCACATCGGGCCGCGCCTCCTTCACGGCGCACGCAACCCCGCCGATCAGGCCGCCGCCCCCGATCGGCACCACAATGGCCTCGACATCGGGAAGCTGTTCCAGCACCTCAAGCCCGATCGTGCCCTGCCCGGCGATGACCTCATCGTCATCGAAGGGATGGATAAAGGTGAGCTGTTGTTCCTGCTGCAGGCGGGTCGCCTCGTCGCAGGCCTCGTCGTAATTCGCGCCATGCAGGATGACCTCGGCGCCAAAGCCGCGTGTGGCCGAGACCTTGACCAGCGGCGTCGGCTGCGGCATGACGATGCGCGCTCGAATGCCCAGTCGCGCTGCATGAAAGGCCACACCCTGCGCATGGTTGCCCGCGCTTGCCGCGATCACGCCGTGCCCGCGCTCTTCCGGCGTAAGCTGCAGCAGCCGGTTCAACGCGCCGCGCTCCTTGAAAGCACCGGTGCGCTGCAGGTTCTCCAGCTTGAGATAGATCGGATGGCCGGCGAGCTCGGAGAGATCGTGCGATACCTGGCACGGCGAATAGTAGAGGACATCGCGGATGCGCTCGCGAGCGGCCGCGATACGTTCAGATGTCAGCATGAACTCTTGATTATAGTGGGATCACCTGGGTCTAAGATGTCTGCGTCGGGAAAGTCAGAGCAACTTTGCATTTGGAGATCGTGTCTACTTCGGGCGGCAGTCGAATCCACTGCAGGAGAAATGATCGTGAGAAAGCTAATTGTGGCGGCACTTTTTGCCTCGGCATTGGCCGTGGGCACAGCACATGCTCAAGTGTATGTTCGCGTCAGGCCGCCCGCGCCGGTGTATGAGCGCCATGGACCCGCCGCCTCATCGCGGTTGGGTTTGGCGCGGTGGATATCAGCGCTGGGATGGCCGCGCGTATGTCTGGACCCCCGGCGGCTGGATAGCGCCTCCGCGTCCGCGGGCAGTCTGGGTTCCAGGGCATTGGGTGCAGCGGCGGCGTGGCTGGGTTTTTATCGAGGGCCACTGGCGTTAATCAGAGAAGCAATGCACGAGGCCTCCCGCGCGGGAGGCCTCATGTGTGTGACCCACAACGATGCTGTAGCAGCGCCCGCGGCGGGGTTACTGCAATAGCGTGCCGTTTTCCGGCTCGATCTTTGCTTCCTCCGGAGGGATAACGACTGCTGCAGCCACCTTGTCATCCTCCTCCAGATTCAGCAGCTTCACGCCTTGCGTCGAGCGGCCCGCCGCACGGATTGTCTTGGTGTCGATGCGGATGATCTTGCCGTACTGACTGATCACCATCAACTCAGAAGACTCGTCGACTAACTGGATCGCGTTCACCTTGCCGTTGCGCGCCGTGGTCTTCAGGTTGATGACACCCTTGCCGCCGCGGGTCTGCAGACGATACTCGTCCACATCTGTGCGTTTGCCGAAGCCCTGCGTCGGTGACGGAGAGGATGAGGCAGGCGCAGTCGCCGCCGTTCCCATTCTTCTTGCGCTCCTTTGGAGTGACCGCGAGCCCAACCACATAGTCGCTCTTGGAGAGGTCGATACCGCGAACGCCGTATGCCGGCCGGCCCATGGAGCGCACATCCGTTTCATGAAAGCGGATGGCCATGCCGTCATGCGTTGCCAGGAAGACGATCTCGTCCCCAGAGGTGATTCGTGCGCCGATCAGCTCGTCGTCCGTGTCAATGCCGATGGCGATGATGCCGCGCGCCATCACATTGGAGAAGTCCTTGAGCGGCGTGCGTTTAACCGTCCCCTTCTGCGTCGCAAAGAAGACGAACTTGCCTTCCTCTTCGAGATTGCGCTGCGCCAGAATGGTGCGGACTGTCTCGCCCGGCTGCAGATTCAGCAGGCTGGCCATGGATTTGCCCTTGCCCGCTGCACCCACGTCGGGGACCTCATACACCTTCAGCCAGTAGACGCGTCCTGTGTTGGTGAAGCAGAGCAGGTAAGCGTGGGTCGAGTCGATGATGAGCTGCGAGACAAAATCTTCCTCGCGCGTCTTCATCCCGAGACGCCCGTACCGCCGCGCCGCTGCTGGCGATAGATGGAGATGGGGGTGCGCTTCAGGTAGCCGGAATGCGATACCGTGACTGCGACCTGTTCGTCGGCGATCAGGTCTTCCAGTTGCAGTTCGGCGGTCTCGTCCAGAATCTGGGTGCGGCGCTCGTCGCCAAAGTCCTTGCGGATCTGCTCCAGCTCCTTCACGATGACCGAGCGCAGCTTCTTCTCCGAGGCCAGGATCGATTCGTACTCGGCAATGTTGTCGCGCACCTGCCCCAATTCGTTCTGCAGCTCGTCGATCGAGAGCTGTGTCAGGCGATAGAGCTGCAGTTCGAGGATGGCGTCGATCTGGCGGTAGCTCAGGATGAGTGTCGCGGTGGTTTGCGTCGCCATGTCGATTCCGTACTTTGCTGCATCGAGCGAGACGCCCTTCAATTCAGCGCCACGCAACTGGATCTTGGTGCCGGAGAAGAAGCGGAAGAGGTTTTCGCGGGCATCCGCGCGCGAGGACGAACCGCGGATGATCTTGATCACGCTGTCGAGATGATCGAGCGCAATCTGGTAGCCGAGCAGGATATGCTCGCGCTCGCGTGCCTTGCGCAGCAGGTAGGCAGTGCGGCGCCGCACGACATCGACACGGTGATCGATGAAATGACGGATCGCGTCCGGCAGCGGCAGCTCCCGCGGCTGGCCATTCACCACCGCGAGGAAGATCATGGAGAAGCTTTCCTGCATCTGGGTGTGCTTGTAGAGCTGATTCAGCACGATCTGCGCCTCGGAGCCACGCTTCAGCCCGATCACGATGCGCATGCCGTCGCGGTCACTCTCATCGCGGAACTCGTCGCGCGCGATGTCGGTGATCACGCCATCGTTCACCAGGTCGGCGATGCGCTCGATCAGCTTCATCTTGTTGACCTGGTAAGGAATCTCGGTGACCACGATGGCTTGACGCCCGCCGGAGATGTTCTCAATGGCGCACTTGGCGCGCATCAGGAAGCGGCCACGGCCGGTGCGATAGGCCTCCGGAATGCCGCTGCGCCCGTAGATGAAGCCGCCCGTCGGGAAGTCGGGGCCCTGCACGTGCTTCAGCACCTCCGCCAGTCCCGCATGCGGATTGTTCACCAGCTCGATGGTGGCGTTGACGATCTCGGTGAGGTTGTGGGGCGGAATGTTGGTGGCCATGCCGACCGCGATGCCGTTGGACCCGTTCACGATGAGGTTCGGCACGCGTGCCGGAAGCACTGCGGGCTCCATCGTGCTCTCGTCGTAGTTCGGCACCATATCGACGGTGTCCTGATCGATGTCGGCGAGCATTTCTCCCGCGATGCGCATCATGCGCGCTTCGGTGTAACGCATGGCCGCGGGTGGATCGCCGTCCACGGAGCCAAAATTGCCCTGGCCGTCGATCATGGGATAGCGCAGACTGAAGGGCTGCGCCAGCCGAACCATGGTGTCGTAGATGGCCGAGTCACCGTGCGGATGGTACTGGCCCATGGCCTGTCCCACCACCTTGGCGCACTTGGTGTACTTCTTGTTGTGCTGCAGACCCATCTCGTGCATCGTGTACAGGATGCGTCGATGCACCGGCTTGAAGCCGTCGCGCACATCGGGCAGCGCGCGGCCGATGATGACCGACATCGAATAGTCGAGATACGACCGGCGCATCTCGTCTTCGATGTTGATGGGAATCATGTTGGCGGCGCCTGGGCCGGTGGGCGGCGTCGAGCCGTCTCCGCCATTTCCGTTTGGACCGCCGAGGGGAAGCTGTGGATTCTGATCGTCTGCCATAGATAGGGTGAGCCGCTCACAGCGCCGAAAATACGGGCCATACAGGCACGTTCAAGGCATGCAGGGAACGATGGGCTCTGTCTCTATTTTAGCAAGGAATGGCGCATATTTCCGAGTCCCGGCATGGTTCCGAAAGGCTTATTTTCAAGGACTTCCGAAGCCACTCCCCGCTCACCGCAGACGGCATTCCCGCGCAACGGCTTTGCTAAGATGACCTCTCATGCGTCAAGGGATCATCTCCAGGCGGGCGACTGCGATTGTTGTCATCTGCTGTATCACGACCCTCCTGTCGTTTGCGGTTCGCCATTTTGAGCTGGATGACTCCCTCATCTACGCCCGATACGTCCGAAATGCCCTCAACGGTCAGGGGCTTGTGTACAACGCCGGCGAGCACATCAACTCGTTGACCTCGCCTCTCCTGGCCATTTTGCTGCTTGTCACCTCCTGGATGATGCATGGCCATATCCTGCTGGCGGAGTTGATTCTCAGCGGAACCTTTCTCGCCGGCGCATGCATTCTGGCAGAAGAAATCGCGCCCTGGTCAGGCGTACTCATCGCATCTACGGGCTACTTCTATATGTGTTTCGGGATGGAGACGACGCTCTTCCTCTTCCTGATCATGCTCACGTACACCCTGTACCGCAAGGACAGGCTGGACCTGGTGCCGAGCGCTGCACTGCTCACCTTTCTGACGCGTTTCGAAGGTGGCCTGCTCGGAGCAGTCATTGCATACGACCTATGGCGCAATCGGCGTGCTCTTCCGCGACGTGCCTTTCTGCTGCCTGTCGCACTCATCGTTGCTTATCTCGTATTCAATTACCACTTCTACGGGAGCCTGCTGCCGGCATCGGCTGCCGCTAAGTTCGACCAGGGGTTTTCCGGCCTGTGGGGCAGATGGCCCCGAGCGTTCTTGCACGCGAAACCAATCTTTCAGATCTTTCACACCACGATCTATGTGCTTCCCCTTGCCTTCGTCGCCGCTTTCCTGGGAATCCGTGCGCAGCGCAACACGCAGATGAATCGCATCCTGCTGCCGTTTCTCGGCGGCCTGCTGGCCTTCTATGTCCTACTCAATATCCCGAACTACCACTGGTACGACGCACCGTTCCTCTTCTTTCTGCTGCTCTACGCCGTCCTTGGCATACCGCAGAAGCCCTTTGCCCGCGTCCTGCTAGCGGGAGTCATCGTGCATTGCACAGTGGCCGCGGTCATTCTGCTTCGTGCGCAGGGCGCCAATCCAAATTACGTTGCACTCGCCCGGTGGGTGGACGCCCATTCTTCCCCCGGAGCCAAGATTGCCTCCGTCGAAATCGGAACGATCGGCTGGTATGCCAACCGGAACGTGGATGACATCCTTGGACTTACTAATCCTAAGAATGCCGGACAGCTCAGGAGGCACGACTTCCACAGCTGGCTGGAACAGGACAAGCCGGACTTCGTCGTCGTTCATGATTCAGTCGCGTTTGGCGAGGTAGCTGCGACCACCAGCCCGCTCTATGCTTATGAGCCGATCCACTTTGGTCCGGTCTCGCTGATGTACCGCAAGCCGCCGGCGACGCAGGAGTCGAAAATAGAGCCTCGCTGACGTTTCACATGGGCGCGGGCAGTGCAATCGTCAGCACAGCCTGCAGCGCCACCATCGCGACTACGGCCCAGCGAAACGTCCGCCCATGGCGCGTTTCAAGCGCGTCGGCAAAGACGCCGCCGATGAAGGCCATCAGAAACGGGACCGCCCATAGCCACGGCTGTCCAAACACGCCCATCGTGACCAGGGGCAGAAAGCAGAGTGCAATGAGTAGCGGCGTGGTGTTGCCGAAATAGCGGGACCGCCGCGTTGCCACGTACAGCGCCAGAGCGGCCGCCAGAGCGATCGCGATGCCGGCATCGCCGAAGGAGAACAGGTGCGCGCGAGCAGGCGCCGTACTCAAGCTCATACGGCCCGCACCGGAACGGAAGTAGTAGGTGAGCGCGTCCGGATGAAAGGCGTAGCAGGCGAAAAGAAGAATGAACGCGCCCAGCGTGCCCGCCATCATGACCATTGGCACAGCGGTACGGCTGCGCTCCGCAAGATAGACCATGAAAATGAGGGCGAGAGGCAGCGTCAGCAGCAGGGCTGCCGAGTGGGACGCGGCCACCAGCGCCAGTCCGGCAGCAAGCAGCACAATGCGCGGCCGCCATTTGCGCCGCGGCCCCTGCATCGCATGAGCAACGCCGATCGCCGTGTAGATGGTCGCAAAGATGCCGAGCGCCGTCGTGATCTCGGCATTTGGCTGTGAGCCGGCAGCCACGATCGCCGGTGAGACGCAATAGAGCGCAAGCGCAACGAAGCCGCCGGCATTGCCGAAGAGCCGCCGCGTGACCCACCACAACGCGCCGCCCAGCAGCAGCGCCGCCAGCGTGAAAGGAAAGCGCAGCAGCAGCCGCACATAGCTCAGTTCATGCCGCATCTCCCAGGTGCTGGTGTCACTGCTCTGCCCGGCGACCAGCCGCTGGAGGGTAAGCGGCAGCCCGGCCATGCGATAGGCCAGTACGCCGTCATGGATGTTGCCGCAACTGGTGAAGTAACCGGCGATTGGCGATGGCCGCTCCCACATCTCCCGGCCGCAACGAGCGTATTGATAGTCGCTCTCGGTCAGCGGCGTGCGCGCGATCTGGCGCAGGCACTGCGCCAGCAGCAAAAGAAGGAGAAGTGCAGCGATCTTCTGCGGGCGATCGAAACGAAAGCGCCGCAAATGATGGCCGCTGCGCGCCTTTGCGCCGGAAACCTCACTTTGAGAAGTGGGCATCACGGCTGTAGGAATGGTGTCTTGGGACATGAGGACGCGTCCCGTTCAGTGTACCGGACGACTCGCGGCCGGAGTGGCGCGCCGGATCGTGGAAAGGAGGGTCGGAAAGCAGGGTCGCCGCCAGGACGGCGATGCTTTCTACTCGCTGCCCCCCGCTCCCTCGCCCCCGTTTTCAGCCGCCTCCATGGCGTGCCGCAAATGCCCATGTGCGCCGCGCAACAGCGCTTCGGCCTGCGCGCGGCTCAACCCTCGCGCGTGCATCAGAACGGCGGCTTTGATCGATCCCGCCTCAGCCAGCAGAGCCGATGCCCGCTCCCGCGACAGGCCGGTGATTTCCAGGACGATGCGCTCCGCGCGGTCGGCGAGCTTCACGTTGGTGGGTTGCACATTCACCATCAGGTTGCTGTAGACCATGCCCAGCCGGATCATCGCGCCGGTCGACAGCATGTTCAGCACCAGCTTGGTGGCGGTGCCCGCGCGCAAACGCGTCGAACCCGTGATCACCTCCGGGCCCACCGCCGGTGCGATTGCAATCTGCGCCGCGCGCGAAACAGCGGATTGTGGCACGCAGCTCAGTCCGATCGTGACCGCCCCCAACGATCGAGCATGCTCCATGGCGCCCAGCACGTAAGGCGTGCGGCCGCTGGCCGCGATGCCCACCAGCACGTCTTTTGCGGTGAAGCCATGCGCCCGCAGATCGGTTGCCCCCAGCTCGGGCGAGTCTTCCGCGCCCTCGATGGAGTGGCGCAGCGCATAGTCGCCCCCGGCGATGAAGCCCTGCACCAGCTCCGCCGGCACGTTGAAGGTCGGCGGGCACTCCGACGCATCGAGCACCCCAAGCCTGCCCGACGTTCCGGCTCCGACGTAAAACAGGCGCCCTCCGCGTTCCGGGGCAAGCGCCGCGGCGATCGCATCCACCGCACGGGCGATCGCAGGAATCTCGCGAGCCACCGCAGCGGCCACTTCGCGATCCGCGGCATTCATCACCTGCATCATCTCGGTGGTCGAAAGTTCGTCGATGTGCTCGCTCGGCGTATAGCGAGCTTCGGTCAGCAGTGTCGCGAGCGCGGGGGCAGCTTTTGTTGAAGAATTCGAATCGGGCATGTGCACGGTGATGGTAGCAGCAGGAATCAGAATGTGTACTGGGATTCGGCGTTCTGCTCTTGACCCAAATGCGTCTTACAGAGTGTTCTGAATATGCCAGGAAACACTGCACGAGAGGACTGCTACACATGAGCACTGCACCTACGACCCCGGAAAAGTATTTGGTCGCCTTTGTCATTCAGGGCGACACGATGTTCAAGATCACGGCCGACGCAATTATCCAGGCCACCGGTGGTGCTGCGGGTCTGGCATCCTTTGATGGCGTGGCCAAGCTGAAGGCCGCTGCCGCATTGGTGGAATTGACCAATACCCACAACGAGCGGCCCGAGGAGCTGCGCCAAATGGCCCGCGAGATGGCCGGCGAAGGCATGCGCCTGCTGGCGCGCGCTGGCGCGGGCGGTCGCGTCGTGGCTGGCGGCTCTGCAGCCCCGGCGGCAAATTCGCCCATCATTGGACCCGTGCCAGTCGAAGTCAATCTCGCCTGAGCCGCTAAAGAGTAGACTCTCCAAAGAACAAGAGCAGTGCAGCCGGGCGCGGGCTATGCGTGTGCCCGGCATTTGCTGCGCGTAGACTTTGCCTGCGCCGGCGGGCCCGTTGCTGCGGGGCGGCGCGGGCGTCGTATCTTCCTTCTGCCCGGACACTTCACCTACGGGGATGAATGCACATGCCGCTTTGGAACGAGATCGAAGGCGAGATTCTTGCCGATAACCTGCCGTTAGAAAGGCTGCTGCGCAGCGAGGGCCGCACCGCCTGGTTTGCTACAACCGGTGCGGATGGACAGCCAGCTGTCGTCAGCGTCTTCGAGGCGCTGAACGACGAGGATGCCGTCCAGGCACGCCTGCAGACGGCCGCTCGCTTCGAACATCCCGGACTGCTCGCGATTCGCAGGACCAGCGCCGGACGTTTGGACGACGAGTCGCTCGTATACGCGGTGATGGAGCCCTTCGATCAGACGCTCGCCGACGTGCTGCGAGACCGCACTCTCGCTCCCGACGAAGCACGCGAGGTCGCCGAAACTCTGCTAAGCACGCTTGAAGCCGTTGAAGGAGCCGGCCTCTATCACGGCCATGTCGACGCCTCCGGAGTGCTGGGAGTCGGCGACAACATCAAATTGCGCAGCGATTGCCTGACCGCTCGCCATGCGGACAGCGATGCTCCGGCATTGGCCGCCTTGCTCTACAACGCGCTCACGGGCCGCCGCTTTTCGAGCGAGCGCGACGCCCTGCAACTTCCTGCACCTTTCGCCACGGTGGTGCGCGCGGGTGTCGGCAGCAATGGATCACTGGCTGCGATGCGCCGCGCACTGAGCGGTCCGGCGGTAAGCAACGCCGGAGCTGCGGCTGCTATCCCGTCCGCAGCCGCTGCGGCTCCAGGCGCGAGTTCCCCCGCCAAACCGGTCGAGGCTTCCCCGGCGGCGCGACCTGTCACTCAATCCGCTGCCAGCCCTCGCGCGACACGCAAGACAGATGAGTTGGAATCGCGGCCGCGAAAACATCCCGGCGTCGCCGTCGCCGCCCTTGTCATCATGGCAATCGTGCTCGTTGCCTTCTGGTATGCCTTCAAACGTCCCGCGGGTCACACGCCGATCAGCGGCGAAGCTCCTTCCACGGCAAGCCAGCCGAAACCAGCGCCTGCCGCTGCCGTTCCGCCCGCAGCAACTCCTGTGGGAGATGCGGCCGGCACCATGGGAGCGCCAGAGACCGTAAAACCGGCACCCAGACCGGCGGCCAAGCCGGCACCCTCGAACGTGGATACAGGAGCAAATCGATCAGCCGGCACCGAGCGTAGCGTCTGGCATGTCGTCGCCTACACCTACACTCGCCAGGAGACTGCACAGCACATGGCCGCGGAACTCGCCGCAAAATATCCGCAGCTTGAGCCGCAGGTCTTCTCACCAAATGGGCATGCGCCGTTTCTCGTTACTCTGGGCGGCGGCATGAATCGTCAGGAGGCCTTCGCGCGGCGCGAGGCGGCACGCGCGGCCGGCATGCCTTCCGATACATACGCACAGAACTTCCGCAGAGTAGCCTCACAATCTGGTTGATACACTCCGGATTGTGAAGCATGGCGACAACGATCCGGAGCGGCTGGTCTCGGCAACGCGAGGCGAAGAGGATAGCTCCTTCGAGCTGAAGCTGCGGCCGCGGCGACTGGCGGAGTTCATCGGCCAGACCAGGGCGAAGGAGCAACTGGCCATTGCGCTGGAAGCGGCGAAGAGTCGCGGCGAGGCGCTGGACCATGTGCTGCTCTTCGGACCGCCGGGCCTGGGCAAAACCACGCTCGCTTCCATCATCGCGAACGAGCTCGATGTGGGCTTCCAGCAAACCTCTGGCCCCGCGCTGCAGATTCAGGGCGACCTTACCGCCATCCTTACCAACCTGCGCGAGCGCCAGGTGCTCTTCCTCGACGAGGTGCACCGGCTGCAGCCGGTGCTTGAAGAGAAGCTCTACACCGCCCTCGAGGACTACAAACTCGACATCATCATTGGCCAGGGGCCGGCGGCGCGCACGCACGTGATGGAGATTCGCCCCTTTACCTTTGTGGCCGCAACCACGCGGCCGGGACTCCTTTCGTCACCGCTGCGGTCGCGTTTCGGCATTCTGCTGCGGCTGGAGTTCTACACCGAGGAAGAGCTCCACTTCGTCGTTGAGCGCTCGGCGGAGGTCCTGCAGGTGCCCATCGACGCCGACGGCGCGTCGGAGATCGCGCTCCGCTCCCGTGGCACGCCGCGCATCGCCAACCGGTTGCTGCGGCGCGTGCGCGACTACGCGCAGGTACGCGGCACCGGCACCATTGACCGCGCAACCGCACAGGCAGCGCTCAAGATGCTCGAAGTCGATGCGCATGGCTTCGACGAGCTCGATCGGCGCCTGCTGCTGACCATCATCGAAAAATACGACGGCGGCCCGGTCGGCCTGAACACGCTCGCCGCCACGCTCGCCGAAGAAGAAGATGCGCTCGAGGAGGTTTATGAGCCCTTTCTGATACAAATTGGCTTTCTCGATCGCACCCCACGCGGGCGCGTCGCCACGCGGCTGGCCTACGAACACTTCAACCTACCCATGCCGCGCAAGGCCAACTTGCTCTTTTAGCTTTTCTCGATTGCCGGGTTGGCTTCAGAACCCATCTTCCGATGGATGCGCAGCACATCCCTTCGCCCTAAGCTGTGAGGCAATCATTTCAAAATCAGCTTTATTGATTGCCTTTCGGGAGACCGCACACTTGCACCACTTGTCGATCCGCTCTTTGCAGCGCTGTGGCTTCTTGGCCGGCAGCGTCCTTTCGCTTCTTCTCTCGTCTACGGCCGCTCGGGCACAAGGCAACTTCATCGCCCGCTGGCAGGCGCGCGCTACGGCCACGCTGGCGCAGCAACCCAAGTGGGCTCCACCAGTCGTCTCACCCTACCCGCAGCTCATTCAGGTCGTGCGCGCAGACTTCTACCGGACCATCTCTCCCACCCACGTCACCACCTGGAACTATGGTGATGGCCGCGGCATCAACCTCATCCCGCTCAAGAACACCGAAATCGATATCTTCTACCCGCCATACATTCAACACAGCAAGGGTGCCGTGGACGGCTTCAGCGATCTCGGCTTCTCCGGAAAATACCGGTTCCTGTCCCGTCCCGAAAAGAAGGGAAACTACGTCGTGAGCGCCTTCATCAACGCTACGTTGCCGACCGGCGATCATAAAAACGGCGCTTTGCACCCAACCATTACGCCAAGCCTCGGGGCTGGCAAAGGCTTCGGCAAGTTCAACGTCACCTCCTGCTTCGGCGCCACGATTCCCACCGAGCAGGCGGATAAGCTGGGCCGTTCCATAGCATGGAATACGAACGCTCAATACCACCTCGCCAAGCAGGCGTGGGTCGAGATCGAAGACAACGCGACCTGGTTTAACGGCGGTCCGAACGACGGCAAGAAGCAGAACTTCGTCACGCCCGGCGTCCTTGCGGGACCCTTCAAGTTCTATCCAAACGATACAAAACGGCGTGAGGGCTTTACCTTCGGCGCAGCCATACAGATCGCCACTTCCTCGTTTCACGCCAACAATCACAACGCCAACTTCACCGCGCGCTATACCTTCTAGAGCCGAATTGTCACGCGTTTGTCGGTCGGCGAGCGGCTCAGGTTGCGGCGTTCCACCCTTGTTGCTACCGTGAAGAAAGCCGCGAGCCCTGTACTCGGGGCGCCCTTTGCTGCGTCACAGGAGTGCCATGCCGCCTTCCTCCGCTTTGCCGATTGCCATTTATTACGAGCAGCCGAACTGGTTCAAACCGCTCTTCGCCGAGCTTGACCGCCGCGGCACCAGCTATGTGAAGCTGCACGCGCCGGAGCATACCTTCGCGCCGGAGCAGCACCCGGAGCAGGAATACGCACTGGTCTTCAACCGCATGAGTCCGTCCGCATGGAACCGCGACCATGGCGACCAGATCTTCTATACGCTCGGTTTCCTCGATCACCTGGAGCGGCGCGGCGTGCGCGTCATCAATGGCCTCAAGGCCTTCCGCACCGAGCTTTCCAAGGCCGCGCAGCTCTCACTCCTCGAAGAGCTTGGACTGCCATATCCGAAGGCGCGCGTGATCCATCGCGCCGCTCAAGCCACCTCTGTTACCGAGGGCCTGCGCTGGCCCATCGTTGTGAAACCGAACATCGGCGGCAGCGGCGCCGGGGTCAAGCGTTTCGATCATCCCACACAGCTTGCTGCCGCGGCTGCACAGCCAGCCGGCACTCCGGAGGGCCTAGCCCTCGGCATGGATTCGACCGCACTAGTTCAGGAATTCATTCCCGCCCGCGATTCTCACATCGTGCGCGTTGAGGTGCTGAACGGCCGATTCATCTACGCCATCAAGGTCCACATCACCGGCGAGACCTTCGACCTGTGCCCTGCGGATATCTGCCGCACCACCAGCGGCGTTGAGTTGAACCGCGCCGCATGCGCCGTCGATGCTCCAAAGAGCGGATTACGCGTGGAAGGATTCCAGCCGCCGCGCGAAGTCATCGCCGATGTCGAGCGCATCATGCAGCACGCTGGCATCGAGATAGGCGGCGTGGAATACATCACCGACGATCGCGATGGCCGGCGTCTCTACTACGACATCAACGCGCTCTCCAACTTCGTCGCTGACGGTGTCAACGTCATCGGTTTCGACCCCTTCGCGAAGTTGGCTGACTGGCTTGAAGAGGAAGCCGCCAGGTACGCTCGTGTGCCCGAGTTGACGCATGGCTGAGCGCCCGATGCGTTACGGCTTCTGGATGCCCGTCTTCGGCGGCTGGCTGCGCAACGTTGAAGACGAGAAGATGGCCGCCACATGGGAGTACGTGCGCGACCTCACGCTCCGCGCCGAAGCGCTTGGCTACGATCTTTCGCTCATCGCCGAGTTGAACCTCAATGACATCAAAGGCGTCGAAGCACCCTCGCTCGATGCGTGGTCCACCGCCGCGGCTCTGGCCGCCGTCACCAGCAAAATGGAACTGATGGTCGCTGTGCGGCCGACCTTCCACAATCCCGCGCTGCTGGCCAAGCAGGCCGCGAATATCGACCGCATCGCCAACGGCCGGCTCACTCTCAACGTCGTCTCCAGTTGGTGGGCTGACGAGGCCACCAAGTACGGCGTGCACTTCGATACACATGACGATCGCTACGCACGCACCTCGGAATGGCTTGACGTGATCGACGGCTGCTGGCAGCAGCAGCACTTCAGCTACAGCGGCCGCTACTATTCGGTGGCCGACAACGTTCTCGCCCCTAAGCCGGTCCGTCAGCCGCGGCCCACGATCTATGCCGGCGGCGAGAGCGAGACCGCGAAGAATCTGATCGCGAGCAAATGTGATGCTTACCTGATGCACGGTGATCCACCGGAGATCGTCGGCCACAAGATCGCCGACATGCGCGAACGGCGCGAGCGCCTTGGCCTGCCGCCGATGACATACGGTGTCGCCGGCTATGCGATCGTGCGCGATAGCGAAGCAGAGGCGCAGCGCGAGGTGGCGCGCATCACGGACGTGCAGCAGTCCGCGCGCGGATACCAGAATTACCAGCAGTGGGTGACCGGGTCGAAGCTGGAGCAGAAGATCTCGCTGGAAGACTACTCCGTCTCCAATCGTGGCCTGCGCAGCGAACTAGTCGGCACGGCGCAGCAGGTGAAAGAACGTGTCGCTGCGTTTCACGAAGTCGGCGTGGATCTGCTGCTGTTGCAGTCAAGCCCGCAGCGCGAGGAGATGGAGCGCTTCGCGGCTGAGGTGATGCGAGCCTAAAGCCCTTCGGCCAGCCGGGTCGCCAGCCTCTCCGGCAACCCTGCCGCGATGATTTTCTTCTGCGCGCGGTCCAGATCGTACGGCACGCGATAGAAGCGCACGACTGACACAACGTCGTCGTACAAAGCAAACGCCGCCCGCCAATCGCCATCCCGTGGTTGCCCCACCGAACCCGGGTTCAGCAGATAGCGGACGCCGCGCCGCATCGGCAGATCAAAGAACTCTTCGTTGTGCTTCGTGGTGTACTCCGGCTTGAAGACATACCAGCCATCATCGCTGCGCACAAAGCCGCCCTGCACATGCGTGTGGCCGTAAAACTCTACCCACGCCCCAGGAACCGCCTGCAGGGCGTCGATGGCTTCGCCCAGCGTCTGAACGTAAATGTCCTCGTCCGCAGCCGATCCATGCACACACACCAGCCCTTCTCCAACCGTGACCGGCCCCTGCGGCAGGTCACAGAGCCATTTGCGGCGTGTGCGCGATAGTTGCGCATGCGTCCACTCCGCAGCCTGCCGGGCAATTGGATTGAAATCATCCAGCGATGTCAGTCCGCAGCAGGCGCGATCGTGGTTGCCGCGCACATAGATGCTGTTCAACTCTTTCAGGCAAACAATCGTCTCGTTCGGCGATGCGCCATAGCCGACAACGTCACCCAGGTTCCACACAATGTCGTGTTCCGGCGCAACCGCCAGCACGGCGGCCAATGCCTGCATGTTTGCGTGGATGTCCGAAAGGATGAGAGCGCGCATGAACGAAGCTCGGGGGAAGGTCTTCTATCGAATGCAAATTACTGCGACTTATTATTTACAGCCATCCATCATGAAATCACTTCTAGGATGTCACGAATGGCCATGCTGCCGTTAAGAAAGCTCGCGTACCTGGTGACCAATGTCGTACTCCATCCATGACCCAGGCGTGGCATATGCCTCTGGCGGCAAAGTCGCAAGCGGCTGTGCGCGGTCCGTAGCCAGCGTGGGAACGGCTCCCAGCAGGCTGCGCGTGTAAGGATGTCGCGGAGTGTGAAAAATTTGCTCACGACTGCCTTGCTCCAGCAACCATCCATGTCGCATCACGGCGACGCGGTCTGCTACTTCGGCAACCACCGCGAGGTCGTGCGAGATGAACAGCATTGCCAGCCCGAACTGCTGCTGCAACTCGCGCAGCAGTCGCAGGACCTGAGCCTGCACCGTGACATCCAGCGCCGTGGTGGGCTCATCTGCAATCAAGAGCTGTGGCCGGTTTGCCAGTGCCATTGCAATTAAGATGCGCTGCCGTTGGCCGCCGGAGAACTGATGCGGATAGTCCGCGTAGCGTTCCTCCGGCTCGGGCAACGCAACAGCCTCCAGGTTTGCAATCACCGCCTTGCGCACTTCGCGCCGTGTCAGCGTTGGCTGGTGCGTCTCAATCGCCTCCGCAATCTGCCGCCCAACCGGCATCACCGGATTCAGCGCCGTCATCGGCTCCTGAAAGATCATCGCGATGCGCCGGCCGCGATAGCGCCGTATCGCCTCCGGTTGCAGCGTCAGCAGTTCTTCACCATCGAACCGGATGCTGCCCCGCACTTCCGCCGCCCTCTCGAGCAGGCCCAGGATCGCGAGCGACGTGACCGACTTACCTGAGCCGGACTCGCCCACCAAACCCAATACTTGGCCCGGCTCGATTGCCAGACTCAGCTCACGCACCACAGGCTTTCCGCGAAACGCGATCGTCAATTGGTCGATGGCCAGCAGCGGGCGGCTCGATGTGAACTCGGTCGGCACACGCTGAGCGTACTACGTTCCGCACTCCCTGCAGCGCTGCCGATCTGGGTTTAGACTTCTGCTCCATGAGTGATATCGCGAAATCTGCCGCCCTCTATGCCGGCCTGCTGCTCTCGGCACTCCCCTTCGCTTCAGCGCAAACCGCGACGCCCCCGTCCGCCAGCGACTTCGCAATTCACGACGGCGACCGTGTCGTGACCTATGGCGACAGCATCACCGACCAGCGACTCTATTCCACGTTCATGGAAGAGTATGTGCTGACGCGCTTTCCCGCGTGGAAGGTCCAGTGGATACAGTCGGGCGTGGGTGGCGACAAGGTCTCCGGCGGTGCGGAAGGACCGATCGATCTGCGCATCCAGCGCGACATTCTGCCCTACAAGCCCACTGTCGTGAGCATCATGCTCGGCATGAACGACGGCTACTATCGTCCGCCGAATCCGGCGGTGCAGAAAACCTATGAGGATGGTTACAAATCCATGGTGGACTCAATCATTCAGGGCGCCCCCGGCGTGAAGCTGACCCTCATCGGCCCGTCTCCGTACGACGACGTCACGCAGCCCACCATGCATTACAACGAGGTGATGCAGCAGTACAGCGAGTTCGATCGAAATGAGGCAGACCGCGTCCATCAGGGTTTTGTTGACTTCAATGCGCCCGTCGTCGATGTGCTCCAAAAGGTAAAGACTGCTCATCCTGACCTTGCGTCGCGGCTCATTCCGGATCGCGTCCATCCCCGCGAGGGCGTGCACTGGGTGATGGCAGCAGCCATCCTGAAGGCGTGGCACGCCCCTTCGCTCGTCAGCAGTGTCACCGTGGATGCGCATAGTGCAAAAGCAACCGATGTCCAGAACGCGAGCGTCACGGACGCGAAACGCGAGAAGAAGACCGACACGCTCCAGTGGACAGAGATTGAGAATGCTCTGCCGTTACCGCTGCCGCTCAGTGCAACCGACCCCGTGACCGACGCCGCGCTGGAAGCGGGTGGCATCGAGGCTG
The DNA here is from genome assembly GCA_963750845.1 of uncultured Acidobacteriaceae bacterium. GTDB lineage: Bacteria > Acidobacteriota > Terriglobia > Terriglobales > Acidobacteriaceae > KBS-83. The sequence goes on from CAVVSP010000031.1 coordinate 34,931, forward strand.
CGCTCGACCAGGAGACGCTGACTGTCACCGGACTTTCTGCCGGTTCCTATGCGCTCACCATCGACGATCAGCCAGTCGCCAACTTCACCGCAGACGTACTGTCGCATGGCGTCAACCTGGCGCGCATGACGACGCCGATGTTGCGCCAGTCGCAGACGCTCGCATGGGAGACAGAGCATCGCAACGAACTGGAACGCCAGCTCTTTACGCTCGAAGCCGGCACTCATGAGAAGCCGGAAGCAGCCCCTGAAGCGGAGCAGCAGGCCATGCGGCAGGCGGTTGCTACGTCTATTGCGCAGCAGCAGAAGGACGCACAGCCGGTGACGCATCGCTTCGCGCTGAAGCCGGTGAAGTCCGCAACATCGACCGCAACGTCGACGATGTGAGGAGAGTTCGGCCGATTTCTATTTCCACTTGATGTTGCAACCCAGACTCGGCACTTGCGGGTCGAGGGGCGGCTTGCCTGCGAGTAGCGCTTCGACCGCGCGGCGCAGGTCGCTGCCTGTCACCGGCGTGCCCAAACTCGGGCGGCTTGCATCGAACTGTCCGCGATACACCAGACGCAGCTCGCGGTCGTAGAGAAAGAAATCCGGCGTGCACGCGGCATCGTAAGCGCGCGCTATCTGTTGGGATTCGTCGTAGAGGTAGGGAAAGGTAAAGCCCAGCCGCTTCGCCTGCGCGCGCATGCCTTGCGGCGAATCATCCGGGAAGGCAACCGCATCATTGCTGCTGATGCCCACAATGCCCAGGCCCTGCCCCGCATAATCGCCTGCAAAGCGCGCGATGCCCTGCTCGACATGTTTTACGAATGGGCAGTGCACGCATAGGAACATCACCAGCAATCCGCCAGCGCCCTTCGCTCTATCGCGAGTCACTGTCTTGCCGGACACAACGTCCGGCAGCGAGAAATCAGGGGCAATCGTCCCCAGAGCCTGCATCGTAGATTCGGTCCGCGCCATGCACTCAGTCTACGGCAATCGCCCATCCCCACTTCTCACTCAGAAAAGCCGGCCGAAGGTGAAGAAGAACTTGCGCCGTCCAGCATCGCCAATGGAACCACCCAACGTGATGGTGCCCAACGGCGTCGTCCCCAGCAGACCCAGCACGCCATCCTGCCGCAGAAATGTCCGTCGCTCCGGCGACCATACTTCCCCGGCCTCATAGGCGCCGGTGAGGTAGAGCCCGTCGCCCAGTTGCGTAGGCAACGACGCAACGCGCCGGTAATAGGCCGCGCGCACCAGCATATCGTCGGTGCCGCGATACTCATCGATCGACGAAGCGGAAAGCCGCTGCGGACCACCAAGTGTAAAGCGAAGCGGGTCCGCCACGTTGCGGCGGAAATATGTATCGCCCGACACGTCGAATCCGACAATGTTCTCGTTAAAGAAATCTCTCGAATACCGGGCGGAAAACTGCGCAATGGGCGCATTCTGGCTGCCCACCGAGTGGTACAGCGCTCCACCGGAAACATCCAACAGCACACCTCGCGTGGCGAGCTGTCCCGCATTCAGGCTGTTGTAGGTGTAGTGCAGCACCCCGGTCTGCACGGTTCCCGAGAGATCCCGGCGGAAGTCACTGCCGCTCTGCGTGTGCCAGCGCACCACTTCATAGCGCCATTCTCCGGCCAGTTGCGAGCGCGAGTGATACGTGCGTCCGAAGTCCAGCCCACCGCCCGCGTTCTGCTGCAGCCGTTCCGCTACGCGCTGCTGGTTGTCGAAGATGTAGACCGGCTGTCGTAGCAGACCGATATGCGGCTGCACAAACAATCCGTTGGCTCGAAGGAGCCGGTAATACTCCGTCGAAGCTTGCGTCAGAAAGCCGACCCGCAGATCGGAGCGCAGCTCCGACCGGTAGCCGCCGAGGTCATTGTTGATGAGCCGCAGATCGAGCGTGCCGCGCGTGACGTTATCCGTCATGGCCGTAATGTCTCCACCCACCAGCAGGAATGGCGGCCCGTTGCGGACGGGCTCCAGCGTGACCAGGACACCCGTGTCCGGGCCGGACGCACGTGTGTCCCCCGGCTGCTGCGGTCCCGTCGTTACGTACTCGGCCTCGTATGTCTGGTTTTTCTGCACATGGCTCAGCGCCTGGATCATCGTCCGCGCTTCAATCGGTTTGCCTTCAAATGGCTTCATGTACTCGCGCACCGTGTCTTGCGCGCCAGCGGAGCCGCCCTGCACCTTCACCGTCTCGAGCAGACCTGGACGCGCTCGTTGCCGGGCTCTGCTTGTCTGCCTGGTACTCCTTCCATGCCTCCGGCGTGAGCTGATACTTCAGCAGATTTTCTCGCTGCGCCTTCGCCGCCTCATAGCCGGCCGCGATCAGCTCCGTCGCTTTGCCATAGTCCCCGACGCCATACTTGTCTGTATCCGGCATCAGCAGGACATTCGCCAGCTTCGCAGACTCGCGTTCATTCCGCGCTGTTCCAGCCGAGAAAGCCCGCGCGAAGACGCCCACCACCGAGGCCACATCGCTGTCGGTAAATTCCGTCGACGGCAGCAAAACCGCGATCACCACATCCGAGCGCAGGTCCTTCTTTGCTACCTCCGTGGGCAGGTTTTCCATGATCGCGCCGTCCACCAGATAGTGCCCCCGGTACTTCACCGGCGCGAAGATGCCGGGAATCGCGATCGACGCGCGCACCGCCAACGGAATCGAGCCGGCATAGAAGATCACCGGGCGCAGCGTATTCAGGTCTGTGGAGACGCAGCGGAAGGGAATCGGCAGTTCGTCAAAACGAACGCGATCGCCGTCGTACCTGGAGAACTCGTCGTGCAGAAATGCGTTTAGCCCGCGGTCGGTCAGGAGTGCATTCCGCAGGCTGATCCCACCCTTCAAGCCAAGTTGAAATGCGCCTGGCAGCTCCCGGCGATCCTCCCGCCGTCGATAGTTGAGCTGGTCATAATCCACCGACAGATGAAAGATGTTCGGCAACTCTGCGCCGGTTGCGACCTGCTCGATCTCGTCTGCAGAGCGGCCGGTCGCATACAGCGCGCCGATCAGCGAGCCCATGCTTGTTCCGGTGAGCCGATCCACCGGAATCCGATTCTCTTCAAACCATTTCAGGACACCGATATGCGCCAGTCCCAGCGCCCCCCGCCATCCAGCACCAGCCCGATGCTCGGCCGGTCCGCAGGCACAACCGCCGGCAGCGCTCCGGCCGGTGCGCTATCCGTCTTCACCATCGCGTTGTCGATCGATGAGGTCATCCCCGCATGGCCGTTGGGCAGCCGCACGGAGGGCATGGGCGATTCCACTGGCGGAGGACTCGGCGCTTGCGGGGAACCCGGCTGCTGTGCACCGGTGCCAACCGCAAACAGGAGAGCAAACAAGAAACAAACAAACACGCGGGCAATGGCCACAAGAGCACCTCGTGGGAGCCGGAGCTCAGGCTGTCTCTTTCATCATGCCCGCATCGGAGACATCAGAGAACAGAATGTGCGATCGAGGTGACGTTGGAGTTAAGTCTGGCAGGGGAATGGATGATTAGGGTCGTTTCCCGAAGCAGCTCGTCAATTGCGAGGCCGACCTGCGAGTCATTCCATACCCGTCATAGTGACTGAAGATGATGCGGGGATGCGGAGATCGTGGCTGGTGTGTTTCGTATCAAATGCATTTGGAAACGCTCCAGTAACCACAGGCGGACAGGAGTTTCGAAATAGTGGAAGCTCAACAAACTCAACCCGACACAGAGTGCGAGCGTATACCGGATAAAACGCATGGGTCACCCATTGAAAGTGCTGAAACAACGCGAGCATTGGCGTATGGATCAGATACAGTGCATAACTGGAATTCCCCAGCGCCACCTGCCATCGCCCGCATAGCCAACGCGACAGCGGGGTGGAGACCGCCGATAGCGCCCAGATGATGCCCGCGAAAACTGGTGCCAGCAGCCCATTGTTGTAAGGTGCAGCCACATGGAACAGGGGAACCAGGCACACGCTCAAACCAACTCCACCGACCGACAGTCCCAGCACGGCGCTCACCTGCCAAATACGTATCCGTCCTTTGCGCTTTTGTCTCTGTTGCAGCGTCTGCCAGCGGGCCAGCAGGATCCCCAGCGCAAAGGTGGAAAGATGGAATGGCGGCAAGACCATTGCCATCTCAAAACTCAGCTGTGTTCGCATTCCCCAAACCAGCGCCTGACCTCCGGCGTACAAGGTCAATGCGGTCACCCATAGGCGGGCGCCACGCAGCTTCCACAGCAAAGCGCCGAGCAGCGGGAAGCAGATGTAAAAGAAAACTTCACCGCACAGCGACCAGCTTGGAGGGTTGATACGAAGCAGCCGGCGCGGGTACCAGACTTGCGTCATCGCTACATTTGCCGCAAAAATCTCCACCGTCTTGATCATCCCGGTTTTCACGCCGTACCGCCGCGCTTCCCATGCCAGAAGCTCCGGCGTGGCCAGTACCAAAGTGACAAAGTACAGCGGATACAGGCGCGCAAATCGTGCAGCGAAAAATCGGCTCTTGTTGAGGACCTGCCCATCCCGCAAATAGACCAGGCTCAGCACGTAACCTGAAAGCAGATAGAAGAAACTGACCGAAACGGGGAAGGCAAACGAGACGATGTCTAAAAAGTCTTCCGGAACCCCATGCGCGCCCTGGCCGGAGAAAACAGGAAAGAAAGTTCGCACCGAATGGTGAAACAACACGAATGATGCAAGAAAGAAACGCACCGAGGTCAGCGGAGATATCTTCTGGGGCATCGGCAGCTCGTGATTCCGTTAACTGAATCGCGGCCGATTTATTCCCGGTCTCCGGGAAATCCTCCTTGATGACGGGGCGAGGTGCAAAGAAGAGGGGCACGCTGCGCAGGCGGCGTGCCCCTCTTCGGACCAGCGTAGATGCGATCTAGACTTCTTCGCTCTCGGCGCTCACCGTGACCTTGATGTGCGCGCTCACCTCGCGGTGCAGCTTCACCGGAATGTGAAACTCGCCCAGCTGCTTCAGCGGCTCATCGAGCTGGACCTTGCGGCGGTCGATCGCATAGCCCTTCTGTTCCAGTGCGTGTGCGATGTCCGACGAGGTGACGGAGCCGAAGAGGTGTTCGTTCTCGCCTACCTTGCGCGTGAAGACCAATTCCACCAGCTCCATTTGCGCCACCAGCTGCTGCGCGCTCTCCTTCTCCTTCGCGGAGCGCCGTAGAGCCGACTGCTTCATCTGCTCGATCACGTTCCGGTTGGCCGCCGTCGCTTCAATCGCAAGCTTCTTCGGCAGCAGAAAGTTGCGGCCGTAGCCGTCGGCCACCTTCACCACGTCCCCGCGGTGACCCAGTGTGTCGACGTCTTCCTTCAGAATGACTTCCATAACTCTCCTCAGTGTTGTGGGCGCAGCACTCGGCACACGCCGGAACGCGCCATCCCTGCCTTGGGCAATTTAGTACCGCGCTGCAAACGGCAGCAAGGCAATGTTGCGAGCCTGTTTAATAGCGCGCGTGAGTCTCCGCTGGTGCGTGGTACACACACCCGTCAGGCGGCGGGGAACAATCTTGCCCCGTTCGGCCACGAACTGCTGCAGCAGGCGCACATCGCGGTAGTGGATGGAGTCGATCTTCTCCACGCAGAACTTGCAGACCTTCTTGCGCCGGAAGAACTTGCGTCCGCCCGGACCCGATCCGCCCGGACCACCGGGTCCACGGCCACCGGGGCCGCGGCCACCGGGACGATCGCCTGCTGGGCGATCTGGACGGTCTCCAACTGGACGATCCGGACGGTCCCCCGCGGAACGATCGCCGGCAGGACGCTCGGTCGCGGCGCCCTCAGACGCGCGCGGTGTTGCTGCTACTGTGCTGGTCTCATCAGCCATGGTTTCCTTCTTCTTTCTTCCCGCCCGGCCGTTTCGTATCAGTCGGCGGAATAGGCCCTGCTCTATGCTTCTTTGCGCAAGCAGGACCGGCTGCGTTGATGTGCCGGCGCGTGGCCGGCGCTACTTCGAAGAGCGGACGAGCGCGTCTAAGCGCTCGCCGCGGCTTCCGTGGTGACCGGCGCTTCGGCTTCAGCAGCAGGAGCCGCCGCAGCCGGTTGCGCACTCAGCTTCTTGCGCGTCGCACGGATCGCCTTGATCTTGTCCGCGCGCTTCTCTTCCTCGTCCGTGCGCACGGTGATGAACTTGATCACCGGCTCCGTCACGCGGAGACGGCGCTCTACCTCCGCGATCAGGCCGCCTTCGGCCTGAATCACCAGCAGGACGTAATTGCCGTCATTGAACTTGCGCACCATGTAAGACAGCTTGCGCCGGCCCAGCTTCTCGGTGGACTTGAGACTGCCGCCACCGTGGTTGATGGTCTGCTCCAGTCCTGCGATCAGCTTGTCGACATCCGCCTCTTCCATATCCGGGCGCACGATAAACATCACTTCATAGCTACGTTGCATGCGTTTCTCTCTTCCCTGAAACCTGAACTCCAAAACCTGAATTACAGATACTGACTTCGTTTGTTCTTCATCACTCGGCCTTCGGGGAACCATTCCCCGCAACGCCATTTCCTGAGGCCCGTTCCACTTGTTCATCGCCGCGCCAACTCCGCTCACGATGACCGTCTCCACAGCCTCGGCGACGCGATCCAGCACCTCGTCGAGCACCGCCAGTTCCTTCTTCCGCATCGGCGTCAGCAGGTAATCCTTCCCCCGCCGCGATGCCGTCTCCAACCCATCCGGCCCGACACCGATCCGGATCCGTGCCCACTCCTCCGTGCCCAGCGCGCCGTTGATCGACCCGGCGCCGTTGTGGCCGCCCGATGATCCCCCCGCCCGCACCCGCAGCGTGCCCAGTGGAAGCGCCAGCTCGTCGTACAAAACCAGCAGGTTCTGCCGATCTGCACCGAACTCCTCCACCAGCGCCCGAACAGATAGCCCGCTCAGGTTCATGAAGGTCTCCGGCTTCGCCAACACCACGTCGCGGCCCGCAATGCACGTGGTGGCGGTGAGTGCGCGGCAGCGGCGATTGCTCACCACTGCCCCGGTGCGCTGGGCCAGCCGATCGATCGCCAGAAATCCCGCATTGTGCGGCGTCCACTGGTACTCGATCCCGGGATTGCCGAGCCCGACGACCAGAAACGGCCCGCTGTATGCCTCCGTCTGAATCCCGTCCTCGGCCCGCACTGCTGCACTTCCGCTCTATTTCCGGATTCCATCGCTCCGGGCAGCACTGCTTACTTCTTGCCGCCGGCCTTGGCAGCATCGCCGCCTGCCTCCTCCGTCTCCTGCTTGCCCTTCTTCACCACTTCCGGTTCTGCCGGCGCTGCAGCCGCAACCGCATCCGGTTCCGGCGCTACCTCTTCCTTGATCACCGTCACGTGGGCCACGGTCGCATCCTCGTCGGTGATGAACTTGAACTTGCCCTCGTGCGGCAGATCGGAGACGCGGACAACGTCGTGAATCTTCAGCCCGGAAACATCGAGCGTGATGTGTGCCGGAATGTCTGCCGGGAGGCACTCGATCTCTACCTCGCGCAATACCTGCTCCAGCAGGCCGCCCTCGTTCTTCACACCGAACGGGATGCCCTCAAGCTGGATCGGCACTTCCACCACCATGGCCTTGTCCATCGCGATGCGCTTCAGGTCGATGTGCAGCAGGCTGCCTTTAATAGGCTCGTACTGCCAGTCCACGATCATCGCCTTCACCCGCGCACTGCCCTTCACGTCCACGTCAAAGATCGTGTTGTGGCCGGAGTCCGAGTGCAAAATGCGCAGGATCTGCTTGGGATCCAACTCGATGGCGATCGACGGCTCCTTGGCGCCGTAAATGACCGCAGGAATCTTGCCCGCCACGCGTACCCGCCGTGCTGCGTTCTTGTTGAACTTGCCCTCGCGGGTCACCGCCGTTACCAGTTCTGTGCTTGCCATTGCTTCATTTTCCTTTCGGTCATGGGGAGGAGCTTGGCCCCTCCCTACTCCCTTTTCTGCTGCTTAGTTAAAGAGCGAGCTCACGCTCGTCTCCATGTGAATGCTCTCGATGGCCGCGCCCAGCAGGCCAGCAATCGACAGCACCTTGATCTTGTCCACCGCCTTCGCCTCTTCGCACAGCGGTATGGAATTAGTGACCACCAGCTCCTTGATGCGCGAGGTGGCAATGCGTTCTACGGCCGGTCCGGAGAGCACCGGGTGCGACGCGCACGCGTAGACCTCGGTCGCGCCTTCGTCCAGCAGCGCATGCGCCGTCTTCACCAGCGTGCCAGCCGTGTCCACAATGTCGTCGATGATCAGGCAGGTCCGCCCGCGCACATCGCCGATCACGTTCATCACCTCGGTCACGTTGATGTCGGTGCGCCGCTTGTCCACGATGGCCAGCGGTGCGCCCATCTTGGTTGCAAAGAATCGCGCCCGCTCCACGCCACCCGCATCCGGTGAGACAACGGTCAGATTCGGCAGATTCTTCTTGCTGAAGTAGCCCACCATCACTGGGCTGGCGAAGAGGTGATCCACCGGAATATTGAAGAAGCCCTGAATCTGCGCCGCGTGCAGGTCCATGAAGAGCGCGCGGTTGGTGCCAGCGGTAGTCAGCAGGTCAGCCACCAGCTTGGAGGAGATCGCGACGCGGGGCCGGTCCTTGCGGTCCTGCCGGGCGTAGCCGTAATACGGCACCACCGTCGTGATGCGGCCAGCCGACGCGCGCTTGAGCGCGTCGATCATGATCAGCAGCTCCACCAGGTTCGAGTCCACCGGGTTGCAGGTAGGCTGCACCACGAAGACATCCACGCCACGCACGTTCTCCAGAAGCTGGAAGTAAATCTCGCCATCGGCAAAGCGCTGGATCTTGGTTTCACCCAGCGGCACGCCAATCTGCTTGCAGATCTCTTCGGCAAGCTGCCGGTTCGCCGATCCGGCAAATATCTTGAAGCGCTTGTCCTCGCTGAGGCCGCGGTTGCGCTTACGCTCCGGCGCAGGCTGAAAGTTGTTGCTGCTCGCCGTTTCCGGCTCGACTTCGATTGCCACTGCCGTCTCTTGCTTCATCACGTGTCTCCCAAGCTGGTTTGCGTTGGTGAACTGCGCTGATGCTCGCACCGCGGCTTCACTTTCATCCGCGGCAGACGCTCCGGGGCACGGTGCACCGGAACAGAGTGGCTGGGCGACTAGGATTCGAACCTAGACAAAGTGCTCCAAAGGCACTTGACCTACCATTAGTCGATCGCCCAACAGGCTGCTGGCGGAGAGGCGGATGATGCTGCCAGCAGTTTCGCCGGAACAGCTATTCCGTTGACAACTCATTGGTTGTCACCTTTTCGTCCATCCACATCGTGCGCCAATACTGCTCGCGAGGCAAGGTTTCGGTGCGCAGCGCCACAATGCCGCGATCCCGAATGCGCCCTGCCGCCCGGTCTGCCGCTTCCGCACTCGCATACAGCCCAAACAGGGCCGAACCCGAGCCCGAAAGTGCCGCATAGAGCGCCGCGTCCTCAGGTTGGCCGGAAGACGCAAGCACACGCACAATGTCTGCAAGAGAGGGATACTGCGCAAAGACGACCTCTTCGAAGTCGTTTGCAATCCCGGTGCGGACAAGCGCGAGAAGCGGAGTCTCGGCCAGGTCTCCCTGTTGGGTCGCATCCTTCTCGGAAATCCCTTCCGAAGAGGCCGCCCTGGAGACACCGGAGGAGTGCGGCTGACCCCATGCTGCGGAGACAGACCGACTCAACCCTTCAAGTCTATCGGCTGAGGCGGCGGGGGTCAATGCGGAATGCCGCGTATCCCATTCCCGAAAAGCCGCAGGCGTCGAGACTCCCACCTCCGGAACCGCCACCACGCACGCCATCGCCGGCAGATCCGGCAAGCGGTGAGACCACCTCGCCCCGCCCCAGCCCCAGCACCGCGCCACCCACCAGGAACAGCGGCACGTCCGAACCCACCTCCGCCGCTATCTGGAGCCGGACGTCGTCTGCCAACTGGCAACCCAGTTCCCGCTCCAGCCCCAGCAAAGCGGCCGCCGCATTCGCCGATCCCGCTCCCAGCCCGCCCTGCACCGGCAACCGCTTCTCGATATGGATCGCCACCTCAGCCGCCACGCCGAGCACCGCCAGCGCCCGCTCCACCATCTTCCACGCGGTATTGCGCGCGTCAGTGGGGACCCGCTCGTCGTTGGAGGTAGCGACGATACCGGTTGCCGCCGCACGCCGGGCCGTTACCGTCACCAGATCGTGCAGGCCAATCGTCTGGTAGATCGTCGTCAGTGCATGGTAGCCATCGGGCCGCGCCAGCCCAATCGCCAAACCGATGTTGATCTTCGCAAACGAACGCAGCGTGACAGACATGCCTCCGTCATTCTAAGCAGCCACCCACGGATTTCACCGACTCTCGAATAAACTCCTCCCATGCCGAGCACATCCCGGGCTCTCGCCTCGCTCCTGCTTTCCGTCTCCTTTGCAGCAATCCCTGCCCTCGCACAGGATGAAACACCGGCCACCGCAGACCACGCCATGGTCGTCAGCGTGCACCATGCCGCCACGGACGCCGGTGTCGCCATCTTGAAGCAGGGCGGCAACGCCGTCGATGCAGCAGTCGCCACCGGCTTCGCGCTCGCCGTCGTGCATCCTGTGGCCGGCAACCTGGGCGGCGGCGGCTTCATGCTGGTGCATCTCGCGAAGCCCCACGATGGCAAGCACGACCTCTTCATCGACTTTCGGGAAGAAGCGCCCGGCGCCGCCTCGCGTGACATGTACCTCGACGCGCAGCACCACGTCATTCCGGACGCCAGCACGCTCGGCTACAAATCCATCGGCGTTCCCGGCTCGGTCGCGGGACTCGCCTATGCCGAGAGAAAGTACGGCAAACTCGGGCTGAAGGCCGTCATGGCACCCGCCATCCAGCTCGCCGAAGATGGTTTCGTTCTCAGCAGCGAGGAAGCCGCTGAGCTGCACGATCCCGACCTGGCCAAATTTCCCGAATCACACAAAATCTTCCAGACCGACACGAAACGAGGTGCATATTACCAGTCCGGCGACACCTTTCGTCAGCCCGAGCTCGCCGCCACCCTCAAGCGCATCGCCGCCGATCCCGCCGACTTCTACCACGGCGAGATCGCGAAGAAGCTTGCCGCCGACATGAAGGCCCACGGCGGCCTCATCACCGAAGCCGACCTCGCCCACTATCAGGTCAAGGAACGCGTCCCGGTCAAAGGATCCTATCACGGTTACGAAATCTTCAGCGCGCCGCCACCCTCCGCCGGAGGCATCGGCCTGATCGAGATGCTCAATATCCTGCGCCCCTATGACCTCAACAAGCTCGGTGACCGCACGCCTCAGGAAGTCCAGCTCATCACCGAGGCCATGCGCCGCGCCTACATGGACCGCACCGACTACCTCGGCGATCCCGACTTCGCAAAGCTGCCCGTCAGCCGCGCTGCTCAACCCCGCCTACGCCGACGCCTGGCGGAAAAGCATCGTGCCCGGCCACGCCACGCCATCAAAGGACCTCAAGCGCCCCGCCGGCTTCTTGCCTCCTCCGCCAGCTGCCACCGTGCCCGAGTCGAAGTCCACCGACACCACGCACTACTCCGTGCTCGACGCCGAGGGCAACGCCGTTGCCGTCACCACCACGCTTAATGACGGCTTCGGCTCGCACGTCACCGCCGCCGGCCTCGGCTTCCTGCTCAACGACGAGATGGACGACTTCGCCTCCAAGCCGGGCGTGCCCAATAAATACGGCCTCATCCAGGGCCCGAACAACGCCATCGCGCCCGGCCATCGCCCGCTCTCCGCCATGACGCCGACCATCGTGCTCAAGGATGGCAAGGTCCGCATGGTGCTCGGCTCGCCCGGCGGCCCGCGCATCACCACCACGGTGCTCAACATCTTTCTCAGCGTGGCCGAGGGCGGCCTCAACATCCAGCAGGCCGTGGACGCGCCGCGCTTCCACCATCAATACCTGCCGGACACCCTCTACCTTGAAGCCGGCTTCCCCGCCGACACCGCCGCAAAGCTCGCCACCGAGGGCTACAGCGCTCAAACAAGGCCACCACTGGAGCGACGGCGAGTGCATCGCAGTGAATCAGAAGACCGGCAAACTGGAAGGCGGCCAGGACCACCGCCAGCACTACGGCAAAGCCGCCGGGTACTGATGCGCCGGGCCATCCACTGCCCAGCTATTCGTCCGCAATGAGAAGATAGAGAGCGGAAACCCCACCCATGCTTCGAGCCCTCTCCACCCACGTCTTCCTTCGCCAGCGCCTCCATCCCGGGCTGCTCGACACCCTCGCCCGCGGCGGCGCCCAGGCCATTGAAGTCTTCGCCGCGCGCCAGCACTTCGACTACACCAGCCGCCAGCACATCAAGGAGATCGCCGACTGGTTCCGGTCGAGCGAGGTCAAGCCGCACTCGCTGCACGCGCCGATCTACGCCGACTCGGAGATGGGTCGCGGCGGCATGCCCGCCATCAACGTCGTGCACAACGAAAAATCCCGCCGCATCGACGGCATGGACGAGGTGAAGCGCGCTCTCGAAGCCGCGGAGATCCTGCACTACCAGTTCCTCATCCTGCACATCGGCGACCGCGACTCCGCATGGGATGAGCGCGCGCTGGAGCATGCGCTCACTGCCATCGAGCATCTGAAGGCCTTTGGCGGGCCGCTCGGCGTCAAGCTCCTGCTCGAAAACATCCAGAACGATGTGACCACGCCCGCAAATCTCACTGAGATCATCCGCGTCGGCCACTTCGCCAACGTCGGCGTCTGCTTCGATATCGGCCACGCCCATCTGATGGAGGGCGTTGACTCCTCGTTCGAAACGCTGCTGCCGCTCATCGGCTCCACACACCTGCACGACAATCATCACGACCGCGACGCGCACTGTGGCCCGGCGACGGCACCATCGGCTGGGAAGCCCCCATCGCCGCGCTCAAAACAGCCCCACGCTCGCCGGCCGCGCTGCTGGAGATCCACTATGAGCTGGGCGAAACACCCGACATGGTAGCCCAGCGCGCCGCCGCAACATTCGAAAAACTTGGTATCTGAAACACATGACGGACACATCTGTAACCACCACAAGCGCCACCGCCGCTCCCCGCCACCATCGCCAGCCTGAAACAGCATGAAGGTCAGACCGTCGTGCTGCACGGCTGGCTCTACAACATGCGCGCCTCCGGCAAGCTGCTCTTCCCCATCTTTCGCGATGGCTCGGGCACCGTGCAGGGCATCATGCCCAAGGCCGCCGTTACGCCGGAAATCTGGGAAACCACCAGGCACCTCACCCAGGAGTCCAGCGTCATCGTCACCGGCCGCGTCCGCGCCGACCAGCGCGCCCCCGGCGGCTACGAACTCGACGTCGAGAATGTCGAAGTGGTGCAGCGCGTGCCCGAGGAGCAGCCTTACCCGATCACGCCCAAGGAACACGGCGTCGATTTTCTGATGGAGCATCGCCATCTTTGGCTCCGCTCGCCACGCCAGTCCGCCATCCTCCGCATCCGCGCGGAGATCATCAAGGCCGCCCGCGACTATCTCGACGACAACGGCTTCACCCTCACCGATTCCGCCGTCCTCACGCCCGCCGCATGCGAAGGCACCTCGACACTCTTTCCCGTCGAGTATTTCGGCGACGAAGCCTTCCTCACCCAGAGCGGCCAGCTCTACATCGAGAGCACCGCTCTCGCCCTCGGCAAGGTTTATAGCTTCGGCCCGACCTTCCGCGCGGAAAAGTCCAAGACCCGCCGCCACCTCACCGAGTTCTGGATGGTCGAGCCCGAGCTCGCCTATGCAGGCCTCGATGACCTGATGGTGCTCGCCGAAAACTTCCTCAGCTTCATCGTCGGCCGTGTCCTTGAACGTCGCCAGCCCGATCTGAAGGTCATCGAACGCGACATCGCGAAACTGCAGGCGATCCAGGCGCCCTTCCCGCGCCTGCGCTACGACGAGGCCGCTGCCATGCTGAACGAGGCGCATGCCAAGGGCCTGCTGGAGCATCCCTTCGAGTACGGCAACGACTTCGGCTCACCCGACGAGACCTACATCTCCTCCCAGTTCGACCGGCCTGTCATGGTGCACCGTTATCCCGCCGCGGTGAAGGCCTTCTACATGGAGCCCGATCCCGACGATCCCAAGTACGCGCTCTGCGTCGACGTCCTCGCGCCCGAAGGCTATGGCGAGATCATCGGCGGCTCGCAGCGCATCGCTTCCTATGAGCTGCTGAAACAGCGGATCGAGGACCACCATCTGCCCATCGACGCCTTCCAGTGGTATCTCGACCTGCGCCGCTACGGCTCCGTTCCGCACTCCGGCTTCGGCATGGGCATCGAGCGCGCCGTCGCCTGGATCTGCGGCCTCGAGCACGTCCGTGAAACCATCCCATTTGCCCGAACGCTGAACCGTATCTATCCTTAGGGGTTTGCTCCTTCTCATTCCGAGCCACCCTTATGACGAAGCACGAAGATACGATTCACGCAGAAACCACTCGCGGCCACCAGCCCATGTACACCGGCGTGCAAGCCCTGCCGCCGCGCCACATCCACGTTATCGGCGTGCCGCTCGACCTCGGCCAGTCGCGACGCGGTGTAGACATGGGCCCTTCCGCCGTCCGCGTCGCCGGTCTCGAAGCGCATCTTGAAGCGCTGGGCCACGTCGTCACCGACGGCGGCAACATCGGCGTCGCCATCGCTGAAACCAAGAAGCCCGGCGAGCAGAACGCGAAATATCTGAAGGAAATTCGCGAGACCTGCGTCAAAGCCGCCGACCTGGTGGTCAAGACGCTCGAAGAGGGTTCCACGCCCGTCATCCTCGGCGGCGACCACTCCGTCGCCGCCGGCTCCGTCTCCGGCGTCGCTGAGTTCTATCGCCGCAAGGGACAGAAGATCGGCCTCATCTGGATCGATGCTCACTCGGACATCAACACGCCCGAAACCTCGCCCTCCGGTAACGTCCATGGCATGCCCATGGCTGCGCTGCTCGGCCTCGGACCGAAAGAGCTCTCGAACATCTACGATTTTTCGCCTAAGGTCGCGCCGGACAACGTGGTTCTGATCGGCGTTCGCGATATCGACGCCACTGAAAAGGAAAACATCAAGCGCGCCGGCATCACCGAGGTCTACACCATGCGGGACATCGACGAGCGCGGCATGCGTACCGTGATGGAAGAAGCCCTGCGCGCCGCCGGCCGCGGCACTGCCGGCTATCACGTCTCGCTCGACATGGACTGGATCGACCCCGAGGACGCCCCCGGTGTCGGCACACCGGTCCGCGGCGGCGCTACCTACCGCGAAGCACACCTCGCCATGGAGATTCTCGCCGACCACGGCCGCATGCTCAGCTTCGAAATCGTCGAAGTAAACCCGGTCATCGACGAGCACAACCGCACCGCGCACCTCGCCGTCGAGCTCATCTCCTCCGCATTCGGAAAGAAGATTCTTTAGGCGATCGGGTGACCGGCCGCGATGTAGATCTGCTCGATAGCTTCCAGATCCTTCAAACCCTCCTCGCCGGGCGTTCTAGACTCCTTGTTCTGCAGGATGCACTCGGCGAAATCCTCCGCCTCGATCTGAAACTGGAATGGCATCTTGCCGGTCGAGTCTTCATGAATGTCAGTGCCGGATTTGCCCTCGGGATCGTCCACATGAGCATCCAGATGCATGCCCTCGTAGCTGTAGGCAGTGGTTACCTGCACATTGCCGCGGCTGCCGATCACCTTGATGTATCCCGGAAGCCGCGTGGTATAGCTGGTCGCGCAATTCGCGAGAACACCGGACGACATCTCCATCGTCCACGAAAGTGACTCCTCGATGTCTTTGAAGCGCCCGCTCTGACGATCGATTGTGCTGGTGAGCGCTGCAAAGCGGACAGGCTCAATCCCGGTATAAAACCGGATTGTGTTCAGCGGATAAATCCCCATATCCATCAGCGGTCCGCCGCCACCCATGGCACGCGTGAGCCGCCATTGGTTGGCCTGAAAATAGCTGCCGAAATTGCCCTCGCAAAACTGAATTTCGCCGATCCGTCCCTGCTTGATGAGTTGGACCGCCCTCAGATGGGTCGGGTCGTAGTGAATGCGGTAAGCGATCATCAGCTTCACATTCGCCTTGCGGCACGCGGCGATCATCTCGCGGCACTCTGCCGAAGAGATCGCCATCGGCTTCTCGCACAGCACATGCTTTCCCGCCTGCGCTGAGCGAACAGTGAACTCCTTATGCATAGAGTTCGGCAGCCCGATGTAGGTCGCGTCAATATCCTTGTTCTCACGGATGCGATCAAAATCCTCGTAGTTATAGATCGACGAGCGTGGCACGCCATACATATCGGCAAAGCGCGCCGCCTTCTCCGGATGCCCGCTCACCAGGCCCGTGATCTTCGTCGTCGAAGAGTTAGCAACTGCCCGCATGAAGATGCTGGATATCTGGCCCAGCCCAACCGGCGCATAGCCAATCTTGCGCTGCGGCTGCGCGGAGCCGGCTGGTGGGAGCTGCGTTGCAGCCAGCGACAAAGCAGAAATACGGGCGAATTCGCGACGGTTCACGTTAGCTCCATACAACGGGATTGGCGCGGCCTAAAGGGAAAGACTATCTCGCCGGAAACAGCGTCGTTCGTCAGTCTGCCACTAAACTTGACGCAACGCACGAGGGATTGGACGAGAATGGAGCATGTGATGCGCCTCCAACTGTCATGCCACCGAGTTGCGGTCCTCTCCCTCGCCCTAATCTCCCTCATACTGATCGCCGCTGGCCTTCCCCTGATCGCCCAGCCCGCCCCCACCTTGGGCACCCCGGCCGACAGCGACGCCATGGCCGCCCGCGTCCGCGCCGAATATCTCCACGCCTGGGAGGGCTACCACACCTATGCCTGGGGCCACGATGCCCTCATGCCGCTGTCAAAAAAGCCGCACGACTGGTACGGCGTCTCGCTGCACATGAGCGAGATCGATGGACTCGACACCATGCTGCTCATGGGCCTGGAAAAGCAGGCTGCCGAAGCGCAGCAGGATATCGACAAGCACCTCTCTTTCGATCAGGACATCTACGTCAAGAACTTTGAGATCACCATCCGCTGCCTCGGCGGATTGCTCAGCGAGTACGAAGCCACCAACGATCCGCAACTTCTCAAACTCGCCACGGATCTCGGCCGTCGCCTGCTGCCCGCTTTTCATTCGCCCACCGGCATGCCTTACGAGTTCATCAACCTGCGCACCGGCAAGGTACGCGGTGCGGTCACCAACCCAGCCGAGATTGCGCTGCTACCGGAGTTCGGCACGCTCTCCAAACTCACCGGCGACCCCGTCTACTACAACGCTGCCAAGCGCGCCATGACCGAGCTATGGAAGCGCCGGTCGTCTTTGGACTTGGTCGGTCTCGGCATCAACGTCGAAACCGCGACGACGAGCCGCGCGCCTTCATAGGCGGTCTGATAGCCGTCGCGCCTGAGCACCGTGACATGCAGCAGCACGTCCGGCCAGCCATTGGCGGCACGATGAAGCCGTAGCCCTTTGAAGCGTCGAACCATTTGATGACGCCGCTGATTTCGACAAGGTTGGTGGCGGCATCGCCAGCCCTGCGAACGCATCGGCCGCGGCGTCGCGGTCGGCACCTGAAAATTCGTTCGGTTGAAGCCTTGAAGCTCCCGGTCCCGCTCGGCGCGGCGCCCCCGGCTTTTTGGACTCAAATCCGTCCGACCCCATGACCCCGGACCTCACACGTCATCTTACGGCCTGCCATCTCTGCGGCAGCGCCGAAACACGCGCCCATCCATGACAATTCATGATGACGCAACGCAAATCTCGCGAATCGAAGATAACACCCTCGCCTGCGCCGCAAAGACAAAAAACAATTTCGCCGGGACCTATGACAGTTTTCGCAGCGGCAAATCATTTCGGCGATCAGTTGCCCGCGAACGGGCCCAGGGTCTCCCCGAAAACCAGCCGGCGCGGCGCGCCCGGCGACCACTGCCTCGACATGCTGGATGCCACTTCCGGCAGCCACCGGGGCGAACCGGGTCACTAACCCGAGCTTCCTTCTTCCGGTCACCATCAAGCCATTGATTGACCGGGCAATGTGATGAGTTCTTGGTCGGGAACGTAGCCATGTAATCTAGAACTTTGGACTTGTACGTCTGTGGGCGGCGTGCTCATACTCCGCCATGTATATCGAAGCCGTCCCCAACCGGAACTCGCCCCCTGCCATCCTGCTGCGCGAAAGCTATCGCGAGGGTCGAAAGGTCCGTAAACGCACCCTCTGCAACCTCTCGGACTGGCCCGCCGCCCACATCGAAGGTCTGCGCGGCGTGCTCAGAGGCGGCACTGTCATCCCGGCCGGGCGCGAAGCCTTCACCGTCATCCGCACCTTGCCGCACGGCCACGTCGCCGCCGCTCTCGGCACCGCCCGCAGGATCGGGCTTGATCGGATCCTTGGCCCCGACGGCAATCGCTGCCGCGATCTCGTTCTTGCACTCCTGGTCGGCCGGATCCTCGAACCCGCATCCAAGCTGGCCGCCGCTCGCGCACTTTCCCCGGCAACCGCCGCCTCCAGCCTTGGCGCGGGGCTTGATCTCGGCGAGGTCGATGAGGACGAGCTCTACACCGCCTTGGACTGGCTGCTGGAGCGCCAGCCCGCCATCGAGACCGCTCTGGCGAAGCGCCATCTCACCAACGGCACGCTCGTGCTCTACGACGTGTCGTCGAGCTACATGGAAGGGCGCTGCTGCCCGCTGGCCAAGCGCGGCTACAGCCGCGACGGCCGCCGCGGCACGCTGCAGATCATCTATGGCCTGCTCTGTGCCGCCGACGGCTGCCCGGTTGCGATCGAGGTCTTCGACGGCAACACAGCCGACCCGATGACGCTGGCGACACAGGTCGAGAAACTCAAGCAGCGCTTTCACCTCGACCATGTGGTCCTGGTCGGCGATCGCGGCATGATCACCCAGGCGCGCATCACCGACGACATCAAGGCCGCCGGCCTGGACTGGATCACTGCCCTGCGCGCGCCGGCGATCAAGGCGCTGCTGGAGACCGGCGCCTTGCAGCTCTCGCTGTTCGACCAGCGCGACATGGCCAGCATTACCGCACCCGATTTTCCCGGCGAGCGGCTGGTCGTCTGCCGCAACCCCGATCTTGCCGCCGAGCGCACCCGCAAGCGGCAAGACCTGCTCGCCGCCACCGAGCGCGATCTCGCACGCATCCAGGCGTCGGTCGCCCGCAAACGCGATCCGCTACGCGGCATTGCCGAGATCGCGCTCGCGGTTGGCGCGGTGCTCGACAAGCACAAGATGGCCAAGCATTTCGATCTCGCCATCACCGATGCCGCCTTCAGCTTCGCGCGCAAGGCCGCCGAGATCGCTGTCGAGGCGGCGAACGATGGCATCTACGTCGTGCGCACCAGCCTGCCCGCAGAAGCGCTCGACGACGCGGCGGTAGTGCGCAGCTATAAATCCTTGAGCCTGGTGGAGCGGGCGTTTCGTTGCATCAAGACGGTCGACCTACAGGTGCGGCCAGTGCATCACTGGCTCGCGGAGAGGGTTCGCGCGCATGTCTGCCTCTGCATGCTGGCCTACTACTTGGAATGGCACATGCGTCAGCGCCTGGCGCCGATGCTGTTCGACGACACCGACAAGCAAGCCGCCGAGGCGCTGCGCGCAAGCGTGGTGGCGCAGGCGCAGCGCTCACCCGCCGCCGTCACCAAGCAGACGACGGGTTTCACTGAGGACGGATTGCCGGTCCACAGCTTCCGCTCTTTGCTCGCCGATCTCGCGACGATGGCGCGCAACACCATCACCACCGCAATCACGCCCGACTATCCGTTCACCGTCGTCACCAGGCCAACGCCGATCCAGCAGAAAGCATTCGATCTCCTGGGAGTCGGATGTAGCCAGTAGCAACGGTCTCCGGCGGAAGATTGTGACGACGCCTCAACAACTTACGCGTTCTCCAAGCAGGAAGCTCGGGTTAGCGCGGCTCCCACACCAAGTTCTTGCACGCCGCCACGGGCCGCAAGCTGCGGCAGGAAATCCGGCAGAAGGTGCGCGGCATCCGCTGCGCCTTGTGCTTCAGCCTCGATACGGCGCGCTGGGCGCGGCTGCACAACGACTCCAATGCCATGGCGATCGGCCAGCGCACCGTCCCGGTGGAACTCGCCCTGGAGATGGTGCGGGTCTGGCTCGAGACAAAATTTGAAGGCGGACGGCACATCCCGCGCGTCAATGGCATTTCCGCCGTGGAGAATAGCGCCGCTGCCGGCACGCCGGGCGGATTCCCGGTGCATGAGAAAACCGAGGTCATCCGAACCGAGTATCTGAACCAGCGTGGCACGCTCTTCGGCGGGTATATGATGCAGTGGGCCGACGAACTCGCCTTCAGCGCCGCATCGCTGACGTTTCCCCAGGCCTGCTTCGTCACCCGGCGCGTC
>CAVVSP010000032.1:0-32175 GCA_963750845.1 uncultured Acidobacteriaceae bacterium
GGAAGTTGACTCCTACCTCCCGAAAGTCCCCTTATCGGTAAGTTGCTCGATGACCGTCCGGGCAACAGGTGAAGTTTCCGCAAACCCCTTTTCATGTCCGCTTCCAACAACAACCACGACGTTAAACAACCACAGGATTGGCTTGTTCTTGGCCATCGATGCGCAATTTTGGCCGCCCCATCTCTCGTCGGCAACATAGGGATCGGCCGTCGGACCATGCGAGGCAGACTGATCACGAGTCGTCCAGCGTCAGCGTATCGCGCGGCTCACGACCGGGAAAATCGCTTTTCCACCGAGCAGATCTCGGGGCGTGTGACGCTCTTGTGACACTTTCTACGCTTTAGCGTCGAAACAAAGCGGTATGACGCAGTATGATTCGACACGAAGAAAATAGCTGCAGAACCCGCATTTGGAGCGGGTGATCGCTTATCTTGTTGATCCAGTGTGGCTCTACTGGGCAGGCAAAAGAGAATCCCTCCCTCTCCGCCAGACACATATCCACGGATGGCCAGTCAGAATCCCACGCGCTGGCTATAAACAAACTTCCCCATAAATAAATGAATGAATGGGTTCAAGGCAGCGCTGGCCCTGGAACGGTCTGGGTTGCAATCCCCGGACCTTGCCAGTGAGCTGCGGCGGGCTGGCAGCTCCAGAGAGCGCGTCGGCTTGATTGCCACCGGGCGCCCATTCGATTTGAACGCGGTGCGTGCCGGCGGCGAGTGCCGCGCTGATGCGCGTCGCCTGGATCGCATATCCGGTAGCGCCGCATACCTGAGGACGCATCTTGGGGGTAAGCACTGCGGGCAGGTTGTCGATGCTGATCGTTGCGCTTTGCGCCGCGAGCAAGGTGAAGGTATAACCGCCCACTGCCGGGATGTCGATTGTGCGCACTGGAGTCGAAGGTGCGACTGCAGGCTCGTTTGACGGAGCGACAGCCGGCAGCGCACGCTGGGCCACGATGACTGGCTGAGCGCCCCACATCTCGCTGCCGTCAGGATTGGTGATGTGGAGCAGCACACGGAAATTCCCCGAGCCGTCCAGCAAGCTGCCCTGCGTATCCGGAAACGCATGATGCGCAACCGGGCCTTCTGTCGAGGTGCCGTCACCAAATATCCAGGCAAAACGGCGTCCCGGAATTGCCGGCGCATGCGCGCGGAAGATCACTGGATGACGAGGCCGCAACAGCCCCGGACTGTAGTCGAATTGCGCGTCCGCAGCGCTTCGGTCGTATGTGGGCGGCGTCGCGTGATCTTCGACGCGTACATAGCTCGCCGCGTCTCCCACAGCCGGTACGTCCGTGAGCGTAACGCCGGAGACATCTCCCTTTAGCGTGGGCGGCAGCATCGCAGGACCGTCCAGTGACGCAATGTGGGTGAAGGAGATATCACGCACCTTTGGATTCGGCTGCCGTATCTGAAACAACGAGTACCAGTCTTCGAGGCGGATGTTCTCGAACCGATAGTTAGTGTGAAAGCCGTTGCCATCCGGGTCGGCCCATAGCTCGAAGAAAGCGAATGGCACCTTGCACGCACCAAAGCCGGTATGAATCACATCCATGTTGCGCATCAGGAAGTGCGCGCTGTTGAAGGTCTTCTGCGGCCAGCCGACGCGGATTGTGTTTGAAATGCTGGTCGAGGCGATGCTGTCCTCGATCGTGATGTTGTGCACGTCGTGCCCTGGAGCGAGCATCGCCTGCTCGCTGTAACCGTCCCAGTTGCCCTGAATGGCGAAATCGTCGTCCGAGGCGCGAAAGAAGCTGTCGCGAACGGTAGTATCCCCACCACCAAGCCAATCCATACCATCCTGATTGGCATCATTGGGATTGCCGCCGATAACCTTGATGTTGTAGTAGCCGATGTGTTCGGAGTCGCGCATCTGGATCTGCCAGGTGCGGCTGCGCACGATACAGGTGATGCCATCGATTTCGATGTTGCGTGCGTTGTCCATCACGATGCAGTGCCAGTCCGGCTTGTGCATCCAGCCTTCGTCGTCTCCAGGGTTCTGCGGACCGTCATAAATGATCGTTCCGTGGCCGAAGACGCGGACATCGTGGACCTGCCAGATATTGAGTGAGCCGAAGAGCACCGCGCCGTCGGCGAGATAAATGTTGTCGCCACTTTGCGCATCGATGCTCTCATGATGCACGCCAGCGGCGTAGTAGCGGATACCCGGAGTATGCGGCGTGATCTTAGGGGGATCGGGTGGATTGGCAAAGAGGAAGAGCATCTCTGCATCCGCGAAATGATCGCCCGGTCGCGCGACGGTCAACTTCGTGGGCCCGTTCAGGCGGAAACGGATCGTTCCCCGACGACGCGTTGGGCGGATGCCGAGCCGCAACGGTTGGAGTTCAACACCGCGATCCCAGAAGTGCGCATCAGCCGCAGTGACGGAGATCTCCGCCGGTCCGGCGAGATCAAAGTTGAGCAGGTAATAGCCGGCCGCGGCATGCATCGCCGGCGTACGGCGGCCATTGATGGTGACGAGAAATCGAGTGGAACGGACTTCTAAAGGAATGGGGGCAACGGCCGCTGTTCCATGTGTTCTACAACGAGCGGATGCACACATGAGCGAGGCAATCGCCACGAAAAGAATGGAACGGCAAACCAGCAGAAGACTGCGGCGATCGAGCAGAACCATAGGCGGATCCATCCTACCCGCTCGATGGGTCAAGCGATGCGTGGAGAGCATCAGGGCGTTGCTGGCCAGTTGAAGAAGATGGGGTTGCTAAGGAGTTGCAGCGTTCCGTCCGCAGTCCGCACTTCTGCGCGCAGCCAGTGGCGCTGCCCGTCGCTGGTCCAACCGGCGGTCTCGTCAGGAGAATCGCCGGACAATGATTGTGGCGGCAAGGTGGAGATGACTTTGCCATCGAGCAGCCAGCGCAGCGTGGATCCGGACGAGCCGGTGACGTACGCCGTGAGCTTCACGCGATCGTCGCGCGCAGCGGCGAGCCTCTCGCCCATGACAGCGTGGGTGGCGCCGTCTGTGGCCAGCACATCGATCACTTTGTCGTGTGATGCCGTCAAGTCGATGCAGACGTGTCCAGCGCGGATGGCATCCAGGATGCCGTGAACGGAAAGCTCCTGAGCGTGAACGACCGTGGTGGGATGGCCGATGGTTCCCTGCTCCGGACGATGCGTGTCGCTGCCGCCAATGGCCACCACGCGATAGCCCTTCGCCAACTGCTTATCCCAGAACCGGATATCCGCTTCGTAGTACCGTGGATCGTTTCCGTTGATGGCTTCGATGCCATTGACGAGATTCCAGTCCGTGTCCGCGACGGACCATCCGCAGCCAATGCAGTTCGCACCCGTGGGATCGCCTGGATGATTGATCGACACAAACGCGCCCGCCGTTTGCGCTGCGCGAAACACGGTATTGATGGAGGGAGAACCCTTCACTTCGGAACGGAAGTCGATAAAGCCGGTAGGGCCGAAGACGTTCGCGTGTCCGGAGTATGTCGTGATCTCTCTGCCAGGGATCAGCAATATTTGATCGAAGTACGGCTGCAGTTCACGCTCCGCGTCGTAATGCGAGATGGTGTTGTGATCGGTGATGGCGATGAAGTCCAGCTTCTGTTTCACCGCAGCCTCGACGGTAACGAATGCTGGGCACGGCACCATTTTTCCCGACTGACTGGTGCAGGTGCCATCGCTATGCGCAGTGTGCATGTGCAGGTCTCCGCGATACCAGCGATCGCCTGCGGCAATAGGCGATACGGCAAAGCCCGTGGTCTCTACTTCATTTGTTCTTACGAAATGAATGTGTGCCGTGTACTTTGCCGTATGGCCTTCACCCAGGTGGGCCACACCAATGAGCAGCTTCCACGTGCCTGCCGGTAGTGGCCCGGGCAGATAGGACGGCGTTGCATCGGCGATCCCGATGCTGAAGGCGCGTTTGTTGCCCCCGCTCCAGCCGCGGAAACGTACCGGGTCGAGTAGACCGAGATCAAGCGTGGTGCGGTCTTCGCGGCCGGTGTAGCTGAACGAGACATCCAGACGCTTGACACCGGCAGGCACTTCAAATGGAACCAGAACGTAGCCATCTGTTCCTTGAGCGATAGTCCCGCGCAACTCTAGATCCTGGGCGAACGTGGATCCGATGCCGGTGGCAAACAGGAGAACGAGGAAGGAACATATCCGAAGCAACCGCAGCATTTACAAGAGCCCTCCGAGCAGATGATCCGGAGCCGTTTCCTGCCCGGCTACCAGATCAGTTCCAGTCTCACCGGAGGATGAGGGCAGCGCAAACCTGCCTATTCGGACGTGCTTGGAGTGATTCGATGAGGTTACCTTCCAGCGGAAAGAGCGAACCACCAGTGCGACGAATACCGATCATCTTCCTGCCGAACCAGTCCTGATGATGGCGGCCACTTCCGGGATGCTCGTCGTTCCCGGAGGCACCCAAAATCCGGGGCATCGCACAAATGAGGGTCCTGGAGGAGGGAGGTGGTGCCTCGATACGAATCGGTGGCGCTATGCGACATAGGCCGAGACCCGCGACCGTGCTTGACGTCAGAGGTGCCGCCGCGAGGTCCCCGCACCGAACGGTTACCGTTGATTTCCCGTGCGTTCTGTCGGACAGCATACACTTAGCCGCGCCAGGAAGCGGGATCGAATCCTGGCTGTAGTGCGAAAGGAAAGACAAACATGAACAAACGAAGGGGGACAATTCTTGCGGGGTTCTGCGTTTTTGGCATGGCCGCACTGAGCGCCGCACCGGCGGGTGCACAGGCGTCCGAGGTTAAAGAGAAACCGCCGATGTATTCCTACATCAGCAACTGGAATATACCGCGCGCGCAATGGGCGGAGATGGCAAAGGCGGGCGAAGCGGACAAAGCTGCACTTGACAAGGCGCTGGCCAGCGGGACGATTGTGGGCTATGGCAGCGACGTCAATTTAATTCATCGTCCGGATGGCGAGACGCACGACCAGTGGTGGTGCGCCATGTCCCTGGCCGGTGTGGTCAATGTGCTGGAGCAGTTCTACCAGGGCGGTAACTCGACGACTCCGGTGCTGGCCAGCGCGACGAAACACTGGGACGATCTCTTTGTCAGCCGGTACTACAACTGGCATTCGGGAACGGTCAAGGATGGATACACCCACGTCGGGTTGTATAAATTAAAAGCGGATGCCCCCGACGATGCGCTGGAGATGCTCAGCAAAAGCCTGGTTGTGCCGCTGCTCGAAAAACAGCTTGCCGCGGGCACCATTGCCGAGTACGAGATTGACGAGCAGGCGATCCACACCGACGCGCCGGGCACGTTTCTGATTGTCTACCTCGCAACGAATGCCGAAGGGCTGGATAAGGTGCAGGCGGCCGTGGCGGAAGCGCTCAAGGCGAATCCCCTGGGCGGTTCAGCGTTCGGTTCCGTAACCGACATGGCGGGCCATCGCGATGAGCTGGTTCGCACCACCGCAACCTACAAATAGGCCCCGCTCCCTCCCCCCTCCCCTGCTGTCCTCGTCACTGCCCCTCGTCATTGACCCCTGATATCCGAGACTAATCCCATCTCGACATGAGATGAGCACCCCGGCATGCGCGGCAAAACGTCACATGCTGGATGGAGTACAGGTGTTGTGGCCGATGGTGGCGTTAGACGCCGGCACGGGTGGGGTTGGCGGCGCTGCCCAGGGTGCTCCGCTGAAGTCGAAGAAGTCGAGCAGGCTGGGCTGTGCGGCGTCGCGTGAGGTTAGGTACTTGTGGTCACCGATGAAGCGATCTTCGACGAACTTGATGATCGCGGTGTGGTCCATGGGGATGTGCGAGACGTAGTGACGCCGTGTGAAGGGCGAAATAACGATGTTGGGAACGCGAAAGCCGATCTGCGCGCCGAATCCATTGACGGCCGCGGCATCGCCGGGATGCGCTCCAGGACTATCTGTCCGCAGATCGCAGTGCGCGGTGGCCGGGGGCGTGGCGGGCACGCAGGGTTTGTAACCGTCCGGACTTACAGAGATGCTGGCGATATCAACCGGATAATTGGCCTTGTCCGATCCTGTGGTCTTGTCGTTGGCGTGGCCGGGCACGGGCGGAACGTGATCGTAGGGACCGCCGCCTTCGTCATAGGTGAAGAAGAATACGCTGTCCTTCCACTCCGGGCTGGCCATGAAAGCGTTGATGATCTTCGCCATCTGCTGCTGGCCGAGCAGGATGGGCTGGAAAGACCCAGGATGTTCGTCGTTGATGCCGTAACCCGGCTCGATAAAGGCGAAGCTGGGAAGCGTGCCATGGTCAAGGTCGCTGTAGTACGACGAAATGGGGGCGATGTGGTTGGGATCGATGCAGAAGTAGTTCGATGAATCCCCCACCACGCTGGAGGCCTGCGTGGTGCCTGTGCAGGCGGCATGCGTGGGATTTGGGTAGAGATAGTTTTTGGTGTAGGTGATGTAGCCAAGCGCGGTGGCGGGATAGTTTGCGTTGCCCCCGCCGCAGTCGTTGTCGCCGACGCCGCATTCGCCGGAGGTATCGGAGTAATAGACCTTCCAGGAGACATGTGCATTATCGAGTGCGTGGAAGATGTTGGGAAAGCTGAGCGAGCCAAGGTGGTCATCGTAACCCTGGTCAAAGGCGAGACCCTGCGGTGGTGCCTCCGCTAAAGGTTGCCACCCGATTGGGATTGCTCTTTGCAGCCATGGGGGAGAACCAGCGATCGGAGACGGCGAACTGTGAGGCCATGTAGTAGTAGTAGTTCAGGAAATCCTGATCGTAGTAGCCCATGGCGCGCTGGCCGGAGGTATCGGTGTAGTCGCCGGAGCAGACGAGGGAGAGCGCGCAGTTCTTCGCATAGCCTTCGGCATTGTGCACGAAGCCATCGATGGCCATGGGGCGCGACGTCAGAAAATTGTAACGATTGACGTCGCCGTAGCTTGCCAGCCAGTCCGACGTTGCATCGTCGATGCAGGAGGATTTGAATTTGTAGAGCGGGATGGAGACGCCTTCGTCGCTCTGGTTGGCGATGTTCAGCTTGTCGTCGATGCCATCCACGTTATAGACATGCCCGTCGTCGCCGGTGTTCATGCTGTTGGTACGGCGGTAGTTGTTGAGCATGCCGAAGTAGTTATCGAAGGTGTGGTTCTCCTGCATCATGAAGATGACGTGGTTGATGGCCTGGGCGCTGCGCGGCGGTGTGACGGTCACGGTCGCGGTGTCCGAAGCGTTGCCGGCGGTACCCGTCGCCTCGGCGGTGTAGCTGGTTGTGGTGGACGGCGTGACGGTGTGTGTGCCGCCCTTCGGTGACGGGAAGCTGTAATTGCTGCCGTCCGAACCGGTGACGGTCACTGCAGTGGCATGGGTGGCAGTCACGGTCAACGTCGAATCGGCTCCTGCGGCGATTGAGGTCGGGCTGGCTACGATAGTGACGCTGGCAGCCGATGGCTTAGTCACAGTAATGGTGGCGGTGTCGGTGGCATTGCCGCCTGCGCCGGTTGCTGTCGCGGTATAGGTGGTGGTCGCGTTGGGGCTGACCGATTGCGTGCCGCCGCTTGCCGACAGGGTATAGCGGCTACCGTCGGAGCCGGTGAGGCTTACGGCAGTGGCGTTCGTCGCTACTACAGTGAGATCAGAGGAGGTGCCCAAACTGATGGAGGTGGGGTCGGCCGTGATTTTCACGGTGGGCGCGCTCGCCGACGCCGTCACAGTCAGGGTTGCGGTGGCCGTCGCATTGCCTCCGGCACCGGTGGCGGTCGCGGTATAGGTCGTTGTCGCGGTGGGAGTCACGGGCTGGGTACCGCCGCTGGCAGAGAGCGTGTAGCTGCTTCCATCGGAACCGGTCACTTTCACGGTGGTCGCGTTCGCGGCGGCGACGGTCAGGGTGGAGGTAGACCCAGCCGCAATGGAGACTGGACTCGCAGAGATGCTCACGGTCGCGGCTGGCGGATTCGTGGGATCCGTGGAGATATCGGCAGACTTGGCGCCGCCGCATCCGGTGATTGCCAAGAAAAGAGAAAGCAGCAACAACGCCGCTAAGGGCGAGAGAATCCTGTAGAGAGAGCGGTGCGGACGCATCTTCATTGCGGTGTCTTTGCTCACTGTGAATCGGGTTGAACTACAAACGGTCCAAAGCAGAAAAAGGTCGGAAGGCTCCGCTCTCTACTGGAGCGATTGGCTATATGCCCGCCTTGCTGCGCCGGAAGACTCTTTGTTCTCCCGGGGAATGAGCCAGAGCGGGGGGCATCAGGCTCGCTTCCTATTTAGAGGTATCTCAAACTCGTGGAACGCGTCTACAACGCGTGGGCGGATTTGTAGTTTGCGACAGTTCTACCGTAACAACTATCGGTACTTATGAAGGGAGTTACGAAAAATCCGGCGTGACGACGCGACAAGATATTGCCATAAATTCGCCGAATGGCTGGCTGCGCGAAGCGCTTTCGCGCCGAAGAGTTGCGACGATCGACATCGGAGGGTCAGGCGCGCTCGTAGTGGAAGCGAAATTCCTGTTCGCTGACCACCGGCACGCCGTCTTTGGTGGCTGGCGCAAAGAGCCACTGCCTTACTGTGGCGATCACGGCTTGATCGATAGATGGACCGAGACCTTTGAGCAGCGTCAATTCCTTGACCTTGCCATGTTCGTCGATGACGGCATCGAGAATGACGTCGCCCCGGGTTCCGTGAGCCAGGGCGGAGAGGTCAGGGTGCGGATAGGGGAAGTGTTGCAATAGGGCGATGCGGATGTCTCCTTCACCGAGACCGCTCTCCGTGGTATTGCCTGCGCCGGCATCGGCCCTTGGAGGTGCGGGTGGAGTGGGTGTGTCGGCGATCTTGCGGCTTTCGGTCTTTGCGGCTTTCGTTCGCCGGCTGCGAACAGGAGAATCCGTCGCGGAGGGTTTGCTGCTGCCCGGACTGTAGTAGGTGAGGAGCGTGAGCCCCTTTGCGGTGCCGGGTAGCCGGAAGGGTGCGATGCGCGGGAGGTGATGCGCCCAGACCGCAAGCAGCAGGAGGATGGCGGCATGGACGGCTACGGAGAGCACCGGGCCCTTTGAACGGAACGGCGGCCCGGAGTTAAGGTTCGCCAGCATGGGTGCGCTCCTGTGGCACAGGCTCGGCTTGCACATATCTATTTTAGAACGCTCTTCCGGTTTAGAACGTTCTCGCGGCTGCCGTCATAGTCTGGTTCTGCGAGGTGTGGCTTTCGCGACGGGAGGGCAATGCCGACAGCGGCATCCTGCGGCACACCGATGGTGAACATGTTCGAGCGCGATGATTACTTTGGCGGGGACATGGCAACTTGGCTGCGATAGGATCGGTCCACCGTTGCGTTTTATCTATTGCTTACTCTCGGATAGAGGAGGCGTCACCATGCCTTTCCGTCGCACTTCCTGCGGGCTCAGTGAATGTTCTTTGGTTCGTGCCCGCCGTTCCCCGGATGCGCAGGCGGGCGTGGTGGTCCTGATAGGTCGCATGGGAGTCAAGAAAGCATCCCGCGCATGAAAAGACCGGCTCTGTTTCTCTCGCTACTCCTGCTCTTTTGCAGTGGAGTGCGAGCGCAGGATATGGCTGCAAACTCGGCGCACATCCTGACGGTGACACTTGGCCAGTCAAGCGCGGCGCTCACCGGGCCATGGAAGTTCCACACTGGCGACGATCCGCGGTAGGCCGATCCGATGTTCGATGATTCCGCGTGGTCAACGATGGACCTTACGCCGAATGCTGTCGATCCAAACACCGGCCTCAGCGGCTATGCACCCGGCTGGACGGCCCGCGGCTACGCCGGATATTCGGGTGTCGCATGGTACCGGTTGCGGCTGAACGTGATTCAGGAGAATGCGCGGGGCAACACGCAGGGCGCGGATGAGGCGCTGGCCATCAGCATGCCTTCGCTGTTCGACGATGCTTACCAGGTATATGTCGATGCCCGGCTTGCCGGTGAGTTTGGCCGATTCAGCAAAGAGGGCGCTACATTCTCCCCAAACCTGCCGCGTGAGTTTCCGCTACCCGGCAGAATCCGGCCACGAGAACCGCTGACGATTGCTATTCGCATGTGGATGGATGCCTCCACCGCCGTTGGGCAGCAGGAGGCAGGTGGCATGCATGAACCGCCGGTCCTGGGGCAAGCCAGCACTATCCGTGCGCTCGAGCGCCTGCATTGGTTCGTCGTTGATCAGCAAGACAGCAGCAATTTTCTGGAAATAGGGATTCAATTGCTGGCGATCCTGGTGGTGTTCGGCCTGTACTGGCTGGACCACGGCGAGCTGGCATACCTGTGGCTCGGGCTGATCTGCACCATCAGCCTGGTTTTTGTGTCCGTCCTTCTGGTGCAAAGCTACACCACATGGGTGGGTTCGCATTCGCTGCTGTTGCCGTTGGTTTTTGGCGTGCTGCCCCCGGTGCAGATAGGCCTGTGGTTGATGTTCTGGGGATACTGGTTCCGGCTGGAGCGCACGGTATGGCTGAAGTGGGTGTATCGCTGCACCTGGGCAATCGTGGTGCTGGTGGCAATTTATAGAGTAATGCAACTGCCGCCCTTCATCAGCCTCGCCGTCGCCCCGCACATCATCGCGTGGCTGTCGCCGCTGGCGGATGTGATGGCTCTGCTGTTCGGCGCGCTGATGTTTTGGATCGCGTACCTGGGCATTCGCAAAACCGGAGCCGAGGATGGATGGCTTTGCCTGCCGCGATGCTGACAGTGCTGGTGGCGAATACGTGGCTGCTGGAGAAGCTGCACGTGCGGGTCAACCTTTTTTATCTCTTCGGAGTCAACATACCCTTCGGCCGGATTGCCATGTTCGGTTCGCTGGGCATCATTACCGTCCTGATGGTGCGGCGGTATCTGCAGGGGCAGCGGCAGCGCGAGCAGTGGAAGCTGGAGATAGAACAGGCGCGGCAGGTGCAGCAATTGCTGGTTCCGGCAAGCTCGCCGGCAACGCCAGGTTTTGCCGTCGAGAGCGTGTATCTTCCCGCGCAGCAGGTGGGTGGAGACTTCTTTCAAGTTCTGCCGGGAGACGATGGTTCGCTGCTGATTGTCGTGGGTGACGTGAGCGGCAAGGGGCTGAAAGCGGCGATGACGGTGAGCATGATCGTCGGCGCGTTGCGCAATGAGAAAGAACGACGGCCGGCGGAAGTCCTGCGCAGTCTGAATCGCGTGCTACATGGACAGATCACAGGATTTGCCACCTGTCTCGCCGCGCAGTTTTCCGCCGACGGCTTGCTGACCATCGCCAATGCGGGCCACTTGCCGCCCTACCGGAACGGCGACGTGCTGGAGATACCCGGCTCGCTGCCACTGGGTATCACAGCCGACGGCGAGTACGACACGGTCGCGCTTCATGTGTCGCCTGGGGATCGGCTTACCTTTATGTCGGACGGAGTTGTAGAAGCGCAGACCACGTCCGGCGAGTTGTTCGGCTTTGCGCGCACCGGCGCGTTGAGCCGCGAACCAGCGGAGGCCATTGCCCGCGCGGCGCAGCAGTTTGGGCAACAGGACGACATCACCGTGGTCACGACGGAGTTTCTAGGCGTGCGGACCGAGGCGCTGGCGTAGGCCGCAAGCCGCCTATCAGCCGCCCGGAAAGCCGCCTGGTCGGATGAGTGTCAACTATTAGATACAGCGGCCATCGAGAGAAAAGCGTTCACGGATTTCGTAGCGCGAGCCTTCCCGCGTGGGGATGCTTTCGTAGAGGACGAACGAGTCGGCGGTGAAGCTGGCGAAGCGCGGTGGAGGGTCAGTATGCAACTGCAGGTTGCGGAAGTCTCTATCGCGGCCTTTGCCCCTGCCCTTTCTTCGCGCGATGGTGATGTGCGGATAATACGGGCGCTGCTCCGGGATGAAGCCGCATGGCGATGTGGCGCCGGTAACGGCTTGCCGGAGAGCAACGAGTCCCGTCGTTACCTGCACCCCGACGAGAAGAACACCCGCGCGAGGAAAAGTGCCAACGGGGCCGAGTTGGACAGGGATGGGAGCACGGTGCAGTGCGCGAAGGTGAGCGACAACGCAGTCGTATTGCTCCGGGGTAGACCGGCCAAGGAACTGCAGCGTGATGTGCCAGGACTCTGGCGCGGACCAGCGAGTATTGTCGGACGCCGCATGGTTTCGACTGCTGGATTGAAGGCGATGGACCTCGACGATAATGTCACTTGCGGTGGCGGCGGCTAGCGGGATCCCGATGAAGAGTCGCAGGACTGGCCGTCCCGGCGATTGCGCCTGCGGCGTGTTCTGTTCGGTTCGCTCCATTGGTCGCTCACTTTTGGATCTGTCGGCTTTCCATATTTCGACACGGATACTCAGTTAGGTCCGGATGCATGTTCCGAGGGTGGCGGCGGCTTCGTGCATCTGATTGTCGGTGGTTAGGTAATCCGGGGAGAGACGGAGCCAGCGGCCGCGTGCGTCCGTGATGACGCCTCGCTGCTCGAGTGCCTGAACGAGCGCTGGCGCTTCAGGATGCTCCACGGTGAGAAAGCCGCCGTGCTCTTCATCCGCTCCAATGGCGGCGATGCCGACTTCGGCGAGATAGCGCTTCAGGCGGCTAAGACGATCGAGATTGTACGCGCGGATGCGGTCGACGCCGAGGGCGAGCGTGAGCTGCTGTCCCGCGCGTGCCTGATACCAGGTGAGGACGGGCGGAGTGGCTTCGAGGAAGGCGTCGCCACCGGGTGCGAAGCGCGGAGGGTCAGGGCGCTCGTAGGCAAAGTGCTGATCTTTGGCGAACCAGCCGATGTCGATCGGCTTGAGGCCGCTCTCAAGCGCGGCGGGCGAGATGTAGAGAAAGGCCGCGCCAGGACCGCCGCGGAGATATTTGTAACTGCCGCCGATCATAAAGTCAGCCTGCATTGCAGTGACGTTGACGGGAAAGACGCCGATGGCGTGATAGGCGTCGACGAGCAGACGTGCGCCGGAGCGATGACACTCGACGGCGAGGCGATCGAGATGGGGGATGACCTGACTGGTCGCGAAGAGGACCTGGGAGACGATGACTAGTTCCGCGTTGGCAGAGATAGCGTCGAGGAGCGGTGAGAGGTCGATGCTTCCGTCAGGCGCGTGGCAGTTGACGAGTTGCAGGTGGATGCGGCCGACGGCGGCGTACTGCTTGAGGATGATGTCGACGGAATCGAACTCGGATGCGGTGGAGAGGACGCGGGGGGCATCGCTGGGCCCATGCGGGAGCGCGTTGAGCACGGTGCGGAGGCCCTGGCCTGCGGAGGTTTTGGGGATGATGCAGTCCGTGCGTGGCGCGCCGATGAGTTGCGCAAGGCGTGAGCGATGCTGCTGCTCCTCCTCCTGCCATGGCTCCCAGGCGTCGCCTAGCTTTGTTTGCCAGTGCTCGAAATCCTTCGAGTAGATCGTCTTCGGTCTGGTCGAGCGGGCGGCCGAGCGAATGATTCGCCAGATAGATGCCGGGCGCGGCGAGTGAGCGAGGGAAGAGCGGAAAGATGTGGCGGCGCAGCGCGTCTTCGGTAAGAGGACCGGGGCCGAGTGCGGCAACTGCATCGGCAATCGTCATTCTTTTGGTGCCTCGGTGCGGGACGCGAGCAGCTCGGGGAAGAAGGTCAGCTCGAGCGCCTGGCGCAGGAAGCCGACGCCGGAAGAGCCGCCGGTGCCGCGGCGGAAGCCGATGATGCGCTCAACGGTTTTGAGATGACGGAAGCGCCAGAGCTGGAAGTACTCCTCCATATCAACCAGCTTTTCGCACATCTCGTATGCCTCCCAGTGCTGGCGGGAGTTGCGATAGATTTCGCGGAAGATGTCGACGAGAGCTTCGTTGCGAACGTGCGGCAGGGACCAGTCGCGTTCAAGGCATGCGGTGGGGATGTCATAGCCGCGATGCGCAAGGTAGCGGAGAAATTCGTCATAGAGGCTGGGCGACTGGAGGATGCGAAGCAGGTCGGCGTGAACGGCGGGGTCGTGCGCGAAGACCTGGATGGTGTCGGGATTTTTGTTGCCGAGAAGGAATTCGAGCTTGCGGTATTGATAGGACTGAAAGCCGGAGGCATTGCCGAGGACGCCGCGGAACTCCATGTACTCGGATGGGGTGAGGGTTTCCAGCACCGCCCACTGATCGAAGAGCTGCATCTGGATGAGCTTGACGCGCGAGAGGACTTTGAGCGTGGGCGGGATGCGGTCGTGCCGGATGTGCTCGATGGCTGCGGAGATCTCATGGATGATGAGCTTCATCCAGAGCTCCGCGACCTGATGTTGGATGATGAAGAGCAGCTCATCGTGATGCTGCGGGTCTGGAGAGCGGGTGCTGTTGCGCGAGCAGGCCGTCGAGCGAAAGATAGCCGGCGTAACTGAGCTTGCCGGAGAAGTCGCTGACGATGGTGGGTTCGACGGGGCGCTGATTTTTGTCTGTCATGTTGACCTGTGGAGTGTCTCGAAACGTTTCTCCGAACTGGGAATGGTAACTCGCCGGAGCATTCGCCGCACAATTGGCGCGATAGGGACAACTGATTTGTGCGTCGGCGATCAGACGGCCATGAGCGTTTCGTCGGTGGCTTCGCTCGGCGCACCAGTGAACTCGATGCTGAGCACGGTGATGTCGTCGTTCTGCCCGAAGGCCTGGGCCTGCTGCGCGATGGCGGCGGCCGCCAGGTTGCTGATGGTGCGAGCGCGCTCGAAGCCGAAGAGCTCATTTCGCGAATTCATGGCTTCGACGACACCATCGGTGAGGAAGGTCAGGCGATCGCCGGGCTCGAGCGTGAAGTTGCGGGACGAGAAGTCGATGATCTCCGCTGCACCGAGCGGGAGGGAACCTTCAAGGTCGAACTCCGTGACCGTTGAGATAGGGCGGGAGGTGGCCGGCGTTGGCGATGCGCATCCGGCCGTTGGGGCGCAGCTCGGCGGCGACGCAGGTGGCGAGATGGCCTCCGGAGCGGCCGATGAGGCGCTGATTGAGCATGGTGAGCATGGCGGCTGGATCGAAGCTTTCGTCGGCGCGGGTGCGAATGGCGCCGACGAGCACGGCAACGAGCATGGCTGCGCTCATGCCTTTTCCGGAGACATCGCCGACAACGATAAGCAAGCTGCCGTCGGGTTTCGAGAGGGTCTGGAAGAAGTCTCCGCCGACGGTTTGGGCGGGACGGTACTCGGTTTCGATGGAGAAGGCCGGCGAGTGAAGCACCTCGGGGACAAGCACGCGTTGTTGCAGTTGTTGTGCTTGTTCCATGTCGAGCGCGACGATCTGGCGGGAACGAGCCTCACTGGCCTGAGCACGCAAAAAGCGCCGCATCACAAGCGCACCGATGACCAGAACCATAAGAATGTTTGCAATCTGACCGACGGTAAAACCTAGACCAAAGACGAAGAACGTAGTGGCGATGCCGAAGGTGTGAAGGAGATAGGACATTGAAGCTGCCGAATTCGATGAGCACCATGGGAGGGGCGGCGATCAGGGCTTCGGTGCGATCGCGTCGGAAGCCTTCGACGAGGATGATGAAGAGGAGCACGCCCAACGCAGCCAGACAGACGCCGGAGGCGGTATTTAACGACGGCAGCAAGGAGCGGGGCACCAGATTGATTTCGGACGTGGGCAGCCGCAGAGCACAGGATAGTCAGCATTTCCACTGCCGGCAATGATCCAGGCGGCGCGAGGAATCCACCGCTTTGCCTGCGAGCCCGAACCAGTCCCACCAGAACATGGCCCACAAAGGCAAGGTGAGCAGGGGCAAGGAGAACATCCAGCAGGAGTGTGTTGGCCGCCAGCGGCAGAACCGAGCCGCAGATTGCCGGTCAAGAGCAACGACGATCCTGAGCAAAGGGAAGGCAAAGATGAGAAAGAGCCAGAGATAGGTCCGTTCGTGGCGATTGTTGCACCCAAGCCCATAACGGCAACGGCATGACGAGAAGAAAGAGAAGGGCCTGAAGGATGACTCCGAAGTAGTAGTGCTGATTCGCGTCATCGTCGGCCTGCCTGGAGTAGGCGGATAGTGAGGGGCGAGCCCGATGACGGGAGGCTGGTGCATGCCGCCGGCAGCCGTAACCTGGAAGTCGTGTACCGCTGGTCATGTAAAAGCGGATGGCGAGCAGGATTTCGCCTTCCAGCGCTGGCGCGGGCAGCGGGAAGGAGAACGACCGCGCGGCATAAATGGTGACATGGTCGCGGAGAGAAGCGGCCGAATTGCCCGATGTAGCGCCCGTTCGCGTAGACCTGATAGCCATCGTCGAAATCGTTGGGCATTTTGAGCTCGAGCGGCTGGCCCGGATCGGTGATGCCCACGCGCAGCCGGTACCAGGCATAGCCGTACAGGTTGGGATAGCCGCGCGCCGTCCAGCCGGGCGCGAAGCCGGGCGTGCCGTATGCCGGATCGATGGACCCAGCCTTGGGCGCGAGATCCATAGCTGCCCAGTTTGCGTCGTCGAATCCGGGCTGCGCCCAGACGGGCGCCCCATTCTGCCAGGGGGAGTCGCCCGGAGCGAACTTCCATGGGCCGGGCAGCGTGGCGGCCGAATTGCCGAGCGTGATCGTTTCCGCGGGAGCGTCAGAAAAGGAAGAGACGGATTGCGGATGCGCCTGCAAGATCGGGGGAACAAGGAGACAGGCGAACAAGAAGGACTTACCGATCTTGCGCATGCTGGGGAGAGTACCACTGGTGGATGCCATGCGACACGACGATTTACTTCAGCTACTTATTGTTGGCCAGATCGAGATACGAAATGCTATCTAGCTCACCCACAGCAGCAGCTGGCGGATGGACAGTTTCGAACGATCTCCGGGCGGCTGGATCGGAATTCATAGTCTCGCGCCGGCGGCGTGACGGGCGGTTGGGGTACGCAGCGATGATCCGTATAGTGATGAGTCAGAGAGCCGTAACAATTTTCGCTATGGAAACGAGGGTCCGTGTTCGCTGTGCCTGCCCGCTTGTGCCGCCGCGCTTCCCTGCTCCTGATGTTGATATTTTCCGCGATCTCCTGTTTCCCTGCTATGGCGCAGAGCGCGCCCGGCGCGGCCTCGAGCGGTGCAATGCCGTTAGCGGCTGGGCGATTCAGCCTTGAGCGTTTCGGATTACGACCCGCGGCTTACGTTTGCTCCGCTGACACTGCCCGATCCGGTGAATGCGTACCGGTCGAGCAATGGCGCGCCGGGTCCGCAGTACTGGCAGAACGAGGC
Organism: uncultured Acidobacteriaceae bacterium; assembly: GCA_963750845.1. GTDB lineage: Bacteria > Acidobacteriota > Terriglobia > Terriglobales > Acidobacteriaceae > KBS-83. The sequence goes on from CAVVSP010000032.1 coordinate 17,037, forward strand.
GGACTACGAGTTGCACGCGACGCTCGATACCAGCCAACAAGCAGCTTCGCGCGACGGAGACGATCACCTACACGAACAACAGCCCGGATGCGCTGCCGAGCGTCTGGGTGCAGTTGGAGCAGAACATCTATCGGAAGGATGCGCGCGCACAGATTCTGATCGGTGGTTTGCTGCGCGCGGCGAAGAGGTGCGCGCAACTGCAACGGCAAGCGCGACTCCTGAGAAGACGACGACGGATGGGTTCGTCTTCGATTCGGTGGCGATCGAACAGGGCAAGCAGACGGCGAAGGCGGACTATCTGATCAGCGATACGCGGATGCAGATCCGGCTGCCGGAGCCGCTGAAGGCACATGCGCAACTGAAGATCCACATCGAGTACCACTACCAGATTCCGGGCGAGTGGGGCGGGCGAACGTCCTGGGGCATGTCGAAGCAAGGCGAGATTTACGACATCGCGCAGTGGTATCCGCGGATGTGCGTGTATGACGACCTGCGCGGATGGGACACGCTGCCGTATCTGGGGAGTGAGTTTTATCTGGAGTATGGGAACTTCGATTATTCAGTGACGGTGCCTTCGAACATGATCGTTGCGGGATCGGGTGAGCTGGAGAATCCGAAGGATGTGCTGACGAAGACGGAGATAGAGCGGCTGGCCGCAGGCGCGGAACAGCGATGCGACGGTGTATATCCGTAAGCCGGCGGAGGTAACCGATCCGGCGAGCCGGCCGAAACAGGATGGCACGCTGACGTGGCACTTCCACATGGACCACACGCGCGATGTGGTGTGGAGCGCGTCGCCGGTCTTTGTGTGGGATGCGGCGCGGATCAATCTGCCCGACGGAAAGAAGGCGCTGGCGATGAGCGTGTATCCGCCGGAGAGCGTGGGCGCGGATGCGTGGGACAAATCGACCGAGTATGTGAAGGACACGGTGGAGCATTTTTCGAAGCAGTGGTTTCCGTATCCGTGGCCCGTGGCGGTCAGCGTGGCGGGATTTTCGACCGGGATGGAGTATCCGGGCGTGGTGTTCGACGGCATCCCGGATAAGGGATCGTTCCTGTTCTGGGTGACAGCGCATGAGATTGGGCATGGCTGGTTCCCGATGATCGTGGGATCGAACGAGCGGCGGCATGCCTTCATGGACGAGGGCTTCAACACCTTCATCGACATCGACGAGTCGGCGACGTACGCGAACGGCAAGTATGGGCCGAAGCGCGATGGAGAATATTCCGCAGGCGGCGAGCCGCCGGACACGATCCTGAAAGTGCTGGACAATCCCGATGCGCCCACTCTGATGGCGCCGGCGGATTCGTATGGATGGGCCGTTGGCGCATCCGGTGAGTTATTTCAAGGGCGCGTATGGGATGGTGCTGCTGCGCGAGCAGATTCTGGGACCGGAGCGCTTCGACTGGGCGTTTCGCAAATACATTCGCGACTGGGCGTTCAAGCATCCGTCGCCGTCGGACTTTTTCCGCGAGATGGAGAGCGAGGGCGGCGAGGACCTGGGCTGGTTCTGGCGCGGATGGTATCTGAACAACTGGAAGTACGACGTGGCGGCGGACAAGATCGACGGCGCGACGGTCACGTTGAGCAATCGCGGGCAACTGGTGCTGCCGACAACGGTGGAGGCGACGTTCACGGACGGCACAAAGGAGCGGGTGAAGTTGCCGGTTGAGACGTGGATGTCGAAGAGCACCTACGTGTGGACGCCGGACGGCAGCAAGACGATCGCATCGGTGGTGGTCGATCCGGATCACATGCTGCCGGATGACGACCGCGGGAACAACTCGCTCGAAGCGCCGTAAACAATCGCGGTTACTTCCTGGGCTGAAGCCATATGCGGATGGGTGGCATGCCGCGGTGCATGAGCCGGAGACGCTGCCACACTTTCCGTTGGTCCCGCATCGGACGGCAGTTGTGGGTGAAGTGCGGTCCGCTACAGCGTGAGCAGTTCTTCGTAGAAGCCGCCAATCTGGCGTGCCCGGTCCACGAAGTGAATTTCCAGAATCCAGTGACGCCGTTGCCCTTTCTCGTCCAGCGAGCGCATCGGCAAATGGCTCTTCGGATGAACGTAGAGAGTCACCTTGTCATCGGGGATTCTTTCGTGCGGAAACTGTCCGATGAGATGCCCGGCAATCGGGCCGCCGAACTCCCAGCCGAATTTTGCAGCCAGCGAGCAGGCATGGTGGAAGAGGGCGTCGCTGGTGATCGCAGGCGTGTCGTTGAAATACTGCTTGCCTTCCGCAAAGGCCTGACCCACGTCGTCGCGCAGCTTGTGCTTCACAGGGTCAAGCCCCAGAACAAAGGTGCGGCCGAAGTCTGCTTCCCACTTCTCGAATACCGGGCCGAGATCAAGGAAGAGGATGTCGTCTTCGCCGATGGCGAGGTCGGGTGGATTTTCGGCGTACGGAAGAAGAGTGTTTTTGCCGGCGCGCACAATTCGTTTGTGCCAGTAGGTGGAGATTCCGTACATCTTCTCGGCTAGAGCGTAGATATCGGCATTCAATCGGCTCTCGCTGATGCCGGCGCAAATCAGACCCTGCGCTTCGATTTCATCGAACAGCGTTTGCGCCTTGCTTTGCGCCTCGCGAAGCTCTGCCGCGCGTTGTTCTTCCCACTCCGTCATTCCATCCTCCGGAATCAAGATTGCCGGTTATCCGTGCGACCCTATCAGGTTTCCTTCATCTACCTTATATACATGGCCAATGTTCATCCCCCGGTGCACGGGATCGACCTGGACGCGCAAACCCGCTGCGTTCATTACCACAAAGTGCTGGACATCGTTGCCATCAAGATGCGGTGCTGCGGCCTCTATTATGCGTGCAAGGATTGCCACGATGCGATGGCCGGCCACGCGATTGAGGTATGGCCGCGCGGCGAATGGGATCAGATGGCAGTGATGTGTGGAAATTGCAGGATGGAGCTGAGTATCCGGCAGTACCTGGATTGCACGAATGAGTGTCCAGCCTGCAAATCGCGGTTCAATCCCGGCTGCCGCCACCACTATCAATTCTATTTCGAGGCGGAGGAAGCTCTTCCTGGAGAGAAGGCTTAATGCTGCTCGATGTACTTCCCTACAATGCGCGCTGCTTCTTCCAGAAAGGAGCGGTCCGCTTCGGTGAAGGCCGCGGGATCGTGGCTGTCGATGTCGATCTCCCCAACCACAGCGCCGCGCACGTAGATAGGAACAACGATTTCGGACCGGGTATCGATGGAGCAGGAGAGATAACGGGGATCGGCGGCTACATCGTCTACGATGACCGTCTCGCCGGAAGCCACCGCAGCGCCGCAGATGCCCTGGGTTACGGGTATGCGCACATGCGGTGTGGGCGCGCCGACGAAGGGGCCAAGAACCAGCATCTTGGGATCGGCCGGATCGAGCATGTAAAAGCCCGTCCAACTGAAGTGCGGGAGACGCTGCGCCATCGCCGCAACGATTCCGGTCTGCAGAGACTCGAGCGAGGGCGACACAGCGGCCAGGTCGCGTATGTGGTCGAGTAAACCGGTTCTAACATCGAAGAGCTGAGTATCCGCCATGTCCTTATTGTCTACGATGATTTGATGAGGGCGGCCTGGCCGGTGTGGAAGGCGGCGTGATTGGTGCGGCTCATCAAGACGGCGAGGCGATTGCGCGTGGGGTCTTTGGCGAAGTCTTCGTTGGAGACAGCGGTATGCTTTTCAAGCCACTGCGCCGGAGTAAGCTTTTCAAAGGCGGCGGTGAGCTTGCTGTTAACCTCGCTCCACGCGTGTTTGAGATCGGCGGCGGAGACGGGATCGGGCAACGCACGGTCGGGATTTGTGATGTAAATCTCATCCAGTTCCGGGTGCAGCCGCTCACCGAGGCCCAGTAAAGAGAACATGCGGTCGTGGACCGCGGTGAGATGGCCGACGAGATAGAGCAGACGATTCTTGCCCGGGGCAACCTGCTTCTGAATCTGCTCGTCACTCAGCGGGGCGATGGCGGCGTCGAGGCGCCCGGTAACGAGTTTCCATGCATTCACCGCCGTGTTTGCGAGCATTGCTTCGGTTGTCATCTTTAATCGCCCTCCATCATTTAGATCAACGCCCAGTTCGATGCCCATCGAAGCGGGCTGGATGCGAATAGTTTTGTGCGTCGGAAAACAACGCTAATGGATGCGCGGAGTGCGCCTTCCTTGAAAGACACGCCAAGTGGTTGAGTGACATGCGCTTCCATGATGAACCCGCTCGCGACGTGCTTGCGCGAGACTAGGCGGCGGCGGCGGGGCGCTCCATTTTGGCGAGGGCGGTGCGCATGCGGATGCGAGCCGAGAAGAGCGTCCGCTCGACCTGCTGGCGCGGGATGTCGAGCAGGGCGGCAACGCGGTCAGCGTCGTAGCCTTCGACATCGCGAAGCAGAAAGACCATGCGCTCGTTCGCGGGCAGGTCTTTAAGCGCTTCTTCCAACTCGGTGCGCTTGACATTTCGTCCGCCCAGAGTCTGTCCAGCAACGGCTTCAGCGGGTGCGGCCTGCTCATCAAGCGGCATGCGCTCGCGAAGCTCGTCGACCAGGGCGCAGTCCACGCAGCGGCCATCCGGCTCCTCGGCTTGGCGGAAGGCACGGACGAAGGTGCCCTGCGCGACCTCTTCCGCCTCAATCTCGTTCCCCACCATGTAATAAGCAACGGCATAGGCCCGGTGCTTATGGGTCTCATAGATATCGCGCTGCCGGTGCTCGAGCGATCGCTCGGACATCTGGCATTGCACGACCCGGCACGATCCCTGGGGAGAAAACTCTCGTTCAAAGTTCAACGGTCATGCCCTCAAGTGGGACGGCGTGAGCCTCTTTCCCGGCCCGGCGGATGCGGAACGAATGCTGAAGCTAGGATGGCTGTCCATACCACTTCCGTCAAGGGGTCATGTGAAATCAGTGGGATAGAGCGGCCTGAATACCACATCCGTGTATCCAGGAGTAATGGTTTCGCGTTTCGAAGATTACGGAGGTGCGGAGCTGTTTCCGCTATGATCAATCCGGGTTCCTAAAGTGACCGATCAGAAAGGTACCGGACGCACGTCCCTGTATGGCCCCCCCGACCATCCTTGTTGTCGACGATGATGTCTCTGTACGCACCATTGTCTCCGCCATGCTGGAGCCGGCAGGCTATGACCCGGTGCTGGCGTGTTCCGCGGAAGAGGCGATCGCGCGACTCGAAGAGGGACTGAAGCCGCGACTGATTCTTTCCGATATTGTGATGACGGGGATGACCGGGCTGGCGTTGCTGGATCATGTGCGCGAGCGGCATGCCGAGATCCCGATCGTGATGGTGAGCGGGGTAAGCGACGTAGCGGTGGCAATCGGAACCCTGCGCAACGGGGCGTACGATTATCTTCTAAAGCCGTTTGAGCGCGACCAACTGCTGGGGACAGTACTGCGGGCTCTCGAATACCGCGCACTGGTGGAGCAGAACAACGTGTATCGAACGCACCTGGAAGATCTGGTGGCAGCCCGCACCGAGATGTTGAACAGCGCGATCGGTGACCTGGAGCGGTCCTATGACATCACGCTCGAGGCGCTGGGCGACGCGCTCGACTTAAAGGATACCGAGACCGAGGGCCATTCCCGGCGAGTGACCGCGTACACGATTGCGCTGGCGCGCGCGATGCAGTTGCCGCCGCAGGAGATACGCACCATGGCGCGCGGGGCGTTTCTGCACGACGTGGGCAAGATGGCGATTCCGGACGCGATTCTGCTGAAGCCGGGACGGCTGACCAAGGACGAGCAGGACACGATGCGGGAACACTGCGAGCGGGGCTACCAGATGCTGCGCAAGATCCCCTACCTGCGGGAAGCGTCCGAGATTGTCTACAGCCACCAGGAGCACTTCAACGGTTCGGGGTATCCGCGCGGGCTGCGGGGCGACGAGATCCCGCTGGGAGCACGCATCTTCGCCGTGGCGGATGCGCTGGATGCGATCACCTCGGACCGTCCGTACCGAAGCGCTACCAGCTTTGCGACGGCACGGAAGGAAATCCGTAAGAACATGGGAACGCAGTTCGACCCACATGTGGTGGATGTCTTTCTGCAGATGCCGGACCGCGTCTGGGAAGACCTGCGCGCGGAGATCCAGGGTGAGGCACAGAAGTTCAACCCATTTTCGCTGGGTGCGGTCAAACATCTATTGCCACGCAAGGATACTCGGGCGGCAACGGACGGCATCTTAAAGACCATGCCGGCGACCAAGAAATCCGCTGCACTGGATGCTGACGCGTTGAAGCAGGCGGTTGCGAAGCTTCCCGGCTGGCGCGTGGATCGCGGCGCGCTGACCCGCACCTTCAGCTTTCCTAACTTCGTGGAGGGGCTGGCGTTTGTCCAGTCTCTGGGGGTGGAGGCGGAGCAAAAGCAGCACCACCCCGACCTGGATATTCGCTATAGCAAGGTGACGGTGTCGCTGGTGACACACGATGCCGGCGGGATTACGACGAAGGACCTGGCCATGGCGGAGACAGCGGACACCCTGGCGACCCCCTTGAACGGCAAATGACGAACGGCAAATCGCCGCTTCTCAGGAATTGCTTCCCGTTTTGCGCTTGACAACGTGAGGCCTACAGGCGCTAAATGGTTGGTCGCTAAGGGTTAGGGCGCCAGAACGCACCTGCCGCGTTGCAGGTGGCAGGAGTGGTTTGCGGTAATTTTCAAAGAAAGTTGCTGTTTTGAGCAACATCTCGGCAGCGCTTGCGTCTATCCTTAGTAGAACGGTTGAGGTGAAAGCCTCCCGTGGAGAGTTTTAGTACAAGTTGCGTCACTGGCCTCCCGGCACGAGCACCCCAAATGTTCGTGCCGTCTTTTTTGCCCGACGCGGAGCTTCCCTTACACTGAGCACCATGCGGACTGTCCTGCTTGCCCTCCCTATCGCACTGTTGACGCTTGGCGCCTCGGCCCAGTGGGCCCTGCCGACGGACGACGTGCCGGCATTCCATACGACCGCTCCCGCGCCTGGAGCGAGGCTGGAGCCCATCCTGACAGAGGCGCAACTACGCGCCGCCGGGGCGACGCTGCCCTGGCAGTTCCGCGTGTATGCGTTGGCTGCCCGGGTGCCGCGGATACTCTACCAGCTACCCTGCAACTGCCGCTGTGATCGAGCGCTGGGGCATGCCAGCCTCGAGAGCTGCTTCTCCGGCACACACGGCATGGAATGCAGCACCTGTGCGCAGGAGGGCGTCTATGCCTACCGCATGACGAAGCTGGGCAAGACGCCGGCGCAGATTCGCGCTGGCATTGCGGCGCATGAGTACGAGAGCATCGACTTAGCCTCCCTGAATGGGGCCAGCGCCAAGAGTTAACGGCAGAGGGCTGCCGACGAATAATTTAGGAGTTCTGGTTCCAGATGTCGATGTGCCACTTCCAGCGGCTGTCTTCCTCCCGCCAATAGACGACGTATTTGACTTCCATCTGCGTTGCGGATTGTCCGGGAGGCTCCACGGCCAGGATAGCTTTTCCGATTTCGACTACACCCTCGCCGGCCTGGATGACATCCACTGACATCAGGACAGCGGACTTTGCATTCGCCGACTGCACCAGATCGGACCAGAATTTCCTGATTGCATCCCGTCCGGAGATCATCGGGGCGCCGGGAGGAAGAATGCGGGCGTTCCGTGTGTAGATGTCGTCGAACGCGGCGAAGTTCCGCTTGCCGAAAACCTCCGCGTTGAAGAGGTCATTGGTGTTTTGCATTGCGTGCTTGATCTGATCGAGTGTGGATGGCATGGCCCAAGACAGTACACCCGGAATTTGAAAGATTGCAATGCATTCGTGCGATCTTTGTACCGAGGCGGTGGACCGGACCCCGCACCGCGGGGCGCGACGGACTAGAGCCGCCGAAGCGATATCAGCGAGAACATCGCCAGTCTCTTCATCTGCGGCTCGCATGCTCTTTCGATGAACTTCCAGAGAGAGGTTGTGCGGCCGGGCATGAGCGTGCGCATGGAGACGCCGCCGGAGACGAGATAGCGGAACGGCATCATGGGGCGAACTTCTTCGATCCTGAGCTCGGGAAACTGTTCTTCGAATCGCTTCCGATCGCGCTCAAAGAGTATCCAGGGCAACGCGCCATTTGCGTCCGAGAGAGGGCCATTCGCCGGGAAGTCCCAGCGCCCGACTTCTGGCTCGAACGGTTCATGATGCAAATGTGTATAAATCAGGCGCGACCACGGGGAGACCCAGGGCTCCACCATGGCGACGACACCGCCGGGCCGCAAGCAGCGCGTGGCTTCCCGAAAGAAGGCCGCGACATCGGGTATGTGGTGCAGAACGTCGGTCATGACGATCGCGCGAAGCTCGCCGGACGCGAATGGGAGGCTCCGCGCATCAGCGACGAGCTGGACACCCGGGCACTCGAAGACTTCTGAAGTGATCACGTCGGGAACAAACTGCTGAAAGAAGCCGGCGCCGGAGCCGAGTTCCAATACCGATCCTTCGCATATGGGAAGGCGCTCCAGGATCGCTCGATACCAGTCTTCGTAAATTGCTCGGAGGAAGGGTTTCGAGGTGACAATCGAACGTCGAAGCTCCGTGGTCGCGGGATCGTCGATTGACCGGCCACGCGTTAGGGGATGCGCGAGTATGGAACGAAGCATCACTGTCTCTGGTCTTCCCGCCATCCGATTATAGTTTTACCTGATGTCATGAGAGCGACCGCCGGGCGGAATCGAGTCTGATGCCTCCCCGGGCGTTACACTTGGCTTCAACGTATGGCAATCTCCCCTTCGCAAGCACGCGCGGTAACGGGACTCTACTCGCTTACTCGTCGCTCCGGGCTGCTCGAGACGGGTTTTGGCAGAAAGCTATTCACCACATCCTATTTCCTGTACAAGCGGTACCTCGAAGATCCCTTTGCTGCCCTTGCCCGGAAGCGACCGGAGCTATTCCGGGGCGGCGACATTCTGGATATTGGCGCGAACATTGGATATACCGCATCGCTCTTTGCCCAGGCTGGCGATGCCGATGGCACCGTCTATGCCTTTGAGCCCGAGCCATTCAATTTCCGGTTGCTGCAATCCACCGTTCGATCGCGAAAGTTACAAGGAAAAGTCGTCCGGTGCAGTCGGCGGTGGGAGACCGCAGCGGTGAGATCGAACTATGGCTCAACGAGCATCATCATGCCGACCACAGGATTGCGACGGACAACCTACGCGCGAGCCACCAGCGAGCGGAGAGGTATGTCACAATACCGATTACCAGCGTCGATGATTTCGTTGCTCCGTCCGTCGCCGAGCGGCCGATCTGCCTGATCAAGATTGACGTTCAGGGCTACGAATTCGCGGTTTGTCGCGGGATGGCCGCGACCCTCGCGCAGCAGAGACGCGCTGCAGTGGCCATCGAGTACATGCCTGACGCGATGAAGGACCTGGGGTACGACCCGTCGGCAATGCTCGACTGGTTCCGCGAAAGAGGGTTCAGGATGTATACCCTGGGAAAGAACGGCGAACTTATGGAAGGGCTGAGCAGTGAACTCTCCGCAAAGGGTTATGTCGACCTTATCTTTTCGCAAGCCCCACTCATTTAGGTCCGCGCCTCGCCGGGATCGGGGAGTTGCAGGTCTCCGAAGAGCGAACTTGGCATGGGGACGCGGCACACGGTCAGAAGGATGAGGATAAGGAAGATCGTCTTCACCTGCGGCCCGAGGGCAAAGCTGCGATTGGTGCTACCAGTAATCGCGATGTAAGAGAGCGGCACGAAGATCACCGCGCACGAAAATAAAATCCTGCGGATGGCGTTGGCCGGAATCCTGACCCGGCCTGTCGCGACGTCATCGAGAAGAAACAATAGAAATGCCGCCCATGCTATATACACGTGAACCAGCGTGTAATCGCCAGAAACATAGGGCAAGGAGACGCAGAGAACGATATATGCGATGAACTGGTTCAGGAGTGGCAGGCGGCGCAGGCGAAACCAGTAAAGCAGAAGAGCGGCCAGCGGAATGACAATGTTATAGACTCGCAGCGCTATTCGATTCGCCGGCAGAGTGCGGATGGGGAGCGGAACTGTGGGATGCTTTTGGAACGCTTCCGCAACGTAGATTCCATGTTTGATTCCCTGGAAGAACGAGTGGTCGAAGCCGGCGTTGTCGTGTTGAACGATGTAATTGCTGGTTAGAAAAGCCGCGCTCCTCTAGCTTTCAAGGGCGGCTTGATGGATGGTGGGACCAATTCCGGCCAATGCCAGCAGCGAAAAAGCAGCCGTTGCGGCTATGGCGACGACAAACGTTCCGAACTTGCGCCGGGCAAGAAAAAGCACGAAGAGCAGGCCTGGAAATACCTTCATCGACGCTGGCAGAGGAAAAGCAGTTGCGCGGAAACCAGCGTCCGGTTCCGTGCGAAGGCCACCACGCCAAGAAGAACGAGGAGCCAAATGACCGCCTCGATATTACCGCGATCGATCAAAAACTGCAGAGGAAATCCCAAAAGAAGCGTCGACCAGATCGCGATTTGGGGAAGCTTTTTTGAAGTAGCGCGCCGGACGCGCAGCGAAAAGAAACAGGTGGCGAAGAAGAAAGCTGAGAAAAACAAAGATCAGGTAGGCCCGCAAGGAGTGGAGAGGAAACAGGCGAACGAAGAAGACGTAAGCATAGAAGGATGGGGCTGGGTAAGGATAGGGGAATGGATAGGGGTAAATAGTTTTGATATCGGTTCGCGAAAGCACATGGGGCTCGTGCCAATGAGGGACGCGCTGGCTTAGATCAAGGAAATCGGAGAAGCGGACTTCGGGTATGAAAAACACCGTGTTGCGTGGATAAGGCTCATGCAGGATGGACCCGCGTATGCCGGCGAGACCCCAGGCAAATGCGGTCAGTACCAGGAACGTCACCACATAGATCCGGAGGCCCTTGTAAACATCCGCTTCGGACTGACGGCGCGCCTCAATATCGTGAATTGCCGTGGGGGGGCCGGTTTCCTGTGCGCTCAGGTGATGGCTCCATTCCAGGATGATGGGATCGTCACGTTCATGCAGCTTGCCCACTGCCGGAAGTGAAGTATTGACGAGAAGCGCCGCAGTGATAGCGTTATTGGATGCCATCCTCCCAGATGCCCTCTCCCGAGTCAACCTTCACAAGACCGTCGGAACAGTCGGCGGCGTATACGGAAACTCGTCGGCAGTATTGGGAGGGATATGCGGCCTCTGCTTCAAAGTGGGCCGGCCACCGTAGGTACTATTCAGAGCCGCCTGGCCGAGATCTATAAGCTCTCCGTCCCTCCCGGTATGCGGATTCTGCAAAAGGGGTGCGGAGAGGGAGATTTGCTGGCGAAAGCTGGAGCCGGCATACGGCTACGGCATCGATCTTTCTGGCCAGTTGATTCCCATAGATCATTGAGCAGATCCGAGCAGATGCTGAAGTCGAACTCACCCTCCAGTTGCAGGTCTGCTGACGTTTCCCGTTTGAAATGCAAGCCAGGAAACTTGCTTCTCGCCTTCTGGAATGGAATGTATGTGGTAAACAATGGTGGATGGAACGTGGTATCGTAAGCGCGTTTTCAACAGGGAATGATCGGGGAAACCTGAGATGAAGAAAATCCTGGTCACCGGTTCTTCTGGCCTGATCGGATCCGAGGTGTGCTTTTTTTTTCCGCAGAGGGTTGGCAGATTCACGGTGTCGACAACAATCAGCGTGCGGCATTCTTCGGTCCCAAGGGTGATACGCGCTGGAATCAGCATCGACTGCAAGCGCTGATCAAGTCGTTCGTGCATCACGAGTTGGACATTCGCGACCGCCAGGGAATGCTTGACCTCCTGAAAGAGATTAGGCCCGACGCCATTGTGCACACGGCGGCCCAGCCCAGCCACGACCTTGCGGCGTCCATTCCTTTCGCTGACTTCGACACAAACGCAGTGGGCACACTGAATCTGCTTGAAGCCGTACGGCAGAATGTGCCGAATCACCGATCGTGTCCATGTCGACCAATAAGGTCTACGGTGATGCACCGAACGAATTGCCTCTCAAGGAACTTGAGACGCGTTGGGAATACGCGGACCCAGACTACTGGAACGGGATCCCGGAGACTTTCCGGATCGACCAGTCAAAGCACTCGATCTTTGGCGCATCAAAGTCGCTTCTGATGTCATGGTCCAGGAATACGGACGCTATTTCAACATGCCCACCTGCTCGCTGCGCGGCGGCTGCCTCACGGGCCCAAGCCACTCCGGGGTCGAGCTTCACGGGTTCCTGAGCTATCTGATCAAGTGCAACGCGACAGGAGTCAAGTACAAAATATATGGATATAAGGGCAAGCAGGTGCGGGATAATATTCATTCTCTGGATGTGGCACGCTTTATTGCAGCCTTCGTTAACAGTCCGCGTTCCGGAGAGGTATATAACATCGGCGGCGGGCGCACGAACAGTTGCTCAATTCTCGAAGCCTTCGCGAAGGCAGCTTCAATCTCTGGCAAGCCGATGGCCTACGACTACGTGGAACAGAACCGGTCAGGGGACCACATTTGTTACATTAGCGACCTGCAGAAGATGAAAGCCCATTACCCCGGATGGGACATCTCGAAATCGCTGGACGATATCTTCCAGGAAATTTACGCATCGTGGGCAAATCGCGAACAGCTACTAGTTCATGCGAAGTGAAGTAACATAATTGGCGAACAGTTGCCGGTTCCATCAAGACATCTGAAATACTTCATCTGGCTGGGCATAAATTTCAGTTTCATCCACTATGAACATATGAATGGCTCTCCTGGTGAATTTCAGTCGATTCTCCAGAGTTCGACCGGTCATCCGGACTCTCACCAACCCCCCAACTAGTGGCCGGTGACCTCGATTCCGGCCACCACCCCTCAGGAGAGGAACAACACTTGAACCAATTTGCGACGGCGACCCCAGGGAATTCTCAGGGGCCGAGCCCTGCAGTCAAGAAGGGCTCCTGGGGTGTGGCGGCATTGCAATCGAGCCGCCAGGCACGCCGGGAATCGCAGACGGTATTGCTCCAAAGCGAGATCGATGGATCGAGCGAATCGCTACTATTACGACCATATCAAGCGCATGCTGCGTTTCATCGGCTCGAGCTGAATAAGAGAGTGCTGGAAGTGCGCTGCCAGACCGGCGGCCTGCTAGTCTCGGTAAAACCGTCCTACGGCGTCGGGGTTGAGATCAGCCAGAGGTTGGTAGACGTCGCGCAGAAGAAACATCCCAGCCTCAATTTCATCTGTGCCTCTCCTGAAGACCTGGCCCTGGCAGAAAAATTTGACTACGTCGTCGTCGGCCATATCTTCGATACGGTCGACATCCTCGCGGCTCTCAATCGCGTTCGCGCTCATTGCACGCAGGATACGCTGGTCCTTATCGTTAATTACAACCACCTATGGGAGCCTGTGCTCGAACTCGCAAGCTCAATGGGATTGCGGGCCCCCTACGTTGAGCCAAACTGGTTGAGTTCGGAGGATGTACACAGATTCCTGGTTCTTTCAGGCTTCGCGCCGCTGCGTACTCACCAGATGCTTCTGTGTCCCAAATACATTCCGCTCATCGTCTCCGGGTTTTTAAACGAGTTTTTAGCCAAGCTCCCCGGGGCTGCGCCGGCTTTGTATGATTCAGGTAATCGTGGTGCGCCCAAAGCCTGTCGCGCACGACGAGGACGAAACCTCTGTCTCCGTCATCGTTCCCTGCCGGAACGAAAAGGGCAATATTCAGCCTGCGGTGGAGCGGATCCCCGAGATGGAAAAACACACGGAGATCATTTTTTGCGCACGACAAATCGACCGATGGGACAGCCGACGAAGTTCGACGGATGCAAGAGCTGTACCCGGGTCGCGACATTCGGCTGCTGGATGGGCCGGGAATCTGCAAAGCCGAGACGTGTGTGGGACGGGCTTCCGCGGCGCCAAGGGTGACGTGCTGATGATCCTTGACGTGGAACTTGAGTGTGATGCCCGAGGAACTGCCCCTCTTCTTCTTCCAAAGCGCTGGTGGGAAACACCGGGGAATTCGTCAACGGTAGCCGTCTCGTCTACCCCGTGCCGAAGGTGGCCATGAAGTTTCTTAACCAAGCCGGCAACCGTGTTTTCGGGGTCGTCTTCTCCTATCTCTTGGGGCAGCGTTTTAAGGACACCCTGTGCGGCACCAAAGTGCTGTGGCGGAAAGACTGGCTGAGGATCGAGAAGGGACTGGGAAGTTGGGGCATTCGAGACCTGTGGGGCGATTATGAGCTGATTTTCGGCAGTTCGAAATTGCACCTCGAAATTGTGGAGATGCCCGTTCACTATCAAGAGCGCACCTACGGCGTGACTAAAATGACTCGGGTGTTCTGGAACGGGGTGCGGATGCTCCGCATCTGCCATAGCGCATGGCGGATGCTTCACGGATAAACAGCGCGCACCTCGCGCATCACGGTGCAATCGCTTCGTCCAACCTATTCACAGTCTCGCCGACAATGGCCAGTGAGGTTGTCGCCACGGTGCTGGTTGTATTCAGCACGTGCAGCCCCCCTCCTGCCGTCTTGACACGCAAACTGAAAGTCGTCGATCAATTCGCCCTCCGATTGCGGCAAATCGCTCGGCGAAATCGATACCCTTCGGCGACTTCGATCTTCTCTTTGGGGCGGCGCGTTACAACCTGAAGATCCTCGATCTGCCCATTCGCTACCGCGAGCGCAAGTACGGCGAAACGAATATTCAGCGGTGGAAGCACGGGGTCGTGCTACTCCGGATGGTGGTGCTGGCCTCCCGCCGGATTCGCTTCGTGTAGATGCCGGCAAGAGATGCTTTTTCGCCATGCTATACTTAATAAAGCGGTCTTTTTAGAGAGTTACGATCGCCACGTCTGGCGTGTATACCCGAGTTGGGGGCGTCACGGTTTCGACGGGATCGATTGCGGATTGAGAGGCATGCCGGGGTGTGAGCACCCGTAATCGCTTGCAAAAACAATGATTGCCAATAACAATCTTGCACTTGCTGCTTAATTAAATAAGTAGCCGTCCTCCAAGGCTTTGTCTGCGGGCCAAGGTCAGGACGTCACACAGCAGGCTGGTTTCCAAGGCTATGTCCGGGCCGCGGAGATGAGATTTTCGGGCTAGCGGCGTGCGCATCTTGTCCGTTCTAAGCGCCCGTTGCGAAGTCTTTGGAACGCGACTACGCATGGAGTCTCTCGGCTGACAGCGATTTCGGACGCGGGTTCGACTCCCGCCGCC
>CAVVSP010000033.1:0-16480 GCA_963750845.1 uncultured Acidobacteriaceae bacterium
CAGGAACGGCAGGAAGAGGATGGCGCCAATCTGAAAGCCGGCCTTCAGTTCCGAAAGCATGTACGCCGGAACGACCACCCGCATCGGCAGGTCCATCGGCGTCTTCGGCCGAGGTATCGATCCGGCCTTGACGAACAGCGCCAGGTCTTTTTCGCGCGCGTAATGCAACATGAATTGTTTGGGCGGCTGAACGCCTCTCTCCACCGCCTGCCACCCGGATATCTGCCCTTGCTGGAATGGCTGAATGGCCTGCTGATTCACCGATACCATCACGGGCTGCATCAGGAACCACGTCATCATGAGGCCAAGCCCCATCAATGTCTGGTTGCCTGGCGCTGTCTGCGTCCCCAGTGCCTGGCGAAGGAAGTGAAACACCACCAGCAGACGCACCATCGGCGTAACGGAAAGAACGATGGCGGGAAGCAGCGTGAGCAGGGTGAGGATGCCGACGATCGTCCACGGCACCGAGTTGTTGTCTTTAATACCGGCCAACGCCTGTAGGGATGGTAACGATGGCGGCGCAGCCAGAAGCAATGCAAGATGAGGGCTCATTGAGCGTGCCATCCTTCTGCCACGGAACCTTCGCGTGGAATGCGAGCCGGGGCCCGATGCGGAGAGGCAACGGCCTCGTCGAATGTGGAGATCGAAGGCGCGGCCCCGTCGCCGACGCCAACCAGCAAGCGACGGCCCTCGATTGCGATCAGCAGCAGCGATTTCTTACCGCCCAGCGACAGGCGATCGAGAACCTCGATGCGTGGCCCTGAATCGGTGTGTCTGCCGCTGAAGGGGCGCCGCAGGGCTTTCATCCAGGCAGCCCACGGAACAGCACGGTCAACGCGGACAGTAGCGCGCGGCTTGCTCAGCCAGGCTTGAAGAGGCGTCATGCCTTCCTCCGCCACTTATGCCGCCACGCCAGACGTTTGACGCGTGCTGCTATCTGCTGCTCAACCGCCTCAAGCTCCACCAGCAGCAAACGCTCGCCGGCTGCCGTAAGAACAAGATCGCGCACCGACAGATGCTCCGTTGCAAGCAATGCGCCCGGTTCGAGTTGCTGCAAGTCGCGAAGCGTAAAGTGCGACAAAGGCACACGAAGTTCAACGCGAAATGGGATCTGCCGCAGATGTTCGGGAAGGGCAAGCGTTCCCTCTTCCGCAACGCTTTCCTCTGAGCTCTGGGTCCGAAAGGAAGGCACAATCTCCGTGCACTCGGTCTCGATGGGTTTCGCATCGCTCCCTTCCTGCGGTGATGGCAGAAGGGGCTGATGCGCCAAGGCTGTGAGATCGGCCCCGGAGTGTTTTCCGGCGGGTCGGCGGGTTATGGGCTGTATTCTCCATGCCGATGAAAAATGCATGCGAATGCCATTCCGTGCGGACGATCTTAGAGATCTGTCAGAAACGGGGACGAACGGGCGCGTTGGGAAACGCCGGCGATTGCGCCAACAGCAGAAGCGGAGATGCGGAGCGCGATGGTCTCGACGCTCCGCAAAAATGCAGCCCCGGCTTAGTGGATCATGTTGATGGCTTCCTGAGTGGCCTGATCGAAGGTGGTTACCGACTTCGAGTTTGCCTCGAAGGCGCGCTGGGCGACAATCAGCGCCGAAAATTCGGTAGAGACGTCCACATTGGAAGACTCTAATGCTCCTCCCTCAATCGTCCCCCGCCCGGCGTTTCCTGCCGTGCCAATCACTGCTGGTCCCGAAGCCAGAGTCGCCAGATAAGCAGTGTTGTTCGTTGCCTGCAGCCCCTGCTGGTTTGCCACGGTTGCCACGGCTACCTGCCCCACATCTCCTTCTGGCCGTTGCTGAAGCTCGCCTCAACGATGCCGTTCCCGTCCACGCTGAAGTCCTGATAGCTGCCGCTGGCGTAGCCATCCTGAGTCGCACCCGCGACGTTTGAAGCCGAAGCGGTCTGGGTAATGGAGCTCCCCGCGGCTCCATTCAGGTTCCAGCCGAAGCTCATGTTCGATGCTCCATCGCTCAGGCCGGTAAACGAAATCCCGCTGATTGTCCCTGTCGGGCTCGTCAGGTTGCCGGAGCCGTCGAAGGTGAGTGTCCCTGTAGTGCCTGAGCTGCCTGTGGCCTCGCCCGCCGGCAATGCGATGTTGTAGCTCCAGGTGTTCGCCGCCGTCTTCGTAAAGGTCACCGTGGCCTGATGTGCCGCGCCAAGCGAGTCATAGAGCGTAACCGGCGCAGGTACGCTCGTGCCAACAGCGGCAGAGGCATCCAGGTTTGCCTGGATGTTCATGGAGCCGGTCTGCTTGGCCGCGAGGGTCTGACCGAGCGGGATGACGATGGGCTGCACACCGCTTCCCACAGCGATGCTTCCATTCGCAGCCGGATACCCCATCACTGAGGCGCCGCTGATCGTCTGCAGCGCACCATTCTTACTCAGCACAAAGTCTCCGGCGCGTGTCAGCTCCTGCTGGCCATGGTCGTCAATGACGAAAAAGCCGTTGCCCTGAAGCGCCATATCCGTCGACTGACCCGTACTGCTGGGGCCGCCATCGGAAAAGTCCGTCTCGGTGGTGGCGACCTGCGTGCCCACTCCAACCTGCACGCCGCCGTTCACGCCGCCGTTGAGTTGCTGATAGAACAGCGTGCTGAACTGATCGGTCTGGTCCTTGTAACCGATGGTGTTCATGTTCGCCAGATTGTTGGCGATCGTATTGAGTGCGGTGTTATTGGATTCCAGCCCGGAAAGGGCGGTAGAAAAAGATGGCATTGATTCCTCCTGGCCGCGGCGCGGCAACTTTCTGATCAATCGTTTCGTATGACCGCCAGCCAGCTACTGACCGGAACCGGTCGGGGTGGTGCTGCCTGTGGTGGCATCTGTGTTCTGGTTGATCTGGATCAACTGCTGCAGGCTATTCACCTGGACCAGCTGATCGACGTAGGCATTTGGATCGGTATTCGCAGTCGGGTCCTGGTTCTTCAACTCGGTCACCAGGAGCGTAAGAAAGTCGTTCGCAGTGATCATGGAACCGTTCTGACTGTTGCTTGTCCGTGCCGTCGGTCGCATTGCTGGTCGCCGTCGCGGCCATAGGAATGCTTCCCGGAATGTGCATCTCATCTCCTTCCGAGCCCGTTTCGCCGGGCTCCCTTCAAGCTCGTACGCTGATCAACGACACTGCGTCCGCAGCATGATACGTCTGCTCGGTATCCGCCAGGGTCTGCACCGCCGTTCCTCTGGGTCGAGGTCCGTTTCCATCGCGCGTATCTGTGGAATGCGACTGCCCTTGCGCGCTATCTCCGGTTCCCACACCGACCGACACCTGGCCCAACTGAACGGAATGTTCGCGCGCATAGTCAGAGATATCTCTCGACTGGCTGGTGAGCACCTGAGCCGAAGCGTCATTCTGTACATGCAACGTTGCGTCAACACGGCCGGATGCACTCGTTGTCGCCCTTACCTCGACCCACCCGAGCGTGCCCGAGGAAACGCCGACATCCAGCCGACGCGCATCCGAACGCAACGGGACGGCGCCCGAGGAGCCACCCAGGTCCATCCTCTCCAGCACCTGCGCCGCGCCGGCCTCTGGCCGATGCGTTGCTATCGGCTTCTCTGCACCAGCGGTCATTGCGGGTGAAAGATTTGGCGACACCTGATGTTGCACCGCCGGTGGCGTTGGCGTCAGATGACCCGTGACGTTGAGCCTGATTTCGGATTTCACTTCGGAAGCGGTCTTCCTCTCCCCTTCTTTCGGCGCACGGATATCTGTCTGCTTCGCATTGGTCTCGGCGCCGTCTGTCGAAGGTGCACCTTGCGGATGGAGCGCCTGATTTGGCGGTACTACAACGCTGGCGTTCGCCCTCCCGATCGGCTGCCGGTCAAATGCGTATTCGTGGAGCTCTCTGATTTCCCGTTTGAAGAAATCGATTCAGGTGTCTTGTCGCCCGTGCTCGCCGCCGTTCCTGGAGGCTGCGGCATCGTGAGATACCCGGCGTAGAGACCCCGGGTCGCAACTGGAGCGGCATGCAAGTCGCCATGGCCAAAGGCCGCCGCAGGAACAGGGCTTGACCAGATGCATCCTGGACGGGAGGATGACCTTGCGCCTGGAACTGGTTTTCAAGGATGCTGGCGGCAATCCGTCGGGTTGCGGTGCGGGTCCCTTCAGTTTCAGCGTCGGGATAGGCAAGACTACATCGATTGGTTGCGAAATTACCGTCAGAACGCCGGCTGCTTGACCATCCGCAGGGTGCGTTGGTTCCTCCGGCATCGTCTCTGCTTTGTGCTTTGCGTGAGACGACGCACTCTTGATCGCAGTAGCGTCAGGCGATGTCGCGCCTGCAGGTGATTGGGGGCTTACATGCAACTCCTGAACGACCGGACTTTGAAGAAGCAGCGGCCGCGCATCGATCGACTGTTTCGCCTCTTCGACCAGCGGTTGCTCCGAAGAGAGCGGCGCTTCCGCGACAGGATGCGGACTACTTTGGCCCTGACTATCTTGAACTTGAGCCAGCTCTTTCTGCTCCGCATCTGTTGCTGAGGCATGGTGGCGAAAGGTGCGCCGAGTTGAGACACTTGATTCGCCGCATGTATTTCCGTAGCCCGAATATCGATCGATTGGTCAGGGTCTGGCGGTCCCCGACATGCGTCCCAATCGGCGGCTGCTTACCAGCCAATACCGGGGGATCCGACAGGCGACGGTTTGCCGGAAGCAGACGTCGCCATCATCGCTTCCATCGCGGTACCAAACGCCCCGTCGCCATGGGAGGCATCCGTGCCAGGCTTTGGCGATGCGGGCAGCATTTCCGCGAGTTGGAGACGCAGCTTCATTCGTGAACGCTATCTGCACGCACTGTGCCATCCAGCTTTGCCGGATACTGCGTTTCTCTTTGAGAATTCTCATCTGAGAGTGCTGCAAACTTCTGTGGTCGAGACGAGAGGAACCACCCGTCGAGTCTTTTTTGCTCGCGCGTCTGTGTTTCCCTGTGAAGGTTGACCTCCGCAGTATCTACAATCGTTTCCATTTGCAACCGGCGCACGCGTGAACCTTGCCATGCGGCAGTCGCCACCTCCACCGCCGCATCCAATTGTGCAAGACGCCGTTGCAACGTATGGCGCTCCATAGGGCCGCAGGCCAGCGCCATTTCTGCGGAGATCGCTTCCGCGCGATCGCCGGAATCGAGCGCCGTGTGCAGCACACGCAACGCAAGAGCCTGCCTTGCCTCGGATGCGTTGAGCGCATCCAGGCATATCTGCCGCAGTTGGCGCTGCTGGCGCAATTCCGCCTCCTCGCGCTCTTCTTCGATCGCGCGCAGCGCCAGCAATCTCTTCATGGGCCGGCGAACGCTCACGCTGGCGACACCTGAAGCAGCGCCTCCACGGTTTCCCCGAGAGACGCGTTCTGCTCAGCGTCCTGCGTCAGCAGGGTCCGAATCATGGGCTGCAACGCAATGGCCCGATCCAGGTCTGCATCCGCGCCCGCTTTATACGCGCCGATCCGAATCAGGTCCGACGCGCGGTCATGCAGCGCCATTGAACGGCGAAGCGCCCCTGCAGCCTGCAGATGTTCGGCCGAGGTGACAGCAGGCATCAAGCGGCTGATCGAGTCCAACACATGGATCGGCGGATACCAGCCCTCCGACGCCAGCGATCTCGAGAGCATGACGTGACCATCCACGAAGGAGCGCACAGCATCCACGACGGGGTCCTGCTGATCGTCCCCCTCCATCAACACTGTGTAGAACGCGGTGATACTGCCGCGCCGGAATCGCCCCGCGCGCTCCACCAGCTTTGCGACGCGATTGAAGACCGACGGCGTGTACCCCTTCGCTGTCGGTGGCTCCCCTGCCGCCAGCCCTACATCGCGCGCCGCCATCGCATAGCGCGTCAGCGAATCGAGCACCAGCAATACATCCTTGCCTTCCGCCGCAAAGTTTTCTGCAACGCTGGTTGCGGCCAGCGCGGCGCGCATGCGCAGCAGAGGTGACTGGTCCGATGTCGACACAATCACCACGGCGCGACGTCGTCCCTCTTCGCCTAATGCATCGGTAAGAAACTCGCCAACCTCCCGGCCACGTTCTCCTACCAGACCCACCACAACCACATCGGCCGACGTGTTGCGAGTCATCATGCCGATGAGCGTGCTCTTGCCGACTCCCGAGCCGCCAAAGATGCCAATGCGTTGACCAAGGCCCACAGTCAGCATGGCGTCAAGAGCGCGGACGCCGGTGGAAAGTGGCTGGCGAATCGGAATGCGATCCATTGCGGCAGTTGGCGCGCGATGGACTGGCTCGCGTCCGATCACGTGCAGTGGTCCCGCGTCATCCAGAGGGTTTCCGACGGCATCGAGCACTCTGCCGATGAGTCCCTCGCCCGCAGGAAAATCCGGGGCCTGGCCCAGACCGATCACTGCGTCGCCATGGCGTATGCCCTCGATTCCCTCCAGCGGCATCGCCAGCACACGCTGGCCGCGAAAACCAATGACCTCGCCTGCATAGCGCCTGCCGCCAGCATCCACAATCTCGCAGCAGTCTCCGATCCGGCACAGCGGGCCGGCACATTCCATACTTTGCCCAGCCGCATCGAGCACACTTCCGCTCCAGCGCCATGCATTTCGCCGGCGCAGATAGCTGTCGAGAGCATCCACCAGCGCGGGCGTCATCTCTCTGACCCCGCCTCGCCAGTGCCTGCGGAGGGACGGCTCTGCAGGAGATCGAAGAAGCCGCGCTCGATTTCAGCCAACTGAGTGCTGACACTCAAATCGGCAGTGCTGGCACCGATCTCCAGCCGGCAATGCCCCGGCGCGGCATCCTCCTTGCTACGAATCTGCACCCGCGCGAGCATCCCTGAGCCGGAGAGCCATCTCCCCCAAGCCTCCGCTTTTTCTGCAGCCACCTCCAGCACGCAAGTCGCGCTCTGCTGCATATCCTCCAGTGCCACCCGCACCGCTCCTCGCAGCAATAAGGGATCCATCTGCGCTTCCCGATGCAGCACGCGGCCGGCAATGCTAAGCGAGAGCCTCACCACAGCCGCTTCCGCATCAGCGAAATATCGTCGCTGCGCCTCCTGAAATGTGGCAATCGATGCCTGGATAGTGCTCGTGTGTTCCTGTTCCAGCCTTTCCTTTTGTTCGCTCAATGCCACGGCCCGTTCTTCCACGGCCTTCTGATGTGCATCGTCAAGCGCCTCGCGATGCCGGCGTTCGCTCTCTGCCCGCTCGCGTTCCAGTTCGATGAGACGGGCTTCCAACCGCACATCGGCTGCCTTAGCCGCGTGTTTCCCGGCCTCGTCTTTGCGGAACAGTGCCGGCAGGTCGCCAACGATGGACCCAATGCCAGCCGGCGTGGCGCCCATTGGTTTTGATCCGCCAAAGCGCGGCACGTACGTGAGCCTTCGAATCTCTGCGTCCATTTTCATCCTTGTGTGAGTGGCGGTAACGAACGCCGCCGCCTAAACCATCAGGCTGTCGCCCTGCTCCAGTTTGAGAATGATCTGACCTGCTGCTTCCATGCGTCGCGCGATCGCCAGGATGCTTTGTTGTGCCTGCATTACTTCGCGCGAGCGCACCGGGCCCATCACTTCAATCTCTTCTTGCAGCATCTCTGCCGCACGCGTCGACATGGCCTTGTAGATATGAGCGCGCAACTCATCCTTTGTTCCCTTCATAGCCAGCGCGAGCTGCCGCCTGTCAACCCCGGCCACCAGATCGCGCACGCTCGCCCCCGGCACGTTCAGCAGATCGTCGAAGGTAAACATCAGGTTGCGCACGTGGATCGCCGTCTCGGGCGATTCCGTTTCCACCCGGTCGAGTATCTTCTTCGAAGCCTCCGCCTCCAGCCCGTTGAGCAGGTCCGCCACCGCCTTGTATCCGGAGTAGGAGCGCTTCTGCGTATCGCCGATGGTCTGTAACTGCTGATTGAGAATTCGGGCCACCCTTTGCGCCACTTCGGGCGAGAAATGCCGCATCTCCGCCAGGCGTTGCACCGCGGCCACGCGCTGTTCTTCGCCCAATCCCGCCAATACCTGGGAGCCACGCTGCAGATCGAGATGTGCCAGGACCAGAGCCACTGTTTGCGGATGCTCGTTCTCGAGCGATTTGCTCAACTGGGTGGGATCGACCCGCTGCAGCATCGCCAGGTTGCTGTCGTTTGCCTCCTTGGTTCGTTGCAGCTGCTGCATCACCGCATCGGCACGTGAGCGCCCAAGCGCGCCGGTGAGCAGCCGGCTGGCGGAAGCCAGGCCGCCCCGCATGCTCTGCTGCTGTGTAGTCAACATCACCTCGAAGTCCTCAAGCACCCCGATCGTCAGCTCCGGATCAACGTGATCGAGCGATGCAATCTCTGCCGCAACGGACTCGATCATCGGATCGGGCAGGTCCTGCAGTAGTTGACGCGACACGTCTTCGCCCAGCGCCATCAACAGGATGGCCGCCCGTCGCCGCCCGCTCAGAGTCACCTGGCCGCTCGATCCGGGCTGTACGCCCGGGCCTCCTGGTGCCGCGTTCGTCGTGTTGGATGTGATCGCTTCCGCCATGCGTGTCCCTTTGGGTTCTTGCCCGATCCTTGCCTGACCTTTGACTGACTTAGTCGCTCTCCAGCCACATGTGCAGCAGCCGTGCTGATTGAGCCGTATCCGCGGCCACGCTGGCAGCGACTCTCTGGAAGACCGCCTCGCGCCCATGTTTTATCGGGGCCGGCAAAGCCTGCGCGATCTCTCCCGGAAGTGCATCCGTGACCGAGAGCAAGCCTCCGGGTGACGGCAGCGCTGCGGTTCTCAGGCTGCGGGTGACCGGACGGATGACCAGCAGAATCAGGGCTAGCAGTCCGATCAGTGCTGCGCCATATCGTGGCAGATCCAGGCTCTGCGCCGTGTTGAATGCACGATTGGCAATCGATTCCCCGGTATCCGGAGTGCTGTCGAAGGACAGATTCTCGACCGAGATCACGTCGCCGCGGGACGCGTCATAACCCACCGCAGCCTGCGCCAGTTGCGTAATGCGCTTGATCTGGTCTGGGGTCCAGGGAACCTGCGTGCTCGCAGCGCCATGCCCGGTTGCCTGCGGACGGTCATTGATCAGCACTGCGATGGTCGCGCGCTTCAGCCTTCCCGGGCCTTCGATGACGTGCCGCGTCTTCTTCGACACCCCATAGGTACCGCTCTCTTCCTTCATGCTGGCAGCGCCGGCGCTGTGCGGCGGTGGAAGCAGCGGCGGCTGCGTGTTGGGTGCGTTGCTGGCGGTTCCCGGCACGCCGCCTGTCATCGGGCGATCGCCCGTCTGCTGTTCGGACCGTTGCATCGACAGCGTTACCGTCCCATTCGGATCGTAGGTCTCGTCCGTCTCGTCTGCGGCTATCGTGTCGTAGTCCAGATGCACGGAGGCGCGCACGTTGCCTTCGCCGGTGATCGGCTCCAGCGTAGCCACAAGGCGGTCGGAAAGTCGCTGCTCTTCCCCGCTTGCTGCGGCGTCCGGATTCCTTTTACCCAATTGCGCGCGCCCGTCGGCGTCCACCAGCGTCACATTGGCAGCGCTCAGGTGATCGACCGAACTGGCCACCAGGTTGCGTATCGCATCCACTTCCTGCGGGCTCAGATCCCGCTGCTTCAGTTTGAGCAACACGGAGGCTTTCGCCTCTTCCTGTCGCTCCGTGAAGAGCGATTCGTGCGGCAATACCAGGTGCACGTGCGCCGACTTTATCGAGCCCATGCTTTCAATCGTGTGCTCGATCTCTCCCTCAAGCGCTCGCTGATAGTTCACGCGTTCGTCGAACTCCGACCCCACCCAGTTCGGCTTGTCGAATAGCTCAAAACCCAGCCGGCCGCTCTTTGGACCACCCTTGGCCGCGGTCTCTAGTCGCGCCTTGTCCAACTGGTCCGCCGGGACCTTGAGCGTAGTGCCATCCGGTGTGACATCGAAGGGAATCTTGGCCGCGGTCAGCTCATCCCCCAATTCGCGCGCATCCGCCGGGTCCAGGTGTGCGTACAGCACGCGCCAGCTCGGCTGCATCACCAGCGAAGCAAAGATCCCGGCAGAGAAGATGACCGTCCCCGCCACCGCAAAGAGCGCCGTTCGCGTGCGCTTTGGCAGCGCCATCACTCGCTGCCAGGAGCGCGTTACCGGCGCGAGAAGCGCCAGAGACTGTGTCGAATTGGGTTGCGTGTCCATGCTGTGATTGGGCAAAGAATCAGAATTGTGTGCTCATCAGTTGCTGATAGGCGCCGACTGCCTTGTTACGGAACGCAAGCGCCATCTCAAACGCCAGGTCTGCCTTCTGGGTGGCGATCATCGCCGTGTGTACGTCGGTCCCATTGCCGGTCATCAGTCCATCCACCGCCTGCGTGGCATTCGACTCCAAGGTCTGCATCTGCTGCATCGCGTTGCGCATGAGAGCTGCAAACGGCGCACCTGGCTGAGCGGTGGGAGGAGCGCTGCCTATTTGCGAAAGCTGTACCGGCGGCAAACCGGAGACGGGTGGAATGGGCATATATATCCTCGTATATCTTGTTCAAAGGTTCTTCAGCAGTGACGTTTTACTTCAGGATGTCCAGTGAGGCCCCGATCATGGACTTGGTCGCCTGCACGGCCGAGACGTTCATTCCGTAGGCGCGCGTTGCGCCCATCAGATCGACCATCTCGGTGAGCGGGTCGATGTCGGGATAGGTCACGTAACCGTCCTTGTCTGCATCCGGGTGCCCCGGATCGTAACGTCGCAGTCCCTGACTGTGATCCGTCACGAAGGCCGCCACCTCGACGCCGCCCTCATCCGGACTTCCGCTCGCCAGTGCATTGTTCATCCGTGGGAATCCATTGTTCATGTGCGGACCATTCAGTTGACTGGCAAAGGTGTTGGCGAAGCTGCCACCCAGGTTCCCTACGGTGGCGTCGTCGCTGCCGGAGGGGCCGATGGACTGAAAAACCACGTGCTGGCGCTGGAACAGCTTTCCGTCGGGAGTACGAGTCGTCTCCGCATTCGCCATATTCGAGGCCGTCACCTCGGCGCGCACACGCTCCGCGGTCAGCGCCGATCCGCTCACTCCAAGCACTCCAAAGAGATTCATCTATCCCATCTCCTCTGTCTCACAACTACTTGTTGTCGGCATGGATCGCATCCAGCACCCGCGCATATTCGCGTTTCGCCAGTTCCACACCGGTGCGGAACTTGAGCTGCGCCTCCGCCATTGCCAGCCCTTCGCGGTCCATCGACACATTGTTGCCGTCGGGCCGTGCCAGCAAGCCGTCGACCTCCTGCATTTGCGGTGCAGTGGATCCGCCGGGCGCGCTCTCGCCGTTCAGCGCACGGCTCATCTCGGCTTCGAAATCGAATCCCACCGTGTGAAAGCCTGGCGTATCGACGTTCGCCATATTGGTAGCCGTCGCCTTTAACTGCGCGGCCGCGAGATCCATGTAACTTGAAAGCTGATTGGACAGCGGTGTCGAGATATCCATCGCCTGGCATCCTGCACTGCGAGATCCACGCTTTTGCGATCATTTGCAAACTGCGCTCGCCCTACTCAGTGCAATCGCCGTACCAGAACGATGCCGGCGGCCCTTAGCGTTTTCTAAGGCAAATCGAGCTCGATCTCGGCCGGAGTGATGATCGGGTGATCCTCCGCCAGGATGCTCGCCCGCTCCAGAACATGTTGCAGCTCGCGCACGTTACCCGGCCACGAGTGCGCCGCCAGCAGCCCAACTGCTTCGCTGCTGAGCTGCTTGGGAGCATCCCCACCCGCGGAAGTTTTGAGGAAATGCTCCATCAGCGGGGCCAGGTCCTCCAGATGCTCGGCAAGCGCCGGAGTCTGGATGCAAAACACCGCGAGGCGGTAGTAGAGATCTGCCCGGAAGCTGCCTTCCCGCGCGCGGCGAGCGAGCGATTGATGCGTCGCGGCCACAATGCGAACATCCACCCGTATCGGCTCGTTCTCGCCCACCCGCTGCAGCTCTCCACTTTCAAGAAAGCGCAGCAGCTTGGACTGAAGCGCCAGCGGCATCTCGCCGATCTCGTCCAGGAACAGTGTGCCGCCGTTTGCCGCCTCGATCCGTCCCGTCCGGCGCTGTATCGCCCCGGTGAAGGCGCCACGGGCATGGCCGAAAAGCTCGGCCTCCAACAGCACCTCCGGGATGGCCGCACAGTTCAGCGCGATAAAGGGCCGGTCGGCGCGCGGACTCAGGCGATGGACAGCGTGTGCCACCAGCTCTTTGCCCGTTCCGGTCGGTCCCTGGATCAGAACCGTGGCCGTGCGCTTCGCCACCAGGCGGATACGGCGGCTCACCTCAAGCATCCGGGCCGAGCCGCCAATTAACTCTGGCAGCCGCACTGCAGCGCTTAGATCGACAACCGGATCCGCCAAACGCGGGGAGGTAACCTTTGTCGAACGCGAGGGAACGCCCGTCGCCATCGGAGCGGCGGAAACAGTCGTTTCTGTCGTGGTGGCAGGCGTAGCCTCCTCGCACACGGAACGCAGCACCTGGAGCAATTCCCCGCGGCGCGGGCTCCTCACTCCTCCTGCCCGGCCGGCAAGGGTGCCGTCCAGAGCAATCAGATCCATCGCCGGGTGGCTGGAGCGCGCTTCCTCCGCAAAATCCTCCAGATGCAGGTCCGGCAATGCTCCGTCCAATAGGGTGGCATGGGGCTGGGTCCGCTCCATCAGCAGCAGCGCGGCAGCGCCGCCATCTGCTTCGTGAACCTCCCACCGTTGCGCTGTGAGTGCGCGGCGCAACTGCGCGCGGACCGCGGAGTTCGCGCTCAATACCAGTACGGACGCTGCCCGGGTGGCAGGTCCGCCTGATCCGCCAGGGGGGTGACCACCGCGTGTACCCACAGCGGCTGGCCGGCGTGATGCCGCAGCCGCAAGTCGGTGCGCAGCTCCCAGCCCGGCCACCGGGGCGCGCGCCCACTCCCGCCGGACCCGCGCGAGGTCGCCGGGGTCCACCGATTCCAGCCACGAAGTGCCGAGGATGTCCTCAGCGGGCTGGCCGTTCAGCGCGCACCAGCGCTCGTTGACGTACGCGCAGGTGCCCGTGGCGTCGGTGCGGGCGATACCCACCGGGGCCAGCTCGGACAGCAGCCGCACCCGGGCTTCGCTCGCCGCCAGCGCCGTGTTGGCCCGCTCCAGCTCGGTCACGTCCCGGGCGAAGCTGCAGAAGAAGGTCTGGCCGCCCACCACGAGGGGCAGCGGGGTCAGCTCCACCGTCCGCTCGGTGCCGTCACCACACAGGATGGGCAGGTGGATCCGGCCGGTGTACTTTCCCGGGTCCTGACTGCGCAGGAACTCCTCGGTTGACTCCAGGAACCTCCGCCCGGTTGCGTTCGGGGATGAGCAGGTCCCCCATGTGCTGGCCGAACACCTCGGCGCGCCGGGCGGCCGTACAGATGTTCCGCGGCCGGGTTGAAGTCCACGATCTTACGCGCCGCGTCGGCTACGACCACGGCGTCCGGCGCCGCACCGATCAGCGCGTCAGTGACCGCCCGGCGTTCCGCGATTTCCCTGGTGTCCTCGACCCGGCGGATCCGGGCCGCGATGACCGCGGCCAGCGCGCGGGCGGTAGACTGCCACTCGGCGGGCCACTGGACCGCTCGGCCACCAGGATGAGGGCAAACGGGAGGACTCACCCGGCAGCCGGGCGACGGCGACCAGCAGCCCGCCGGGTTCCCCGGCGCCACCGGGCCGGGCCAGGTCACCCGTCCCTGCACGCACCCGCCTGGCGGAGACGACCCCGGGCTGGCCGTCAAGCAGCCCGGCGATCTGCACCATCAGGGCAGGGTCGACCGCCGCGTGCGGGTAGGCGGCGATGACGGCAGCTTCCCCCGGCGCGAGCAGCCGGAGCGCGAGGGCGACCCGGCCGCCGAATCCGGCCAGGCAGCGCCGGAGCAGCTCGGGCAGGCCCGGTCGGGCGCGGCGCCCTCCTGGCTTACCGCCTGGCTAACCGCCAACTCAGCAGGTCGAACGGTGAAGCGTGGCCGCCGGACGGCACGGCAGCCTGTGAGGTCGCCCGAGAGACCCCCATATTCGAGCGCTCCCCCCGTTAGTAATCAATCGATTACTCTATGTACATCATACCTAGCCGGGCGATCCCCAATAGGTCCGCCCGGGCCTATCGGGCAGTCCCGGCCCGCACGCACCAGGGAACAGCGGCCCGACCCGCCGGTTGCCCGGTTACGGGCAGCCCGACACGGCAAGGGAGCGGACCGGATGTCTCAGCAGGCACGTGACCACCTCGGACGGTTCGGGATCTGGCGGGGCGAGCGCCAGCTCACGCCCGAACTGGCCGCGACCATCGAGGATCTCGGATTCGGCGCCCTGTGGCTGGGCTCCGCCCGCGGGGACCTGGCCGCCGCCGAGGAATGCCTGGCCGCGACGAACACCCTGATCGTGGCTACCGGCATCGTCAACATGTGGCAGTACGAGGCCCGCGAGGCGGCCGCGTCGTTCCGCCGGGTCGAAGAGCGCTTTCCGGGACGGTTCCTGCTAGGCGTGGGCGCGGCCACCCCGAGGTGGTCCAGCAGTACGCCAGGCCCTACGACACGCTCGCCCGCTACGTTGACACCTGCTGGGCGACGGCGTCCCAGCGGGCAGCCTGGTCCTGGCCGCGCTCGGCCCGAAGGTGCTGCGGCTGGCCGCCGAGCGTACCGCCGGCGCCCACCCCTACCTGGTGACTCCCGACTACACCGGGCAGGCCCGGCAGATCCTCGGCCCGGGGCCGCTGCTGGCCCCGGAGCAGAAGGTGGTCCTCGGCACCACCCGGGCAGGCGCGCGCGATAGGCCGTCCCCGGGTGGAAAAGCCGTATCTGGGGCTGGCCAATTACACCGCCAACCTGCGCCGCCTGGGCTGGACGGATGCGGACCTGAGCGGCGGCGGCAGCGACGCGCCGGATCATGTGCGGTGGCGCACGGCAGCGCGGCCCAGGTGGCGGCGCGGCTGACGAGCACCTCGACGCCGGGGCCGACCACGTGAGCATCCAGTTGCTCACCGCGCCCGGGGCCGGCCCGGCCGACGGTTACCGGGAGCTAGCCCAGGCCATCGGGCTCCGCCGAGCCACGTGCGCCGCGCGCGCCGGGCGGTCCTTCCTGGGCAGCTTGCTGAGCACCGCGGTAGGAGGCGTCCAGCGCCTCCAGGAGTTCGCCGTCCGGGATCACCCCGGCGATCCGCAGGCTGTTCCAGCCGAACCGGCCCGACGTAGGGCATGACCGACGCGTCGTCCGGATAGCGCAGCAGCCATTCATCGGCGGCCTCCCTCGTCGCGCCGCATTTGAGCCCGATCGTGGCCGTGGCCGGACGGTAGCCCGGGCCGAGGAAGGCGAAGATCTTGCTCCCGACCTTGGCGACCACGTCGCCTTCCCAGGGCTCGTCGCCAGGCCCCGGGCTTGGCCAGGCAGCGCGCCATCAGTTCATCCCTGGTCACGGCCGCCGCCCCCCGTCCCGCATCGTCGCCTCTGGCCCCGTCACCCGCCGGGCCCGGCCGGGCGGGCCGCCTTCGGGCCCGCACTGGTCCAGATCCTGCCATTCCCGGAAAATGGTCACAGTTTGGCATGTGTCGCTTTCCTGAACGTTTCCGAGGTATAAATAGGCCTGGGAATGGCAGACCTGGCCTCCCGACGGGGTTCAACCACAGCACAGACAGGGGAGCTATGTCCAGAACCAGGACGTTCATCGCGGCCACCGGGCGCGGCAGCAGCGATGATCGGCACGTCGATCGTGGGCGCCAGCGGATTAGCCAGCGCGGCGCTCCACCCAGCGGTGGCCCGGATCCCTGGGCAGTGCCGTCCCGTTCACCAGCCACCTCCGGGTGGCCCGCACTGTGCCGCCAGCCAAGGCCCTCGGTCCAGGTCTGGCTCCGGCCGCAGGTGGCGGCGGCGCAGAGCTCCGCCGCCGCGGTGAGCACACCGGGCAGCGCGTCGTTCCATCAGTACCTGAGCCCGAAGGCGTACGCGGCCCGGTTCGGCGCGCCCGCGGCGGGCGGCCAAGGTCGAGTCGTGGCTGCGCGCCGCCGGGCTTCACCGGCGCAAGGCCAGCCCGCTGCGCTCCTACGTCCGGGCCACCGGCGCGGCGTCCGTTATCGATGCGGCGTTCCGCACCACGCTCAGGCGCTACCACGCCACGGCGGCGGTGAACGCCGGGCGGTACCAGCTGCGCGCCAACAGCACCCCGGTCTCCGTCCCGGCCTCGCTGTCCGGGAAGGTACTCGGCGTGACCGGCCTGGACAACGCCGCGCCCTGCTCCCGCTGTAGCGGCACAGCGCCACGGCCGTCGGTAAGAAGACTCCCTCCGCTGGCCGCGAGCAAGGTCAAGTCGGTGCCCTGCTCGTACTACTACCGGGAGCACGTCGCCAACGGCCTGCCGAGGAGTTCGGCACCACGTCGTTCCCGACGGAGAACTGCGGCTACAGCGGCACCCAGTTCCGGAAGGCGTACGGGGCCACCGCTGCGGACACCGGCAGCGGCCAGACGACCGCCCTGGTGGAACTGGGCCTGACCCCGGACATGTTCCTCACCCTGAAAGGATACGCCAGGAAGAACGGCGTGCCCGCACCCGTCCGCCA
>CAVVSP010000034.1:0-51168 GCA_963750845.1 uncultured Acidobacteriaceae bacterium
CCGCGGCCGGCGCATTTCGTACCGATGACGGTGGCAAATCCTGGAAGCCCATCAACCGCGGCCTGCACTCCCAATACATACCCGACGCCACCGCCGAGGTCGGCCACTGCGTGCATCACATCGCCATGCTCCTCGCAGCGCCCCGGCGTCCTCTTCATGCAGAAGCACTGGGACGTGATGCGCTCCGACGATGCCGGCGACAACTGGCGCGAGGTCAGCGGCAATCTGCCCACCGACTTCGGCTTCGCCATCGACGTTCACGCGCACGAGCCGGAAACCATCTACGTCGTCCCCATCAAGAGCGACTCCGAGCACTATCCCCTTGACGGCCAGTTGCGCGTCTATCGCAGCCGCACCGGCGGCAACGAGTGGGAACCGCTCACCAACGGCCTGCCGCAAAGCAACTGCTTCGTGAACGTACTGCGCGACGCTATGGCCGTTGATACCATGGACGACTGCGGCATCTACTTCGGCACCACCGGCGGCCAGGTCTACGCCTCCGCCAACGCCGGCGATACTGGGCCCCCATCGTGCGCGATCTACCCGCCGTCCTGTCGGTGGAAGTGCAGACGCTCTCGTAATTCAATGCAGATGTCGTGATCGAGACTGTGACAATCCGTGTGATGCTGCCCGCCCACCTGCGCACACTGGCGCGCGTGGGCGCGGAGGTCGCGCTTGACGTTCCTGTCCCCGCTACCATCGCCTCCACCCTCGATGCTCTGGAAGCGCGCTACCCCATGCTCTGCGGCACTATTCGCGATCACGACACCTTACGGCGGCGGCCATTTATTCGCTACTTCGCTTGCGAGGAAGATATCTCGCACCAGCCCACCGAAATGCCGCTTCCGGAGGCCATCGTCACCGCGCGCGAGCCGCTCATTGTGCTTGGCGCCATCGCGGGCGGCTGATCGCTCACATAGACAGATCAGGCACACCTTCTGAGGTAGTGCCCGACAACGGGTGCGCGATGCACCATTTCTGCAATAGGTCGCCTCGGAACTTGAGTTGCTGTCATGCAATCGTTGTTGCTTTTGCGTGTGCATCATTTCCTCTCCTCCGACATCACCCATTTGCTCCTCTTCGCATCAAACTTTTGCTAGAGGGCCGAAGCAATGGATATCAGGATTTTGATTCCCCTAGTCGTGATTGTCGGTATCATCTTTGTCGCCGTCATGATTGCTCTCACCATGCGTCGTCGGAGAAGCGAACAACTCAAACAGCATTTCGGTCCGGAATACGATCGCACCGTCGTCCAGCAGCATGGCGATGCCGGCCGCGCCGAAGCCGCGCTGGCGGAGCGCGAAAAGCGCGTGGACGCGTTCGCCCTGCGCACGCTCTCGCCGATCGATCGCGAAGGCTACGCCATGGAGTGGGCCACGGTGCAGCGCCGTTTCGTCGATGACCCGTCAGCCGCAGTCGGAACGGCAGATCGGCTGGTCGGCCGCGTGATGACCGACCGCGGCTATCCCATGTCCGACTTCGAGCAGAGAGCGGCGGACATCTCGGTAAGTCATCCCTCCGTCGTCCAGAACTATCGGACAGCTCACGATATCTTCGTGCGCCACGGTGACGGCAAGGCCACCACCGAAGATCTACGCCAGGCAATGGTCCACTACCGTTCCCTATTTGATGAATTGCTCGAAGCCGGCAAAAAAGTTGAACCGATCGACCACAAACGCAGAGGAGTTGCCCATGAGCGCGCTTCGTAAGGAAGAACCGTTGACCACCGCAGATATTGCAAATCCCCAGCCCGCTGGCAGAGGCGATGTGGGTGACGAAACCAAGATCGATCCAGCCGATCGTCGGCCGCCACGATCCGCCGCCGGCCCATCCTCCGTAGTCAACGACACGACCGTCACTGGCAACCGTGATGATACTTACGATGGAGAAATTGTGAACTCCACCGTCGATCCTTCACCGACGGTGGACATCGTAGACTCTAGATCGCAATCCTCCCCCAGCGCGCGCGAGACCGCGAACCGACCAAATTCATCAGCAAGAGAATGGAAAGGCTCGCTAGCCACCACCGCGGACCCGCAATCCGATGGCCGGAACCAGAGTCCGTTGTTCGCCGGAAACGAGTTGCGGGATTTCCGCGTCCGTTGGGACCAGATTCAGACCTCGTTCGTCGACGAGCCACGTCACGCCGTCGAACAGGCAGATATGCTCGTCGCCAACGTCGTCAAACGTATCGCGGAGCAGTTCGCTGAGGAACGCGACAAGCTCGAACAGCAATGGGACCGCGGCGACAATGTCTCTACGGAAGAGCTCCGCCAGGGCTTCAAACGCTACCGCGCATTCTTTGACCGGCTACTTACTTTTTAGAGAAGTGTTCGAAGCTGCGATGCTGCGCGCGGCCTGCGCAGCGTCGCAGAGATATGTAACAGGCGGAGGACACGTCTCATATGTGATTTCTCAACTCTGTCACGCAGTAGGTGAAGCGTTGCGCCGTCCAACCAACTGGCTAGTGACTCGCACTCGTTTCTGGGGCGAAGTATGGCCGTGGATCACCTCAACACACCGCTTCGCCACACCCAGGTATTCCGCAAGCAGGACGCAAATCTCTTCATTCGCCCGGCCCTTCTCCGGCGCTGCTGTCACCCTCACCTTCAGAACACCGTTCGCCATCACATCGGAGACCTCTGCCGTGCGCGACCGCGGAACGGCCTTGATCTCCAGCACCAGGCCGCGCTCACGCGCCAGTCTGCGGCGCAGCTCCACCGCATGCTCCGCAAGATTTCCCGGCGAATCGCTCATGAACTCCTTGTACGCAGACTCCTGGTGGCCCGAACTCCTGGTGCGGACTCCTCGTGCGCAGAAGAAACTCTAGGCAACGGCTCCGCTGTGCGTTCCTTCCGCAGCAACTACTTCATCGCTTCGCCGCGCCGCCCCGCCTCCGGCAGCAGGGCCATCGCAAGCAGCAACAGAAATGCACTCTCGGATGAACGGTTGCGCGTCTCGTCACTGGAGCGGATACACTTTAATATCGCGGAAGTACACCTCCGCGCCCTCGGACTGAATCAGTATCTTCCCTTCCTTGGGAGACGGATCGGTGCCCTCGTTCACCAGCTTGCCGTTCACGTACTGCCGTACGGTCTGTACCGATCCAGCGTTGCCCTCGCTGACCAACTCCAGCACATTCCACTTGCCGTGCGGCCGCTCCACTTCGCCGGTCGGCGAGCGAAAGCCGGTCACGTTCTCGGCCGGTGCCTTGTCGAAGCGCGGAATCATCAGCGCGCTTCCCGGCGGACCCGTTACGCGCTTGCCGTCGCGCCCGGTCAACGCCGCGCCATCCGTCAGCCAGAAGTCGCCCGTGCCCCCCTCGGTGATCTGGAACTCAACCGACCGTGGCCACACCTTCTGCTCGCCCTCGACGTTATAAAGAATGCCGCTGTCCCGCGCCTTACCGGCACGCTCGCCATAGGTCCCTTCGCCCCACTTGAACTCCGCGCGCAGATAGAAGTCGCGAAACGGCTGCTTCGTGATCAGGTATCCCATCTCCTTGCCGGAGATGTGGATCACGCCATGTTCCACCGTAAAGACATGCTCCGGATCGGAATTCAGCCCCTTTGTCTTGAGGAAGCTGTCGAACGCATTCAGATCGTGCCCATCGAAGAGAACCTCCGCCGGCCCATGCGGCGGAATCGGCGGCTTGTCCGCGGCCCTCGCCATCGCCCCTGCCATGCACCCCACCGCCAGCACTGCCAGCACTTCATCCTTGCCATATCCCATTGCGTCTCGCACCTGCGCTTCTTCCTCTGATATTGATCATGAGCGGTCGCCTGCCGGCCACTCTACGGACAGCTCGCACGAGCCCCGCACGCGATAGCCCCCAAAGCGCAAACTCCTCCGATCGGGGCTAACCCGTCAGGTTCGAGCCTACAAGAAAGTGACTAGCGCCTACCGTTTTCTGGATTAGCGTTGGATCTAAAGAGACCGCCACGGGGCCATGCTGGCGGATATCCGGGCCGAAATCACAATTTGGAATGGGAGACTTTTGGGCACTCACATGCAACATCCTTACGTCCCACAGCATCATCGTGCGGCGGTTCAGGCCATTCCAAGCCAAAGTTTTTTCACTTCGAGGAGACACATGCGCATACGGACGTCACTTCTAAGCCTCGTCCTTCTTCTTCTTTGCCTTCCATCTCTGCTGCTGGCCCAGAATCAGGCTTCCCTCGCTGGTGTGATAACAGATTCGGCTGGCGCTGTTGTTCCAGGGGTCAACATCACCCTCATCAATACGGCGACCAGTGTGAGCTTCCAGGCCACGTCTAACTCAGTGGGGGCTTATTCTTTCGAAAACGTCCCGCCCGGCCCCGGCTACCAAGCCACCTTTTCGCTCACCGGATTCGATTCATTCGTCGTCACAGGAATGTATCTGAACGTCAGCAACACACGAACTCAGAACGTGATTTTGAAGATCGGTAATGTCTCACAGTCGGTCCAGGTCTCGGCAGCAGGCCAGGGTGTCACACTGGATACGACGGACGCGACAATCGGAAACAACTTTGAAGTCCAGATGGTGAATCAGCTTCCCGTGCAGATTCGCGACACACCCTCTGCTCTTTTCAACATCCAGCCGGGTGTCTCTGTAGATGCCAGTGGCGAAAGCGCCGTTACCGGTGCTCGTACCGATCAAAGCCATGTGACGCTCGACGGCCTTGATGTAGATGATCGGGCTACGGGGCAATTTGGCATAGTTACCGCGAATGCTCCCGTCGATTCCGTTCAAGAATTCCGCGGTGTTACCGCTGGCGCGACTGCAAATTTCGACTCGGGCGGCGGCGGCCAGTTCCAGCTTGTTACCAAGAGCGGCACCAATCACTTTCACGGCTCACTCTTTGAATACCATCGCGATACTTCCACGGAAGCAAACAACTGGTTCAACAACAATATCGGTGTTCCCCGCCCCAAGCTCATCCGCAATCAGTTCGGTGGCAACGTCGGTGGCCCTATCCTCAAGGACAAGCTGTTCTTCTTTTTCGAATACAATGGCCGCCGCGACAATCAAGGTGTCTCGGTAGACCAAGCCGTTCCGACCGCTTCCTATCTGGCAGGAAATATTTCCTACATTAACAACGGCAGCGGCTGCACATCGAGCAGCACCATCCTTACCGCCCCGCAATGCATCAGCACCTACAGCGCGAGCCAGGCGAGAACTCTCGATCCTTTGGGTATTGGGCAGAACGCCGCTCTGAAGCAGTTTGTGAGTCAGCGCTATCCTGCAGGAAATGATCCAACCGGTGGCGATGGCATCAACACAACAGGCTTCCGCTTCAATGCGCCTGTGATTTTGAAGGAGAACAACTACGTCTTTCGGTTCGATTACAACCTGACCCAAAGTCAGAAGGTGTTCGGGCGCTTCAGCCTTCTCAGCCAGCGCCAGGGCGATTTTTTCAACTATGTCGCGCCCATCCAGTTTCCCGGAGACCCCACGACGCGCTCCGTCGATGACGCCAGCTGGGCCTGGGTCGTCGGCCACAACTGGGCAATCGGCGCCACCAAGACGAACCAGATCATTTACGGCGAAACGCGCTCCAGGCTGGGCTTTCCCTCCCTCTACAATCCGACCGGCGCCATTTATTATGCTACCGGCAGCCCGGTCGGGGAATGCTCCCAGTGCTTTTGGTCCTCTGGCCGCACCTTATCTCGGAAACTACAACGCGCAGGACCGCGTCATTCCCGTCCCCATGCTGCGCGATGATTTCACCTGGCAGAAGGGAACTCACACCCTTCAGTTCGGTGGCACCTTCAAATACATCAAGCCCACCGGCCACAATTTTCTCAATGACTTCACGCCAACACTGGGTATTGGCGGCGCACTCAGCCAATTGGATCCCACCCTCCGTCCCGCCAATATTCTCAACGACGGCAGCACGGCGACCAACAATTGGGACAATGCCTTTGCCTTCGACCTGGGCCGCTTCGCCCAGTTGGGTGCTACATACAATTACAATACGGATGGCACCACGGTCCCGGCAGGCGCGGGCTCGGTTCGTACCTACCGCTACTACGAAACTGAGATCTACTTCGGTGATACCTGGAAGCTGACCCCATCCTTCACCGTCTCCTATGGTCTTCGCTATCAGCTCTATACCGTACCGTATGAAGTCAATGGCCTCGAAGCGATTCAGGTAGACCCGACGACGGGCAAGCCATTCGCTTTCGAAAAATATTTCCAGGCGCGTCGTCAGCAGAGCGCGGCGGGGATATCCGGTAATGCAGCCGTTCCATTCCTCCAGTATGTTCTGGGCGGCAAGGCGAACCACGGCTCACCCGCGGGCTATTACCAGCCCAGCTATAAGGACTTCGCGCCCAGAGTTGCCTTCAGTTGGAACCCGAGCTTCGATCGCAAGTCCGTCTTTAACGGGGGCGCCGGCATCGTTTACGATCACACCATCGTCAGCGCCGTACAAAACTTCCAGGATCACAGCTCCTATCTTTTCCAGGCAGACAGCAACAATCTCTACGGCGACTCGGCCAATCCTGCGGGATCTCTGGCCACCGATCCTCGCTTCACATCCATCAATGTGATTCCTACCCCGCCGGTGAATCCTGGTTTCTCCTCCAAGACCATCCCCTTTGTCGACGCCAACGGGGTTCCTTTCGGCCTGCCGGGTAACGCATTTAGCACGGCGATCGATCCAGGCCTTAGAACGCCCTACTCCATCGCATTGAATTTTGGATTTCAACATGAGTTCGGAGCAGGATTCATATTGAAGACCTCCTATGCCGGCCGCCTTGGCCGCCGTCTCCTGGCGCAGGTGGATGCCAGCCAGATCGTGGACTTCCCTTCCGGCGGCCAGGCGTATTCCACGGCCTTCGGAAACATCACCAAGGAGCTTCGGGCAGGGGCTGATCCAACAACGCTGGCTGCGGAACCCTGGTTTGAAACTGCGGTGATCCCCGGCCTCGGTCAGGCAAATGGTTTCGGCAACAATACCCAGCTTGTGGCCTCTTTTCTCACCAACCTGGCCTTCAACGGCGACTTCGCTGACTTCACGCAGGCACTGAGCACCCTCGGCGGCGGCATCATCCAACCGAACGTCGGCATGGCCTCGCAGTTTGCCAGCAACGATTACTACACCAACAAGGGTTTCTCCGGGTACAACGGACTCCTGGTCACGCTACACAAGAATTACAGCCACGGCTTACAGTTCGATCTGAACTATACCTGGTCCCACTCCATCGATAATTTTTCGCTTGTCGGCAACGGCCAATCCAATTTCACCGGCGAATTCATCTGCGACGCGACCCGCCCAAGGGAATGCCGTGGTAGTTCCGATTTCGACGAGACGAATGTTTTCAATGGTGACTTCATTTACGACCTGCCCCTTGGTCAGGGAAAATCTCTGGCCGGAAATGCGCCCAGGTGGCTGGACGAAGCCATCGGGGGCTGGCAGGTAAGCGGCCTGCCGAACTTCCAAACCGGCACGCCATACCATGCGAATTCCACCGCCTATCTTGCGAGTTATGCCAACCTCGCGCCGGCCATCCTGGTAGGACAAAGAAGTCTTCTCGACAGCCATGTTCACAAGGATCAGTCGACGGGAAACGTCTATGGGTATAGCAACGTCGAGGCCGCTCAAAATGCCTTTACTGGCCCGGTTGGACTGGAGATAGGTTCGCGTAACAATCTACGCGGACCGCATTTCACGAATATCGATCTCGGCCTGGGCAAAACATTCCCCATTGTGGAGAACACCCGCCTGGTCTTCCGGGCGGATGCTTTCAACGCCCTCAATCATCCAAGTTTCAACCTTCCGAATGCCACCATTGTCTCCGGAAGTTTCGGACGCGTCACCAGCACTGCCTCTCGCGCGCGTGTCTTGCAGCTAGCGCTTCGGTTCGAGTTCTAGCACCGGGGAAACAGCTCAACCTAACCTGCAACAAGCAGGCGGCCGTCGCAGAAGTTTCCTGCGGCGGCCGTTATTTTCGGTCCCCTCCGTCGCCGCACCTGCATCCTTCGCCTCCTCGGCCCCGGCCCTCTGCACCGCCACCACCAGTCCTTCCAGTACGTTAAGCAAAGAGTAAACAAAACAGGTGACCGATACCCATCACAATCCTTGACAGTCCCTCCTATTACGCCGAAGATAAGGCCCCCTGACAAACCTCCTCCCATCCGGGTCTAAATCTCTTCTTCAAAGGCAAAATCATCATGAAACGGTACGGTATCAGCCTCTGCGCTCTCGCGTCGTGTATGGCCCTCACTCTTCCCTGCATCGCGCAGGACAGCCCCAATCCCTGGAACGGTTCCTGGAATATCGACCGCTCCTCGCTCAAATACAACGGACCCACCATGTCCATCGTCACCGACGCTGACGGCTACACCATAACGCGCGACGGCAAGGCAAGACCCAAGGTGACTTGCGACGGCAAACCGAACGCCCCGGTAGACGGCACAACCACCACCTGCAACAAAGTCGGCACCGGCTATGAACTGGAGAACAGCCGCGACGGCAAGATCGTCAGCAAGGTAAAGGTCGAGTACTCTCCCGATGGCAAGACGGCCACCCGAGCGGCAACCATCACCCCGCCGGAAGGCGATCCCTTCACCATCACCACTACGGCGAAAAAGGTCTCCGGCGGCAAGACCGGACCTGTCGTCTGGAAGGAAACCGGCTTCACCGAGTCGCAGGACACCGGAGTGCTCAGCATCCAGGTCAACGGCGACAGCATCGACTTCAAGGAGACGGATAACGACAAGCCGATCACCGCCAAGCTGGACGGCACGCCGACCAATGTCGGCGGAACCCGGACCATGTCGGTAAAGCAGGATGGCCCACGCACCCTGAAGGTCACCTACAGCCAGGACGGAAAAGTAGGACGGGAAAACACCTTCGTCCTGAGCCCCGACGGCAAGATGGTCACGGAGACGGACGTCACACCAGCCCCCGCCGCATCCACCATGTCAGTGAAGTTCCACAAAGCAGCCTAGCGAGCAGCGAAGCAGGGGTACCACCCGGTACCCCTGCTTGCCAGGCGTACGCGTCTCGGGATCGGCGCAAAGCCCAATCGCGGCGGTCACACTCTGGCCCGGTCTGAGCGTCATCTGCCGCCGCTGCCGCCCCAGGTAGAAGTCGAGCGTCCCCTCCATCACCGTAAATGCCTCCGCGAATGCGACGTGATAGTGCAGCGGCGGACTCGGCCTCCGCGGCGGTACCCGCACCGCATACAACTGCCGCACCCCGCCATTCTCCTGCTCGCTCTCGAGCATCGTCAGCGTCTCGCCCGTGGCATCGTTTCGGATCGTCTCGCCGCTCCGCATCGGTTCGAACTGCATACCTCTTCGATACCGCGGGCTCTCTGGAGTCGCGACGATTTCGAATCATCCGGCGTGTTTTCTACGATCCATTCGTCCACGTCCGCGCCATAAAACGGCCGGGTTGCCCCGAGAGCACATGTAAGGCCTTCGAAACATTTCGAGCGCGAGCTTCAGGCGATTTGATTTGAGCGAAGTAACGCAGCACCTCTTTCTTGCGACTTGGTGCAAGCGCCGCCCAATTCTTCCTGGCTTTATCGTTCTCATTGAGGGCCTTTGAGAACCAGGATGGCATTGGGTGCTGAGGCCCATTGCGATAGCTTGCATCAAAGGCAAGCTCCACATTCACTACACTCCCAACAGAGACTCCACTTTGGCTGCGCATCGGACCATTCAGGTACAAATAGAATCCTCCGTCACCGGCTGGCATTAAGTTCGTGCGCCACGGATCTTCAGGCTCGCTGTCGATGCGCACAAGGACGGGAAGCGGCTTACGCCAGCCCGGTTTCAGCCGCCCCACCCGGGAGGCACCGACGGAGATAAACGGATTGATGCCGCGAATCTCCACCACCGCCTTGAACACGGAACTCGACACAGCCATTCCCACTCCAGAACTCAAGTCTCATTTTAGGAACCATCGCAAAATCCCTGGCAGAATCCTGCCATATCACCCACCCCAACTTGCTAGACTGGAAATAGGAGCAATATCCGGCACGAAAAAGCCACGGCACCGGCCGTGGCTTTTTCGTGCCCGTAAACCCTTTAGAAAGACGAATTAAGCGATAAACCCTATGGAATGACGAATTTGACCCTCGGGAGAGCGTCTAAGCCCCACATTCCAGGAAGCTTACAGCCAGTCCTCCCGTGACGGGAGGGGGTATCCCCCTTGGGAGAATATGGGTTTCCGGGACTGAAGCGGCGAGGTTGAAGCCAGATCAGTCGAAGCCGGATCAGTCGAAGAGTTGGGGACTGCGGGACGCCTTCGTTTCGCGCCTCGGAGCGGTTGCCGCGGGTTGCGCTCGCTTGGTGGCTCTGTTCGCCGCAGGAGCGGTAGACAGCATACCCAGAATCTCTTTCAGCTCCGAGCGCAGCTTGCCCAGCTTGGCAGTGGATTTCCCGCCTGTCTCCGCAAGCCGTAATTGACTGCTCTCTGCCGGCTTGCGGGCCTCCGCCTGGAAATGTTGGCGCGCCCCCGGGATCGTGTAGCCCTCTTCATAGAGCAGATGACGGATCCGCCGCGCCAGATCCACCTCCCGCCGGCGGTACAGTCGCTGCCCCGCACCGCTCTTGTTCGGCTTCAGTTGCGGAAATTCGGTCTCCCAGAAGCGCAGCACGTAGGTTTCGACCGCGCACAGCCGCGCTACTTCGCCGATGCGGTAGTAGAGCTTATCCGGTATCTCCGGCAGCGTCTGCTTCTTGTTGCGCGCCTGCCCGGCAGCCTTCTTCGCCGCCGCTTTGCCGGAGATGCTGCGGGCCGCCGCTGTTGAGGATTTGCTCGCCATAAAAGTCTGCACGCGCCGGCCCGGGCCGGTACACGTTTCCCCGGCAGTATAGGCGCAGAATG
Organism: uncultured Acidobacteriaceae bacterium; assembly: GCA_963750845.1. GTDB lineage: Bacteria > Acidobacteriota > Terriglobia > Terriglobales > Acidobacteriaceae > KBS-83. The sequence continues at coordinate 10,830 of CAVVSP010000034.1, forward strand.
CGATGGATAGCACTTTTTTCGCGGCTTTGCATGTCATCCAACTGCAAGAATTTTGGGAACGCGGTGTTCTCGCGTGGCGTATCTTGCTGGCGGAGGGTTTTTTCGTCATGCCCGCAACTCCGCACCGCGCACTCGTTTCACTCCTGTGTTTCGCTCTCCCACTGGTGACGGTCGGCTGCTCCATCAACGTGGACAAGGGCGCCAACGGCAAGGAGAAGAGGGTCAAGATCGATACGCCGCTGGGCAACATCCACGTCAACGCGGACAAGCCCTCCGGCAGCATCGGGATCGCGATGTACCCCGGCGCACAAGCCGATCCGGATCACGATGGCGACAAGGACGCCGATGTGCAGCTCGGCTTCGGCGAATGGAGGATGCGGGTGCAGGTCGCGCACTTCAACACCAGCGACGATCGAGACAAGGTGCTCGCGTTCTATCGCAAGTCGCTGAGCCGCTATGGCGACGTGCTCGAGTGCCGGGACAATCAGCCGGTAGGTTCCCCGGTAAAGACCTCCGACGGACTGACCTGCTCGGAGGACGACAAGGACAAGCACGTCAAGATGAATACCGGTGACCACGGCTTGACGCTGCGCGCCGGCTCCAAGCGCCACCAGCACATCGTGGCTTTCGACAAGGATGACGAGGATTCCGCCGCCGGGCCGACGAAATTCACGCTGATCGCTCTCGACCTTCCCGCTGAAACCTGGAAAAAGGACCGCCAGACCGACTAGAGCACTTCACCCGCAAATTGCCCGCGACTGTCCCTTCCTGTAGCTTCAACAGTGAATGGTTGCCCACTGCCACCGCTGTTCCGGCGTGCTTGAAGACGATGCAAGCTTCTGCCCCCACTGCGCCGCCCCGCAACTGCGGGTCGCTCCGCCGGAGGAGACAGCGGAGTCAGCCGCCGCCGGCCCTATCCACACCTTCGTCCACGATCGCCGCTCCATCGATTGGCGGAAGGTGATCCAGCTCGCACTCTGGATCGCGATCCCGGTGGGGTTCATCGCGCCGTTCTTCTTCCCCCTGGTCATCGCGGGCCCCATCATCCTGATCTCGCTGTATCAGCGACGGCGGCCGGGAACCGCAGCCCTGGATGGAAAGACCGGATTCCGCATCGGGGCACTGCTGGGTGTGCTCGCAGCCTACGTCTCCGCCTTCGGACTGGCCGGGTGGCAGATATTCGAGCGCTATTCGCTCCACCAGGGATCGACGCTGGATACGCAGTTTGCGATGCAGGTGCAACAGTCCGCAGAGGCAACCCAGCGGATGGCGCAGGCCAACACCATGAACGCCCAGCAGGCTCGTGCCATGCTGGACTTCTTCCTCTCCCCGGATGGGCGTGTGACCTACACCTTCTTCTACACGGCGGTGCTCGCCTTCGGCATCGTGCTGTTGGCGGGCCTGGGCGGCATGCTGGGTGCGCGCCTCGCGCGCCGCTCGGTACCGCAATAAAAAGCGCGGGCGGGGCACGCCGGTTGCCCGCGTCTGCGCCACCTCGTATCATCATCGGGAACCTCGGCAGGAACCCATACCTATGACTGCAACCACACCGCAACTGCGCGAAAAAGGCCGCATCATGTCGGCCTCGGAGATCGATCGCACGCTCGTCCGGCTGGCCCATGAAATCGTCGAGAAAAACTCCGGGGCGGATGGTCTGGGCCTGATCGGCATCAAGCGCCGCGGTGTGCCGCTGGCAGAGCGCCTTACCCGGATGATCGCGAACATCGAGAAGCATCCAGTCGACAGCGGCATGCTGGATATCCGTTTCTATCGCGATGACCTTTCCACGCATGACATCCGCCCGGTGGTGCAGCCGGGCGCCATTGGGTTCGATGTGAATGCGCGCGACATCATTCTGGTGGACGACGTGCTCTACACCGGACGCACCATACGAGCCGCGCTAGATGCGCTTTTCGACCATGGCCGTCCCCGGCGGGTGCAGCTCCTCGCACTGATTGATCGCGGCCATCGCGAGCTGCCGATTGAAGCCACCTTTGTCGGCCGCAAAATACAGACCACCTCGCGCGAGATCGTCGAGGTAAAACTCCACGAGGTCGACGGAGACGAGCAGGTGCTGCTGGTGGAGCGGATTGACTAGTAGCGCCTCAATTCCTTCGCGCCCCCGGTCGCTGCTCTCTACCGGCGATCTCTCCGTTCCTGATATTGCTGCGCTACTGCAAGCCGCTTCGTTTCTGGAGAAGGAAGACCCGCTGCGGCGCGCACACCGACTGGCCAAACGACGGGTGGCGCTGCTCTTCTACGAATCCAGCACCCGCACCCGCACATCGTTCGAGCTGGCGGCGAAGGGCCTGGGCGCGGACACCACGCTGGTCAGCGCGCTCTCTTCCAGCATTGAGAAGGGCGAGAGCCTGAAGGATACCGGTCTTACGCTTCGTGCCCTCGGCGCGGAGTGCATCATCCTGCGGCATCCCAACTCCGGCGCGCCGTACCTGCTGGAACGCGTCACGGAGTTGCCGGTATTGAATGCCGGGGACGGCATGCATGCGCATCCCTCGCAGGCACTGCTGGATCTGCGCACCATTCTGCATCGGCTGAAGCCGAAGCAAGCCAACGCAGCAATCGATGAGAGCACGCTGGCCGGCATCACGGTGCTGATCACCGGCGACATTCTGCACAGCCGCGTGGCGCGATCGAATGCGGAGCTGCTTCCCCGGCTGGGCGCGCGTGTCGTCCTTTGCGGGCCGGAGGCGCTGCTGCCGAGCTGGGCTGCGGAGATGGGGGCAGGCATCGCCGTGGAGCGGAACTTCGCACATGCGATGCGCAACGCGCAGGTGGTGATGATGCTCCGCATTCAGAAGGAACGGCTGGCCGGACTTGAGCTCGACCTCGACGAGTACATTGCCAGCTACCAGTTGAATGCCGCGCGGCTGGCGGAGAACGCGCCGCGCGCCCTGGTGATGCATCCAGGGCCGATGATTCGCGGCCTGGAGATCACAAGCGACGTGGCGGACGGGCCGCAGTCTGCTGTGGAGGAACAGGTGAGGCATGGCGTCGCCATACGCACCGCGTTGATTGCGCGGGCGCTTGACGCGATGCCGGAAGGAGCGCCCGCATGAACCCCAAGGCGAGCGGAACTCCTGACCGGATTCAGAAGAGGATCCTGATACGCGGCGGCCACCTCATCGACCCTGCAAACAAAATCGACGCGCCCCGCGACCTCCTGATCGAGGACGGCCGAGTCGCGGCCGTGAACGCGAAGCTTGACGTGGATCCGAAGAATGTCGAACTGATCGACGCGAGCGGTCTTATCGTGACCCCGGGCCTCGTGGACATCCATGTGCATCTGCGCGAGCCCGGACAGAGTTACAAGGAGACCATCGCGAGCGGTACTGCGGCCGCGGCAGCCGGTGGCTTCACCAGTGTCGCTGCCATGCCCAACACCGTGCCCGTGAACGACTCCGCCCAGATCACGCAGTGGATGCAGGCGGCGGAGCGCGGCGCCCAGGCGCGCGTCTATCCGATTGGTGCGGCGACGATCGGCAGCATGGGCGAGGCTCTGACAAAGTATGAAGCCCTACGCGATGCAGGCGCCGTCGCGGTGAGCGACGACGGCAGGCCGATCCTGGGCGATGAGACGATGCGTGCCGTGCTGCGTGCCGCGACGGCGGCTGGGCTCTCCGTCATCCAGCACGCAGAGGACACGCGCATGACGGGTGGCTGCTCCCTGAACGCCGGCCCGCTGGCCTTCCGCCTGGGGCTGCGCGGCATGCCCGTGGAAGCGGAGGCCGGTATCGTGAAGCGCGATATCGCGCTGCTGCGCGAGTTGAAGAGCGACCGCGCACATCTGCACGTCGCGCATCTTTCGACGAAGAAGGCACTGGACCATGTGCGCGCCGCCCGCAAGAGCGGCCTGCACGTCACCTGCGAGGTGACACCACACCACTTCGTTCTGACCGAAGAGGCAGTGGGCGAATACGACACCCACGCCAAGATGAATCCTCCGCTGCGCACAGCCGCGGACCGCGATGCCATGATCGAAGGTCTGCTGGACGGCACCATCGATTGCATCGCCACCGATCATGCGCCGCACGCCGCGCATGAAAAGGAGCAGGAGTTCGAACGCGCTCCAAACGGCATCACCGGTCTTGAGACCTCTCTCGGCCTCAGCCTTTCCGTTCTTCACCGGCAGCATGGCATGCCGCTCGCGCAGGTGCTTGCGCTGCTCAGTACGCGCCCCGCCGCGGTTCTTGGGCTTGCTGCCGGCACACTTGCTGTTGGCGCAAGTGCGGATGTCGTGCTGCTCGCGCCCGAGACGGAGTGGCGCTTCCGCGCGAGTGAATCGCGATCCCGTTCGCGCAATACTCCGTTCGATGGCTGGTCGTTGCCGGGCAAGGTATATCTCACCATGCATGCGGGTCAGGTTGTTTATCGGGAGCCTTCCGCTCGGCACGGGTAAGATCCACAAAGTAAGATCAAGGAAACGCAGTCTTGCATTTTGAGGTGTTCCCCTGAGTCGTCTGCCTGTTCTTGCGGCACTGACCGCCGCGCTGTTCTTTAACCTCTCCTCCCTTGCACAGCAGTCTGCGCCTCTTATCGATCTCACGCCAACGGAAGACCATATCTCCGGTTCGGTGTACGTCTCGATGGACAGCTGGATCTATCCGGCGATGGAGCGGCTCTATTCCCTGGGCTATATCGATACAGCGTTTCTCGGCCTGCGCCCGTGGACGCGCCTTAGCTGCCTCCACATGCTCGAACAGTCGCAATCGAAGATTTTTGGTGATTCTGCGGATTCATCCGGCAACCGCGAGGCACGGAAAATCTTCAATGTGCTCGCGCAGGAGCTTTCCGACGACCGCGATGCGCTCGATCCTGACCGCTCGAATGCGCACGCGGAGGTCGATCGCCTGTATGCGCGTGCGATGTACATCGGTGGCCGGCCACTGAATGACTCCTCGCACTTCGGGTCTACGCTGATCAATGATTTTGGCCGCGCCTACGAAGGCGGCTTCAACGGGCTGGCAGGCTTCAGCGCGCGTGCGGAGGATGTTCGCCTCTCATTAAATGTGCGGGGCGAGTTCCAGCATGCGCCGGGGCGTGCGGCATATCCGCTCGGCGTTCGGCAGACGATCGCCAATATGGATCAGGTCGCTCTGCTGCCAGCGACGCCAGTCGATACGACCAACGAATTTCGATTGATCGATGCCAATCTCTCGTACCACATCCTGAACCACGAGATCTCTGTCGGCAAGAGCGAGGACTGGTGGGGACCCGGCGAGAGCGGCGCGATGGCCTGGAGCACCAATGCGGAGCCGATGTATGGATTGCGCATCAACCGGATCGAGCCGCTGGAGATTCCGCTGCTCTCGAAGCTGCTGGGACCATTTCGCTACGAGGGCATCTTCGGAGACCTGAAGGGCCATCGCTACCCTAATTCGCCGTGGGTGCATGCGGAGAAGATCAATTTCAAACCGACGCCGAATCTCGAGTTCGGCTTCTCCCGCGTCGTGATGTTTGCCGGCGAAGGACATGTGCCGCTCACCTTCGGATCGTTCTGGCACAGCTTCACCAGCTTCCAGAACGTCACGGCGGCGGAGAAATTGTCACGCAACGATCCGGGCGCGCGCCACGCCAGCTTCGACTTCAACTACAGACTGCCGTTCCTGCGCAATTGGGTGACGCTGTATTCCGATTCCATCATTCACGACGATGTATCGCCGATCGCTGCGCCGCGCCACGCAGCCATCAATCCCGGAATCTATATCTCGCATTTTCCAGGCGCGCCCAAGCTGGACTTCCGCGCCGAAGCAGTGTCCACTGATCCGCCTACGTCTCGCAGTACAGGTGGCACCTATATCTACTGGGAGAGTGTCTACAAGGACGTCTACACCAACAAAGGCTACATGCTGGGCAATTGGGTCGGCCGCGAGGGCAAAGGCGGACAGGCGTGGCTTACCTGGTGGCTTTCGCCGCAGGAGCGCATTCAGCTCAGCTATCGCAACGCAAAATCCGCGAAGGATTTCGTGCCCGGCGGAACGACCCAGAACCTGATTGCGGCGAACGCCGTCCTGCGCGTGAAAAAGGATGTGGAAGTAAACGCGCTGGCGCAGTACGAGCGGTGGAGCGTGCCGGTGCTTGCGCCGGGGCAGAAGAGCGACTTCACTGCTTCTGTGCAGATGACCTGGTACCCGCGCTTACGCGTCGGCCACTAACCCTTCAATACTGGCCGGATATGCAACTCACGCAGTTGCGTATCGGAGACAGGCGTTGGCGCGTCCACCATCAGATCGATTGCCTTCGCGGTCTTGGGGAATGCGATCACTTCACGCAGGCTCGGTGCGCCGGCCAGGATCATCGCGATGCGGTCGAGCCCCAACGCGATGCCGCCGTGCGGGGGCGTCCCATACGTCAGCGCCTCGAGGAAGAATCCGAAGCGTTCCTTTGCCTCCGCATCCGTCATGCCAAGCGCGCGGAAGATCTCCGACTGCACCGCCTGCTGGTGGATGCGGATGGAGCCGGAGCCCAACTCCGTGCCGTTGAGCACAATGTCATACGCCAGGGCGCGCACGGCACCGGGATCGCTGGTAAGCCGGCCTGTTTTCAGATCATCTTCATCCGGAGAGGTGAAAGGATGATGCGCCGCCAACCAGCTCTTGGTTTCCTCGTCCCACTCGAACATCGGGAAATCCGTGACCCAGAGAAATTTGTAGTCGTCCGGAGTGCCTTTCTTCTCGAATGCCCCGTGGCGCGAGGCAAACTGCTGCGCCAGCGCCAGCCGCACCAGTCCTGCCGCCTCAAAAATCTGACGGTCGCGTGCAGGCAGCCGTTTGCCAATCGTCTTCTGCTCCGGCACGTCTTCACCATCCGCAACGACGAGCACGAGAAGATCACCCTCCCCGGCACCGGCAGCGGCACGTACCTTCGCCATGTCTTCCGGAAAGGACTTCTCCAGACGCTTGAAGTCGTCCAGAACCTTGATCGTCTGCGTCTGTAGCTTCGACGGATACAGAAGGCGCAATTCGTCCCGCTCCTTGCGCGAGAGGTCACCGACGTTGGGGATGCGTACGGCGATCACCGGCAATGCGGCGGTTGTCTTCAGCGTCGCAGCGGTCTCCGCGCTCATGGCGCCGCGCACATCGGCCATGGCGGGGAGCCGCATGTCCGGCTTATCAATGCCATAGAGCCGGATCGCTTCATCGAATGTCATGCGGGGAAAGCCTCCCGTGAGTTCGACGTCGGCCTCGTGAAACGCCGCCTTCAGGAAGCCTTCGACCACTGCAAAGATCGTCTCCTGCTGCGGAAAGGTCATCTCCAGATCGATCTGCGTGAACTCCGGCTGGCGATCGGCGCGCAGATCCTCGTCGCGGAAGCAACGCACGATCTGGAAATAGCGATCGAAGCCGGAGATCATCAGGATCTGCTTGAACAACTGCGGCGACTGCGGCAGCGCGTAGAAATGCGCGGGATGCACGCGGCTCGGGACGAGATAGTCTCGCGCGCCTTCGGGAGTCGAACGCGTCATGAAAGGCGTCTCGATCTCGAGAAATCCCTGTGCAGAAAGATAATTGCGAACCGCCAGCGCGACGCGGTGACGCAGCGCGAAGTTGGCCTGCATCTCCGGGCGGCGCAGGTCGAGATAGCGATACTGCAGACGAAGCTCCTCGTTCGCGATGCCGTCTTCTGCCGGAGAAAACGGCGGCACGCGCGAGTCATTCAGCACCAGCAGCTCATCGGCTACCAGCTCCACTTCGCCCGTGGGCATCTTCGGATTGATTACGCCCGCATCGCGCCGGCGCAGCGTGCCTTTGGCCGCAACCACGTACTCGGGCCGCACGTGTTCCGCCTTCGCGTGACCCTCAGGAGCGAGGTCTTTATCCAGAACGACTTGCGTCACGCCGGTGCGGTCGCGCAGGTCGAGAAAGATGAGGTTGCCGTGGTCGCGGCGGCGATTGACCCAGCCCATCAACACGACATGTTGGCCAGCATCCTCGGCGCGAAGCTGCCCGCAGGTGCTGGTGCGCTCTAATGTTCCAAGAAAGTCGAGCAATTGTGTCTGCCTTAAACCAAATAGATTGTTTATCTAGTCTACTGAATGCGTCCCGAGGTGCACGTATGGCGATCCCGCCGGAGCGATGGATTTCCAATTTGCTGGAAGTTGCAACTTCGATTGCGAATAGGAAGATGCAGGAGGAAAAGTGGGCCGCAGGCACTTGGAACATCTGGGAACATCCCGACGAAATGGTCAATACGGTTGACGACTATGTTCTTGATGGCTTCATCGAGGCATTCCCCTCGATATTCTCTTCAGAGCAGGAATCAGCGGCTCGGCGATTCCGTGATGACGTAAACGACTTCTGTGCATCTTCTGCACCAACGCTCGAGCCAGCCGAAGTGCTGTTTGATCCGGGTTGGGAGCGAGTACGCCAAAGCGCGGATGAATTCATCAAGCAATTTGATGGAAGATGGCCGCCTCCTGGCACGGAAGATCGCGCTCGCGAACTTGTTGACGAGTGGATGCGCGCAGTCGCAAAGCGGTACGAAAAGGAAAAAGGCTAACGCAAGCTTCGAATCAGATCGGCTCTGGGCACCTTTGTTTGCTCGCCGGTGGCGAAGTCTTTCACCGTCAGGATACCGGAGGCGGCTTCGTCCTCACCCAGGATCACGATCCTGTGCGCCAGCTTGTCTGCTGTTTCAAACGATTTTTTCAGCCGGAAACTGCCATCGCCTAGTTCCACGCGCAATCCCGCAGCGCGTAGCTCGCGCGCCAGTGACAAGGCATTCGCGTTCATCACTTCGCCCACCGGCGCAATGTAGGCATCTGCACGAATCGCCTTTGCAGCTTCCTCCTGCGCCTGCAAGGTCAGCACCAGGCGGTCCTCACCTATGGCGAAGCCGATGCCGGGAGCACGGGGGCCGCCGATGGCTTCGGAGAGCCCGTCATACCGGCCGCCGCCGAGCAGCGCGTTCTGTGCACCCAGGCCGCCGTGCTGGAACTCGAAGGTGGTGCGGGTGTAGTAGTCCAGGCCGCGGACGAGCCGGTGGTCGTGCTCGTAGGGCACGCCGCACGCATCCAGCGCCTCGCACACCTGCTGGAAGTGTGCGCGAGATGCCTCGTCGAGCGAGTCCCAGATGCGCGGCAGGGTCGCGATGATGGGCTGATCCTCCGGATGCTTGCAGTCGAGCACGCGCAGCGGATTGGTCTCCGCGCGTCGCTGGCAATCCACGCACATCTGTCCCACGACGGGCTGGAGAGCGCTGCGCAGCGTCTCGATGTAGCGCGGACGGTCGGCAGGGGTGCCGACGGAGTTGATGAGCAGGCGCCACCCGGTGATGCCGAGCTCATTGAGCAGCGTGGCCAGCATCTCCAACACCTCGGCATCGCGCAGCGGCGACTCCGAGCCCGCGCTGGGCGGGCCAATGACCTCTGCGCCTATCTGGAAGAACTGGCGGTAGCGGCCCTTCTGCGGACGCTCACGCCGGAACTGCGGCCCAATGTAATAGAGCTTCTGCAGCAGGCCAGACTCGCCGAGCTTGTGCTCAATGTAGGCGCGGACGACGCCGGCGGTATTTTCCGGCCGCAGGGTAAGCGACTGCGCCTTCTCCGACTGCGCGCGAGCTTTGTCTTCCCACGTGTACATCTCCTTGGAGACGATGTCGGTCTCCTCGCCCACGCCGCGGGCGAAGAGCGCCGTGTCCTCGAAGATGGGGGTGCGGATCTCGCCGAAGTTATAGCGCGCAAAGACACGGCGTGCGGTGGCGTCGATGTGGTTCCACAGCTCGGTTTCCGGCGGCAGCAGGTCGCGGGTGCCGCGGACAGCCTTCAGGGGCTGGATCGTCTTGATGGTCTGGTTCATAGCGGGGCTGCGTTTAGTGTATCCGCGCGCGGAGAGGCCGCTAGAATCGGCACCATGCTGCGTTCTCTCCACTTCGTCGCTGCGGCTGCCCTGCTTGTGGGCAACGCGCATGCGGTTTCGGTCCGACTGACCGCGGCGGATGGGGATCGTGTGCAGGTGGCGCTGCATCCGGGGGATGTGCTGCGTATCGAGCTGCCCGCTGAGCCGGTGGAGGGGAAGCAGTGGGGCGTCTCCGGGCATGCGCCGCCGCAGCTTACCGAGTTGGGTGCGGCGCAGCGCGTCTTTGGCGGACGCATGAGCAACCAGGGCACCAGCAGCTTTGCCTGGCGCGCCATCGCGGAGGGCGAGGGAGAGTTCACCCTTGCTTATGGCACCGCGGCCTCGCGCGCGGCGAAGCCCGAGAAGACTTACACGGTGCAGATCTCGGTTGCGGGCGCGCCTCTTGGACCGGAGGAGGCGCATCCGCAGCCTGTATCGCAGATCGAGCAGGTCGCGACGTACGAACGCACGGAGCCTTGCGGCGACTGCAGTGGGCTTGCGGAGCGGCTGACGCTCTACAGTGCTCACGGCGAACGTGCTCCGAGTGAGACGCCTTATGTGCTGCGGCGTGTGTACAAGGAAGCGCCGGGCGGCACGCTGACCAGCGTGATGACCGGGTCGTGGACGACGAGCGTGGGGACGGCCGATCCGTCCGCAACCATCTACATGCTGGCCGCGAGCAACGAGGCTTCGATCTTCCGCCTGGACGGCGACCGCTTGATCCCACTGGATGCGCAGGAGATTCCGGTGCCTGCTGCAACGGTCTTCCACAAGGTTGTCGCGCCGTAAACGCATCCTCGCGGAGGTGAGTGTCATCTTGGGTGGTATGGAATATCGACTGCTTGGCCGTTCCGGATTGAAGGTCCCGGTGCTGTGTTTTGGTGTCGCTACGTTTGGCGGGGGCACTGAGTTCTTCCGCGCGTGGGGCGCAACCGATGTCGAAGAGGCGAAGCGCCTCATCGGGTTGTGTCTCGATGCGGGAGTCAACTTCTTCGATACTGCGGATGTCTATTCGAGGGGCCTGTCGGAGCAGATTCTGGGCAAGGCGATCGAGGGCAAGCGGCACGATCTGCTGATCTCGACCAAGGCTACCTTTCCGATGGGCGATGGACCGAACGACAAGGGCTCATCGCGCTATCACCTGATCAATTCGGTGGAGGCCAGCCTGAAGCGGCTGGGCACGGATTACATCGACATCTATCACCTGCACGGCTTCGACGCGCTGACGCCGCTCGAGGAGACGCTGGACACACTGAACACGCTGGTGCGCTCGGGCAAGGTGCGCTACATTGCGTGCTCGAATTTTTCCGGTTGGCATTTGATGAAGTCGCTGGCGGTGTCGGATCGGTATGGGTGGGCCCGGTATGTTGCGTACCAGGGCTATTACTCGCTGGTCGGCCGCGACTACGAGTGGGAGCTGATGCCGCTGGCGCTGGACCAGGGCGTGGGGACGCTGGTGTGGAGTCCGCTGGGCTGGGGCCGGCTGACGGGCAAGATCCGCCGCGGTGCGCCGCTGCCGGAGACCAGCCGCCTGCACAAGACCTCTGAGCAGGGACCGCAGGTGGATGATGACTATCTCTACAACGTGGTCGATGCGCTGGACGCCGTGGCGAAGGAGACCGGGCGCAGCGTGCCGCAGGTGGCGCTGAACTGGCTGCTCCAGCGGCCGACGGTTTCGAGTGTGATCATCGGTGCGCGCAACGAGGAGCAGTTGAAGCAGAACCTGGCCGCGGCCGATTTCAAACTGACCGAGACGCAGGTGGCGGCACTGGACAAGGCCAGCGACCGGGCGCCGGTCTATCCGTACTGGCACCAGCGGCAGTTCGCGGAGCGGAATCCGCCGCCGGTTCCGTTCGAGAAGTAGTTGGCTGGGAGGGGGGAACCCCCTCCCCCCCGCCCGTCACGGGAGGCTGGCTTGTAAGGCATCTGGAATGTTCGATTTAGAGGCTCTTCCGAGGGTCAAAGTCGTCATTCCACAGGACTTATCGCTTAATTCGTCTTTCTAAAGGATTTATGGCACAAAAAAGCCACGGCACCCGCCGTGGCTTTTGTAACCGATGCTGCTCTATTTCCAGTGTAGCAATTGGGCGGGGGTGAAGTGGCAAGTTTTTACGATCGATGTTGTTTCGAGTTTCGAATTGGGAAACTTCCCCACCTGGCTTCGCCCGAGCAGAGCATCCGGTTTTGATGGTGAGGCCGGCCGAGCCTAGAGCCTGCTGGCGACGATGTCTTCTTCCGGCTCCGGTTCCGGGGTTGCGGTCCTTGGCGTCATGAAGCGTTCGAGCGCCTGCATGGCGCAGCCTTTTCCGCAGAGGTGCCGCATCTCCGGGTTGCGGCTTTGACTCGGCGCTCCAGGGCAGGACGGAGAAACGCTGCGGCACCTGGTCCTCTTCGTCGCATGCACAATCGGCGTGGGAGAGCATCCACCAGTGATTGGCTTCGCCCTTGGTTTTGCCACAGACGTCGCAGGTGAAAGAGACATCCCAGACCATGAAGACCTCCGCTGTACCGGCATTTGGCGCCCCAAAATGGGCCCGGCGAACATGGTAGCGTGAATGTATGGTGATTTCCCACGTTCCGGAGGGGCCTCACGATACGTCGGTAACCGGAACCATCATCATGTTGCAGGAGTTGAACCGTGACTTGCGTTGAGTGTTCCTCGTCCAGCTTTCGATTGTCGCGTTTCCGGTGGAGTGACCTGGAGCGGCTGGCGTTGTTGCAGTACCCGGTGCGGTGCCGAAACTGCCGCCGCCGGACGTTTGTCGGTTTTCCGCTGGCGCTGGCGCTGTACCAGGCGCGGAAGGCGAAGCGGCGCCTGAACAGCACCACCTGAGAAGAGATCCCGCAGCGCGGGCTCCGTCAGATTTCCATTCTTACGATGCATGGCTAGAAGCCCTGCGTTCCATTCGTGCCCGGTTGCAGCGATGACACGCCTGCCGGCGGGAAGGCGTGCCTTTCCGTCAGGGCTTTAGAGCCACCATCCGGGCACGATGCGGCGCATGCCGGCGCGAAATGTGTTGGTGACGCGCTGCACCGGATGCGAGTAGGAGCGGCTGCGATGCGCGGGCTGTCCTACGGGATCCACGTTGCAGGGAAAGCGGAACAGCCGGGGATGACCGCTGCGCGGCGGCGACTGCGCGAGTTTGCGATAGACGAATGTCTCCAGGAGCGGCCGCTGATGACCGCGGCGGTAGGTTCCGGCCATCTCGTCGTATTGCGTCTGCAGATGGCTGGAGTAGAAGTCGTGCGAGAAGAGGATCAACTGCGTGGCGACGAAGGGGACGCGATGCTTCTTCCACGGTGTTCTCCAGATGCGGGCATCCGCGACGAAGTCGAAGTTATCCGGAACCCGGTCGAGGAGACGGCGGAGCGACGGGAAGGTGAGGCGGCCGCTCACCTTGATCATGTGCGTCGTCTCGCGGCGCAGACGGCTCTGCTGGAGACCCAGATCCAGCATGTGCATTTCGGCATAGCCGTAGTGGCTGGTCCGGGGATACCAGTTGCAGTGAAGGCTGATGAATTCTGTCTGCTTGCCGAGAGGGTTTTCCGACGCCGCGATGGTTTTCAGCGGTATCGAGCGAGTAGCCGGAGTTTTCGATGAAGAGGATGCGATGCAGGCGCGGATCGGGATAGGAGAGCCAGAAGCGCAGGGCATGCTGGTAGTCCAACAGCCGGACGGCGGGATCGGCACGATCGACGGGATAGTGGCCGGCGCTGGGATCGATGCATGCCGTCATCACCAGCAGGTACTCATTTGAGGGCATACGCGGTCATGGTAAATGAGACGGTTTTCGTATCTCCGCACTTTCGCTGGAACGAATCGCCCTGGGAGGCGCGTAGTCCTATTGCAATCCCATAGGGGATATGCCAGGATTCCTATGGGAAACGCATAGGAGACTGGGCATGGGTGATCGCGCAGATGTGTGGCAGGGAACGCTGGCGCTGATGGTGCTGAAGACGATTGAGGCGATGGGGCCGATTCACGGCTACGGCATTGCGCGGCGCATCGAGCAGACCAGCGGCGACATGCTTTCGCTGAACTACGGCACGCTCTATCCGGCACTGCTGAAGCTGGAGCAGGAGGGCGCGATCGCGTCCGAGTGGGGCGCTTCGGAGAACAACCGCAAGGCGAAGTTTTACAAGCTGACGCGCGCCGGCCGGAAGCGGCTGGAGCAGGAGGCGCGCGAGTGGGAGCAGGCGACGGCGATCGTGGCGCGGTTCTTACGCCTGTTCTGGAGACCCGGAGAGGAGCCGGCATGAAGACAGCTGAGAGCGTGGTGGCAGCGGATGCGGGGGGTTGCTCGCGGGTTCCTCGCGCGAGCAGGAGATGGCGGACGAGATCGAGAGCCACATCCAGATGCAGACGGAGGAGAACGTGCGCGCGGGCATGACGCCGTCAGGAGGCGCGGCGCATGGCGATCTTGAAGCTGGGCGGCGTGGAGCGGACGCGGCAGGCGTATCGCGAGCGCGACACGCTGCCGCTGATGGAAAACCTGCTGCAGGATTTGCGCTTTGCATTCCGGCAACTGGCGAAGAATCCGGGCTTCGCGGTGACGGCGATCTTGATCCTGACGCTGGGGATCGCGGCCAGCGTGGCGCTGTTTGCGTTTGTGGATGCGGCGCTGTTGAAGCCGCTGCCCTATCCGCAGCCGAACCGGCTGATGGCGGTGTATGAGAGCGGCGAGTCGTATGCGCATTCGAATCTCTCGTATCCGGATTACCTGGACTGGAAGCGGATGAACAAGGTCTTTCAGTCGCTGGCGCGGCTACCAGGGCAATGGCTTTCTGCTGAAGACGGCGAGCGGAACGGAGCCGGTGCGCTCGATACGGGTGTCGGACGACTTCTTCCGCACGCTGGGCGTGGCGCCGATGCTGGGCCGGGATTTTTATCCGGGCGAGGATCTGCCGAGCGGACCGCGCACGACGATGCTGAGCTACGCCACCTGGCAGCATCGGTTTGGCGGGCGCAGCAACGTGATCGGACAGGCGGTGTCGCTGGGCGGAATGCCGTACACCATCGTGGGCGTGCTGCCGAAGGGTTTCAGCTTTGCTCCGCGCGGCGATGCGGAGTTCTGGACGGCGTTCCATGCGGAGAGTGAGTGCGACCTGCGGCGGAGCTGCCATGGCATGTACGGCGTGGGCCGATTGAAGGATGGAGTGACGGTGGCGCAGGCGCAGGAGGCGATGCTGGCGATCGCGAAGCAGCTGGAGCGCATGTATCCGGGCTCGAACCATGGGCAGGGCGCGGCGATCATTCCGCTGAGCGAAGCGATTGTGGGGCCGGTGCGGCCGATCCTGCTGGTGCTGCTGGCCGGCGCGGGGCTGCTGCTGCTGATTGCGTGCGTGAATGTGTCGAGCCTGCTGCTGGTGCGGGCGGAGAGCCGGCGGCGCGAGATGGCGGTGCGCGGCGCGCTGGGCGCGTCGCCGCTGCGGCTGGTGCGGCAGTTTGTGACTGAAGGGATGGCGCTGGTGGCCATCGGCAGCGTGCTGGGGCTGGGTGCGGCGCTGGGCGTGATGCAGGGGCTGATGTACCTGGTCCCGAAAGAGATGCGGGATGGAATGCCGTTCCTGAACGATATGGGGCTGAACCTGCACCTGGTGTTGTTTACCGCGGCGATTGCGGTGCTGGCGACGGTGCTGTTTGCCGTGACGCCGCTGGTGCGGCTGCCCACGCGGGAGCTGCACGATGGGTTGAGCGAAGGCGGCCGCGGCGCGGCCGGCACGTTGTGGCGGAGGCTGGGATCGAACATGGTGATTGCGGAGCTGGCGATTGCGATGGTGCTGCTGGCGGGCGCGGGCTTGCTGGGCAAAAGCCTCTACCGACTGCTGCATGTGGAGATCGGCTTCCAGCCGAAAAATCTCGCGACGTTGACGGTCTCCGGGTCGGACACGGTCTACGGCAAAGCTGCCGGATCAGGTGCGGCTGGCGCGCGAACTTGTTGCGCGACTGAACACGGTCCCGGCGTCGAGTCGGCTGGCGCTGACTTCTACGCTGCCGGTGAGCTATAACGGCAACACGGATTGGATCCGATATCCGGGCCGGCCGTTTCACGGCGAGCACAAAGAGGTGCTGGAGCGCGACGTCACTCCGGGCTACTTCAAGACGCTGGGGGCGAAGCTGCTGAGTGGCCGCGACTTCACTGCCGATGACGACACGAACCATCCAAACGTTGCCATCATCAACAAGGCGATGGCGCGGCGCGATTTTCCGGGCGTGGACCCGGTGGGAAAGCGAGTCGGCAATCTGGCGCTGGATCCGAAGTCGATGAAGACGATTGTGGGCGTGGTGGATGGCTTTCGCGAAGGGCCGCTGGATGAAGACGTGTGGCCGGCGATCTACTACCCGATGTATCAGAGCCCGGACAATTATATTTCTGCCGTGGTGCGCACCAAGGGATCGGATGTGGCGATGCTGCCGGCGCTGACGGCGGCGGTGCACGACGTCGATCACGATCTGGGAGTGATCGACCAGACCACGATGACGCTGCGCATGCAGGAGTCGCAGACGGCGTATCTGCATCGCTCGGCGGCGTGGATGGTGGGCGGCTTTGCCGTGCTGGCGGCGTTGCTGGGCGTGGTGGGGTTGTATGGAGTGGTGGCGTACTCGGTGGGCCAGCGGACGCGGGAGATCGGCGTGCGGATGGCGCTGGGCGCGCAGCGCGGCACGATCTACGGGCTGGTGCTGAAGGAGGCGGGGCGGCTGACGGTGCTGGGCGTGGCGGCGGGACTTGGTGTGTTCGGTGGCGGTGTTGTCGCTGATGGGCAAGCTGCTGTTTGAGGTGAAGGCGTGGGATGCGCCGACGCTGGTGGGTGTGTCGCTGCTGCTGGGCGTGGCGGCGCTGGTGGCGAGCTATCTGCCGGCGCATCGTGCGGCTTCGGTGAATCCGGTGGAGGCGCTGCGGGCGGAGTGAGTGCTGGCCGCACGGGCACAAGCGCCGGGTGGCGCGTTTTTGCCGGGTTCGCTTCCTTGGGTCGCTCACGTTTGGATTTGTGGGTGACACACGAGAACTGCAGGTCCTTCGCTTCGCTCAGGATGACCGTTGCTTTGAGTGTCTACTCTCGGGTGAGCCGCTCGGTGACAGCCTTACGCGCGCGTGAGGCGCTCGATGATGCTGCGGTGCTGCGGGTATTGCGCGGCGAGCGCATCGCGCTTTGCCATCTCGAAGTCGGCGAAGTCGAAGCCGGGGGCTACGGTGCAGCCGACGAGCGCATATGTGTTCGGTTGGCGCAGCGAGGATCCGAACCAGCAGCCTGCGGGAACTACGGCCTGAAAGTGCTCGCCTGCTGTGGCGTCGCTGCCGAGCAGAAGCTGCTGATAGTTGCCATCCGGGTTGCGATGACGTGGACGATGAGGCCGGAGCCGGCGTAGAAGTGCCAGACCTCATCCGAGCGCAGGCGGTGGAAGGCGGAGAACTGATCGCCCGCGAGCAGGAAGTAGATCGCGGTGGAGGCGGCGCGGTCGCCGCGTGGCCGGGAAGCGCGGACATGCGGCAGCATGAGCGTGGCGCGGTAGGTCTGGCGGTAAAAGCCGCCTTCGGGGTGGGGCTCCAGGTTGAGGCGGTCGATCCAGTGTTGTGCGCTTCCATGTCGGCTCCCATTCTCCGATGAGCATTCTATCAATCAGGATACTGCGTTGGCTCTGGACAGATCGCGGATCTGCGTGTGTGATGGCGCCATGCGTCCGAGGCATGCGTGGCTTTCGCTGGTGGTGATTGTACTGGTCGTGGTGTTCTGGCTGCTGGGCAATCACCCGTCTTCAAATTCCACGCCGCCTCGCCGGCTTCGTCTGCCGCGGCTCGTGCGCCTGCTTCTGCGGTCTCGCGCGGTGGCCGCGATGTGGCGGTGCCCGCAAGCTGCACGCCGGAAGTGAACCAGAAGCTGGCGGACCTGCTGGCGCAGCAGACGACGGAGAACGTGGACAACGTGATGGTGTGCGGCACGACGATCAGCCCTTCGCGCACGCAGCGCGGCGGCCGGCATGGCAGCCACGAGATACTGCCGCTCGTGGTCAATCTGCCGGGTGCGGGATCGAAGCTGGTGGAGGTGGTGATCAATGACGATCTGGACGGCGTGGTGACGGCGCCGAAGGGCGCCGCGGTCTATGCGTACGGGCAGGCGTTCTTCGATCAGGGCTCGCGGTTTGTGGCGGGCATCCACGATGTGCACTGCGCGACGCATCGCACGGCGGACAACGGCTGGGTGGTGGTGGATGGAGCAGAAGTCGCCGACGAGTTGTGCCTCATCGAAACCGCTGAAGGCCGTCGCTTAAACGCGGATCGCCCTGCAGGTATTCGCGCATGCTGGTGCGCTGCGGGTGGATGCGGAAGTTGCCATACAGGAGCAGGCGCAGGATGGCGTCGGGGCGCAGATGCCAGCTTGCCCAACTCAAGCGGCGAGTCGCCGTGGGCGTCCTTGCATCGATCTTCGCGCCGGCATCGAGCAGCATCTGGATGGCTTCTTCGTCGCCGAAGGCCGCGGCGCGGTGCAGCGGCGTTTCGCCGCAGGTGCGGACGTCGCGCATGAAGCCGCCGGTCTCCGACGCCGGGTTTGGTGGCACGATTTGGATCCGCGCCATGGGCGAGCAGCACGCGCATGACGCGATTGTGCGCGATACGCTCGGTGGTGCAGAGGGCGGCGTGCAGTGGAGTTTCACCGGTGCCAGGGTCGGTCTAGTTGGCGTCCGCGCCATGCTCGAGCGAGGAATTGCGCGAGCCGCCAGTGGCCGTGGAAGCAGGCGCCGTTGAGGCCGAGGTCGTCGCCGAGCGCGGTGAGCGATGCGCCGTTCGCGAGTAGATGCCGGATAGCACTGACGTCGCCGTAGTAGGCGCAGTGCTGGAGAAGCGAGACACCGTTGTGCATCAGTGAGCGGTGGCGGGGTTGCCGGCGGCGAGGTAGTCGAAGACAAGGTCAGTGCGGCCGCTGGCGATGCGTTCGAGCAGGGGCGTGTCAGGCATGGGTCACCTCCGGGAACTTTTGCTGGTGGGCCGGCGTTCATCGTCTCATAGGGTGAAGATGCGGGGAAAGCGTAAGATGTGGCGCCACCGGAGGTCTGTCATGCACTTTTCACCGAGCACGATTGCGGCGCTGGTGATTGCGGCGAGCTTTGCCGCGGGCCTCAATGTCTATGCCACGGTGTTGACCCTGGGGGTGCTGGCGCGGCTGCACTGGGCGGTGCTGCCGGGCGGCCTGGAGATGCTGGGCGACTGGTGGGTGATCGGCGCGAGCGGCGCGCTGTTTGCGGCGGAGTTTATCGCGGACAAGATTCCGGGCTTCGACATGGTGTGGAATGCGCTGCACACCTTTGTGCGCATCCCGGTGGCGGCGCTGCTGGCCTATGGCGCGACGACGCATCTGTCGCCGCAGATGCAGTTGCTGGCGGTGGCGGTGGGGTCGGGCATTGCGCTGGCGGCGCATGGATCGAAGACGGCGGTGCGGGCGGCGGTGACGCCGAGTCCGGAGCCGGTGTCGAACATTGCGCTGAGCACGACGCGAAGATGTCGCGGCAGTGGGGCTGAGCTGGCTGGTGACGGTGCACCCGTGGGCGAGCGCGTCGATTGCGCTGGTTGCGGTGGTGGTGGCGATCTTTGCGGTGCGCTGGGTGGTGAAGGCGTTCCGGCGGATGTTTGGGCGCGCGGGGCGGCGACCTGGCGGTCAGGCCGCAGACGAAGAGTGCTTGATGGAATTTCGCGCGCCGCGTCACTATTCGCGATCTGTCGCATGCAAGCTTGCATCCAAGTCTGATCGTGGCCCCGCTGGGCTGAGTTGCTCCAAATCCGGAAAGTCGACGTTGAAGCGGATCTGGGCAGCTTTGCATCGGATCGAGAGCTGCCAGCGCAGTCGACCGTGAGCTGAACACCAGGTCCGTTCGATTGAGGTCTCGTGCAGAACGATAGATTCTATGGCTAGGCCATTGCCCTTGAAGTCGACTTTGACTTTGCCGGTGCGGCCACGAGGACTGGCTGTAATCGCCTTGCATGACCATTCAGCGGACAAGCGGCTGATTGTGGACATGCTGCTTCGTCACGCGTGATCGCAATGACGCTCATCGTTTTGAATCACGCGGAGCACTGCGGCGGAGCTGGCTCCTGGCACCCTTCGATGCTTGGCCGGAGTAGGTTCCTGCGAAGTTGGTTGGCGCGGCAGCAATATCGAACTGTGCAGACTCCGACCAAGGCACTGTCGCTGTCAACATGTCGCAGGAATGTGCGTCGCGATCGAGTGATCAATCGGTTTTCCGGCGTGCTGTATGCAGCGATCCAAGCAGGTTTGTCGCTGCCAGCAATGACCGGTTTGAGGAAGGAATTGGTCGGGACGGGCAGATTCGAACTGCCGACCCCTCGCACCCCAAGCGAGTGCTCTACCAGGCTGAGCCACGTCCCGACTACGGTGAGGCAGGGGTCTTGCTTCAGTGAGTGTATCAAGGATTTGCCGCACTGTCCGCAAACTGCAGGTCCTTCACTCCGTTCAGGATGACACGACGGTAGGACCTGCGATTCGCGCTAGCCCGCCGGTGGGATGTAGTCCTGCGGCAGGGCGGAGCCTTCGCCGAAGAAGAACTGCTCCATCTGCTCGACGAGGAACTCCTGGGCTTCGCGCGTCCAGGGCTGGAGGCGATATTCGTTCAGCAGCATCTTCTGGCGCTCGACCCACTCCTGCCAGCTTTGCTTGGAGACGTTGTGGAAGACCTTGTTGCCGAAATCGGAGTCGAAGGGCGGCTCATCCAGTCCTTCCATCTCTTTCTTGTAGCGGGAATCCTGGACCATGTGGGCCATCAGTGCGTTCTCCTCTTGCGGTGTCCTTCTTATTGTAAGCAAAGCGGCCGGCAGGGTGCGCTGCGATAGCATCGAGTCGGATGGCTGATACACAACTTCAGATAAAACCACGGGTGCGCTTTGCGCCTTCGCCCACCGGCATGCTGCACGTGGGCAATGCGCGGACGGCGCTTTATAACTGGCTGTTTGCGAAGCACAACGGCGGCGTCGGCGATCCTGCGCATCGAGGATACGGATGTGGAGCGGTCGGAGGCGCGCTACGAATCGCTGCTGATCGAGGACCTGCACTGGCTGGGGCTGACGTGGGAGGAAGGCCCGCAAATGGGCGGGTCGCATGGGCCTTACCGGCAGAGCGAGCGGCTGCCGATCTATGCCGAGCACACGGAGAAGTTGCTGGCGGAGGGCAAGGCGTACCGCTGCTTCTGCACGCCGGAGCAACTGGAGGCGGAGCGCGCGGCGGCTACCGCGGCGCATCAGCCGCAGGTGTACAGCGGACGCTGCCGGGCGGTGTCGATGGAGGATTCGCGGAAACGCGCGGCGGCGGGAGAATTGTACGCGGTGCGGTTACGAATTCCGGAGCATCCGATCCGCTTCCACGACCTGGTGCGCGGCGAGGTGGAGTTTCCGGCAGAGGCGGTGAGCGATCCGGTGCTGGTGCGGTCGAACGGGATGCCGGTCTATAACTACGTGGTCGCGGTGGACGATGCGCTGATGGAGATCACGCATGTGATCCGCGGCGACGATCACGTGTCGAATACGCCGAAGCAGGTGGCGATCTACGAGGCGTTCGGGTGGAAGGTGCCGGAGTTTGCGCATCTTTCGACGATCCTGGGCAGCGATCGCGAGCGGCTGTCGAAGCGGCATGGAGCGACGTCGATTGCGAGCTTCCGCGAGATGGGCTATCTGCCGGAGGCGCTGATGAACTATCTGGCGCTGCTGGGATGGGGCGCGGAGGGCGGCACGCGGGAGACGTTCACGCCGGAGGAACTGGTTCGCGAGTTCAAGCTGGAGCGGGTGACGGCTTCGCCGGCCGTTTTCGATACCGGCAAGCTCGACTGGCTGAACCGGCATTATTTGAAGCTGCGGCCGATTGCCGAGGTGGCCAAGCTGGCGTGGCCGTACTTCGAGCAGGCGGGATATCTGGGTTCGCGGGAAAAGGCAACTACAGAGATTACAGATTGGTTTGAGCGGCTGGTGGCGGTGCTTCTGCCGGGTGTGGATCATCTGGACCAGTTGCCGGCGAAGGCGGCGTTTTTGTTTGAGCTGGATTCGGCGAAGACCAAGGCCGATCCGGAGAACGCGGCGCTGCTCGAAAGCGACATGGGGCAGCGCGTGGTGGGTGCGTTTACTGCCCGCGCGATGGCGGAGCCGGGGCCGATCACCGCGGAGCGCTTCAAGGCGCTGATGAACGAGGTAAAGGCGGAAACCGGCGCGAAGGGCAAGGAGCTGTTTCATCCGGTGCGGATTGTGCTGACGGGCGCGCACTCGGGGCCGGAGTTCGACAAGATCGTTCCGCTGATGGAAGAGGGTGCTGCGCTGGGGCTTGGCGTGAAGAGTGTTGCGGAGCGCGCGGCTGCGGCGTTCTAGAACAGGCTCGCTGCGGGGAAATTGGGACGGTTGACGCAAATGCAGGTCCTTCGCATCGCTCAGGATGACACATTGGCAAGCACAATCAGGCCGAAATGAAGAGGAGTGCGCCGGCGCGTAGCTGGTCGCGGGTGGATGGGATTGATCTGCTGCGCGGGCTGGCGATCTTCTTTGTCCTGATGAACCACATCAACATGCAACTGCTGTTTGCGCGTGTTCCCTACACGCGCGGTCTTCCAGCGCAACTGGTGTCTTCGCTGGTGTGGAATGGGCAGCAGGGCGTGCAGATATTCTTTGCTGTATCCGGCTTTCTGATTACGGCGACTTCGCTGCGGCGGTGGGGGCGTCTTCTCGGGTGAGCGTGGTGGAGTTCTACCAACTGCGCTTTGCGCGTATCGCTCCATTGCTGTTGGCGTTGCTGGCGATCCTGAGCCTGTTGCACTTGCCGAGGTGAAGCACTTCGTGGTTTCGCCGAAGACGGGCGGGCTGGGACGCGCGCTGGTTGCGGCGCTGACCTTTCATGTGAATCTGCTGGAAGCGAGCACGCGGATATCTGCCGGGTAGCTGGGACATTCTGTGGTCGCTGTCGGTGGAAGAGACGTTCTATCTTTTTTTCCGCTGGGCATGCCGCGATGCTTCGGCCGCGGGAAGTGGCTGATTGCGCTGCTGCTGATGTTTGTTGTGCTGGGGCCATTTGGACGCACGGTGCTGACGCATGGCAATCCGGTGTGGCGGGAGTATTCGTATCTCGGCGGCATGGATGCGATCGCGATGGGATGCCTGACGGCGATCGCGCTTCATGGGCGCAGGCTTTCGCGTGCGTGGCTGCGGGTGCTGGGTGTTTTGGGCGGCGCGCTGCTGGTCTTCTGCCTGGGCTTTTCGCGCACGGCGTACGCGTGGATTCCGGAGCGCACGGGGCTGTACATGAGCGCGATCGGCGTTGGCGCGTCGATGCTGATCGCGGTGGCGGCGCAGACGGGGTGGCGGGGTCCGCGCGTGCTGGCGCCGCTGCTTCTCGCCGGGCAGCGCAGCTATGAGATGTATCTGACGCATATGTTTCTGGTGGTCGGCGGCTTTGCGTGTTTGTGAGCGACGGGTAAGCCGATGTGGGCGGTGCCGGTACTGTTCTTTATTGTGATCTGCGTCGTCGCTGTGTTTGCTTGGGGAGCTGGTGGCGCGCTTCTATTCCGAGCCGATGAATCGCTGGCTGCGCGAGGGGCGATGGAGCGATGGCGGCTTGGTTCTGTGGTGGAGGCTGCGCCGTGCTGGAGGATGCCCTGTGCCGGTGCGGGCGGAATGCGGTCGCTGGCTCAGGTATATCGTTAGTTGCGGTCAGGACGTTATGCGAGGCGCGGGTGCGTGGTCGAGCTTCATCAGGAGCAGGGTCATGTCGTCGTGCTGGGGGGCGGTGGCGGCGAAGCGGTCGGCTTCGGTGACGATGTGGCGGAGGATGGTGCTGGCGTTCTCGGGGAGTTTGGTGCGGGCGGCGGCGACCATGCGCTCCTCGCCCCATTCCTGATCCTGGAGGTTGAGCGCTTCGCTGATGCCGTCGGTGTAGGCGAGCAGCAGGTCGCCGGGCTCGAGGATCAGGCGGCATTCCTCATAGATGCGCATCGGGCAGCAGGCCGATGACCGGGCCGCCTCCGTCCAGGGATGGATTTCGTTCCCGCGGAGGACGTAGGGCGGATTATGGCCGGCGTTGACATAGCGCAGCAGGCGCGAAGGCGGCTGAGTAGATGCTGAAGAAGAAAGTGGCGTAGCGGTTGGTCGGCGGAAGACTCGTAGACCAGCCGGTTGACGCGGTTCATGAGGCGCGCGAGGTCGGCGGGGCCATCCATGGTCATGCCGCGGAGCGAGGCGCGCAGGCTGGCCATGAGCAGCGCGGCGGAGATGCCTTTGCCCGAGACATCGCCGATGGCGAGGCCGAGCGAGCCGTCGTCGAGCATGAGGACGTCGTAGTAGTCGCCGCCAACGCCCTGCGCGGGACGGCACGCGCCGTGGATGCTGTGGCCGGGCAGAGTAGGTAGCTGCTGCGGGAAGAGGCGCTCCTGCACCTCGCGGGCGATCTCGATTTCGCGATCGATGCGCTCGCGGCGCGCGGCCTCGCTGGCGAGGGAGTGGACGAGCGCGCTGATTTCGAGCGCGAGGCCGGCCTGGGTGCTGACGGATTGGAGCAGACGCAGATCGGAAGGCGTGTAGGGCTCCTCCGAGCGCTTGGGGCCGAGGCTGATGAAGCCGAGCAGACGTTCGCGGCCGGCGAGCGGGAGCAAGAGCTCGGCGCCGAGAGTATCGAGCGCCTGGCGCTCGCGGTCGTCGGCGAGGAGGAACCAGCCGTCGGGATTTTCGCGGTAGAGGGTGGCGGGCTGGTTGGAGCGCGAGAGATTGCGGACGGTGGAGGAGCTCTCTTCGAAGCGCTTGGGGACGTCTTCGTCGACGCCGATGCAGTGCTCGAGGCCAAAGCTGCGGCCATGGCGCAGATAGACGGCGATAGGAGGAGACGTGCAGGACCTCCGAGATGCGGCGGCTGACGGTGTCGACGAGCGGACTTGGCCTCGGTGAAGCGGCGCGCCTGGTCGGAGAGCTCGCTGAGCACCAGCTCGGCATCATAGGCTTCGCGGAAGAATTTGCGATCGAGCCAGCGCTGGAGGCGGCTGGCTGATGGAGTCGTGCGAGGCGAAGAGCTTGATGAGTCCGGCGGCGAGGAGAATGAGAACCGGGATGGCGACGGGGAGATTTTCCTTGTGCCGGACCAGCGGGAAGACGAAGCGGAAGATGACGAAGGCGACAAAGGCGAACTCCGCGACCAGCAGCGTATAGCGGGCGAGGGCGTACTTGGTGCCCATGCGCAGGAGGAGGCGGACGTCCAGCGCGCGCTGCACCACGACGACGTAAGCGAAGGAGAAGGGTGCGGCGAAGAAGAGCAGAAAGCCGGGCAAGCGTGATCCAGGGATGCTTATCGGGAGCGACGCCGAAATGCGGCAGCAGGATGAAGACCAGCAGCAGAGAGCCCAGACCAACGACCGAGCCAAAAGCCAGCACCTGCATGCGGCGGCGGGCATCCGCGGTGGTGGCGGAGCGCAGCTTGTCGAAGACCGCGAGCACATAGATGAGGACGCAAACGAGGTTGAGCGGGTTGACGATGCGATCGAGCCAGATGCCGGCGCGCGCGCTCCAGGCGCCCATACTCCGGCGGCGGCGTAGTACTGGATATACAGCACAGGTCGCACAGAGGCAGGAGGCCGACCGAACAGCGGCGCGAGGATCGAGCCACTTCGCCCACGGGCATCGGCGATCTGCCCGCCAGCGCTCCGGAAAGTAGATCCCGAAGAGAAACAAGGCCGGGCGCCATGAGGTATTGCAGCAGGTTGTACCAGGCGCTCAGCCAGACTGCCCAGGGGTCTGGCCACCAGTTCGGGCGAGTCGGAGAGAACGGTGGGCGAGGCAAAGAGGAAGAGCAGCAGCCATGCATTGGGATCGCGGATGCGTGCCGCGACCACCCAGTAGCCGATAAGCAGGCAGATGAGCGGCGGCAGAAGCAGCAGAAGATGGAGGATCCACTCCGGATTGAAGTCGGGGGCGAAGGGCCGCCGGCGACGGTGTGGATGGGCGCGATGGTGGTGCCGTCGGCGCGGCGAACGAGGACCGGCAGGGTGTCGCCGGGGTGCAGGAAGTCTCTTGCCGCCGCCGCTGAGGGCGACCATCTGCTGATGGCTGCGATACGGGCTCGCCGCGCATTTCAAGCAGGCGGTCGCCGTTTTTGAGACCGGCGGCGATGGCCTCGCCCTGAAGGTTCTTGAGAGTCAGCAGGTCGTCATCGACCTGGAAGGGCATGCGGGCGTGCTCGCCGCGGTGCGTCAGCTCCTGGAAGGTGGCCGTGGTTTGCATGACGTAAAAGGTCATGCTCGCGACGATGAAGAGGCCGAAGGCGAGGTAGAGCAGACCGGGTTACGGTCTTGCTGGTCATGGAAATCGACGAAAGCGGCAGATTCAGACGTGGCGGAGTCGGCGCCGGCGCACGGTCGTCCGGAGCGTCTTCATCATAGTGCGGAACCAGGGAAAGTGTGACCGGGTCGGATTTTGCGACGCGGGCACCCTCTCGCCGGATAACCCTGACGATAGTGGGGTTCTTGTCTGGCTTCCAGAGCGAATTCCCATTGTTATGCTCCACCGAGTTCCACGCGGAGCGGCTTTCTTAACGGAAAAGCCGCTTCAGCCTCCGTTGCTTCGAGATTCTTCCAGGGAATTCCGCGCCCGATACGTCGATCCGAATGGCGGGCATGAAGGGTGGTACGTGTCCTTCAACGGGACGGTTCCCGCGGGAGGACGGACAAAGCGGATGTGGCTCTACCGGCTGCCAGGGAGCCGGACGGGCAGTCCTGGCTAGGCGCCGCCGTGCGCGGTGAGTTTTACCAGGATGTTGCCGCGGGTGGCGTTGGAGTAGGGGCAGGTGCGGTGGGCGTCGGCGACGAGCTTTTCTGCCGCAGCCTGAGTCGAGACCGGCGACGTGGACGTCGAGCGCAACGGCGAGGGTGAAGCCGTTATCGCCCTCGGCGGGGCCGATGGAGACTTTGGCGTCGATGGTGATGTCGCCCGGCTTGAGCTTTTGCTGCATGGCCTGATATTGCATGGCGCCGATGAAGCAGGCGGAGTATCCGGCAGCGAAGAGCTGCTCGGGATTCGCGCCCGGCTTGCCGGTGCCGCCGAGCGCGGCTGGGGCGGAGAGGTCGAGATCGACACTGCCGTCGGCGCTGCGGACGTGGCCGTTGCGGCCGTTCTTTGCGGTGACTTCCGCGGTGTAGAGCGTCTGGACGAGGGCGAGCATGGGTGGCCTCCTGGGCGATTGCTGAGGGCTGTCCGCTGGCGAGTGCGGCGTACTTGTTAGATTCGGACTTAGACTTCCACAAGATTCTCACAAGGGGAGATGAGGCGGATGGCCGTCAGGATGGACCGGAGTTTTCGGGCGGAGTGGACGGCGGAGGTGCTGGCGGCGCGGCCGATGATCCTGCCGCGGCGGCATTTCGTCTATCCGGTGGAGGTGGAAGAGGTAGAGCGCGGCGCGCTGGAGCTGATGGTGCAGCCTGCGGAGGGCGAGGCATTTCTGGCTACCTGCGCGCTGGGGTTCGCGAGTCCGTCGGTGCCGACCGGGGTGTGGAGCTGTCCTGATCCGGCGATGGTGTGCGCGGTGGCGGGTGGATATGCGTACATGATCGACAGCCGCGCGCCGGAGCGATGGCAGCAGCTCGGGTATCGTCCGGTGACGGAGGTGCGGCCGATTCTAGAGGCGGGGTTGCTGGTTTTCGTGAGCTTTCACTCGGTGGAGGCGTGGGGCGCGACGGGGCGGCTGTGGCAGACGGAGCGGCTCACCTGGGAGGGCGTCCGGCTGGGCGAGGCTACGGCAAAGGAACTGCGCGGGTGGGGATGGGAGATGCGGACGGACACAGAGATGGAGTTCGTCATCGATCTGGCTACGGGAAAGCATACGCGGTCGGGCCGAGAGTTCTAGATCCGGACGCTAATGCGCCGGTAGAAGCTGAGCGCGGCGTCGCCTTGCTCCAGCAGGCGGTAGCGGTGGAGCGACTCATAGGTATCCGCCAGAGCGGCTGATCCGCGGCGGGCGTGTTCGGCGATGACGATCGCTTCCGGAGCGAGCAGCGCGGCGGCTGATCCGGGCCAGCAGGTTGAGCGACTGCGTGTAGGCCGCTGCGTCCTCCCATGGCGGGTCGAGATAGACGAGGGTGAAGTGGGGGTCGCGGCGGGCGAGGTTTCGGAGGACAACCGGGACGCTTCGCTCTTCGATCTGAAAGCCGCTGCGAATATTGAGCGCATTGAGGTTTGCGCGCAGGGTGGCGACGGCGCTGGCGGCGTTTTCGACAAATGTGACGTGCGCGGCACCGCGGCTCAGCGCCTCGATGCCGACGGCGCCGGTGCCGGCGTAAAGATCGGCGAAGCGGGCGCCTTCGATCTGCGGCGCGAGGACGTTGAAGAGCGTTTCGCGCAGGCGATCGCTGGTTGGGCGGGTCGCCATACCGCGCGGTGCGGTGAGCGGGCGGCTGCGATAGGTGCCGGCGATGACGCGCATGGAGACAGGAGAACACGGACTGGCCCGTCCGGGGCGATTGCGCCTTTGGCGCGCTTACCGGGTTCGCTCCCTCTGGTCGCTCACGCTTTGAAAGATTTCCGTGCGCCTGCTGGAGCTGATCGAGAGCTCTCCGCGACATCACTGACCAGAAAAAGATCGTTTCCGCGGCTCGAATACAATGAATGCGGGGCAGGACCGCGAACTGCCGCCATGAGCGCGATCTGTCCTGCATGCTGGGACAGAGTCGCTGGGCTCGGGACAACGACGCGGCAATCCATCCGAAACGAGCTAGGAACGACGATGCGTGGCTGGTCATTTCCGCTGGGGCGCTGGTGGGGCATGGATATCCGTATCCATACCTTCTTCCTGTTGCTGCTGGGCGTGTGCATGGGCTACGCAAGCATGATGCAAATGCCGCAGTGGCATGGTTTTATGCTCTGGGTGCTGCTGTTTTTCGCGGTGCTGGCGCGGGAGATCGGGCGGGCGATCGCGGCGGCGTATCACGGGCTGCAGATTCGCAGCATGCTGCTGCTGCCGATCGGCGGGCTGATGTCGTTTGCGAATGCAGAGAGCGTGGAGCGCTCGAACGAGCTTTCGATGCAGATCAAGATGGCGCTGGTGGGGCCGCTGGTGAGCCTTTCGATGGCGGTGCTGTGCGTGCTCACCATTGTGGGCGCCGACGCCGGGCATTCCACCTGCTGCGAGCGGCCGCTGATCACGCCGGCGCACCTGATCCGCTCGTTCGTGTGGCTGAACGCATTTCTGGGAGCGCTGCATCTGCTGCCCGCCTATCCGCTGGATGCGGGGCGGGTTCTGCGCAGCCAGTTCACGCGGGTGCAGGGACGCGCGCAGGCGGCGCGGGCGGCCGCGGGACTGGGGCTGATGATCGGAGTCATCGCGATCCTGCTCGGCATTCTGCTGCCCAACCTGTGGCTGGCGACGGCGGGCTTCTTCGTCTTCATCGGCGCGCAGCTGGAGGACCAGGGAGCGGTCTTTCAGAGCGTGGTGGACACGGTTTCCATGCGCGATATCATGCTGACGGACTTCTCGCTACTGTCGCCTTCGGACACGCTGGAGGATGCGCTGGCGAAGGCCATCCACTCGCTGCAGGATGATTTTCCGGTGGTGCGCGGGCGCAACGTGGTGGGCGTGGTGAGCCGGCAGGTGATTGCGGATGCGCTGCGCGCGGAGGGCAACGGCTACGTGCAGGGCATCATGCAGCGCAGCTTCCACGTGGCCAAGCCGGAGGACTCGCTGGGCACGACGATCAGCCGCTTCAGCGGACGCGGCATGTCGCTGGTGCCGGTGACGGATGGCGAGCGCGTGGTGGGCATCGTGACCTTGCAGAACCTGATGCACTCCATGACGCAGTTCGCGGAGAAGCGCAAGCGGCACGCGCAGGCGGAGTAGCGGTGGCTTCGGAGCGTCTTGCGCCGGGGCTGTACCTGGTCGGAACCCCTATCGGAAATCTGGAAGACATCACGCTGCGCGCCCTGCGGGTGCTGCGCGGCGTGGACCGGGTGCTGTGCGAGGACACGCGCGAGACGGCGCATCTGCTGGCGCATTACGAGATTCAGGTGCCGATGCAGAGCTGCGACGAGCACAAGGAGCATGCGTGTGCGGCGGACGCCGTGGCGCGGATGCGGGCGGGCGAGCGGCTGGCGATGGTGACCGATGCGGGGCTGCCGGGCATCTCCGATCCGGGGGCGCGGGTGGCGGCCGCGGTTGCTGCGGCGGGATTGCCGGTGGTGCCGGTGCCGGGAGCGAATGCGGCTCTGACGGCGCTGGTGGGGTCCGGGCTGGCAGCGGAACGATTTTTATTCTGCGGCTTTTTGCCGTCCAAGGGTGGCGCACGCCGGACGGAGCTGGAGCGGCTGCAGGCGATGGCGGCGGCGGGCGCGTGAGCCGCTGGTGCTGGTGTTCTATGAGGCGCCGCATCGGATTCTGGAGATGCTGGAGGATGTCGCGGGTGTCTGGGGTGCGGCGTGCCCGGTGGTGCTGGCGCGCGAACTGACCAAGCTGCATGAGGAGTTCCTGCGCGGCGGCGCCAGTGAAGTGCGGGCGCAACTGGCCGCGCGTGAGCGGGTGCGCGGGGAGATGGTGGTGCTGGTGGAGGCTCGGCCCGGGGCTGCTGCGAGTGCGGGAGATGAGCCGATTGCTGCGCTGGTGGAGCGGCTGATGAAGGACGAGGGCCTGAGCGAGAAGGATGCGCTGAAGCGCGCGGCTCGGGAGCGTGGGATGGGGAAGAGCGAGGTGTACCGGGAGTGGCAGCGGGCGCGGTGAATGCGGCCGGGTGGTATCCGACTTCCCCCTCGCGGGTGCTCTGGGTCAGGACGGGCGCCCTGTTTGGTGGTAATTCGGGCGCTTAGTGGCTGGAAGAGGCGTCGCTGGCGGGTGAGGCGTCCCGGCCTTTGAGGCGGTCGTACATGTAGCTGTTGCTGACGGTGCCGAGCGACTCGTTGTAGAGGCTGGGCTCGCCGATGGCCTCGCGGAGCTCTTCGCTGAAGCGGTGGATGGACTTAAGCGCGTCCGCTGTGGCGGCGATGCGGGCGGTGGGCGTTTCGAAGAGCTTCTGGTTGCCGTGGTCGACCAGCCGGGAGATCTGGCCGCGGAGGAGCCAGCCCGGAGGGGTGATCCAGATGACGGGGTGCTGCTCGTCCTCAGCCGCGGTTTTTGCAGAGTATTTCGGATTGGGGGCGAGGACGGCGGCAGCGCCATATTTGCCGACGGCTATGTGCGCTCCGGTCCGGTTTGCGACCCCGGGCAGCTCTCGAACATCGAATTGGTTATCGCGAAGAATCTGGAGCACTTGGTCGAAGCTGCGGACGAGGATTTTGGTGCGCATGGCGGGGGTCGAGTTCCTTCGAATACCTGCCGGGCTGGCGGAGCGCTTACACTATTAGGAGCAGGCGCCGAGCGGTCCCGACCGGGTGCTTTCAGTGTCGCATATGGATATGCCGTTTTCACAACAACAACGATGTACGTGTTGTCAGACCTGCTGACGCAGCTTTTCCGCTTGAGATGCGGAACGACATCACTGCATTTGTGAAAACGATAGAGGTCGGACGAGATGGCTACTTCTACAGAAACACGGCAGATTCTGGGCACGACGCTGGCTGACCGCATCGGCAACACGCCGCTGGTGCGGCTGGATAAGCTGACCGCGGATCTGCCCGGCGTAACGATGCTGGGCAAAGCGGAGTGGATGAATCCGGGCGGATCGGTGAAGGACCGGGCGGCTTCGGGGATTGTCGGAGCGGCGCTGGAGCGCGGTCTGCTGGGCGTCAATGGAAAGCAGGGAAAACATCTGCTGGATGCGACCAGCGGGAATACCGGCATTGCCTATGCGATGCTGGGCGCGGCGTGGGACTTCCCGGTGACGCTGTGCGTGCCGTCGAATGTGTCGCCGGAACGGAAGAGCATCCTGAGCGCCTACGGCGCCAATGTGGTGTGGACCGATCCGGCGGATGGATCGGACGGGGCGATCCGCAAGGCACGCGAGATGGCGAAGGATACCGCGAAGTACTACTACGCCGACCAATACGGAAACGATGAGAACTGGAAGGCGCACTATCGCGGGACGGCAAACAATCCGGGAACGGCAAACGAAATCTGGAAGCAGACAGACGGGCAGGTGACGCACTTTGTCGCCGGGCTGGGGACAAGTGGAACGTTTGTGGGCACGACGCGGCGGCTGAAGGAGCTGAATCCGCGCATTCAGTGCATCAGCATGCAGCCGGATTCGCCCTTCAACGGATTTGAGGGCCTGAAGCATATGGCGACCGCGATTGTGCCACCGATTTACGACCCAGGGTTGGCCGATCGCGATATCGAGATGGAGACCGAGGCGGCCTACACGATGGCGAAGCGGCTGGGACGCCTCGAAGGGCTGCTGGTGGGCGTTTCCGCGGCGGGGGCCACGGCGGCAGGGCTGAGGATCGCCGAGGAAGAGCATGCGCACGGCCGCGAAGCGGTGATTGTGGTCATTCTTTGCGATGGGGCCGACAAGTATCTGAGCGAGAGATTCTGGAATGAGTGAAGACGGCACAGTGAGCGAGCGAGCCAAGACAGTAGTAATACTGGCGATTCCGGAGAATCTGTACGAGACGATCCGGCGGCATGGCGAGCGTACGTATCCGCACGAATGCTGCGGCGTGCTGCTGGGCACGAGCGGCGAGGATGGCAATACGGTGGAAGCTGCGGTGGAGGCGGGAAACACGCGCACCGATTCGGCGCACAACCGGTACAACATCGCTCCGCAGGAGCTGATCCGGATTCAGCGGCAGGGACGCGAACGGGGACTGGACATTGTGGGCTTTTATCACTCGCATCCTGACCATCCGGCGCAGTGGTCGAAGACGGATTTTGAAGAGGCGCATTGGATTGGCTGCTCGTACGTGATTACGAGCGTGGAACAGGGCACGGCGCAGATTACGAATGCGTTCCTGCTGAACGGCACGAGCGAAGAGGACAAGCGCTTTGAAGACCAGCGCGTGGTGGTTGCGAGTGCAGGCTCGGGCGATGTTTCGGATACAGCCGTAAGCGGTGTTTCAAATCCTGTTCGATGTTGATGCGGCAAGAGGCGCGGGCCGCTTGGCCTGCACACCGCGAACAACTTTTCACCTTCACCCTAAGGACGACACATGAAGATCTTTATCCCGACACCGCTGCGGGCGTACACAGGCAAGCTGAATACAGTTGAAGTCAGCGGTGCGACGATTCAGGAAGCGCTGGGCGGGCTGACGACACAATATCCCGACCTGCGCAAGCATTTGTTCACGGACGAGGGAAAGCTGCGCTCGTTTGTGAACGTTTATCTGAATGACGAGGACATCCGCTACCTGGACGCGAAGGAGCAGACGGCGGTGAGCGATAAGGATTCGCTCTCGATTATCCCCTCCATCGCCGGCGGTGCTGGCCGCACGGGCAAAGGCGCCTGCGGCGCGAGCTGATGGGCTCGCTCCCTTTGGTCGCTCGCCGCCGGTGAGCAGTGAGCTTGGTTATTGATGGACGGCGGTAGCTGTCCAGAGGAGATTGGTCATGGCAACCGTGGCAGAAGCAACAGCGGCAGTATCGTTGCCGGCGCTGACGCATGAAGAGATTGCGCGGTATTCGCGGCACCTGATCCTGCCGGAAGTGGGCATGGAGGGGCAGCAGCGGCTGAAAGCGGCGAAGGTGTTGTGCGTGGGGACGGGCGGCCTGGGTGCGCCGCTGCTGTTTTACCTGGCGGCGGCTGGTGTGGGCACGCTGGGGCTGGTGGACTTCGATGTGGTGGACGCGAGCAACCTGCACCGGCAGGTGATTCACAGCACGCCGGATATCGGACGCCCGAAGCTCGACTCTGCCGCGGAGAAGCTGGAAGCGCTGAATCCGAATGTGAAGATCGTGAAGCACAACACGATGCTGACTTCGGCGAACGCGATGGAGATCCTTGCCGACTACGACATCGTGGCGGACGGCACGGACAACTTCCAAACGCGCTACCTGGTGAACGACGCGAGCGTGTTGAGCGGCAAGCCGAATGTGTACGCATCGATTTATCGCTTCGAGGGGCAGGCCAGCGTGTTTGGCGCGCCCGACGGTCCGTGCTACCGCTGCTTGTATCCGGAGCCGCCGCCGCCGGGGCTGGTGCCCTCGTGCGCCGAGGGTGGCGTGCTTGGCATTCTGCCGGGACTGCTGGGGATCATTCAGGCGACCGAAGTGGTGAAATTGATTCTGGGCAAGGGCGAGCCACTGATCGGCCGGCTGCTGCTGGTGGATGCGCTGGGTATGCGATTCCGCGAGCTGAAGCTGCGCAAGAATCCGGAATGCCCGGTGTGCGGTACGAACCCGACGGTGACACAGCTGATCGACTACGATCAGTTTTGCGGCATCACGCCGCCGGCAAAGGAGACGACACAGGTGGCAAATGTACAGAACGGGGTTCCGCAGATTGGGCCGGAAGAACTGAAGCGCAGGCAGACGGCAGGCGAGGATGTGTTCGTGCTGGATGTTCGTGAGCCGCACGAGTACCAGATCGCGAATATTGGCGGCAACCTAATTCCGCTGAACGATCTGCCGAAGCGGGTGGGCGAACTGGACCGCTCGCGAGAACATCGTGGTGCATTGCAAGTCGGGCGGCCGCAGCCAGAAGGCCTCGGAGTTTCTGCAGCAGCAGGGCTTCACGCACGTGGAGAATCTGGCCGGCGGGATCACGGCGTGGTCGGACAAGATCGACCCGTCCATACCGAAGTACTGAGGACTGTCCGCGATGACAGTCAGAGCGGGAGGATGATTCCTCCCGCTTTTGCTGTCTACGGCGCAAGGATGGCGAAATCGAGCCGACGAAGTCGTCAGAAGGCAAGGCCTGGTTGAAGGAGCATGCTGTTGCGCAGTAAGGTTTACGCGGGCCGCGCGACGTAGAAGTGTGCGGGAAAATGCAGGTCGAGTGCGCCGTCTTTGGTGAAGTTGTCGAGCTGCCGCTCGCACGCATCGCCGAGGGCGGCGCTTTGTTCAGGAGGAAGCGCGGCAAGTCTGGCGGCGAGCGGAGTCGCGCCCAGCAGTCTGCGCCCATCGGCGGCGTGCCAGGTCCCATCCGGCACGACATCGATGACTGCGCGACTCTCGACGACAAAGCCGCCCTGGCGAAGGACGCCGTTGACCAGCGCAGGATTGTGCAGGCGATGGACTTTGGTGAGGAACGAGGTGAATTCCCTGAGACCGCATTCGAGTAGCGCGCGCTGCATAGCAACGGTGAGAGAGTGCTCTTCTTCCGATCCCCATAGCGCGACGTGAAGACGACCCTCCGGCCCGAGCGCCTTACGGATGCTGGCGAGCGCACGGTTCGGGTCTTCAAAAAACTGCAATGCCTGCTGGCAGAAGGCGGCGTGAAATGCGCCCGCGGTCAGCGGAGCGTCCTCGATGGTTGACTGGAGATATTCGATGGGCGCAGCGCCGGATGCCACGGGCTGGCTGCGCGCGATGGCGAGCATGCTCTCTGTCGAATCGAGTGCGGTGACACGGCCGGTGCTGCCAACGGCCTGGGCAGCCGTGCGGGCGACGATGCCGGTGCCGGTGGCGACGTCGAGCACGTGCACGCCGACAGGGAGTTTTGCGCCCGCGACTAGTTGCCGTGCGGAGGGCGCGAACATGAGCGGCACCAGGGTCTCCTGGTAGCGGCGGGCCCCTTCTTCGGAGGTGAACATGTCGAGGTCTCCGAGAAGCGGGAGCTGTGCAAGCCGCAGATCACCTGCCACGGCGTCGGATCACTCGCGATACGAGTGGCCGGCTCCGGTCGGGACGACGAATAGCGCTTTCAGTCTATCCCGCTGGTTTCGCTCGTGCTCCGAGGAGCAGATTCGGCTGAGCCTGCCGAAGGAGACACTTCGCGGATCTGGGGCGGCGCGTGGAGGATGGCGAGCAGGCGCTGGTTGAGCCGCGAGCGCATCTCGAAGCGATCCTGCGCGCGCGTGATGTAGCGGACGACGACTTCCAGGCCGCCGGAGGGGCGCAGCTCCACCGTGGGTTCCGCAGAGAGGGTGCTGAGGCTGCCGTGCAACTGACTGAGCCGGTGCCATTCGCGGGCGGCGACTGCCTTGTCCTCGCGGGTGATCTCTTCGACGGCGGCGCGAATCGCGTCACAGAGCGCATAGGGGTCTTTGTCGGAGGGCAGCGCGATGTGCAGCTCTTCCCAGAGCCATTGGCCGCTGGTGGAGAAGTTGAAGTAGTGGTCCTCGATAGCGTAGCTGTT
This sequence comes from uncultured Acidobacteriaceae bacterium, assembly GCA_963750845.1. Taxonomy (GTDB): domain Bacteria; phylum Acidobacteriota; class Terriglobia; order Terriglobales; family Acidobacteriaceae; genus KBS-83. Next base: position 46,851 of record CAVVSP010000034.1, read on the forward strand.
CATGAAGGCGACACGGCGTCCCGTGGGGCGGCCGCTCTCTGCCCAGTTCCCTGTTTCGAGCAGCGTGGTGCGGAGCAGGCCGACCTCGACCACCTCGCCGCCGACTCCATTGATCTCCACCCAGTCGCCGACGCGCACGCCGTTCTTCCCCATGAGAATGAACCAGCCGAAGAAGGCGACGATGAAGTCCTTGAGCACGACGGTGAGACCGGCGGTGGCGAGGCCGATGACGGTGGGCGTCTGATGCGGGGTGCCGAAGATGACGACGAGGATGAACAGCGCACCGACGAGCTGCATGGCAAAGGAGAGGACGAACTGAAGGGTCTGCTGGCGGCGGCGATCCAACAATGCGCGGCTGGTGAGCAGGCGCTGAAGCAGCCGTCCGATCAGAATGGTGATGACGATGATGGCGACAATGAACGCGAAGGCGCGAAGGATGCGGCGGGTGATGGTGCGCTCCTGCGCCAGGACTAGCGCACCCCATTTGCTGTAGGTGTCGGCCAGGCTTTGCAGGTCGTGGATGCGATGTTCGTACTGCGCGATCGCCTCGCGGTTCATGGCGAGGGCGCGGAGGCGAGCGGTGGCAGTGGTTGCGTCGCTGGTGGCAGGTACGCTTACAGCGGATGCATTCGCCGTCTCGGTGTCGGCGGAGAGGGCGTTGCGCTGCTGGAGAAGTTGCGCGGCCAACGATTGCGTCGCGTTGTGCGCCGCGATGAGCTGCTGGCGCCGGCTGCGCAGGGAGCTGAGCGCCCGGAATTTGCCGATGAGGGAGATGAGCGCCTCCGGTGTTTCCAGCGCTTCGGTCTGCGAGGCGGCGGTGCCGATCTCCTCCTTATGCACCGCTTCATGTTCATCGAGCGCCTGCTGGATGAGGGCATGGTGGTCGCCACCGAGGCGGATGAGGGTCTGGTGCAGCTCATCGGCCTCGTCGGTGTCGAGCGCAAGCTGCGCCTGCGCCAACTGGAGCTGCGGGTCGTCGTCCGCGGTGCCGGGACCGTTCTGGCGGGCGGTCACTACCGCGTGCTCGGCCTTGATGCGGTCGTTCAGTACGTTGAGGCGCTGGGAGACTTTCAGTGCCTGGCCGGTTAGGTGCGGAGCATGCTGGGTGGCACTGCGCAGCGCGCTGGCAAATGCCTGATCGACCTCGCTATCCGCCAGACGCAACGCATCTTGTGCATATTGGCGCTCCTGTGGAACGGCCGCCTGCGAGGCCAGTTGGCGGGCCAGGCGCAGCGGCGACTGGTCCACCAGCCCGCTGGTGGGTGGCAGGGCGGAGGGGGCATTGAACTCCAGGGATGGATCGCCGCCTGCGGCCAGATGCTGACCGATGAGCAGCGCGATGAAGACGAGCCCCAGCACCCCGAGCAGGCCAAAGCGACGGAAGTAGCCCAGCCTGGGAACGAGCGCTTTGGGAACGAGGGGATTGGGGATGCGGGGATGGGGCAGCGGGGTCATGTCTCGTCGTCATGTCTCGTCAAGGATGGCAGCCGGCAGGCCAGTATCCCAGGAAAATGGGCCTTCCTGGATTATGCCTTCCTGGATTGTAATGAAGGCGAGGGAATCGACCGCCCCATCAAAGCCGCATTGACTCTTCGCAATTGACTCTTATGGAGACGTAAGTACAATCTCCTGCATACCGGCCCAACTTGGCAGTAGCGGTTCGCGCCGGCAGACCATCCAACCCCCAAATTGATCATGCAACCAGTCTGCAAGCATCCGAAGGTGCGCGTGGTAGCGCGCGAAGACGACGTGGAGTACGTCGAGTGCGAAGAGTGCGGCGAGGTTTTTGACGCCGACGAGTATCAGGAGATGTCGCTGGACGGCAGCGGCGACGAGATACATGCCGAGGATGACGACGCCTGAGCCTGCTGCGCATGATGCTGGGCGCTCATACGGAGTTGCGCGATTCCTCTGAGCCGAGCCGCCGGGTTTCCCGCCAGGTGTAGTGGAACCACGAGATCAGCGTAAGCGCAAAGGTTGCGATGAGCGACAGCCTGCGCACCAGCACCAGGATCGGCTGGGCGTAGAAGGCTGTCCACAGCGTACTGGCGACAGCGATGATCTGGGCGACGGTGTTGGCCTTGCCCCACAGGCTGGGGCGGAAGTCGCGTGCGCCGGTGGTGGCGAACAGAAGCGCGCCCACAACCACGAGGCCGACGTCGCGGCTGAAGACAAGAATGGTGACCCGGCGCGGGATGAGGCCCTGATGCATGAGCACGAGGAAAAGCGTGCTGAGCAGGAGTTTGTCCGCGATGGGGTCCAGATACTCGCCCAGACGGGTACGCTGCTGCAGGATGCGCGCGAGCAGACCGTCGAGACCATCGCTGATGCCGGCCAGAATGAACAGCGCGAATGCCGTGCGGTAGCGGCCGTCCAGCACGGCGATGACCAGAAAAGGAATGATGCAAAGCCGCAGGAATGTCAGCTGGTTTGGCGCGGCGCGAAGATCTTTCAGCACTGGCTGTCGGTCACGTCTGTCAAAGTGAGGAGCGGAACGCCCTTCTGGAAACCCATCGTACCGTAGCACGACTGGAGCTTCCAGCACCGGGAGAAGTGCGTCCTGGGTGGTTCGCTGGAGTTGATATACTAGGTGGGCTGCCCACCATACGCAGGCGCGTAGCTCAGTTGGTTAGAGCGCTACCTTGACACGGTAGAGGTCAGGAGTTCGAGTCTCCTCGTGCCTACCATTCCTTTCAAATACTTACGGAAGATTCGGTCTTTTCCCGCCGCTCCACTACGCTCCAATAAGCGCCTAAATGGTTGTAATCACTGGTTCAGCCCCTCAGAACTGCGCCACTCTCGTCGAGCTTCGTTCAAGAGAAGTTGTCTTGCGAAATGCCCCGAACTATTAATGTCTGTATATCCGCATCATCCGGGAAAATGGCTTCGGCCAGACGCTATTGTGCCTTACGCTTCTGCTCTGTCCTCGCCTGAGTGTAAATTTCCAGCGTGCATCTGCTGTTAGCGTGGCGCATCAGCTCCTGAACGACCTTTACGTTTTCACCGTTGGCGATAAGAAGCGTGGAGTAGGTGTGCCGAAACGTATGCCACCCGATCGTTTTCCGAATGCCAGCCCGCAGGGCGGCCGGCCGAATGACCTTTTGTAATACGGCATCCGGCCAAAACGGATGCCTCCCATCCGTGTGAGGACTCGCAAATATCCAGTCGTCTGCTTGCCGGTATTTGCTGTCTTCTTTCCAAAGCCAAAGATCAGCCGCCACATGATCGCATAGAGGAACTGGTTTGCGGGATGCTTCCGTCTTGCAGTGCCCAATCTTTCCTAGATAAATTGACCGCTGCACATCGAGCATGAAGGTCGACAAATCAACGTCCTGCCATTTGAGAGCAAACAATTCGCTACGACGCAGTCCCGTTGTAACCGCCAGAATCACCATCAAATGAAAACATGAGCTGAGTTCCTGCATCAGACGCTGGATTTCGGATACCTCCAGGAATTCTGGCGACCTTTGTCGCTTTGCACTCTGACGAACAAGGGTAACCGGGTTTCTCCCCTGATCGAGCCATTCATAACGTATTGCATGATTGAAAAGCGTACTCAGGAGATTGCGTATTTTAGCGTTCGTCGAATTGGCCAACGATTTATGGTCGACACGCCGCAAGTCTCTTAGCCAGCGCTCAACCGCTATCGTGCTGATTGCGTAGATACTCGTTTTTCCCCAGTAGGGACGGATCCACCTTTTCAGGTAAGCACAATAGACAGTCTTTGTCGCGAGAGAATGCCAATCGGCCTCATCAGACAGTTCCGTATGCCTATAGTGATCCACCAAATCGTCGACGAGGATATCTCGCTGCGGTTCACGATTGCGATCTTCATTCACTCGCATTCGCAATCCATTTACTGCCTCCTGTGCCAACTCTTTCGTCGGATATTCATCCACTGTCCCTATAAGAGCATTACGCCGCACACGCTTTCCTGTCGCATCGGTCTCTCGCCACAGAAACTCCCAGCAATCGGAGCCTGACTTACGCTTTGAGTACCTCAGACACCCACGTTGATAACATTGCCGCATCATGGCACCCTCCCATTGGGAGTGTCACGCTATGGCTGAAGATATTCCAGGCTCAGGAGCACGCTAAAGAGGATGGCTTGCGACGACCAGAGGCATCTTGTACAGACGCCGACACCTTGGCACTCTCCTCGCCACTTGTCCGGAATGCCAACTATTCGGCCACTTGAACCTGAGCAAAGATCGGATAGGTAAATACTATGTTTCTCAGGTCCATGTTGGTGTTGATTTACTATTCCGGCCGTTCAGGCTGAACTGGACGTTCAATCGGGCCACAGTCGGCCCCTTCT
>CAVVSP010000035.1:0-17895 GCA_963750845.1 uncultured Acidobacteriaceae bacterium
ATCGTCGCCTATGCGGCCGGGCGTCTCGGTCAGGAGCCGCCACGCAGCCAGGGCCACGTACACGCAGTCGCGGCGCACAGCGGTTGGTCCCCGCCCGAGGTCTTTGAGATCCTGCAAGGCCAGGCCATCGTCTACGCGCAACAATCAACAGATGACGATCCCGGCTCCTGCGTCGCGGTCACCGCCGGACCAAACGAAAAGATCGTCGTGCCTCCCGGTTGGGCGCACTGCGTCATCAATGCGGATCCAAACCAGCGGATGGTCTTCGCCGCATGGTGCGATCGTCAATACGGCTTCCTATACGATGGTGTGCGCAAACATGGCGGACTCGCCTGGTTTCCCGTGCTCGATGATCGCAATCGCATTCGCTGGCACCCAAACCCAACCTATCGTTCGTCCGAGTTGGCTCGCCACGCCGCGCGAAGCTATCCGGAGCTCGAGCTTGATCCGAACCTCAGCCTCTACGAACAGTTCCTGCAACAGCCCCGGAGTCGTTGATGTACGTCTCCGAGCCGTCGCGGAAAGCAGATGTTTGGAAAAATTTCGTGCCCTAGACAAATGCTTCAATTCTCAAACGCGCCGAACCTCGAGCTTCCGCTCTTCAAAAGGCGCAAGCACCGCATCCGGCAATGCCGAGTCCGTGATGATCAGATCGCAGGTCTCCGCCGGACAAATCTGCCATTCCGCAACCGTGCCGAACTTGCTGCGGTCGACCACCGCGATGCGCCGCTTGGCCTGCGTCACCATCACCCGGTTCACCGCCGCTTCGTCAGGATTCCTGCAAGTCAGGCCGGCAGCCGCATCAATGCCATCTGCGCCAATGAATACGACGTCGACGAAGGCCTGGCGCAATGTATCGATCGCCGCCGGCCCCACCAGTGAAAACCAGTCGCCGCGCAGATGACCGCCCGTCACAAAGACGTCCACATCCTTCCGCTTCGAAAGCTCCATCGCCACATTCACGGTATTCGTGATGACTTTCAGGTTGTACTCGTAGGGCAAACACCGCACCACCTCAGTCGTCGTGGTGCCGGCCGTCAGCGAAAGCGTGTTGCCCAGCTCCAGAAGCTCAGCGCAGCCTGGCCAATGCGCCGCTTCTCCTCTGCGTGGCGCCCCACCAGGTCCTGGAACGATGGGCTGGTCCGGAATGGCTCGTAGAACAGCGGCTCAATCGGCATCGCGCCGCCGCGTCTTCTGCGCAGCAGCCCCCGATTCTCCAGCTCCTGCAGATCACGGCGAATGGTCGCTAGAGAGGCGCCATAGCGCTCGCATAGAGCCTCGATCGAAAGCGACCCTCCCTGTTGCAGATCGCGAAGAATCGCCTTGATGCGAGCAAGCTGTCGTCGAGCGGTCGGACATTGTGAGGAAACTCTACACTCCAAAACCCTAGAACGCACGCCTCTGGCGCACGGGAGTCACCATCGCACGCGGAAAGAAAAAAAAGAGGGATCGGTAGGAAAAGTAAACGCATCCCCGTCACTGAGAGTGAAATTGCTTAAAACTGAATGCGGGCAGAGAACTGCAACTGCCGCATCGGCAGAGCCACATCCGTGATCTTGCCGGGGTTCGAACTAAGGCTGCAGTCCACGCATGCGTTTGGATTCCCATAATTCGGATGATTCAGCGTGTTGTATGCCTCGGCGCGCAACTGCAGACTATAGCGCTCGCGAATGGTAAACATCTTGTTCAGGGCAAGGTCCACGTTCACTTCGTCCGGCCCAAACGCAGAATCGTTGCCGACATTTCCAAACTGCCAGTTGCGGCCTTCGGAATGCACCGCTGCTCGCACCGTTCACTGTAAGCGGAGCCACCGGGTTGAAGTAGACCACCGAATGATCCATCGGATCGAAGGACCGCGATCCCAAACCGGCGCTCGCGATCTTGTCCGGACGGCAAGGTCCCGTATCACGATCATTGCCGCATTCGTTGTAACTGTAGGTGAAGGGAAATCCGGTGCTGGCTGTGACATCGCCGTTCAGCGTGAAGCCGCCGACGATCTGGTTCAGCCATCCGCTCGCATTGCTCAGCAGCGGCTTCTGTCTGCCGAACGGCAGATCGTAGAGGCCGCTCAGATTGAACGTATGCGCGCGATTGTAAGCAGACGGTCCATAGTTCACTCGCGGTCGATATCGAAATAATCCGCCTGATACGCCAGCGACTTCGACCAGGTGTAGTTCGCAAGCATCTGCAAGCCGTTTGAGAAGCGGCGTTCCAGCTTCGTTTGCAGCGCATGGTAGCTGCCGCGGTCCTGCGGATTGAAGTAGGTAAAGTCCTGCGTCCAGCGAAATTTGCTGTAAAACGGCCGGCGCAGATTCGTATTGCTCCCCGGAGTGAATCCCACGATCGTCGGCTGATTGTTGCTGTAGCTGCCGCCGCCGTCGAACATGTTGTGCGTGCCCTTGTTCCCACGTAGGCCACTTCCAGCGATGTCGCATGCCCCAGTTGCTGTTGCAGACTCGCGTTCCACGCATCCACCGTCGGAATCACCATGTGGAACGGACGCGTGCGCGCGCTCACCTCGTCCGGCAGCGGGATGCGCCCGTTCGCCGGCACCGGGGGAAATACATACGCGGGAGGGCCGGCATCCAGCGAGAAGACCGAAGCGATGGACGATTCGGACGTCAACGCCTGGCTCGCCACCACCGGAAGATTTTCCGTCGGGCCTTCGCCAAAGATCGAGCCGAAAGTGCCGATATCGTAGGAGCGCCCATATCCCAGCCGGATCACCGTGCCCGGATGCAACTGATAGGCGATGCCCAGCCGCGGAGCAATCGTCTTGAACGAGGCGGAGACATTGATATTCGTCCCAATCCCGTTGTATCCGGCAACCAGCAGTTCGCCGGTGTTGAAATCTAGATTGCTGCCCTTGCCTTTGCCGTTGACCGTCTGCGGAAAGTAAATCTCCCACCGCATGCCATAGGTCACAGTCAGCTTGTCATTCGCCCGCCACGTGTCCTGCACGTAGGAGAAGACCTGCTTCTCGCGATCTTCCGCATTGCCTACATGCTGGATATATCGCTGGAAGAAGGTCGAGCGGCCAAGCAGCAGCGTTGCCAGCCCTAGACCGCCCGGCACCGTATTCGATGGATTCGAAGTAGCAGTCGCGGCAAAGGTCAGCTCGCCCGCCTGGTTCGGCGCGCCTTCCACGCGGTACTGCTGCAGATAGCGCAGGTCCGCTCCAAAGCGCAGCGAATGGTTCCCAATGATCCGCGTCCAGTTATCGACGATCTGGAATTGGTTTTCCTCCTGGGTCAGATCGCAGTTGCATCGATTCACATTCAGTCCGGAACCAAGCGACGACAGCCCATCCACAAAGAACGCCGGCGCTCCCTGGCTGAATTCGTTCACGTTCAATCCCGGCATGCCAAGCTTGGTCGCAAGGTCGCTGTTGTCATATTTCTGCGTCAGGACGCGCAGCCGGAAAAACCCAATCCGAAAGTCCGTCAGCAGCGAGGGCTTTACCGCATAATCTCCGCCCAGGATCGCACTCTGGTTCCTACCCAGCGACTGCCCGCCATATCCGCCGATCCCAAAACCGTCCCCGCCCGCCGGCCCCAGCGCTGTAGGACCAATCTCTGATGACCCGAAGTAGCTGTAGCGGCCAAACGCATGAAAGCGCGCATTCACCTGCGCGTCGATGCGCGTGTCGAACGCATTCGTGCTGAAGCTTCCTGACCCGCTCGCAACGTAGTTGTTCGAGATGCCCGGCAGGTTCGGCAGCGGGATCAGCTTCAGCAGATTGAGTGCCGCCGGCGACAACCGCGTCGCGGGAATCCGATTGCCGTTGAATGCCTGGCGGCCGCTCCCATCGGATGCGCCCGAGTTGGGATCATAGATCTGCCCCTGACCGCCCTGCAGATACTCGCTCAGATCGCACAGGCCGGAGCCCGCGCATGACGTATGCACCAGGTTGGTCGGCACCGTCTGGAAGAACGATGCCCCCGTCTTCTGCCGCACGCCCTGATAGTCGCCGAAGAAGAAGACGCGATTCTTCCGGATCGGTCCGCCCACCGCCCCGCCAAACTGGTTATAGAGCACCGGCGGAATGAACTTGCCGTTCACCGGGTTTCTGGCAAACTGCGTAAACGGATCGCGCGCCAGTTGCGCATCGCTGTGCCGGTATTCGAAGACTGATCCGTGAATCTCATTCGAACCGGATTTGGTCTGCACCGCCACAACGCCCGCAACTGCCTTGCCGAACTCGGCGTCAAAATTCTGCGTCGTGATCTTCGTCTCCGCCACCGAGTCGAGCGGAGGATTCACCACGATAATGCCGAGATTCGGGTCTTCATTCTCGGCGCCGTCCAGCAGATAATCCGTCGCGAAGGGCAACTGGCCATTGATCATGATCTGCTGGCTGCCCTGCGGGTTCTCATCGGAGGCGTGGCTCCATCCCAGTTGCTGAGAACCCGGAATCAGCAGCTCGAAGGACGTAAGGTTCCGCGCCAGGTTGGGAAGATTCGTCGTCTGCTTTTCGCTCAGGACCGTGGCCACGTCGGCGCGATCCGTCTTCAGAACCGTAGCGCCCCCGTTCACCACTACGGTCTGGTTGCTTTCCCCCGCCCCCAGATCCGCATTGATCTGGATCGCGGTATCGGCACTCACCTGAATGCCGCGCGATTCAAATGTCCTGTAGCCCTTCGACTCCACCTTGATGTCGTAGAGGTCCGGAATCAGATGTTGCGCCGTGTACTCTCCCGATGCATTCGTCTCGACCGTAGTGCTCGTTCCCTTACTCGTATCCGTTACGGTAACAATAGCGCCAACCACAGCGCCTCCGGACGTATCGCTCACCGCTCCATAGAGGGAGCCGTACACCGCCTGGGCTCGTGCATGAGGGACCGAGAACGCGAGAGACAGTCCGAGCAGGACCAATTGGACAGCAGGCAGTTTTCTCAAGCGCAAATCCTCCGGAAAGGGATCCTCAAAACGGGATTGACTCTAACTCTCGCCGTGCGCGAATGTCAATATTAGATCGTATTTTGTGATTGAAACTAGCTATATCACTCGTACATGCTGACTTAAGCTGCAGGCAGACCGAATGCCTAATCCGCTGATCGCTCCACGGCAAGTCACTCATTCTCGGAGATTTGCAGCGCGCGTCTGGTAGGCTGGTCGCGTGGAAAGACGGCAGATCGGCTCCCACGCCTCGAAAGGACTATTGATTGAAGCCACTGAGAACCTTCAAGGTCTTCGGCGAACCCGTCGAAGTACTCACCGATAGCCAGCTCACCGGCGGCAAATCCGCCACCCTGACCCAGACCTCGCCGCCGGGCGGAGGTCCGCCGCCTCACATGCATCAGCACGAAGATGAGACCTTCTTCGTACTCGAAGGCGACTATGAGTTTCTGTCCGGCGGCGTATGGAAGCCGGTCCCGGCAGGTGAAACCGTGCATGCGTTGCGCGGTTCGGTCCACACCTTCCGCAACGCTGGTTCCACCACTGGAAGGATGCTCGTATTCGTAGCGCCCGCAGGGATGGAAAAGTATCTCGAAGAGATCTCCCCGCTCTCCATACCCGACGACATGCCACAGATCCTGGCCATCTCGGAGCATACGGTATCTCTTTCGTCAGTTGAACGGAGCCTCCCGGCGAGACGTCGCCCCATCTCATCAGCCTGCGGGGCTCGTATACACTAGGGCTATCGACGCAAGAATGACTCACTGCGACAAACGCGATCCGGATCGCCGCGATGGCCACTTCCCTATCGCTGTGTCGATCCTCTTGCTCGCACTTGCTGTCTTCGGTTGGGGGCTTCACTCCAAGCTCTCGCTCTATCACCTGCGAGCCTCCGAAACCGCCCCCATCGCCAAGCTGCTCTCCGAGCGCGAACGCCCCACGGACAGCGCACAGCACTGCGATCTGAATCAAGGCGATCTGCAGGTGGTCGCACTCGCCGCGTCGGCCATCCTGATCCCGCGTCCCGTCAAGCCGGTGCGCGTCCTCCCGCAGCGCGTCGATGCGCCCCCGCTACACACTCTCGCCCTCAAGGGGCCTTCCCTCCGCCGTCCCCCGCCTTCGCTCGTCGCCTAGTCCAAGGCGCACTTCGCCTTTTCACGAAGTTGCGCCTCATCGCTGTCTTCCAACAAGCGAGCCTGGCACCAGAGCCATCTCCCGCCAGCGTGGATTAAAACGACAGATATACAGCAGCCACACTAACGCTGCCTGATCCGTCGCCTTCCATCCGCAGGAGACCGCTCCGGTCTCAGAGCGCGACAGGTCTACCGTGCACACATCAGCATCTCGTCTCTGCGATCGCCTCTCCAGGCAGGCCGTCGCTGCCCCCTTGCTTCTCCTGCTTGCCGTATCCACGTTTGCCGTCTCCGGATGCAAAAGCCGACGCGCTTCCGCGGACACCGCCACCCAGCCCATCGCCGCGGCCGTCAGCGTCGTCCAGCGCGGCAACATCTCGCACATGCTCTCGCTCGCCGGGCAGTTCCAGCCCTACCAGGTGATCGATGTGCACGCGAAGGTCTCCGGCTACGTGCGCCATATCTACGTCGATATCGGCGATCGCGTCCACGCCGGCCAGACGCTGGCCGTGCTCGAAGTCCCCGAGCTGAACGCGCAGTATCGCGGCAGCCAGTCCGAGCAGCAGCGAAGCATGGAGCAGATCACGCATCGCGCAGCATGAGATCAGCCGCGCTGAGGCCAGTCACGCTGGCTCTTCAGGCAAACTACGACCGGCTGCTGCAGGCGTCGAAGGCCCAGCCCGGCCTCATCGCCGAGCAGGAACTCGACGACGCGCGCGCCAAGGCCGATGCCTCGCAGGCGCAGGTGGATACAGCGCGCTCCACGCTCTCTGCGGCGCAACAGCAATCCGACGTCGCCAAAGCGGACATGGAACGAGTCGGCGCGCTGCAGTCCTACACCACCATCACCGCCCCGCTCAGCGGCGTCGTCATCTGGCGCTATGCGGATACCGGCGCGCTCATCCAGGCCGGAACCTCATCGGACAGCCAGAGCCTTCCCCTCGTCAAGCTCTCGCAGAGCGATCTGCTCCGTCTCCGCCTGCCCGTGCCGGAGGATGCGGTCGGCTACATCCACGAAGGCGACACCGTGCAGATTCGCGTCGACGCGCTGCATCGCTCGCTCACCGGCAAGATCGTCCGCTTCACCCGCAACGTCTCGCTCGACACGCGCACCATGCAGACGGAAATCGATGTCCCCAACCAGGACCTCAGCCTCATCCCCGGCATGTACGCCAATACGTACGTGCAACTGGCACATAAAGAGAACGTGCTGACCATTCCGCTGCTCGCCGTGCAGCGTGATGATTCCGGCCATAGCGAGCGTACTCGTCCTCGACAGCCAGAATCGCGTGCACCGGCGCGCAGTCGTCCTCGGCATCCAGGGCTCTCTGCTGGCAGAGGTGCGAAGCGGTCTTCAGCAAAACGACCGCGTCGTGCTCGGCAACGCCGCTCGCTACAAGGACGGCGAGCAGGTCACCCCGCGCATCGAGCCGCAGCCCGCCAACGACGTGATGCATGAAGAAGGCGGCATGACCGATGCCGCAAACGAAGGGGGCAACTGACGTGCCCAAATTTGCCCTCCGCTATCCCTTCTTCATCATCATGATCTCGCTCATCGTGCTGCTCGTCGGCGTGGTGAATGTGATCTCCATGCCGGTCGATCTCTTCCCTTCCATCGACATTCCCGGTCGTCGTAGTGGCCACCTTCTACTCCGGCATGCCGCCGCAACAGATCGAAGCCGACATCACGGACACCTTCGAGCGCTTTTTCACGCTCGCCGCGAATGTCGATCACATCGAATCGCGCTCACTCTCCGGCGTCTCGCTGGTCAAGATCTACTTCCGCCCCGGCACCGACGCCAACGCCGCGCTCAGCAACATCTCGAACCTCGCCATGGCCGACCTGCGCCGATTGCCCTCCGGAACGCTGCCGCCTGTCGTGCTCGGCATGACAGCATCCAGCCAACCCATCTGCCTGGTCACGCTCAAGGGCGAAGGCCTCAACGAAACCGAGCTCAAGGATCTCGCGCAGTTCCAGGTGCGCAATCAGATCGCGAATGTTCCCGGCGCATCCGTACCGCAACCCTACGGCGGCCGCTATCGCCAGATTCAGATCTACGTCGACCCGCTCAAGCTCGAAGCGCACAACATGAGCCTGATGGATGTGGTGGACAGCGTGAACCAGTCCAACCTCATCCTGCCCGCAGGCGATGTGCGCATCGGCACCAAGGACTACAACCTCTACGCCAACAGCCAGGTGCCCAGCGCACAGCAGATCAACTCGCTGCCGCTCAAATCCTCCGGCAATGCATCGGTGCTCGTCGCAGACGTTGGCCACGCAGAAGACTCCGGCGCGCTCCAGACCAACATCGTCCGCATCGACGGCCAGCACTCCGTCTACGTCCCCATCCTCAAGCAGGCCGGAAAAAGCAACACCATCCAGATCGTCAACGGCATGCGCGCCGCCATCAAGCGGCTAGTAGACATCCCTGCCAGCCTCAAGACCGCGGTCGTCTTCGATCAATCTGTCTTCGTCAAAGGCGCCATCAAAAATCTGCTGAAGGAAGCGCTCATCGGCCTCGCGCTCACCGGCCTCATGATCCTGCTCTTCCTGGGCAGCCCGCGCGCTGCGGGCGCATCGCTGCTCTCCATCCCCATGTCGATCCTGCTCTGCCTGCTGGTGATGAATGCCTTCGGCGGCACGATCAACACCATGCTGCTCGGCGGCATCGCCCTGGTGCTCTCGCGGCTCATCGACAACTCCGTCGTCGTGCTGGAAAACATCATCCGCTTTATGGAAGAAGGTGCGCCGCCGGACAAGGCATCCGACGAAGGCGGCTCGGAAGTGTCGCTCGCCGTGCTGGCCGCCACCGTCGCCACCTCTATCGTGTTCTTCCCCATCTTCCTGTTGAACGGCGTCAGCCGCTATCTCTTCACCGACCTGGCACTCGGCGTCGTCATCTGCATCTTCGCGTCTTACTTTTTCTCCATGACGCTGGTGCCGCTCTTCTGCGCAAAGTTCATCACCCTGCATGAAGAGCATGGCGAAACCGAGACGGGCGAGAAGAAACACGGCATCTTCCGCCGCATCGTCGACGGATTCAACATCCGCTTCCAGCGCATGCTCGAACAGTATGAGGCGCTCGCCTATCGCACCATGAAGCGCCCCGGCCTTACCGCCGCTGTACTGCTCGGCGGCACGGCGCTGATTCTCGTCGTGCTCACGCCGTTTCTCGGCCGCGCCTACTTTCCCCGCACCGATCCTGGCCAGTTCATCATCAACGTCAAAATGCCCAGCGGCACGCGCATTGAAACCAGCGACGCTTACATCGCGCGCGTGGAGGACGAGATTCGCAAGGTCGTCTCACCGCACGATCTCGGCATGATCGTCTCCAACATCGGCATCACACCCGATCTCTCCGCCATCTACACCTCCAACTCTTCCATGGACACCGCCTTCGTCCAGGTCAGTCTGAAAGAAGATCACGCCACCGGCAGCTATCCTTACATCGATCAAATGCGCCGCCGGCTCGCCTCCGAGATGCCGGAGATCCAGACCTACTTCCAGGCTGGCGGCCTCGTCGATTCCGTCATCAACCAGGGCCTGCCCGCGCCCTTCGATATTCAGATCAGCTCCAACGATCAGCCCGCCGCCTTCGCCAAGGCGCAGGAGATCGCCCAGCAACTACGGGGGCTGTCGAGCGTCGGCGATGTCTACATTCCGCAGGATCTGAAGTATCCCGGTCTGCAGCTCAACATCGATCGCGAACGCGCCTCGCTCGTCGGCCTCTCGCCGAAAGATGTCGTCGACAACGTCATCACCGCGCTCACTTCCAACGGCGTCATCGCGCCCAGCTACTGGATCGACCCCAACACCGGCAACAACTACATGCTCACCGTGCAGTACTCCACCCACCAGATCGAGCACATGAACATGGAGGACTTTCAGAACATCCCTCTGCGCGGCAAGGGACAGAAGGACTACACGCCTCTACGCTCGGTTGTCTTCACGAGGCACATCGATACACCCACCGAGGTCGATCACTACGCGCTGCGCCGCGTCATCGACATCTACGTGCAGCCCCGTTCCTCGGCCCTCAACTCCGTCAGCAGCCAGGTCAATCACATCCTCAAAAACGTGCAGCGGCCCCGCGGTATGCGCATCACCGTCCGTGGCGCAGTCGTCAGCATGACCGACTCCTTCGCCCGCTTCGGCATCGGGCTCGTCCTCGCCATCGCGCTCATCTACCTCGTGCTCATGGCGCAATTCGCGTCCTTTCTCGATCCCTTCATCATCCTCATGGCTATTCCGCCCGGTCTCGCCGGTGTCGTGCTCATCCTGCTCCTCACCGGCTCCACGCTCAACATCATGTCGCTGATGGGCGTCATCATGATGACCGGCATCGTCGTCTCCAACTCCATCCTCATCGTCGAATTCGCCGGCATCCTCCGCACCGAGGGCAAAAGCCTCGTCGATGCCGTGGTGCAATCCTGCAAAATCCGCATGCGCCCCATCCTGATGACATCGTTCGCCACTCTCCTCGGCATGATTCCGCTCGCGCTCGGCCTCGAAGCCGGCAGCGAGCAGTATGCACCGCTCGCCCGCGCGCTCATCGGCGGACTCGCCGTCTCCGTCGTCGTCACCATGTTTCTTGTGCCGGCCGTTTATCTGCTGATCCACGGGCGGCGCGAAGGCCATGTGGCAGCCGCAACAGCAGGGGAGGTATAGCGTATGCGCCTGGCTTGGATCACCTCCAGCATCGTCTTGTTGTCCTTCGCAATGTCGCCCAGCTTCGGGCAAACAGATGCGCCTTCGTCCTCCAATCCGCCGCTCTTTCCGCCACCGCCCGCGACGTCCGCTCTTCCTGCCGCGCCGGGATCGCCGCTCACTCGCGAAGATGCAGAGCGCATGGCGCTCGCCAACAATCCACGAGCCAGCATCAGCCACCTGCTCGCGCTGGCGCAGCACCAGGTAGTGCGCCAGTCTCGCTCCGCCGAGCTGCCGACACTCACCGCCTCGCTCACGGCGCAGGACGCGAACGAAGCCAGCCGCGTCTCTTCCGGCTCGCTCTCAGCATCGCGCCTCTTCACACGCGCCGGCGGCGGCATCAACTTCTCGCAACTCATCACCGACTTCGGCCGCACCACCAACCTCGTCGCCTCCTCCAAGCTGCAGGAGCGCGCACAGCAAGCCACCGAACTCGCCACCCGGGAAGACATCGTGCTCATCGCGGATCAGGCCTTCTACAACGCGCTGCAGGCGCAGGCCCTGCTTCAGGTGGCGGAGCAAACCGTCCGCCAGCGACAGACCACGCAAACTCAGGTCAACCAGCTAACGCAGAACAAACTCCGCTCCACCCTCGATCTCACCTTCGCCAACGTCAATCTGTCGCAGGCGCAGTTGCTCCAGATCGATGCGCAAAACAACGCGGAAGCCACCATCGCCGCGCTCGACGAAGTCCTTGGCCTCGATCACCCGGTGCAGTACGCGCTCGTGGACACCACGAAGAACACTCCGCCTCCGCCACCCGATGAGCAGACGCTGCTCGACCTGGCGGTGAAGCAGCGCCCCGATCTGCAATCGCTCGATCTCGCGCGCCAGTCGCAGGAGAAGTTCAGTCGCGCCCAGCGCGACCAGATGCTCCCACCGTATCCGCGATCGGCACCGTCGGCGCATCCCCATCCGCGCCGATCAGTACTACACCTCCAGTTGGGACGGAGCCATCGCCGCCAACGTGAACATCCCCATCTTCAACGGCTTTCTGTACTCGTCGCAGGCCAAGGAAGCACAGCTGCGCGCACAGGCCACAGCGCAGCAGACACGCCAACTCAAAGATCGTAATCGTTCGCGATGTACAGACCGCATGGCTCGACGCCAACAACGCCTTCACGCGTCTCGGCGTCACCGCGCAGTTGCTCAATCAGGCAAATGAAAGCCTCAGCCTCGCGCAGACGCGGTACAAGCTCGGCCTATCTTCCATCGTCGAGCTAAGCCAGGCGCAGCTTCAGCAGACCGAAGCCGAGATCACCCATACCAACGCGCAGTATCAATACCGCCTCACGCTCGCCGCACTCAAATTCCAAACCGGCGCGCAGCCATGACAGCCCTTTGGCACACTCACGCCGGCAAAGCCGGCACCGCAATTCCCTGCTCTTCGTATACTGCGCGATTCGCAATCGTCGCGGCAATCGCGGACCCGTACCCCACACGCGCATTCGCTAGCGGCTGGCGCTTCGCGCGCACACACTCAATGAACGAGCGGCACGCGGTCAGTGTCGGATCCTCCGTCGCCGTCACCGCCAGCTTTTCACCCGGCCCGCGATACGGCATCTCGCCCTTGGTACTGTAGGAGGCGCCGGTCGTAATGCCGTGCGTCACTACTTCCTTGCCCGTCACGAGCGGCTTCGGATGCTTCTTCGGTTCGTAATAAAACGTCGCATCTTCAATCGTGATCGCAACGCTCCCCTCCGTCCCGTAGATCCACAGCTCATTGCCCATCTTCGCGTTGTCCGTCAGCGAGCTGAACATCAACCGGCGTCCGCCCGGATAGCTGAACACCGCCTGCACGTTGTCTCCCACCGTGCGCCCATCGTGATAGCGCACAATGCTCGTCATGCCGGTTGCGCGCTCGGGAATCGCATCGAAGACCCAGTTCGCAATGTCGATATGGTGCGAGCCTAGCTCCGTCACCAATCCGCCGGAGGTCTCGCGGTACAGCCGCCAGTTGATCAGGTGCTCCAGCCGCCCGCCCGGGTCCGGGCTCGGCACCGGCCGTCGCCAGTCATTATTACGATGCCAGTACGCGTACACGTGCGTCGGCTCGCCAATCTTCCCCTGCTTCACCTCCTCCATCGCCGCCCGCACCCACGGCGCATAGCGATACTGATGGCCAATCTGGAAGAGCGCGCCCGGCGCCGTCGCCGCTGCATAAATCTCCTGGCACTCCTCCGGCGTAAATCCCATCGCCTTCTCGCCATACACCGGCCGGCCCGTCTTCAGCGCGGCCAGCACATGCTCGGCATGCAGCGAGACCGGCGTCGCAACGTAGATAACGTCCAGGTCCTTGCGCTCCAGCAGCTCGCGATACTCTTTCGTATGCGGAACATCCGCGCCCACCAGCCGGTTCACCTGGGCATAGCGCGGCTCATAGATGTCGCATATCGCCGCGATCCGCACTCCCGGTACATGTAACAGTTGCCGTATCAATTCCTGCCCGCGGCTTCCCGGCCCGATCACGCCCACGCGCAACTCGTCCGCCTTCGCCGGCTCCGCCAGCACGCGCACGCCGTCCAGTCCCATCGCCAGCCACGCCGCCGAAGCACCGCCCAGCAACTCTCGTCGATTCACTCCGTATGCTCCTTCATCTCACTCCTCAACGATAACCTCGTCGATTGCTCTTGCATCCGAGCATGCGGCGTGACGAACAGCGCGGTGCCGCCATCCTGGCGAAGCCAGCTGCCAGGCGAGGGTCGCAGCCACACGGGCACTCACGGCGCGCCCACCGATATCTCTCTTCACCCCCACCCGCCAGCACCACCAGCGCCGAGTCCGTCCGTGGCAACGCAGTCCATCACTCGCTTGCGTCCGGCGCCATCCAGCACGAACATCACATTCGACAACGCATCGCTGTCCGTCGCCGAAGGCGCAATCACCGTCGCCTGCAGCCGTCCTTCCACCGGCCGCAGCGTTCGCGGATCCATGATGTGGCAGTACTGATGACCACCCACAACAAAGTGCTTCTCCGAACAGTTCGCGGTGGATAGCGACGTGTCGTGCAGCACGACCGTCGAAAGTCGCCTGATGCTTCATGCTGCGGATCAGGCACCCGCACCTTCCAGCCTGCTGCACCCGGCGGCGCGCCCAGCGCATAGATCGTGCTCGACCCGGCGGAAAGCAGCGCCGCGTGCACACCATCCGCGCGCAAATTCGTCGATCGCCGCATCCACCGCAAAGCCCTTGCCGATGCCGCCCGGATCGAGTTCCACGCCTGGCGCAGTGAACCGCACCGTGCGCGTGCCCGCCGTTCAGCACCACGCGCTTCCAGCCGGTCTCGGCGCGCACTCGCGCCAGCTCCGCATCGGTCGGCACGTGCCCCGTGCTGCGAAAGAATCCCCACGCCTTCATCAGCTTCCCAACCGTGATATCAAAGGCGCCATCGGAGCGCGCGCTCCACGCAAGCGATTCCTTGCAGAAAGCGGAATGTCTCCGGGTCGGTCGTCACCGCATGCTGCTGCCGGCTTCGCGGTTGATCCGCGACAGCTCACTCTGCGGCTGATAGTTGCTCAGCAACGACTCGAGCTGATCGACGATGGCGAAGACGCGATCCGCCTCACGATCCGCCGCAGCAGCATCCGCCGCATATATATAGAGCGTGAAATCCGTCCCCATCGCGGGATGCACCCGCGTGAAGAGCGATCCGCAGGAGCAAGCTGGCTCGACGAGCCAGCACGCAGCGAGCTAGACAAGCGCCTGCGCCAGCATCGAGCCTGACCGCAGGTCGACACCAGTGCCGCTCTTCAGATGACGCGCTCTTCGCCTGCTGCTCTACAGATACGCATCCATCTTCGCCGCCATCGCCTCGTCCAGCGTAATGCGCCGCTTTCTGACGATAGCGAGATTCGACATGTGCGCGGCAATCGCGACTTGTATCCGATATCCACCGATGCATTCGGCTGCTTGCGGTCGCGGATGCACTCAAACCAGTTCGCCATGTGGTCCGTATCCTTCGACTCGCCCTTCATCGACCGAGCGTCCGGATTGTTGATCTTCTCCGGCAGATAGGTGATCGACGACTGCGACCTGCCCGTCACCATGTCGTTCGATCCCGACACATGCTGGATCGTTCCCTTGTCCCCAGGAAATGCTCGCCCAGCCCATAGCGGCTGTTGCTGAAGGTCGACTGCCAGTTCACGATCATGTCCGGGTACTCCAGCGACGCCATGATCGTGTCCGGCACCTGCCGCCGGTCCTTCTCCGAGAACACACCGCCCGTCATCGACGCGGCCTTCGGCAGATCGAGATCGAGCGCCGTAATGATCCACGCAATCTGGTGCACCATGTTTTCCGTCACGTTGCCGCCGGAGAACTCCCAGAACAGCCGCCAGTTGATGTACTTGAAGCCGTCGAACTTCGGTTCCTTCCGGCCATCCAGAAACAGCTTCCAGTTCACGTGATCCGGATCGCAATCCGAAGGCACCGGCCGCACCCACTGCCCTTTGCCGATCGGCGTGTTGCGGCTCATCCACGCATCCACGCTGCACACCTTGCCCACCTTCCCGTCCTTGATCCACGCGAGCGCATCCTTCAGCTCGCCCGAGCTCTCGTGCTGCAGTCCGATCTGCACCACCTGCTTCGACGCCGCAGCCGCCTTCTTGCACTCCACCGCCCCGGAATATCCCACGTCATCGTCTTCTCGGAATACAGATCCTTCCCCGCCTGCAGCGCCGCCACAAAATACTTCGTGTGCAGATGCAGCGGCGTCGCGTTGATCACCGCGTCCACATCCTTGCTCTCCAGCAGCTTCATCGGATCGTCGTACATCGTCGCGTTCGGCACCATCTGCTTCGCCATATCGCGCTGCCGGCTGTAGATGTCCGCCACCGCCACGCACTCCACGTTCGGCTGCTTCAGCGCGGTCTTCAGATCCTCCGTGCCGCGATCGCCCGCGCCAATCAGCCCGATGCGAATGCGATCATTCGCGCCCAGCGCCCGCGCCGTCGGCAGCGTTGCCGCCATTGCCAACCCCATGCCCGCCTGCCCCAGAAACTCCCGCCGTGTCGTCATCTCTCTCCTCTTTCTCTCGTCATCCTGAGCGAAGCGAAGGACCTGCAGTTTGTCCGTCACCCACGAGTCCATCGTGAGCGACAACGGAGCGAACCCACTCTCGCGCCGCAGGCGCACGCCCCGGACGGCCAGTCCGTCAGCACTGCACCCCAGCATCCGCCAGCACCTTCTTCAATCCCGCCATGCTCACCCGCGTCGATGCCTCCGGCGTTCCCGCGCCGCGCCAGTGCGTCTCCAGACTGATCGCGTAGTGATAGTGCATCTTCAGAAAATCCCGGATCTGCCCCGGCCATCCCACCACGCCATCGCCCACCGGCGCCCACGCTGCTTGCCGCCCGGCTTCTCCACCACATCCTTCGCATGGCAATGCCCGATGCGCGCCTTCGGCAGCAGGTCGAATCCCTTGCTGTACGGATACTCCCCGATCGCCGCCGCATTGCCCGGATCCCAGTTCAGCATGAAGTTTTTATTCGTAACCGCCGCCAGCGTCCTTTTCGACTCCGCGCCCGTCGCCGTGTTGCAGCTCATCTCGTTTTCCAGCAGCAGGATCATCCCATCCTTCTCGCATCGCGCCGCCGCCTCGCGCAGCTTCTGATCCATCGCCGCGCGATACGGCTTCTGGTCCTCCAGCCGCCAGAAATCGAAGCACCGGATGCGATCCGTCTGGAACGCCTTCGCCAGCTGCGATGCACCGCTCCAGCAGCTTGTCCTGCGCGCTCATATCGAAGTCCGCATGAAACTGATCGCGCTTCTCGCTCTGCTTCGACACGCGGCGCGCCCGGCCAGTCCACCTTGAACAGCGGGCTGGCAATGTCCGTCACGCGCAGGCGGTGCGCCTCCAGGATCTTCCGCGCTTCCTGCTACTTCCTTTCGGTCCAGCTCGGTGATGTTCTTATTCCACATCCCGCGCAGCTCGATCCAGCTCAGCCCAAAATCCTTCGCCGCAATCGAGCACGCCTTCTCAAAATCCTGCGTGATCTCGTCGTTGATCACCGCCAGCCGGAACGGGCAGCCGCTCATACCCGCACCCCCAGCGACTCCAGATACTGCTTGCTCATCCGCGCGCTCTCCTCCGGTGTCCGCTTCGATCCCGGCCGTTCGCCATCCAGCTCCACAATGCCCCAGCCGCGGAAGTGCGTCTCCTCGAGCGCCGCCAGCAGCGCTTTGAAGTCCACGCGTCCCTGCCCCAGCTCCGCAAATTCGTAACCGCCATGCGCACTTGGCGATGGCTTCGTGTCTTTCAGATGCAGAAACAGCAGCCGCCGCTTGTACTTGCGCACCGCCGCCGCCGGATCGCCGCCGCCCTGCAAATAATGCGCCACGTCCAGCTCCAGCTTCACGTACTTCGGATCGGCCGCGTCCATGATCGCGTCCGTCGCCTCCGGCGCCTGGCCGATCGTGTTCATGTGGTTGTGAAATCCCGTCTGGATGCCGAACTCCGCCGCGCGCTTGCCGACTTCTGTCAGCAGATGTCCCTGCCGCTTGTAATCCGCCGCAGTCCAATTCGCCGCGCCGCTCTTCGGATTGCCAGCGCCAATCACCTGCAGATACTTGCCGCCCGCCGCCTGCAGATACTTCGCATGCTCGGTGTGCTCCTCCAGCATCTGCTTCTCTTTCGCCGGATCAAGCTGCGGTCCCTCCACTCGACAGCGCCACGAAGATCAGCTTATGCGCCGCCAGTGCCTCCTCCAGCGTCTTCGGGTCGGGATGCTCCTTCAGCACATTCGCGCGCAATTGAATTCCCGGATATCCCGCCGCGGAAATCTGCTCGATCGCCTCGCCGTCGTGCCCATCCCAGGTGATCGCCGCATATCCCACCCGCAGATCCCACGCGCCGCGATGGACCGGCGTATCGAACAGCGACAGGTCCATCGGCGGATACAGCCTCGCCGGTCCGGCAACTTCGGCTGCAGCCTTCTGCAACAGTGGCGAGCATAGACCCCCGCGCTCACCGCCGCCATTCCTGCCAGCAACCGTCTGCGTGTTACATCCATCCCATCCTCCAGCCCATTCCTTCACATCTCCGGTAAGTAATCGTTTATCCAACGCGGCAATCCTACACCCGATCGCACTTCACAACTGCGCCACCATACCTAAGCCATCGCTGGGTGCCCAGACGAGCCGTCATCCTGAGCAAAG
>CAVVSP010000036.1:0-47508 GCA_963750845.1 uncultured Acidobacteriaceae bacterium
GTACAGACCGCATGGCTCGACGCCAACAACGCCTTCACGCGTCTCGACGTCACCGCGCAGTTGCTCAATCAGGCAAATGAAAGCCTCAGCCTCGCGCAGACGCGGTACAAGCTCGGCCTATCTTCCATCGTCGAGCTAAGTCAGGCGCAGCTTCAGCAGACCGAAGCCGAGATCACCCATACCAACGCGCAGTATCAATACCGCCTCACGCTCGCCACACTCAAATTCCAAACCGGCGCGCAGCCATGACAGCCCTTTGGCACACTCACGTCGGAAAAGCCGGCACCGCAATTCCCTGCTCTTCGGATACTGCGCGTGATCGGCTATCCTCGCCGGCAATCGCGGACCCGTACCCCACACGCGCATTCGCTAGGGGCTGGCGCTTCGCGCGGTACACACTCAATGAACGAGCGGCACGCGGTCAGTGTCGGATCCTCCGTCGCCGTCACCGCCAAGCTTTTCACCCGGCCCGCGATAAGGCATCTCGTTGGACTGTAGGAGGCGGCGGTCGCAACGCCTGCGTCCCTACCGCCTTGCCCGACACTAGCGTGGTGATCTTCTTTGGTTCGTAGAAGAACGTCGCATCCTCGAGCGTGATCTCAGCGATCCCCTCGGTCCCGTAGATCCACAGTTCATCCCCCATCTTTGCGTTGTCGGTGATCGACGTGAAGATCAACCTGCGTCCGCCCGGGTAGCTCGAACAGGGTTTGCACGTTGTCGTCCGTCCGGCGCCCATCGTGATACCGCAGATGCCCGATCCCGGTTCGCGCTGGGGAATCGCATCGAAAACCCAGTTCGCGATGTCGATATGGTGCGAGCCGAGCTCCGCATCAATCCAGCCAGAGCTCTCGTGGTAAAGCCGCCAGTTGATCAGGTGCTCGAGCCGCCCGCGGGACCGGATCCGGCACCGGTCGCCGCCAATCATTATTACTATTCCAGTACGCGTAGACGTGCGTCGGATCGCCAATCTCCCGCCTTCACCCGCGCATCGCCGCCCGGATCCACGGCGAATAGCGGTACTGGTGGCCAATCTGGAAGAGCGCGCCTGGCGCGAGTCGCCGCTGCATAAATCGCCTTGCACTCCTCCGGCGTAAATCCCATCGCCTTCTCGCCATACACCGGCCGGCCCGTCTTCAGCGCGGCCAGTACATGCTCGGCATGCAGCGAGACCGGCGTAGCAACGTAGATAACGTCCAGGTCCTTGCGCTCCAGCAGCTCGCCCATACTCCTTCGTATGCGGCACCTCCGCGCCCACCAGCCGATTTACCTGGGCATAGCGCGGCTCGTAAATGTCGCACACCGCCGCGATGGCGCACTCCCGGGACATGTAACAGGTGTCGTATCAATTCCTGCCCACGGCTTCCCGGTCGAATCACACCCACGCGTAACTCGTCTGCCTTCTCCCGGTTCGGCCAGCGCACTCCACACCATCCAGTCCCATCGCCAGCCACGCCGCCGAAGCACACCCAGCATCTCCCGTCGATTCACTCCGTATGCTCCTTCATCCCACTTCTCAACGATATCCCCGCGCCTTCGACGTAGCTGCCATCCACTCAGCGCGCCTGCGCGGCGCGAGCTCCGCCCAGGACGGGCAGGGCACCCACCGATATCTATCTCTCATCCCCGCCAGCCAGTACCACCAGCGCCGAGTCCGCCGTGGCAAGCGAATCCATTACTCGCTTGTGTCCGGCGCCATCCAGCACGAACATCACATTCGACAGCGCATCGCTGTCCGTTGCCGAAGGCGCAATCACCGTCGCCTGCAGCCGCCCTTCCACCGGCCGCAGCGTTCGCGGATCCATGATGTGGCAGAACTGATGACCACCCACAACAAAGTGTTTTTCCGAACAGTTCGCGGTGGATAGTGACGTATCGTGCAGCACGATCGTCGAAAGGGCTGCTGCCCCATGCTGTAGACGCCGCGGATCAGGCACTCGCACCTTCCAGCCCGCTGCGTCCGGCGGCGCGCCCAGCGCATAAATTGTGCTCGACCCCCGCAGAAATAACGCCGCGCGCACTCCATCCGCGCGCAGCGTCTCGAATCGCCGGATCCACCGCAAATTCCTTGCCAATGCCTCCCGGATCCAGTTCCAGGCCCGGCGCAGTAAAGCGCACCGTGCCGTGCCCGCCGTCACAGAGATGTTTCCATCCGCTCTCCGAGCCCACTCGCGCCAGCCCCGCATCGGCCGGCAGGCCTGGCCGCCGACAGCATCCCCACACCTTCATCAACTTTCCTTCCGTGATATCAACCTCCCCATTGCGAGGAGGGCTCCATGTGAGCGATTCCTTCACAAAGGAAACTCTCCGGGTCGGTCGTCACCGCGTGGCTGCCGGCCTCGCGGTCTCATCCGCGATAGCTCACTCTGTGGCTGATCGTTGCTCAGCAGCCCTCAAGCTCGTGGAGATGGGCGAACGCACGATCCGCCTCGCCATCCGCCAACTGGCAGCATCCGCCGCATAGAAGAGAATTGTAATCCGTACCCATTGCGAGATGACCCGCGTGAAAAGCTGTTCGAATCCTGCAGGCAAGGCAGCGTCGACAAAACAGTAAGTAAAATCAGGGTCCAAGACGCCAATATTATTTTTTTTTTTTTTTTTTTTTTTAAAAAAAAAAAAAAAAAAAAAAAAAAAAAAAAAAAAATGCTCACCATCAGCGCATCGCTACTACAGACACCACCATCTCCGCCGCCATGGCTTCACCGGCCAGATGCGCCTCTTCTTATGTATGCAAGGTTGGACATGTCGGGAATCGCGGATTTGTATCCAATCTCCACCTGATGCATTCGGCTGTCTTGCGGTCGCGGATGCATTCAAACCAGCTCGCCATGTGCTCCTTTCCTTTGACTCGCCCTTTTCGACCGACACGTCCGGATTGTTGATCTTCTCCGGCAGATAGGTAATCGACGACTCGCGACTTGCCCGTCACCATGTCGTTCGATCCCGACATGTGCTGGATCGTTCCCTTGTCGCCCAGGATGTGCTCGCCCAGCCCATAACGGCTGTTGCTGAATGTCGACTGCCAGTTCACCAGCATGTCCGGATACTCCAGCGACGCCATGATCGTGTCCGGCACCTGGCGCCGATCCTTCTCGGAGAAAGATGCCGCCCGTCATCGACGCAGCCTTGGGAAGATCGAGATCGAGCGCGGTAATGATCCACGCAATCTGGTGCACCATGTTCTCCGTCACATTGCCGCCGGAAAATTCCCAGAAGAGCCGCCAGTTGATGTACTTGAAGCCGTCGAACTTCGGCTCCTTGCGGCCATCCAGAAACAGCTTCCAGTTCACGTGATCCGGATCGCAGTCCGAAGGCACCGGCCGCACCCACTGCCCTTTGCCGATCGGCGTGTTGCGGCTCATCCACGCATCCACGCTGCACACCTTGCCCACCTTGCCGCTCTTGATCCACGTCAGCGCATCTTTCAGTTCGCCCGAGCTCTCATGCTGCAGCCCGATCTGCACCACCTGCTTCGACGCAGCCGCCGCCTTCTTGCATTCGAGGCGCCGGGAATATCCCACGTCATCGTCTTCTCGGAATACAAATCCTTGCCCGCCTTCAGCGCCGCCACAAAATACTTCGTATGCAGATGCAGCGGCGTTGCGTTGATCACCGCATCCACATCCTTGCTGTCCAGCAGCTTCATCGGATCGTCGTAGATCGTCGCGTTCGGCAGCATCTGCTTCGCCTTATCGCGTTGCCGGCTGTAGATGTCCGCCACCGCCACGCACTCGATGTTCGGCTGCTTCAGCGCGGTCTTCAGATCCTCCATGCCGCGATCGCCCGCGCCAATCAATCCAATGCGAATGCGATCATTCGCGCCCAGTGCTCGCGCCGTCGGCAGCAATGTCGCCGCCGCCAACCCTATGCCCGCCTGCCCCAGAAACTCCCGCCGTGTCGTCATCTCTCTCCCTCTAACAGTGTCAGCGTGACGCCGAGACTGTTGTCCTCACAGTCCACGTGAGCGACAACGGAGCGAACCCATGCGCCGGCGACGCGACGCACTGTTGAGTGCACCCCGCCAGCACTTTCTTCAAGCCCTTCATGCTCACCCGCGTCGAAGCCTCCGGCGTCCCCGCGCCACGCCAGTGCGTCTCCAGACTGATCGCGTAGTGATAGTGCATCTTCAGAAAATCCCGAATCTGCCCCGGCCATCCCACCACGCCGTCGCCCACCGGCGCCCACGGATGCTTGCCTTCGCCTCCCACCGCCACATCCTTCGCATGGCAGTGGCCAATGCGCGCCTTCGGCAGCAGGTCAAATCCCTTGCTGTAGGGATACTCCCCGATCGCCGCCGCATTGCCCGGGTCCCAGTTCAGCATGAAGTTCTTATTCGTCACTGCCCCCAGCGTCCGCTTCGACTCCGCGCCCGTCGCCGTGTTGCAGCTCATCTCGTTCTCCAGCAGCAGGATCATCCCATCCTTCTCGCAACGCGCCGCCGCTTCGCGCAGCTTCTGATCCATCGCCGCGCGATATGGCGTCTGATCCTCCAGCCGCCAGAAGTCGAAGCACCGGATGCGATCCGTCTGAAACGCCTTCGCCAACTGAATGCATCGCTCCAGCAGCTTATCCTGCGCGCTCATGTCGAAGTCCGCATGAAACTGATCCCGCTTCTCGCTCTGCTTCGACACCGGAGCCCCCGGCCAATCCACCTTGAACAGCGGGCTCGCGATATCCGTCACCCGCAGCCGGTGCGCCTCCAGAATCTTCCGCGCCTCCTCCACTTCCTTCGCGTTCAGCTCGGTGATGTTCTTATTCCACATCCCGCGCAGCTCGATCCAGCTCAGCCCAAAATCCTTCGCCGCAATCGAGCACGCCTTCTCAAAATCCTGCGTGATCTCGTCGTTGATCACCGCCAGCCGGAACGGGCAGCCGCTCATACCCGCACCCCCAGCGACTCCAAATACTGCTTGCTCATCCGTGCGCTCTCCTCCGGCGTCCGCGTCGACCCGGCCGTTCCCCATCCAGCTCCACAATCCCCCAGCCGCGGAAGTGCGTCTGCTCGAGCGCCGCCAGCAGCGCCTTGAAGTCCACGCGCCCCTGCCCCAGCTCCGCAAATTGGTAACCGCCATGCGCACTTGGCGAAGGCTTCGTATCTTTCAAATGCAGAAACAGCAGCCGCCGCTTGTACTTGCGCACCGCCGCCGCCGGATCGCCGCCGCCCTGCAGGTAGTGCGCCACGTCCAGCTCCAGCTTCACGTACTTCGGATCAGCCGCATCCATGATCGCGTCCGTCGCCTCCGGCGCTTGCCCGATGGTGTTCATGTGGTTGTGAAAGCCCGTCTGAATGCCATACTCCGCCGCCCGCTTGCCCACTTCCGTCAGCAGTTGCCCCTGCCGCTTGTAATCCGCAGCGGTCCAGTTCGGCGCGGCGCCCTTCGGGTTCCCCGCGCCAATCACCTGCAGATACTTCCCGCCCGCCGCCTGCAGATACTTCGCATGCTCGGTGTGCTCCTCCAGCATCTCCTTTTCCTTCGCCGGGTCGAGCTGCGTTTCCCCACTCGAAAGCGCCACAAACATCAGCTTGTGCCCGGCCAGCGCCGCTTCCAGCTTCTTCGGATCGGGATACTCCTTCAGCACATTCGCGCGCAGTTGAATTCCCGGATAGCCTACCGCGGAGATCTGCTGCATCGCCTCATCGTCGCGCCCATCCCACGTGATCGCCGCATATCCCAACCGCAGATCCCACGCGCCGCGATGCACCGGCGTATCGAATATCGAGAGATCCATCGGCGGATAGAGCCGCGCCGGTCCGGTGATCGCACCCGCGGCCTTCTGCAACAGTGGCGAGCACACACTCGCCGCGCCCGCCGCCGCCACTCCCGCCAGCACGCGCCTTCGCGTTACATCCATTCCTTCCTCCAGCCCCGGTCCATCATCAAATCACCATAAGTAAACGATTAACTATCGCGCCCATCCTACACCCAATCGCACTTCACAACTGCGCCACCATACCTAAGCTATCGCTGTGCCCAGACCAGGCGTCATCCTGAGCAAAGCGAAGGACCTGCAGTTTCTTCACACACCACAATCTGGGTGCCAAGGCCAGGTCGCCCACAATACAAACGTAAGCGACCAAAGGAAGCGAACCGCACGACACGCGCCGCAGCGCGTCCGCCCGTGCGTCCAGCACCTAGCACCTAGAAATTCAGCGTCGCCGCAAACTGCAGCACTCTCGCATTCGATCCCGCCGTTGCCGTCACCTTGCCAAAGGTCGTGCTCGTCAAACTCACGCCGGGATTCGCAAACGTCGGATGATTCATCGCGTTGAATGCATCGGCACGCAACTGCAGCGACAGTGCCTCATGAATCGGGAAGGTGCGGAAGAGCGACCCATCCAGCGTCACCATACTCGGCCCGTAGTAGCCGTTCTTTGGCGTGTTGCCATAAGCTGCCGTCGTTGGCTGTGCAAATGCCGAGGTGTCAAACCACGGCCGCGCGGTTCCAATCGAACCCAGTTTATGGAAAGGCTTCACCTGGTTTGGCACCTGCGTGTTGTCCGGCGCATTCAGGCTGCTGGCGCTCGCCGTCAGGAAGAGTGGTTGCCCGGTGTCCGCGCTCATCACGCTGCTCACCTGCCATCCTCCCAGCAGTGCCGACCCGATGCCCTGCTGCAGCATCGGCTTGTTCTTGCCGAAGGGCAGCTCGTAGATAAAGCTCTGGCTGTACGTCACTCTGCGGTCCCAGCTCAATGGCGCGTAATCGCGTCGTGGATCGAGATAGAAGTTGAATCGGGCCAACCCTGTCGTGGACGAAACATACCCCATCGATTTCTGGAAGGCCAGGCCGCTGGTCCAGCTCAACCCATTCTGAAAGCGGTGCGTCAGCTTCACCTGCAGCCCGTTGTAGTTGCTGTTCGTTCCATACGCCATGATGTCGGTTCGCGCCGTGCGGCCAAAGGTCGCATGCTCTGGCTGCCCCGCCGAGCCCGCGCCTGCCACCACTCCCGCATTGATGTTGTAGTACGCCGGAACGTGCCGCCCCTGGTTGCCCACGTAAGCAAAGTCCGCGACCCATCCCCGGCCAAAATCCTGCTGCAGCGCCACGTTGTAACTCATCACGTACGGGTCCTTGTAATTGGGGTTCACGATGGTCCACGCCGAGCTCGTGGCTGCATTCGTAATAATCCCGTTCGCCGGGATCACCGGCACCGGCGCCGCCGGAAATCCATTCTCCAGCGTCGCCGTCGATCCATCCGTGCGCACGGCGGGAGCAAAGCTGCTGTTCGCGTTGAAGGACACGTTCTGCCGCACTGGATAGTTAAACGCGTAGTTGTTGTCCTGGAAGGGCGTGTGACTGATGCCGAAGCCCGCCCGCACCACGGTCCGCGCGCTCGCCCGGTACGCGGCGCCCACCCGCGGCTCAAAGTTGGCCGCTCGCACCGGCAACCCCAGGTCATCCGGCACCGCGCCGTAGCCGGAGACGTGCAGCGTGTTGTCCGCCGGATCGTACTGCGAAAATCCACCCTTGCGGTCCGGGTTCGCTGGCGGATAAAACTCCCAGCGCAGCCCGTAGGTCAACGTTAGCTTGTGAGTCGCCTGCCACGTGTCCTGCGCGTACGCAAAGTAAAGCGTCTGCCGCCACGACCCGGAACCCACGTTCACATCGCGTCCCACGGTGTTCGGCAGATCCAGTAGGAAGCTCGCGAAATCATTGCCGAAGCTGGTTTTCTGCCCGGATGCGTTCAGCCCCGTCTGACCTTCGGCGTAGTTGAAGATGCCGCGCGGCGAAAAAGTCTGGCCCTGCGTCAGGTTGTCGCGCACCCGTCGTACTTCAAAGCCAAACTTCAATGAGTGATTGCCCAGAATGTAATTCCAATTGTTCGCCGCATCGATGTTGCTCTCGCCGCGGTCCCACGGAATGCTCGCGCTGTAGCCCACCAGTGGGGTCGAATATCCGGGAATATTGATGGACGAAAGCCCGCTGGTGAAGGCGCTCACATTCACACCCGGAATCCCGATCGCATCGGACGCATTCGTACCGTAGTCGGTCTGCCGCGCCGTATTCCGGTAGTGGTTCACGCCTACGCGAATCCCGGTCAGCAGTCGCGGCGAGAAGACATGCGTATACTCACCCGCTGTGTTGTAGGTGGTGTTGGTTCCCGTGCCCTGAAAGCCGCTGCCCGCCGGGCCGCCCGCTGTACCGAACGCCGGCTGCTGGAAGGTAGTCACTCGCTGCCAGCTGTAGCGGTAGGTCAAGTGGTCTTCAGCCCGCAGCCGTTGGTCAAACTTCACATCGAACGACGTCGAGTCCTGGTTGAACCCCAGATTCTCCTGGTAGTTATTCGCATCCCCCGCGCCTGCAACATTCGGCAGCGGGACCAGCTTCAGTATCTTCACCGCCACCGGGCTGAAGCGTATCGGCGAGATCTGGTTGTTGACGAACTGCTGCCGTCCCGTACCGTCCGCATTTCCCGTCGCTGGATCGTAGATCGCTGTCGGACTCGCGCTCAGATCTCCGTTGCGAAACGCCTGCGTCGGTACAGAGAACAAATTAAATGCGCTCTGTATGGTTGGCATACCGCAGGAAGTCGCCGAAGAAAAATGTCCGGTCTTTGAAGATCGGCCCACCGATTGTCGCGCCGTAGTAGTTGTTCGTGAATCGCGGAAACTTCCCCGTGTTGTTGAAGTAGTTGCGTGCGCCTGTCGTGCTTACCTCGTTGTACTCATACGCCGAGCCGTGAAACTGGTTGCTGCCCGACTTCAGCACCACGTTTGTCACCGCCCCGGCCGCGCGCCCAAACTCCGGCGCATAGTTGCTCGTCTCCACATCCACTGTCTGGATTGCGGCTGCGGGCGGTATATACACCTGCAGCAGTCCGGTGCGCTCGTTGTCGTCAATGCCCTCCAGTTGCAGATTGTTCGCCAGCTCCGCCTGACCGTTCACCTGAAAGGATTGCGAGTTCTGCGCGTCGAAGAACGAAGAGTGGTCGTAGATCGGCGCGCTCACCCCCGGCACCAGCGACTCCAGCGCCTGGAAGTTGCGGCTGCTGCCCACCGGCAGATCACTCACCTGCCTGGTCTCGATCTGCGCACTCACATCCGCGCGGTCCGTCTGCAGTGCTGGCGCCTGGTCCGTCACCGTCACCGTCTGCGACGCGCCGCCCGGATTCAACCGCACATCCGTACGGTTGGTCGTATTCACCGTCGCCGGCACGTTCTTCGTCACCGCGCTGGCAAAACCCTGCTCCGCTACCTCCACCGAATACACTCCCGGGGGCAGCAGCGTGAACTCGTAGTTACCGCTCTCGTTCGTCTGGTGAGAATAGGTCTGCCCGGTGTTCTGATTAGTGATCTTGACCGTGGCCTGATTCAACGCGGCGCCCGACGTGTCCGTCACCGTTCCCACCAGCGTCGCAGTCGTCGCCTGACCGAATGCCGCCGGTCCAGTCAACAACAATGCGGCGGCTGCCACTGGCCCCGCCAACCGCCATACGTATCTACATCCCATCCCGAATCTCTGCATCTCTGTGCGCTCCCTCAAAAGAAAATCTGCCCTTCGCGTGGCCCCGGCGCGCCTTTGGCGCATCTCGTAAAAAGGACAAACTATTGCCGGATCGCACCTTACGCTCCGTCAGGAAAATCTGTCAAGTAACCAGGCAGATTTCGATTTTGACCCTATCGATACCTGGCTTCCGTTCTTGCACCGACGGCAGGGCAGAAGGGCTGTACGGAATATCGTTAACTTTGTACCCAATTGCGCCCCAAACACGTCCCAAAGCGTTGTCCAAACGCCCGTTTCGCGACCCAAATCGCGCTACGAAACGTTTCCCAAATGCCGTTTCGCGACCCGAATTTGACTTCCGTTGAGGCTCCTGCGGAGGCGACTGTGGCAGCATAGGGAGCGTGGCGCTCGAACCTATCGTCAACCAGCGGCTCTATCAGCAGGTCGCGGACAGCATCCGCAAACAGATCCAGAGCGGCGCCATGCCGCCCGGTTCGCGACTGCCGTCAGAGAAGCTTCTGGCGCAGCAACTGGGCGTCAGCCGCCCCACCGTGCGCGAGGCGATGATCGCGCTCGAGATTGCGGGACTGGTCGAAATCCGCACCGGCTCCGGCTCCTACGTGCGCCATCGCGATCTCGTCGCAGCGCCCTCGATCGATACCGGTCCCGGCCCCATTGAACTGCTGAATGCGCGCATCCTCATCGAAGGCGAGATCGCCGCGGAAGCCGCGCAGCGCGCCACTCCGGAGGACCTGGTCGAGATCGCAGCCACATTGAAAGAGATGGAATCCATCATCGCGCGCGGCGAACACAGCCGCAACGCCGACCAGCATTTTCACGTGAGTATCGCGCGCGCCTCGGGCAACGATGTCCTCGCATCGATCGTGGGCGAACTGTGGGCCGGCATGTTCTCGCCGCTCTTCCATCAGTTCAGCGAGCGCACCCGCCTGGTGCGGCGCCAGGACGCGGCGCTCAGCGAGCATCGCGCGATCTACGCAGCGCTGCGCACGCACGACGCCATCGGCGCCCGCGCCGCCATGCGCCACCATCTCATGCAAGTGCAGGCCGTACTAGCCGACGCCGAGCTCTCCAAAGACTGATCCGCGCGCATCCGAGAATTCGTGCGTGAAAAGACCCCTCTCGAACCCGTTTGGAGAACGTTTTGGAGCGCGATTTGGGTACAAAGTTAACGATATCCCGAACAGTCCCTCCGCCCTGCCCCCGGTGCAAAATCGAAAGCCTACAGAGCGCGACTTGGGTTGCGAACGAGGGGTTTCGGAGACGCTTTGGGCGCGCATTTGGGCATGATTTGGGTACAAAGTTAACGATATTCGGTCCAAAGCCCAGCTTGTCTCTTTGTGTCAGGTTGTCAGGCAGATTATTGTAAAATGGGATACTTTCGCCGCACGTAGGATGGGTGACGTTGATGCAATGCCACACATCCCACATCCCATGACAGGGAGCGGTGACCGAGAGATGCCCTTACTTCACCCAGATCGACTTTTCCCCGCTGACGCATCCGTTCGCGGAGTTGCGCGACGCATTTTTTCTGAAATCGGCGGCCTGCCTATTTTGAGTCCGCACGGGCACACCGATCCACGATGGTTTGCCGAAGACACGCCGTTTCCCAATCCGACCGAGCTGTTTCTACTGCCGGACCACTACATTCTGCGGATGCTTTACAGCCAGGGGATCGCGATGGAGACGCTGCGTGAGGGCGCCGATGCGAAGAATGCGTCGGAGGTGTGGCGGCTCTTCGCGGCGCACTATCACCTGTTCCGCGGCACGCCAACGCGGCTATGGCTGGACTACGCCTTCCAGGAACTCTTTGGGCTCGATGTGCGGCTGAGCAAGGAGACCGCCGATCTGTACTGGGAGACGATCTCGAAGAAGCTGGCAGCGAAGGAGTTTCGCCCGCGCGCGCTTTACGATCGCTTCCACATGGAGGTGATTGCGACGACCGACAGCGCGCTCGATGATCTGAAGGCGCATGCCGCGATTCGCAATTCCGGATGGAAGGGCCGCGTGATCCCAACCTTCCGTCCGGATGCGGTGGTCGATCCGGAGTTCGCCGGGTTTCGCGCGAATCTGGCGAGGCTGGGCGCGTTGACGGGCGAGAATACATCCACATGGAGAGGCTATCTGGCCGCGTTGATGGCGCGCCGCCAATTCTTCAAGCGTCACGGCGCGACGGCGACGGACCACGGGCACCCCACGGCGATGACCACCAACCTTTCCCACGGGGAGGCGGAAGCGCTTTTCCGGCGCGTGACGCGAACCGATGAGCCGACTCCGGGGGATGCCGAATTGTTTCGCGCGCAGATGTTGAGCGAGATGGCGCGCATGAGCGTGGAGGATGGCCTGGTGATGCAACTGCACGTCGGCAGCTTCCGCAACTACAACCCGGTGCTGTTTGCGAAGTGGGGGCGCGATCAGGGCGCCGACATTCCGATGCCGACGAACTATGTGACCGCGCTGCATCCGCTGCTGGCGCGCTACGGCAATGAACCCGGCTTCCGGCTGATCCTGTTCACGATCGATGAATCCACATTCAGCCGCGAGCTGGCGCCGCTGGCGGGCCACTATCCATCGGTGATCCTGGGGCCGCCGTGGTGGTTCCTGGACAGCCCGGAGGGCATGTTGCGCTTCCGGCAACACGTAACCGAGACTGCGGGTTTTTATAATACGGCCGGCTTCAATGACGACACGCGTGCATTCCTTTCGATTCCCGGACGGCATGATGTGGCGCGACGCATGGATGCTGCGTACCTGGCGACGCTGGTGGCGGATCACCGGCTGGAGGAGGACGAGGCGGTGGAGGTGGCGCGGGACCTGGCGGGGCCTTTGGTGCGGCGGGCTTACAAGCTGGGATGAGGATGAGCCGCTACTGAATTTCCGTCTTACTATCTGTAGACATGGTTCCTGACCACATTAAGAGTAGGTGCTGGGCGTCCGTATTAGGCGGGTGCGACGAGAAAATTTCCAGTGAGCACATCATTTCGCAGGCGCTGTTTGAAAAAAAGATGATTATGGTTCAGGGCTTTTCGTGGTGCCTTGATAAGCCAAAGTCAATCGCTAAGGCTGGTTTAACCCGCAATATCCTCTGCCGCACTCACAACAGCAAACTTAGTGATCTGGGTGTTGCCGCCCAGGATGCCTTCAATGTGTTCCGGGAAGCAACAAGGCTGATGGAAGTGCGCAAAGACATGAATGTGAAATCTTTCACTTTCATGCGCTATTCAATCAATGGTCGTCTCTTGGAACGTTGGTTTCTCAAAACACTCATCAATCTCGCATGGGACGGAAAATTGATCATCGGACCCGGAAAGCATAATAGGGGCACGCCGTCCGGCGATCTCGTTGAAATTGCGTTTGGACGTCGCGAGTTTCCATCACCAGCGGGCCTCTATCTGAGCGCAATCATTGGCGAGAACATTACACTGGAAGACAGAGTTAATATCACGACAAAATCGGAAGGCAATAACCTTGTTGCTGCTGAGTTTCTCTTTCGTGGCTGCAAGTTCTTCCTTAGCCTACTCCCCATCAAATTCACTACGCTCGGCCATTCACAACTGCTGTATCGCGATACAAACCTCATATTCCGAGTTCACAATAGGCGCTTGAAGCATCTTCCCTCATATCAAGTCAGATTCGTCTGGTAGAGAATTAACTGCGGGCCCTTCGCTGCGCTCAGGATGACAATGGAAGATAAAAGGAGAGCTTTGGTGAGTGAAACGGATAGCTGTGCGAAGCAGGGTTCTGCATTGTTTGATTTGAGCGGCAAGGTTGCCGTGGTGCTGGGCGGAACGACCGGCATTGGCCGCGCGCTGAGCGTGGGGTTGGCGGCGGCGGGCGCGGATGTGGTCGCGACTGGTCGGCGTATGGAGCCGCTGGAGGAGACGGCGGCGGCGATTGAGGCTCTTGGCCGGCGGACAGTGCGGCAGGCGGCGGACGTGGGCGATCGCGCGAGCCTGGTTGCGCTGCGCGACGGCGTGGCGAAAGATTTGGGATCGGTCGACATTCTGGTGAACTGCGCGGGGCGCATCCGGCGGGTGCCGACGCTCGAGATAGAAGAGAGCGAGTGGAACTCGATTGTGGATACGAATCTGACCGGCACGCTGCGCGGCTGCCAGGTGTTTGCGCCGCAGATGCTGGAGCGCGGCGCGGGACGGATCATCAACATCGCTTCGCTGAACAGCTTTGTCTCGTTCCATGAAGTTGCTTCGTATGCGGCGAGCAAGGCAGCGGTTGCGGCGCTGACGCGCTCGCTGGCTGTGGAGTGGTCGCGGCGCGGCGTGCTGGTGAATGCGATTGCTCCGGGTGTGTTTCGGACTGCGCTGAATCAACAGTTGCTGGACTCGACGCCGCGCGGGCAGGAGTTGCTGATGCGCACGCCCCAGGGGCGATTTGGAAAGGTCGAAGAGTTAGTCGGCGCGGCGGTGTTTCTGGCTTCGGAGGCTGCGTCATACGTAACCGGAGTGGTGTTGCCGGTGGATGGCGGATTTCTGGCTTCGGGTGTCAACCAGTGAGGACTGGCCGTCCAGGCAAAAGCGCCTGCGGCGCGTGTTGAGAGGGCGGCTTCCGTTGGTCGCCTTCCGCCGATTTTCTGGATGAACGCAAGTGCGAACCTATGCTTCGATCAAACAGCGGCGACTCGGCGAGCGCTTGAATTAAGTATCTGACATAGTTACGATGCTCTCGCAGTTATGCCCTCTGGTCTTTTTTAGCAAAAAGCTTACTCCACAATGGTGCTCCCCATGTCGTGACGGCGAGGAGTGCGCCGAAGAGGACGACTGCGTCGATGCTCTCGCGGCCTTGTTTTGACCAGTAGGCCATGGCGTCGAGATTGAGCCAGAGCGCGAACTCATCGAGCGTGAGTGCGGCGCCGATGCCGTAGCTGATGGCGATGAGGCGGCTGAGGAAGATGGATTGCGGCGTGGAGCCGGTGCCTAACTCCGCGAGCTCGGCGTGACCCACCAATAGCAGCAGCAGGATGCCCCAGACGAGATGATGGATGTGGCGGCCGCCCATCTCCACGTAGCCGAAGGGGCCGATGTGATGGGTGATGGAGGCGACGAGCAGACGCACCATAAGAAAGGTGATGAAGAAACTGATCGACGCGAGAAAGAGGCGGCGGTGCGGGCGATCCGGTATCTGCTGGTGGATGAAGTGGCCGAGCTCGGTGAGGTGGAGCAGCAGAAGCAGGACGGCCGCGATGAGCACAGCGAAGATCAGCAGAATCCACGAGCCGGCTATATGCATGGATCAGAATTATCGCTCAGCCGTGCTCGAACATGCGGCGAATGCCGCGGATGGCCTGGCGGGTGCGCTCTTCGTTTTCGATGAGCGAGAAGCGGACGTAGCCGTCGCCGTGCTGGCCGAAGCCGATGCCGGGGCTGACGGCGGTCTTGGCGTCGCGCAGCAACTTTTTTGCGAATTCGAGCGAGCCGAGGGCGCGGTAGGGTTCCGGGATCCTGGCCCAGACGAACATGGTGGCCTTCGGATTTTCTACTGGCCAGCCAATGTGGTTGAGGCCGCGGACGAGCGCGTCACGGCGCTTGCGATAGGTGTCGCAGATTTGCGGCGACACACTCCTGCGGGCCTTCGAGCGCCTGAATGGAGGCGACCTGGATGGGAGTGAAGGTGCCGTAGTCGAAGTAGCTTTTGATGCGGGTGAGCGCGCCGACGAGATCGCGGTTGCCGACCATGAAGCCGACGCGCCATCCGGGCATGTTGTAGCTCTTGGATAGGGTGAAGAACTCGACGGCGATATCTTTTGCGCCCGGGATCTCCATGACCGAGGGCGCGCGGTAGCCGTCGAAGACGAGGTCGGCGTAGGCGAAGTCGTGGAGGAGATAGATCTGCTCCGCGCGGCAGAAGGCGACGACACGCTCGAAGAAGGCGCGATCGACGGTCTGCGCGGTGGGGTTTGCCGGAAAGTTGAGTAGCAGCATCTTTGGCCGCGGATGCATGGTGGGCAGGTCGTGCTGGAGGCGATCGAGGAAGCCGGCGGGATCGTTCATCTCGACCGAGATGACCTGCGCGCCGGCGATGGTGGGGCCGTAGATGTGGATGGGGTAGCTGGGGTTGGGGACGAGGATCGCGTCCTGGTCGTCGAGCGTGGCGAGGCAGAGGTGCGCGATGCCCTCCTTTGAACCGATGGTGACGATGGCCTCGGCGTTTGGATCGAGCTCGACCGAGTAGCGACGCTGATACCAGTCGCAGATGGCCTTGCGCAGACGCGGAATGCCCTTCGAGAGCGAGTAGCGGTGGGTGGAGTCGCGCGCGGCGGCCTCGATGAGCTTGGCGACGATGTGCGGCGGCGTGGCGCCGTCGGGATTGCCCATGCCGAAGTCGATGATGTCTTCGCCGCGGCGGCGCGCCTCGGCCTTCATCTCGCCGGTGGTGTTGAAGACGTACGGCGGCAATGAGGCGAGGCGGCGAAAGGCTTCCACTGGATTCTCCTGCGTTCTATTGTGCCTTACTGCCGCTTGGTAGACTTTCGATAGATCATCTCAAGGCAACGCATGTCCACGACTCCGAGGCAGGCTCCTCCACTTTTCAGTCCCGCACCTGCGCCGCGCGGGCGCAACCTGACAGCGCTGTCCGTGGTGACGCTGGCGGCGATCTGCGCCATTGCACTGGCGCTGCAGATCTATCACTTCAAGCCATTCATTGTGGACGCCGGCCATCTCTCGCTGCGCTACAGCCAGCGGTTGCTGGAAGGGCACGGGCTGACCGGGAATGACATGCGTCCTGCGGTGGAGGGATACAGCAGCCTGCTGTGGGTGCTGATGTGCGCGGGGCTGGGCGCGCTGGGGATGAAGCTGGAGACGGCCGCGCACCTGCTGGGCATCGTGACGACGGTGGCGGGCGTTGCGGCGGTCGCGGCGCAGGTGTATCGCGACTTTCCAGCGAAGGTGCGTTTCATCTCCGCATTGATTGGATGTCTGGCGCTTTCGCTGAGTGCGCCGGTAGCGGTGTGGTCGCTGGGAGGGCTGGAGCAGCCGCTACTGGCGACGCTGCTCGCCTGGGCGGCGTACTTCGGAGTTCGCTGGGTCGCGACGACGAAGGGCAATCCGCGCGATGCGGATGCGATGGGCGTGCTGCTGGGGCTGGCGGTGTTGTCGCGTGCGGACGCTGCGCTGTTCACCGCGCTGTTCTATACGGGCGCCGTTTTGGCGGATGGTGTGCGGATGCGGACGCTGATTGCACGATCGCGTTTGCTGCTGATCCCGGTCCTGTTTTTTCTAGGGCAGGAGATCTTCCGCCATGCCTATTACGGCGCGTGGCTGCCGAAGACGGCGCATGTGAAGGTGGCATTCGCATGGCATCGGCTGAGCGCCGGGCTGCGTTATGACCTCTACGGGGTTCGTTCGGAATTTGTCTTCTTCGCGCTGGCGCTGGTGGGTTGCGCTGCGTTGTGGATCGCCGGCAAGCGGCGGCAGGTGATCCTGTTGGCGACAGTGTCGGTGGGCTGGCTGATCTATGTCGTGGCCATTGGCGGCGACATCTTTGCGTCCTACCGGCACTTTGTTCCAGCGATGGCGCTGATGGGGTTCATGGTGGCCGGGTGCGGATTGCTGACGCTTGGCGCGCCGTTTCGATTCTCGCGGCTACGGGTCGCGATCTTCCTGCTGTTGACCCTGCTGGTGTTGACCTCCGATTTCTTCGCGTGACCGTAGAGCCGGGAGGGCGAGGAGATTGGCATCTTCCTGCATGCCGGATTCGGCGCGCCCGTCGCGCAGGCTTTCGAAAAGCGGCGCTACACGGAGCCGTGCGGGGAGAGTTGTGGCTCCGCGCGGGTGGAAGAGGCGCTGGCCGCGGGTTGGCCGGGGCTATCGTTGCCCTCGGGTGCGGCCTTCGTGGAGTCTTGCGCATCAGCTGCCGGGCTCTGTGAGAGGTAGTGCACGATGACCGAGATGCGGCGATTCGAGGGATCGAGGGGATCGCTGGGGACGCGGAGCTGGCGGTCCGCGAAGCCGCGCACCTGCGAGATCTGTCCCATGCGTAGGCCGGCATGCTCCATGAGACGGCGGGCAGCATTCGCACGATCGGCAGAGAGCTCCCAGTTGCCGTAGCCGTAGCCGTTGGCGTCGGCGTAGGCACGCGCGTCGGTGTGACCTTCGACCGAGATGTAATTCGGGACTTGCCCGAGTTGGCGCGCCAAGAGGGCCAGCGTGGTGCGGCCGTTGCCATTCAATGTCGCGCTGCCCGTCTCGAAGAAGGTGCCATCGCGCGATTCGATGAGCTCGATACGAAGCCCTTCGGGCGTGATGGTGATCTCGATCTGCTTCTTGAGTTTGACCAGGGCCGGGTTGCTGGTGACCTGCTGCTCCAGCCGCGCCTTCAGCTCGCGCAGGTCATTTCTGGACAATGCTATGGCATCGCCGGCGCCGGCACGATCGGTGCCGACCGTAGTGGTGCTTCCGCGCGGATCGTTGAAGTAGCCGGCGATGGCCTTGCGCATGTGATCGCTCGAGTTCATGAGCCAGAGCACGATGAAGAGCGCCATCATGGCGGTGACGAAATCGGCGTAGGCGACCTTCCATGCGCCGCCGTGATGCGCTGCATGCGGAGCGCGCTTGCGGATGATGACAATGGGGCGCTGCGGTACCGGATGCGGCGTCATGCCGCCTTCCCTTCGTCGCCTTCAGCGGGCGCCGCCGGTGCTCCGCCGCCGCGGCAGACCTGCTCTACTTCGGCAAAGCTGGGCCGGACGTGCAGCGGGATGGCGCGGCGCCCGATCTCGATGGAGATCTGCGGCGCGCTGCCCTTGATGGCAGAGAGCATGAGCACGCGCAGCATGTGGGTGAAGCAGCGCTCTTCGTCCGCCGACTTCGACATCTTCGCGCCGATGGGGCCGACGAGTCCGTAGCAAAGCAGGATGCCGAGGAAGGTGCCGACCAGCGCCGATGCGACTTTGTGGCCGATCTCCGCCGGCGGCCCGCCTAGCGCCTGCATGGTGATGACGACGCCGAGCACGGCGGCGACGATGCCGAGGCCGGGCAGCGCATCCGCGACGGTGGTGAGAGCGGAGATGGGCAGGTTGGTATCGTGGTGCTGCACCTCCATATCCAGCTCCATCATCTGGTCGATGTCGAAGGCTTCGACGCCGCCGGTGATCATCATGCGCAGGGTGTCGCAGACGAAGTCGCGGGTGTGGTGGTCCTTAAGGAACGCGGGAAACTCAGCGAAGAGCTTCGATTCCTGCGGGGTCTCGATGTCCTGCTCGATGGCCAGATTGCCTTCGCGGCGCGCCTTGGTGAGCATGCCGAACATCATGCGCAGCGTCTCAAGATAACGCTCCTTGCCGTAGGGCGAGGCGCCGAAGACGCTGCCGATTCCGGAGCCGATGCCTTTGAGGATGTGGATCGGATTGGCGATGAGCAGGGTGCCGATGGCGGCGCCGCCGATAATGAGCAATTCCGCCGGCTGCACCAGCACCAGCAGGTTGCCCTTTTCCATGAGGTAGCCACCCAATACCGCGCCGAAGACGACAAGAATTCCGAGGATGGCGAACACGCGAGAGACACTCCGTTGCAAGGGATGGGCGGGCGCCGGGGAAGTGCCGCCAAGGTGTTTATCGGCAGGGGCGCTGGAAAGTATGAGGGAGTCAGGCGGGAGAGGGAGAGGTAACCCTCTGGGGGCCTCTCTGTTGCCTTGCTGTGTACTCGCGATCGAGCAAGGACATGAGCGCGAGGGTGTGGTATTCGCCGTCGAGCAGGATGGCCTCGCGCATGACGCCGTCGTAGCGAAATCCGTAGCCCTCATAGACGCGGCGGGCGCGGGCGTTGGTTTCGAATACATCGAGCCAGAAGCGATGCGCGCGATGGTCGAGGAAAGCGCGGTCCATTGCGTATTCGAGTAGCGCCTTGCCGAAACCGCGGCTCGGCGTGCGGACGGCGATGCGCTTGAGGTGCAGGGAATGATGTTCGGACCGGATGCCCTGGAGGATGGCGAAGCCTTCGACAGTGGCCGCATCGCCAGCCTTTTCGCCGTGGACGACGAAGTATTGGTTGTCCGCATTTTCCATGGCGCGAAGATGCTCCTCCGCCGACCAGGCGCCGATGTAGTTGCGGTACTCGGGTATCTGCTCGATGGCAACGATCTGGGGAACGTCAGCGGGCAGTGCCGGGCGAATCGTCATGGCACCGGAAGACATGGCGGCAGGATACCGCAGCGCCAGGATCAGAACCGGCCGCGCACGCGATTCAGCTCCTGGCGATCGCGGCGCGATGGCTTGCCTTGAGGCAGGAGACCCTGCTGCATCGCCGCGCGGCGCTCTTCGGCGAGCTTCTGGCGCAGCTCGCGGCTCTCATCCGTCTCGTGATAGAGCGTCTGGGCCACGGCTGCGGGTCCGCGCATCTCGCTTAACTCACGCACTTCGATGTGGAAGTCGCCCGCTTCGGTGCGGATGTGGAGGCGGTCGCCGGTGTGGACATCGCGCGAGGGCTTGGCGTCGTGTCCATTGGCGACGATGCGGCCGAGTTCACAGGCACGGGCGGCGAGCGCGCGGGTCTTGAAGAAGCGCGCGGCCCAGAGCCACTTGTCCATACGAACACTGCTGCGGACGCCGCTCATGACTTCATTGTCATACAGGCGTGGCGGAGCGACGAGCCCCGCCCTGGTTTGGGCCAGAGTGGGGCTCGGGGTGCATCGCTTCCCTGCCTCGTCAGCGGATAGCGCGGCCGAGGAATTGATCGACGGCCGACGCAATCTCGTCGACATGTGTTTCGAGCGCGAAGTGGCCGGTTTCGAGGAAGGTGACGGTTGCGTTGGGATTGTCGCGGCGGAAGGCCTCGGCACCGGGCGGAATGAAGAAGGGATCGTTCTTTCCCCATATGGCGAGCACGGGCGGCTTGCGCTCGCGGAAGTAGCGCTGAAACTCCGGGTAGAGCGCTACGTTGCTGGCGTAGTTGCCGAAGAGGTCGAGCTGAATCTCCTGGTTGCCGGGACGCGCGATCAGCGCAGCGTCGAGGGTGTAGGTCTCCGGCGCGACGCGTGCGGGGTCGGAGGCGCCGTGCGTGTACTGCCACTTGATGCTGTCCAGAGTGAGGAATGCGCGCAGGGCGTCGCGATTCTCCTGGGTGGGCTGACGCCAGTAGTTCTGGACCGGGTTCCATGCCTCCTCGCCCAGGCCCTCTTCATAGGCATTGCCGTTCTGCGAGACGATGGCGGTGATGCGCTCCGGATGCGCGAGGGCGAGGCGCAGACCAACCGGCGCGCCGTAGTCAAAGATGTAGAGGGCGTAGCGCGTAAGGCCGAGCTTTTCGACGAAGGCATTGATGGTGACCGCCAGCGCGTCGAAGGTGTAGGTGTACTTGCGCTCCGGCGGCACTTCGGTGAAGCCGAAGCCGGGCAGGTCGGGCGCGATGACGCGATAGCGCGATGCCAGGCGCGGCATGAGCTCGCGGTACATGAGCGAAGAGGTCGGAAAGCCGTGCAGCAGAAGCAGGACCGGCGCATCGGATGGGCCGGCCTCGCGATAGAAGAGCTTGAGGCCGTCGAGCTCTACGGTGTGGATGGAGGCGTACTGGATGGTGGGGCTTGTGGCTGTGGGCATAGTGCACTCCTTATCGGTGGTGGCAATGGATCGGCAGTGATGGATTCGTAGTGGCGGCGGTAGTCGGTTTCTCCGGTAACTGCATTACTTTGTTATTACAGGTTACACGATTGAGATGGAACGATTTGTAGATCAGACTCAGAAAGGTCGAAGATATTTCAGTGGAAAACTCTGGAGGCTGCCGTTGAAGAACCCTGCTCCGTCATCCGCGTCCGCGGAGGCCGATCCCGAGCTGGTGGGCGATCACCCGGCCCTGGACCTGCT
Organism: uncultured Acidobacteriaceae bacterium; assembly: GCA_963750845.1. GTDB lineage: Bacteria > Acidobacteriota > Terriglobia > Terriglobales > Acidobacteriaceae > KBS-83. The sequence goes on from CAVVSP010000036.1 coordinate 21,272, forward strand.
GAACACGATCGCGCGGGTGGATGGCGGTCTGGTGGATGTCTGGCAGAGCGACGACGACGTGCTGCGGTGGCTGGTCCGGACGGAATTGATGGAGGCAAAAGTTGCATCGCCGGCGCGGCGAGGCGCGCTACTGGCTGCCGCCCGGCGGCTGCGCGAGATCGCCCGTGTTCTGGTGACCGCGAGGAAGGCAAACCGGCGCCTGGAGCCAGGGCCGCTGAACGATTTTCTGGCGCAGGCAGAGAGTCATTCTGAGCTAATTCGCGGCAAGGATGGCGCCCTTTCGGTCGTCCGGCGATACGACCAGACGAATGCGAATGGAGTTCTGTCGCCGCTGGCGGAGGCGGTTGCCGAGTTTCTGGCCACGGCAGATTTCCGCCTGGTGCGGCGGTGCGAGGGCAAAGACTGCGTGCTGTGGTTCTATGACCGCACCAAGGCACATCGACGGCGCTGGTGCAGCATGGAAGGCTGCGGCAATCGCGCTAAAGTCGCGCGTTTTCGGTCGCGGGTGAGCCGGTAGAGGAACTGCAGATCCTACCGCTTCGCTCAGGATGACAACACGATGATTACGACAGAGTTCGTGCAGCCTGCGGAGGGTTGGCTGAGTCCAAATCTGTAGGCGGAGGCGGAGCGATGGACAGGCGTGTTTTTGCAGCCATGCTGGGTGTGTTGGGGCTGGGGTCTTTCCGTGCGTTTGCCGCTGCTCGCGAGGGTGAGGTGACCGGCGGCGGGAGTGGCGGCGCGGGCGATCCGGAGGTTCTGCAGCTTTCGCGGAATGGGTGGATGCCGAACAACGAGCGTCTTCCGGTGCTGCTCTATCGCAATGTGATGCATGCCCGGGGTGAGGATGCGGCGGCGCAGTTCGAGCAGATCTTCGAACGCAATGGATGGCCGGCGCAGTGGCGGAATGGCGTGTATGACTTCCATCATTATCATTCGACGGCGCACGAGGTACTCGGCTTCGCGGGCGGCGAAGCGCGGCTGATGCTGGGCGGCCCCAATGGACACGAGGTAACGGTCCGCGCCGGCGATATCGCCGTGCTGCCGACAGGCACTGGCCATTGCCGGCTGGAAGAGAGCGCGGAGTTTCTGGTGGTGGGTGCCTATCCGCGCGGGCAGAGCTGGGATATCTGCCGCCAGGCGCCCGATGCCGAGGCGTCCGCGCGCATGGCGACGCTGCCTTTTCCTGCAAGCGACCCTATGGTGGGTGCTGGTGGGCCGCTCACTCGCTTGTGGCGGCACTAGCCTGATGTAGGGAGCGCTGCGATACAGTCAACCGCAGTTCTGACGAAGCGTTCTCGCTTGTTTTGCGACGCCGATGGAGAGCCACGCGGCATAGCCGAAGAGGATCAGACTGCCGAGCCAGGTGGCGAAGCTGGTGAGGCCGAGCGGGCCGTAGTGCGCGTGCAATGCCTCGGAGGCGACTCGGCTGGCGCCGATGCCCCAGAGCGCCACGGTGACGAACATCAGCACGAATCCGGCAACCGCAGCAGGCGCTAGCCGGGCGGCAAATCGCAGGGGATCCATGCGAAGGTCCGGTCTGGCTGTAGCTTCGGGTTTCACTCCGGGCAAAGCCACGTGCAACTCGCGAACTTCGCTGCGCCGCAGCGCCTGACTGATCGAGGCGGCAGTGGCCGCAAGCGCGATCACCAGCAGGCATGCGGTGATCGACCCGGTGATCCAGCGAAAGCCTGCCGCGGGCCAATCGGGTTGCGACGCTGTCACTGCCCAGGGCGATGCGCCCCAATGGCCGCCTGTCCAGGCCAGCACCGCAGCGACCCATCCAATCAAGATGAGTGCGGCGATGCAAGGAAGCGCGAGCCGCAGCAAGATGTCGCGACGGTGTGTGCGCGCCGCAGTGCGGATTGCCGACCACACCAGAGGGATGCCGCCAAGAGCGAGAGCAGCAGCGGCGAGAAGCGAGCCGGCTTCCAGGCCCTGCCAGCAGAGACGCAGGAAGAGGTTGCCGTGCATGGCGTTCACGAAGAGTGAGTCATCGACGACACCGTAGAGCGCCATGCCGGCGGCAACCGCCAGCATCCATGCGCACCACATCCGTCCGGCGAGGGCTCCGCCGCGATTTTCTGTTGAGCCGAATGCATCCATATGTGCCTCCAGTGCGAGCGATGCGAGATTGAACAGCGTTCGCAGCGAAAGGGGATAGTCTTCGAGCAGGGCTGCGAATTCGGCGCCATAACGCAGGCGCCACGGCGCGGGGTAAAGACGAAGGAGCCGAGCTGCTGTTGACGGCGACATCAGGCCTCCAGCCTTTTCAGGCCAGTGCGGGCGAAGCTGTGAAGGGTGGCCAGCCGGGCGCGGAGCACGCGCCGGCCCTCGGCGGTAAGCCGGTAGGGCTGGCGTCGTTCTTTGGACGCAATCGGCTCGATCAGGCCTTCGCGATCGAGCCGGGTGATGGCGCCGTACAGTGTGCCCGGACCGAGCCGCGTGCCGCACATCTGCGCGATGTCTTCGATCATGGCGTAGCCATGCTTGGGGCCTTCAGCGAGGCTGGCGAGCACCAGGAGAGGCGGATCGGAGAAATATCCGTCCCCGCTGCCGGGGTTTTTCTCTATTACGTTACGCGTACTATTACGCATGACGTAATAGTGCGACAGGCGATGCCGTCGTGCAAGAAAAATTTGCGGGGACCGGCTGCAAAAGCGCACCGAAGAGGAACGCCCCATCCCGGTCGGGATGGGGCATTTCGCGTGACGCCGGTTATCGGTTCAGTACGATCCGTAGCCGTGCTGGTAGCCGTGGAAGTAGGCCTCGCGGTAGATCCTTTTGAACTCGTCGCGGCTCATGCCGTCGTGATTGCCGTGGTCGGAGGCATCTTCATAGCGATCGCTATGCGTGGGGCGAAAACTGTGGCCGGTCCTGCGATCGCGCTCACCCTCCGCCAACCCGTCGTTGTAGCCGTAGCTGCGTGCGCGCTGCGCGGTTGTAGAGGCGGGATCGTTATTGCGGTAGCCGTACTGTCCACGCCAGGCCCCGTCCTGCATGCGATCATAATCGCGATGGTAGTAGCCATCGCCTGGTTGCGGCGCAGGGTAGCCATACTGCGCAAACGCCGTGCCGGCGCCGACCGTCGCGAGAAGCGCGACGCCAAGGAATTTTGCGATGCGAGATGTTGTCATGATGACTCCTTCCAGGCATTGCTGCTGCTGCAGGAAGGAACCCGTGGAAGGCCTTCAAGTTGCGCAGCATATGCTCCACGTTTTGGCGCGATGGATGCTTAACGCAAGATGAAGAAGCGCTCAGGAAGCGGATTGGCATTGCATACTGCGGTCTCGCGTGCGCGAGATGGCTCCGGCGGGGAGGACGCGGAGGAAAAATAAAAAAGCTGCGGCGATGGGGCCGACGGACAGGATTCCGTTACCTGGAAGTGGTGGCCTGCGTGTCCTTGGCAGTAGCCGCTGGGGCGGCTGCTTCCGGCATCGACTCACTCCCGCCGTTGATGGGGAGATAGACGACGAATTCCGTGCCCTGCGGGCTGGACTGGAGCGCGATCTCGCCACCGTGCTTCGATTCCACGATGCGGCGTGCGATGTCCAGGCCGAGACCGGTGCCGCTGCCGACGGGCTTGGTGGTGAAGAAGGGTTCGAAGATGTGCTTCTGATCTTCTTCGGTGATGCCGGAGCCGTGATCGGCGAAGCTGACGGCGATGCGATCTCCGTCGCGCCGCGTGCTGATGGCGATCTCCCCACCCTGCGGCGAGGCGTCGATGGCGTTGTCAAGCAGGTTGGTCCAGACCTGGTTCAGTCCGGCGGCGGCATTCTCCAGCGGCGGCAGGTCGGAGGCGAAGTGCTTGCGCAGCACGATGCCTTTGTGACGCAGCTTGTGCCCGAGGATGATCAGCGTGCTGTGCAGGCTCTCGTGCACGTTGAGCGAGGTGCCGACGCCTTTGCCCTCGTAGGCGTATTTTTTGACGGCGACGACGAGATCGGTAACGCGCGCGATGCTGGACTCGATGGTGGAGACAAGCTGGATATTCGAGATGACGGATTCGAGCCAGTTGAGAGTGTCGGAGAGATCCTGTCCCTCAAAGACCTGGCGGGTGCATGCCGAGCCGATCGGCGTCCATGCCCATCTCGGCAAGTCCGGGAGCAATGCGCCATGCGTTTTCGACGCCCGCCTTCTCCAGCCAATCGGCCAGGGCTTCTTCGCGATCGGATTGTTCGAGCGAGCCCATCAATACGCAGCAGTCGCGGCGCATGGCCTGCTGCTGCAGCGATCGCATGCAGTCCAACTGCTCCTGACTGCGTGGCTTGCTGGTAAAGCGGAGGCCGATCTCCTGCATTCGGGCAAGGTTTTCCCGAAGCTGCGAAGCTGCCCTGAGTGCGGCCGCGCCAGGGTTGTTGAGCTCGTGCATCAGGCCCGCGGCGAGGGTGCCGAGCGAGGCCAGCTTTTCGCGATGGACGGCGTTGACCTGATAGGACTCCAGCCGCCGCGCCATGTTGCCGAGGATGGCGGCGCGGACGCGGGGGCAGGAGAACATCAACTGCCAGAACGATTCTTCATCAAAGCGGACCAGCCGCGAGGCGTACTGTCGCCACAAGAGAGTAGGTGGATTGCACGCCCTTGAGCAGAGGCATTTCTCCGAAGGAGTCGCCGGCGGTCTGGGCGAAGACCTGCGGCGGCTCGCCTGGCTTGCCCTCCTTGCGAACCTCCAATTCACCCTGGAGCACGACGTAAAATCCGTCGCAGGTGGAGCCCGGAGGGGCGATTTCGGCACCAGCTTCTGCCTCGATCAGCTCGACGTCGCCAAGACATTCCAGGTTCTCCACTTTCATTTCGGCAAAAACGGAAACCTTGGACAGCTCGGGGAAGAGTGTCTCCGAGGGAACGCGCTGGATACGAAGGCTGGATTTGATCACTGCTCATGCTGGATGAAGGTGCGACTGTTTCCTTTCCTTGAGCCACAAAAATCTCTAGCGGGCTGCCATGTATTGATGAATGAACTGTACGGCAATGGATCCTTCGCCCACGGCCGAGGCGCAGCGCTTGATGGAGCCATGACGGACGTCGCCGGCGACAAAGATGCCCGGCACGCTCGATTCCAACAGATACGGATCGCGCTGTAACTGCCACTGCCGCGTGAACTGCTGACACCGCTTCAGGTCATTTCCGCTCAAGACAAATCCTCGTTCATCCTTCAGCACGCTCGCCGGAAGCCAATCCGTCTTCGGCTCCGCGCCGATAAAGATGAACAGACCCGTGGCGTTCACGGTCTGCTCGCCATCCGGCCGCGCGATACGCAGTTGGTGGAGACGGCCGTCGCCGAGTGCTTCGACGACTTTCGAACCGGTCCAGACCTCAATATTGGATTCACGACCGATCTCATCGATTAAGTATTTCGACATGCTGCTTTCGAGGGATGGGGCGCGAACCAGGATGACAACGCGGCGCGCATATTGGCTGAAGGCCATGGCTGCCTGCCCGGCGGAGTTGGCGCCGCCGACCAGGAAGACCTCCTCGTCTTTGCAGGCGCGAGCCTCCGCGAGGGCGGCGCCGTAGTAGACGCCGGCGCCCGTAAGCTGTTCTACACCAGCGACATCCAGGCGCCGCCAGTCGACTCCGGTGGCAATCAGGCAGGTCTGGGCGGAGACCTCGCGGCCGTCGCCGAGGCAGACGAAGTGGTAGCCATTGTCGGAGCGGAGCGAGGCGGCCCGCCCGGAGAGGAATTCGACGTTGAAGCGCATCGCCTGCTGGTAGGCGCGCTGTGCCAGCTCCGCGCCGCTGAGGCCGGTGGGAAAGCCGAGGTAGTTCTCGATGCGTGAGCTGGTGCCTGCCTGGCCGCCGGGAGCTTCCTGCTCGATGACCAGCGTGCGAAGGCCCTCGCTTGCGCCGTAGACGCCGGCCGCAAGCCCGGCGAGGCCGGCGCCCATCACCACCAGGTCGTAGACATCCTGGAGGGCTGGGTGCGCAGGCCGATGCGCTCGGCAAGCTGGCTCTGCTCCGGCTGCTCCACGAAGGAGCCATCGCGAAAGAAGAGCACGGGCAGCTTGGCATCGGTGAGGCCATTCTGTTGGAGCAGTTGCTGGGCCTCGGGCGAGCTCTCCACATCCAGCCAGATGTATGGAACGTAGTTCCGGGTGAGGAACTGGCGGACGTTGTGATCGCGAAGCGCGTAGCGGGCGCCAACCACGCGAAGCCCTTCAAAGGGCGCCTTGTGGGTCTCAAACCAGGTTTCGATGAGGTCATCGATGACCGGATAAAGCTTTTCCTCCGGCGGATCCCAGGGCTTGGTGAGGTAGTAGTGAATACGTGCCGCATTGATGGCGCGAATGGCGGCTTCGGTGTCGGAGTAGGCGGTGAGCAGGGCGCGTTTCGCATCGGGAAAAATCTCGATGGAGCGCTCGAGGAATTCGGTCCCGTTCATGCCGGGCATGCGCTGATCGGAGAGGAAGAGCGCGACGCTTTCCGAACGCTGTTTCAGCTCTTTGGCAAGGTCAAGGGCTGCCTGTCCTGAGTTGGCGCGCAGGATGCGATAGCTGGCAGCGTAGCGGCGGCGCAAATCCTGAACAACCGCTTCCAGCACACTGACATCATCATCAATTGCGAGAATAACTGGCTTACTCATCGACTCCTCAAGCGTTCTATATCGCTCTTCCCAGATGCTGTGTCCGGCCGGCAGCGGGGATGAGCAGATTTTTTCAACGGAAAAGCTGCGTCCGGTTTGCTCGTCGGCGATACATTGTGTGAAAGCGGTACTGCCCTCCATGCGAGGAGGCGAGACATAGTGCATCTAACGTGGCTGCATCTCGTGGCTGCATCTTTAGTGTAGTGCCTCGGCAGGGCGGGTTGCAGCCGGGCTGCGATGGCGGTTGTAGAAGGCGCGTCGCGATGCGGACAACTGCAACACCGGCGTTGAAAACACGCCGGATGTGGCCGATGTCAAAGGCGTTTTTGCCCTCGATCACACTCCCGTAACACTATCGTGGGGTTGTCGCTGGTGGGTCTATCGCTGATCTTTAAGGGGCAACATTCGAGCAAAAAGAAGCACAGGATGATTCGCTGGAGCAAGCAAAAAGGCGAAGGTCCTTTCAGGCAGTGCACGAGAAGTATAGAGAAGATTTACCTAATTTTGCCGATAAGCCTTGGTGATAGCGCATTCGTTGTGGGAAGTTAAAGAGACGAAACTCTTGTGCGAGACGACTGTCTCTGCGGGGTGGATACGTGAGTTGCGCACTCCGGTCTGTCGGCAAAGGGGCTAAGCAAACGAGGCGCAATGAACAAGATCATTCTCGGTGACAATCAGGCGATCTTCCGCGCGGGCATCGCAAAGGTGCTGGCGAGCGAAGAGGACTTCCGGGTAGCCGCGCAATGTAGCGACATGGCGCGCATGGTACTGGCAGTCGACACCTACCGTTCTTCGATTGTGGTCTTCGCGTCCGCGCTTCGGCCGGACATGGCAGACTTCATGAACCGGATCAAGACAGCCGGCAGCCGCGCGGTGGTGATTGCGGAAAACGGCGAGTCAGCAACGTCGTATACGGCCCAAGGGGTACGCGGCGTGGTCTACCGCAACACCACAGGCGCGGCGCTTGTGGATTGCGTCCATAAAGTGATCCATGGGCTGACCTGCGTACAGCGTCCCGCGGATGCCGCCCTCAACGAGGATGAGGATTCGGTGGGTGCGCGGGTTCGCGACCGCCTGACTCCGAAAGAGATGAAGATCGTTGCCCTGATTGTGCAGGGCTGCAAGAACAAGGAGATCGCGCAGCGGCTGGGCACGACTGAGCAGGTGATCAAGAATTATCTGCGTTCGGTCTACGACAAGACCGGCGTCTCCGACCGGCTGGAACTGGCACTGTTCACCATCCATCACCGCATCCTTGCCGCCGCGGCGGCTGAAGCGGTAAATGGTCTACCGGCGCCGGCGCCGACGACCAACGGCATCCAGACGGCCACCACCACTTTACAGATGCGCAGCGCATAAACTCAGAAGCGCACAAAGCAACACTTTGGCCTTTCCTACAGCCCTCCGCAAGGAGGGCTTCTATTTTGGGCGCGACCCACGGCTTGGATGCATCTCCATTCAACCTCCAGGCCGAACGATTCACAGTGAAAATCGGCTACTGAACTCTGTTCCGCCATCGAAAAATTCACCCGAAAGATTCGCCAGAGGTCATTGACACGCGACCGGCGTTTTTGATATCAAACCAATAGGTTATATAACCTATTGGTTTGATACATGATGAATGAAAATCTGGATGCGGTCTTTGGGGCTCTGGCGGATCCGACGCGACGGGCGATTCTGGCACGGCTGGCGGCGGGTGAAGTGACCGTGAACGAGCTGGCCGAGCCCTTTGCGATGTCGCAGCCGGCGGTCTCCAAGCACCTGAAGGTGCTGGAGCGGGCAGGCCTGATTGCCCGAGGGCGCGACGCGCAACGGCGTCCCTGCCGGTTGCAGCCAGAGCCGCTGAAGACGGTCGCGGACTGGGTGGCGCACTACGAGCACTTCTGGGCAGAGAGCTTCGATCGCCTGGATGCATACCTGAAGACACTGCAACCGGAAAAGGAGCAAAAGTGATCCAGGGGACTCAAGACTCAGAAACGCGATGCACGGCGATCCACTTGCCCGAGCGCATGGAAGAGCTTGCGATCGTGACCACGCGCACGGTGCGTGCGACGCGGGAAGCCGTGTGGAATGCGTGGACGAATCCCATCCTGCTGGCGCAATGGTGGGGGCCGAAGGGATTTCGCAATACGTTTTACGAATTCGATTTGCGCCCGGGCGGTGTGTGGCGGTTGATCATGCATGCGCCGGACGGGACCAACTTTCCGAACGAGATCGTGTTCGTGGAGATTGCGCCGCCGGAGCGCATCGTGTTCCGGCATCTCGCTCCAGTGCATGCTTTCCTGGCCACGGCGGAGTTTGCCGAGCATGCCAATGGCACGGCGATCCGATTGACGATGCTCTTCCCTACTGCCGCTGAGTGCGAGAGATCGAAGCGATATGTGGTGCAGGGAAATGAGGAGAACTTCGACCGCCTTGAAGCGCTTCTAGCCGCAACGGTCTGAAGTCGACAAGAGTCGCAGACAACATTTGTAACAGCAAAGGGAGGAAACGATGGCAGCGGCGGCGATGGAGATGGGGCGTTCGAGACTGGTAGGCGACCGGGAAATTGCGATCACACGCGCCTTTGACGCACCGCGGGATCTCGTCTTTGGTGCGTGGATCGATCCGAAGGCGATCGGCCAGTGGTGGGGGCCGCGCGGTTTCACCACGACGACCCATTCGATGGAGGTGCACGAAGGCGGCGTGTGGAAGTACACCATGCACGGTCCGGATGGCACGAACTATCCGAACGAAGTTCGCTACGAAGAGGTGGAGATACCGGAGCGGATTATCTATTCAGTCACTGGGGGCACGGAGGACCACGGCACGCACACCCACCGGGTGATCGTGGAGTTTCGCGACAAAGGAGCCGGGACTGAAATCTCGATGCGGATGATCTTCCCCTCCGCGGCGGAACGCGATCACGTGGTGAATGTATACGGGGCGGTGCAGGGATTGAACGAGACGACCGATCGTCTGAGCGAATACCTGCGCGACGTGAAACGGGCCATCGAGTGAACGAGCGTGAAGGGAAGATGAGCATGGAAAGCCAAAGCGGGTACGCGCCGGTTCACGGCCTGCAGATGTACTACGAGATTCACGGCGCCGCGCATGCCGCGCAGCCGCCGCTGGTGCTGCTGCATGGTGGCGGAGACACGATCGGAACTTCCTTTGGCCACATACTCCCGATACTCGCGTGCGACCGGCAGGTCGTCGCCTTCGAGCAGCAGGGCTTCGGGCACACGGCGGACATTGCCGATCGTCCGTTCAGCTTTGCGCAGTCGGCGGATGACACCGCGGCGCTGCTGGAGTATCTGCGCATTGACCAGGCTGATCTCTTCGGCTTCAGCAATGGCGGCACGATCGCGCTGCAGGTGGCGATCCGGCATTCGCGCGTTGTACGCAAGCTGGTGGTGGCGTCGGGCTTCTATCAGCGGGAGGGCAGCAGTTACCCCTGGTTCTGGGATGGATTCCCCACCGCCAAGCTGGAGCAGATGCCGAAGGGGCTGCGGGAGGCGTATCTCGAAGCTGCGCCGCATCCCGAGAATCTGCAGAGCTTTTTTGACAAGTGCGTCGAACGCATGCGGAATTTTCCGGACATCTTAGCGGACACCATGCGCGGCATCACCGCGCCAACGCTGGTGGTTGTGGGTGACGCCGACGTGATGCGCCCCGAACATGCGGTAGGGACCTTCCGGCTGTTACCGCACGCACAACTCGCCGTGCTTCCCGGCACCGATCACATGGCGCTGACAAAGCGGACTACGTGGCTGGCGCCGATGGTTGGTGAATTTCTTGATGCCGCGATGCCTAAGACTGAATAATAACGGCGGCCATCTTGGTGTGAAAATCGATCGTGTGTCGCCTTCACAAGCCTTTCTGGGTGCTTACCGTTCCGATTCTCCAGTCCAGGACTGATTTCGCGGGCACGCCTCTCCAGAAAATCAGGGCTGCGTAGACTTGACCAGCGCACTCGTCATGCCCCAAGGAAAAGTCTCCTTCACCAGGAAACGCGGGACCTGTTCATTGACGAACACCTCGAACGTTTGTGCTCCACTTGCTTTCTCTGTCGTATAGAGAATGCGGACTACACGAAACGCTCCTGCTCTTGTATGGATAGTTTCCATCCCCTTTACTGTGGCAACAATGCGAGAGTTGCCATCTTTGGGGTCATAGACGTGAAAAGTGAACGTCTCTGACTTCTGATACGACTTCAACGCCATGACAGCCGCCCAGTCGATCCTCTGGTCAACGGTATCCGCTGCGATCTCTTCGCCAATGCGTCGATCGATGAAGCCGCCGCGATCACGTGTAGCAGCGACCCCAGAGACATGGTTGGAGGAGTATGAGAGATCAAATGCCTTGTGCTGCTCCCCGTTACCTCCAAAGGTTAGCTCAGCGGAGATCGGACTAAAGTTGGGAGTGATCACGGCCTTCCAGCGCTGATCTGAGGCACCTTCGACAACGTTCGAAAAGACATACTCCTGTCCTTCCGATGGATGAACTCTTAGAACTCTTATTTTGCTTTCGCCGATGACCTTGCCGTGAGAGCTGTCGGAATACCGGAATGTACCCAACTGCAACCTGTGCGCGTCAAAGCGCGGGCCGACGTCCCTAGGTGGTGTTGTCTGCGCCAGGGCAAGCGACTCCGCAAGAAGGAGCGAGCCAATCCATACGACGTGCATGAGCCTCAGTTTAATCTTTATAGGCCGGCCGCTAGCTCATGCACCATCTTCCTCGTACACTGGCGCCTGACTAAACTATTTACTTTTCGGTGGGTACTTCGCAAACATCTTCGCGACGGCCTTCTGAATCTTCTGGCTGTTTTTGTCGGGCTTATCGGAAAGAGTGTCGGTCGCCGTTCCACGCCAGACTAGCTGTTTGGTGTGGGCATCGCTGATATCTACGACGAGAGTCCCTGCATTCGAGATGTTTTCGTTGATCGTTCCCATCCCGCCGCCCATCCGCAAGCGACCCATGCCTGTGGCCGTCGCGGACCGCTGACGCTGCAGCCCCGTGCCGTACGTCACCTGGACATCAGGATTGTTTTCTACTTGTTGAAAGCCCTTCTGTGCCATCTGACCGTCGATAGCCGTAACAATTCTCTGGTCCATGAGCGGATTGCCTGTGGAGCGGAGCGGTTTGATCAATTTATAGGTTTTGAACGAAGAAAAGTTCTGGACGCTGTGGTCCCAGTCGGTGCTTACCTTCTGGGAATACGCGTTAAGAGACAAGAGGGCCGCGACTGCAATCGTGCAGGCTATCGTGCGTTTGCTCATTGGTGTCCTTTCGCTAGTGGAGCGGCAAACTGCCGCTCCTGGCCCAGTCTCCAGATACACCGAAGAGCATACCCTGCGCAGGGCAATGACCACCAAAAAATCCGCGCGATTCTCCGAAGCAACTGGCCGCTAGCGAAGCTTCTCCGCTACCGATTTTGCTTGCGTGAAGAGAATAGATAATCCGAGCCGCCGGCCTTTGAGTCTGTGCCGGACATGTTGAAGCCGCCGAAGGGATGCGCGCCTACCATGGCGCCGGTGCTCTTGCGATTGAAGTAGAGGTTGCCTACCTGGAAGGCCCGGCTGGCGTGGTCGAGTTTGCGGCGGTCCGCGGTGTAGACCGAGCCGGTGAGCCCGTACTCCGTGTTGTTCGCAACGTTGAGAGCCTCTTCGTAATCCTTCACGCGAATGACGGCGAGCACCGGGCCGAAGATTTCTTCCTGCGCGATGCGCGCGGTGGGCGCGACATCCGCAATGACGGTGGGCTGGATGTAGTAGCCGCCGTCTTTCTCGATTCGTTTTCCGCCGGAGAGGATGCGGCCTTCGCCTTTGCCGATTTCGATGTAGTTGAGGATGCGCTTCACCGCGGTCTCATTCACGACGGGGCCCATGTAGACGTTGTCGACCGGGTCGCCGACCTTGATCTCGGCCACGCGCGCCTCGATGCGCTCGAGGAATGCGTCGTAGATGGGTTCTTCGACGATGGCGCGGGAGCAGGCGGAGCACTTCTGTCCGTTGAAGCCGAAGGCCGAGGCCACCACCCCTTCGACGGCGGCGTCGATGTCCGCATCCGCGCTGACAATGATCGAGTCCTTGCCGCCGAGCTCGAGGACGGTGCGCTTGATCCAGATCTGGCCCTTCTGCGTTTTCGCGGCGCGCTCGTGAATTTCGAGGCCGACGGCTTTCGAGCCGGTGAACGCGATGAAGCGTGTCTTGGGGTGTTCGACGAGCGCACGGCCCACTTCCGGGCCGCCCTGGCAGAGGTTCACAACGCCGGGCGGCATGCCGGCCTCTTCGAGTACGTCGAGGAAGCGCGCCGCAATGGTGGGTGCGTCGGTGGATGGCTTGAGGACGACGGTGTTGCCGCAAACGATGGCTGCTGCGGTCATGCCGGCCATGATGGCGAAGGGAAAATTCCACGGCGGGATGACCGCGCCAACGCCGAGCGGAACGTAGAGGAGTTGGTTTCGCTCGCCGGGATATTGGATCGGCGGCGTGGCGTTGGCGAGACGCAGCGCTTCGCGGGCGTAGAACTCGAGGAAGTCGATGGTCTCCGCTACATCGGCATCGGCTTCAGCCCAGTTCTTACCGACCTCATAGGTGAGCCAGGAGCAGAACTCGAACTTGCGATCGCGAATGATAGCCGCGGCACGAAGCAGGAGGGAGGAGCGCTGCTCCGGCGAGACAAGCTGCCAGGTCTGGAATGCTTTGAGCGCGGCGGCGATGGCCTGCTCCGCGTGCTCGGCGCCGGCCTGCTGATGGATGCCCACCACCTCCGCCGGCCTTGCCGGATTGACCGAGCGGATCTTCTCTTTGGTGCGCAGGCGCTCGCCGCCGATCACGAGATCGTACTCGTGGCCGAGCATGGCGCGGACGCGTTCGAGCGCGGCTTTCATGGCGTGCTCGTTGGCGCTGACCTTGAAGTCGACGAAGGGCTCATTGCGGAAGGCGCCGCTGGGGGCAAGCGGAAGGATGACGGTGGAGATCTCTGTGGCGGCCATAACTCTTTAGTTTACCGCTTTCACAAATACTGTGATCATCCACATCAATGCGGGCGAACCGCGCCTCATTCGATTTCTCCTCTTGACAGTCTAGAGGACAAAGTTCGATCATTCCTCTTGATTAGCTAGAGGAGCGCAATCATGGCCGGTAAACCCAGCGATCTTGTCCAGGGCACACTCGAGATGCTTATCCTGAAGACGCTTGCGCTTGACGCCATGCATGGCTACGGCATTGCCATCCGCATCGAGCAGATCAGCAGCGGCGTCTTCCGCGTGAATCCGGGATCGCTGTTCCCTGCCCTCAATCGCCTGGAACGCGCCGGGCGGATCAAGGCGGAGTGGCGAGCGACGGAGAACAACCGCCGCGCCAAGTATTACCTGCTGACGGACAGCGGACGAAAAGCGCTGAAAGACGAAACGCGCGAATGGGGCCGCCAGATTGCGGCTATCGCAAGAATTCTGGAAGCGTGAGGGAGGATGCCTGTGACGCTGCTGCGACGATTTCTCGGCGGACTGAAAGCGCTCATCCACAGAGAACAACGAAACGCCGAGATGGATGAAGAGCTGAGCGGATATCTCGACGCGGCGGCCCAGGACCGAATGCGCGGCGGCATGAGTCACGCCGACGCCCTGCGCGCTGCGCGCGTCGAGATGGGCAGCGCGGAATCGGTGAAGCAGAAAGTGCGCGCGTCCGGCTGGGAATCCGCGGCGGAATTTTTGTGGCAGGACGTTCGCTACGGCATGCGCCAGTTGCTGCGGAACCCTGGATTCTCTGCTGTTGCGCTGCTTACGCTGGCGCTGGGCATCGGCGCCAATACGGCCATCTTCACGCTGGTGCATGCGGTGATGCTGAAGCAGTTGCCGATTGCGCATCCGCAGTCGCTTTACCGCGTCGGCGAAGGGGAATACTACTGCTGCTCATGGGGAGGTCTTGAAGGTTCATGGGGGACCTTCGACTATCCGTTCTATAAACACCTGCACGATACCAATCCTTTCTTCGAACAGATTGCTGCCTTCTCCGGCAATACGCCTACTTTCAACCTTCGCCGCGAAAATTCTCCGCAGGGCGCGCAGGCTACCAACGGCGAATACGTTTCCGGCAACTACTTCTCTACGCTGGGGCTTCAACCTGCGCTGGGACGCCTTCTCAATGATTCCGATGACCGCGCGGGAGCGCCGGCCACGGCTGTCCTGGGATACCGCGCGTGGAAAGAAAACTACGGTGCCGATCCAGCCATCGTTGGCTCCACGATGCTGGTCAATGGACTGCCGGTCACGGTGGTGGGCGTCGCGCCTCAGGGTTTCTTCGGCGATCGGTTCACCACTTACCCGCCCGCATTGTGGATTCCGCTGAGTCAGCAGCCTGCCTTTGAGGGGTTGGGGCCGAAGTCTCTGCTGAATTCCTCCGGTGACGCGTGGCTGTATGTCATAGGCAGGCTCAAACCTGGCGCAACCGCGGCGCAGGTGCAGTCGCAGCTCTCGATTGACCTCCAGCACTGGCTGCGTGCGCAGGGCCGCACGGATGATGCCGAGCAGAAGATTGCGAACCAGCATATTCAATTAACGGCAGGCGGCACCGGGATCTCTCCGTTCCGCAGCAACTCGAAGGACGGACTCTATCTGCTGTCCGCTGCGTCGTTCCTGGTGTTGCTGATTGCCTGCGCGAACCTGGCCAACCTGCTACTGGCGCGCAGCGCGGCACGCGAGCACCAGACGGCCCTTCGGCTGTCGCTCGGTGCTACGCGCTGGCGGCTGATACGCGCGGTACTGGCGGAGAGTGTGCTGCTCTCGCTGATCGGCGGCGCGGCTGGAGTGCTGCTTGCTTATGCAGGGACGCGAGCTATCGTCTTGATCGCGTTTCGCGGCGCCACATACATCCCTGTCAACGCCGCACCGTCTCTGCCGATTTTTGGCTTCGCATTCCTGCTTTCCATCTTCACAGGTGTGGTGTTCGGTGCCGCGCCGGCATGGATTGGCACGCATGCCGACCCATCGGACGGCTTGCGCGGGAGGAGCAGGAGCAGCACAACGCGTGCATCGCGGCCACAAAAGGTGCTGGTCATCGTGCAGGCAGCGCTCTCCATCGTGCTTCTGGCTGTGGCGGGATTGGTGACGCAGAGCCTGAGCAACCTGGAGAAGACGGACATGGGTTTCGAGACGCAGGGCAGGCTGGTCGCAAACCTGAATTTCAAGGCTGCCGGCTATAAGCCCGCGCAGCTTCCCGCGCTCT
This sequence comes from uncultured Acidobacteriaceae bacterium, assembly GCA_963750845.1. Lineage (GTDB taxonomy): Bacteria > Acidobacteriota > Terriglobia > Terriglobales > Acidobacteriaceae > KBS-83. The sequence continues at coordinate 37,061 of CAVVSP010000036.1, forward strand.
ACGACCAAGTGCAGGATCGTCTGGAGGCGCTTCCGGGCGTGCGCAGCGCGAGTCTTTCGCTGAACAGTCCGCAGAACCTCTGCTGCCTCAGCATCGACATCTCGATCGGGGGACGCTCCGAGAGCTGGATTGGCAATGTCGACGTCAACTTTTCCCGAGTCAGCCCGCACTATTTCGAGACTATCGGGACGCCAGTGCTGCGTGGACGTCCCATCACGCGGCAGGACACACAGACGTCGCAGCATGTCGCGGTCGTGGATGAAGACTTTGCCCACAGATTTTTCCCCGGCAAGGACGCGATCGGGGAACACATCGGCCTTTCCCTTCCCGGACATGGGTTCGACTACGAGATTGTTGGCGTGGTGAAAAATACAATCTATCGCAATCCAGGTGCTCCATCGCTCCCCAAGTTCTTTGTGCCCTTCTCGCAAGTCACCCAGTACGTGCCTTCGGGCTATCAGCGACTGGAAACGGGAACTCTCTACGCGCAATCCATTGAGCTTCGCGTGGCCGGCGCTCCGGAGAGCTACGAGAAAGCGCTCCGCCAGGTTCTTGCCGGCATAAACCCCGACTTGTCTTTGGACAGTGTGAAGAGCTACAGCGAGCAGGTTGCGGTTCAGTTCAATCAGCAAAGGCTGATCGCGCGGCTTACCGGCCTGTTCAGCTTGCTTGCGCTGGTGCTGGCGTCGGTTGGACTGTACGGCGTGACTGCTTACAACGTGACACGCCGCACCGGCGAGATTGGCATTCGCATGGCGCTGGGCGCCAATCGGGGAAACGTCGTCAGCATGGTTCTGGGGGGAGCGCTCTCGCAGATTGGGATCGGGCTTTGCATTGGCATTCCACTCGCGCTGCTCTGCGGCCGTGCGCTGGGGCATCAGCTCTATGGCGTTAGCAGTTTCGATCCGATTGTTCTGGGCGGAGCTGTTCTTGTTCTCTGCCTCTGCGCACTGGTGGCGGGATTTCTTCCGGCGCGGCGTGCTGCCTCGGTAGAACCGATGGAAGCCTTGCGGATCGAGTAGCGACGCAGCTTCCATCCGCGCCGAGGCTGTATAACTGCTGCGATGGCATGGACACCGGGAACCCGTGTGGGCGACTACGAAATCGTAGGCACGCTCGGCTATGGCGGCATGGGCGAGGTGTACCGTGTCCGGCACACCATCTCGGATCGCATGGAGGCGATGAAGCTGCTGCGCGCCGCTCCGGGCTCCGGGCTGCAGGCGCAGGAGATGATGGACCGCTTCGTGCGCGAGATCCGTCTGCTGGCCACGTTGCAGCATCCGAATATCGCCACACTGCATACCGCGTTCCGCCACGAGGAACAACTGGTGATGGTGATGGAATGCGTGGAAGGTGAAGACCTGGGCCGGCGGCTTCCAGCCGGGCTGACGCTGGAAGAGTCGCTGCGCTATACGCGCCAGGTGCTGGAGGCGCTGCGCTATGCGCATGGCCGCGGGATCGTCCACCGCGATATCAAGCCGTCAAACATCATGATCACGCCGCAGGGCGAAGTGAAGCTGCTGGACTTTGGACTCGCTTTGGGAGGATTGGCGGCTGGCGGTCTGGACCAGCGGCTCACGACGACGGGCGCGCTGGTCGGCTCGATGCACTACATCGCACCTGAGCATATCTCCGGCGAGCCGCACGATGCCCGATCGGATATCTACGCGGTTGGGGTCACGCTCTACGAGATGATCACGGGACGGCTGCCGATCGAGGGCACGACTCACATTCAGGTGATCGCCGGCCACCTGCAGCATGCACCGGTGCCGCCCGAGGAGATCAACCCGAAGATTCCGGCGGCATTGTCGGCGACGGTGATGCGGGCGCTCAAGAAAAATCCGCGGGAGCGCTGGCAGACGGCGGAGGCATTCCTTGCCGCTCTGGATGAGGACGGATTGCGCAGCTCGCCGGCCGGAGATGTGTCGCAGGTGAGAGTCGCGCAGGCGCCCGCATCGCGGGAGGCGGCCTCGGGCTCTCCGCAGCCGGTTGCCGCGCGATCCACGGGTGCGCACCGGCCCGAGTCGCTAAGCGAGATCACGCGGCAACTGGCGGAACACGTGGGTCCGATCGCCGGTGTGCTGGTGCGCCGCGCCTCTAGCAGTTCGATGAACCTGCGGGAGATGTGCGACGCGCTGGCGCAGGAGATCGCATCACCGGCAGCGCGGCAGAAGTTCCTGAGCGCGGTGCACAGCCATCTGCGGATCAGCGGACAGTATTGATCGCCCGTTCGTTTACCCCAACAAACGCATCGCTTTCGCGAGACTTGTAAAAAGACGGTTGAAGGATGCAGTGAGCTCCGCAATCTCATCCTTGCCGCGGACGGGCAGTTCCGCGCCTTCGAGCTGCCCGGTGCTGACTTGATTGGCGACATGGGCGAGGCGGCGCACCGGGCGAATGATCAGCAGGATGAGAATCACGTTGGTAGCGATAATCAGTGCTGCAAAGGTGATGGTGAGCGAGAGCATGAGCGAGTGAAAGGCCTTGTCTGCAATGCTGACCGGCACCGCCGTAGGCACAGAGACGATCTGCGCGCCAATGATCTCGTTGGGCTTCCAGCCGAAGCCATGATCCGAGCCGTACTTGCGAATCATCGACGCGGGCGCGGCTGCGGGATCGCTATGACACGGCAGGCAGTTGGGCCGAGCAACGATGGGATGCGCCAGATAGAGCGCGGTGCCGGTCGGCGTTGCCCGCTGCGCTACCAGCTCAGAATCAGTGGGATGGTTGCGGAAGTGCTGAATGACATCCGCTTCCCAATCGACCGCCTGATCCTGCGGATTCGTGGGGTTCAGCGCGGGCTCGCGATAGGTGTACTCGGGAAATCGGGCGCGCAGCTTGGCAAAGATGGTAGTGGCGCCGTACGCGGGAACGGTCTGCGGCAGAAACTCCTGCTCATATTTAGGATTGCCCATCAGAAGCGGCTTGAGCTCATCCGACGTGTAGCGGCGGACCGAACTGGCGCTCTCCATCATGAGCTCGGCCTGTTGGAGAACCTGCGCACGAGCGTTCTGCTGGAGGAAGTTGTGCGCGACGAAGGCGACCACCAGAAGGCCAAGCGCTGCGAGCGTGACGAGGATGAGGTCGAACTTGAGCAGCAGTTTCATGTATGTCGGCTCCCGTATCTCAGACCAGACGGTCGATGGTGAGCATGGTGCGGTCGTCGGCCTGGGGAACTCCGTCGCTGAACCGATCGACCGCTGCAAAGACGGCGCCGATGGGGTTTGCATCAGTCAGGTACTGCTCGAAGTGAGTGACGGTAAACTGCTCACCTGAATTGTCTTCTGACTCGCTAACACCATCGCTCAAGAGCACCATTCGCCCGCCGACCGGGAGGGTAAACGGGATGGCGTGGAAGCTGGCTTCGGGCAACATGCCCACCGGCATGTCGCCGTCTTCCATCTCGCTGACGCGGCCGCCGGGTTCCACCAGGAGCGGCGGGACGTGGCCGCCGTTGACCAGCTCGGCGGTGCCGTCTCGCCGGCAGCGGAGCGCGACGAGGGTGACGTATTTCGTTCCCGACACGCGGGCGCAGAGGAATGCGTGAACAGCGCTGACGGCATCGACCAGTGAAGCGCCGCTGTTGATCTGTGCATACATCATGCCGTGGACGATGGAGGCGAGCAGTGCCGCGGACATGCCCTTTCCGGAGACGTCGGCGACGATGGCGACACAGCCGTCGTCGGTGCAAATGACGTCGTAGAAATCACCGCCGACCTCGGCGCAGGGCAGGGTGCGGGCGCTTACCGCGAAACCGGGCACGACAGGCAGGGCACACGAGATGATGCGATGCTGGATGGCGGCGGCAATCTCCATCTCCTTGCGCATCAGGGCGGCGGCCTGCTCCGCCTCGAGCATGCGCGCATTCTCCACCAGCGTGGCCGCTTCAGTCGCGATGGCGCGCAGAATCTCCCGGCTGACGGTGCTGAGATTGCAGGACTGCAGGCGGCTGTCCAGATAGAGCAGCCCGAGCAGGGTGCCGTTGCTGCGGCGGCGCAGCGGGATGGCGATGACGCTGCGCAGGTCGTGGGCGATGATGCTCTCGCGGCCGATGGCGGCGCCTTCGCCGGTCGCGTCGCCGAGGATATAGTCGAGGCCGGAGTGGGCCGCGTCACGCACGATTGAGCGGGAGATCTTCGAGTCATCCAGCAGTGCGGAACCGTCGCTGGCGCGGCCGATGCGGAGCCGCAGCGAGGCGGCATCGTCGCCGAGGAAGACGAAGCCCCGCTCCGCGCAGGTAAGGCGCAGCGCGTACTCGATCATGGTGCTGAGCACATCGTCCAGGACCTGGGTCCCATTGAAACGCTGGGCCGCTTCCAGAAAGAGCGAGAGCTTTTCCAGATCGGATCCGGTGACCTGGCTGGAGACGCGCTCCAGCAGTTCGCGTGTGCCCGTAACCGTATCGTGATGCGAGGAAGAGGTCTCGTCCTGTGCGGGGCCATCGAGAAAGACGAGCGTCGCGCTGGACTGCCCCAGCGTGATCCGGTCGCCGGAGCGGAGCCGTGCCCGCTCGACGCGCTCACCATTGTGCAAGGTGCCATGGCGGCTGCCCAGATCGCGCAGGTAAAAGCCATCCGGCTCCGATTCGATTGCGGCGTGCTGGCGCGAGACTTGCGCATGCGCCATGCAGAGATCGCTCTCGCCGCTGCGCCCCAGGGTGAAGGGAAAATGCAGCAACGGATACGTATGGGTGCCGTCGGCATCGGTAAGCAGCAGGCGCGGCGGATGTTCGTTTGTTGACATTGTAATGACGCGGCGCACCAGCAGGCATTGGCGCCACGGTGCGCACAGGAGTGGCCGCAGTCTACATCAAGAGGGAGGGAGTCTGGGTCGAAATCGCGGCAGGTGTGAAGCAGGCGGCGCGCGGCGGGGCGAGCCGCCTGCAATCACAATTCAGGCGGCGGTGCGGGCCTGTTGGCGCTCACGCTCGATGCCGCTGAGCGTATTCCATAGCGCGGCTGCTGTTGCTTCTGCAGCGTCAAGCGCCGGCTCGGTCTCCTCCGGATGCGCGGCGAGTTCGGCTTCGATTGCGTCGCGCCAGACCTTCGCGTGGTAGACATCGGCGACCTGATGCAGCGCGAAGTAGCGGCTGGTGGCCATGTCGGCGGCGTAGTGCTGCTTCAACCCGTCGGCCTTGGTGCGCGCAATGGCGGGCACGCGGGACTCGTAGGTGTATAGCGCGGCCAGTGCCGACGCCGGCGCGGCCTGCATGATGCTGCGGAAGTGGGCGATGAGCGCGGTGGTTTCCGGCTGGAGCGCGCGATCCCGCACAGCGGAGGCATCCGCACCCATTCCGGCGGCAAAGTCCATCCACAGATCGCTGTGAGGGCGGGTCGCGGGCAGGCCCTCCTCGTCGGCCAGATTCTCCAGCACGGTGCGGCGCAGGGGCGCGTCTTCCAGACGCGCGTGCAAAGCACTCAGATAGGTCGGAAACGCGGAGACATGGTGCCAATACTCAGAGGCGTATTCGCGCAGTTCGTCGCGAGTAAGTTCGCCCTTCGACCAGGCCTGGTAGAAGGGGTGTTGCGGCAGATCGTAGGGGGCGATGCGGGCATCCAGTGCGGCGAAAAAGTCAGACATGGCGGCTCCTGTGGGTGCGGCGGGTGGTAAGCGGATTGTAGCAAGCGGACATGGCTCCGGCGCGGCGCGCTCAGGCACTCCACTTATAAAAATAGAAAGTGAGACCCTTGGCTCCGGCAGTGATCCCGTGCATGCGTTGTCCGGCGCAGTACATCATCGATCCTGCGGCTACGCGATGGGGCTTCCCTTCTACAGTGATCTCTCCCGAGCCGTCGGTGACCAGCATGATCTCTTCCTCGGGATGCTGATGAGGGGGATGCGGAACCATGCCGGCTTTCAGGGCCAGCCAGCCAACGGTCAATGCGCGGAGCTGTTCGGTGGAGCCGTCGAAGTAGATGCGTTGGTCGCCGTAGCTCTCATGGGTGAGCTTCGCGTTGAGCAGGATCGAGAACGAGACTCGGCAGATGACCCTGCTCTGCAGAGGCGAAGCCGGCGAGGAAAGGCAGCGCGGCGGAGGCACCCAGAAATGCGCGTCGGTTCGGCATGGACGTATGCTACAGGCAGTGGCCGGAGCCGTGAGCGCGGATGCGACGGATGGTCGCAAAATATCGGCTTCAGGAGACGCCACATGAGCGCAGCAACCGCCCCGCCGTAGAGTCCAACACAACCCACGCAGCACGCTTAGACCGGCTGGCAGCGGTCGCCATCGAGGTCGGGCTGGGGCTCGCGCGAGGGCAGGAACTGGTGATGACCGCCTCGCTCGATGCGGTTCCGCTGGCGCGGCGTATCACCGAGCACGCGTATCGGGCGGGCGCATCGCTGGTGACGACGTTTTACAGCGATGACGAGGCGGCGCTGGCGCGCTTCCGATACGCTCCCGATGCGAGCTTCGAACGCCGCGACGTGGCTGCACGACGGCATGCGCAGGCGTACCGAACGGCGCGGCGCGGCTGGCGATTGCGGGCGGCAATCCTTCGCTGCTGGCGAAGGAGGACCCGGAAAAGGTAGGCCGCGCGAATCGCGCATTCTCGACGCGTACCGCCCGGCGCTGGAGCTGATCACGCGCCATGAGATCAACTGGACCATCGTAGCGGCGCCACACCGGCGTGGGCGGCGGCTCTTTCCCGGCGAGCCGCAGGATGTGGCCCTCGCGAAGCTATGGGATGCGATCTTTGCGGCGACACGCGCTCGACCTGCCCGATCCGGTGGCGGCCTGGAGCGCGCATGACGCGGCCTGCAGCAGCGCGCCGCCCATGCTGAACGAGAAGCGCTATTCAGCGCGCTGCACTTTCGCGGGCCGGGCACCGATCTGCGCGTCGGGCTGGCCGACGATCACGTGTGGATGGGCGGCGGCACAACGGCGGGAAACGGACTCTATTGCATTCCGAATATGCCGACCGAAGAGGTCTTCACCACGCCGCACAAGGACCGCGTGGAGGGCACGGTGACGAGCACGAAGCCGCTGTCGTATCAGGGGACGATGATCGAAGGCATCCAGGTGCGATTCGAGGGCGGCCGCATCGTGGAGGCGCATGCAACCGCGGGCGAAGGGTGCTGCGCAAGATGATCGAGACAGACGAGGGCGCGCGCCGGCTGGGCGAAGTCGCTCTGGTGCCGCACTCGTCGCCGATCGCGGCGAGCGGGATGCTCTTCCTGAACACGCTTTCGACGAGAACGCCGCCAGCCACATCGCGCTGGGCCAGGCGTATAGCACATGCATCCGCGGATGGCGACAGATGCATCCGAAGGAGCTGGCGGCGAGGGCGCGAATGACAGCCTGATCCACGTGGACTGGATGATTGGTTCGGGCGAGATGGACCTGGATGGCATCAGGCTGCGGCGCGACGGAGCCTTTGATGCGCAGGGGTGAGTGGGTATAGTCGAAGAGCAGACATGCATTCGTTTTCACTGGACTCGGGGCCCCCGGGAACCTCAGACTTGCGGATACTGTCCAGGCTCCGGACAGAATTGGGACGCCGGCCCTCCCGACGATTCCCGCAACGAGGGTTCCATGCGATCCGCTCCGTTTGTTGCCATGCATGCTGTTCTTCGCCGTCTTCGCTGCACACGCTGATGACGCTTCCAGAACAGCCAAAGTAGAAGAGCTCTTCAAAGTAGCCGACATCGACCAGGCTTTCGACGCAGGTGATGCAGCAGACTTTCGATCAGATCAACACGGGAATGATGCAACAGATGATGGGAATCAAACTTACCCCAGAACAGCAGAAACGAGCCGATGAATTCTCTGCAAAGGTCCAGAAATTGATCGCAGACGGCTTGGGCTGGAAGAACCTCGAGCCCGGCTACGCAAAGCTGTATGAGGCCACATATACGGAGAACGAGATCGACGGCATTCTCGCCTTCTACAAGTCCCCAAGCGGGCAGGCAATGGTGGAGAAAAGTCCTATGCTGGTGAAGCAGTCCAGCGCCATTGTGCAGGAACGGATGCAGGCAATCATGCCGCAACTGCAACAGCTCATGAAGAGAGTACACGACGCAGGCAGCGACGCCTGATCCAAGCTCGAAGAATATAAGCACGCCAAATAGTTTGTCGCCCTACGTTCAGCGGCAATCTTTCCGTCTGCTTCGACATCTTCGCGGTGCGCTCGAGCTTGTCCCAGTTGAAGGGCTTGCCGTCGATGGCGCGCTTCAGGGTCTTGAACAGCACCACGAGAAGACCTGCCGATAGGTGAAGCGCTGAATCCAGATATGGAAGAGCAGCCACCGTCGCCCTTGTTGGCCGGATGCCGGCGTTCCAGGCAGAAGGCCAGCGCCGAGGCGACGAAGTCGATGACCAGGAAAGCGAGGAAGAAGGTCAGCAGCTTGTCGAAGCTGGCGCGCTCGAGCCGCCTCAGGATGGAAGTGGCGGTCGAAGAAATAATGAACGACGCCGACAACAAACATCAGGTCGATGAAGGGCGAGACCAGCGGCAGCAGAATCTGGAAGATCAGAATATTCGGCAGCGCGAAAAATCCCATCGCGCGATTGTTGCGCATGAACGCCCCGCGATGCTTCAAGACCGCCTGCAGAATTCCAAATGACCAGCGGAAGCGCTGGCGCATCAGCCCGTTGGCATCGACGGGAGCCTCGGTAAAGGCCAGCGCGCGATCTTCGTAGATCACCTTGTAGCCCTGTTCGAGCAGGTTCATGGTCAGGTCGGCGTCTTCGGCAACGGTGTTGATGTGATATCCGCCGCCTTGCCGCACCGCCTCGGTGCGCCACGCGCCGATCGCGCCCGGCACCACCATCACCACGTCGAAAGATCCAGCGCGCGCCGCTCGAAGTTCTGGCTGGTGATGTACTCGAGCGCCTGCCAGCGCGTCCACAGATTCACGCGATTGCCCACCTTCGCGTTGCCGGCCACCGCGCCGATCTCCGGATCGGCAAAGTGCGGCAACAACTTCGTAATCGCATCGGCGCGATCACCGTGTCGGCATCGATCCCGACGTAGAACTCCTCATCGATCAGCGTCCACCGCATAGTTCAGCGCCTCGGCCTTGCCGCCGTTCGGCTTGGTCAGCACGTCACGCGCCCGCACGCGATATCAGCCGCGTAAGCCTCGCGCGCCACCTCGGCGGTGCGGTCCTTCGATCCGTCGTCGATCACGATGATGCGGATGTTCTCGTAGTCGACATCATCACCGAGCGGATGGTCCGCACGATCACCTTCTCCTCGTTGTAAGCGGGAACCAGAACGGCGACCCGCGGCTTGAATCCGCGGCGACGCCTGCCGGTGCGGCGTGCGCAGGCGGTCGATGATCGCGAACACGCCGATGATGATCAGGCGCGCGCTCATCAGGATGTCGCCCAGGAAAAAGACCATGACGATGAAGTTGAAGATGAACGCGAACACGAAGAACGCGACGGAATCCGGCATCGCGCGCATCCTGCTGCCAAAGCTGAGTCGCGGCATCACTTCCGCCGGGTCCTGCCCATCAGCTCCGAGACCGGCACGATCTGTAGCCGTGGGCGCGCAGGGTGTCGATCAGCACCGGCAGCGCCGCACAGTCGCCGAGCGGTCGCCGCCGCCATCGTGCAGCAGGATGATCGAGCCGCGGAACTGCGGCTTCGTCTTCATCCGCACAGCTGCTCGAGCACGACTGCGGATCTCCTCGGGCTCTTGCGCGGATGCTCGTCCCAGTCGTCGGTATCGATCTTGTCGCCGACGATCGTATAGCCCATCTGCTGAATGCGTTCCGCGGGCGCGGCCTGGTCGTTGGTGTCCGGCTCCTGGTCGATGGAGTAGGGCGGACGGAAGTACAGCGGCTGCACCCCCAGCTTGCGGCGAACAGACGCTCCGTCAGGTTCAGTTCGAGATCCAGCTGGCGCTGGGAAATTTCGCTGATGTCCGGATGCGTGCAGGTGTGGTTGCCAATCTCGTGGCCCTCGCGAACGACCTGCTGCATCAGGCCTACGTTGCTTCTGGCCTCGCTCGCCGATCATCAAGAACGTGCCATAGCACGTTTGCTTCAGAATGTCCAGAATCTTCGGTGTCCATTTGGGGTCGGGCCCATCGTCGAAGCTGAGCGCGACTTCTCCGGCTGATAGCCGTAATACTCGATGGTGTAGGCGTTGGGGATACTTCTGCATGTGTTCGTCGGTCACTGTCCAGTTTCTCGCGAGTCCATGTCGATGGTCCGCGCACCTGAATGGGGAACCCCGGTAATGCGCAGATATCGCCTTCGCCCTCCGTATCCACATCGTCCCCGGGTGGAATGTTGCGTAGACTCAGTATGGATCTTCGGTGTGCTCGGATGATCCCAGACCTACCATAGGGAGGGATTTTCCGTACCCGAGCCGCCACAGGGCGAAGGAGTGCAATCCCATACTGCTGCGCGGCGCGCAGTTCGTTCATGGCGGTCACCGCATCCAGCATCCACACTTGGTGACGAACATGTTCGTCTTCGTCGTCATAAGCGAAATGGGGA
>CAVVSP010000037.1:0-31894 GCA_963750845.1 uncultured Acidobacteriaceae bacterium
GCGACCATTCCCCGGCAAGGACGCGATCGGGGAACACATCGGCCTTTCCCTGCCCGGACATGGATACGACTACGAGATTGTTGGGGTGGTGAAAAACACAAAGTATCGCAGCCCCGCGGCTCCGCCGCGCCCCAATGTTTTTCGTGCCGTTAGCAAGTCACTCAATATGCGCCTCCGGGTGATCAGCGGCTGGAAACGGGAACGCTGTACGCGCAATCCATTCAGCTCCGCGTGGCCGGTGCTCCGGAAAGCTACGAGAAAGCGCTGCGCCAGGCCTGGCCGGATCAACCGTTGACTTTCTCTGGACAGTGTGAAGAGCTACAGCGAGCAGGTGGCGGTTCAGTTCAACCAGCAACGGCTGATTGCGAGGCTTACCGGCCTCTTCAGCCTGCTTGCGCTGGTGCTGGCGTCGGTTGGTTTGTATGGCGTGACCGCTTACAACGTGAACGCCGCACCGGCGAGATTGGCATCCGCATGGCGCTTGGCGCAACCGGCGAATGTCGTCAGCATGGTACTGGGAGGAGCGCTCTCGCAGATTGGGATCGGGCTTTGCATCGGCGTTCCCCTGGCCCTGCTCTGGGGCGCGCGCTGGCGCATCAGCTCTATGGAGTCAGCAGTTTCGATCCGATCGTTTCGGCGGGAGCTGTTCTCGTTCTCTGTCTCTGCGCTCTGGTGGCGGGATTTCTTCCGGCGCGCCGTGCCGCCTCGGTGGAACCGATGGAAGCGTTGCGGATCGAGCAGCGAAGCAGCTTCCACCGCGCCGAGGCTGTATAACTGCTGCGATGGCATGGACACCGGGAACCCGCGTGGGCCACTACGAGATTGTGAGCACGCTCGGCGACGGCGGCATGGGCGAGGTGTACCGTGTCCGGCACACCATCTCGGATCGCATGGAGGCGATGAAGCTGCTGCATGCCGCGCCGGGCTCCGGCTGCAGGCACAGGAGATGATGGATCGCTTCGTTCGCGAGATCCGTTCGCTGGCCACGCTGCAGCACCGACATCGCCACACTCTACACCGCCTTCCGCCACGAGCAGCAGTTGGTGATGGTGATGGAATGCGTGGAGGGCGAAGACCTGGGCGGCGGCTTCCGGCGGGGCTGACGCTGGAAGAGTCGCTACGCTATACGCGACAGGTGCTGGAGGCGCTGCGCTATGCGCATGGCCGCGGGATCGTCCACCGCGATATCAACCGTCGAACATCATGATCACGCCGCAGGGCGAGGTGAAGCTGCTGGACTTTGGGCTGGCACTCGGAGGCTTGGCGTCTGGCGGCCCAGACCAGCGGCTGACGACGACGGGAGCGCTGGTCGGCTCGATGACTACATCGCACCTGAGCATATTTCCGGCGAGCCGCACGATGCCCGATCGGATATCTACGCGGTGGGGGTCACGCTTTACGAGATGATCACCGGACGGCTGCCGATCGAGGGCACGACTCACGTCCAGGTGATCGCCGGCCACCTGCAGCACGCACCGGTGCCGCCCGAGCAAATCAACCCGAAGATTCCGGCGGCATTGTCGGCGACGGTGATGCGCGCGCTCAAGAAAAATCCCCGGGAGCGCTGGCAGACGGCGGAGGCCTTCCTGGCGGCTCTGGATGAGGACGGGCTGCGCAGCACGCCGGCCGGAGATGTTTCGCAAGTGAGGGTCGCGCAGGCGCCGGCATCGCGGGAGGCGACGCTCGGGTTCTCCGCAGCCGGTTGCCGCGCAATCTGCGGGTACGCCGGCCGGAGTCGCTAAGCGAGATCACGCGGCAACTGGCGGACACTGGTCCAATCGCCGGAGTGCTGGTGCGCCGCGCCTCTAGCAGCGCGACGAACTTGCGGGAGATGTGCGATGCACTGGCGCAGGAGATCGCATCGCCCGCGGCACGGCAGAAGTTCCTGAGCGCGGTGCACAGCCATCTGCGGATCAGCGGACAGTACTGATCGCCTGTTCGTTACCCCAACAAACGCATCGCTTTTGCCAGACCGGTAAAGAGACGATTGAAGGATGCGGTGAGCTCTGCGATCTCATCCTTGCCGCGGACGGGCAGCTCCGCGCCTTCGAGCTGCCCGGTGCTGACCTGATTGGCGACATGGGCGAGGCGGCGCACCGGGCGGATGATGAGCAGGATGAGATGACGTTGGTGGCAATGATCAGCGCCGCAAAGGTGAGGGTGAGCGAGAGCATAAGCGAGTGAAAGGCCTTATCCGCAATGCTGACCGGCACCGCCGTAGGCACGGAGACGATCTGCGCGCCGATGATCTCGTTGGGCTTCCAGCCGAAGCCATGATCCGAGCCGTACTTGCGATCATCGACGCGGGCGCGGCGGCGGGATCGCTGTGGCACGGCAGGCAGTTGGGCCGGCGACGATGGGGTGCGCCAGGTAGAGCGCAGTGCCCGTCGGCGTTGCCCGCTGCGCTACCAATTCGGAATTGCCGGGGTGGTTGCGGAAGTGCTGAATGACGTCCGCTTCCCAGTCCACCGCCTGGTCCTGCGGATTGGTGGGGTTCAGCGCGGGCTCGCGATAGGTGTACTCGGGAAATCGGGCGCGCAACTTGGCAAAGATGGTGGTGGCGCCATAGGCGGGAACGGTCTGCGGCAGAAACTCCTGGTCGTATTTCGGATTGCCCATCAGGAGCGCTTGAGTTCGTCCGACGTATAGCGGCGGACCGAACTGGCGCTCTCCATCATGAGCTCGGCCTGTTGGAGAACCTGCGCGCGAGCGTTCTGCTGGAGGAAGTTGTGCGCGACGAAGGCGACCACCAGAAGGCCAAGCGCTGCGAGCGTGACGAGGATGAGGTCGAACTTGAGCAGCAGTTTCATGTATGTCGGCTCCCGTATTTCAGACCAGACGGTCAATGGTGAGCATAGTGCGGTCGTCGGCCTGGGGACTCCATCGCTGAACCGATCGACCGCTGCAAGACGGCGCCGATGGGGTTTGCATCAGTCAGGTACTGCTCGAAGTAAGTGACGGTAAACTGCTCACCTGAATTGTCTTCTGACTCGCTAACACCATCACTCAAGAGCACCATTCGCCCGCCGACAGGGAGGGTGAACGGGATGGCGTGGAAGCTGGCTTCGGGCAACATGCCCACCGGCATATCGCCGTCTTCCATCTCGCTGACGCGGCCGCCGGGTTCCACCAGGAGCGGCGGGACGTGGCCGCCGTTGACCAGCTCGGCGGTGCCGTCTCGCCGGCAGCGGAGCGCGACGAGGGTGACGTATTTCGTTCCCGACACGCGGGCGCAGAGGAATGCGTGAACAGCGCTGACGGCATCGACCAGTGAAGCGCCGCTGTTGATCTGTGCATACATCATGCCGTGGACGATGGAGGCGAGCAGTGCCGCGGACATGCCCTTTCCGGAGACATCGGCGACGATGGCGACACAGCCGTCGTCGGTGCAAATGACGTCGTAGAAATCACCGCCGACCTCGGCGCAGGGCAGGGTGCGGGCGCTTACCGCGAAACCGGGCACGGCAGGCAGGGCGCACGAGATGATGCGGTGCTGGATGGCGGCGGCAATCTCCATCTCCTTGCGCATCAGGGCGGCGGCCTGCTCCGCCTCGAGCATGCGCGCATTCTCCACCAGCGTGGCCGCTTCAGTCGCGATGGCGCGCAGAATCTCCCGGCTGACGGTGCTGAGATTGCAGGACTGCAGGCGGCTGTCCAGATAGAGCAGCCCGAGCAGGGTCGTTGCTGCGGCGGCGCAGCGGGATGGCGATGACGCTGCGCAGGTCGTGGGCGATGATGCTCTCGCGGCCGATGGCGGCGCCTCGCCGGTCGCGTCGCCGAGGATATAGTCGAGGCCGGAGTGGGCCGCGTCACGCACGATTGAGCGGGAGATCTTCGAGTCATCCAGCAGTGCGGAACCGTCGCTGGCGCGGCCGATGCGGAGCCGCAGCGAGGCGGCATCGTCGCCGAGGAAGACGAAGCCCCGCTCCGCGCAGGTAAGGCGCAGCGCGTACTCGATCATGGTGCTGAGCACATCGTCCAGGACCTGGGTCCCATTGAAACGCTGGGCCGCTTCCAGAAAGAGCGAGAGCTTTTCCAGATCGGATCCGGTGACCTGGCTGGAGACGCGCTCCAGCAGTTCGCGTGTGCCCGTAACCGTATCGTGATGCGCGGAAGAGGTCTCGTCCTGTGCGGGGCCATCGAGAAAGACGAGCGTCGCGCTGGACTGCCCCAGCGTGATCCGGTCGCCGGAGCGGAGCCGTGCCCGCTCGACGCGCTCACCATTGTGCAAGGTGCCATGGCGGCTGCCCAGGTCGCGCAGGTAAAAGCCATCCGGCTCCGATTCGATTGCGGCGTGCTGGCGCGAGACTTGCGCATGCGCCATGCAGAGATCGCTCTCGCCGCTGCGCCCCAGGGTGAAGGGAAAATGCAGCAACGGATACGTATGGGTGCCGTCGGCATCGGTAAGCAGCAGGCGCGGCGGATGTTCGTTTGTTGACATTGTTATGGCGCGGCGCACCAGCAGGCATTGGCGCCACGGTGCGCACAGGAGTGGCCGCAGTCTACATCAAGAGGGAGGGAGTCTGGGTCGAAATCGCAGCAGGTGTCAAGCAGGCGGCGCGCGGCGGGGCGAGCCGCCTGCAATCACAATTCAGGCGGCGGTGCGGGCCTGTTGGCGCTCACGCTCGATGCCGCTGAGCGTATTCCATAGCGCGGCTGCTGTTGCTTCTGCAGCGTCGAGCGCCGGCTCGGTCTCCTCCGGATGCGCGGCGAGTTCGGCTTCGATTGCGTCGCGCCAGACCTTCGCGTGGTAGACATCGGCGACCTGATGCAGCGCGAAGTAGCGGCTGGTGGCCATGTCGGCGGCGTAGTGCTGCTTCAACCCGTCGGCCTTGGTGCGCGCAATGGCGGGCACGCGGGACTCGTAGGTGTATAGCGCGGCCAGTGCCGACGCCGGCGCGGCCTGCATGATGCTGCGGAAGTGGGCGATGAGCGCGGTGGTTTCCGGCTGGAGCGCGCGATCCGCACTGCGGAGGCATCCGCACCCATTCCGGCGGCGAAGTCCATCCACAGATCGCTGTGAGGGCGGGTCGCGGGCAGGCCCTCCTCGTCGGCCAGGTTCTCCAGCACGGTGCGGCGCAGGGGCGCGTCTTCCAGACGCGCGTGCAACGCACTCAGATAGGTCGGAAACGCGGAGACATGGTGCCAATACTCAGAGGCGTATTCGCGCAGTTCGTCGCGAGTAAGTTCGCCCTTCGACCAGGCCTGGTAGAAAGGGTGTTGCAGCGCAGATCGTAGGGGGCGATGCGGGCATCCAGTGCGGCGAAAAAGTCAGACATGGCGGCTCCTGTGGGTGCGGCGGGTGGTAAGCGGATTGTAGCAAGCGGAGCATGGCTCCGGCGCGGCGCGCTCAGGCACTCCACTTATAAAAATAGAAAGTGAGACCCTTGGCTCCGGCAGTGATCCCGTGCATGCGTTGTCCGGCGCAGTACATCATCGATCCTGCGGCTACGCGATGGGGCTTCCCTTCTACAGTGATCTCTCCCGAGCCGTCGGTGACCAGCATGATCTCTTCCTCGGGATGCTGATGAGGGGGATGCGGAACCATGCCGGCTTTCAGGGCCAGCCAGCCAACGGTCAATGCGCGGAGCTGTTCGGTGGAACCGTCGAAGTAGATGCGTTGCTCGCCGTAGCTTTCGTGGGTGAGTTTCGCGTTGGCAGGATCGAGAACGAGGCTCGGCAGATGACCCTGCTCTGCAGAGGCGAAGCCGGCGAGGAAAGGCAGCGCGGCGGAGGCACCCAGAAATGCGCGTCGGTTCGGCATGGACGTATGCTACAGGCAGTGGCCGGAGCCGTGAGCGCGAATGCGACGGATGGTCGCGAAAATATCAGCTTCAGGAGACGCCGCATGAGCGCAGCAACAGTCCCCGCCGTAGAGTCCAACGCAACCCACGCAGCACGTTTAGACCGGCTGGCAGCGGTCGCCATCGAGGTCGGGCTGGGGCTGGCGCGAGGGCAGGAACTGCTGATTACGGCATCGCTGGATGCGCTGCCGCTGGTGCGGCGCATCACCGAGCACGCGTACCGGGCGGGGGCATCGCTGGTGACGACGTTTTACAGCGATGACGAGGCGACGCTGGCGCGTTTCCGTTACGCGCGCGATGCGAGCTTCGACACCGTAGCCACCTGGCTGCAGGATGGCATCGCTCAGGCCTTCCGCAGTAACGCGGCCCGCATGGCGATTGCGGGCGGCAATCCGGCGCTGCTGGCGAAGGAAGATCCGGAGAAGGTGGGACGCGCGAACCGCGCCTTCTCGAAGGCGAGCCGGCCGGCGATGGAGTTGATCACGCGGCACGCCATCAACTGGACCATCGTGGCGGCGGCCACACCGGCGTGGGCTGCGTCTGTTTTCCCGGACGAGCCGGAGGACGTGGCCATCGCGAAGCTATGGGATGCGATCTTTGCGGCATCTCGCGTGGACGCGCCCGATCCCGTGGCGGCTTGGCGCGCGCATGACGACGGACTGCGGAAGCGTGCTGCCCTGCTGAACGATCGGCGCTACAGCACGCTGCACTTTCGCGGGCCGGGCACCGATCTGCGCGTGGGGCTGGCCGATGACCATGTGTGGATGGGCGGCGGCACAACGGCGGGCAACGGCCTCGAATGCATTCCGAATATCCCCACCGAAGAGGTCTTCACCACGCCGCATTGCAAGCGCGTGGAGGGCACGGTGACGAGCACGAAACCACTTTCGTATCAGGGCACGCTGATCGCCGGCATACGGGTTCGCTTCGAGGGCGGGCGCGTCGTGGAGTCGCATGCGACCGAGGGTGAAGCGGTGCTGCGCAAGATGCTGGAGACGGATGAGGGCGCGAGCCAACTGGGCGAAGTTGCACTGGTGCCGCACTCGTCGCCGATCGCGGCAAGCGGGCTGCTCTTCTCAAACACTTGTTCGACGAGAACGCCGCCAGCCACATCGCGCTCGGCCAGGCGTACAGCACTTGTATCCGCGGCGGAGACACAATGGATGCGGCGGCGCTGGCGGAAAAGGGCGCGAATGACAGCCTGATCCACGTGGACTGGATGATCGGTTCGGACGAGGTCGACCTGGATGGCATCACGGCTGCCGGAGCGACGGAGCCTTTGATGCGTAAGGGCGAGTGGGTGTAAGCGGCCTGCTGTGCGGCATGCTGCCTGCCGCTACTCGGCTGCAATTTCGGCTCTACCCATGCCCACGGATAAATGAGCAGTGCTGTTTCCAGTACCGGAAAATTCTTCATGCAGAGGCACCTTGTGATTCTGCTTTCCGCCAGGGCGCAGATCAACAAAGGATCCCATTGCAACATCGACTGTGAGGCGCCGATAGTCCGCGCCGCCGGCCATAACATAAAGTCGGGCTGTTCCACGACCTGCATCGATCTGCTTGTCGCCGCGCACACCCCTCACCTCCAGTTGGACATTGCCCAGTTCCAGATTCAACTTCGTATCTTTCGGAACGTAGACGTCAATGACAGGTAAAGCTCGCCGGGGCAGTTTCCACTCGATGTCTGCGCCCGCGGGGTTCAGGGAGAACTCCTGCAAGTAATCTTTCGGCGTGCGCTCGCGTCCGAGAGACGCGCCGAGGCGAACGACTATCTTCAGTTTGGCTGCATCCGTCGCAGGTAAAACGTGAACTTCTCCATTGCAGACGCCCAACGTCAGTGTGCCTTCCTCTACCATCAGCCTTTCGGCCTCGAACTGCATTGGGGTCACCAAGTCCGATGTCACGACGCGAGGAATTAGCCCGACAGGGTCGTGAGAGTGGCTTATCGGGTGATTGTCGCAGTTCATGTGCAGCAGCCGCGTTGTCCCAGTGCAGCACGGAGGCTTCCCGCCAGATTGGGCAGCGAGCAGCATCAGGAACACTACAGTCCATCGCATGCAGGAAGCTACGTAGTTGCCGGCAGCCGGGTTCCCTGCTCTATATTCGGCAATGGTCGGCCTCTCGTCAGGCTCACTTCAAGCTAAGTTCCCGCGGCGATCTTCTCTGCCTGCTTGGACATCTTCGCGGTGCGCTCGATCTTGTCCCAGTTGAAGGGGCGGCCGTCGATGGCGCGCTTGATGGTCTTGAACAGCACGATGGAAAAGACCTGCCGGTAGGCGAAGCGCTGCAGCCAGATATGGAAGAGCAGCCAGCCGTCGCCACGCTTCGCGGGATGTCTGCGTTCGAGCGAGAAGGCGAGCGCCGAGGTGACAAAGTCGATGACGAGGAAGGTGAGGAAGTAGGCCAGCAGCTTCTCGAAGCCGGCGGCGTTAGCGGTGTCTGGATGAAAGTGCCGGTCGAGCAGATACTGAATCGTCCCATAGACAAACATCAGGTCGATAAGGGGCGAGACCAGCGGCAGCAATATCTGGAAGATCAGTATGTTGGGCAGCGCGAAAAATCCCATCGCGCGATTCTTGGTGAACGCGCGCTTGTGTTTGAAGACCGCCTGCAGAGTGCCGAATGACCAGCGGAATCGCTGGCGCATGAGTCCCTTAGCGTCGATGGGTGCTTCGGTGAAGGCGAGCGCCTGATCTTCGTAGATGACCTTATAGCCCTGCTCAAGCAGGTTCATGGTGAGATCGGCATCTTCGGCAACGGTGTTGATGGGATAGCTGCCGCCGTGGCGCACCGCATCCGTGCGCCACCCGCCGATGGCGCCGGGCACTACCGTGACGACGTTGAAGAGATCGAGTGCGCGCCGCTCAAAGTTCTGGCTGGTGATGTACTCCAGCGCCTGCCAGCGCGTCCACAGGTTCACGCGATTGCCCACCTTGGCGTTGCCGGCCACCGCTCCCACCTTCGGGTCCGCAAAGTGGCATATCAGCTTTGAAACCGCATCGCGTGCGATCACCGTATCGGCATCGATGCCGACGTAGTAGTCCTCTGTAAGCAGGCCAACTGCGTAGTTGAGAGCCTCTGCCTTGCCGGCATTCGGCTTGCTGAGCACCTGCAGACGTCCCGCCGCAATTTCATCGCGATAGGCTTCACAGGCAACCTCATAGGTGCGATCGCTCGAACCGTCGTCGATCACGATGACGCGGAGATTCTCATAGTCCGAGTTGAGAACGGAGCGGATCGTCCGCACGATCACCTTCTCTTCGTTGTAGGCGGGAATCAGGACGGCTACGGGCGGGGCAAAACCGCCTTCCACTTCCGGCACCTTGCGATGGCGCAGGCGATCGATGACGGCAAACAGACCGATGAGCACAAGCCGCGCACTCATCAGCACATCGCCGATGAAAAAGATCATGACGATGAAACGCCCGACGAAGGCGAACATGGTGAATGCAACGGAATCGACGCGCGCCTGCCAGCGCTGATTGGGCGTGAGCGGAGGCATGACCTCGGCCGTGGTCTTCCCCATCAACTCGGAGACGGGAACGATCTGGTAGCCGTGCGCGCGCAGTGTGTCGATGAGCAATGGCAAGGCAGCGACAGTGGCCGAACGGTCGCCGCCGCCATCGTGCAGCAGGATAATGGAGCCGCGGAACTGCGGCTTCGTCTTCATGATGCGCAACTGCTCCATCACATCCCAGGTAATTTCCTGCGGGACTCTTGCGCGGGTGCTCGTTCCAGTCGTCGGTATCGATCTTGTCGCCAATGATGGTGTACCCCATCTGCTGGATGCGATAGGCGGGCGCGGCCTGGTCGTTGGTGTCGGGCTCCTGGTCAATGGAGTATGGCGGACGGAAGTAGAGCGGCTTGATGCCGAGTTTGCTGGCAAAGAGACGCTCGGTCAGGTTCAGCTCAAGCTGCACCTGCCGCGTGGAAATTTCGCTGATGTCCGGATGCGTGTAGGTGTGGTTGCCGATCTCGTGCCCTTCGCGGATGTAGCGGCGCAACAAACCTACGTTGTCCTGCGCCTGCTCGCCGATCACCATGAAGGCGCCCTTGACGTGCTTCGCCTTGAGAATGTCAAGGATTTTCGGGCGTCCATTTGGGATCTGGCCCATCGTCAAAGCTCAGCGCGACTTTATCCGGATGATAGCCGTAGTACTCGATGGTGTACGGCTGCGGATAGACCTGCATGTGCTCGTCGGTGGCAGTCTGGTTCTCCGCGTCCATGTCGATGGTGCGCGAACCGGGATGCGGCACGCCGGTGATGCGGAGAATGTCGCCTTCGCCGTCGTAGTTGATATCGTTGCCGGGAGGTATTTTTTCAAGCGTCTTCTGAATATTCGGGGTGCTGGGCTTGTCCCAGATATTCCAGATAGCCGGATCTTCGGTGCCGAGCGCCCACAGCGCATAGGTCTGGATGCCCATCTGGCGTGCTGCGCGCATTTCATTCATGGCGGTGACGGCATCCAGCAGCCACACCTGATGGCGTACGTGCTCGTCTTCGTCGTCGTACGCGAAATGGGGATTCAATTCGTCGCCGGCAAAGGACAGATCGGATTCCGAATCGCTCGCGTCCTGCCAGGCATCCTGCACGCTGACGAGAACCCACGTCGATAACCTTGTTCGACGCGTGGCCTTTGGCGTCAGGCAGCGGCATGGTCCAGTCGTAGGCATAGTTACCGATAGCGCAGATCAGCCGCTGCTTAGGCACGATCTGTAGCACGCGCTGCAGATTGTTCTCAAACCAGTCCTGCAGCCGCGATGGGGCCGGGCCCGGAGGTGTTCTCGTGCTGGTCGTAATTCATCAGCACGATACCGTCGGTATGCGCCGCTTCGAACGTCAGCATCTTCTTGTCCGTGCCGGTGGGGGTGTTGATGTAGAGGCGCAGATTCTTCTTTGAGAAATCGTCGTAGAGCTCCGCCATGAGCGCCTGATATCCGGCCTGCGCGTCGTCCGGTACGTCTTCAAAATCGAGCGAGATGCCGCGGTAGTTGGGATTGGCGGCGAGGAATTTGTCCAGCTGCAGCCGCATGTTTGCCCGCGCACCGGGATTGTTCAACACCGTGCCGATGACCGGATCCCACAGGCCGGTGAGGATGTTGTAATTGCGAATCAGCGGAAAGATTTCTGTATCTTCGTGCGCGTTCGCGATCGTCTGCTGGACCTTGTTTCCGGGATCGACGCCGTGCACCACTCCTTTGTCATCGACCACGCGATAGGTATGCGCGGGCGCGAAGGAGACGGCTCCCAGCAGGTTGCCGCTGGCATCGTTCACATTCAGCCAGACCGGAAAGAGCATGTCTATCTGGTGAATGTGCTGTCTCAGCGATGAGTAGCTTGCCGGATTGTCATCCGTATAAAACGTCGCCCGCAGGCCTTCGCCGGTGTTCAGCGGGACTTCGGATGCCCTGCGATTGGTGGTCCTGCGATGGGCGGCACGCAGCGCTGCCCGGCGTGACTCCGCGCTCTGGCGGCCTTTGACGGCTTTGTAGTTTCGCTTCTGCTGCGGAAGCAGAAGGTCGGGTAGCTGCTCGCGGTGAATGACGCCCAGGAAGAAGGCCACCAGCAGGATCGTGGATGCAACCGCCGTCAAATCCAGGACGCGGCGCAGCCGTTTCCAACGCTTTCGTTCGGGATCGTAGAAGATCTGGCGGCTCATGAGATTACATTCAGAGGTTCAAAGACAAGACTACAGCGCGAAGTGCACGCGGCCAACCGGCTTGCTCTCTCACTGGGCGGACTCTGTCTGTATGATGCCAACCAATGCGACGTTCTTATCTCACCGTTGCGATCGTGCTGCTCGCCCTGGCGCTGGGGCTCTGGCTACGCCTCTGGTTTCTGTGGCATTTCCCGCAGGTGAACGGCGACGGTCTGATCTATGGAGATATCGCCAAGAACTGGCTGCTTCACGGCATCTATGGGCGCACGGGCTACGCCGGCGCGGGCGTAACGATCCATCCGACGCTGATCCGTCTTCCCGGCTATCCGCTCTTTCTGGCCGCTTGCTTCCGCATCTTCGGCGTGGATCACTACGGCGCGGTGCTATACCTGCAGGTCGCGATTGATCTCTTCTCCGCGCTGGTCATCGCGTGGACGACGCGAGCCGTCGCGGGAAGACGCGCGGGGATGTGGGCGTTGTATCTGGCGGCCTTGTGTCCTTTTACTGCTAACTATGTCGCAGCACCGTTGAGCGAAACGCTGTCGATCTTCTGCGTCGCGGTGGCCTGTGCCGCTCTGGTGTGGCTACAGATGCGTCCGGGATGGGCACCGTGCCTGCTGCTCGCCGTGGATTGGAGTTATGCAACACTGCTGCGGCCGGACGGCGCAATTCTGGCTGTTGCCAGCTTTCTGGCCATCGTCATATTCGCGCACCGCAGTTTTGCCGCTTGGCCGCCGCTGGGCCGCGCGCGTGCGTGGCGGTTCGCCTTATGCGCTGGACTGTTATCGATCATCCCCTTCGCATTCTGGACGGCACGCAACCTCCGCACCTTCCACGTCTTTGAACCGCTTGCGCCGCGTTACGCTACCGATCCCGGGGAATCTACGGTGCCGGGATTCCAACGCTGGATGAAGACATGGGTCGTCGACTTCGCCTCCACTTCGGACATCTATTGGAATGCCGATACGGACCCGCTGGAAGTCGATCTGCTTCCCTCCCGCGCCTTCGATTCACCGGCACAGCGGGAACAGACTGCCGACATCTTCGCCGCATATAACGAGAGCACGACCATTACCGCGGCCATCGATGCGCGCTTCGATTCCCTGGCGATCGAGCGAGAGCGCGCTCATCCATTGCGCAGTTATCTGGAACTTCCGTTGTTGCGAGTCATGGACATGTGGCTCCGGCCGCGCACCGAGATGCTGAACATCGAGTTGCGATGGTGGCAGTACGACCGGCACAATGCGGAAACGGAGTTTGCAGCCGGATATGCGGCGCTGAACCTTGCCTATATCATCCTGGCGGTGATTGGCGCGTGGCGCATGCGGCAGAGACAGGCGATGCTGGTGTCTGCGATCGTCACTTACTGCATATTGCGCAGTCTGCTTCTGGCGACCATCGAAGCCCCTGAGGCCCGATACACCGTTGAAGTGTTTCCCATGCTTTGTCTGCTGGCCGGCACGGCGTTCGCCTCACGCAGCGCGGCGAACGAGAGCGCGGCTACTTCCGGATAACGTTGTAGCCCTTGTCCTTCGGCTTGAACATATCCACAGGAATCTTGGTGTTGTATTTGATTCCGGAATAAGTTGCGGTGCGGTTGTCGCCCGACGGC
Source organism: uncultured Acidobacteriaceae bacterium (assembly GCA_963750845.1). Classification (GTDB taxonomy): domain Bacteria; phylum Acidobacteriota; class Terriglobia; order Terriglobales; family Acidobacteriaceae; genus KBS-83. The sequence continues at coordinate 13,076 of CAVVSP010000037.1, forward strand.
TCATAGAAGATCTGTTTCAGGCTGAGCGAACGCGCCGGATCGATCCACACGGTCACATGCGAAAAGGTGTTGGCGACCGCCTGCTGCTTTGGCTTCAGGTCGAGTTTTGCGGTCGGGGTTCCATCGATCGATTCCATGCCTTGGCAGCTGACAGTCCAGTTGCTCTGCAGGTCCTTGCCGCTGCCGCCAAAGCCGAGCGTCAGGAAGCTTTCGTACTGGCCGCGGTTGGAACCCGCGCTAAAGAGCGTCTCCTGCTTGATCTCCGGTTGCAGCAGGGTGAGAGTGCTGCCGTTATAGAAGACCGTCTTCTCCGCCGGCTGTTTGATGTACGCGGCCATGGAAGTGGAATCGCTATGACGCTCAAAGTAGATGGTGCCGCTCTGGACGTCGTGCTCGTTGACGACAGACTGCAGCACATCCCATTTGAAGTCGGCCTGCGTGCTCTGGAATTTTGCGGAGGCGGTGTCCATCTGCGCCAGCACCTTGGTGGCATCGCAGCTTTGCGCCTGAACCATCGGGGGCACACACAAGGCCACTGCAACGGACACCCATACGATTCGCTTCATCAAAAATCCCCTCATCGATTGCTTTAGCGGCGCGCCCAGACTTTGTAGCTCTCAATCCTGCCGCTGGAGTCCTTCTGTTCCTGCCAGTGGTCTATCGAAACCGCGCCTGCTACTGGTGCGATGCTGGATTGGAGCTCCGCGCGCAGCTTCTCCCGATTGGAGGTTTCCGGTACCTGGTCCGCGCCCACTTCGAAGGTGAACTTGCCGTTCTGGCCACCGTGCACCAGCACGCCATGGCCGCGGGAGCTCGGCTCTTCGGGGCGGTCGTGGAAGTTGATGAAGCGTGGCGAGACAAAGAGAAACAGCAGGATCAGCGTCACCATAATGTCGTAGTGAAAGCTGCCGCGTTGATACGTCCAGAATAGATAGCTCTTCAGTGTCTTCATGGTGCGTTGCTAGCTCCGCTTTTCAATCACAGCATCTCCACCCATATAGGGCACCAGAGCCTCCGGTATTCGTATCGACCCGTCGGCCTCCTGATAGTTTTCCAGAATCGCCAGCCACGTGCGTCCAATGGCGAGACCGCTGCCATTCAGTGTATGGACGAACTCCGTCTTGTTCTTTCCCTGCGGACGGTAGCGGATATTCGCGCGCCGCGCCTGGAAGCTCTCGAAGTTGGAGCAGGAGGATATCTCGCGATAGAGGCCCTGACCCGGCAGCCACACTTCAAGATCGTACGTCTTGGATGCAGAAAAGCCCATATCTCCGGCGCAAAGCAGCACCCGGCGATAGGGCAGTTTCAGCCGTTCCAGGATCGACTCCGCATCGCGGGTGAGCTTCTCGTGCTCGGCTTCGGAGTCCTCTGGACGTGTGAACTTGACCAGTTCCACCTTCTGGAACTGGTGCTGGCGGATGATGCCGCGGACATCTTTGCCGTAGGAGCCCGCCTCGGAACGGAAGCACGGCGTGTAGGCGGTGAGCGAAATGCTGAGTGCCGCATCGTCGAGCACCTCATCCCGATAGAGATTCGTCACCGGGACTTCGGCTGTGGGGATGAGCCAGTGGTCGTTCTCGCGGTATTCGCCTTTTCTGGCCGCCGCGACAGCCTCATCGCCGCTCGCGCAAAATAGATCGTCAGCGAACTTCGGCAACTGTCCGGTACCGAAGAGCGAGCGGCTGTTGACCATGACGGGGGGCAGCACCTCGCGGTAGCCGTGCTCGCGGGTATGGACGTCCAGCATGAAATTGGCAAGCGCACGTTCCAGGCGCGCTCCCTGATCCCAGTAAACGGCGAAGCGCGCGCCAGAGAGCTTTGCGGCGCGTTCGAAGTCGAGGATGCCGAGCGCCTCTCCCAGCTCCCAGTGCGGACGTGGCGCAAAGTCGAAGTGCGGCTTTGTGCCCCACTGCTTCTCTTCCACGTTGTCGTGCTCGGATGTGCCGGGCGGCACAGAATTGTGCGGCAGGTTGGGGATGCTGGCGAGGATACCGCGCAACCGCTCGTCCATGGCAGAAGCCGACGCATCCAGCGCTTCCAGCTTCTCCTTGAGCTGACGCGTCTCTTCCATCAGCGCCGATGCATCTTCTTTCGCGCGCTTCCTGCGCCCCACCTCTTCGCTAAGTACGTTGCGGCGCGCCTTGAGGGCTTCAGCTTCCGTGATGCGCTCGCGGCGTTCGGCATCGAGCGCGGCGAAGTTGCCTAGCAGAGCCGCGGGATCCTGCCCGCGGGCGCGCAGTTTCTCTTCGACCAGCGCGAGGTTGGTCCTGACGAATTGCAGATCGTGCATACTTTTCTATGCTACCGGAAATAGCTGCATGCATCGGGCATTTGACACGGCGAGATGGCGGAACTAGGGTGGCGGGCATCAGGGTTTTGCAGCACACGGCCGCGTCCGCAGCAGCCGGGCAGCGACCTGACCCAATCTTGAACCGACAGGAGCCTCCCCCGATGCTTCCCCTAACACTTCGCAGATATTGCATCTGTATCACCGTCATCCTGGCGTCGATTGCTGGCGCGAGTGCGCCTGCGCAGACACCAGTCGCTTCCAGAGCAACGCCGCCCGCGCAGATTCAGAAGCAGACGCTTGCCGGCATTGACAAGCTGCAAACCTGGTACACGCAATCGACCGGCCTCTACCAGACGACAGGCTGGTGGAACTCCGCGAATGTGCTGACCATGCTGGCCGACTATTCGCTCGCAGCCCACACAGCCAGCTACAACACGGTCCTCTCCAACAGCTTTCAGCAGGCGCAGAAGACGAACAGCGGCTTCCTGAACAACTATTACGACGACGAGGGCTGGTGGGCTCTGGCGTGGATCGCCGCCTACGACCTGACGCACACCCAGCAATATCTCGACATGGCCTCGTCGATCTTCACCGACATGAGCGGCGGATGGGACGCAACCTGCGGCGGCGGCATCTGGTGGAGCAAAGACAAGACGTACAAGAATGCGATTGCGAACGAGCTGTTTCTCTCCGTCGCGGCGCATCTTGCGAATCGCGTTGCGCCCACGGCCCGATCGAGCTATCTCGACTGGGCCAACAAGGAGTGGGCGTGGTTCCAGCAGTCCGGCATGATCAACAGCCAGAACCTGATCAACGATGGACTTGATCTTTCCACCTGCAAGAACAACGGACAAAACACCTGGACCTACAACCAGGGCGTGATCCTGGGTGGACTGGTGGAGCTGAACCGCGCGCAAAGATCGCCGCAGCTGATAAGCACGGCGCAGACCATCGCGAACGCGGCCATCACGCACCTGAGCGACAGCAACGGGGTACTGCACGACACCTGCGAAGCGAATTGCGGCGCCGATGGCGTGCAGTTCAAAGGCATCTTCCTGCGCAACCTGATGTCACTCGATGCCGCGGCGCCGAACCCGCAATATGCTACCTTCGCCGTGACAAATGCAGAGAGTATCTGGGCCCACTCACGCGATGCCAGCAACGCATTCGGCCAGGTATGGTCGGGTCCATTCGATGCGGAGAATGCGGGCAGCCAGAGCTCGGCCCTGGATGCCTTTGTAGCCGCTTATGCGGCATCACTGAAGAGACGCTAGGACGGCCGGCTAGGCGTGGGGCGCTTGCGATGTCGAGCGCCCCACTTCTGCCAGGACTACCGGCCCGGGCCGCAGGATGGCGCCGTACGCGGCAGCGGGCCAAGTTTCGACTTCCGCACGCTGGAACGCGCGGCAATCGGGCGGCTATGGCGGCGGATCGCCGCGCATTCACGACTTTTGCGATACTGGAAGACGCCTATGGAAATGTACCGGCGCCTCTGCTCGCTCACGCTCGCCTCTCTGCTTATTGCGCTTCCCGCCGTTCCTGCCAGAGCCTCCGCATATGACGGCAAACCGAAGTTGGTAGTACTGGTGGTGATCGACCAGTTCCGCGAGGATTATCTGGAGCGATATCGGGCGGATTTGAAGGCGCAGCACGGCTTTCGACTCTTCCTGGATCACGGCGCGTACTTTCCGGATTGCTACTACGATTACGCGAACACCAAAACCGCACCTGGACATGCGACGCTCGGCACCGGCGCCTACACCGATGGGCACGGCATCAACTCAAACGAATGGTGGGATCTGAACCGCAACGCCAAGCGCCCCGTAACCTCCGTAGAGGATGACCGCTACAAGATTGTGGGTTTGCTGAATGCAGGAGAAGGCGCGGAGGGAGCGTCGCCGCGCAATGAGCGGGCTTCGACCCTGGGCGATGAGCTGCGGCTTGCGACCGTCGGTCAGTCGAAGGTCTTCGGCATCTCGCTCAAGGACCGTGCCGCGATCCTGCCCGTGGGGCACTCGGCCAATGCCGCATATTGGGTCGATCCGAAGAGCGGCGCGTTTGTGACTTCGACCTTCTACCAGAACGCTCTGCCGGAGTGGGCAATCACCTTCAACGCCAGCCCACGGGCTCAGCAGGCGTTGGACGAATCCCATGGTGACGCGCAAAAGAGCTTCTTCAACCAGGTAGATCTGTCGCCCGCCGGAAATGACTACGAGCTCGATTTTGCCCGCGCCCTGATCACGGGCGAGCAGCTTGGACATCATCCGACGACGGACATGCTGACCATCTCATTGTCTGCAAACGACGGTCTCGGCCATCGCGTCGGCCCGGATGCGCCGGAGATGCGCAACATGCTGGGACAGCTCGACCAGCAGCTCGACAGCTTCTTTACCTGGCTCGATCAGAATGTGGATGGCGGCCTGGCCAACGTGTGGATCGCGCTCTCTGCCGATCACGGCATCGCATCCACGCCGGCACAGGCTGCATCGCTCGGCATGGACTCGGCGACCTGGGATATTCCTAAACTCCTGGCTGGCCTCAACGACGCGATGAACGGCAAATTCTCACCGGGCGAGAAGATCGGCTATCTGCTGACGAAGCAGGAGCTGCCGTACATCCAGCTCAACCAGCCCGCATTTGAGCATGCCGGCATCAATGAGCAGGAGGCTGAGGACGCGATCGTTGCGGCACTGCCCGCTGTTGTCGCTACCCTGCCCGCGCAGCCACCCATCCATACACCGATGGGAACGCCGCCACCCATCGTGGAGGCAGCGCCGCCCAAGCCCTTGCCGCGTACACGCCAGTCCCGCGCTGCAGCGGGACGTAAGACGGAACACCAGGCACAGCAGCAAGCCGAAGCGCCACCGCCACCGCCCGCGACGCCGCAGCCGTTGCAGCCACCTGCCAGCAAGTTAGCGCCGCACCCCTCTCTGGTGGAGGTCTTTACGCGCTTGCAGCTCGCGTCCGGCGCGTTGCCGCCGGATGAGTTTGGCGAGCGCATCGCGCATAGCTACAGCCCCAATGGCGGCTGGTACGTCATGCTGATTCCGCCGGCTTACCAGATGAATGGCGATGCTGCGGGTAGTGGCACCACCCACTTCAGCGCGTGGTCCTACGACCGCCACGTGCCGCTCGGCTTCTATGGGGCACCCTTCCAGCCCGGCATCTACTATGGGCGGGTGGCGCCAGTGGATTTCGCCGTAACCTTCGCTGCACTGCTGGGCCTGAATCAGCCCTCCGCGGCCATTGGACACGTACTGACGCAAGCGCTCAAGCCCGTTGCCGCTACGCCTGAGACGCCGTTGACGCCGAAGACCACGCATCGCACGCGACGCAGTGGTGCAGGCGCCAAGAGCGGCGCAGAGACAGACGCGCCGGAAGTCGTCACGCCCCCATGAAGCCCGACATGCGCGTGCGGCTTTGCGGCATGGAGCTGCGCAACCCGATCATCGCCGCCTCCGGAACGTTTGGCTACGGCGTTGAGTTTGAAGAGATCCTGTCGCTGGACAGGATTGGCGGCTTCGTCACCAAAGGACTCTCGCGCGAGCCGATGCCGGGCAATGCCGCGCCGCGCATTATCGAAACGGCCGCAGGCATGATCAACTCCATCGGGCTGCAGAACATGGGGGTCGCGGCCTTCATCGCAGAAAAGCTGCCCGCGCTGCGCCGCTACAAGGGCACCGTTTGCATCGCGAACGTCTTCGGCTACACGGTGGACGATTACCTTGCCGTCATCGATCAGTTGAATGACGCCGAAGGTATCGCAGCCTACGAGTTGAACGCGTCGTGCCCAAACACGCAGCACGGCGGCCTCACCTTCGGAGCGGACCCGCCCCAACTGGCCGAACTGGTGGTGCGGTCGAAGCGGCTCGCCACGCGCCCGGTGATCGTGAAGCTTTCGCCCAACGTCACCTCTATTGGACAGATGGCGCGCGTCTCCGAAGCGGCGGGGGCGGATGCGATCTCGCTGGTGAACACCTTCGTCTCGCTCGCGATCGATGTGAAGACGCGCCGGCCCCGCATCGCAAATGTCACCGGAGGGCTCTCCGGACCGGCGATCAAGCCGATTGCGGTACGCATGGTGTGGGAGGCCGCGAAGGCAGTCAAAATTCCGGTCGTCGGCATGGGTGGAATCGCCGCTCCGGAGGATGCTGTTGAGTTCCTGCTGGCCGGAGCCACAGCGGTGGAGGTCGGCACCGCCTCCTACGCCGATCCGCGCGCGGTGGAGCGGCTGGCCAAAGGGCTGGAGAGCTGGTGCAGCAGCAACCACGTGGAGCGGGTATCTGAGTTGACGGGCGGGTTGCGGCTCGATCTGCCGAAATAGCTTTCGCGCATTCAACTTGGCAACGGTCAATTTCGCAACGCTCAATGAAGAAGGCCAGCCGATGGCTGGCCTTCTTGTCTCAGCGAGAGAAGATTCAGGCGACGCGTGAGTCAGTGTCGTCGAGCGACCGTCCGTGCAGGGAGCGGGTCTGATTCAGATTCATCGCCACGCCGGTGAGAAACACCGGAGCCGGTGTCGCAATGGCCACCAATACCCAGCATAGGAACGATAGGAATAAACCCACCGCGGCAGCCGCCTGCAAATTGAGCACAATGGGTATCTCCCATAGATGAAGGCTCACGAGAGCCCAGTGCTGCAGCGGCTGAATGTGGTGAATGATCGCCAGTGCGAGGATGAAAGCGGCGGTGGAGATGGTGGTGGTGCCGATCAGCACAACATCCACGGTGCGATGCAGACGCTGACGACTCCGGCAATAGGCGCATTCTACAAAATGGTCTTCGTAGTCGCCGCGCATCGCTGGAGTAATCCCGGAGATATCGTAACGCCAACTGGACAGGATGTCTCCGACAACCGGGTCCACGCAGCCATCCTGGCGGGTATAGCGTGGCGACGCCAGTGCATCGCTGTCAATCTCTTTCGCGCGAACCTGATTTCCTGAAGTCATTTCCGTTAACCCTATGATAATGGTTCGATGCGGTCCAGAACCAGAGGATTCCCAATTTGGTAACCTCGGCGGTACCCTGTGGCATGCCAACTTCACGGCATGAATCACATAACTCTAGCAACAGCAATAAGATAGCACATTAAAGCGAGATTGCCGCCAGTGGCTGATCCTGTTCGGCCAGCAGTAGCTTATTCGCCAGCAGGCTCATCCGATCGCAGAGGGCCCGTTCCGCACTCACCCGCGCCAGAGCCGGCAGATTGTTGCTCTCCGAAAGGTGCGCCAGGATGACATACGCAGCCTGCCCGTCGTAGTTCCGTTCCAGAAACTCTGCAGCAGCTTCATTGGAGAGGTGGCCTACGCGCGACATCACGCGCTGCTTGACGCTCCACGGATACGGGCCGTCGCGCAGCATCTCGGTATCGTGATTCGATTCCAGCATCAGGACGTCGCAGCGCCGCAGGGCCTGCCGCGCATTCGCCGGCATATATCCCAGGTCCGTAGCAAACCCGATGCGGACGCCATCACCCTCAAAGACAAATCCAACCGGATCCGCGGCATCGTGCGGGATGGTAAAGGGCTCGACGTCGATGTCGCCAACAACAAAACGCCTGCCCGCTTCGAAGTACGCGACCGAAGGCAACGCCGCGGGGTCCCGTTCCGCCGACGCGGCTTCACAGAGTTCAGCATCCGGTTCGTCTATGACCGCGGTGCCGACCGCCACGATGCTCGCATGCGAGGTTTCGCCATCAGCAGCCGCGCTTCCCTGTTGCCGCTGTCGCAGCCACTCGGCGTAGGTCATGCGCTTGCGCGGATGCAGCCAGCGCACCCAGGCGCGGTGCGTCATCTCCGTGAAGTAGACGGGAATTCCCAGCTTACGCGCGAGCACGGCAACGCCCTGGACGTGGTCCTGATGTTCATGCGTGATGAGAATGGCGTCGAGCGAGCGTGGATCTTCCCCTGCAATGTTCATCCGCCGCAGAATCTCGCGGCAGGAGAGCCCTGCATCGACCAGGATGCGGGTGCGGTGGGTGGCGACGACTGTGCTGTTTCCCTTGGAACCACTCGCCAGCACGGTCATGCGCATCATTCAAAAAGCATACGCGCGTCGAGTCGAAAATGCAGACAAAACCAGACAGAACCGGAGCAAACCAGAGGAAAACGGCAAGTGAACCGGCAGGGCCGCCGGCCGGTCAGTATTCATTGGCTTGCCGGCTGACGGACTCGCTGACTCGCTACTGCCCAAACGCCCCGGAATGGGGTTGGCGGCGCTGCCAGTCGCGCAGCTTCGCGTGGGCTTCGGCGCGCTGTTCGGGAAAGCGTTCGGCCTGGAGCTGCCAATAGACCACGGCTTCGAGCTCGCGGGCACGCAGATACGGCAACAGCTCATCCCAGGTCGGCGCCCCTGGATACGCCGCGAGCGCCGCCTCGATGCCCTCAGGCGCGGTGCGCACCAGGCAGGCCACGTCCCATGCGGTCGGACCGCCACAGGCGTCCTCGAAATCAGTCCAAAGCCAGCCCTTCGCGGTTTTCAACAGATTTTTGCGGTGCGCGTCGCCGTGGATGGGCTGGATGGCACGGCCGCCATAACGCAGCGTCTCGGCCAGCCGCCAATGGGTTTCGCGCAACTGGATCAGTTCGCCGCCGGAGAGCGCACGCCGTCCTTCAAGAAACTTCAGCCAGCGCGTGATCTCGTTAAAGATTTCCAGCAGGGGCAGTTCGCCACTCGACCCGGACGGGCGATAGCCGCGCAGAGTCTGATGGAGATCGCGCAGCATGGCGCCTGCTTCGGCAGTAGGGATTGAGGCGTCGCGATCATGCTCCACCCACTGCCAGAAGCTCATGGTGTAACCGTCGTACTGGTGCGGTCCGGGCGACAGCAGATCGCTGGGGGGCACCACGGGCAGGCCCTGCTGATGCAGATAGGCAGCCACGGAGACATCGCGTCCCAGCCAGGCACTCACCGGACGGCGCAGGAGCGCACTCGTGGTGGCCACGCGGGCGAGCAGTGGCGCAGGTTTCAGATGCACCAGCAGGTTTGAGCCATCGGCAACCAACTCCGCGTTGCTGACAGCGATGCCATGCGCCTGCGCCACCTGCTCGGCGGCGCGAACCGCGCCTATGCTGAGTGCGTCCATGAAAGTCCTTTCCCAAAGCAATTAGCGAGTCGACAGATCGGCGAGTCTGCAGTTTTCTGGCTGACTTGTAACTTGCTGATTCGCTACTTCGCCGGATACTCAAAAAATCCCTTGCCCGATTTTCGCCCACGCCAGCCCGCATCCACCATGCGGATGAGCAGTGGGCAGGGGCGATACTTCGGGTCGCCCAGACCCTCCTCCAGCACCCGCATGATGTCCAGGCAGACATCGAGCCCGATAAAATCCGCCAAGGTCAATGGACCCATTGGATGCGCCATTCCGAGTTGGAAGACTTTGTCGACCGCTTCCGGGGTGGCCACCCCCTCCATCACGGCGAACATCGCCTCGTTCAAAAGCGGCATCAACACACGGTTGGAGACGAAGCCCGCTGCATCGTTGACCTCGATCGGCGTTTTGCCCAGCCTCTCGGAGACCGCCTTCACTGTATCGAATGTCGCCTGCGAGGTTTGCAGGCCGCGAATGACCTCCACCAGTTGCATGACCGGGACGGGATTGAAGAAGTGCATGCCGATGACGCGGTCCGGACGTTTCGTCGTGGCCGCCAGCTTGGTGATCGAGATCGATGAGGTATTCGTGGCGAGGATGGCGTCCGCGGCGAGCAGTCCGTCGAGTTCCTGAAAGAGCGAATGCTTGACGGCAAAGCGCTCCGTCGCTGCCTCAACGACGAGATCGCATCCGGCAAGCGCCTTCCTGTCGAGCGTCCCGGTAATGCGCGCCCTGGCCGCATCCGCATCCGCCTGGGTCAGCTTGCCCTTGGCCACTTCGCGGGCCAGATTCTTCTCCACCGTGCTGAAACCGCGATCGAGCGCCGGCTGATCCACGTCGGCCAACACCACGGGGAGGCCGCTGCGGGCAAAGACATGGGCGATGCCGTTGCCCATGGTGCCTGCCCCGACCACCCCTACGCGTTTGATCTCGGCCATCCCGCTGCACTCCATGCAAAACGTGGTTTCGGAAAACTCATGAGTGTAACAGGAGAAAGACGAAAGGAGAGAACCGCGGCAGACCTAGTGCCCGGCATCGGCGGCGGGCTTCATCGCCTTGGGCGGCTTGCGCATGATGAACGGCAATGGCGATAGGCAGAGGATGGTGATGCTGAGAATGAAGAACGCATTTTTATAGCTGAGCATGGAGGCCTGGCGGACCATCTGCTGGTAGGCGCGGGCGTAAGCGAGTTGGGCTGCGGCAGCCGAACCCTGGCCCAGGCGCATCAGCCCGGCCTGGGTCTGGGCGAGATAGTCGCTGTAGACCCGGCTGCCTGGTCTGACGTGGCTGGCGAGTTCCAGCTGGTAGACCTGGCTGCTGCGCGCGAGGAAAGTGGTGAGCAGCGCGGTGCCGAGACTGCCGCCAAGGTTGCGCGCGAAGTTGGAGAAAGACGAGATGTGATTATTCTTCTCGCGCGGCACCCCTACGTAGTTCAACGTGCTGATGGGGATGAAGATGAAGGCGAGACCCAGCACCTGGTAGACGCGCCATAGCGTGACCTGGGCAAAGCTCACGTCGAGGTCGAGACGGGTGAGATTGAAAAGACCAATGGCCGTGACGATGTAGCCCATGGTGACCAGCAGGCGCGGATCCATCTTGCCGACGACCCGGCCGGCGATGAACATCGTCGCCATCATGGCGAATCCGGCTGGAGACAGCACCATGCCCGAACGTTCCGCCGTATAGCCCAGCAGTACCTGCAGGAATTGCGGAATCAGAACGGTGGAACCGAACAGCACCATGCCGAGTATGAATTGCAGAAAGATCGCGGTGCCAAAGTTCCGGTTACGCAGCAGCTTCAGGTCCACTACCGGGTCTTCATGATTCCACTCCCAGAAGACGAAGATGACGAGCAGCACCGCGGCGATGATGGCGAATGCGGTGATAGAAGGATCGCCGAACCAGTCTTTCTCCTGCCCGCGATCGAAGACATACTCCAGGCAACCGACGCCGACCGCGACGAGGCCCAGTCCCATGGCATCGATAGGGCCCTGCCGGAGGCTGCGCTCCTGCAGGTAAGGCGGGTCTTCAACCATGCGGTTGGAGAGAAACAGCGAGATCAGCCCGACCGGGATATTGATGAAGAAGATCCAGTGCCAGTCGAGATTGTCCGTGATGTAGCCGCCGAGCGTGGGCCCGATGGCAGGCGCGACAACCACCGCCATGCCGTAGAGCGCGAAGGCCTGACCGCGCTTTTCAACCGGGAAGGTATCGGCCAGGATTGCCTGCTCGCTGGTGGCGAGGCCGCCGCCTCCCAGGCCCTGCAGAACACGCGCGAAGATGAGCAGCGGCAGGGTGTGGGCCAGCCCGCAGAGGAACGAGCAGATGGTGAACATGGCCACGCAGGTCATGTAAAAGCGCTTGCGGCCAAAACGGTTTGCCAGCCATCCGGAGATGGGGAGCACAATGGCGCTCGAGACCAGATAGCTGGTGAGGACCCAGGTCGCTTCTTCCTGGCTGCCGCCGAGCGATCCGGCGATGTGCGGAAGCGCGACATTGGCAATCGAGGTGTCGAGCACCTCCATGAAGGTGGCGAGCGTCACCGTGAGCGCGATGGCCCACGGGTTGTGGCTTGGCTTCCACTCTTCTGTCATCCGGCCTCGGCAGTGAGTATCAGGGTACTGATAGAGTATCAGGAGGCTGATATGGCGCGAGCGTCACACAAGAGCGGGCAGACGGAGAAGGGCCCTCCGGAGGTTCTGAAGCTGACGCGACGCATGACCACGCTCTTTCGCGACCGGCTGGAGGAGCAGCTAAAGCCGCTGGGCATTACAGCCGCGCAACTGCAGTTGCTGGCCGCACTGGTCAAGGAGCCGGGCACCAGCGGCGCACACATTTCCCGTTTCTGCCAGGTGACTCCGCAAACCACGCACGCGCTGCTGGCAGTAGCGGAGGAGCGCGGCTGGGTCCGGCGCTCGCCCCATCCGGAGAACGCGCACACGCTGCTGGCCACGCTGACGCCGCCGGGGCGCCGCGTCTTCATGCGCGGCAAGACCATTGCTATCCGGCTGCAAGGCCGGATGCTGCGCACGCTGAGCGCCTCGGAGGTCAAACAACTGGAATCGGTGTTAATGCAGCTTATCGAAAACCTGGGATAGCGAACGGAAACCGAAGCGATAGCCAACCCGCACGAATTGCGAGTCAACGCCCGGATTGATATATCCAATGTCCTTGTTCGACATGTGCTGCATGCGATATTCCACCGTCCATGACCGCTGGTGATCACGGAACCACTCCACACCGCCGCCGAAGCTGAAGGTGAAGTTGAACGCCGAGGTATAGAACTCGGGAATATCGCGGGTACTGACGATGAATCCGGCGGTACTGGCAAGAAAAGGTTGCAGACGATGTGCCGGCAGCAGGTGTACGGAGAAGCAGAGTGGCGTGACGCCGGGCGAATAGGTCCAGCGGCGCCCGAGTTCGTGGTGGAAGACCTCGGTGAATGAATCGCCTTCCAGCGTGGTGCCGGAGTAGGTGCGATCCGGGTACAACTTCACATTCTCGATCGGAAACTGCTGAGGAGAGCGCTCCTCATAGACCTTGGACTTGCCGTCAATGGTCAGCGTAATGCGTTGTCCATCGAGCGTGGGGTCGCTCTCGAAGAGCACCGGCCGGATTTCTGCGCTGTAATCCCATACCATCCAGCGCCTCGCGGAGATCCGGCGCTGATAGGCAAGGGCAAGGCCGGCAAACTTCCTCTGGCGATCGTCACCGAGAATGATGTGACTTGACGAGTTCGAGTATTCGACGAACGCGCCCGCGCTATTGAGCGGCGCGTAGTAGCGCTCGTCTGCGGCATGCTGCGCCTGCCCATGCGACCAAGTGGAGCACAGAAGAGCGGCGCACCATACCAGACAGCGGAGTTGCATGCGAGACGGCAAACCTAGTGCGCTCGATGCCGTCTGCGGGTGGCCAGCGATTCGGGCGCACTGGTGATGCCGATGGAATGGCAGAGAGCGCTGTCCTGGCCATCGGCCAGACCGAAGAGCACGCCCTGTCCGCCGCACAGCCGCTGCTCAAACGCGCGTGCCTGCGTGCCGACTATTGGCTCTGTGGCTTCGTGCGAGCCGTAATATTCCACCCGATAGGCGTAGACGACGTCCGTGTCCGGGCGGCCGTGGATGCTGAAGTGCGCCCAGGTGCCCAGTACGACGCGACCCGCTTCATCATCCAGCAGCGCGTAGACCTGCTGGCCGCCGTTGGCCTCCTGCCCTTCGGAGAAGATGGGGGCGCCTGCCGTGGAGCGCGGCCAGCGCACCTGCCACTCATGCGATTTCAGGTCGATGTGAAAGGTGGTGAAGAAGGTGGTTCGCTGGCACTCGACGCAGTCGTTGTAGGTTGCAGCCATTTCCGGACTGCCCTCGCGCCACATGCGCACCCATCCCAACAGGTGCAGTCCAGGGCCGCGCAATAACAGCGTCGCGGTGATCTGCCGCTGGTTCACGTCATAGACGCTCAGAACGTCATCGTCAGGGAGCGCGGAAGGGTTCGTGCGCTCCGCGGTGATGACCAGCAAGTGCGCATCGCGCGGCACCGGCAGCCTGGAGACATTGAGGGCGGTGCCGCCGGCTGCAGCCGAAGTCCCTTTGGCGGGGGGCGCCGCTGGTTCCCTCTGCGGCAGGCCGATGTAACCAACCTCGCGCAGAGCCGTGTAAGGCTCATTCATCAATGCACGCGCGACGATGGTTTGCACATCGCTCGGTTGATGCAGATCGAGCCAGCGGAAGTTTTCAATCGATTGCGCGCGCACGGCGGGCGTTGAGTAGAACGCTGCGAGTGCCGCCATCCAGACAACAAAGCGGAGTTGCCATTGCCTCATGCGTCGAGCCCCAGTTTTTTCCAGATTGCATCGACGCGTGCCTTGGTGGCAGTGTCCATCTCGATCATCGGCGGCCAGGGACGGCTGAATCCTTCCGCGGCCCACTTCCGCGTGGCGTCAATGCCCATCTTGCTGCCGTAGTTGGGCAGGCGCGACGCGTGGTCGAGTGAGTCGATCGGTCCCATGGTGAATTGAATGTCGCGCTCCGGATCGATGTTGTTGGCTACCCGCAAAGTCACCTCGGCAACGTCGTGCACGTCGCAGTCTTCATCCACCACGATGATGCATTTGGTGAACATGGCCTGCCCCAGCGACCAGATGGCGCTCATCACCTTTCGCGCCTGTCCCGCGTAGCTCTTGCGAATGGACACGATCATCAGATTATGGAAGACCGCCTCTGGCGGGAGATGAATATCGACAATCTCCGGCGCCGAGAGCCGGATCAGCGGCAGAAAGATGCGCTCGACGGCGAGCCCCATCCAGGCGTCCTCCATCGGCGGCTTGCCAACGATGGTGGATGCGTAGATCGGGTCTTTGCGATGCGTGATGCAGGTGAGGTGGAAGACCGGATAGTCCTCCGGCAGCGTGTAAAAACCCGTGTGGTCGCCGAATGGACCTTCCGAGCGCAACTCGGCGAGCTCGACATAGCCTTCGAGCACGATCTCCGCATGCGCGGGCACCTGCAGGTCGACCGTCTCGCACTGCACCAGCTCCACGGGCGCTTGACGGAGAAAGCCCGCGATGATGTACTCCTCAACCTCTGGCGGGGCGGGCACGATGGCCGAGAAGGTTGTCGCCGGGTCGGTGCCGATGGCGACCGCGACCTCCATGCGCTCGCCGCGCAGATCGGTCGTGGTCACGGCAGGCATACCGGCAACGCTTCCTGCCGCGCGCGTGCTGCCTCCTGCTGTGGCGGCCATGATGTCGATATGGGCGGTGGCCGCGCTGCCCGACGCGCTGGCGGCGGCGGCCATGCGCAGCCGCTCGCGAAAGTGCTCTGCCGCCACCTTCTGGCGCTGCCAGTGCATGCCGGTGGTCTGGCCGTCGTAAACCTGCATGCGATACATGCCCATATTTCGTTTGCCGTGGCGCGGGTCGCGCGTGACCACCAGCGGCAGCGTGATGAAGCGGCCGCCATCCATGGGCCAGCATTGCAGCACGGGAAAGTCGAGCACGCTGAAATTCTCACGCAGGACCACCTGCTTGCACTCGGCCTGCCGCGCCGGCACGACTTTGGGGAAGTACTTCCCTACCTCGGCCAGGGTGGGCAGCATCTTCAACTTGCCCAGCATGCCTTCGGGCGACTTCATCTCCATCAGCGTCTGAATGCGGCCAGCGATCTCGTCCAGACTTGCTGCCTCAAGCGCCATTTCCATGCGGCGCTCGCTGCCGAACTGGTTCATCAGCACGCTCGCGCCGGGATAGCCCTTTACCCGCTCAAAAAGAAGTGCCGGCCCTCCGGCCGCGACGCCCTGCACGCCGCCCTTGCGACCTGCTTTTGAGACGCGGTCGGTAATCTCCGCGATCTCCAGGATGGGGTCCACTTCTTCGCGGATGCGCTTCAGCTCGCCGGCGCGGTCCAGTCGCGCGATCCAGTCGCGCAGGTCGTGATAGGCCAAGTTCGTCTCCTGACCCTCATAGTAGAGCGGATTGCCCGTTGCGTGGCATCGCTGAGGGTTACACACATGTGCAGGACCCGTTACTGCCTGGAACAGATTTCCCAGCTATGCTCCTCTGAGGAGCACGCGGAGCGGCGTTTCTTGACGGAAAAGCCGCATTCGTCTTCGCCGCTTCGGCATACACCCATGGGAAATCCGCCCTAGCGACGTTCGTCTTCCGATTGCATCCAGCGATCCATGAAGGTCTGGGCACAGCGCGCGCCGCACAGATGCTTTACTTCAGCGCTGTGCGAGAGCGAGTGACTCCAGCGGGTGATGCGCAGCGCCTCCTGCTCCGGGCCATCGGGAGGCGTGGTGTGGTCCGTCCATGCCAGCCACCAGTCCTCCGCGTCTCCACGCGGACTGTTGCAAACGTCACAGTGATAGGACTCTGTCCATGCCATAGCCGCACCCCTTGGAAAGCGCGGCAGCAAACCGAAACACCACCGCAAAGGCAACTTAGCACAAGGACGAGGCGGCCGCATCTTACGAGCGGTAGGGGCAGGCTTCTTCAGGCGACGGTGCGCTGCTCCATCGGCTCCAGCGGATAGCCCAGCTTTTTCCAGCCTTCGTAGCCGTTGTGCAGCGGGCGCACGCGATAGATGCCCAGATTGCGCAGTCGCAGCGCGGTGCGCGCACTGGTGGCATCGCTGGGGCAGGTGCAATAGAGCACGATGTCGCGATCGCGCGGGATGCGGTCGCCCTCAGCAACCAGCGTATCCGGCTTGAAGAGTACCGCCCCGGGAAGACGGCGCGGATCGGGCAGGTAATCCAGCGGATGACGCAGGTCGATGATGTAAACATCCTCACCGGCGTCGAGCATGCTCTTCAGCTCTTCAGGCTCAATCTTGGCGCCGCGAATCTGTCGCAGGAAGGCGCGTTGCCGGTAGACCCGGTAGGCGAAGAACCCAACTAGCAACAGAATGAAGAGCAGACCCGCCGAATGTCCGACTTCCGCCAGCGCGCCGGGGTGGCGTTTCAGAACGTCTCCGAAAAACCGCCCCACCAGCGTCGCGCTGAGACTCCACAACAGGGCGCCACCCAGGTCGAAGACCACAAAGGTCGAGTACGGCATCTTGCTCTGGCCCGCAATAGGGGCGGCCACGCGCCCAGCCCGGGAATGAACTTGGCCAGCAGCAGCGCGCGCGCGCCATAGCGCTGGAAAAAATCCCCGGTACGCCGCACGCAGGCTGCGGACTCGAAGGAGAGCTTGCACACCGTACGCACGATGGTGCCGCCATAACGCGCTCCCAGGAAATACCAGAGGGAGTCGCTGATGAGGCAAGCCAGGATCGCGGAGAACAGGATCAGCGGCAGACTGAGCTGGTGGGTGGCCGTCAGCGTTCCGGCGGTCAGGAGAATTGGCACGCTCGGAATCGGCAAGCCGATCTGCTCCGCGGCAATCCAGCCGAAGAGAATGAGATAGGCGTGATGGAGGAAAAAATCGAGCGCGACCGGCATAACTTTTCAACCCTGACCTATATCAAATGGGTTGCCCAAAGCATAGATGTCCGGCGACGGACGAGAGCGGCAAAAAGTTTCGCTCAGCAAAAAAAACCGGGCCGGATCATGAACGATCCGGCCCTTTGGTACTTCTCGCGGTTTAGCCCGCCCTATTTAGCCAGAACCAGCGGCATCTCGACCAGGTGCTCGCCAACGAACCATACCTGCATTTCGTTGGTGCGGACAACTGAGCTGGAGAGCAGGTCATTGGTGCCCACGTCGCCAAGATCGTCGGCCTTTTCCGCCACGTCCCGCGCGTCCTTCAGAATCACATGGTGCGCTTCAAGCAGACGGGAAATCTGCACCGGCACCTCTTCGCGATCGATCGGTACGCGCTCGATACGGGTGTTGGCGGCCACATCGTGAGCCATTGCGATGCTGACGCCGCCCAGCATCTGAACACGCTCCGCGAGCTCGTCAATCAATTCGGACTGTTCCCCCGCATGCTTATCGAAAAGCAAATGCAGCTGGTAAAAGGTGGGGCCACCCACCTGCCAGTGTGACTTCTTGTAGAGATCGCGCAGCGTAATCGTGTCGGCAAGCAAGAGATTCAGGCGGCCCACGATCTCCTGGCGTGCCGAGGCATCCAGACCGATCGGCAGATCCTTTACGACCGTGCCGTACTTCTGGATGGGTCCGCATGTTGTCGCCAGTTCGGTGTGACCAGGTTCGCTACCTTGGCACTGGTTTTCGGCGCTTCCTTCAGGGCATTGCTACTCATCTCAAATCCTCCCTTACAGCAGTTAGATGCTGCTGCTGCCCCGCCGGTCGTTGATTCCAGGCCACGAAGATTCGGGCCACGAGCTCGCGGACCGGAGCAGGTCAAGTTCCTTTCACCCGAACCGTGGGCTCTACGGAAAGGCCCGGCCGCAGGATATGGTCTTTGGCCTCCTCCGGCTTGCTGAAGTCGATGCGCACAGGCACGCGCTGCACCACTTTGACGTAGTTCCCTGTCGCGTTCTCCGGTGGGAAGAGGCTCAGCATCGATCCTGTTGCGCCGCCGATCTGCGTCACGACGCCATCGTAGTCGCGCCCGTTCATATCTACGTGAATTTTCACCGTTTGGTTTGGACGCATCAGGTGGAGCTGCGTTTCCTTGAAGTTCGCCGTCACCCAGAGATCATGAAAGGAGACCAGCGTGACCAGATTCTGCCCCACACTGACATTCTGGCCCACTTCGACATTCTTGGTGGTGATGATTCCATCCACCGGCGCAACGATTTTGGTGTAGCTCAGGTTGAGCTTCGCTTGGTTCAGCTGGGCGCGCGCCTGCTCCACCTGCGCGGCGGCCTGGTCGGCCTTGGCCTTTTGCACCTGCAGCAGGCGGGGAGCATTGCCGGCGTTGCGTGCGGCAGCCTGCGACGCTGCAAAAGACTGACGCTTGGTGACAACCGTCTGATCCCCCGCCGCCGCCGCGTTGGCCTTGGCGGAGATGACCGCCGCCTGATTTGCCTGCGCA
>CAVVSP010000038.1:0-39389 GCA_963750845.1 uncultured Acidobacteriaceae bacterium
GCAGCTGCCGCAGGGCTACGACACGATGATCGAGGAGCGGGGCGCCAACCTTTCGGGCGGCCAGCGACAGCGTATCGCCATCGCCCGGGCGCTCGCCACCGACCCTGCGATCCTGATTTTCGACGAGGCGACCTCGGCCCTCGACTATGAGAGCGAGCGGATCGTCCAGACCAATATGCGGGAGATCGTCAGAGGCCGCACCGTCATCATCATCGCGCACCGGCTCGCCGCCGTCCGGCCCTGCACCCGGATCGTCGGCATGGCCCAGGGTCGGATCGTCGAGATCGGCTCGCAAGCCGAGCTCCTGGCGAAGCCGGATGGTCTCTACGCCCGGCTCTGGGCCTTGCAGAGCGACCAGAGCCTCGCGCAATGAACGCCATCACCCCGACGCCAGGACCCCGGCCACAGCCGCGACTGCCGCGGCAACCGATGCGGCGCTCGGACCAGGAGTTCTTGGCACCGGCCCTCGAAATACTGGAGCGCCCGGCCTCGCCGATCCGGCTGTCGCTGCTGATTGCGATCTGCGTGCTGCTGACCGTCACCATTGCCTGGGCGTATTTTGGCAAGGTCGACATCATCGCCAGCGCCGAGGGCAAGATCGAGCCGAGCGGCAAGGTCAAGGTGGTGCAGCCGCTTGAAGCCGGGAGGGTTGCGCAAATCCTGGTCCAGAACGGCGATCGCGTCAGTGTCGGTCAGCCCCTGATTGTGCTCGACGACCGCGACGCACGGGCGCAGTTCGACGATGCCCAAACGCAACTCTGGTCCGCCGAGGCCGAGATCGCGCGGCGGCAAGCCGCGCTCACAGCGGTCAGCCAACTGCCCGACGGCGCCACCACCGTTGGGCCCATCGATATCCACTGGCCCAATGAGATCCCATCCGCAATCCAGGCCGAAGAGACCGGTGTTCTGGGCAAGGACGTCGACGATCTGAGCGCGAGCCTCAAATCGATCGCCTCCCAGATCGATCAAAAGACCTCCGACGCCCAGACGTTCGAGCAATGCCATCGCCGCACAGCAGAGCCTTGACGATACGCTCGATGCGCTCGCGGCGATGCGGAAAGACCTCTTCGATCGGGGGAGCGGGTCGAAGGCCGATTGGCTCAATGCGCTCGAGGCCTTGAAGGCGCAGCAGGTGGTCCTGGCGACCGATCAGAGCCAGCAACAGGACAACGCTTCTGCGATCGAGGTGCTGCACCAGAGCGCAGTCAAAGCCCGGACGGGGTTCCTGTCCGACTACGGCCAGAAGCTCGAGGCCGCCCAGAAGGACGCCGACCAGCTCGCCGACCGGTTGCACCAGGTTCAGGTCGTGCTCGATGCGATGACCCTCAGCAGCCCCGCCGACGGGATCGTCCAAGCCTCGAGCGTCACCACGCTGGGTCAGGTGGTGACTGCCGGACAGGAGCTGCTGCGTGTCGTACCGAGCGATGCCCAGCTCGACGTCGAGGCGTTCCTCCCAAACGATCAGGCCGGGTTCGTCGAAGTCGGCCAGGCCGCCGAGGTCAAGGTCACGGCATTTCCGTTTACCCAGTACGGCACGATCCAAGCGACGGTGACCAAGGTGGGCCGCGACGCCCTCTCACAGTCCGACGCAACCGCCGAAGCCGCCGACCCGACCCGCTCAGGTTCGCCAACCATACCCGGCTCCGCTGACGGGACCTCCGGCCTCGTGTTCCCGATCACGGTGCAATTGGCCTCGGCCTCGATCCTCGCCGATGGAAAGGCCGCTGCGCTTACTCCCGGCATGACCGTCACCGTCGAGATCAACACCGGCAGCCGCACGATCCTCCAATACTTGTTCTCACCATTGGTGGATGTTGGCGCTACGGCGCTGCGAGAGCGGTAGATGAGCCGCGCAAGCTAGCCTAGGTCCTTCGCTCGTGTTCGTCGTCGGCCGGTTCATTGCATCGCGGCTGCGCATAGAGGTGCACCCCCTCACCGGCAGCATCCGATCGATGCCCGCGCCAAGAGCACGTGAGGCCGCTGGCGCCCTTCCCCATCCCTTTCGGCGCCGGCTTAGACATCGCCTCTGGCGTCTGGAACTTCGCAGCGGACTGATGCATTTTCTACGCGGCCCGTTTTGGCCGGCGCGACTTGGCGCCTGACGACCCCGCTACTGTCCGGCCGCCGCGCTACTAGGGATCGCGGTCGGCCTGCGGGACGCTGGCCACCGGCGCCAGCCAATGCTCGCGGCGAACCGGTCCATCCCTCCTGCTGCGGCGCGAGTCCGGTCGGCGCGTCGTCGAGCGAGCCGAGGCGAATTTCGACATCGGTATCATGGAGGTTGACAGCCGGCCGCCGCATTCGGGACAGAAGCTGCGGCCGCGAAGGGTTTTGATCGCCCCGGTGTAGCGGAATGCCGCGAGCGGCCATTTGGCATAGAAGGTGAAGACCGAGCCGGATTCCTTGCGGCAGTCGGCACAATGACAGACCCCGCTGAGGAAGGGCTCGCCCTCAAGCGTGTAGCAGACGTTTCCGCAGAGACAGGAACCGGTTCGGTCATGTGGTCCTCGCGATGCGTTTGGGAGCAAACGGCCCGGGCAGGCGGTCGGTTCAGTTCGGAGTAGGCGGACGCGTGTGGCCACCGCGAGGCCGCGCGGGTTGCAGCGTGGAGGCCGGGCCGCGATCCGAGGGCTAGCGTCCGAGGGAACGAAGCGTGGGAGCGCCTCATGCGAGCCGCGGCTAGGCCGAACTTCTCGATCGCAGTTCAGTCGGGTCCCTTGCGCACAGTCTCGACCACGAGGCTGCCGGCGGGCAGCGGCTTTAGCAGCTCGGACTGGGCCTGGTGAGATAAAGCCAATGCGCCCAGTCGGCGGGCGCGAGCACGCAGACCTGCCGATCGTGATAGGGCGCGATATCCGGACCGGGCGCGGTGGTGAGCATGGTGAAGCTCTCGGGCTCGCGGTCGCATCGTCCAAGGCCGGCAATACCCATCACCGGCGAGCCATTCAGCGTGAAACGGTGCTTGGCCTTGGGGTATTTACTCCCGGTGAACTCGAAGAACCCGGAAAGAATGATGACGCAGCGCCTCGACTTGTCGAAGTGCCGGCCGTCGGATTTGAAGTTGAATACCGGCCCCGCTCCCTTGCGCGGCGGCGGCCAGCCGAACTTCATGGACGGAGCGCGACGCCGTTGCCTGAGGCGACCAGCACGGAGCCGAGGTCGCCGATCTTAATGTCGTCGGCCTGCGAGCAGGCAGGGCGCGGCCTCGCCGGCGGACGCCGCGAGCTCGGCGGCCGCGAGCGCCTTGCGGTAGTCGGCGGCGCTGACGTGAGCTTCGTAGTCGTTACACATGGCCGGGTCGCCTCAATACAAGGAGGTCGAGAGCGCGCCGGAAAGGTCCATGACGCCGAAGGGGCCGAAGGGAATGAGCTGCGGCGGGATAGTAGGCTCCTCGAGTTCAAGTCCTGTTGCAGCCTGCCACGCGCCGGAAGTTTGGAAGAGCGAACGGCATGCGCGAATTAGCCGAGCCCAGTCATCGCTCTGGCGAAGCCTGCGGTGCGGGGAGGTTAGGACTAACCACAACTTGGGTCGCGCTAAGTGCGGGGAACACGTCGAACCCGATCACCTCGTCCAGTTTGGCAATGCTGACCACCACGTATTTGCCGCCAGGACTGTTGTCGGCGACGTAGGCACCAAGGATCTTCCCCTTTGGGTCATCGATCGCCTTGAACGTTTCGGAGGGTATCCGAACACGGCCATTAGGAACAACGGAACTGTCGCCAAAGATCGGACCAGTCACGACATAGACTTGCCCATCTCGTTGCGCGAGGTCGCGAACGGTCTTCTCGATGTGCGCCCAAAGGCCACGGTTCAGCTTGGGGTTCTGCGGTACCATGTTGGCGAGAGAATGACTGCCGCTCGGCTTCTGGCGTCAACTCGTCATCGGCTGGCGTCATGTGACCCTTGTCGAAGCCCGTCCGGGAATAGTCGGCGATTTCCGCCCGTGCCTCGACCGGCAACTGCGCCTCGGCGTGGAAATCGTCCTTGCGCGGCACATGGACGGCCAGCTGGGTTGCAGTCAGGTCCTCGGCCGACCACAGTGGAGTTCTCGACGTCGCTGAATAGCCCACCGTGTATTCGTCAAAGCAGAGCTGGAAGTCGACCGTCAGCTTTGAACTGGTGACGGCCGGAGCCTTGCCGCCGAGAAAGTCCGTGGTGCAGCCGGCGGCTAGAGTTGGTGTCGAGAACAAGACGACAGGCAGGAGAATGAGGTGAGGGCGCATTCTTAGCTCGAGCAGTTCACCCGCAGGGATTCATAGCGATCGACCAGATAGTCGATGGCCTTCCTGTACTCGAGCGGCGCCTCCTCCATCAGGCAAACCAGATCATCTCCACAGCTCTGTGCCTCGGGTGCCAGAGCGGATCGCTCGCCGGCTACGAACCGGTCCCCCAACGCCAGGAGCTTGAGGCGGTAGGCGGCCAACTCTCGTACAGACGTGTTCGGAACTGAGCATCCTGGTCGCTACCGCTTGTGCACGGCGACCCGAAGGCATCGTCGCCCCGGTGAATGGTAACCCCGGCGCGAAGATATGCGGACAAGATCGGCTCGTCTGCGGGACCTACATTCGCCCGAGACTTGCCGGCCTCAATCTTCGACAGCGTCACGCTTGAAATGCCGGTCTTGCCGGCGGCGCGCTGGATCGTCCAGCCGAGCGCCGTCCGGGCTGCCTTGAGGATGCTACCCGGGACGCCCCGGAGATCGGTGACCAGGGTGAGGGTGTCAGGGTGCTTCGCCACGCGACCCGCCCGTCCTGGCTGAAGCGTCGGACGCTGAGGATATCCGGCCAGTCGAGCCGCGATGCGGACGCGGTGGGAACTCGACGGTGCCGGTACTGATCTGCAAATGCGCGGCTGCCGCGGCGGAGGTCATGCCCTCGCCGACGACAAGCTCGTAGACCTGCCTTTGGCGTGCGGACAGCACAGAAAGGTCAGGGGCCTCGATCGGGGACGGGCTCGCCTGCGCGGTTCGAGGACGCAGCGTTGGCGAAGCAATTCTCTGCAAACCAAGCACGCGGTGAATGCGTTGCCGATGCCCTTCGGCCGTCCGAGGGCTAATCTTCAGTCGCCGCCCGATCTCGGCATTGGTGAGGCCATCCAGGGCCAACAGGTAGACCTCGCGCTCGCGAGGTGTCAGCCGGGTCAGGTCAATCGGCGAGTGTGTCATGATGATCGCGCAAACGCGTTTAGCGTCAAACGGTAGCACAACGCGATAGCACCCGAGGTCTAGCCTCTCCCCCATCGTTGCAGAAGAGAGCATCCAGCGGCTCCGAAGAACGTGGCAGTTGTGGCTCGATCCTTAGGGAAAAGGCCAAGGGCCGGGGACCGTCCCGGCCTTTGCGCTGTGTGACCGACCAGACGTCAGAACCAAGCCTTGTTGCACTCCTTCTCGGCTTCGCGGAGCCGACCTTCCCAGTCTTTGATCA
Organism: uncultured Acidobacteriaceae bacterium; assembly: GCA_963750845.1. Classification (GTDB taxonomy): domain Bacteria; phylum Acidobacteriota; class Terriglobia; order Terriglobales; family Acidobacteriaceae; genus KBS-83. The sequence goes on from CAVVSP010000038.1 coordinate 5,424, forward strand.
GGTTCTCCTGGTAGGTGATTCCGGTCTGGTCATGGATCCGCTGATAGCCCCTGAGGGTGCCGTCCATCTGGGCCAACAGCGTCTTGATCTTCTCCACGACGATGCAGTCGTGTTTCTGCTGCAGCAGGACGTTGAAGCCGCCATTGCCGTCGACGAACTCGTGAAGCTGGGCGTCCCGGGCATCCAGGCGGTCGAACCGCTCGTCGATCGACCGCTGATCCCCCTGGGCGCCAGGCGCGCGGTCACCGCCGCCCATCACACCGATGGCGATGTCGCCGCCGCCGATGCTGAAGCTGAAGCCGGCGGCGTTTGCGGCAGAAATCGTCGAGAGCGAGAGGCCTGCCGCGACGAGCGACACGGCGGTCATGGTGGCAATCTTGCGGGTCATGGAAGTGAACATTTTGGTCTCCTGGTTTTTGGGGCCGGACCGTTCCGGCTGCATGACCGTGGGTCGTTGCAACCGCGCCAAAAGGTTCAGCAAACGCCCGGAATCGCGAGGCCAGAATATTTGGGTGGTTCGTTTGAACCTGCCGGCCAGTCGGCGCGACACACCAGACACCTGACGGGATCAGCCCGTCTGCTGCGGCTGGAGCTCAACAATGCCTGCGCGCGATTCCGTCTTGTCGGCCCGCGACTTGGCGGTCCGGCACCTATATGATCGCACCCATGGACGAGGGGGCAGACGGCGATCTTCGTACGGCGCATCGCTTCGGGTGACCGAATGGCGATGCGCGTCCTGTTCGGCCGCCACCAGCTCAAGCTCCATCGTTTTGTGGTTTCGATTTTGCGCGACGCAGCGCTCGCGGAAGATGTCGTCAACGACGTGTTCTTCGATGTCTGGACGCAGGCCGGCCGGTTCGAGGCGCGCTCCACGGTCTCCACATGGCTGTTCGGGATCGCCCGCTATAAGGCGCTCAGTGCACGCCGGAAACGTCGAGACGACGAGCTCGACGACGAAACTGCCGATGCCATTCCAGATGCTGCAGATACCCCCGAGGTCGCCGCGCAGAAGCTCGACAAGGCGGCGGTCCTCCGCAGCTGCATCGAAAAGCTCTCGCCGGACCATCGGAGCGTCTCGATCTCGTCTACTACCACGACAAGAGCATTGAGGAGGTCTCGATGATCCTCCATGTCGGCGAAGCGACGGTGAAGACGCGCATGTTCTACGCGCGCAAGAAGCTGTCGGAATTAATGGCCGCGGCCGGCATTGATCGAGGCTGGCCATGACCGATCATCGCGACAACCCAGAGCTCGATGAGATCCAGCTGTTGCTGCCGTGGTACGCGGCCGGAACGCTTCAGCCCGCGGACAAGGCTCGCGTCGAAGCCGCTTTGGCAACCGACCCGGCGCTGCGGGCCAGCCTGTCCCGGATCGAGGAGGAGCGCGAGGAGGACGTGCAGCTCAACCAGTCGCTGCCGCCGCCGCGTTCGGCGCAACTCGATGCGCTGATGCGGCGGATCGAATCCGACGCGCCGCGCCGTGACCGGTCGGTAGCGTCCCGGCCCCGTCGCGCAACTCGTTGCGATCTTTGCATCGATGACGCCGCGAACCGCGGCGTTCATCGGCGTCGCAGCGGCCTTTGTGATCGTGGCCGAAAGTGGCGCCATCCTCAACCTCGCTTCACGTCCGGCGACCGCCCAGGTTCTTACGTCACCGCATCCGTTGAGCCGGCCGCCCCAGGGGATCAGGCGTTAATCCTTGTCGCATTCACGGCGGGCGCGTCCATCGATGCCGTCACGGACCTGTTGCGGAACGAGAAGGCTGGAAATCGTCGATGGCCCCAAGGCCGGGAGCCTCTTCCGGCTGTCCGTTGCTGCCGCGGAGCGCGACACCGTCATTGCCGACTTGCGCGCCCACCCCGACATCATCCGGTTTGCCGGTCCCAGCCAATAGCGCGGAGGCGAATGCCCATGACACATCACCAGAAGAGCTTGCCGCTCTCGCTGTTCGCGAGCCTGCTCATTGCCGGCGTCGGCGCCCCCGTGCTCGGCGCGGGCGTCGACATCGACATCGACATGGGCAATCCGCTGGAGATGCTCACCAATTCGAATCCGAGTCCCGCGCCGGCGCCGGCGAAGCCCAAACCACCCGCAAAGAAAACGGTGGCGATGCTTCCGGCCGTGTCAGAAACACGCCCACTCTCCAGAATGAGGTTTTGGTCGAGACCAAGGTCGACATAGCCCCTCGAGATTTGACCGCGATTGCCAAGCGCAACCACCTGACCCTGATCGAGACGGCCGACATCGCGCTGTTTCCGGCGGACGTGCATCGCTTCCACATCGACGATGGGCGTCCGCTGCGCACAGTGCTGCTTGGCCTCAACAGCGAGCCGAAAGTCCTTCTGGCGCAGTCGAACTACACATATTTGCTCGATCAGGCGTCTTCGGAGCGACAGCGACACTCGGAGGCGAGTTCCGCGGCTTCGGCGAGCCAGGTTCCGCAATACGCCGCCGACATGCTGCACCTCGGCGACGCGCATGCCATCGCCACCGGCCGTGGTGTTAAGGTCGGCGTTCTCGACACGGCGATTATTGACGTCTCCCCGGAGCTTGCGGGTTCGGTTGCGCAGACGTTCAATGCGGCGGGCGACGCGTCGGCCGCGACGCGTCTCATGGCACGGCTCTCGCGGGGATCATCGCGGCCACGCAACCCTCGCCGGCGTTGCGCCCGCGGTCACGCTCCTTCTGCCCGAGCCTTTGTCGCGGCGAATGGTCAGCCACCGACCAGCAAACAGTTCGTGCTCCTCAAGGGCCTCGATTGGCTCGCGACAAATGGCGCGCAGGTGGTCAATATGAGCTTTGCCGGCGCCGCAGACCCGCTGTTTTCGAACGAGATAAAGGCGGCCCGCGACAAGGAATCGATCGTCGCTGCCGCCGGCAATGACGGTCCGACGGCCGCCCCGGATTTCCCGGGAGCCGACCCGGCAGCTCTTGCCGTGACTGCCGTTGACGAGCCGAGGGGTCCTGCCCCAAGCCAACCAAGGCGGCTACGTGGGCGTCGCGGCACCAGGGGTCGACGTCCTCGTGCTCGCGCCGGACGGCAGCGGACGCGACGAGCTCCGGCACCTCGATCGCGGCGGCGCATGTGTCTGGCGCAGCCGCGCTGCTGCTCGAGCGCAATCCGGCGTTGAAGCCGGACCGTCGAGGCCATCCTCATCAAGACCGCGGTGGATTTCGGAAAGAAGGGCAAGGACACGGTGTTCGGTGCCCGCCTCGTCGCGCCGCCCGCCGCCCTCGCGCTGACCGCGCCTTGAGGAGATCGCAGACCAGCCGATGCCTTGGAAATAACCGTGGGGTCATTTGAACCGGCCGCGACTCCGGCGCGACCCACTCTTTGTGTGGTTCCAGCGGCATCGATCGAGGAGGCCAAAGTGCAGAGAACAGCGCGCGACGTCATCCGCGGGTTCATCGTCGACGCGTGTCGGCCAAGGACTTTGAGGAATGGCTGTACGCCACCTCGGAGGTTGCAGCCGAAGCGGGCCCGATCTCCATCTTTCAGCTATTTCGGAGCGACTACGGCGATCCGAGCGCCGTGCTCAGCGCAGAAAAGCTCCGCCTGTCGCGGCGCATTTTCCTGAGGACTGTCTCTGGCCCATCATGGACGATTCTGACGGCACAAGCATGGGCACCGATCGGAACCAGGAGGTTCGAACCTTTCGAACAACTAATGGAGTACAGACCTCGACCACCCTGGCTTACGCTGTGCCGCTGCCGGGACTGCGGTCAGCATGGCTGGTGGCGCAGGAAGCAGAGATGAACGACCCAATTATTATTGGCGAGTCTCTCCGGATATCGTCGGCTCGTATCCTCCAAGCCAACCAGTGGCCGCCAATCTTTGAAACGATCGGGGACGTGATGGCCGCCGGCGCCCCGATGCGGACTCGACCGCATTTTCGGACGTCAGCAACGCGTCGCCGAAATAAACTCGCAATGATCACGGCGTGCGCGGCGAGCCCGTCGCTCCGGAATTCTGCTCGGCCGAATGAACCTTCCGATCGAAGCGTGCGACGAACGGTTAGCGGCGGGTTGCCGCATAAACTGCGTAGAGCCCCATGCCCCTCCTTTCGTCTGTGCTCAGCATTTTCATCATGGCGCTGCTCCTCCGCCCGCTGATCTCTGCGATGCAGAAGCGGCGCGATGCAAGCGCCAGAACCCAAGTCGGTCTGTCCGCGGTTTTCGAGACCAACGACCCTGTCGAGAGCCTTGAGGCCGCGGCCGAACGCGGGGAAGTCTCAGCGCAATACAGGCTCGCCTGCCGTTACCACGCCCGTTCAAACTTCACCGAGGCGAGCGCCTGGGTACCGCCACGCCGTCGCGCAAGGGGACGCCAGATCGGCGAGCAACTTGGCAGCACTCTACGCCAAGGGAGAAGGCGTAGCGCAAAGCCTCCAAGAGGCGGCTCGGCTGTTTCGGTTCGCGGCCGAGCGGAACGACCGCACGGGGCAGTTCAATCTCGCGCTCTGCTTCAGGGACGGCATGGGCGTTCCGCAAGACCCGGTGGCCGCGCGCCGCTGGTTCATGAAGGCTGCCGAACTCGGCGACACCGAGGCAAAGGTGATCCTCGGTGCATTCTACGAGCACGGCCACGGCGTGACGCAGGACTTCGTCGAGGCCGCGACCTGGTATGGCTTGGCGGCATCGGAAGGTCAGCCGCGCGGCCAGGGAGCGTTCGGGTTCATGTACGCCGAAGGCCAAGGCGTCCCGCATGACCTGGTGAAGGCCCTCGCGTGGTTCAGCCTCGCCGCGCGCGGCGGCGACGCGGACTCCATCGTCAACGTCGGAATAGCCACAAGGAAGATGACGGCCGAGCAAATTGCGGCGGCGCAGCAATTGGCCGCCCGCATCGATCTTCAACTGCAGGCGGGCGCGTGCGCAGATAGCCCGTGAACCTTTTCTGCCGCCGGCGCGACTAAGGCGTATGGTGCCGGCAAGCCCGGCACGTTCCTGGGAGTTGCACATGACAAATTCTCACGCCTCATGCCCCCGTACCGCGCACCCCCGGCTGGTGGCGGCAGCGATCCTTGCGTCGATGCTTTCACCCGCGGTTGCGGTGGCGGACGGCGACGATTTCGACCGCTACATCGCCGACCTGGGCACCGCGACGCCGCAAGACAGCCTGGCGTTTGTGAGGGAGATCTTCCCGGACCTCAAGAAAACCGAAGCGACCATGCCCGGCCTGGCCGGGTCAATCTCGCGACGGGCATGACGATCGACGGCTTCGCGGCGGAACTCGACGAAGCAACGGCCCTGGCGGCGCTGCAAGCGTCGGCATCGGATCCCGACGCGCTGGCCGGAAGCGTCCCTTCTCTGCTGTTGCCGCTCTACGATCTCGCCACCAGTGTCCCACCCAATGCCGAAGAGAAGTACCTGCTGGGTATAGAACTGCGGAAGCTGTCCGCGCAGGGCATAGACGCGACAGCTGGCAATGTTGACCCAGCGGTCAGCTCCCTCTTGAGCGACGCGACGGCGGCGGCAAGCGATGGAACTGATCCGGGCAGCCGGTCTCAGCTCGCCGTTACCGAGACCACCAAACTCATCGAGATGGCGCTGGGGCTGCTGCCGCAGGGCTTGGCTGTTGCTCCGGGATCGAGCTCGCCCGTCGGGGTGTTCTTTTCCGATCAGCTCAACTGGGACGCACAGATGTGGTCGGTCTCGACGGATGGGCTCGACCTCGTATCGCAGGCGATCTCAACCGGACACCTCGACATGACCGCCTACGCCAAGGTGGCGCAGCGGCTTGAAGCCCTCGGCCGTCAAGGGCCGTGGACCGGCAAGACCGCCACCGCCTTCCTGACCAAGATCGCTGAAGGCGCACCTTTGCTCGGCAAACCACTGAAGCTGCTCGACACTCTGTGGCAGCGGTTTGGCTCGTCAGGCACAACGTTGCCGTCCTCGCTACCGATCGTATTGGTCGACGGTCGCCAACTGCCGCCGCAGACCTTCAGCTTCAGCATCGGCGATCCGCCCATCCAGTCGGTGACCATGGTCGCTTCACCGGAATTTCTGGTCTTGGCCGGCGGCACTGTGCGGGTCGAACTTGTCCGGATAGGCGACGACGGCTCACCTCCCGACCTCAAGGCAACCGCCTCAGCTTTGCCGTTTGCGGGTCCCGACACCGAGGAAGCCCACCGTTGGCTTGCCTATCCCGAGCAGCAGGTGGGTGACATCACGGTTCACTACGATGCGGGAACCAGTACGATGGCGGCCAACGGGTCCTTCTGGGTCGAGGTCCCAGGCCCTGCAGGCGTCAGGCGTGTGACCGGCATCGACATTGGCTTCACGTCGCCTGGCGGGCCCGTCACGCTGCACTGGTCGGCTGACTGAAAATGATCCTCGAACACGGCGAGACGCAAACATTCGCCCCTTTCGACCGGGAAGGATTCGTCAATGAGCACGACGATACATCCCTTCCTCCGCTGCTCGACGAGTTCGCGCGCCGGCGTTCCGAAAATCTCGACCAGCTCCGCGATGGAACCTGCAGCCACAGGACCTCGAACGTCGCGGACAACATCCCGCCCTCGGAGCCGTCACCCTGTCGCAGCTATTAGCCACCTGGGCCGCCCACGACCTGACCCACGTCCACCAGATCTCCAGAGTGATGGCTTACCAATACCGCGACGTAGTAGGTCCGTGGAGCAAATTCCTGGGCGTCCTAAAATGCAACGGCCACAGTTCGTAGGTCGTCAGTGACGCCTCGTCATCCCGGGATATTTCCCGGGATATTTTCAATGATCCGTAACTAAATTTTGGCCGCCGATCCCTCGTCGGCATGTGGTGGCCAATTTATGGCCTACACTTTGGATGAAAACGATCTAAAGGAACACTCATGTCGAAGCTTCGCGTCCAAGGCTTTTCGGTATCGCTGGATGGTTATGGTGCCGGCCCCAACCAGAGTCTTGACAATCCTCTAGGCGTCGGCGGGACTGCGGTGCACAAATGGCTTTTTACTACCCGTACTTTTCAACAGATGTGCGGTAAGGATGGCGGCTCAACGGGGATTGACAATGATTTCGCGGTGCGCTTCGAAGGCATCGGCGCATGCATACTTGGCCGCAACATGTTTGGACCGGTCCGCGGCCCTTGGCCCGACGACACATGGAAGGGCTGGTGGGGAAACAATCCGCCTTATCACGCCCCGGTCTTTGTTCTCACGCATCACCCACGCGCATCCGTCGCCATGGACGGAGGAACTACCTTCCACTTCGTCACCGATGGTATTCATGCCGCGCTTCAACGAGCTACTGACGCTGCGAAAGGACAAGATATCTGGATTGGCGGCGGAGTCGCGACGATCCGGCAGTATCTTTGTGCCGGACTTATCGATGAAATGCATTTCGCCATTTCGCCAGTCCTGCTCGGCTCCGGAGAAGCCCTGCTTCAAGGTATTGACCTACCGAAGCTCGGTTACCAGCTCACGCAGCACGTTTCCACTCCAAACGCGACGCATGTCGTCCTCACGAAGCGAATCGATAAGTAGTTAGTTTCTCCAGCCGCGACTTTCCTTTGCCAACCTCTGGGTCTTCTGCGATAACAATCTTTCGTTCAACGCCAATGGCTACACGGCGTAGAGAACATAACTAAGCCAGCCCATTCCGCCGAATCACTTCCTTGTAATAACTCGAGCTCAACTTAGGCGTCCGCTTCTGCGTCTCAAAATCCACATAAGTAATCCCAAACCGCTTCAAATACCCATCCGCCCACTCGAAGTTATCCAGCAAACTCCATAGGAAATATCCCTTCACCGGCACACCCTCACTCACCGCGCGATGTAACTGCGTCATGTAGTTCCGCAGATACATGATCCGGTCCGAGTCGCACACGTGCCCCTCCGGCGTCAGCACATCCGCCGACGAGCAACCATTCTCCGTGATGTACAGCTCCCTCACGTTCCAGAGCTTCGCCACAATCTTCGGCGTCCAGTAGAGCGCCTCCGGGCCCACCGTGATCCAGTCGCTGTACATGTGCGGAAACGAGGCCGGCGGCTTCACCATCGCATATCCCCGCGGCCCGCTGTCGGCCCGCACATACGCCGGCTGATAGATATTCAATCCCATAAAATCGATCGGGCTTGCGATCGTCTTCATCTCCTCATCGGTAAACTTCGGCGCATCGGCGCCCAGTTCCTTCAGATACTCATCCATGTACTTCCCCTCATGGATCACGGTCCCGAACATCGCATTCTCTCGCCGCATCGCGCGCTCCGCAGCGGCAATGTGTTCCGCCGTCTCAACAATGGGCGTAGTTGCCTCCGGATTATCGGCAAACCCCACCTTCGTCCCCGGCTTGGCATGCGCGCGAATCGCCTCCACCGCCAGGCCATGCCCCAGCACCGCATAGTGCGCCACCTGCGCCAGGTCTTTCCGGTTCAGCTTCAGTCCGGGCGCGTGCTCGCCACTGCCATACCCGGCGTTCACGTAGCTGCTCAGCTCGTTCACTGTCATGAAGTGCTTCACGCGGTCCGACAAATGCTCCGCCACCACCGCCGCGTAATCCGCAAAGGCCTTCGCCGTATCGCGATTCTGCCAGCCGCCTTTGTCCTGTAATGCCTGCGGCAGGTCCCAGTGGTACAGCGTGCAGTAGGGCGCAATCTTCGCCTCCAGCAGCGTATCCAGCATGCGATCGTAAAAGTCGAAGCCCTTCGGATTGCGCGCGCCCGTCCCCTCAGGAAAAATCCGCGGCCACGCAATCGAAAATCGATACGTCGTCAGGCCAAGCTCCGTCATCAGCCCGATGTCTTCCTTGTAGCGGTGATAGTGGTCGTCCGCCACGTCGCCCGTATCGCCGCCGCCATGTGTTTTTCCCGGCGTGTGGGAGAAGGTGTCCCAGATCGACGGCCCGCGCCCATCCGCATGCACCGCACCCTCCACCTGATACGAAGCCGTCGCCGACCCCCAAAGAAATCCCTCAGGAAACTTCCTCGGCGCGCCACCGCGCATCGCCTCCTCGCCACGCGCGGCCTCGTTGCCCCTCTGGGCTCGTGCTGCTGCCACTCCGCCCGGCAATGCCGCCGCTCCCGCCGCCGCTCCCAGCAACCGCCCAAACTTCCGCCGCGATATCCGCTCGCTCATCCTCTTCGCCTCCACAGTCCACGAGTGCGTGTATCACCGTATCATCGCCGGTGCATAGCACGAATCGTTATTCTTGAATTTATTCATCGCCGCAACCAGCAGCACCGCTCCAGCATTACCCCATCCCTACCCCGCAGCGCCCCCGCAGCTGCTCTCGGATAGTCTCTCGCCATGATTGGTCCATAGCCAATGCACCGGCGTGGGTGACCGGCCCCGGCGACGCCAGGTGGGATAGCTTCAACTGCCCCGACGCGAAGTGCATCTCTGTGCCGTGCATTTGCAGCATTCTCGGCTGCCCTGCGATCCTGATTCCATGGCCATCCGCACCCTCTCCACCCGCCAGGTCTATCGCAATCACTGGCTGAGCGTTCGCGAAGACGCGATCGAGCGCACCGACGGCACCCACGGTATCTACGGCGTGGTCGACAAGCACGACTGTGCCGCCATCCTCCCCATCGACGGCGATCACATCTGGCTGGTCGAGCAGTTCCGCTACACCATCGGCGAGCGCGCACTCGAGCTGCCCCAGGGCGGCTGGGAATCGGCGATCGACAATCCCGAAGAGCTCGCGCGCGGCGAGCTGCGCGAAGAAACCGGCCTCGCCGCCGGCCGCATGACCGCGCTCCCCTGGATGTGGATCGCCTACGGCTTCGCCCGCCAGCGTCAGCACATCTACATCGCGGAAGAGCTCACACCCGGCCCACACCAGCGCGACTACGAAGAAGCCGACATGGAAATCGTCCGCCTCCCCATCGCCACCTTCGAAGAAAAACTACGCACAGGCCAGATCCGAGACGTCTGCACCATAGCCGCCTGGGGCAGCTACCAGCTCTGGCTAAGATCGAATCGCTAAGACCTCCCGGGTATCATCATCTACGTGCGTCAGTCGCTGTTAATGACCATGAGTCCCGCCGCGCGCCAATCCATGACGATTCGCCGATGCCTCTTCAGCATCCTTATTGTGCTTTTCACAGGTACAATTTCCGGGCGCGCCGAAGAACCCACCAAGACATCCATCTGCCAGCTAAAGAAAGACCCGCCCGCCTGGAATCACAAGCTCGTCGAGGTCACCGGCTTCGTCACCCACGCCTCGCACAATTTCACCGTCTTCGACCCCACATGCCCCTCCTGGCCGGCCATCTGGCTCGAATACGGCGGCACCGTGACCTCCGGCACCGTCAACTGCTGCAAGACGATGAATGACCGCCATCGCTCCCAGCAACTGGTCATCGACGACATCCCCATCCCTCTCACCGTCAACCAGCCGTTCCAGGACTTCGACGAAGCCATCCAGCCGCCGCTCCGCCCCGGACAATCCGGCGCCGTCGAGCACGCAACACTCATCGGTAGATTCTTCGGCGGGCAACAAATGGAAGATCCTGACAACGGAAAGTATTGGGGCGGCTACGGATACATGGGCTGTTGCAGCATGCTCGCTATTCAGGAAGTCAAAAATCCCGACACTGAGTGGCACGCCGATCTCGACTACGGCGAGTCCAACGAGAAGCTGGACTTCCTCCAGCCCGGCTGCACCCTGCGCCCGCTCCTTTCCGCCGAGCAGGACGCCGCGCTTATGCAATTCCAGCACGACGCGGAGAGCGGAACGCGCGATTGGGCATTCACCGATCCCGCCCGTGTCGCCACCGACGCGCTTTCGCGCACAGCCAAAGTCAGCCGCGATCTCCTGGCTAACATCAAGCTGACCCACGACTCACCCGCGCGCAAAACCTACGCATGGAATTCTGCCGGAAATTCAAAGTCCTACATCGCCGTCGTCAGCCGTCCCTACTGGCTGTCCTTTTACGCGCACGATGCTAAGCGCGTCGCCTGGGTCCCGGTCATCGCCTACGAAGCCACCTGCGGCGGCAACGAGTCACCGTAACCTGTCTCCGAAAATCGAATGGCGATCTACCTGTGTGTCGACATGGGATAGAGCCGGCTCGCCAGCAAATGCCAACGTGAGCGACCAACGGAAGCGAACCCGACCGACCGCGCCGAAGGCGTATCCGCCCGTGCGGCCAGCACCGCATCTGCCTTGACGGCTACTCCTCCACAAGCAGCTTCAGCCGCCCCAAAGCCGCATCCCACTGCGTCGAAATCGAATCCAGATAACTCCGCATCTCCTCCACCGGCCGCGGATCGAACGCGAACCGGCTCTCGCGTCCTTCGCGCCGGCAGCGCACCATCCCCACTCGCTCCAGCACCCGCAGATGCTTCGTCACCGCCTGCCGCGTCAGCTTCGATCCCGCCGTCAGCTCCGCAATCGAGCGCGGCTCGCCGCTCGCAAGCGTCATCACCAGCCGCAGCCGCGTCGCATCGCCCAGCGTCGCAAATAGTCCCGCAAACGCCGGTGCACGCCCGCGCCATCCCGCCGCCGCGCGCTTACGGCTTTTCGGCAACATAGCGCTCGATGTTCTTCATCTGCTCCGTCCACCCGCCTTCATTCCTCGGAAACGCCTCAGCCCTGCGCGCCGCTGGAATCTTGTCGAACCCCGATTCCGTCACCGTCAGCAGCGTTCCATCCACAGTCTTCTTCAGCCGGAACTCCACCAGCGTCTGCGGCTCCTGCGAATAGTCGATCTTCGGATCCACCGCATACGGATGCCACGTAAACGAGAACAGCCGCTCCGGCTCCATCGTCTGACCACTGCCTCCCACTGCAAGTGCTCGTATCCCGGCCACGTAATGTGCCCGCGCGATATCTCGCCCGCCACAAAGGGCCCATCCAGCTTCACCCGAAACCATTCGCCAAACTCCCGGTAATCCGTCAGCGCCCGCCATACCCGTGCCACCGGCGCCTTCAGCTCAATCCGCTTCTCGATCCGATCCGTCATAGGCAACCTCCAGGTTGCAGGTTAGTCCATGCATCCGACATCATGCAACCTCCAGGTTGCCTATCATCTCAAACTATCTCCACCGGAATCAACAATCGCCGCGCCACGAAGCGGGCGCCCTACCCCTGCAAAGGTGGACAGGGATAACGTCAGCTCGCAACAACTCCCGACTTGAATGGCCGCGCCAAAGGCGCCTCTGCCTGGGTGGCAAATCCTTACTCGCGCCGCAGGCCCGTCCGCGCGGACGGCCAGTCCCGCACCCGCCATGCCAGCCCGCACCACAGCGCAATCCCCGCAAGCTGAGCCAGCGCCGTCCACTCGGCCAGCCGCCACGCTGCACTGCCATTCGAGGCCACCACCCCCGCCACCAGCAGACAGCACAACAGCCCCGCCCCCGCCAGCATCGCATTCCGCCCATAATGCGTCCGCCGTACAAACAACCCATCCGCCGGCACTCGCGCCACCTTCCGCTCCGGCAATCGCGCCATCACCCGAGCCGTAAACTCCGCCGGCACCGCCACCGCGGGAGCCTGCTCCAGCGCACGCGTGGTGCGATCCTCTTGCATCCGTTGCAGATCCCTCTCCGGCGTCATCGCGCAGCCTCCCTTCGTTCCGATCCCGTCGTACTCGCAATCAATTCCCGCAGCCGCGCCCGCCCGCGATGCAGATGCGTCCGCACCGTGCCCACCGGCATCCCCAGCACCACCGCAATCTGTTCATACGTCCGCTCTTCCTGATGGTAGAGCACCAGCACCGTCCGCTGAATCGCGCTCAACTCTCCCAACGCGCGCTCCACTCCCTCGGCAAACTCCCGCTCCAGCAGCAGCTCTTCCGCATTGCGTGACGGATGCCGCAGCCGGTCGCCCCAGTCCTCCGCCTCATCCGCCAGCGAGGTCAGCGGCCGCTCTTCGCGATGCCGCCTCCGCAGCTCATCCTGCGCCACGTTCACCACAATGCGGTACAGATATGTCGACACCATCGCCTCGCCGCGAAACGCCGGCAGCGCGCGGTACAGCCGCAAAAAACAATCCTGCGCCAGATCGTCCAATCCCTCGCGCGTTCCCAGCAGCCGCAGCAATGTGCGGAACACCATCGGCGCATGCTCCTCCACCAGCGCCGCAAAACGGGTATCGCCGGCGACAGCCGCAACTGGTGAAGCAGGTTCTTCCACGGAAGTGAGCACCTGGGACAGCACGCGAAAGAGTAAGACCGGCGGGCCCCCGGAAAGTTTCACGCCCAAAATTTATTTCGACCTCTGAAACTCTTCCGCACGGCGCCAGTCTAACCCCGCCATCAAGAGCATTTTCCCGGCAAAATGCCGGAACAACAGAAACGCTCCCGGAGGTCTACCATGTGGTCGTCCATCTTCATGTCCCCCTTCACCGTCGCCGTCGCCGGCTGCCTGATGATCCTCGGCCTCGGCTGCTTCGGAATCTATTCCGAAATGGATCAAAAGCGTATTCGCTCACAGGAGCGCATGACGCTGCTCGCCCGCGGAATGTCGATTGAGGACATCGAGCGCCTGCAGCGCCAGGTGCAGAACGAGGATGTCACCGACCCGGTCCGCACCATGAACAACATCCGCCGCACCGCCATGATCCTCTTCGCATCCGGCGTCGGCATCGTGGCCTTTGGCCTGCTCCTCGCCTCCATCCTGGCGAACCGTGTGCTGCTCATCGTCCCCGCTGCCGGCCTTATCCCCGTTGCCATCGGCGTCGGCTTCTGGATCGATTACAAAATGCAGGCGCGCGATCTCGCGCGCTTCGGCCTGGAGGTCAACACCCAGAATCCCGCCCGTAAGTAGCTCCACCCACGCGCATTCCCCACGCCGGAACGTACCTCAAACCTAACCACGCAATCTCCGGCGCGCCGGCCCCAATTGCGCCCTCTCCGGTATACTCTCGTAGCGAATGCGCCCGGCAGCCATACAACGCCATCGCCGTTCCGCCCGTCAGATAGCATGCACCCTCCCACCGGCTGCCGATTCCGGAAACCGGTCTAGCCCGGTTATGCTCTGCCGGACGAGAACGCGGGGACTCGTATGACCGCATCGACGAAAGCATCCCGCCCACCTGAGCGCGAGCCACAGCTCCGCAATCTTGAACTGGTCATACAGACCGGCCTCCTCCTCACCCGGAACCTCGACCTCGAATCCATCGTCCAGTCCACCACCGATGCCGGAATGCAGCTCTCCGGCGCTCAGTTCGGAGCCTTCTTCTATAACGTCGTCAATGCCCAGGGCGAAAGCCGTCTCCAGTACGCGCTCTCCGGGGTGGCCCGCGAAACATTCGCGAACTCCCCGATGCTCGGCAACATGCCGATCTTCGGCCCCACCTTCGAGGGCAAAACCGCCGTCCGCTCCGCCGATATCACAAAAGATCCGCGCTACGGCCACAACGCGTCCTGCTTCGGCATGCTCCAGGGACACCCTCCCATGCGCAGCTATCTCGCCGTTCCTGTCAAGAGTCAATCCGGTGAAATCCTTGGCTGCCTCTCTTATGGCCACGAACAAGCTGGCGTCTTCGAGCGGGAATCCGAAGACCTCGTCGCCACCATCGCGGCTCAGACCGCCGTCGCTATCGAAAACGCGCGCCTGCGCGAGCAGTTGACGCACAAGATCAGTGACCTCGCAGATGCCGAGGCGCGCCACCGGAACGCCGTCAAGCGCCTGGGAGAGTTCGCCGCCATCGTCGAATCCTCCGACGACGCCATCCTCAGCAAGGATCTCAATGGCATCATCACCAGTTGGAATCCCGCCGCGACTCGCATCCTCGGATACACCAGCGATGAAATGATCGGTACCTCGATCCTCCGCATCATTCCCGAAGAGTTGCAGTCGGACGAGCCCATCATCCTCGCAAAAATCGCGGCGGGCGAGCGTATCGATCACTTCGAAACTGTCCGCCTCACCAAAGACGGCCGGCGCCTCGATGTCTCCCTCAGCATCTCCCCCGTGCACGACGAGTCTGGTCTGATCATCGGCGCCGCCAAGATCCTCCGCGACATCTCCTCCAAGAAACGCTTCGAACAATCGATCATCCAGGCGGAGAAGCTTGCCGCCACCGGCAGAATGGCCGCTACCATCGCGCACGAGATCAACAATCCGCTCGAAGCCATCGTCAACCTGATCTACCTCTCGCGCGATCTGGCCACCGATCCGCAACAGGCCGGCTATCTCGAAGCCGCTGCCAGCGAGGTCGACCGCGTTTCGCATATTGCGAAGCAAACCCTCGGCTACTACCGCGATTCGGCGGGGGCCGCCAGCACCTCGTTGTCCGATATTGCCGCCAAGGCCATCCGTGTCTACGAGGCTCGATGCAAAAACGCTGGCATCCGCATCGAAAGCCATTTCGACCCATCGCCGAACATCGTTCTCCGCAAAGGCGAAATCATGCAGGTCCTCTCTAACCTCATCGCCAATGCCATTTACGCCATGCCCTCCGGAGGAACCCTCTCCATTTCGGTCAAGCACCCCTCCTACGGCAACGGCTCGGGCGATGGCGTCGTGCTCTCCGTGGAAGACACCGGCGTCGGTATCTCTGCGGAGAAGATACCTCACATCTTTGAGGCCTTCTACACCACGCGCGGCAACATCGGCACCGGCATCGGCCTCTTCGTGGCCCGCCAGTTCATCGAAGGCCATGGCGGAAAGATCCAAGTTGAAAGCCGCACCGGCCCCCAATCCCACGGCACAAAAATGTCCATCTACCTGCCGCTCGAAAGCCAGTACGACGACGCCTGACGCCGGCCCCCTCGACATAGACCAGGCAGCAGCCACAGCCTCATCGCTGATACCCTCGCAACCGGCCTCACTTGCAACTTCCAACATCTTCAGGATTTGAGAGGAAGCCCCGCATGGCAAATCCGTTTGTCCACCTCGAACTCAACACTCCCGATCTCGCCAAAGCCAAAACCTTCTACGGCGCACTCTTCGGCTGGCAATTTCAGGACAATGACATGGGTCCCATGGGCATCTACAGCACCTTCAAAGCAGACGAAGGCCCCGGTGGCGGCATGGTCTCCATGCCCGGCGGAAATCCCGGCTGGCTTTCCTACGTCGGCGTGAAGGACATCAACCAGTCCACCGACCAGGCCCGCTCCCTTGGAGCCACTATCCTCCTGGGCCCGCAGGAAATTCCCAACATCGGATGGATGACCATCCTTCAGGACCCTACCGGCTGCACCATCGCCATCTTCCAGCCAAAGAAAAAGTAACTGTGGCAAGATTTTTAATCGACCCACCCACAAAAAGCGCCCTAGCGCGCTTTTTCCTGCCTGATCGAGTCACGAATGTCACTCGAGCCGCGTTACGTAAATGAATTGCAGGCAATATCTTGGAATATTGCTGAAATAAGTTGATCTATTCCCACTTCCACCCCATTTGCTTCAAAAAACATTACAAATTCCTGATCGTGCGCTCCGGTTTATCCGATAGACTCCTTGATTCGGACACCTTCTCCGCCGGAGTTCCTTTCCATGTCGCGCCGCTCTGCCAAGGCCGCTCGCCTCCTCGGCCTCATCATGATCATCATGGTGAGCGCGTGGGATATGGATGCTATGCGTCCGCATATCGCCGCGCACTCCTGGTACACCCTCGCCTTCGTCGCGCTCTTCCTGATCGTTCACCTGTCGGACTACTTCACCGTAGGCCAACTCGTAACTCGCCTTGATCCATCTGACCCACTCGCCCTAGTAGTAGCCGACGGAATAGCCCGCGCAGGAAACGTCGCACAGCAGCAGGAAGAGCCGATCGGTCTGCCCAAACTCGCCTTGCAGAAACAACCCTCTCCATATAGCTGGCGAAGACTTCTCTCTCTCCACCGCCAGCGACCCGCTCTCCACCTTGGCCAGCCAACCGCAAAGCTCTACACCTTCACCGCCGTCACCACCACCGCGGCGCAGGCATCGGGCGCGCCCTATCCCATCACTCAGCAGCACTATGTGGTGGAACCCGACTAGCGCAAACCAGCGGCTCATACAAAAGAGAAAACCCAAACGCGGTTCCACTTTTCCGTCCAATCAAGCCCCATCACCACCAACCGGGTGCCCACCCGGCAAAGTAGCGTGAGGTAGTTCCCAACCATCCAGTCGACCCGAAGGGTCCACCGCCTCCCACCTGCCGTCTTTCAGATATGAGACGGATGTCGCAGGGGTGTATCGTCTCGCCTTCAGTGCGAAAATGCAGTTCTATCCAGGCGAGATCATGACGCAAAACGCAAACACACCGAACCCGAAGCTGCGCGAGCTAAAGCGCCGGTTTGCCGACGCGCTCCTGTGGCTGCTCGCCGCCGCGTTGTTGCTATGGCTCGGCGACTGGGCCGTCTGGCGCATCCGCGTCTGGCACGGCGGCGGTTACGATACGGTACAGGTCAGTCAGTTTCTCCTGACGCCACTCAAGAACCACCGCGTCAAGGCCGACGAGCAAAGCACCGCCAACCAGCCCTGCACGCGATCTATCTTTCCCCACGCCGGCGACGATCCATGCTGGTGGCTTCGCCGCCACGCCACCGGCTTTCAGAACGCATCGCTTCTAGATTTCAAGTAGCTCCATCTCGTGTTTGAGGATGTGGAAGCGCCGCCGTGGGCGATAGCCCGCTCAGTAGTGATGCGGATCCCCCTACAAACGCTGCATACCCGATTCACCAACACTTCATCCAAAGACGGAATATTCAGATGTATATCTTGGCAAGACATTTCCTAGAACCCCCGACTTAGGAAAGGGCCATGCCATGGTCTCGAAATTCTTGCTATTTTCATGTTTATTTCTCACCGGATTTGCCACCGCACAAAATATTCCCAGATCCTCTCACGTGTGGATGATCACCGAAGAAAACCATAGCTATGAAGATGTCGTCGGCAATTCTCAAATGCCTTATTACAATCAGCTGATTCAGCAATACGGACTGGCCACGCAGTTCTATTCCAATCAGCATAGTTCTCTTCCTGCATTGATGTGGTTCGTCGCCGGCGCACCGGTTGAGACCGAATAACGACACCGTCTCATGCCATCACGACCAGGACAATATCGTCCGCGAACTGTTAAAGCACGGCTACTCCTGGAGGTCTTACCAGGAGAACATGCCCTATGCCGGATATCAGGGACTCTACGGGGGCACAAACAATGCCTACTACTCGCCGGCACAATCCGCTCATCGACTTCTCCGATGTCTGCCCCGGAACAGGCCAGGACAAAAAGAGTGTGCCCTATTCGCAGATGGCAACAGACTTTGCTCAAGGCAACACCGTCAACTATGCCTACATCACTCCGGATGCAACGGAAGATGCTCACAACGGCAGTCTTCAGGCCGCGGATCAATGGCTTCAGGCGCAACGTCCCGGCTATCCTTGCCCGGCCCGAATTCAGCGCCGGAGGCGACGGCATTCTATTCATCGTCTGGGATGAAGGCACTCTCTCTACAGACAGCCGCTGCTCTGCCACAGTCACGAAGGGATGCGGAGGCCGTACCGCGAACCTCGTGATTGGTCCGCACGTGAAGCCAGGCTATAAGTCGACCATTACCTATCACAACGAGAATGTACTGAAGACCGTATGCGTAGCGATGGGGTTGTCCACGTGTCCCGGCGCCGCGCAGAATGCCGCGCCCATGGCCGACTTTTTTACTACCGGCACCGCGCCTGCAACTCCGGCAAACAGCGTCGTCATCTCCACTCCCGGAAACGGAGCTACTGTCGTCGGAGCAGTCCACCTGATCGCTTCTGCATCGGAAAGCCAGACTGTCAGCCAGACACAAGTTTGGGATAACGGAGGTCGAAGCTTGGCGTGTACGGGACTCAGATCGATGCCATCTACAATTTGGCCCCTGGCAATCACACAACCACCGTGCTCGACTTGGATTCGGCTTACAAAATCATCCATCAAGCCTCTGTGAATTACAGCGTGCAGACGCTGGTCAATGGCTTGCAGATCATTTCACCCACTCCGAATGAAACCATCAGCATGTCAACCGTTCACGTCGTTGCTCACGCAAGTGAATCGGTGCCCATCCGCCAGATGCAGGTCTGGGATAACGGCGTCAAGCTCGGCTGGTATTCCGGCGCAGACGTGAACCAATACTTCACTCTCGTCGCCCGGCTCTCATTCCGTGACGGTTCTGGACCTCGATGACAACTACAACGTCATGCATCAATCCAGCGTTTCCTACTCCGTGCAATAAGAACCTTTCACGGTTCGGGCCCATGCCGTCGCGAAACGAAACGTAGATCTCGGAATGCACAAGGCGCTGTCAATGCAAGCATCACGCGTTGAGCATGCTGTGCGAAGATGGAGCCGATAGCTCATCAAGGAGTCTCCCCCATGAACCAACAGGCCGTCACCCGCACCCACATCTTCCCTTTCACCCACTATCTGGCCGGATTCCTCTGGCTCATCGTCACGTTGGGAGTGTTTTCCCCTGCACACGCGCAGCTGCCATCGACAGTAGTTGGCGCGAATGTGGAGACGTCGAACGTCTGTCAGTCATGTACCCACTATATAAAGACAAATCGCGGAGATTTATTTGATCTTGCAAAACCTGCGGGCTGGAATACGCTCCGCCTCACCCAGTTTGAGACCTGGGGTTACAAAGAAATGGATGTACCTTACACAGGCCAGAACTGGGGCGATGTATTTGGGCGGGCCGCGGCCACCAACATGTACTTGATCGTGACTCTGGAAATGAGCCTGCCTGAAAGGAATGCTGTGAATAGCGCCCCTTCCGGCCAGGCAGGCACAGTCCGGCTCTCCTATGACGAACAGTCGATCGACACTATACTAGGCGCCCTGCCTAGTACCCAGCGGAATAAGGTCGCGATCGACTTAGGCAATGAAGAAGATGAGAATAATACCCAATATTTGCAGCTCTCGATCTATCAGACCGAGGCGCAGTATATCCACAACAAGTATCCGGGTATTCTCATTACCGTTGGTGGTTGGAGAAAAGGCACAGGCAGCAATGGGTGCGCCGCGCCCGTTGTGTGCAACGCGGCCGGTGACGGTGCGATCTATGAATCGCTTGAGGACTTTATCAGTGCTCACATCTATGTCGACACAAAGAATACCCATACGCCGGCGAGCGATACCGCAAGCGTCGTGAACTATTTTTCCGAAGTCAGTAAATGGTCTGCCGGCAAGCCGATTCTGATGGGGGAGTATGGATCATGGAGTGGAAAAATGCCGGTGTCTTCCCAAGATACACCGTGCACAACCTGCACTCCTGACACTCAGGCGGCAGCGAACGCCGCATCGGTTGCAGGAATGGCAGAGGCGCAGCAGCAGGGTATGAATGCGATCGGGGGACTTGTATGGTCCTACTATGCACGTGGCGCATTGGGGGCGCCTGCCTACAATCTAAGCGGCAGCGATAATCAGCTTGTCCTGCTGGTCCCTGATGGAACAGGCGGCCCCAATCTACCGATCACCGTGCTTCCATCCGCCTCTGTCGTGTGCCCTGATTCGATGAATTGTCCGGCCTTTCCGGAGCCGCTGGTCGAGGCCATCTTTACCGGCGGCTACACACACGTCACAGCAGATACTAACAATGGAAAACATCTAAGCATGGATGGCAATTTTGCCTGGAATCCGTTGAGCGGGAATACGGTGATTTCATCGTCCGATCTCCTCTCAGGAATCAACGCCGGAGCCAGCCTCTCGTCCGAGTTGGTCCTTTCAGATGGGACCACTGCTCATCTAGTCGCACAGTTGACATCGATTACCGCGACGACCACGACAACACCCGGCGGAACCGCATCTGGAAGCGAATCGGGCTATGCGCACCTGACTGCCGACACAGCGAACGGCAAGCATTTCACGGCCGATGGACATCTGACATGGAATGCGTTGTCCGGAAATACGGTGACGACGGCGAATGATCTCATCTCAGGCATCAAGCCAGGGGGATCACTTTCGGCCACCGTGACCTTCGAGGGTGGCTCGAGTGTACACATCGTTGCGCAGTTTGGGTCGGTGACCGTCACGCCATAACTGTGAATGCCGGATGCCCAATCCTAACAACGCTAGGGTGGGGTAGTTTCCAAACCGGGAATCAGAAACCAAACAAGCAAAAAAACCTGCCAAATCACCCCACCCAATTCGCTACAATAGAAATAGAGCAAATAAATCAAAACGTCACCAAAGCGGTGACGTTTTCTCTTGTGCGTCAACTTACCGGCCCATAACTCCTTTGTTTGGACGACTTAAGCGATAACCCCTTTAGAAAGACGACTTTGACCCTCGGAGAACGCCTAACTAACTGAGCCGGATGAAGTTACAAGCCGCCCTCCGGTGACGGGAGGGGGGAGAGGTTACTCCTCCGGTCGAGGCAGCGGAAACATCTCCCGAACCAGCGCGAGCCCTTCTTCGGTCGTCGTGATCGCCCCTTCGAGTTGCGCATCCTCCGCCGCATCGAGCATCTCGCGGAACCCCGGCCCCGGCCGGTAGCCCGCCGCAATCAGCTTCGACCCCGTCACCAGCAGCCGCGGCCGCACCTCCTCCAACGGCGCCGCCTCATAGCGAGCCTTCGCAAAATCGTAAAGCTCCAGCCGGTTGTGGCTCGACGTCACATCCAGCCGATGCAGTTCCAGATGCTCGGGAAACTTCGGCAGCCGGAAGAACCGCTTCAGCGTCGACTCCTTCATCTTCCCCACGTCGCCGAAGCGCATGTGGTTCGCCACCAGTGACAGGATCTGCTCCGTCTCCTCGTTGGAGAAGCGCAGCCGCCGGCAGATCGCCGCCGCCATGCGCGTCCCCACCTCCGCATGACCGTTGAAGCGGATGCGATCCGCTCACCATATAAGTAGGCGGCTTGCCGACATCGTGCAGCAGCGCGCCCCACGCCAGCGTCACCGAGCATCCCGCCGGCAGCTTCTCCAGCAGCATCAGCGTATGCACCCACACGTCCCCCTCCGGGTGGTACTCCGGCGGCTGCGCCACCCCGCGCATCGCCGCCACCTCCGGCAGCACCTGCAGCAGCAACCCGCTTATTTCCAGCATTTCAAAAGCAGCCGCGGCATGTCCTTCCGTCAGCATGCGGTTCAACTCATCCCGCATCCGCTCGCGGCTTACCTGCCCGATCTCGCCCGCTAACACACGGATCGCCGCGAATGTCTCGCGCTCGATCGTGAACTCGAACCGCGCCGCAAACCGCACCGCGCGCACCATTCGCAGCTTGTCTTCGCTGAAGCGCCGCATCGGCTTCCCGATCGCGCGCACCACGCCTGCCCTCAGGTCCTCGCGCCCGCCCACATAGTCCAGCACCGCGGCAGCCGCGTCGCCGCCCGCCAGATACTGGTCCACATCCAGCAGCATTCCGTTGATGGTGAAGTCGCGCCGCAGCACATCCTGCTGCGGATCGTCCGTGTACGCCACCTCATCCGGCCGCCGCCCATCGCTGTACACGCCGTCGGACCGGAACGTCGCCACCTCGGTGACAATCTCCTGCCCATCCACCAGCATGGGCACCAGCACCACCCCGAAATGCGCCCCGACGCCGAACGACCGCGGAAACAGCTCCATCACCGCGTCCGGACGCGCATCCGTCGCCACGTCGTAGTCCTTCGGCGCATGACCCATCAGCAGATCGCGCACGCACCCGCCCACCAGGTACGCGCAATACCCCGCTGCGGCCAGGCTGTGTACCACGGCCGCCGCCGCCTCCAACCCGTTGCTCAACTCGACATGGCTCACACCGCTCACTCCTCTAGTATGGATGCTGGTGGGCAACACTTCCTACAGCGGATCGGGGCGCGTCGGTGAGACGCGGGGAGGATTGATACTCGGTATCGAGAGCTCCTGCGACGAGACCGCCGCCGCCGTGGTCCAGCGCGGCTCGCGCCAGCTCTCGAACGTGGTCGCCTCGCAGATCGCCATCCACTCCCCCTACGGCGGCGTCGTCCCCGAGCTCGCCTCGCGCGAGCACCTCCGCGCCATCGTCCCCGTCGTCGACGCCGCCCTTCGCGAAGCCGGCATAAGCATCTCGCAACTCGACGCCATCGCCGTCACCGAAGGCCCCGGCCTCGCCGGCGCTCTGCTCGTCGGCATCGGCTACGCCAAAGCCCTCGCTTACACACTCGGCAAGCCGCTCATCGCCGTCAACCACCTCGAAGGCCACATCCACGCCGTCCTGCTGGAGCACGCCGCGTCCTTACCCACCGGCCCACTGCTCGCGTTAGTCGTCTCCGGCGGCCACACCCACCTCTATCTAGCCGACCACCGCAACGCCACCTGGCACTACCGCAACGTCGGCCACACCGTCGACGATGCCGCCGGCGAGGCCTTCGACAAAGTCGCCAAGCTGCTCGGCCTCGGCTACCCCGGCGGCCCCTGGATCGACCACCTCGCTCCCCACGGCAACCCCAATGCCGTAAACTTCAGCTTCGCGCAAATCAAACCCAAAGTGCATCGCGGCGGCCAGCGCACCGCCGAAGCCCCATACCTCTTCAGCTTCAGCGGCATCAAGACCGCTGTCCTCCGTTACGTCGAAACCCACGCCATGGCCGCCTCCATCGCCGAACGCCGCCGCCAGCTTTCGCCGAACGCAACGCCCGCCGATGCCCTCCCCCTCCTCAACTCCCGGAATCCAGACCCGCAAACGCTCGACCTCCTCGCATCCTTCCAGCGCGCCGTCGTCGACGACCTCAAGCGCAAGACCTTCGCCGCTGCCAAGCACTACGGCGCGCACGGCCTGCTCATCTCCGGCGGCGTCGCCGCGAACCGCGAACTGCGCGCGCGCTTCACCGCAGCGGCCGCAGAACACGGCCTGCCCATCGCTTTTCCCGCACTCTCCCTGTCCACAGACAACGCCGCGATGATCGCCGCCGCGGCCTGGCCGAAACTGGTCGCGCAGGACTTCGCGCCTCCCTCTCTCTCCGCGCACGCCAGCCTCCCGCTCGGCCAATGAAGGACACCACGTTGTTCGGCTTGCGCGTCGCCTGTCTCGCCGTCATGGCTGGCTGTTTGCTCTGTGAAGGGGCCATCATGGCTTTCATGGGTTTTCCGCTGCCGGGCACTCCCGGCCACATATATGCCGTACGGCTGTTGCCTGGGTCGCCACGTGTATCTCCATTGTTCGCGGCGCGATCATAGGACGGCCGATCCTAGCGGTCATATGCGAGTCTGCATCTTGCTGCTTTTCTGGTGAGCGCGATCACAATGTGGCTTTATTCGGGGGAAGAAAAGACTCTGGTGTGGTTTCTCTACCAGCATTCTCTGGAGTTGTGCGTCATCGCCGCTGCTCTCGGTCTGTATTTCATTTCGAGGAGCCAGGAGCACAGGACGGCCAACGCGCCGTTTGAAGAGTGTCAGAGTATAAATCCCATCACTCCCGTAGAATCAAAGGACGCCCTAAATACGCCATTTCAACGAACGCATGACACTTCAGCTCTTCAACACACTCAGCACACAGATCGAACCTCTCACCCCGGCCGACGGCAAAGCCCTCACGCTCTACGCCTGCGGCCCCACCGTCTACGACTACGGCCACATCGGCAACTTCCGCACCTTCCTGCATGTCGATCTCCTGCGCCGTTTTCTCGAGCAACAAGGCGTCGTCGTCAAGCACGTCATGAACATCACTGACGTCGACGACAAGATCATCCGCAACGCCGCCGCGCAGGGCGTCTCCATCGCCGATTACACACCGCGCTATGAGCGGGCCTTCCTCGAAGACCTGCGCGTGCTCGGCTGCCTCGATCCCGTCATCATGCCGCATGCCACCGAGAACATTCCGGAGATGGTCGCACTCATCCAAAAGCTCGAGCAGCGCGGCCTCGCCTATCGCACCGAGGACGGCTCCTGGTACTTCCGCATCAACGGCGATCCTGATTACGGCAAGCTCTCGAAGAAAGACCTCAGCGGCAACACCCCCGGCGCCCGCGTCGATGTCGACGAGTACGAGAAGGATTCCGCCTCCGACTTCGCCATGTGGAAGGCCGCCAAACCCGGCGAGCACGCATGGGACACCGTGCTCGGCCACGGCCGTCCCGGCTGGCACATCGAGTGCTCCGCCATGGCGATGAAGTTCCTCGGCGAAACCCTCGACCTCCACGCCGGCGGCGAAGACCTGATGTTCCCGCATCACGAAAACGAGATCGCGCAGTCGGAATCCGCCACCGGAAAAACCTTCGCGCGCCACTGGATGCATGTGCGCTTCCTGCTGGTCGAAGGCCGCAAGATGTCCAAGTCCGAAGGCAACTTCTTTACCCTCCGTGACCTTCTGCTGCGCGGCTACCGCGCTTCCGCCATCCGCTTCCTGCTGCTCTCCGTTCCCTATCGCCATCAACTCAACTTCACCTTCGACGGCCTCGCCGAATCCGCCTCCGCCGTGGAGCGCCTGCGCACTTTCCGGCAGCGCGTTCAACACGGCCCATGGCCGGAGGGTGAAAACGCCGAGTTGCTCGCGCAATCGCAGGAAGCCGCGCGCGCCTTCACAGCCGCGCTCGCCAACGACCTCAACACCGCCGAAGCCCGCGCCGCAATTTTCGATCTCGTGCGCCACGCCAACACCGCCGCCGACCACGGCAAGCTGGCGCAAGGCAATGTCCAGCCCATCCTCGATGCTCTCGAGCAGTTCGATCAGGTCTTCAACGTCATCGAAGATCGCGATGCAGAGATCGCGCGCGGCGCGCTCGCCTGGGCAGAGCGGGAAGGCAAACTGGAAGAAGCCGCGCCCGAACTACAGGCCAGCATGGGCCTCAGCCGACGCCGATATCGAAAAGCTCATCGCCGAGCGAACCAACGCCAAGAAGACCCGCAACTTCGCCCGAGCCGATGCCATCCGCAACGACTTCGCGGCCAAAGGCATCCTGTTGGAAGACAGCAAAGATGGCGTGCGCTGGAAACGAAAGTAGATCAAGGCCGCACAAGTTCTTTCCGACTACCCGCTGTTATGACAGGCAAGCTATTGCTCAGGCCCATCCGCCCACATCTTCCGCAATAACTTACTTGCGACAAATACAACCTGCCCGGCCTGCTCACGTATCTACAAAGGTGATACCTTGGCTCCCGCGGTGCGAGAAACCCTGCGCGCTGCAAAAGTAAGTTATCGCTGCTACTCCCCCATCACGGAGAACCTTCGCTTCCGGAGCTCCTCGTCTCCACTGGCCACCATTGGATGGGTCCCATGTCATTGCTCCAGCGCGTCACACCAATCTCAGCACTCCTTCTCGCTTGCGCCCTTCTGCCAGCGAGTTCTTTCGCTCAGCTTTCCTTCCAGGGTCACCAGGTCGTGCAAAATCCATCCGGCATCAGGGTTAACGCTCACGGTGATTTCAACAGCGATGGACGGGAAGACATCGTTGCGGGAGGTCAGCTCTATCTCTCCAACGGAGACGGTACCTATGCAGCACCGATCACGCTTCCCGCATTCGTCGATGCCATCGGTGACTTCAATGGCGACGGCAAGCTCGATTTCATTTCTCTGAACCAGGGACGAACTGTCCCCGCGGCCGTCTATCTCGGCAATGGCAACGGCACCTTTCAGAGCTCAAAGACCATCACCGTCCCCACCGGCGCCTATATCGCTGCATCGGATCTGAATCATGACGGCAAGACCGATTTTGTAACAGTAAGTGAGACGAGCACCGGCAACGGCTATCCCACTACTATCCAGATCTGGATCAGCAACGGCGACGGCACCTTCAGCAAGGGGCAGACCATCGCTACGAGCAACCCAGTCGATTCGGCCGTCGAAGTGAACCAGGCCATCCCTGGCGACTTTGACGGAGACGGTAAACCGGACTTGGCCCTCATCTATGACTTCATCGGTGAGACCACCGTGCAAGTCTTCTACGGCGATGGCGCAGGGCATCTTGGGTCGCCTTCTCACGTAACCGACGCCAACGGCTATATCGATCTTCCCATCAGCACCGCCGATGTGAACAACGACGGACGGAGCGATCTCATCTCCGCCGCCAATACCACCGGACCGCGGTATGGCGACCTCACACCCCTTCCCAAGCTGAGTCTTTTTACTGGCAACGCGAACCGCACCATGAGCTACACCACCATAACCACGAGCCAGTGTCCTGCAAGCGGAGGCGTCGCGTTAGACCCGGCCGTCGCAGACTTCAATGGCGATGGGTGGAATGATCTGGTCTATGCAGAGAGCTCCTGCAGTCAAACCTCGTCGAACACCAGTGTCGTCTTCAGGCCCGGCGAAGGCTCCGGCAGCTTCGGCGCGGAACAGACAGTGAGCCAGGTCATTGGCACTATTATTGCCCCGTATGCGGTCCGCACCACCACGGGTACCAAACCGGACGTCCTCTTCGGAGAGACCACCGGCTCGAACACCAGCGCGCTCGTTCTGCTCACAAACACCAGCGGCGGCGCATTTCCCGGCTGCGGCGCGACGGTGGCCGAGGGCATTCGTATCTGCACGCCCGGCACGTCCGCCGCTTCACCGGTCAAGTTCTCCATCGGCGCGGCAGGCCCCACTCCGATGCGTACAGCCGCGGTGTGGGTCGATGGCAAGAAGGTCGTTGAGCAACTCACCCACGCCTTCTCCAACTACTCCTTCCTCGATGCTTCCCTCCCACTCGCAGCCGGCAGCCACGCCATCACCATCTTCGGCACCGGCTGGGACAACACCCTACAGCAGAAATCCTTCACCCTGCAGGTTGGGGCGTCGGGGACATGTCCAGCGCAGTCGGGCGACGGAGTCAACGTCTGCTCCCCCCTCATGGGCTCGACCGTCACCTCGCCGGTCCTTGTGCAGGCGACGGCGACCATCACCGGTACTCTGGCGCGCATGGAAGTCTGGGTGGATGGAGTGAAGAAGTACACCGAGACCACCAGCAAGTCACTCAGTGCCTCCCTCAGCCTCGCTGCGGGCACCCACACCTTCGATGTCTACGCAGTTAATACAGCGGGAGCAAAGTGGCTCACCAGGGTCAAAGCAACCGTGAAGTAATTTGCAACCACTCAGGTGACGAGCCCTCGGCGAAAACCGAGGGCTTCTCTCTGTTTGTTCGGCAGACGGTTCTCGATGGACGCAGTCATCCTTCTCGGGGTCGCGCACGATCTTCTGGTGAACCGCCGCGTTCACATCGTCTACCGCGTGGCGCTGTCGTCGCTGGTGGTCGTGCAGGCGCTCATGGTTTACCTCTGCCGCGGTGCGCCTGCCTGGTGGTCGAAGATCGGTCAAGCACTCTTGAGATAACGCGCAGGCTCAGAACGGGCCTGTTTCAAACCCCGCGTTAGGGCCACATCTCAATTGCTCGAGAAATTGGAAGCGCTTCGGCACGCGCGCACCTTTGCAGCGAATGAGCGCAGCCTGCTTCGTCGAAAACAGCCTCACTATGGAGTCTTCGCATCCGGTGTGCCGTCGGACCATCGCGACAATGGCACCATGAAGATGGTGATCCGGTCCTCGGTGTCTTCGACAGCCAAGATAGGCGAGTCCGCCAGGTTTGCACCCCAGGCTGCTGGTTTCGTCAACGGCGCGAAAAACATCACATGAGGGTGCCAGTGCCCACCGGCATCGTTCAGGTAGCCTTGCTTCGACATCATGTAACACATCGCGCCACGCGCAATCGGCGGAAGCTTCTTCTCCTCCAATGCGGCTTGAATCGCGGCAACGATTTGCGGCTTTGACTTGCCGGCCAGCGCCAGGTTGGTCTTCATGATTGTCAGGGGAAGATAGGTTTCGACAGCCTGAGCGTTCAGGCAGAAAGGAGACCGCACCTTCGGATTCCAGAAGTCCGGAGCGTCGGCGCCTGCCGTCCATGACCGTTCCACCACGCACACGAAACCGTTTGTACCTTTCACTGCGGTTTCGTAACCATGCGATGTCAGAACCAGAATCTCCGCCTGATCTGAAATGGACTTGGGAGCGGCGCTCCGCGCAAGAGCTATCTCGGTATTCCGGTCTGCGATCAGGTACTGATGCAGAGGAGCCATTGCGGGGTAGGGCGTTTTGGCATCCTGCGCCTGCACCAGCCACGCTGCAGCCAGTACAACCATAGGGATAAGAGTCAACCTGACGAATTTTCTCTGCATCGAGTTCTCCTCCTGGATGGCCCGGGTGCCCATCCTAGCGCAGTTAGAGCGGTGTCCTCCCAAAATGAAACTACCTCTCAAACACTTTGCAAAAACCTGCCAAATCACCCCATCCAAATTGCTACACTGGAAATAGAGATCAAACCTCCAGTAGCAGAGCGAAAAACCAAAAGCCACCGTCGCGGTGGCTTTTTACATTCTGAGAGCATTCTGATTGGAGTCAACACCCAAAAATCGTCCGCTAACTCCAATCGCTGGACGAATTTAGCGATAACTCCTTTCGTTGGACGAATTTAGCCCTCGGGAGACGCCCTAACCCGCTGGGAACAGAAGACTTACGAGGCGCCCTCCCGCACCGGGAGGGGGGAGGGGTAGAGTCACGTTACCGCACCATCGAATAGTGCCCGATATACTGCCCGGATGTACACGCCCCAGGCCGGCATCTTCGCTCTTGGAACCTCCTCTCATGCGTACCTGGAATTCGACATTCTGGACGCGAAGCAATGCAGGGAGTTCGCCTCAACCATCTCCGCTATCCGTGAACCACGGACCACCACCGGAGGAGTGAACTTCGTCATCGGCTTTCGACCTGAGATCTGGCGCGATATCGCTCCCGGCGACGCGCCCGCGGGCGTAGAAGGATTTAACAAAGAGATCCAGGGCACAGAAGATTCGTCATGCCGAGCACGAACATGATGCGCTGGTATGGCTCTCCGGAGTGCCTATGACGTTATCTTCGATATGGCCCGCTCGGTCATCCATGACCTCGCAGGCCAGGCCTCGCTGGGCGAAGAGACGTCGAGTTGGTCTTACCGGCACGATCGCGATCTGACCGGCTTCATCGACGGCTCGGAGAATCCGACGCTCCTCGACGCTCCCGCTGACGCACTCATACCGGAGGGCGTTCCCGGTGCTGCCGGCTCAGTCCTGTTGTTGAAAAGTGGATGCACAAGACAGCTGCGTGGAAGCTCTGCCGGTCGACCAGCAGGAGCGCATCATGGGACGCACCAAGCTCGACAGCATCGAGCTCGAGAACAAGCCATCGGACTCGCATGTCGCTCGCACGGATCAGGACGAGTTTGGGAACATCTTTCGTCGCAACATGCCCTACGGGGGCATCGACGACCATGGCACCATGTTCGTCGGATTCAGCGCAGACCAGAAGCGGCTTTCCAGAATGCTCGATAGCATGGCGGGCCTCATTACGGGCACGCGCGATGCGCTCACACGCTTTACCCAGCCGTTGACCGGCTCCTATTACTTCGTACCCTCTGTCGAGAGTCTGCGGCGCTTACGATAGGACTGTCCTGCAACTCCACCCCGGCCCGAAAGAGGGCCACCCGCCAGAAACCGCCGCTTCCACCCGTTGTGCTATCCTTTGCGCTAGAAAGCAAAGCAGATGCTGCAGATCTCGCCCCATTTCGCGTCGATCCGCCCACGCTTCCCGCGCGTGGCCGCGCAGGTGCTGCCCTCTGCTACGCGACCTCGCCTCTTCGCGGGCGACTAACCCTCGCTCTCGCCAGCTTTCTGATCCCGGCTTCTGATGCCATAACGCGACCCGGGACACCTTCCTTCGCCACAATCCGTAACACCTCTCGCAAAGAGGAGGAGCCTTCTACCATGTCGAACCATGGCATCGCTCAGGACACCCAGACTTCCACCTTCGCCCCCCGCATCTCCGGACCATTGCCCGGACCCAAAGCCCGCGCCATCGTGGAAGCGGATGATCGCTGGATTCCCCGTCCTACACGCGCAGCTATCCGCTGGTAGCCAAGCGCGGCCGAGGCACCCGGATCGAAGACGTGGACGGCAACGAGTTCCTCGACTTCGCCGCCGGCATCGCCGTCACCTCCACCGGCCACTGTCATCCGGAAGTAGTCAAGGCCATTCAGCAGCAGGCGGCCGAGCTGATCCACATGTCCGGCACCGACTTCTACTATGAGGGCATGGTCACGCTGGCGGAACGGCTGTCTGCCGTGGCACCCATGCCGGGGCCCCATCGCTTCTACTACGGCAACTCCGGAGCAGAAGCCGTTGAGTGCGCGCTGAAGCTGGCTCGCTACCACACCGGCCGCCAGAACATCATCGCCTTCTTCGGCGCCTTCCACGGCCGCACCATGGGAGCGCTCTCGCTCACAGCCTCGAAGCCGCAGCAGAAGCGGCGGTTCGCACCCCTGGTGCCGGGGGTCACGCACGTTCAGTATCCGTATGCCTATCGCGGATGTCCCAATGGCACGGCGCAGGAGCAGGAAGCCTTTGCGCTGGGGTGTGCCCGGTATATCGAGGAGAAGCTGTTCAAGACCATGCTCCCACCGGAGGAGGTGGCGGCCATCTTTGTGGAGCCGATTCAGGGCGAGGGTGGATATGTGGTGGCACCCACGGTGTTCATGCGGGAGCTGCGCCGTATCTGTGACCGTCACGGGATCCTGTTGGTGGCCGATGAGGTGCAGTCGGGTGCGGGGCGCACGGGCAAGTGGTGGGCTATCCAGCACACGGGGGTCGAGCCGGATATGGTCTGCATGGCGAAGGGCATCGCGTCGGGAATGCCGCTGGGCATCTGCATGACGCGCGCGGAGATCATGGACTGGAAGCCGGGATCGCACGCGTCGACCTTCGGGGGAAACCCGGTGGCGATTGCCGCCGCTCTGGCGACGATGGATGTGCTGGAACGCGAGGGCATTGCGAATGCCGCGAAGGTGGGCGAGGCGACGCTCGAGCGGCTGCGCGGATGGGTGAAGGCTCATGCGATCGTGGGCGATGTGCGCGGGCGCGGTCTTATGATCGGGATCGAGATCGTGAAGGATCAGAAGACGCGCGAAGCGGCGCCGCTGTTGCGCGACCGCATCGTCGATCTGGCGTTCGAGCGCGGCCTGTTGATTCTGGGCTGCGGCGAAACCTCGGTGCGGCTGGCGCCGCCGCTGGTGGTGAAGCAGGGCGAGATGGATGTGGCGCTCGACATTCTCGAGGAGTGCATCGAGGTTGCGCAGAAGGAGCGCAACGTGACGGAGACGAAGCATCAGGTCGAGGTACACGCTTCTCAGTCTTAGCCGACACGCTTGCAAGCAGGCGGCTTCCTTTGGGAAGCCGCCTTTTTTCTGGTTAGTCCTTGAAGAGGTGCGATGCGTGGGTGATGGCGGCACCGGCGCGCATGGCGGCGGCGACTGCGGCAGTCTCGGCGAGCATGGCATCGGTGGCGCCGGCTTTGCGCGCGGCACTTCAGATGAAGCTCGATGCAGTAGGGGCATTGGGTGGTGAGCGCGACGGCGACGGCCATCAACTGCTTCTGCAATGCATCGAGGGAGCCGGGGGTGAAGGCTGCCTTGTCGAAGGCCCAGAAGGCTTTCATCTGGTCGGGTGCGTTCTCGTCCAGCTTCTTGAGCTGGGCGAGGTTCTTCATGTCGAACATGCGGGTCTCCTGTGCGGTGGGATCGGTCGTTTCCGGCTTCTGCTGGTTAGAGTACCGGACCGAGACAGGGTTACAAGGACGGGGTTACACAGGGGGGTTTACAAAGCCGAAGTCACTTCGGCTGCTGCGGAGGGAGTGGATCCTGACGGGCAGATGGGGAGGCGGGGCAGATGTGGCCGCGCTCCGCCTGTTCGAGCGAAGCCTCGTTGTGCGATGTGGCGACGATGGCGTGGCAGCGAATACAGATGAGTCGCTGGTGCCGTCGGATTTGATGACGTGCTCGAAGGCAAACCGGGCTTTTTGCCCGGAGGCGGGTGGAATCGGCGTGGCCAAGAAAGGGCCTCATTTTCTGCGCTGCATTGCTTCAGGCGCTCTATTGACGCTACGCGCTGTGTGCGCGGAGGTGATCCGGGGGGAGAAGGAGATCAGAACCGGAGTTGGGCGCGATCCGACATCCAGGCGTGCAGGTCGAGGAGAGTGCAGGTGTGGTTGCTTTCTTCGTGCGCGAGCCAGTCCTCATACCGGGTGGAGGCGATGGTCCGGTAGCAGCGGAGGCATATCGAGTCACAGGTTCCATCGTGGTTCTGCCGGTGCTGGAAAGTGGGGCGGGGTTGAAAGTTGAAGCGGGGAGAGACGATGTGCAGATTTGCTGTGGCCATGTGCTGGCCTGCTTTCAAACGCCGGAACGGTCACGGTCGGTATCTCTATTCTACGCGTGCCACCTAATCCAGTTGCAGTTAGCGCTTATGGACGAGGTCTGGAATGAGCTCTGGAGTGGCTTTGGTCTCGTGGCGCTGGTGCAGCGCGTGCGGTGCGCTGGTGCGGGACTGGAAGTGGACGGACTTTTGCAGCAGGCCGGAGATGCGCTCCATTTCGAGTTGGATGGCGGCGGTGGTGATGCGCCAGTGGTCTTTGCTGCTCATGATGTGAATTTGACCATGCGGGAGGGTGGAAGGCGATGCTACTTGGGACGCATTACTGGTTAGAGTCGTATTTCGCGGATGCGGCTTTTGTACTGTTACCGGGGTGCTGGGGATCGATTCGTTCTAGCGGCTGATCGACCGGCGCGCTAACACTCTTTCGGCCCTGAGCGTCCGAAAATGCTTCTTCATCCAAAGCGGATCGTAGTGAACTGGCAGAGTCAGGAGCCCGATTCCATACACATAGGGAATGCCTCGCAGAATTTGGCGACAATCCGGACAAACGAGCGTCGCGCCTGGCTCGCCTTCGTATAACTGCTGCTTTGGATTGCAAGGACGCAGTGCCATTTACGGAACATAGCAGCCGGCGCGTTGCACATGTCAATCCTCATCCAACAACGTTTTCATGACGTCGACGTGGCTTTACTGCTTCTTCTTTTTGGGAAGTGAGCCGGTGAAGTCGAGGGCTGCGGGCGATGAGCTTTTGACGGACCGCGTCGTTGCCGTAAGCCTCGGGCGTGGCGCGGACCCAGCCGGAGATGCGGCGGCCGCCCATGATGGCGGTGGCGACGCCCGGGATCTGGTAGGCCCAGGCTTCGTTGTCCTTGCCGACGCGCAGGAGCAGGCTGCCGCGGCGCGCTCCGATGCCAGCAGATTGCCGTGGAGCAGATATGCCCATCCACCGAACATGGCTTTTTCGGAGAGGCCGCGCGTATTACCGAGGCTGGATTTTATGAGTTCTTCTAGGC
>CAVVSP010000039.1:0-21634 GCA_963750845.1 uncultured Acidobacteriaceae bacterium
CGCCATATTCGCCCGCGCCCGGGCCAAGGTCCATCAGGTAGTCGGCGGAGCGCAGGACGTCGGGATCGTGCTCGACAACCAGGATGGTGTTGCCCAGATCGCGCAGGTTTTCAAGGATGCGGATCAGCTTGGCTGTATCGCGCGTGTGCAGGCCGATGGAGGGTTCGTCGAGCACGTAGAGCGCACCGACAAGCTGCGAGCCCAGCGAGGTAGCAAGCTGGATGCGCTGCGCCTCGCCGCCGGAGAGCGTCGAGGCAAGGCGATCGAGCGTGAGGTAGTCGAGGCCGACCGGAGTCGAGAAAACGTAGCCGCTGCTGCACTTCTTTCAGGATTGAGCCGGCGATCTCCTCCTGCTCCGGCGTGAGCTTGAGTGCGGAGAAGAACTGGTGCGCTGCCGCGATGGTGAGCGCCGCGGCCTGGCAGATGTTGCGGCCATCGAGGAGGACGGCGCGAGCTTCGGCGCGCAGGCGCTCGCCTTTGCACTCCGGGCAACGTGCATAGCCGCGATATTTCGAGAGCATGACGCGCACGTGCAGCTTGTATTTCTTCCGTTCCATCAGCTGGAAAAAGCCGTAGACGCCGAGAAAGGCGCCTTTGCCGTCGAGCACGAAACTCTGCTGGGCGGCGGAGAGATCGAACCACGGCACATTCATCGGAATGCCTTGCTCGCGCGCGGCGCGGCGCAGTTCCGTCTGGTACGGACGGTACTTCGGCCGCGTCCACGGATCGATCGCACCCTCGTCGAGCGTCTTGCCCTTGTCCGGAATGATGAGGTTTAGGTCGAAATCGATGGTATTGCCGAAGCCCTGGCAGCGCGGGCAGGCGCCATACGGGTTGTTGAAGGAGAAGAGGCGCGGTTCGGGCTCGCGATAGAGACGATGGCAGTGCTTGCACTCGTACTCGCCGGAAAAGCGGAGACGCCGCGCGAGGCTGGCCGTCTTCGTCACGGGGGACAAGCTCGTAAACGATCTCGCCGGATTCGCGGTAGCCAATCTCGGCGGCATCGACGATGCGGCTGCGGCTCTCCGGCGACACGGCGATGCGATCGACGAGGATGAAGACAGGCTGTCCGAAGTCAATTTCAAGCAGCGATTCGGGCGACGAGAACTCGAAGATCCGGTTGTCCTGATAGAGACGGTTGAAGCCGCGCGCGCGCAGGTCGGTGAGGCGCTGGCGGAGGGCGTCGGAAATCGGTGTACGGCTCTGGCTCTCGGCGCGGATTTTGCCGCGGACTTCGCTTTCTTTGCGCCGCGCTTCGGCTTCGCCGGCTCGTCTTTGGGATGCTCGCTGACGGGCAGATCCTGGGAGGCGGGAGGCCGGCGGGCTTCGACAGGGAAGAGCGCATGCAGGCGCGTGCCCTCGCCCAGTGCGAGGACGGCGGCGGCGATCTCATCGACAGAGTCGCGGCGGACCAGGTTGTTGCAGACGATGCAGTGCATCGTCCCGCAGCGGGCGTAGAGCAGCCGCATGTAGTCGTAAATTTCGGTGGCGGTCGCGACGGTGGAGCGGGGGTTGCGGGTGGAGTTCTTCTGCTTGATGGCGATGGCAGGGGCAAGGCCATCGATGAGGTCCACGTCCGGCTTCTCGATGCGCTCCAGAAACTGTCGTGCGTATGCGGAGAGCGATTCTACATAGCGGCGCTGGCCTTCCGCGTAGATGGTGTCGAAGGCGAGCGACGACTTGCCCGACCCCGAGACTCCCGAAACGACGGTGAGTTTGCCGTGCGGGATCTCGCAGTCGATGCCTTTCAGGTTGTGGGTCCGCGCGCCGCGGATCACGATCGAGTCGTTCACTGGAGCCTTGTCTGTAATGGCCTGGGGGGCTGAGGATGCACTCTTCAGTATAGGGGACTCGCCGTCTGGGCGGCCACGAGGTGCGCCTGCGACGCGATTCGCAGTGGCTGCTCCCGTTGGCCGCTGCTCGCTGACTGCTGCACGGCGTTCTACTTCGCGCGCCGCCACCAGCGAATGCAGCACCAGCAGGATGCCGCCGCAGACGATGCAGGAGTCGGCGACGTTGAAATCGGGCCAGTGGTAGTGGACGATGTGGACTTCGAAGAAGTCGATGACCGCGCCGGTGCGGATGCGGTCGTAGGCGTTGCCGATGGCGCCCCCGAGGATGAGGGCGAGGCCGAAAGTCGTCGCTGTGATGCGGCGGCCCATGCGCAGCAGCACGACGGCAACAATGATGGCGGCGATGAGCGAGAAGCCGACCAGCAGCCAGCGGACGCGGTCCGGTGAGGCCGAGTCGCCGAAGAGCGAGAAGGCCGCGCCGGTGTTGAGCACGTGCGTGATGCGAAAGACCTTGGGGATGACGACATGCGCTCCGCCCAGCGGCAGCGCGTGCGCGACCGCGATCTTGGTAACACGATCAAGAATCAGGACCAGTAGCGAGACGAGGAAGAGAATGCCTCGGCGGTCTGAACCTGCATGGCTCGGGGGCCGCGCCACCGTAGTGTTTACATCGGCCATCAGGCAGCGTCCTCGTCATCCAGTGGAGGGAAGCCGATCTCATCGAGCGCGCTGGCACAGCGCCCGCATACCGTGGACCAGCGCGGGTCGATGCCGACGTCGGTGCGGTAATTCCAGCAGCGGATGCACTTGATGCCGTCGGCATATGTGGTGATCGGCGCGGTCTTCCGTGCCTGTCGTGGCGGCGAGCTCTACCTGGGAGACGTTGAAGAGTTCCTTCAGGCTGAATTCGTAGCGCTGCGCGATTTTGAGTTGTTCGGCGGGAAGCTCCAGCGTGAGCTTCGCTTCCAGCGCCTTGCCGATGCGTTTGTCCTGGCGTGCCTCTTCGAGTGAGCGCATGGCCCCTTCGCGGATCGAAAGCAGTTGCGCCCAATCGGCGAGGAACGCTTCCTGACCGGCTGGCGCGAGATCATCGGCAGCAGGGAAGAGCGACGATGTGGACGCTGGCACTGCGGCTGCGCATCCGCCGGGAGATACTGCCAGACCTCATCGGCGAGGAAGCTCAAGATCGGCGCGACCAGCCGCGCGAGCGCCTCGGTGATCTTCCACAACGCGGTTTGCGCTGCGCGGCGTGCCGGGCTATTGGGCGCGAAGGTGTAGAGGCGGTCTTTGAGCACATCGAGGTAAAGCGCGCTCAGGTCGACATTCACAAATTCGTTGACCGCGTGATAGATGCGGTGGAACGCGAAGTCTGCGTACCAGCCACCCTTTCCGTCGGGGCCTGAAACCTTTTCCACCAACTCGCGAGTACGCGCCAGCATGTACTGGTCGAGCGGCTGAAGCTTTTCCCACGTGACAGCATGGTGCGCAGGGTCGAAGTCGTTCAGGTTGCCGAGCAGGAAGCGGAAAGTGTTGCGCACATTGCGATAGTTGTCCGCCACCCGCTGCATCAGATTTTCGCTGGCCGAGACGTCTTCGCGGAAGTCGACCGAGGCAACCCACAGACGCACAATCTCGCCGCCAAGCCGCTTCGCGATATCGACGGGGTCGACACCGTTGCCGAGGGATTTCGAGAAGGCGCGGCCCTGCTCGTCGAGTGTCCAGCCCGAGGTGGCGACGACTTTGTACGGCGCGGTATCGCGCAGGCCCACCGAAAACAATAAGGAGGAGTGGAACCATCCGCGGTGTTGGTCGCCGCCTTCGGTGTAGAGGTCGGAGGGGAAGCGCAGCTCGGGCTGGGTTTCGAGCACCGCGGCCCAACTGGTGCCGGAGTCGATCCACACGTCGAGGATGTCCGTCTCGCGGCGGAACTCTGTGCCGCCGCAGTTGGCGCACGTCGCGCCCGCAGGCAGCATCTTCTCCGCAGTCCCGTCGTACCAGGCATCGGCGCCATGCTGCTCAAAGAGCGCGACGACGCGCGCGTATGCTTCCGGCGCGTGCAGCGGCTGATTGCACTTCTTGCATAGGAAGAGCGCGATGGGCACACCCCAGATGCGCTGGCGGGAGATGCACCAGTCGGGCCGGGTGGCGATCATGTTGGAGATGCGCTCTTCGCCCCATGCCGGATCCCACGTCACCCGCTTGATCTCATCGAGCGCGCGCTGGCGGAAGCTGACGGTGCTGCCGTCTGGCCGCTGGATCGGCGTCTCCATGGAGATGAACCACTGCTCGGTGGCGCGATAGATGACCGGATTGTGGCAGCGCCAGCAGTGCGGGTAGGAGTGGTAGATGTCGTTCCGTGCCAGCAAGGCGCCGCGCGCTTCGAGCAGCTTGATGATCTCCGGATTGGCCTTGAAGACGGTGAGGCCGTTGTACTCGGGCAGTCCATCGTGAATGCGGCCAGCGGCATCGACCTTGGTGGTCTGGTCCAGGCCGTAACGCTCGCCGGTGTAGAAGTCGTCCACGCCATGGGCAGGCGCGGTGTGGACGGCGCCGGTGCCCTGGTCAGCGGTGACGTAATTTGCGAGCACGCCGAGGATGGAGCGGTCCAGAAACGGATGCTGGAAGGTGGCGCGCTCGAGCTGCGTGCCTTTGAGGCGAGCGACTTCCTTTGCAGATTCCAAATTGCAGGCTTGCTTTACCGCATCGGCCAGCGCAGCCGCGACGATGTAGACGCTGCCGTCCGCTGTTTTCAAGCGCGACGTATTCGAACTCCGGGTGGAAAGCGATGGCGAGCGAGGCCGGGAGCGTCCAGGGCGTGGTGGTCCAGATGATGGCGTAGACCTGCTTGCCGGCGAGCGCCGGGTCAAGCGCCTCCGGCTTGCTGGTGAGCGCGTAGCGCACGTAGATGCTGGGGCTGGTGTGCATCTCGTATTCCACCTCAGCCTCAGCCAGGGCGGTGCGGTCGTGCCAGCACCAGTAGACGGGCTTGAGCCCGCGGTAGACGAAGCCGCGCTCGAAGAGCTCGTAGAACGCCTTGAGCGTGGTGGCCTCGTACTGGTTGGACATGGTGGTGTACGGGTCCTGCCAGCGGCCGAGGACGCCGATCCGCTCAAACTGCGAACGCTGCAGATCGATGTACTTCTGGGCGTAGGCGCGGCAGGCGGCGCGGACGGCGATAGGGTCCATCTCCAGCTTTTTCCGGCCAAGCTGCTCGTCCACCTTGATTTCGATGGGCAGGCCGTGGCAGTCCCATCCTGGGACATAGGGCGAGTCAAAGCCGGCCATGGTCTTCGACTTGACGACGAAATCCTTCAGGCACTTGTTTAAGGCGTGGCCCAGGTGGATGGGGCCATTGGCGTACGGCGGTCCGTCGTGCAGGATGTACTTCGGAGCGCCCTTGCGCGCCTGGCGGATCTGCTCGTAGAGGCCGCTTTCCGTCCATGTGGTGAGCCGTTTGGGCTCGTTTTCCGGCAGATTCGCCTTCATCGGGAAGGCGGTGCGCGGCAGCAGAAGGGTCGACTTCAGCTCTGGCCGGCCGCCTTCGGGATGGGACGACTTGGGGTCTGGCTTGGTGTCACGTAAGGTCATGATCTGGAAGGTTCTATTGTAGAACGGCGGCGTCGCTCATTTTACGTGTGACCAATTCCGGCGGATGGCCGTCTCATTACAGTATTGGCATAGCAGGCTGGGCAACGCACGTGACCCACGTTACCTGTCGGCCTTCATTTTGGTGTAGGAAGATGCCGTTCAATCGAAGACATGGGGCAGTGCATTCATAGATAATCAACACATTACAGACGGTGCGCCGCAGGCTGCCGTCTCTATAAGGTCAACCAGAAGTGACTATGACAAATCAGGTCCTGCCCCCACCCGACGTCGAGTCTGAGATACGCACAGCTCCGCTTGAGCCGCACTTGTGGAATCCGGTGGTGGATGAGCCGGTGTGGCGGACGTGGCTAACGGATCTGCGAGGGTTGTTCCAGCGGGAGACGCTGCCGCCGCTGGTGCTGACGTCGCATCCGGTGGCGGTGCCGGATCCGTTCCGGATCAAGCGCAGCCCGCTGTCGTCGGCACTTTCGGTGGGCGCGCACGTGGCCATCATCGGGCTGATCATCTTCCTCATCATCGAAGCGCGGATGCATCCCAAGCCGGTGCCGCCGAAGCCGCAAGTTGGCGGCGATCGATATCACGCCCTTCCGTCCGATCGCGCCCAAGGGTCCGGCGATGGGTGGTGGCGGCGGCGGCGGCGCGCACGAGCTGGTGCAGGCGCCCAAGGGCAAGCTGCCCAAGTTTTCTGAGACGCCGATGACGCCGCCGATGCTGGCGGTGAACCCGCATCCCAAGCTGGCGGTCGAGCCGACCATCAAGATGCCGTCGAACATCGCGCTGCCCAATAACAATCTGCCCAACCTGGGCGATCCGCGAACCAACATCACCGGGCCGTTGTCGAACGGGACGGGCACAGGCGCGGGCCTGGGCTCGGGCGATGGCGGCGGCATCGGATCAGGCTCCGGCGCAGGCTACGGGCCGGGCGAGGGTGGCGGCTACGGCGGCGGTTTGTATCACGTGGGTGGCGGCGTCTCGCCGCCGGTGCTGATCTACTCCGTCGACGCGGAGTTCTCCGACGAAGCACGTCGCGCCAAGTACCAGGGCGTGTCGGTGGTGAGCCTGATCGTGGACGCGCACGGCATGCCGCAGCGGATCCGCGTGGTGCGCAAGCTGGGCATGGGGCTGGACGAGAAGGCCGTCGAAGCCGTCCGCCAGTACAAATTCAAGCCCTCCATGTACCAGGGCAAACCCGTCCCCGTGGAAATCACCATCGAAGTCAACTTCCATATCTACTGAGAACTGAGATGGAGAACAAACGAGCACAGATACAAGCGTCTCTGCTCGTTTGATTTCATCCGCACCCCTTGCTATCCTCAGTGAGTCCCACCCCATGTGCGCCCATAGCTCAGTTGGATAGAGCGACTGACTACGAATCAGTAGGCCGGAGGTTCGAATCCTTCTGGGCGCACCATTCTTCTCAATAACTTGCGGGTCTTCCTCCTGATCTGAGCCCTCGTCTGTATCCGTCTCGAGATCGATAAAGGGCATCAACAGGCCGGGGACTGATGCGTCGTGGCGCCTTGGCGCCGCACCGATGGCAATTGTCGAACTCAGCCAATTGCGGTGTCGCTCTGAGAGCTAGACGCGCCGTTCCAATATCGATCGCTTGGGCAAATGCGGGATTGCGCTACTGCAGCAGGCCGGCACCTGCCGGCCTCCCGGACGCCTCGAAGGCATTCTGTGCGTCCTGGAGAGATGTCCAGCCGGACCATTGTGTATCACTGCCGGTGCACTCAGCCTGCACTTCTACATGAGTCACCTGGCGAGCCACATTATCGGGGATATCCACAGACGCGCTTCTGCGGACGATGCCCGTGTCGCCGTCACGACCCCGCCGCCGATGCTGACCTCGTCTGTTTCGACATGTTTAGAGGTTCGCGAGGATCGTGCACCGCATCGCAGGCGCCGTGTACCGGATGTAGGCAGCCCTTGCTGAGCGTGACGTGAAGCCGCCCTTCGGGCCTGCCGGGGCGAATTTTTCAGCTCCAAGGTCAAGTTGAGCCACGCAACCGTTCCGGACTCAATGCAGCGGAGCCACGCACCCACTCTCCGGATTGGCGCCGCAATAGGTTGTCGCCTGCAGGCCGTGGTCCTGCCCATCATGGGACCGTCGTGCGGCGCGACATAGGTTCCCCAGCCCAGGATGAGCGGCGTGTGTTCCTGCGCACCCGCAGAGGCGGAGGCGCCGGTAAGTATGGCAAAACGGGAGGGCATCCACCGGATGGTACCGGCAAACCTCCAGCCGCCCCAATCCCGCTTTCCGGTGATACCGCAAATCCTGCGGCCAGGTGCCACCGTCATCTGTACGATCGACCGTCATCATTCCCGCACATCACGCGTTTTTTGGCGCTCTCCGAACGGTTCTCCTGCATGAAATCCTGGAGACGAGCGTCTTGCGCTTCACCGGCGCCTTTAGTATCAGATAATGCCGCCACGGCCCTCTTCACGCCCCCTCTTTCTGCTCCTGCTGGTCACCGGTCTCTTCACTTTCCTGATCCAGTCCGGCGAACTGGGTACTTCTGACACGACGCACCGGTTGCAGGTGACGCATTCGCTCTGGACGGGACAGCCCAGGTCTTTCCTGCTGAATACCCGGAGTTTGGGCTCCACGGGCGCGGCGGAAGGCTCTATGCCTGGTACGGGATCGGGCAATCGCTGCTGATGCTGCCGGCGGACCTTGCGGGCTCGGCGGCAGCCAAGTTGCCGTTGTGGCGTGACTACGTGCTCAGCGGCGAAGATCCCGCCATTCGCAGCATTCTGGTCAGCATCAGCACCAATATTCTGGTCAATGTCCTGACGGCGCTGGCCGCGTTCCGCCTGCTGGGCCTCTTCGGCTTTTCAGTGGGTGAGTCTGTTGCGGGCGTGCTGAGCCTGCTCTGCGCCACCACGCACCTGCACTACGCACAGAACATGGCGGAGAACAACTACATCCTTCTGTTGACGATTACCGGCTTCGCCTTGCAATACAAATGGCTCACCACCGGCGACCGGCGGGCGTTGTTCTGGGGTTCGGCGGCGCTTGGACTCAATCTACTGACCCGCGTCACGACAGCGATGGATCTGTTCGGTGCCGGCTGCTTCATTCTGCTGGCCGTTTCTTCTCCCGTCGTAGCAGCATATGCGCATGTGAATCGTCTGCCAGAGCCGGCGCTGGATGCCGTCTCGAAACAGCCAATTCTGCTGACGGTCCGCGAATATCTGCGCGGGAGTCTGCCGGTCTATGCGGTTTTTCTCGTCATCGACCGGATCTACCAGTACATCCGGTTCGGCTCCTGGACGAACACATATGTTGCGATCTTTGCGCGGGAACAACGGATGATGGATCCAACGCTGCCCACAAATTTTCCCTTCAATCGAGGCTGGTTTGAGGGAGGGTTCCACTCCGGCGTTCTGGGTCCGTTCTTCATGCCGGAGAAGTCCATCTTCCTGTTTGATCCGATGTTTCCGTTGGCTCTGCTGCTGACGGCTCTTCTGTGGAAGCGGCTATCGCCTGCGATGCGCGCCTTCGCCGTGGCGTCGCTGGCGATGCTGGCCGCGTATGTCCTGTTCTACGCGCGCTACAACTGGTGGGCCGGCGACTTTGCCTGGGGCGACCGCTACATCTCCAGCGCCGTCGAGCTCACGACGCTTCTGGCGATCCCGCTCCTACTTCGATACCGGCAGGCACTCGGGCGAACTATCTGGTATCTCGCGCTGTCGATCACAGGAATCAGCGTTGCGATCCAATGCGCATCGCTCGCCTTCTGGCTTCCGCTGGAGATTTATCAGATGGAGACGCTCGGCCATCCCACCTGCGTCGTGCTCCTGCGCTTCAAGAACATCGCGGCATTTCGCGCTGCACAAACGGGCGGCCTGGGGGCTGAATACGCCGGCCATGTTTCAGGACTCGTGGGACGCGATGCACATCACTACGTGGAACTTTCTGCCTTCGCTGTTGCGCCATGTCGGTCAGGCGCCACTGTGGGCGGTGCATGTGCTCTACGGCGTGTGGGCCGCGGTGGGTCTCGCGCTCTTCTCCGGCTGAGTAAGGCTGGCCCGCGTCCTGATGCATCCGGCACGGGAGAGCGCTGCGGCCGGAGAGTGACATTCTCATCCGGTTGCTGCAACGGGGCTAAGCTCCGACCAGACGCGGAGCGATGGGTGTCGAAACGCACTTCAGGCCGGTTCCGGTGCCGGGGATTGTCGCCGATAGCGGCAGGTTTCCTATGCAAATGCGTTGGCCGGGCTGTAACCTCCCCCCACCCGGTGACTCTAACCGAATGCTGGCGGCTGTTGGTCTCCCGCAAGGGCGACGGCACTGGCGGGTCGCTCCGACTCATTTGTGAAGGGGTTGCAATCCGCAAACGCGGTAGACAACGTAATCCGGATGGACACACCCTCAGGCGGCACAACTTGAGGAACTCAACAAGGAAGGTTCTTCGCGATGAATAATAGCGTCAAGACTCTCATTCTGACTGCGGCTGTAACCGGCTTGTTCGGTGGCACCTCGGCCCGCCTCAATGCTCAGCCAGTGACCACCAACGGACAGGCCAGCCGTGAGCGCAAGCTCGAAGGTTGGTACTGCCGTGCACCTGAAGACCAACTTCCAGGACACCGCCAAGCACTCCTGTAAAGGCAAGAACGACTGTAAGGGCCAGGGCGGATGCAAAGCGAGCGACAACGGCTGCAAGGGCAAGAACAGCTGCAAGGGCAAGGGCGGCTGCGCAACGGACGGCTCCAAGCCATACCTGACGTAATGTAACCCTTGCGCGAGGGCCGTCTGATGGAAGGCAGCCCTCGCGAATACTCTGCTTTCGACCGTATCCACAACCTATCATGACCCGGCTTCGAGTCCGCGCGCTCTGACTGGAATCGACAGATGCCTGCCAATCGTTTCAATGGATTTACAGACTACGGTGTTGGGATCGGCCTGAGAATTCCGCACTACCAGCACATCTTTGAAAAGAAGCCAGTCGTCGACTGGTTCGAGATCATCTCCGAGAACTACATGATGGATGGCGGCCGTCCAATGCAGGTGCTGGACCAGATCCTGGATCAATATCGCGTGGTGCAGCATGGCGTCTCGATGTACTTCGGTTCTGCGCAGCCGCTGAGCCGCGAGCATCTGAAGCGGCTGAAGACTCTGGTTCGGCGCACAAATACGCCGTGGCTCTCCGACCATCTTTGCTGGGGCAGCGTCGATGGCCGCTATACGCACGACCTGCTGCCGATCCCATACACGTGGGAGGCAGTGAAGGTGACGGCGAA
Source organism: uncultured Acidobacteriaceae bacterium (assembly GCA_963750845.1). Classification (GTDB taxonomy): domain Bacteria; phylum Acidobacteriota; class Terriglobia; order Terriglobales; family Acidobacteriaceae; genus KBS-83. The sequence continues at coordinate 10,650 of CAVVSP010000039.1, forward strand.
GCGCATTCGCCAGGTGCAGGACTATCTTGAGATACCCATCGCGGTGGAGAACGTGAGCAGCTATGCCGAATACCACGAGAGCGAGATGACGGAGTGGGAGTTCCTCAACGAAGTGGTGGAGGCGGCGGACTGCGGCATTCTGCTGGACGTCAACAACATCTACGTGTCGTCGCAGAATCACACATTCGATCCGTTCACCTATGTGAACAGCGTTCCGAGCGGGCGCGTCGCGCAGATCCATATCGCCGGGCATTCGAAATATCGCAGATACATTCTGGATACGCACGATCATCCGGTGATCGATCCGGTGTGGGCGCTCTATGCGCGCGCGATCGAGCGCTGCGGTCCAACGGCGACCCTGCTGGAGTGGGACGACAACATCCCATCCTTCGACGAAGTGCATCGAGAGGCGCTGAAGGCGAATCGCTATTTAAAGCGTGCAAAGGTGCCGGTCGCGCCGGCCGCCCGTTCGGCGATAAGCACGAAGAGACGCTGCCATCGGGGTCCTTGCGATGACGCTGCTTGAACTGCAGCGCCGGATGACCGAGGCGGTCATGCTGCCGCTGACTCGTGCGGAAAACATGCAGCGGAAGACGCGCGATGGCCGATCGATGAAGGCCGAAGCTGCCGCTTTCATCAAGCCGAACGACCGGCTGACCTCATTCGAGCGGTTGGAGATCTACAACCGCCAGTATTGGTTTCGCATCATCTCCGCGTTTTCGGAAGACTTTCCTGCGCTCGCTGCCGTGGTCGGTGATGCCGCCTTCGATAGACTGACGCGAGCGTATCTGGCGGATTGCCCGTCGCAGTCGTTCACGCTGCGCAACCTGGGCTCGCAGCTCGAAAGCTGGCTGCGCGCGCATCCTGAACACGGCGGAAAAAAACCTGAACTCGCGCTGGATGTCGTGCGCCTGGAGTGGGCTTACATCGAAGCTTTCGACAATGCGGCGGAGCGCGCCTTGACCCTGGCCGATCTGGGCCAGCTCGATGGAGAATCGCAGCTCTCCTTGCAGCCGCATTTGCGTCTGCTGCACCTGCTCCATTCCGTCGACGACTTCGTGATCGATGTGCATCGCCGCCAGGCATCGCAGAGCGTGGCCAGCAACGCGGTCACTGGCGTGAAACGGTCACGAAGCCGCCGCTTGCCAGCTTCGCTCAAGCGCGGCGATATATTCCTGGGCGTGCATCGTTACGAAAACGCCGTGTACTACAAGCGCCTGGACAGCGAGGAATACCAGTTGCTGCGAGCGCTTGACGCGGGGAAGACGCTGGGTGAGGCTCTGGATGAGGCCTTCGACTCGTCGGCGCTGTCCGAAGAAGAGCGCCCGGCGCGCGTGCAGGCGTGGTTTCAAAATTGGGCCGAACTGGGGTGGTTCTGCCGCCACAAGCCGGCGGCAGCTCGGCGCGCAGCCAGAAGGCGGGTCAATTAGGATGCCCACTGTCGAGCCGTATTTATGGCCTCTACGCGCAGTTTCGCCGTGGCGCATCCGCGCTGCAGTCGCCATTGCTGCTGCTGGTGCGGCTCTATTGGGGCTGGCAGTTCGCACAGTCAGGCTGGGGAAGGCTGCACCATATCCCGCAGGCGACGCAGTTCTTCGCCAGCCTCCACATTCCGTTTCCCGGCGCGAACGTGGTCTTCGTTTCATCGCTGGAGTTTGTCGGCGGCATACTGCTCATCCTCGGCCTTGCATCGCGCATTATCAGCCTGCTGCTGGCGATCGACATGATCGTCGCCTATCTCACCTCGGATATGGAGGCGCTGCATTCGATCTTTTCCGATCCGGGAAAGTTTTATAACGCCGATCCCTACACGTTCCTCTTTGCCTCGTTGCTGATTCTCATCTTCGGCCCTGGGCGGTTTGCGCTGGACTGGATGCTCATGCGCAATCAGGAGCTTGAACCGGCGAAGGCCAGGATTTAAGGGCCATTTGAAGCACGCGCGGACTACTTGACAGCTGCAGGAGGCTGGGAACCATCCGGGTGTTCGAGCGGGTTCTGGGGGGCGATCAGCGGAACCTCTTCCAGAATGCTGATACCGCCGCGACGCAGCAGGTTGGCCACTACCGCTCCGGTCAAACGGGTCGCGTCGTACTCCACTCGAATGGTCTTGCCCGGCTGATCGATCTCAATGCGGCGGATGCCGTATACCTCCTTGAGATTGCCCAGCGCAAACATCGCAGCCTCGGAAGGCTGCTGCTCATAGCGGAACAAAACATCGACATTTGTCATCGAGCATTTCCCCTATTGCTGAGTCCAAGCGAGGTGAGGTGGAGAGCCTCTGGTGGGAGAGGCTGCCTAACGGCTCTAGGCATCATAGATCATTTTCGGGCGCCGGTGAGAGCGCAGACGAAGCGCAGCTACAGCCGGCGGAGGTATTCCAGAACCTCGGGGCTGGTCCAGTCCTGCGCGCCGATGAACTTGCGCCGGATGGTTCCGTGCTGATCGATCACGTAGGTTTCCGGCGGGCGGGTAGTGCCGAAGGCGAGATTGGACTTGTCGGTGGGATCGAGCACGACTGATCATATTGTGGAGCCTGGTTGTCGATGACATATTGGCGATAGTCGCCCGGATTGCTCGTCGAAGCAACGGCCAGCACGACCAAATTGGGGAACTTCTGCTGGAGTTGTTCCAGAGACGGCCATTCGGCGGCGCAGGGTGCACACCAGGTGGCCCAGAAGTTCAGGACCACGACCTTGCCGCGATAGTTGGCCAGATGGATGCTGCGGCTGCTGTCGGTAACTGTGAAGTCCGGGGCCACGCGGCCGGTCTGGCGCGGATGGCTACCGCGATCGCAGCCGGTTGTCAGCAGCAGAGTGGCCGCCAGGATGAAACGGATGTGCTTCACTATGCACATCATACGGCGAACCTCGGGTTGCCGGCGACGGATGCTTCCACCGTGGAGGCGGTTAGGAAGCAGTAGCATGAAGCCAATGTGCCGGCCTGGACATCCATATAAAGCAGATACAACGGAAATCTATGATCTTATTGACGCGAAAGGCGGAGTTCTCCGCCGCTCACTATTACTGGAATGACACCTGGAGCGAAGCGGAAAACCAGCGGGTCTTTGGCAAATGTGCTAACCGTAACGGGCACGGCCACAACTACACCCTGGAGGTGACGGTGGCGGGCGACGTGGACCCGCAGACCGGCTTTGTGGTGGACCTGAAACGACTTAAGGATGTGATGCATAGCCAAGTGGTGGATGTTTACGATCATCGCCACCTGAACCTGGAGATTCCCGAGTTCCGCAACCGTGTGCCGACGGTAGAGAACATCGCGGTAAGCGCGTGGGAGCGGCTGGAGGGAAAGATTCCCGGCGCGAGGCTTCATCGGGTGCGGGTTTATGAGACGCCGGACCTCTACGCGGATTGTTTTGGCCCCGAGGCTTCGCGATGAAAGTGACCCTGACCCGCCGCTATCACTTCAGCGCCTCGCATCGGCTGGATTGCGAGGCATTGAGCCCGCAGGAAAATCGCGATGTCTACGGAAAGTGCAATAACCCTCATGGACATGGGCATAACTATCGCGTTGAAGTCACGGTGCGGGGTTCTATCGACCCTGCAACCGGCATGGTGATGAATATGGCAGACCTGGATGCGGTGGTGGGCCAATCCGTGGTCGAGCGGTTTCATTTGGCTAACCTCAATGCCGATTCACTTTTCCAGCAGGAGGTGCCGACAACCGAAAACCTGTGCCGAGCCATTTACCGTCTGCTGGGCGAGGGGTTACTCCAGAGCAGGCTCGACCGAATACGGATTGAAGAAACAGAGAACAACTTCTTTGAGTACGCAGGGGAGGCGGCACGTGGCTAAAAGCAGACGTGTGGAAGCACACGCAGGAGCGACGATCCAGACGATCGACCATGTCGCGGTGAACCGGGCGGAAGCCAATCATGACGCATCGGCAAAGGGCCTGGAAGGCTATACGACGCAGCAGCTCTATGGGGAACTGCTGGCGCGTTTCGATGAGGATCCAACGCGCGATGGGCTATTGAGAACGCCCGAGCGGGTGGAGAAGGCGATGAAGTTCCTGACCCAGGGCTATCACCAGCATCCGCAGGAGATCCTGCGCTCCGCGCTTTTCGACGTGGACTACGACGAGATGGTGATGGTGAAGGACATCGAAATGTTCTCGTTGTGCGAACACCACATGCTGCCCTTCTTCGGCAAGGTGCATATCGCATACATACCGAAGGGCAAGGTCGTAGGGCTCAGCAAATTGCCACGCCTGGTGGATGTGTTTGCTCGACGACTGCAGGTGCAGGAGCGTATGACGCGCGAGATTGCGAATGCTTTGCAGGAGGCGATCGCTCCGCAGGGTGTTGGGGTGGTGTGCGAAGCCCGGCACCTGTGCATGATGATGCGCGGAGTGGAGAAACAGAACTCGTCGACAGTGACCTCGGCGATGTCCGGGTGTGTTCCTTGAAGACAAGACACGCGCGGAGTTCCTGACATTGGTACGCGACCACGGGCGCAACACCTTCTAGGCGGATGTTGAGCCGCTTATAGTGGGGAAGTGAACGGCCTGCTGATTCTCGACAAGCCGGCGGGCATGACCTCCCACGACGTGGTGGCGCGTACGCGGCGAATCGTCAACGAGCGCTCGATTGGGCATCTGGGCACGCTGGACCCGATGGCGACAGGCGTGTTGCCGTTGCTGCTGGGCCGCTACACGCGACTGGCGCAGTTCTTCGGCAGGCATGGAAAGAGCTACACCGGCACCATCCGCTTCTGGCCAGGCAACAACCACCTACGATGCAGAGGGCGAGCCGGTTGGCCCTCAAGCAGGTGTCGCTCGATGGGAGAACTAAGGCGCAGGCGGAGCTTCAATGGCGAGCTGCTGCAGACGCCTCCTGCGTACAGCGCGAAAAAGATTCGCGGACGCTCAGCATACTCGCTGGCGCGCGCCGGAGAACCGGTGGAGCTTGCGCCAGTGCGCATCGTTGTGCACGATTTGCGATTACATCGGTGGATGGCGATACTGCCGAGTTTCGCGCTACGGTCTCTGCCGGCGGATATATCCGCTCGCTGGCGCATGATCTGGGCCAGCGGCTGGGCTGCGGCGCGCATCTGGCATCGCTGCGACGCGTTGCCGGCGGGCCGTTCTGCGTTGACGAGGCGCATTTCGCTGGAGCAGCTGGCGGCGCTGAGCGCAAGCAGGGGACTTGGAGGGCATCTGCCGCATCCGCGCACGCTGCTGCCGGAGCTTCCCGCGACCACCGTGGACGCCCACACGGCGGGCCGCATGCGCAATGGCGCGATGTGCAACCTCGCGGACTTCTCCGCGGCTCCGCGCGTCAAGGTATCCGCGAACCGCCATGAGCTCATCGGCATCGCACAGCGGGTCGCCGGGACACTGTTTCAGCCAATCGTGGTATTGGCTGATGCTCAATGCTTATGCAGCAAAGGCATGATCAACGGCAGCAGGTTGCGCGCTACCTGCTGATTGCCCTGCGCCGTGGCGTGGATGCCGTCGGCCTGCATGCTGCCCGTGGCGCCGTAGACGTCCTGGAGCAGGAACGGGAGAAGCGGCACATGATATTGCCTCGACACGATGCGTAGATCTCGTTGAACTGGCGGATATAGTCCGCGCCATAGTTGGGCGGCAGTGTGATGCCGCCGAGCACGATCTTGATTGCCGCGTGCTGCAAGGCGGAGACGATCTGGTCGAGATTCTTCCGGGTACTGTCGATGGGCAGACCGCGGAGGCCGTCGTTGCCGCCGAAGGCAACGATGACAACTGCAGGCTTCAGCGCAATCACATCATCCAGGCGTTCCACCCCGTCCTTGGTAGTGTTGCCACTGATGCCGGCATTGACCACCCGGTAGTGAAAGCCCTTGGCATCGAGATCGCGTTCGAGAAAATCGGGATAGCTGTTGCCGGCATCGGTGCCATAGCCTGCAGTCAGGCTGTCCCCAAAGGCGACAATGATCGGACGGTCGTCACGCGGCGGGGCTATCGGTTGCGCGGGCGGGGCAGCAGCGGAGGATTGACTGCAGGTTCCGGCGGCGGTCTTGCCGTTGCATCCACCGGCCGCGAGCGCAAGTCCGGCGACAGAGCGAAAGCAGCAGCGGGAACTGCGAGGGTGCATCACACGTTCGAATCGCAGCGAGACAGCCGGCCGGATGAAGGCACGAGGCGCAAAGGGGCAGCATGATCGAAGTGCGGGGCTGAAGAAGTCGATTCGCAACGGCACCAACGCTGGTGGAGATTCTGCGCGGGATCGACCTGGTGATTCCGCAGGACAGTTTGCCGCGATCATGGGCGCCTCGGGCAGCGGCAAGAGCACGCTGCTGGGCTGCTGGCCGGGCTGGATTCGCCCACCGCCGGCGAGGTGATGCTCGACGGCAACGACGATCAGCGGCTGGACGAAGACAAGCTGGCGGAGATGCGCGGACGTAAAATCGGTTTCGTCTTTCAGTCCTACCAGCTGATTCCCACGCTCACGGCACTTGAGAACGTGCTGCTGCCCTCCGAGCTGGATGGCGCGGCCACCGCGAGCGCGCAGGATCGCGCGCGCGAACTGCTTGCAGACGCGTGGGGCTGGCGGACCGCCTGCGATCATTATCCGGTGCAGCTTTCCGGCGGCGAACAGCAGCGCGTGGCGCTGGCGCGCGCCTTCATGCTGGAGCCGCCCATTGTGCTGGCCGACGAGCCGACCGGCAATCTGGATTCGAGAACGGCAGCACGTGCTGGAGCTGCTGCTCGCGCGTCAACGCGGAAGCGCACCACCCTGGTGCTGGTGACGCACGATCCGCAGATCTGCGGCGCGGGCGGATCGGCGCATTGTGCTGCGCGACGGGCTTGTGATCGAAGACACACTTGTTCCGGAGTCAGTGGCCGCAGCGGCGGCGCAGCTGTGAATGCCGCGGTGAACAGGCGGATCAGCGGCGGATGTGACCCGCGAAAAGCGGCCATTGCCCTGGAGTGTTGCGGCGGGATTGCGTGGCGTGAGTTGCGCGCGGGTAAGGCGAAGTTCATATTCGTGATGTGTCGGTGGCGATTGGAGTGGCGGCGCTGACGGGCGTGCGCGGATTCAGCACGATCTTTGCAGAAGAACACTGCTGGGGCAGGCGCGGACATCATGGCGGGGGATGTGTCGGCGCGCATGTTCCGTCAGCCACCCGCCGAAGAGAGCAATCGAGCGCTGAGCCCGCTGTCATGGAGTGAATGTGCGACGGACGGTCGTCACGGAAATAGTGTCGATGGCGATCCGCGCAGGTCGATCCGGTGCCGCTGCTGGTGACTCTGAAGGCGGTCGATCCGGCGCGAGTATCCGTTTTATGGCAGGTAAGGTGCGTCCTGACGGGGCAGGATTCGCCAGGAACTGACTCTGACGGACGACACCGTGGTGGTCGGATGACAATCTGCTGGTGCGTCTGCGTGCGAAGGTTGGCGATCAGCTGAAGATCGGCGGACGCAATTCCGGATTGCGGCGGTGATCACGAAGCGAGCCGGACCGCATGAACTGCCGGCATGGGCATGGGCCGCGCGTACTCATCACACGGCAGGCGATGGAGGAGACCGGCTGCTGCAGCCGGGGAGCCGCGCGGCGGAGCGATATTCCTGTTTGCGCTTAGGGCGACAAGCTCGAAGGTCGCCACGGCGCAGGTCGAGAAGATCCTGCCCGAGGCGCAGGTGACGGATTTCCGCGAGACGAACCCAGCGCTGACCAGGGCGTGGATCGGGCGAGGGGCATGCTGAGTCTGATCTGCCTGGTAGCGATGGTGCTGGGGCGATCGGCGTGGCGATGTCGATGCGCGCGCATCTGCAGCAGCGGATGGAGATTCTGGCGACCATGAAGTCGATCGGGGCCAAGTCGTCGGACATTTTGCGGATCTATCTGATTCAGACACTGTTCCTCGGGCTGGCTGGGCGCGCTGGTTGGCGTGGTGCTGGCGGATTGGCGTGGAGTATGCCTTTCCACGGTGCTGGCGGAAGCTGCTGCCGCTGAGTCCGGAGATGCGCCTGCCGCTCAATCCGGTACTCGCGGGTCTGGGCACGGGAATGCTGACGACGCTGCTGTTTTGTTTGCCGCCGCTGCTCGATATCCGGCGCGTAAAACCGAGCCTGGTGCTGCGGCGCCAGGTCGAGACGCAGCCGGAGATGACACTCGCGGAACGCTGGCAGCGGCGCCGCATGCAGTGGATTGCAACGGCCGTCATCCTGCTTGCGTTGGCCGGAATCGCCGCGGGCCTCACCAGTCGCTTACCGTGGCGACATGGTTTACGGCGGCGCTGGTCGCGCTCCTGCTATTCATCACGCTGCTGGCACGAACGCTGCTGCGCCTTTTGCGGACAGGGCTTTCACGCACGCGGCTCAGCTTGCCATCTTCAGTGCGGCACGGACTGTCCAATCTCTATCGCCCGGGCAACCAGTCGATTGCCGTGCTGACGGCGCTGGGCGCGGGCATCATGCTGATCCTCACCGTATTTTGATGCAGAACGCGGTGCTGCGTGATCTGCAGCAGACGCTCGGCAAGGGTCTGCCGAATATTTTCTGATCGACATCGCGACAGATGAGCTCGACGGCGTTTCTGCTGTGATGGCAAAACAGCCGGGGGTGCATGGCGCCATGGAGCGGCTGCCTGTGGTCAGCGGGACGGCTGAATGAGGTGGACGGCAAAAGCGGTCGATGCATTGAAGCAGGAGAAGGTGCCGCGAGCATCTGCTGCAATCGGTGAGCCTTACCTGGTCGGATACAGTTCCGGCGGGTGCGAAGGTGCACGCGGGCGCGTGGTGGAAGCCGGGATGAGGAAGGCAAGGTAGCGGTCAGTGAAGGTCTTGCTCGAACGGATGCATGTGAGTGTTGGCTCGACGATGCTGTTCACCGTGCAGGAGCGGCGCATTCCGGTAACGGTCGCGGCGCTATACGCAAATGATGGTCAGCACGTCTTCGGACGCAGTGAGTTCATCTGCTCGCAGCGATCGCTGACTCATCTGCCGGTGGTCTGGTACGGCGCTGTGCATGTGGACACAGCACAAATCCCACAAATGCAGCGTGCGCTGTTTGCCGCCTATCCGACCGTCACCGTCATCAACATTGCGGACCTCCTGGATACCGTAGCCGGCGTCGTTCACCAGGTTACGATGATCGTGCGATTCCTCGCGGCGTTTTCGATTCTTTCCGGATTGGTGATCCTGGCATCCAGCGTGGCCAGCACGCGATTCCGACGCATACGCGAGGTCGTGGTCTTGAAGACACGGGGGCGCGCCGCGCACGAGTCGCTGCGGTCTTCGGCGTGGAGTTTACGGTGCTGGGGCTGCTGGCGGGATGCGTCGGCGTGATCTTCGCCAACCTGCTCACTTTCATTCTGCTGCACCGGCTGGATGTGCCGTATCGGCCGCAATGGCTTGCTGCTGCAGCCGCTGCAGCCGGGACAGGCGTATTAGCCGTGCTTACCGGGTGGCTCGCCAGCATCCGCATCCTCGGGCAGCGGCCGCTTGAAGTGCTGCGCGAGGAGTAGTCGGCCCAGCTCGAGTGGACTGGGTGGTCCATTGTCCGGCGGCGGATTCGCCGCCATTCTCGTCATCGCCGCCGCGATCAGGATTGCGATCCACGGGGGCCCACGTGCGCGCCATGAGCGGCACCAGGAAGAGGACTGCAAATACAGTTGTGACGGTGCCACCCACGACGACCCGCGCCAGCGGCTTTTGTGTTTGCGAACCAATGCCGGAGGCGATGGCTGCGGGCAGCAATCCGAGACCCGCCGCCATGCAGGCCATAACGATAGGACGCATTTCGTCGATTGCACCGAGGAAACGCCGCGCTCGCGTCCGTGATCATGCTGCTGGTGACGCAACCCTGTCAGGAATACCACTGTGCACAACGTGTTGAGGCCGAGCAGGGAAGTAAAACCTACCGCCGCCGAAATACTGAACGAGTGTGGGTAAGCACCAAAGTGAAAATCCCTCCGATCGCGCCAAACGGAAGAGTGGCGAGCACGATCAAAGCATCGCGGAAGGACTGGAACAGCAGGTAAAGCAGCAGCAGCACGATGAGGCGAAATGGGCACGATGAACGCGAGACGGTGCAGCTCCTTTTGCAGGCTGTCGTACTCGCCGGCCCAGGTGTAGGTGTAGCCGGAGGGCAGCTTGACTTGATGCGCAAGGACATCCTTCAGCTCTTCGATCGTGCTCTGCAGGTCGCGGCCGCGGACGCTGAACTTGATTGGGATATAGCGCCCACCCTCACGGTAGATCATAAACGCGCCATTGTGCAGCGCGACGTTCGCCACGTTACCCAGCGGAATCTGATTGCCATCTGGCGTAGGCAGCAGGATCTTGCGGATGGCCTCAGGTGTGTCACGGAACTGCGGAGTGAAGCGCACGGCGAAATCGAAGCGGCGCTCGCCCTCGATGATCTGCGTGACAGCAGCGCCGCCTACGGCCGCCTGCACGGCGTTGTTGATGTCTGCCGCCGCGATGCCATAGCGAGCGGCTTCAGCGCGATCGATGGAGATGAGCAGGCTGGGTTGGCCACCAACGTGGAAGACACCAATGTCCGTCACCCCACGAACGTGCGTCATGAGCTGGTATATCTTATCCGCCGTGCTGGTAGGTGTCGAAGTCGTCGCCAAAGAGTTTGAGGGAATTTTCGCCCTTCACGCCGGACATCGCCTCCTCGGTTGCCTGGATGGTTTGGGAGAAGTTGAAATCGATGCCGGGATAACGGTCGAACTTCTTCTGGATCGCCGCGATCAGCTCTTCCTTCTTGCCGTGGAACTGCGGCCGCCACTCGTTCGCCGGCTTCAGATCGGCGAGAAATTCGATGTTGTTAAAGGTACTCACATCCATGCCGTCATCGGGCCTACCCATTTGCGAGAGACACTGCGTCACTCAGGAAAGCTGCGGAGCACGCTGCGAAGCTGATCGGCGAGATCGGCGACTGCGGGAATGCCATGTCCTGCTGCATCGTCGCACGAATCCAGAGGTTGCCTTCTTCGAGCGCCGGCATGAACTCGCCGCCTATCTGGGTGAAGGCAA